>CAVPGY010000001.1:0-752775 GCA_963704115.1 uncultured Chloroflexia bacterium
CGGAGGCGTCCATGGCCTGTGTGGGCTGCATGCCGCGCGATCTGCGTTGCGCGGCGTCCTGGGCTGAGGCCCGCCCCTAGACTGGCCGCGATGTTCGATCACGTGCACATCATCGGTACCGGTCGTGCCGGCTCGGCCATCCGCGCCCGCCTCCGGCAACGCGGCCTGCGCGTGACCGATGGACGCCGCCCGGATCCGGCCGCCGGGCTGGTGCTGCTCTGCGTCCCCGACGCGGTGATTCCCGAGGTGGCGGCCGCCGTCGCCGTCGGCCCGTGGATCGCGCATGTGTCGGGTGCCACCGGTCTGGAAGCGCTGGGTCCGCACCGGCGTCGCTTCAGCGTGCATCCCCTCCAGACGCTGACGCGGGACCGCGGCGCGGGATCACTCGACGGCGCCTGGGGCGCCATCGGCGGCGACTCGTCGGACGCGCTCGACCGCGCCAGGTGGCTGGCCGAGACGCTCGGCCTGCGGCCGTTCGCGGTCGCCGACGCCGACCGCGCGCTCTACCACGCCGCCGCCGTCATCGGCGGCAACTCGATCGTCACCCTCCATCGCGCGGCGACTCGCCTGATGGCCGAGGTCGGCGCTCCCGACGAGGCGATCGTGCCGCTCATGGTGCGCACCATCGAGAACGGGTTCGACCTGACCGGGCCGATCGCCCGCGGCGACCGCCCGACGATCGACGCGCACCTCGCCGCGCTGGAGAAACGGGCACCCGACCTCGTGGCGCTCTACCGGGCACTGGTTGAGGCGACCGCATCGTGAGGGTCGTTCGAACGGTTGCCGAGGCCCGCGAGCACCTCCGCGAGCCGCGTCGCCGCGGCGAGCGCATCGGCCTGGTGCCGACCATGGGCGCCCTCCACGCCGGGCATCGGTCGCTGCTGGATGCCGCGCGCGGCGCCTGCGACGTGGTGGTGATGTCCCTCTTCGTCAACCCGTCCCAGTTCGACGCCGCCGACGACCTCGCCCGCTACCCGCGCGACGAGGCCGCCGACCTGGCGGTGGCGGAGGAGGCCGGCGTCGACCTGCTGTTCGCCCCGGTCGCCGAGGAGCTCTACCCACCCGGCTTCGACACCTGGATCGACCCCGGGGCCCTGGGGGAGATGCTCGAGGGAGGCGCCCGGCCCGGCCATTTCCGCGGGGTCGCCACGGTGTGTGCCAAGCTGTTCAGCATCGTCGGCCCCGACGCCGCCTACTTCGGTGAGAAGGACGCGCAGCAGGTGGCCGTGATCCGCCAGGTGGCGCGCGACCTGGACCTTCCGATCGAGATCGTGGCGATGCCCACCGTCCGGGACGCCGATGGGTTGGCGCTTTCCTCCCGCAACCGATTCCTGTCCGCCGAACAGCGGGCGACTGCGCTGACGCTGCCGCGATCCCTGGGCGCCGGGCACGACGCCCACCGCCAGGGGGCCGATCCCGTGGCCGCCGCTCGCGCCGCGCTCGACGCCGAGCCCGGGTTGGAGATCGACTACGTCGAGGTGGCGGAGTTCGGCGCGCCGACGCTGGTGGCAGCGATCCGCGTCGGCGCGACGCGGTTGATCGACAACGTCCGGCTGGATGGCTGAGCGCCCCGCGTTGACAAGCGCCTCGCTCCCGTGGACGCTTGCCGCATGAGCGACCCCCGAGACGCGCTGCCCCTGCCCGAGATCGGCGCCATGAAGCGCGCCGGGACGAGGATCGTGATGGTCACCGCCTACGACCATCCGTCGGCCCGGCTGGCATCCGAGGCGGGGGTCGACCTCATCCTGGTCGGCGATTCGGCGGGCAACAACGTGCTCGGCTACGACTCCACGGTCCCGGTCTCGATGGACGAGGTCGTCATGCTCACCGGGGCCGTCGCGCGGGCACGGCCGCGCGCGCTGGTCGTCGGCGACATGCCGTTCGGGTCCTTCCAGGCATCCGACGCCGATGCGGTCGACAACGCGGTGCGACTCGTGAAGGCGGGGGCCGACGCGGTCAAGCTCGAGGGGGCCGGACCGATGGTTGCCCGCGTCACCGCCATCGTCGACGCGGGCGTGCCGGTCATGGGTCACGTCGGCCTCACGCCACAGACCGCCACCAAGCTCGGTGGCATGAAGGCCCAGGGGCGCACCGCCACCGCGGCCCGGCAGCTGCTGCACGATGCTCGACAGCTCGAGGCGGCCGGCTGCTTCGCGATCGTCCTGGAGGCGGTGCCCGCCCAGGTCGCGGCCCGCGTCAGCAGGGTCCTCACCATCCCGACGATCGGGATCGGCGCCGGGCCGGCCTGCGACGGGCAGGTGCTCGTCTGGCACGACCTGCTCGGCATCAACGAAGGGGTCGCTCCCCGGTTCGTGAAGCGCTACGCCGACGTCGCCAGCGAGATCCGCCGCGGCCTGGCGGCCTATGCCGCCGACGTACGCTCCGGCACCTATCCGGCCGCCGAGCACACGTACAAGATCGCCGCCGACGAGCTGCGTGCCTTCGAGTCGGACCTGCCCGCAATCCCCGACGCCGAGGTCTGGCGCGACTGGTAGTCGCTCAGCGGCGGACGCTGCGCTCGACCGCCTCCCGGATCGCCTCGTCGGCCGCGTCCACGAGCTCCATGAACCCCGCCGCCTCCGCGGCGCCCGCCGCTCCCGTTCCCAGCACAAAGCCGACGTCGCCGTCGAACATCGTGTGCGCGGGACGGATCGAGCGCGCCAGTGCGTCGTGCGCCAGCTCGGCGAGCTTCTGGGCCTGCGCGCGGTCGATTGCCGCGTCGGTCGCCACGACCACCAGCGTGGTGTTCGCGAGCGGCGGCGGCGTGCTCGACCCTTCGTGGGTGACCAGCGCCGACCCGTCGCGCGCGACGATGTCGCCGAGCGCGTTGTTGACGACAAGGGCTCCGACGAGTGCGCCGGCGGCGAGCCGGCGCGCCGCGCTGCCCACGCCACCCGGCTGCCCGTGGTCCGCGCCGCCGAGCTTCGCGACGGTGGCGCCGGTGCCGGCACCAACGGGTCCCTCGAGCGGCCCGTCGTCGGCCTCCGCGGCGATCGTGGCCGCGTAGCCGGCATCGGCACCGGGGAAGGCGAACCCGTCGCCGATGCCCAGGTCGAAGAGGATCGCCGCGGGAACGATGGGCACCGGCCGCACGCCGGTCGAGTAGCCGATGCCGCGCTCTGCGAGGCGTCGCATGACCCCATCGGCCGCGGCGAGCCCGAACGCCGAGCCCCCGGCGAGGCAGATCGCGTTGACCGGTACGCCCAGCGCCGTGTGGCGGAACAGGTCCGTCTCGCGGGTGCCCGTGGCCGAGCCGCGGACATCACAGCCGCCGACCGCGCCGGCATCGGGGGCGAGCACCACGGTGCAGCCGGTGCGCGCAACGCCATCGGTCCAGTGGCCGACCCGGATCCCGGGCACGTCGCGGATGGTGAGGTCCGGCATGGACCGATGCTACCGGGCGGTGCTCGCGGTGACGAGCTCGGTCAGCACCGCGCCCGCCTGGCCGCGGAGGACGGCGTGGGCGAGACCGTCCATCGGCGTCGGCTCGGCATTGATGATCACCAGGCGCGCCCCGGCGTCGATCGCGATCTCCGGCAGCCTCGCCACCGGGTAGACGGTCAGGCTCGTGCCGATGGCCAGGAACACCTCCGCGGTGGCCGCGGCCTCCTCCGCTCGAGCGAGCAGCTCCGGGTCGAGGTTCTGCCCGAAGCTCACCGTCGCCGACTTGAGGATGCCGCCACAGCGATCGCAGGCCGGGTCCGGCTCCCCCGCTGCCACGCGTGCGAGCGTCTCGCGCATGGGCCGCCGATCGCCGCAGCCGAGGCAGGCCGTCTCGCGGATCGTGCCGTGGATCTCGACGAGACGCTCGGCCGACGACCCGGCCGCCAGGTGCAGCCCGTCGATGTTCTGGGTGACGAGCAGGTCGAGCCGCCTGGCGTTCTCGAGCGCCGCGAGCGCCCGGTGTGCCGCGTTCGGCCTCGCGCCCCAGGCGGGGTGGTCCAGGCGCCGGCGCCACGACTCGCGCCGGATCTCCGGGTTGGCGATGTAGTAGCCGATGTTGCTCAGGCGCTCCGAGGCCGGGTCACGCGTCCAGATCCCGTTCGGACCGCGGAAGTCCGGGATCCCCGACTCGGTGCTGACGCCGGCCCCGGTGAGCGCGACGGTCGATCGCGACTCGCGAAGCCAGGCAGCGACCTCGTCCAGGCTCACCGCTCGGGCGCCCACTCCAGGACGGCACCGAGGAGCTCGTCGAACCGATCGCGATGGATGGTGTGACCGCTGTCGAACTCGCGGATCCGGCCAAACGCCGGCAGCGAGGCCCGCAGTCGCTCGCGCGCCGGCCCCACCAGCACCGATCGCTCGGCGTCGGCCAGGAGGAAGAGAGTGGGGACCGCCAGGTCCGCCGCCGCATCCATGACGGCGAAGGGGCGCGGGCGGCGAAGCGAGGCAACGATCCCATCCGCATCGGCCAGGGCGCGACCCTCGACGTCCTGGCGTGCGTCCTCCTCGAGCCACCGTGGGTTCTCGGCGAGCTCGCGGGCGACCTCCGTCTCAGGGGTATCGCGCGCGGCCCGCACGCCGTCGCGGATCGAGGCGAAGAATTCCTCGTCGGACGCCCGATCGATGCTCGGCGGGTCCTCGAGGACGAGGCGGCGCGCGATCCCGGGCCGTCGAAGGGCCAGGCGCATGCTCACCACCGCGCCCAGGGAGTGGCCGACCAGGAGGTCGATCGGCGGCGGCGCGTGACGCTCGATCGCGGCCTCGAGATCGTCGGCGAGATCGTCGATCGTCGCCGGCCCCGCGAGCCGCGGGCTGCGACCGTGACCGCGCTGGTCCACCGCGATGACGCGCCAGCCTCGCTCGGCCAGCGCGGGCCCGACCCGCCACCAGGTCCGGTGCCAGCCGGTGACGCCGTGAACGAGGACCGCGACGGGGGCGTTCGCATCGGCGTCCTTCGAGCGCCACTCGTGGATGGCCAGATCGGCGTGGTGGCTCATGGCAATGGATGCTAGGGGCTCGGGCGGCGCGGCGCCGGAACGCTGCGTGCACAGGAGCGCCGCATGAGCCTTGAAGCGACCAGCGACCTGTGGTGGAAGAACGCGATCATCTACTGCGTCGACACCCAGGCCTTCCTCGATACGAACAGCGACGGGGTCGGTGACCTGGACGGCCTGACGCAGCGCATCGACTACCTCGCCGGCCTCGGCGTGACCTGCCTGTGGCTGATGCCGATCTATCCCTCCCCGGAGCAGGACTACGGCTACGACGTGGCCGATTACTACGGCGTCGCCGACAAGTACGGCAGCCTCGGCGACCTCGTCGAGCTGGTGCGGGTGGCCCGCGAGCGCGGGATCCGGGTGATCGCCGACCTGGTGATCAACCACACCTCGGTCGACCATCCGTGGTTCCAGATGGCACGCCAGGACCACCCGATCTACCGGGACTTCTACGTCTGGTCCGACGAGAAGCCCCCGGATGCCGACAAGGGCGTGATCTTCCCGGGCAAGCAGGAGAGCATCTGGAGCTATGACCGCGCCGCGAAGCGCTGGTACATGCATCGGTTCATGCCGTTCCAGCCGGACCTGAACATCAACAACCCGCTGGTCCGCGACGAGATCCACAAGGTCATCGGCTTCTGGCTGGAGCTCGGCCTGTCCGGGTTCCGCATCGACGCCGTCCCGTTCCTCATCGAGCAGGTGGGCCAGGCCAACCCCGCCACCCAGGATCCGCACGACTACCTGCGCGACATCGCCGACTTCGCGTCGCGCCGGCGCGGCGACACCATGCTGTTGGCCGAGGCGAACGAGCCGCTCGACCTGCTGGCCGGCTACTTCGGTGAGCGGGGCGACCAGATGCACATGCTGTTCAGCTTCGTCACCAACCAGGCGCTCTACCTCTCGTTCGTCCGTCACGACGCGACCCCGGTGGCCGATGCGCTGCGTTCGCTGCCACCCACGCCGCCGGAGGGCCAATGGGCGAACTTCATCAAGAATCACGACGAGGCGTCGCTCGACAAGCTGTCGGAGGCGGAGCGCGAAGAGGTCTTCGCCGCCTTCGCGCCGAAGAAGTCGATGCGCCTCTTCGAGCGCGGCATCCGCCGTCGCTTCCCGCCGATGGTCGACGGTGACCGACGCCGCATGGAGCTCGCCTACAGCCTGCTGTACAGCCTTCCGGGAACGCCGGTGCTGTTCTACGGCGAGGAGATCGGCCTCGGCGACAATCTCGCCATGGCCGAGCGCGAATCCGTCCGGCTGCCGATGCAGTGGGCGAACCGGCCCGGTGGCGGCTTCACGCTTGCCGACGAGAAGGCGCTTCCGCGGCCGGTGCTGCGTGACGGCCCGTTCGGCTACCGGAAGCTCAACGTGGAGGATCAGCGCGGGGACCGCGGCTCGTTCCTGAACTGGACCGAGCGCGCCATCCGCACCCGCAAGGAGTGGCCCGAGTTCGGCTGGGGCGAATGGCAGGTCCTCGGGACGCGGAACCCGAGGGTGCTCGCCCACGTGGCCACGTGGGATGGCAGCAGCGCGCTTGCCATCCACAACTTCAGCGACCAGCCGGCCCGCGCATCGGTCCAGCTTCCGAAGGAGGCGCGCAGCGGCCGATGGCAGCACCTCTTCGGCACGCTCGACGTGGAGCCGCCGGAGATCGCCGACGGGCGGATCAGCTGCGAGCTGCCGCCATACGGCTACCACTGGTTCGGCCGCCGGGAGGGCGTGTAGATGGCCGCACCGATCATCGGCTTCCATGCCAGCCACGAGCAGTTCCGTCCGGATCGGCTTCTTCGCCTTGTGCAGGCGGCCGAGGCCGCCGGGTTCGACGCCGCGATGTGCTCCGATCACTGGGCGCCGTGGAGCGAGAGGCAGGGCGAGTCCGGCTTCGCCTGGTCGTGGCTGGGGGCCGCGCTGGCGACCACCTCGCTGCCATTCGGCGTGGTGAACGCGCCGGGCCAGCGCTACCACCCGGCGATCATCGCCCAGGCAGCGTCCACCCTGAGCGTCATGTTCCCGGAGCGGTTCTGGATCGCCGTGGGGTCCGGTCAGCTGCTCAACGAACACATCACCGGCGAGCGCTGGCCGCCGAAGCCGGAGCGCAACGAGCGCCTCCGCGAGGCGGCGGGCATCATGCGCCGGCTGTGGGACGGCGAGACGGTCTCGCACACCGGGCACGTCGCCGTGTCGGAGGCGAGGCTGTGGACGCGTCCGTCGACGCCGCCGATGCTGGTCGGCGCGGCGGTGACGCCGCCGACCGCCGCCTGGGTCGCCGAGTGGGCCGATGCGCTCATCACCGTCGTCCAGCCCGACGAGCAGCTGGACGCGGTGGTCGATGCGTTCCGCTCGAACGGTGGCGAGGGCAAGCCGATGTACCTGCAGGTCCACCTCGCCTATGCCCCCACTCAGGACGAGGCGCGCGACGCGGCGTTCGCCCAGTGGCGCCAGAACACGCTGCCGAACTCCGTCATGACCGAGCTTGCGCATCCGGAGCAGATCGCTGCCGCGGCACAGCACGTCACCAGCGACGACCTCGACGGGGCGGTGCGCATCTCCCCCGATCCCGACCGGCACGTGAAATGGCTGCGCGGCGACCTGGAGCGCGGCTTCTCCGGACTCTATCTCCACGAGGTGGGGCCCGAGCAGGAGCGGTTCGTCGAGGTCTTCGGCCGCGAGGTGCTGCCCCGGCTGAGATGACGATCCAGCGCGACTCGGGTTTCCCGTCCTGGTATCCAAGGAAGCTCGAACCGGTAGTCGCTTTCGGTTCACCGGTGCCGAGTTACCCGCATCGGGACGGTACCGACACCGGAACGTGCCTCAGTCGCCGATGGATACCATCGGCGACAACCTCGCGCGGACCGCGGAACAGACCGGCTCCGCGATGCGTGCGATGATCACCGCCTCATGGCCGACCTCACCGCGCGCGAGCGGGCGAAGCTCCCCGACTCCGCGTTCGCCTCGATCGACTCGACCGGGCGGCGGCGTCTGCCGATCCACGACGAGCCGCACGTCCGCAACGCGCTGGCACGCTTCAACCGCGTGGTGTTCGAGGACGAGGGAGCGCGCGATCGGGCCCGATCCCGCCTGCTCAAGGCGGCGAAGCGGTACGGGATCGTGCCGGTGGGCTTCATCGAGGGCCAGCTGCGCCCGAAGCTGCCATCCGGGCAGCTGACCCTGCTCTTCGCCGACATCGAGGGCTCGAGCCGCCACATGGCCGAGCTCGAGGACCGGTTCGGCTCGCTGCTGAACACCGTTCACCGCATCCAGCGCGCCGCGATGCGTGCGCACGGCGGCTTCGAGGTTGACGCCCGGGCCGACGAGCTCTTCGCCGTCTTCGAGCGTGCCGCCGACGCGGTCGAGGCCGCCATCACCATGCAGCGCGGTCTGCGAATGCACGCCTGGCCGGAAGGCCGCGATGTGCGGGTGCGGATCGGACTCCACACCGGCCGGCCGACGCGTACGCCATCGGGCTACCAGGGGATCTCGGTCAACACCGCCTCGCGCATCTGCAGCTGCGGCCACGGGGGCCAGGTGCTGCTCTCACGATCGGTCCATGCCGCGCTCACGGATGAGTCGCCGCACGAGCTGCGGTCGCTGGGAAGCTACCGGCTGCGCGGCATCTCGGACGAGCACGAGCTCTATCAGCTCGTGGCGACGGACCTGCCGGACGCCTTCCCACCGCTGCGGATCGGCGCCTGACGGGCGGAAAAGCTGGTCGGGGCGAGAGGATTTGAACCTCCGACCTCGTCGTCCCGAACGACGCGCGCTACCAAGCTGCGCCACGCCCCGACCGAAGGCGCTCATCCTAGCAGCGGGCCCTGCATCGGTCCAACCACCCGTATAGTCGCCCGATATGGCCCTCCCCAGCCTCGATCGGACCGACGCGCTGCTCCTCGCCTGGACCCTCGGGACCAAGCTGGCGGTGCTCGCGTTCGGCGTGGCGGCACTCTGGCTGGCGACCGGCTCCCCGCCCGGCCTGTTCGACCCGTGGGACCGCTGGGACGCACCGCACTACACCGACATCGCGGTCTTCGGCTACATGGCGGACGATCCGGGCACCCTCGTGCCGCCTCCGGGCTATGCGCAGGTGTTCCCGGGCGACCTCGACCTGTACATCGTCTTCTTCCCGCTCTTCCCGGGGCTGGTCGGCGCCGTCAACGCGGTCATCGGAGCGCCGGTGGCCGCGGCCTTCGTGGTCGCCACCGTCGCGTCGCTGTTCGTGGCACCGATGCTCTACCGGCTCGTGGCGGTGGACCTCGGCCCGCGGGTGGGCCTCTGGTCGGCGGGGCTGCTGCTCGTCTTCCCGACAGCCTACTTCCTTCACATCGGGTACACCGAGAGCCTGTTCCTGGCGCTCTCGTTCGCCTCGTTGTGGCTGGCGCGCACGAACCGGTGGTGGGGCGCGGGGATCGTCGGGGGCTTGGCCGCGCTGACCCGGGCGAACGGGCTGATCCTCATCCCGGCGCTGGCCGTCGAGGCCTGGCTGCAGTGGCGCACGCATCGGCGCTTCGAGGTGGCGTGGGTCGGGGCACTGGCGGGCGTGGGAGTTGGCTTCGCCATCTATCTGGGGCTCAACCTGGCGGTCTACGGCGACCCGTTCGCCTTCAGCGAGATCCAGCGCTCGCACTGGTTCAAGCAGCTGGCGCCGCCGTGGGACGGGATCGCGGGGATGATCCGCTGGACGAGTTCCGCCGATGCGGACAACGCCCTGATGCTCGGCTGGATGGAGCTGCTCTTCACCTGGCTCGGCCTGGTGGCGACGGTGCTCACGGCCCTCCGGCTGCGGCCGACGTGGGCGGCGTGGATGGCCGGCAACTGGCTGCTGATCGTGGGAACCGGCTTCGTGATGAGCGTCCCGCGCTATAGCCTGGTGCTGTTCGGGATCGTGGTCTGGGCCGCGATCGCGGCGGAGCGCTGGCGGCCAGTCGGCTGGCTCCTGGCCGCCGGATCGACGACGGCGATGGCGTGGTTCGCCTGGCGGTTTGCCGTCGGGCAGTGGGCGTTCTGACGCGGGCGAATCGCCCCGGGCATGGAAATGCCCCGAAGGAACCGCGGCGACCGTTGAGGTGATCTCTGGTGAGCCAGCTGCCCCTTCGGGACCGCTTCATCATGCGGCTCACCGACGGGACGAATCAAGCTCCGTTGTCCACGAACTCCGATAGGATCGACGCAGTTACCCACAGCCGATCCACGCGGGGACCCATTCAATGCCGTTCAGCCTCAACCGACCCGTCAGCCTCGCGGCACTTGCCGTCGTCGCGGCGGCGCTTCTCATTGCCCCTCCTGCCCGCGCCGGCGGCACGGACCATGCCGTCGAGATCGTCGACTTCGCGTTCAGCCCGGCGACGCTCACCATCACCGCGGGCGACAGCGTGACCTGGACGAACGCCGACGCGGTCGTTCACACGGCCACGAGCACGACCGGCGCCTTCGACTCCGGTGATCTTGCGCTTGGCGAGTCGTACCGCCTCACGTTCACCGACGCCCGGCATCTACGACTACCTGTGCACGCCGCACCCATCGATGACCGGCCGGATCGTGGTCCTCGAGGCGCCGGCAGCGCCCACACCGACCGCGGCTCCTCCCCCGTCAGGGGGCGGAGGCGGAGCACTGCCGGACGTCGCGATGGCGCCGACGCGAACGAACGTCCCGCCCATCGCCGGGATCGGGCTGCTGCTCGGCGCCGCGGCCCTCAGTGCGGCCACGTGGCGACGCCGGCGAGCTCCCTGAGCGCGGAGACCAGCTCGGCCGCATCGTCGAGGGGACGGCTGTCCGCGAGGTACCCATCTGGCCGCACCAGCCAGGCGCGGCGATCGCCGTACCTGGTACCGAGCCCGATGTCGATGACCGGCAGCCGAACCTCGATCGGGCGCGGAGCCAGGACGACGAATCCGGATCCGAGGAGATCCCGCAGCCGAGCTCCGGAGGCCAGGGAAAGGTCGGGTGCGACAGATCCCGGCCGTGGCAAGCCGGACACCTCGAGGCCGCGCGCCGGATAGCGCGCAGGCTCGGCCAGGCGGCCGGAGTTCACCCGGCGGCGCATCACGGCAGATCGCGGTGCCATGCTGAGCACGAGCCGGCGCCACGCTCGACCGGCCAGTCCGCGTGGCGTCATGAAGCGCATCGTCGCCGCGGTGGCCGCGAGGTTCTCGAGTGCGGCCCGGCGCCGCTCGGCCTCGTAGGCGTCGAGCAGTGAGGCATCGGCCTCGTGGCGCAGCACCCACGCAAGACGCCATGCGAGGTTCTCAGCGTCGGCCGCGCCCGAGTTCAGGCCACGGGCCCCGAAGGGCGACATCACGTGCGCGGCATCTCCCGCGAGAAAGACGCGACCGTCCCGGAAGCGGTCGGCCACGCGCTGGCTGAAGCGGTACGCGGTCAGCCAGACGAGCTCGTACGGCGTCCGTTCGCCGACGACCGCGCGGATCCGGCGGTTGAGCGTTCCAGACGCGCGTTCCGCGTCGGCATCGGTCTCGGGCGGCACCTGCCAGTCGATGCGCCAGATCCCATCCGGCTGCGGGTGGATCAACACCTGGCGGCCCGGGTTCCACGGCGGATCGAAGTGAAAGTGCCGCTCGTTCGAGAACGGCAGCTCGGCGCGGACATCGGCGATCAGGAACCGGTCATCGAAGGAGTAGCCGTCGAAGCCGATGCCGGCCGCGTGTCGCACCGTCGAGTGCGCACCGTCCGTGCCGACCAGGTAGGCGAAGCGGCGACGCGTCGTCGTCCCGTCATCGGTCACGAACGTGGCGGTTGCACCAGCGTCATCCTGGTCGACGCCGATACAGCGATGTCCCCGCTGCACGGTGATGCCAAGCTCGCCGAGGCGAGTCTCGAGGAGCTCTTCCACCTCGGACTGGCTGATGTTGACGAACGGCGGGAAGTGCTCGGCGTGGCTGGCCAGCTCGACCTCGAAGAGCTGGCGTCCGCGGTGGTAGGTGCGCCCGATGCGCCACTGGATGCCCCGCTCCGCCACCCGCTGGCCGACACCGAGGCGGGCCCAGATCTCGAGCGTCTCGCGCTGCATGCAGATCGCCTTTGAGCCGATGCGTCGCCGTTCCGCCTGCTGCTCGAAGAGCTCGACCGTGACGCCATGCTGGGCCAGGCGGGCGGCCAGGGTGAGCCCGACGGCGCCGGCACCGACGACGGCGACCTCCGGTTCCTTCGGCCGCTCTCCCGGGTCAGTCGGTGAGCGCGTCCCACACCTCACGATCGCGCTCCGCGGTCCAGATGCGGGGATGCTCGATGCCATCGAGCTCGTCCCAGGTGCGCTGCACATTGAAGGGCATCGTGTGCTCGAAGATCGGGAAGCCGGCGTAGCGCGGCGCCAGCCTGGCGTGCACGGCGTCGAAGGCCTCACGCAGCGAGCCACCGCGATCCCGAACCTCGCGGGTGACGTCCAGCGTCGTGCGAACGAATGCGCGCGTGTCCTCGATGGCGATCGCCACGGCCCCATCCCGCACCACCGGTCCGCGGCCGCCAACCAGCTGCACGGCGTCGAGGTCGGCGACCGCATCGAGCGTGCGGGTCGACCATGCGCCGGGAAAGGAGTCGCCCATGTAGGGTGCGGCCCGCGCCTCGACGAGGTCGCCGGCGAACAGGATCCGCTCATCGGGCAGCCAGACCACGATGTCGCCGGAGGTGTGGCCGCGCCCCAGGTGCCGGAGCTCGACGCGGCGGTTGCCGAGATCCAGGGTGATCGCCTGGTCGAAGGTCTCGGTCGGGTGCGTCAGCCCCGGGATCGTCTCCGCCCCAGCGAACAGCCGCGGCATGCGGCCCTGCTCGCTCGCCCAGTCCTCGGCTCCGCGCTCGTCGATGAGCGCCTTGGTGTTGGCATGAGCGATGATCCGCCGTGCACCGAATGCCGAGGCCCCGAGCGTGCGCACCGCGTGGTAATGGGTGAGGACCAGGTCGCGAAATGGCAGATCGCTGACCTCGGTGCGGATGACGTCGATCCACTTCTGCGCCATGAATGGCGTTGCGCGAGCCTCGATGGCGACGATCGCATCGGTCCCGACGATGCAGCCGACGTTGGGATCGCCCTCCGCGGTGTACGCGTAGACCCCATCGGTCAGGTGCTCGAGACTGGCCCGCTTGTCGTCGAGATCAGCCGAGGACGCGAATGGCTTGGGCATGGGGAGATGGTACGGCGCCTCACGGGGTCGAGGGCAACGACTCGAGCGCGGGCAGGTCCACGACTCGCACTTCGATGATCCCGTCCACCTCGGACAGCTTCGCCAGTGTGTGAGCGTGGAGCGGGTCATCGACCGCGACGAACATCATCGCCTCGCCGCGCTCTGACAGGCGCGACAGCTCGAGCGAGGAGATGTTGATGCCCGCTTCCGCGAGGATCGTGCCGACCGCTCCGACGATGCCGGGCCGGTCGTGGTGCCGCGTGACGAGGGCGGAGCCCACCAGCTCCGCGTCGATCGCGAACCCGTCGACGCGCACGAGGTGCGGTCGGCCATGGGCCGTGGAGCCGGCCAGCACGACCAGCGCCGGACCGTCCTGGACGCCAACCTCCATCTCGACGAGCGAGGACCATGGCTCAGACGTGGCGGTGCGGGTCTCCTGGACGGTCAGACCCCGCTCGTGAGCGACGAGGTCGGCGTTCACGGCGTTCACTCGCTGGTCCGTCACCGCCTCGAGGAGTCCCGCCAGGGCCGCCGTCCGGATCGGCGCGCACTCGCCCGCCGCGATGTCGCCGGCATAGACGAGCGAGAGCGAGTTGAAGGCGCCCGGACCCAGCTGTCGGGCCAGGACCGCCATCCGGCGCGCGAGCTCAACGTAGGGGCGCAGCTTCGGGGCCGTATCCGCCGCGATCGACGGCGCATTCACCGCATACGGCGGCGTGACGCCCTCGAGCGCCATCAGCACCTGCTCGGCCATCTCCAGTCCAACGCGATCCTGCGCCTCGGCGGTGGACGCCCCAAGGTGGGGACTCAGGACGGTGCGCGGCGCGGTCTGCAACGGGTTGTCCGGCGAGATCGGTTCGCTCGAGTAGACATCCACGGCGGCACCCGCGAGGTGGCCGCTCTCCAGCGCATCGGCGAGGGCACGCTCGTCGACGATCCCTCCTCGCGCCACGTTCAGCACGAACGCACCGGGCTTGGTCGCCTCGAGTTGCACCCGGCCCAGTAGCCCTCGAGTCTCCTGGGTGAGTGGCGTGTGGACCGTGATGATGTCCGACCGATGCAGCAGCTCAGGGAGCCCCACCAGCTTTGCGCCGACCTCTGCGGCCTGCTCCGCGGTGAGGTACGGATCCGCCGCGAGCACCCGTGTCTCGAACCCCACGGCCCGCCGCGCCACGGCCTTGCCGATCTTGCCCAGCCCGACGATACCCAGGGTCATTCCCTTCAGCTCGCGGCCGGTGTATCGACCTCGTTCCCACTCACCTCGGCGCACGGAAGCGTCAGCGTCGGGCAGCCGCCGGAGGAGGGCCATCATGAGCGCCATGGTGTGCTCGGCGGCCGCGATCGTGTTCCCGGTGGGGGCATTGACGATCATCACGCCCGCGCGCGTCGCGGCCTCCACGTCGATCCGATCGACGCCGACGCTGGCCACCCCGACCACGCTGAGCCGCGGTGCTGCGGCTGAGAGGAGCTCGGCATCGACCCGAGTCTGGGACCGCACGACCAGTGCGTCCCAGCCGGCATCCTCGCCGAGCATGGCAAGGATGTCATGGCGCGCCAGGCCCAGACAGACCTGCGTTTCGTGGGCGGCGGTGAGGGCGTCCAGCCCGGGCTGCGCCACGGGTTCGACCACCAGGATGCGTGACATCGGATCGAGTGTACGGGGTTCCGCGTAGCGACGGGAGTTTGCACCCGAGCCCGCGTCCTCTCGGCGGACCCCCACTTCACGGGACGCCGACTCCGGGATCTGGCATCGCCGAGGGGACCGACTGGGACTTCCGAGCCATTCGTGCGATCCCCGTGGGTGCGATTACAATCGACGCGGCCTGCTGCCTCGACCTCGGTCGCCTGGCGGCGAGTGGCCCAATCGCCGTCGACAACCGTTCAACACCCCGTGCCGCGGCGTCGCGGCGACCGGAGAACCATCGTGACCGACCTGCCCGACTACCGCCTGACTCACCTCCAGATGCTGGAGGCCGAATCGCTGCACATCTTCCGTGAGGTGGCCGCCGAGCTCGAGCGGCCGGTCCTCATGTTCTCCGGCGGCAAGGACTCGATCGTGATGCTGCGGCTCGCCGAGAAGGCCTTCTGGCCCGCGAAGATCCCATTTCCCGTTCTGCACGTTGACACGGGCCTGAACTTCCCAGAGGTGCTGGAGTTCCGGGACCGTCGTGTGGCCGAGCTCGGGGTTCAGCTCATCATCGCCTCCGTCCCGGACGCCATTGAACGCGGCATGGTCCAGCCGGAGCCGAACGGATCCCGCAACCGGATCCAGACCCCGGTGCTGCTGGAGGCGGTGCGCGAGCATGGCTTCACCGCGCTGTTCGGTGGTGCACGTCGTGACGAGGAGAAGGCGCGAGCCAAGGAGCGCGTCTTCTCGTTCCGCGATGACTTCGGCCAATGGGACCCGAAGAACCAGCGCCCCGAACTGTGGAGCCTCTACAACGGACGCATTCACCTCGGTGAGTCGATCCGCGTCTTTCCGCTCTCGAACTGGACCGAGCTCGACGTATGGCACTACATCGGCAAGGAGAACCTGGAGATCCCGGACCTCTACTACGCACGAGAGCGCGAGGTGTTCGAACGCCAATCAATGCTCTACGCCTCCAACGAGCTCAGCATGCCGCGCGATGGCGAGGCCACCTTCGTGGCGAAGGTGCGGTACCGCACGATGGGTGATGCCAACCTCACGGCTGCCGTCAGGTCGGACGCCGACACCATCGACCTGATCATCTCCGAGATCGCCATCACCCGCCTCACCGAGCGCGGCGCCACGCGAGGCGACGATCGGGTCAGCGAGGCGGCGATGGAAGACCGGAAGAAAGAGGGGTACTTCTAGATGGATTTGCTCCGCTTCGCCACCGCAGGATCGGTCGACGACGGCAAGAGCACGCTCATCGGCCGGCTCCTCTATGACACGAAGCAGATCTTCGAGGATCAGCTGGAGGCGGTTGAGCGGACAAGCCGGCTCATGGGCGACGAGTACACGAACCTGGCACTGCTCACGGATGGCCTGCGCGCGGAGCGGGAGCAGGGCATCACGATCGACGTCGCGTATCGCTACTTCGCCACTCCACGGCGCAAATTCATCATCGCCGACACCCCGGGCCATATTCAGTACACGCGGAACATGGTCACCGGCGCGTCCACCGCCGACCTGGCCATCGTGCTCGTCGACGCTCGCAAGGGCATCCTCGAGCAGAGCCGTCGCCACGCCTTCCTGGTGTCACTCCTGCGCGTCCCCCACCTGGTCGTCGCGATCAACAAGATGGACCTCGTGGACTACGACCAGGACGCCTACGAGTCGATCCGCAACGAGTTCACCGCCTTCGCGACCAAGCTCGAGGTGCCCGATCTGACGGTCATCCCCATCTCGGCCCTGCGCGGGGACAACATCGTCTCGCGGTCGGAGGCGATGCCGTGGTACGACGGCCCATCACTGCTGCATCACCTGGAGAACATCCATGTCGCCAGCGATCGAAATCTGATCGACGCCCGATTCCCGGTGCAGTACGTCCTCCGGCCACAGTCGCTGACGCATCGCGACTACCGAGGCTACGCCGGGACGGTGGCGGGGGGCGTCTTCAAGGCCGGCGACGACGTCGTGGTCCTTCCCAGCGGATTCGAGAGTCGCATCGCCAGCATCGACACGGCCGATGGTCCGGTCGGGGAGGCGTTTCCACCGATGTCCGTCACGATCCGGCTGGAGGACGACCTCGACGTCTCGCGCGGGGACATGATCTGTCGGCCGAACAACGCTCCGACGCCGACGCAGGACGTCGACGCGATGGTGTGCTGGATGGCCGAGGCTCCCATCAGGCCCGGGCAACAGCTCGCGGTGAAGCACACCACGAGGTCCGCCCGCGCACTCGTGAAGGAGCTTCAGTACCGGCTGGACGTGAACACGCTGCATCGCGACGAAGAAGCCACGCAGCTGGGCCTCAACGACATCGGTCGCATTCGGCTGCGAACCACCACGCCGTTGTTCCTGGACGCCTATCGACGGAACCGCACAACGGGGGGGTTCATCCTCATCGACGAGTCGACGAACCGCACCGTGGCCGCCGGGATGGCCGTCAACCCGGAATAGCGCTGCCGGCCCCTCGGAGGTAGCCGAGCTCCTCGAGACGCGTCAGGATCTTGGCCGCGCTCTCTTGCGGCGTCTCCCTGCCATCCGAGTGGCAGATCACGTCGGGGTCCAGCGGTGGCTCATAGGCATCGTCGACGCCGGTGAAGTTCCGGATCTCACCGGCCATCGCCCGCCGATAGAGGCCCTTCACATCGCGCTTTGCGAGGACGTCGACGGGCGCTTCCATGTAGACCTCCACGAACCGGCCGATGCGTTCGCGAAGTTCATCGCGGACGGCTCGATAGGGACTGATGACCGCGGCGATGGCGGCGACGTCGTTCCGAGAGAGGATCTCGCACACCCATCCGATGCGCCGGATGTTGGTGTCCCGATCCTCCCGGCTGAAGCCCAGCCCCTGGGTCAGATGCGTGCGGACGACGTCGCCGTCGAGGACCTCGACACGGATGCCCCGGTCGCGTAGCTCACGTTCGAGGATCGCGGTGACCGTGCTCTTGCCGGAACCGGACATGCCGGTCAGCCACACCGTGAACCCGTCCGACTTGTGAGTGGGCGGAGTGCCGGCGCCACCCTCGAGGTGGATCGGTTCCTCGTCGGTCGTGTGATCCGTGCGCGTCATGAGGCCATGGTAGAGGCTGAGTGATCCCGGATCGCGGCGCCGGCCGGCGTCAGCTCAGTCGCTGGCGCGATGGAGGAAGGCCGCCATCTGGCCACGGGTGACCGGGTTGGTCGGGCAGTAGCGGCCGGGACCGCAGCCGCCGGTGATCCCCGAGTTGGCCAGGGCGTTGATCTGGTTCTCGTGCAGGTTGCCCTCGTCGTCGCCGAAGAAGTCGGTGGCGGTCAGCGGCAGCTTGAAGGCTCGCACCAGGAAGCTGGCCATCTGGTCGCGCTTGACCGATGCCTTGGGGCAGTACTCGCGCACGTCGCAGCCGCCGGTGATGCCGGCCGCGGCCAGGCGGTTGATGGCGCCCTCGTGGATGTTGCCGTCGTCGTCATCGAAGAAGTCGATGGCGGTCGGCGGCAGGTCCAGGGCCCGGTCCAGGAAGCTGGCCATCTGGTCGCGCAGCACGTTGCTGCTCGGGCAGAAGAGGGTGGTGGTGCAGCCACCGGTGATGCCCTCGTCGTAGAGCCAGATGATGTCGTTCTCGAACTGGTTGCCGTCAATATCGGTGAACGGATGTTCGCCCGTGGTATCTCCGAGCTCGATCGTCCAGTCCCGCACCGCCGGCGTGGGATCCGTCACGCCGCCGCTCACCGCGCGCACCTCGAAACGATGGTCGCCCTCGGAAAGGCCTGCGTAGGTCGCAGGCGACGCGCACGAGCTCCAACCGGAGCCGTCGAGACGGCACTGATACGAGGTCGTCCCCGAAGTCCCGTTGAACGTGAACTCCGCGGTGGTCGATCCGACCGCGCCCGACGGACCGCTTGTGATCGTCGTGTCCGGCGCGGTCGGAGACGGCGACGGCGTGGGCGACGGCGACGGCGTGGGCGTCGAGGATGCGCCGCAGGCGGCCGGTGCGATGTCGATCTCGTACACGAGGCCGTCGGGATCGGTCGTGGCCGGATTGAAGTCGTCGCCGCGATCGGTGATGTAGAAGTTGGTTCCGCCGCCACTCGACGCCGGTCCGATCGTCACGCCCGACAACTTGAAGCGGCTCGACGTCGACGGGAGGATCGCCTCGATGTCGATCGCGCGGCACAGGCCGCCGGTGGTTGTCATCTCGACGAGGGTGCCGCTGTCCGAGCCGATGACCCACAACCGCTGGGTCGAGGTGTCGTACTCGATGCCCTCCGGGTCCGTGGCGCCCATCGCGCCGACGTTGATCGTCCGAATCAGGTCGCCCGAGACCGGGTTGACCTCCCGCACCCGGTCGCTCGTCCCGTCGGCGATCCAGAGCGAGCCGGCCCCGTACGCGACGCCCTCGGGATCCGTGGCGAAACCATCGAGATCGAGACGCCGGACAACGATGTCGTCGCCGTCCCCGAAGATCCCGTTCCCGCCGGGCGACAGCTCGAAGACGCGCTGCAGGGGGTCCTGGGCGATGAACAGGTGCCCGTTCGCCGGATTGACGGCCGCCCCCACGGGTTCGACGGAAAACCGCAGGTTCGAAGGGCCACCCGTCGTGGTCGTCCAAGTGTGGACGACCGACCCCGCCGGCGTGAACTCCCAGACGTTCACGCCCGCGTAGTGCGTCACGCCGCCAAGCGAGGTCTCGTCGACTTCGCCGTCCACGAGGATGAAGCGCCCGAGACCGGCGTGCCACGCGATGCCCGACGCATCGACGACCGCGGGCAGCCATTCGTGAGCCTCCAGGGTGCGAACGAGCGTCGGATGGGTAGGCGTGTGATTCGCCAGGACCGGGCCGGCCACGAGCGCCCCGAAGCCGACGAGGCCGATTCCGCCGATCAAGCGGGCCAGGGACAGGAGTGGACGGGCCCCACTGTCTCGAGTGGAGCCCGCCCTCAGCGTCTGCATGGGAATCCGATCAGTTCTCCCTCACCATCCGTCAGCTCAGTCGCTGGCGCGATGGAGGAAGGCCGCCATCTGGCCACGGGTGACCGGGTTGGTCGGGCAGTAGCGGCCGGGACCGCAGCCGCCGGTGATCCCCGAGTTGGCCAGGGCGTTGATCTGGTTCTCGTGCAGGTTGCCCTCGTCGTCGCCGAAGAAGTCGGTGGCGGTCAGCGGCAGCTTGAAGGCTCGCACCAGGAAGCTGGCCATCTGGTCGCGCTTGACCGATGCCTTGGGGCAGTACTCGCGCACGTCGCAGCCGCCGGTGATGCCGGCCGCGGCCAGGCGGTTGATGGCGCCCTCGTGGATGTTGCCGTCGTCGTCATCGAAGAAGTCGATGGCGGTCGGCGGCAGGTCCAGGGCCCGGTCCAGGAAGCTGGCCATCTGGTCGCGCAGCACGTTGCTGCTCGGGCAGAAGAGGGTGGTGGTGCAGCCACCGGTGATGCCCTCGTCGTAGAGCCAGATGATGTCGTTCTCGAACTGGTTGCCGTCAATATCGGTGAACGGATGATCCGGCGGCGGGGGCGGAGGCGGGCTTCCCGTGTCCACGGTCCACGTCCGGCTGGCGGGCGTCTCATCGGGCCCCGCCAGGTTGATGCCGCGCACCTGGAAGGTGTGGCTGCCCTCGGTCAGGCTGGTGTAGCTCTTGGGGCTCGTGCATGCCTCCCAGCCACCCGAGTCCAGCATGCACTCGAACGAGGTCGGCGTGTTCGTTGCCGTGAACGCGAAGTCGGCCGATGTCGATGAGACGGTGCCCTCCGGACCGGACTCGATGGTGGTCTCAGGCCTCGCGGCCGGCGTGGCCTCGCTGCAGTCGATTCCCACGTTGACCGCGGACTCGCCCATGGGCGGATCGATCACGGTGAAGGGCGAGCCAAGCTCACCGTCCTGCGTCCAGTTCGCCTCGCCGCGATTGGTCATGTTCGTGTCTAGGGTGCCGTCGCCTCGGTCGGGACATGCCTCGTCGGGCTCCGTGTTGACGTATCCAGCGATCGTCACGACCACCTCGACCGGAATGATCGACCCGTCTATGGGATCCGTGATCACACACTCGACGTCGGGGTTGGTCTCGTCATCGGGCAGGAACGCGCACGCCTCCGGCGCACCGCCGTCGATCGAGTACGTCGCGTTGTCGACAAGATATTGACCCGGATCGAGGGAGCCATCGCCGATCGTGAGGCTGTCGATGGCCTGGCTTACCGTCGCGGTGAGGGTGTAGGTCAACGCGCCGCCGGGCTCGACGAGGGCACCTCCGTTGTCGGCCTCCTTCTCGAGCGAGACGGCGTTCTCGTCGCCGAGGACGGCGGTGGCGCTCAGCGCCAGGAGGGCAGCGATGGCGAGTACCGCGACGAGCAGGCGTCGCGTCGACTTGGTGACGGTATGAAGCACGATAGCAAAGCCCCTCTTCGTATAGATGTGTCGGCTGTCGGGGGGCTGGCATGGTACCGAGGTACTGGGACGAATGCCAGCGCTCGCGGGACGTTACGGTGCACGGCGGCACCGGCGGTCGGATCCATGATGACAGCCCGGCACAAGCAGTACGGCGCTCGCTCGGTCGCGGCCGAGCGCCAGCAGGCCCTCGGACACCGCCGTCGAGACGAGGCATACTCGTTCCGATGAACGCACCCAGCGACCCGATCGAGGTCGTGGTCGAGATCCCCTCGGGGAGTCGCAACAAGTACGAGTACGACCATGTGCGGCACCGGTTCGTGCTCGACCGGATCCTGTACTCCAGCGTCCATTACCCCGCCGACTACGGCTTCATCGAGGGGTCGATGGCGGAGGATGGCGACCCGCTCGACGTGCTGGTCCTGATCGCCGAGCCGACTTTTCCCGGGTGCGTCGTACGCGCCCGGCCCATCGGCGTGCTGGACATGACCGATGACAAGGGCCATGACTACAAGATCCTGTCCGTCGCGCATGACGATCCCCGTTGGGAGCGCGTGTTCGGGATGGAGGATCTCGCGCCTCATCGGCTCCGCGAGATCGAGAACTTTTTCGAGACCTACAAGACGCTCGAGGGCCGGCTGAGCCGCGTCGAGGGCTGGCTCGGCGTCGACGATGCCTGGCGCATCATCGAGGCGGCATTGGTCGCCGGAGCGCAGCCCCCCACCGAGGAACCGGGCACCTGGCGCTGACCACGCCGCGTCGCGTCAGTCGAGTCCTCGGTGGAGGAACGCGGCCATCTGTCCTCGGGTCACGGCGCCGGAGGGACAGAAGCGGTCTCCCGCGCACCCGGCCGTGACACCGGCAGCCGCCATCATGTTGATGTCACCCTCGTGCGGCGAGTCGCTGTCGTCGGTGAAGAAATCGGTGGTCGTGGTGGGCAGCTTCAGCGCGCGCGCAAGAAAGCTCGCCATCTGTTCGCGCGTCACCGTCGCGCGCGGGCAGAATCGGCCCGGAGCGCAGCCCACGGTGATTCCCGCCTCCGCGACACGGTTGATGTCTCCCTGGTGCGTCGATCCGCTGTCATCCGTGAAGTAGTCGCTGGTCGCCGCGGGCAGGTCCAGGCCGCGCGCCAGGAAGCTGGCCATCTGCTCGCGCGTCACCGCGTTGTTGGTGCAGAACAGGTTCGGAGCGCAACCGACCGTGATGCCGGCTTCGTACGCCCAGGCGATGTCGTTGGCGAAGATCGACGACTCGATGTCGCTGATACACGCGCTCCCGGTTCCCTCGACCGTGACGGCCGACGAAGCACCGAAGCGCACGCGCGCCCAGGCGCACTGGTTCGTCTCGTTGGACTCGACGAAGAATCCGTATGGATCCACCGTGGCTCGCACGTAATACGTGCCCGACGGGACGTTGGTGATGTCGATCCACTGCCAGGCCAGGTAGTACTCGTACTCGTCACCCCACCCGACGCTGATCCCCATCCGGTTGCTGAGGGCGCTCGGGTTCGTCCCGCACATGGTGCCGCGGTAGTACGACCCGTTGTAGCCCGGGAGCGAGGTCGCCCACGGGTCGGAGTCCAGAAAACAGAAGCCGACCTTGGCGCCGCGGAAGTTGCCGCTGTTCCCCCACATGTCGTATCGCATCATCTCGTCGACGTGCCAGTGGTTGTGGCCGTCGCCAGCGTAGGAGGCGACGGCGTCGGTGAGGACTTCGCTGATGACCGGAGCCGTCCGCGATGTGCTGCCGAAGAAGACCTGCCTCATGTGCATCGGCTCGGCCGTGCCGGCTCGACTCCCCCGCAGCTCGAAGTGTCCCTCACCGACGTTGACCATCATCGCCGTGAAGCGGAGGAGGCGACGACCGTTGACCACCTCGATCCGGAACTCCCCGAGTGGCGCCATTGCCAGGTCCGGCTGGAGGCCGGAGCTGGCGGTGGCCGGTCGCGCGGTGGCAACGCTGGTGCCGGCCGCCACAAGCACGCCGACGATGAAGACCATGACGAGCGCCGGGACGCCACCTCGACGCCGGGAGTCGGCAAGGTGGCGTCGGCGGCGTCGCATCAGTCGAGTCCGCGCATCAGGAATGCCGCCATCTGGCCGCGTGTCACGTTCGCACGGGGACAGTACCGGCTCGTGTCGCAGCCCCCGGTGATACCGGATCGCGCCAGCGCATTGATGGCGTTCTCGTGGATGCTGCCCTCGTCATCGGTGAAGTAGTCGGTCGCCGTCGGCGCCAGCTTGAGAGCACGAACCAGGAAGCTCGCCATCTGCTCGCGGGTCACGTTCGAGCGGGGGCAGTATCGGTTCGTGTCACAACCGCCGGTGATGCCGGCCGCCGCGACGCGGTTGATGTCACCCTCGTGCGCGGAGGCGTCGTCGTCCGTGAAGTAGTCGGTGGTCGTGGCGGGGAGCTTCAACGCGCGCGCCAGGAAGCTCGCCATCTGCTCGCGCGTCACCGAGCCGGTGGGGCAGAACTTCCCGCCGCCGCACCCCCCGGTGATGCCCTCGTAATAGAGCCACAGGATCTCGTTGAAGAAGCTGTTGTTCGTGATATCGCTGAACGGCGGGGCGACGACGCGGTAGAGGCGGCCACCGTGATCGGTCATGTACACCTCGCCGTTCTCGGCCTCGCCGAACGACGTGATCAGCGCGCTGGTGTCTCGGTGGAAGAGGAGCGAACTGCCACCCGCAGCGATCGTCCAGATCCGCCCGGAGCAGTAATCGCCGAGCACGTAGTGGCCGACGAAGTCCTCCTGGATGCTGCCGCGATAGACGACCCCGCCGGTGACCGAGCAGTTGCCGTTGACGTGGGTGTAGTCCACGATCGGATCCTGGAACGGTCCGGCCGATCCACAGCTCGTATAGGCGGCCTTGCCCTCGCGACACCGCCAGCCGTAGTTGATGCCCGCGGTCGCCGCATTGACGCGGTTGACCTCTTCACGGCTCCCCTGCCCCACGTCGGCGATCCACAGCTGCGGGGTGGCGGCGCCCATGTCGAAACTCGCCCGCCACGGATTCCTCAGCCCCTTGGCCCAATGCGTGTATGCCCCGGTGTCCGGGTTCATGCGCAGGATCTTGCCGAGCGGTGAGGCGTCGCTCTGCGCGTGGTTGTTGGGGTCGCCACCACTCCCTCCATCGCCCATGAAGACGTACAGGAAGGCATCCGGGCCGAACGCAAGCTGTCCACCGTTGTGATTCGAGAACGGCTGCGTGAACGAGTCGAGGACGCGACGGCTCGCGAGCGAGACGGCGGTCCGGGCGGCGTTGGCCGTGAACTCGGCGATGACCGTGTGACCACCGCCGTTGGTGTAATTCACGAAGAGGCGTCGGTTCGAGGCGAAGTCAGGGTGGAATGCCAGGCCTAGCAGACCGCGCTCACCACCCGTCGAGAATCCGCCCGTCACGGACCGAATGTCGAGGAAGACCCCACTGACGAGGCGGTTGTTCGAGACCACCCGGACGATTCCGTTCTGCTGGACGACAAAGAGGCGGTTCGTCCCGTCGCCGGCGTTCGTGACGCCGATCGGCTGGGTGAGGCCGGAGACGGTCAGCTGGATGTCCACCTGTCCCGCGGCAAACGCGGCGTCGCCGGCGCGGGAGGTGTCCGGCGCGGGCTCGATCGGTCGAGCCGCCACGGGCGCCGTCGTCGCGAGGATCAGAACCATCGTGCCGATCAGCGCCGTGATCTTCCGTTTCATGTGACCTCGTCGTGCTGTGCTGTGGACGAGCGCATTGTGCCGCGTTGGAACCGTTCGGGGGCCGCAACGATGCAGCGCAGCGACGCCATTGACCAGCTCATCGACTGGGAGGGGCCCGTACGATCCGGCCATACGCCTCCAGCAGGGCGGTCGCGGATGTCGACCAGTTGTACTCGCGCTCCACGGCCGTGCGCCCCTTCGCTCCCATGGCTGCTGCAGCCTCCGGATCGCGGAGGACGCGACGGAGGCCCTGCGCGATCGCGAGCGGATCCGTGGTGTCGACCACGAGCCCCGCGCCCGATCTCACGACCACGTCGCGGACCTGGGGGAAATCGCTCGCGACGACCGGGATGGCGGCCGCCATGTACTGGAACAGCTTGTTCGGGAGGGAGTACGCGTAGTTCAGGCAGGACGGGACAATCGGCGAGACGCCGACGTCGGCCGAGCGGGCGTACGCAACGACCTCGTCCGGCGGCACTGGACCGGCGAGATGAACCCTGTCTCCGACGCCGGTGGATGCCGCCAGGGCGACGAGGTCGTCGGCGAGATGGCCGGCGCCCAGCAGCACGAGGTGAACGCCTTCAACGAGTGCCACGGCCCGGACCAGGGACTCGATGCCGCGACCTCCCATCAATCCGCCGAGGTAGAGAACGATGCGCGTGTCCGATGACAGGCCCTCGAGACCCGAGAGCTGGCGGAGATCGAGCGTTCGGTCCACTCCCGGCCGGTCCGGATAGTTCGGGACGAGGTCCACGCGGCCGAGGCGGTACCTTCCGGCGAGATGCCGCGCGATAGGCGGGCTGACGGTGAGCGTGGCTCGTGCGCGCGGCACCGCAAGTCGCTCGATGAGCGCGTAATACGCGTTCTGTGCGCGGTGATAGAGGACGGAGCGCTGGCGTCTCGGTCGGTGCAACCAAAGATCGTGGGCGTCATAGACGAACGGAGCGCCGCTCCCACGGCTGGCAAGCGCGACGGGAACCAACGCGTTCGAGTCATGGGCGTGGAGCGCGTCCGGCCTGAGCCTGCGGAGGACGCGCGCCAATCGGAGCTCGTGCGCCAGGAACGAGATCGCGGGGATGCGCGGTCCTCGTCGCATCACGCGACGCACCGTCGTACCGGCGCGCTCCTCGACGAGCGGGAGGCCGGGGGCAGCGTCGGCAACCACGGTCACGCTGTAGCCGGCGCCACAAAGCGTCGCCGCCTCCTTCTCGACCCTCGAGTCGTGGGTGTACGGATTGCGGACCAGCATGACCACGTGGGGGCGGCGGGCGTCAGCCATCCGCCGCCTGCCGGGAACGGGCGAGAACCCGGGACCAGGCGTCGGCCATGTCGGCCTGCCAGCGCTCCAGGCTGAACCGCTCGACGGTGTGCGATATCTCGACCGGGTCGTAGTCGGGAACTCGGGCGAGGGCACCGGCGAAGTCGCCATCCGAGACGAGCGTGCCGTTCACGCCGTCCTGGACGATCTCGACGAGCCCTCCGACGGCGTTCGCAACGACCCAGCGCCCGCTCGCGATGGCTTCGACCGCCACCAGCCCGAAGGCCTCGGTCAGGGACGGCACCAGGACGACATCGTGCGCAGCCATCAGCGCGGGCACGTCCGCGTACTCGACCTCGTGCAGTCCCGGGCCGATCAGGGTGTCGGCGAGCTCGCGTGCCGCCTCGTATCCCTTGTGGGAGACATCTCCTCCCATGTACAGCACGCGCCGCTGCGTGGGGCGGGGGGTGGGCCGAAAGCGGGACAGGTCCGTGCCCGGGACGATCACGTGCGGCTCGACACCGATCGGCCGCAGCAGGTCAGCCGTGTGCTGGGCGTTGGTGATCACCGCGGCGCTCGACTGCACGACGAGGCGGGACAGCGATCGCAGGACGGGTGACTGCTCGACGTAGCTGCGCACATCGCGGCCGTGGGAGTACACCACCAGCGGAACACCCCGCACCCGGGCCGTGATGAGTCCCACCAGGCCGGTGGGCAGGATCATGTGCGCCTCGACACCGTCGATCCCCGCCGACCGGCGAAGCGCGTCCCAGAGGAGGAGCGCGTAGAGGAGCGGACGGGGCATGCCCTCGCGTCGCGGCTTGACCACGCGCAACCCGGCCACCCCGAGCGTCCGTTCACGCACGAACGTACCGACGCCGGGCCGTTCGGGCGTCGGCCACAGGCGAGTCACGAGGGCGATCTGTGGATGCTCCACGGCGCGAGCGGGGTAGGCGTCCACCAGCCGTTGCGCGGCGTCTGCCCAGCGGAACCGGGTCTGCAACGCTCGCAAGTCGGCGCGGATGGCGGCATTGTGCACCGGGTCACGGAGGCGGGTGATCGCGGCGTCCAGCGAGTCGTCGTCCGCGAACACCTCGCCGATGCGATGACGGGCGCTGACGGCGGAGAGCTCGCCCTGGGAGCGGAAGACGAGGGGCACGCTGTTCGCGATGGCGATGTACAGGTTGTTCGGAGCGGCGTGACTGGCGTACGGATGCTCGGGCTTGAGGGCGTAGTAGAGGGCGTCGGCGGCAGCGAACAGCTCGGTCGTGTCGGCCACCCACCCGAGCAGACGAACGTTGGCGATGTCGGCCGTGGATTCGCGCAAGAACGCCTCGGCATCCCCGGAGCCCGCGATCAGCACGACGTCCTCGGGGTGGCGCTGCGCATGCCGGATCAGGGGGTCGAGGTCACGCGATCCGATCAAACCGCCGGCGTAGACGATGGCGAACCGCTCTTCGAGACCGAGGGCCGCCCGCGCCTGCTGGCGGTCGACGATCCTGCGTGGCGAGTCCACCCAGTTGGGCACCGCAACCGAACGGATCCCGCGCGCATCGAAGTACGCCTTGCGATCCTCTCCCGGAGTGATCACGAGGTCCGCGAACCGGGGCAGGTACCGTTCGGTGATGCGGATCACCGAGACGAGCCAGCGCGGATAGCGATGGACGCCCATGAGCGCATGGATCTCGAAGGCGTCGTACACGATCGCGGGTCGCCGGCCCCCGAGCATCGGCGCCAGGGCCAGGGCCACGATGAGCATCGGCAGATCCACGGCATGGATGACGCGCGGTGGATCGGCCCGCATCAGCCGCAGGAACTCGCGGGCGACGCGGAACAGGAAGAAGATCTGCGTCCAGCCGCGGCTCGGGCGGCTCCGCACCCGGATGCGCTGGACGTGGATCGGTCCGTCGTCCGACTCCTCGGGGCGCTCCCCGCTGCGATCCCAGGCCAGCACGCGTGGGCGGTATCCGGCATCGGCAAGTGCATAGCCAGCCCGCCGGACCCGGAGATCGGGGTCATACGCCTTGGCAAGCAGGAAATCGATGCGAGCGTCGCTCATGGTTGGCCCCCGGCTGCGACGATCATGGAAGCGAGCGTTTCTCGCTCGGCGCGCATGATGCCGAGGCGGCGACCGACCTCGGACCGACGCCCTTCAGATGCCGCCTCGGACAGACGTTCCAGCAGGAGCGAGGCGCTCACGTCGGGAAGGGCGACCGCCACGTCGCCGAGACCAAGCCGTTCCGCTGCGGCATGCACCTTCATATCGTAGGCAATCGGCACCACGGGCACGCCCGCGAGCGCAGCGAGCAGCAGGCCATGCAGTCGCAGCGTGATCACGCCGGACAGCGTGGCGAGCCGCCGCAGTGCGTCAGCGGGGGCCGGACCGAGTGCCTCGACCGCCGGCGAAGGCGAACCCGCCGCATCGACCGCAGCCCGCAGCCGCCTGGTGAACGCTTCGTCGGCGATCCCGGCCATGGTCATCACCACGGGCGGCTGCCCGGAGGCTTGGAGCACCCGAACGGTATCGATTATGGCCGTGATGAGCCGGGACTCCATGGCGATGTTCCCACGCGTCGGTCCGCGCACAATGACGCCGACACCCGACGCGCTCCGCCGCTCAGGCGGGGCGTTGAACACGGACGGGTCGGGCACGACGATCGATCTCGCCCCACCCAGGATGCCAGCGCTCGCCGGATCGCGCACAGTGACGAGATGCGCCAGCCGCGCCCCGATCCGCGCCAACCAGCGGAGCGTGCGCCTCCGAATGGGACCAACGCCGACGCCGATCCAGGCAACCCTGACCCCGGTGAGCCGCGCCGCAACCGTCCAGCCGACGTAGCGAGGGATGACGCCGAACCAGTGGTCGTTGAAGATGCCGCCCCCGGTGAGGAGGAGCAGATCGACGCGGCGCAGCTCGCGAAGGGCACGGACGGTGGGAACGTGTCGGCGACAGACGATGCGCTCGGCGCCCGGGAACGCGGAGATCATCGCCGGGGCCGGCCCGCTGAAGACCGTGGTGACGCGGACACTCCGAGCGCGCAGCAGTTCCTCGATGCCGGTGAGGATGGCCTCGTCGCCGACGTTGCCGAATCCCTGAAATCCGACGGTGGCGATGCGCAGGGGTCGGTGTCCACGCTCCGCCCGGCTCACGCGCCGGACGCCTCGCGCCTCAGGATCTCCAGGATTCGCCCCGCGGCGTGGCCGTCGCCGTAGATCGCGCCGCCCCGACGCGCCATTGCGCTCAGCGCCGACGGGTCGTCCAGGAGCTCCGAGACACTCGACCGCACCCGCTCCGTATCGGTTCCCACGATGCGGACAGCTCCGGCATCCACCCCCTCCGGCCGCTCAGTGGTGCTTCTCGTCACCAGCACCGGCGTCCCCAGCGTGGGGCCCTCCTCCTGCACGCCGCCGGAGTCCGACACCGCCAGACGGGCGCCCGCCAGCAACGCGAGGAAGGTCGGGTACGGGAGGGCGTCCACGACCATGGCGCGATCCTGGGCACCGAGGATCTCTTCCACAGGGCCACGCGCGATCGGGTTGGGATGCGTCGCGAACACCAGCCGAAGGTCCCGGCGCGTCGCCAGGACGTCGCGGAGGGCGGTTGCCACAGACGCAATGCCCCCATCCCACGATTCCCGGCGATGCGCGGTGGCCAGCAGATAGGGCGCGTCGCCGAGGAACGACGCGAGCGGCTCGTCCAGCCGCGATCGTTCAGGGACGATGGCCCGCAGCGCGTCCACCACCGTGTTGCCCACCACGTGGACGCCGTGCGTCACGCCCTCGCGCCGCAGATTCTCGGCGGACCGCTCGGTGGGGGCGAAGTGCCATGTGGCGATCGTGGAAGCGACGCGGCGATTCATCTCCTCGGGGAACGGCTGGCGCATGTCGTGCGAGCGCAGCCCGGCCTCGACGTGGCCCACCCCGATGCCATGGTGAAAGGCGGCGATGGCGCAGCCGAGCACGCTCGTGGTGTCTCCCTGCACAACCACCGCGCTCGGCCTGTGCTCCTCGAGCCACGCGCCGACGAGCGAAAGGGCCCGTCCCAGCATCGCGTCCAGTGTCTGCCCGGGTTGCATGAGCCCCAGGTCTGCGTCGGGTTCGATGCCGAACAACTCGAGCACCTCGCGCACCATCGCATCGTGCTGGCCGGTGGTGACCACGAGGTGCGGCACGCCCGCACCTTGCATCGCCAGCACGACCGGAGCCAGCTTGATTGCCTCGGGGCGCGTGCCGAACAGCACAGCGATCGGCGCGGAAGAGGTCGGCATCGGTGGCGAGTATAGGGAGCACGGCGGCATGGCGAGTCAGGCTCCGGGCGGCGAACCACGTGCAACCGCGAACGCGGGTATCCTGTCGCCATGTCGGCCGTGCGGGGTGAGCCGCAGCGCGCGCAGGACGCCGCATCCACGCCAAGAATCGGGCGCCGGCTCAGTGCGCGCGCGCTGGCTGTGATTGCCGGATACGCGCTGCTGCTGGGGGCGCTGGCCTTCGTGCTGTTCTTCCCGAACGGCTGGGCGCCGATCCTGCTGGCGGGCGGCGCGGCCATTCTCCTGTCATTCGATCGCAAGCTCGGTCCCGTCCCGGCAGCCCTCGTCGTCATGCTGGCGCTGCCGGTCGGTCGCGGCAGCGAGGTCGGCCTGCCGAGGATCCTGGGTGATGTACCGATCCGTGCCCACGACATCGTGCCGGTGGTCGCGGTCGTCCTGGCGCTCCCGGCACTTGCCGGGCGGCTGAGGTCACTCCGCACGATTCGCTGGACGTCGATCGTGCCAGTCGCCGCCTTTTCCGCGGTGGGTCTGCTTGCACTGGGCATCGGCACCCTTGGCGACCAGGCACTGCGCGACATCGTGCGCGACACGCGGTGGTGGGCGTTCTACGGCATCGGCCTCGTCGCGCTGCTGTCCAGCACCCGCCGGCCCGCCATCATGCGGGCGGTCATCTGGGGCCTCACGATCTACGCCGCGATCCTGATCCTCGCGCTGCTCATGCCGATGTTCCATGGCGGACTGAAGTACGGTGCGTACGCCTACGACCCGCGGCTTCGCCTCCACTACGGGCAGGCGGTCTTCCTGCTCGTGGCGGTGGCGATGGTGGTCGATCGCTTCGTCCGACGACCCTCGGTTCCCCTTGCCGCGCTCATCGCACTCCTGTCCGCGGGGATCGGCGTCACCCTCACCCGGACGCTGATCGCCGGCGTGCTCGGCGTGGGACTGATGACGGCGCTCTGGGTGGCGTTCGAGCTGGCGCCCGGCACCGGCTGGGCCCGGGGTCGCGTGATCGCACGGCGCGCGGCGGCCCCCGTGCTGGCCGTCGGGATCGGCCTGATCGGTGGCTTCGGCACCTATCAGGCGGGCATTGGCATCTGGACTCCCGACTGGGCCTACTCCGACGAGCTATCGCCATCCGGTGCGCCGTCCGAGACCCGGCCGGTGCGTCCGTCGCTCGGTCGCGTGTTCGACGACACCGAGAACGCGGGGTTCGGGGCGCAGGCGGGAGGTCGGTTCACCTCCTACGGTCTCGCGTTCGCGGACACCGCCGGGTCGCCCGTGGTGGGCCACGGGATCGGTCAGCCGGCACGCATCCCGTGGGCATGGGGCGGCTTCCGTGCGTACACGGCCGGCAGCCAGCCGGGCGTCGACAACGCCTACCTGACCGTCGGCCTCAAGGCCGGCGCACTCGGGATCGCAACCTTCGCCGCGATGATGCTGTGGCCACTGCGCCAGCTCATGACGAAGCGGCTGCGCCGCCTTCGCGGCTGGTTCATCCCATCGTGGCTGGCACTTCTGGGCCTGACGTTGCTCCAGTCGTTCGCCGTCAGCGGCTATGCGCCGTTCATCCTCGCCACGCTGCTGGTGCTACCGGGCATTCGCCTCGCCGGCGCCCAGGCTGGCCCTTCTCGCTGAGGCCGGCGAGGGATCGCGGGCCGGCCCGAGGAGCGTGAGCGGGGGCGCGATCATCGAGGCGATCCCGATCACCAACCAGACCACAAAGCCCGGGAAATTCCCCTCGAAGACCATCTCGGTCATGTTGTTGACGGTGACGACCGAGATCGCCGCGGCTGTCCCCGCCAGGATCGTACGCCGTCGTGGGTCCGCCTCGGCCAGGGCGGCGCGTACGAAGCGAAGCCACAGCACGACGATCGCCACCACGAAGATGAGCCCGCCTACGATCCCGACCTCGCCGAACAGGTGCAACCAGAAGTTGTGGATCGTCCGGAAGCCATAAAGGCTGGTGTCGTACTCCTCGTAGACCGGCGACGGCACGATGGCCGACGCCGCCCCGCCATAGCGGCCCGGGCCAACTCCCAGGAACGGGTTCTCGACCACGACCGGTATCCCCTCGCGGATGAACCGCATCCGGAGGTCACGACGCTCGTAGACCTCATCGAGGCGATCCATGGTGGAGTCGATGATGCTGGGCGCCCCGCCCTCCGGGAAGTAGAGCGGCAGGTCCGCCTCCGCGATGAGCAGGTTGCGTGGCAGGACGATGGTGACCAGCCACGCCAGGGCGATGGCGGCGACCAGCGTCAGGAGCGCGCGGCGATCGAGCACCAGCAAGGTGAATAGGAGGCCGACCACCACCGCCAGCCATGCACCGCGCGAGAAGGTCAGCAGGAGCGCGACGCAGAGGACAACCAGCGCGCCGAAGGCGACCCATCGTCCGCGATCGTCGGCAAGGTGTCGGGAGGCGAACAGCGGGAACGGCAGCGTGAAACCCGCGACCGCAGCCACCATGTTCGGGTTGCCCAGGAACGACGTGATCCGGCCGCCCTCACCGAAGCGTCCGGCGAACGAGGCGAAACCGAGCAGGTCGGGGTGGAGCACTACCTGCAGGATGCCGATGATCGCCGCCAGCAGCGCCACCGCGACGACCCACGTGATCGCGAGCGTGGCCTGCCGCTCCGTGGTCGGCACCAGGCGGGCGATGACGTAGACCGCGATGGCGTCCATGGTCATGACGATCCCGAGCGCCGCGACCCGTGGCGGGGTCTCGTTGACCACGGCCGATGCGATCGCCACCGCCACGAAGAGCGTCATCAGCCACAGGAAGGGGTCGCGCAGGACGGCCCAGAACGTTCCGCGTCGGATGGCGGCCAGCCCGATCACCATGCCCGTCACGGCCAGCATCGGCTCGCTCGCACCGATGGGGCCGAGGTCGATCCAGTCGGGCAGCGCGGTGCGCAGCAGGACGGGATCGAAGAGCACGAAGAGGGCGGACACGACCAGCGTCGGGAGCGGCCAGCGGTGCGCGGAGTACGCCACGAAGCCCAGCGCGACGGCCGCCGCGCCGGCGAATACCGGCCACGCGATCCAGGCCCCGGCGATCGTCGCCGCGAGAAGGGCGACAGCGATCAACGCGGCGCGCCCGGCCTGGGTGTCGAGCCGTTGTACGGAGGTGATCATGGGGGTGATGGGGAAGTGCTCTTGTTCGGTGTGCGGCCCGAGTCGGTGGCGTCATGCACCATTGGTCGACTGTGGCACGCCGGGGTGCCTGTCAGGCCGCGGTCATTGTAGTGAACCCGGTGCCTCACAGCCTGGAGAGCAGATCGACGATGCTGCGAGAGCGATCTGCCCACGATGACCGGGCGGCTGACTCACGGGCGTTGCTCGACCAGCCTTCCAGTGTGGCGTCATCGGCCAGCGCGATGCGACGAATGCCGTCGGCAAGGGCATCGATCTCATCCGCCACGACGATTCCCGCACCGGCCTCTCGAACGATCCGAGCCTGCTCGGTGCAGTCCGTGACGAGCAGGGGCCGCCCATAGCTCAGATACTCCATGACCTTGATCGGCACCGCCAGGTCGTTGTACGGGCTCCGGAGGCGTGGCTGAATGGTGGCGATGACCTCCGGAAGCAGGGCTCGGATCCCGTCCCCGGACGCGCGCTCGACCCGGATCCACGAAGGTCGGGGTTCCGGAGGCTCCTCGCCTGGACGCGAGACGCAGATGAGGTCGATTTGGTTGCCCTCGGTTCGGACGCGCTCGATTGCCCCGAGCAAAAGGTCGAGCCCGTGGACCGGATACCGCATGGCGCCGACGAAGAGGAGGGCCCTGGCGCCCGGACGTCGCGGGACATCGGCGGGTGGCGGACTGCCCGGGGGAAGCAGGATCGGATCGGGATCGGGCTCCCCGACCGCCCGCGCAAGACCGATGGACGGGTACGCCGCCCGGGTCGAGACTCGCCGCAGCGCACCGATGGTCGGTCGAAAGAGCCACCGCGCCACGCGTCGCTTGAGCGACGTCACCGGGTAATACTCATCGAACAGGTGCTGTGCGTCGCGGATATAGGTGAGCACCGGGATCCCGAGCGTGCGGGCAAGGGCGAGGAAGGCAATGTCGGTCTCCGATGGCAGCGTCGAGCTGTTCTCGACGTAGATCCCGTCCAGACCGCGCAGCCTTCCTGACACCGCATAGCGCGCCAGCGCTCCTCGCCGCGGGCCCCGTTCGGCGGCGATGACGTCGAGCTCGACCATCGTCGCAAGCTGGTCGCGCAGGTTGGTGATCCGGGCGATGGGACCCCACACGCCGCGATCGAGCGGGTACATCGAGATCAGCAGGAGGCGCCGGGCGCGCTGAGGCATGCGGCGAGGATACCGGGATGCACCGGCCCCGATCACGCACCCGCTGGCGGCGAGCGCCGGGCCGGCGGCTAGAATCCGGCCGGTGAGCCTGCGACGACTGCTTCGCGAGTCGACCCTCTACAGCATCGGCAACATCGCGCCGAAGCTCGGAGCGTTTCTCCTTCTGCCCGTCTATGTCCGGTTCCTGTCGCAGGCCGACTACGGAGCCCTCGCCCTCCTGACATCGCTGGCCGGCATCTTGGGCATCGTCTACCACCTGGGGACAGATGCGGCTCTGATGCGCCTCCACTTCGATCGGTCGGGGCGCGACCAGGCCGGCCTCTACAGCACCGTGACGATCTTCTCGATGGTCATGGCCGGCAGCTTCACGGTGCTCCTCACCCTCGCCGCTGGCCCGTTCTTCGAGGAGCTCTTCGCCGGAACCCCATTCATCCCGCTCGGTCTGCTCGCGCTGTTGCTGGCCGCTGTCGGATCCATCACGTTTGTCCCGTCCACGCTCTATCGCGCCACGGGCCAAGCCGGGCGCTTCCTCCGCCTGAACGTCGGCTCATTCCTCGTCAGCAGCACCATCTCCGTCGTCCTGGTCGCCGTGTTCGGTTTCGGCGCTGCAGGAGTCCTCACGGGCCAGCTGATCGCCACGACGGGCGTGCTGATGGTCGCCGTCGTGGTTGTCAGCCGCATGGGGGTCTGGACATTCGACCGGCGCACGCTCCGTAGCGCCCTGGCGTTGGGGCTGCCGATGCTTCCCCACGCCCTGTCGGCCTGGGCGCTTCGACTTGCCGACCGCTGGCTGATCGTGATCTTCATCGGCGTCTCCGCGCTTGAGGCTCGCGCCCAGGTCGGCATCTATGCCGTCGGGTACCAGCTTGGCTACGTCGTCGGAATCGCCATCACTTCGTTCAATGCGGCCTGGTCGCCGTATTTCTTCCGCATCGGGTATCGACCGTCTGCGGCCAAGCTGTACACCCAAATGACCACGGTCGTCATCGGTGGCTTCCTGATCATGGCCGTGGGCGTGTCGGCGCTCGCCCCTGAGATCATCGCGGTGGTCGCGCGACCCGGCTACGAGCCGGCCGCCGACGTGATGCCGGTGATTGCGTTCGCCTCGATCTTCCAGGGCCTGTATGTCATGTTCGTCACCGTCGTCTTCCTCACCAAGCGGACGGGTCCCCTCGCGATCATCACGTTCTCGGCGGCGGCCCTGAACGTGGCCAGCAACGCGCTCCTGATCCCCCAGTTCGGCATCATGGGAGCTGCCTGGGCCACACTGATCGCCTACGCAGGCTTCGGTGCCGGCACCTACCTCCTGGCGCGCCGGCAGTACCCGATGCGGATCGATTGGGCGCGGCTGAGCATCCTGGGGCTGACGGCCGTCGGCGCCGTCCTGCTCGCCCGGGCGATCGACACGGACCCGTCGGTGGCCGCAGGTGCCGCCCACGCCGGCGTCTGGACCGCCTACGCCGGCGCTGCGGTAGTCGTGTGCATGGCCCCGGTGCGGCGGTTGCGGGCGCTCTCGCGCGACGTGGCGACCGAGGAGCCGGCCATACCGTGAGGGGCGATGAGCGGTCGGCTCGCGAGCGCGCCCGGAGGCTGATCGGCGAACTTCCGAACAGCGTGCGGCCTGCCCTGAGATGGCGGGAGGTGGACCTCACCTCCGCGGCCGAACACCTCCTGTATACGGCCATTCTCCGGCCCAGTGCCTCATCTGCAGGTCATCTGACGGGGATCCGTGCCGTTGCCAGAGCGGCAATGGCGGGGGTGGCCACCCTGCGCCGCAGACGCATCCCCAGGGCGTCGGTCGACGTCATGGCCCTGGTCACCCAACCGATCCACGCCACGCTGTTCGCGCCGATTGAACGTGAGCTCATGGCGCGCGGAGCTCACGCGCTCGTCGTGGATGCCGCGACCCGGAGGGGGAGATCCGTCCCGGGCGCAACGGTGCGGATGGCCGATGCCGTCCAACCAACGGCCATCCCCTCCCTGGTGTCGCACGCGATGGCGACGACCTCGAGATTCGCGAGTCCGCCGGAGGCGTGGTCGACACACCTGTCGGATGCCGACGCCGATCGGCTCTGGCTGCTGCTCCAGCGCGGCCTTCCGATCCTGTCCGTCGAGGCCTCGCGGATCGATGGTCTGCTGTCGCGAGTCCGCCCCCGCCTCGTGGCCTGCTTCAGCGAGTCCGGTCAGCTGGCGCGCCTCGCTCCTGCCGTTGGACGCACGTACGACATCCCCGTTGTCGACCTCCCGCACGCCGAAGCCGCCGACCCCTGGGGCAGCGCCGGCATGGGATACGACGAGGTCGCGGTCTATGGACCGCGTTCTACCGAGACCATGCGGCTGGCCGGCCTGGCCACCGAGAGGATCCGTGAAGTCGGTCCTCTTCGGCACGACGCCGTGCTGGCCGCGGCCGATGCCGAGCCTCCAGATGATCCACGCCACGTGCTCTTCGCCGCACAGCCAACCGACGAGGATCACCCCGCCTTGCGGAGCGTCATCCAGCGAACGGCGATGGAGGCGGCCATCGCGGCCACCGCACGGCTGCGACCGGCCGAGCTGGTCATCCTTCCCCATCCGACGCAGATGCACGACGGCGTGCAGGATCTCGTTCGGTCGATCGAGCGGCCGCCCGGCTTGGTCGTCCGCGTCGAGCGGCACCGCTCCCTCCACGCCCTGCTCCCCCACGCGTGGCTCCTCGTCACGGCGTCATCCCAGAGCGTGTTTGACGCCGTCCTCGCAGGCGTTCCGGCCATGACGGTCACCCCGACCGGCGTCGTTGACCCGGTGACCTTCGCGCGGGATGGCATCGCGATCGGTGTTCGAAGTAGGGATGAGGCGGCTGCAGCAGCAGCCCAACTGCTCGAACGCGCCAATCGCAACGACCTCGTGGCTCGGCAGCGGGCAGCCCTCGGTGATCGGATCGGACCGCTCGACGGTCGTGCAGCTGAACGCGCTGCCGAGTGGCTCCTCGAAGTGGGCGCTGCGGGACGGCCTCGCCCCACTACAATCGGCCGCCTATGAGCATCCTTGACGGTCGGTCTCTTCTCGTGACCGGAGGAACCGGCTCGTTCGGAAAGCGGTTCGTCCGGACCATTCTCGACGAGACGGACGTCCGACGCATCATCGTCTTCAGCCGCGACGAGCTGAAGCAGTACGAGATGCAGCAGCTGTACCCGGGCGAGGGACGGCTGCGCTTCTTCCTCGGCGACGTGCGGGACCGTGACCGCCTGTACCGGGCCTTCCACGGCGTCGACTTCGTCGTCCATGCCGCGGCGCTCAAGCAGGTACCCGCCGCCGAGTACAACCCGTTCGAGGCAGTCAAGACCAACGTCCACGGCGCGCAGAACGTCATCGACGCTGCGATCGACTGCGGGCGTGGAGCGCGTCGTGGCGCTTAGCACCGACAAGGCGTGCAGCCCGATCAACCTGTACGGCGCGACGAAGCTCGTCAGCGACAAGCTGTTCGTCGAACGGCAACGCCTACGCCGGCGGCCGAAGAACCCGCTTCTCGGTCGTCCGGTACGGCAACGTGGTGGGAAGCCGCGGCAGCGTCGTCCCCTTCTTCCGCCAGGCTGGCCCCAACCGGGGTCCTTCCGATCACCGACGAGCGGATGACGCGCTTCTGGATCACGCTCGATCAAGGCGTGCAGTTCGTGCTGAGCTCGCTCGAGCGGATGCACGGCGGTGAGCTGTTCGTCCCGAAGATTCCCAGCATGCGCGTGATCGACCTCGCGGCGGCCATGGCTCCGGAGGCGCGACTGGAGATCGTCGGCATTCGCCCCGGCGAGAAGCTCCACGAGGAGATGATCAGTGCCAGTGATGCGCGCCCACGGTCGACGCCGGCGCGTACTTCGTCATCCAGCCGGAGCTCGACTTCTGGCCGGCCGATCGCACCGTGGGCTCCGCCATTGCGGAAGACTTCTCCTATGCGAGCGACACGAATGACCGCTGGCTGAGCGTGGACGAACTGAGACACATGATCACGGATGCCTGACCCGATCCCGTACGGACGTCAGTGGGTCGACGAGGACGACATCGCTGCGGTCGCGGAGGTGCTGCGCAGCGACTTCCTGACGACCGGACCGGCAGTCCCGGCGTTCGAATCCGCGCTCACGGAGATCACGGGCGCCCGTCACGCGGTGGCGGTCAGCTCCGGCACGGCCGCCTTGCACGCGATGTACTTCGCGGCCGGCATCGGCCCGGGCGACGAAGTCATCACCTCACCGCTCACGTTCGCGGCGACCTCCAATGCCGCGCTGTACCTCGGCGCGACCGTTCGCTTCGCGGACGTCGATCCGAGCACGGGCAACATCGACCCGGCTGCTGCCGCCGCATTGGTGACGGATCGGACTCGCGCCATCGTCGCCGTGGACTTCGCCGGTCATCCCGCCGATTACGCGGCGCTGCGGTCAGCCATTGGTCCACGCGAGATCGCTCTGCTCGCCGATGCAGCCCACTCCCTCGGCGCGACCGACGGCGGGCGCACGGTCGGGACGCTGGCCGATGCGAGCGCGCTCAGCTTCCACCCCGTCAAGCCGATCACGACGGCCGAGGGCGGTGCGATCCTCACGAATGACGGGCAACTGGCCGGACGCGCCGCTCGCTTTCGGACCCATGGCATCACGCGTGATCCCGCACAGATGCAGGCCGCCGATCCGGACGCATGGTGCTACGAGCAGCATGACCTCGGCTTCAACTACCGCCTCACGGACGTCCAGGCCGCGCTGGGCCGCAGCCAACTGCGGCACCTCGGCCCCTTCGTCGCCCGGCGACGAGCGATCGCTGCGCGCTACGACGCGGCCTTTGCCGAGGTCGAGGGGATTCAGACGCCCGACCGTCCGCACGGGCACGGAGCCGGGCTGGCACCTCTACGTCGTTCTCGTTCGCGATGCAGGCCGGCGCGGCGCCTTCTTCGACCGCCTCCGCGCAGATGGCCTCGGAGTCCAGGTCCACTACGTGCCGGTCTACCTGCATCCGTACTACCGGAGCCTCGGCTTCGAGCCGGGTCTCTGTCCAGTATCGGAAGACCGCTACTCCCGTGCCGTGAGCCTCCCGATCTTCCCACGGCTTTCGGATGACGAGGTGGACTCGGTCATCGAGCGCGTCAGGCGGGCAGCGTCGGACGTGCTGTGACGGTGCGGACCAGCGGCATCATCCAGGCCGGGTGTGCGAGCACACCGTCCGATCATGAGCGGTTCAGGCAGCGTCCGATCGTTTGATGCGAGCCGTCATCCATGCGGATTCGTCCGCTGAACTCGGCTCCGGCCACGTGGTCCGCTCGCTCGCCCTGGGTCGGGCACTGGTCGCGGCCGGCTGGAGCGTCGAACTGGCGAGCACGAGCCTCCTGGATGGCCATCAATCGCTCGCGCAGCGCTACGCGATCGGGACGGTCGCTCGTGATGCCGCCGCGCGCCGACCCGACTGGGTGGTGGTGGACGGCTACCACCTGGGACCCACGCAGCGGGCCGCGCTGGCCGAACCTGACGTTCCGCGCCTGGTCTTCGATGACCTCGGAGCAGATGCGTCGGACGCGACGCTGGTGGTGAACGGCAACCTGTACGCCTCGCCCGGTCGCTGGGGGGCCGTATACCCGGGCGACAGCCTGCTCGGCCCAGCGTATGCGTCATTGCACCCGGAGATCGCCCGCGCGACACCCGACCGGGACCAGCCTGCCGTCGCAGGAAGAGCCGTCGTCACCATGGGCGGGTCCGACCCTCGCGACGCGACGCGGGTGGCGATCGACGCACTGTCAACGATCGACCCCCGCGTTCAGGCTCGAATCGTGATCGGCGCCGCTCATCCTGCGGCGACAGTACGCGAGCAGCAGGCGCGGGACGCGGGGTTCGAGGTGGTGCGATCGCCGAGGTCGCTTGCGCGAGAGCTTGCATGGTGCGACATCGTGGTCAGTGCCTGTGGATCCACGATCCTGGAGGCCGCCAGGCTCGGCCGGCCGGTCGTCGGTGTGGTGATCGCCAGCAACCAACGGCTCGTGGCTGACGCGCTCGAGCGTGCAGCGCTCGGCGTCGTCGCCGGCCCGCATCCAGGGGTGAACGCCGGGGCGATCGCCAGCGCGTTCGCTACCCTGCAGCGCGATCTGCCTCGGCGGGAAGCCATTGCCGCGCTCGGTCCACAGGTGGTGGACGGCAGTGGAGCTCAGCGCATCGCAAAGGCCATGACCGCCGCTCCGCTTCGCCTTCGCGCTGCCGACACGGGCGACAGTGATCGGCTGCTCGCGTGGCGGAACGACACAACGAGCCTCCAGGCCTCGTTCCACGCTCGCCCGGTCGGCCCTGCGGAGCATCAGGCATGGCTCACGCCGCGGCTCGCGAGTGACCGCCATCGGATCTGGATCGGCGAGCTCCGCGGGGCTCCGGTGGGCGTCGTGCGGTTCGACATGGAGGGGGCCCAGGCAACGATATCGATCACGGTCGCCCCCGAGCAGCGCCGCGGGGGCATCGGCACGCGCCTCATTGCCGCCGGGTTGGCCCGCCTCGCCGCTGAGAGACGGCAGCTCGAGGTGCTCGCGTGGGTACGAGTTGAGAATGTGGCGTCCGTCGGGGCCTTTCGGGCTGCCGGGTTCCGCGTCGCCGAGTCGCCGTCGCCGGATCGGCTGCTGCTCCGTGAGGTCGTCGCTCCGGTGAGATAATCGCGTCATGCAGATCGCGGGACGCCGGATCGGCGGCGGTGCGCCGACGTACGTGATTGCCGAGCTGTCGGCGAATCACCAGCACCAGTTCCAGGCCGCGGTCAATCTGGTCCACGCGGCCGCGGACGCCGGGGTCGACGCCGTCAAGCTCCAGACGTACACGCCGGACACCATCACCCTCGACACGGACCGCCCGGAGTTTCGGGTTGAGTCCGGGACGGTCTGGGATGGACGCACCCTCCACGACCTCTACGCCGAGGCCTACACCCCGTGGGAGTGGCACGAACCGCTCCAGCAGGTGGCGACGGAGCGCGGTCTCCACTTCTTCTCGTCTCCCTTCGACGCAAGTGCCGTCGAGATGCTCGAGACGCTGGACGTTCCCGCGTACAAGATCGCCTCCTTCGAGCTTGTCGACGTGGGGCTCATCCGATGCGTGGCGCAGACGGGCAAGCCGATCATCATGTCGACCGGTATGGCGACGCTCGAAGAGATCACCGAGGCCGTAGAGGCAGCGAGAGGGGCCGGGGCACGCGAGATCGCACTGTTGAAGTGCACCAGCGCCTACCCCGCACCACCGGAAGAGGCCAATCTCCGGACGATCCCGGACCTCGTCGGTCGCTTCGACCTGCCGGTCGGTCTCTCCGACCACACGTTGGGTACGGCGGTGGCGAGTGCAGCCGTCGCGGTTGGCGCTTCCATCGTCGAGAAGCACCTCACGCTCTCACGGGCCGACGGCGGACCGGACGGCGGGTTCTCACTCGAGCCCGTCGAGCTCCGAGCCATGGTCGACCAGATCCGGCTCACCGAGCGAGCTCTCGGTACCGTCAGCTACACGCCGTCCGCGACCGAGGAAGCGAGCCGCATTCTGCGGCGTTCGCTCTTCGTGGCGGAGGCGATCGCGGCAGGCGAACAGTTCACCGAGCGGAACGTGCGCAGCGTTCGGCCCGGACACGGACTGCACACCCGGCACCTGCCCGATCTCATCGGCCAGCGCGCCGCCCGCGACATTGAGCGTGGGACGCCGATGGACTGGGATCTCGTTCTGCTCCCGCGGACCGACGACGACTGCTAGGCTCCGCTCGCACGCGTAAGGAGCGAAGCGTCCGAGTGCCTCACGTTCTTGGTGTGATCCAGGCCCGGCTGGGCTCGTCGCGGCTGCCGGGCAAGGTGCTCGCACCGCTGGCCGGGCGAACGGTGCTCGAATGGATCGTCCGTCGAGTGCGGTCCGCGGCAGTCGACGGGTGGTGGATGGCGACCACGACGCGCGACGAGGATGACGTCACCGCCGCATGGGGACGAGCACTGGGCCTCGAGGTCTTCCGTGGCCACCCTGACGACGTCCTATCGCGCTTCGTTGCGATTGCGCAGCGGGAGAATCCCGAGTGGATCGTGAGGATGACCGCCGACAATCCCTTCGTCGACGCGGTGATTATCGACCACCTCGTGCGCCCTGTTCGGGAGGCCTCGGTCTCTGCCGAGCACTTCGTGCCACGGGAGCCACGGACGCTACCCCTCGGGTATGCCCCCGAAGTTGTCAGGGCCGATGCCCTCCTCGCAGTGGCCGCCAGCGAGCTGCCGGCGTATCACCGCGCGCATGTGACGTCGGCCATCCGCGAGCGGGGCGGCTCGGCCTTCTGGGACCCGCCCGTGACGTGGCCCTCGCGGCCCGACTGGCGGTGGACCATCGATACACCCGATGACCTTTCCATGGCCGATGCGGCCTTCCGAGCGTTTGGAACAGCGGCAGACTCCATCGGCTACCCTGCGATGGTGGAGCGCCTGGACCGGATGCCCAAGGTGACATCACGCAATGCGGCCGTCGTGCAGCGCGAAGCGAGGCAGGGATGAGCGCGCCTGGCTCACTCGCGGGTCGCGGCATCGTGGTCACGGGCGGCGGAGGGCATCTCGGGCGCGCGATGGCCATCGCCGCGGCCCGCGCCGGCGCCAGCGTCGTGATCGTCGGCCGTTCCGACCCTCCGCTCCACGAGGTGTGCACGAAGTTCGACTCGACTCCCGAAGCCGGCGCTGCGGGCGGCGCGATCATCCCCCACGTTGCGGACGTCTCGACCGATGATGGCCTGGCGAGCGCGCTCGACGCGGTCGCGTCTGCGGCGGGCGGGGTGCACGGATGGGTAAACAACGCCTACGCGGGCGGCGGGGCGCTGCTCGGCAGCCTAGAACGCGAGGGCGTCGAGGACACGCTGGCGCGCGGCCTGGGCGACGTCCTGATGGCGACGCAGGCGGCAGCGGCGCGGATGACCACGGGGGGATCGATCGTGAACATCAGCTCGATGTACGGCCTCGTTGCGCCGCAACCGGCTACCTACCGACGGCACCCGAGGTTCCACAATCCTCCCGCCTACGGCGCGGCGAAGGCCGGGGTCATCGCCTTCACCCGCTACGCTGCCGTCCACCTTGCCGATCGCGGGATCCGGGTGAACGCGGTTGCTCCCGGCCCGTTTCCCGGCACAGCCGCCGCGGACGACGCAGCGTTCGTCGCCGAGCTCGCCCAGCGTGTTCCCCTCGGCCGCGTCGGCCGACCGGAGGAGATCGGCGAGGTCATCGTCCTGCTCCTCGGCGACGGCGCAAGCTATCTCACCGGCCAGACGATCGTGGTCGATGGAGGCTGGACCTCCTGGTGACCGAGGATCCTCATCGCGGTCATCGCCTGGCCCTTGGGTCGGCGCAGTGGGGGCTGCCGTACGGCATCGCCAACCGGGACGGCATGCCGTCGCCGGCCGCCATCGAGGCGATTGCCGCGACCGCGGCGGACGCGGGCGTGGACACGATCGACACCGCGCGGGCTTACGGGACCGCCGAGGCCGCGATCGGCGCAATCGGCGGCGAGTGGCGTGTCGTCACCAAGCTGGCGCCTGATGTGAGCGGCGCACATGTGGACCGGGCCGAGTCGCGCCGCCGCGCACGGAGAAGCCTCACGGCCAGCCGGAAGGCGCTGGGCCGGGACCACCTCGACGCCGTCCTGTTGCATCGCGACGAACATCGCCGGCTCAGCGGCGGGGGTGCCTGGTCGGTCCTCCTCGAGGAGCGCCGCGCGGGCCGCATCGGGGCAATAGGATGCTCAGTGGTGGACGTGGCAGACGCACCGCCCCTCCTCGAGGATCCTGACTGCGAGATCCTGCAGGTCCCGGCCAGCCTTCTTGATCGGCGTCTGGCCAGGATGGGATTCTTCGAGCGAGCTCGCGCCGCGAAGCGCGAGGTCTTCGTCCGAAGCGTGTTCCTGCAGGGGGTCGCGCACCTCGATCCCGAGGCGTTGCCCCGTCACCTCGGCTCCCTGCGGAATGTGTTCACCGAGCTCGACGGCGCATGCCGCCTGGCCGGGGCCGAGCGCTGGGAGCTCTTCCTGGCCTGGGCGCGGGAGCGGAGCGATGGCGCACGCATCATCGTCGGAAGCGAGACCGTTGCGCAATTGAGCGCGAACCTGGCCGCCTGGAAGCGGACAGACCTCGCAACGGTCATCACATCGGTCGAGGATCGCCTGCCGGAGTTACCGGCCTCGATCCTCGACCCATGGCGATGGCCTGCGGCCGATCGGTCCCGCTCGATCAGAATGCCTCCAGGTACCGCTCGACCTCCCAGGCGCTGACCTGGTTGCGGTATTCGTCCCACTCCTCGGTCTTGGCTTCGACGAAGCGCTCGAAGACGTGGTCGCCGAGCGCATCGCGGATGACCTCGTCGCGGCTCAGCTCGTCGAGCGCCTCGCGCAGCGTGCCCGGAAGCTGGCGGATCTTGCGTGACTCGAGCTTGGCGGCGTCGAAGTGGTACAGGTTCTCCTCGACCGGATCCGGCGGCGTGAGCTTGCGCTCGAGGCCGTCCATGCCGGCCGCCAGCATCGCGCTGAAGGCGAGGTAGGGGTTCGACGACGGGTCCGGGCAGCGCAGCTCGATGCGCACCGAGTTGAGGCTGCCATGGCTGATCTGCGGGATCCGGATGAGGGCCGATCGGTTGATGCGCGCCCACCCGACGTAGACCGGCGCCTCGTACCCGGGGACCAGCCGCTTGTACGAGTTCACCAGGGGCGCCAGGATGGCGATCATGCCGCGCGCGTGCTCGAGCGTGCCGGCGATGTACTGCCGCGCCGTCTCGGACAGGCCGTACGGGTCCTTCGGATCACTGAACGCGTTCTTCCCCTTCTTGATGTCCCACAGCGACTGGTGGGTATGCATCCCGGAGCCGTTGATGCCGAAGAACGGCTTCGGCATGAAGGTCGCGTACAGGCCCTTCGACGCGGCGACCGCCTTGAGGGTGGTCTTGAACGTGACCGCGTTGTCCGCGGTGCGCAGCGCATCGGCGTATTCGAAGTCGATCTCGTGCTGGCCGGTCGCCACCTCATGATGCGCCGTCTCGACCTTGATCCCGAAGTCCTCGAGCGAGTTCATCATCTCCTTGCGGACCTCGGTCCCGAGGTCCTCGGAGAGGTCGAAGTACCCCGCCGCGTCATGCGGCAACGGCTCGACCGTGCCGTTCGATCGGCGCAGGAGGAAGAACTCGAGCTCGGGGCCGGTGTTGAGGATGAAGCCGATCTTCCTGGCGCGCTCGAGCTGTCGCTTCAGGACGCCGCGCGGGTCGCCCGGAAACGGATCGCCATTCGGCGTGAAGACGTCGCAGATGACCCGCGCCGATCCGGTGTGCAGCTTCTCCTTGCCGTCGGGTCCGATGCCGGGCTCCCACGGAATGGCGCTGAAGGTGTCGAGGTCCGGCACGAGGAACATGTCCGACTCCGCGATGCGGGCGAAGCCCTCGATGCTGGAGCCGTCGAACCACTTGCCACCGTTGACGGCGCCCTCGAGCTGGTGCATCGGCACCTGGACCGACTTCACCTGGCCGACGATGTCGGTGAACTGGAGACTCACGAATCGCAGGTTCCGATCGTCCGCCAGCTTCAGGGCAGCGGCGAGCTTGCTGTTTGCCATGGGGGTCCTCCGGGGAATGTACGATGGGTCGCCCATGACCATATCTGACCGTGAGCCCGCGGAGGCACCGTGACGCTCCGCAGCGACGGGCGAGATGATGTGCAGAGTGCACAAGGGCGGGACGGTCCCCGGATCGTCCTGCTGACGCGCGGCACCCGCCATGCGGCCGGCATCCTCGACGCCATGACGGACCGCGGTACCCGCCCGGATGCCATCCTCCTCGAACGTCCGGCGGGGCGCCAGCTCGTTGACCGCCTCCGTGAGGTCGTTCGACGCCGTGGCCTGCGCGCCACGATCCGGGCGGCGGCGGGGCGAGTCGTGGCTCGCATGCGCCCTGGCGGGGACCCGTGGCTTTCGACCGACTTCTACACAGGACGGGCGGACCGGCTCGTCCTGGTGCCGTCACTCGCCGGATCCGTGGCAGTCGAGGCCCTCGAAGAACTCCGCCCTGATCTCCTCATTCTCGCCGGGGCGCCCATCCTGCCGGACAGCGTGCTCCGTCGAGCGACCTACGGCACGCTGAACGCCCATCCGGGGCTGCTGCCGAGATACCGCGGAGTCGACGTGGTGCCCCACGCCGTGCTGAACGGCGACCCGGTCGGGGCAACCGTGCACTTCGTCGACGCCGGGATCGATACCGGCGGGATCGTGGCGCGAGTCGAGGTCGAGCCGCTCGCCGGCGACACCCTGGCAACGCTTCAGGAGCGGGTCGAGTCGGCCGGCGCGGCGCTCCTGGCCACGACCGTCGCGAGATTCGTCGCCGACGGCGAGCTCCCGCGCGAGACGCAGGCGGAGCGCCATCCGATCTGCAGGCGCCTGACGCCTGATCAGCGAAGGGAGGCCGAGGCGCGCCTTCGGGGGTCTGCGTGAGTCAGCTCCACTGGTTCCTCGAATCGGAATCGCCGATGCGGCGCTACGCGGTCGAGCTGCTCACCGAATCGGTTGGCCTGAAAGCGACCTTCCTCGACCGCCCACCCACCGATCCCACACCGTACATCCACCATGGTCGTGGCAGCAGTCACGGCCCTCACGCGCTGTTGATCCCGCATGATCCGGCGAGGCCACCGCCGCTGTCCCCTCGGTTCATCGATGGGAGTCCGCCGTGGCGACTGACCGGCGACATCATCGACGGGACCCTCGCCTTCGTCACCGATGCCATCAATGATGGCGCCGGCGGGGATGCCGTTGACGGTCACGGCCGGCTGCGGGCTGCGGGCAGCTACCTCGCGGCCAACAGCGGCGTCACCGACGCCGTCGTCAACCGCTATGTCGGCCTCCTCGAACAGGCGCTGCCACGGCTGGGCGCCCACGAACCCCGACCGCGGTGGCCGAACGGCGCGCGCGCCGCGATCGGGATCTCGCACGACGTCGATCGGCCCGACAAGTACGCCATCCTGCGTGCCGTGCGCGCTGGTCGCCTGCCGCAACCAGCGCGGCTTCCCTGGTACGCGGCGCGGGCTGCGCGCGACCTCGCGCATCGCGTGCGCGACCCTCGCCCGAACGACTTCTGGCTGTTCCGCGAAGTAGTGGAGGCCGAGGACGCCCGTGGCTTTCGATCGACGTTCCTGTTCTCGGTCGTGCCGGCATACGCGTCGTACGGTTCGATCAACGACGTCCTGTACGACGCGGGCTGGCCGCACCTCAGGCACGAGATGCGCCGGCTGCGCGGCGAAGGGATCGAGCTGGCCCTGCACGCGAGCTACAACGCCTGGCGCGACCCATCGCGCTTCGGCGCGGAGCGGACGCGGCTCGAGGAGCTGAGCGGCGGGCCGGTCCACGGACTCCGGCACCACTTCTGGCAGGTCGGCCCCGACCTCCAACGAACGCTGAGGGCCCACGAGGCGGCGGGGTTCGCCTATGACTCGTCGATCGCCTTCAATGACGCGGTGGGGCTGCGACGCGCCATCGCGCTCCCCTACCACCCGTGGGATGCGACCGAGGGACGAGCCCTCCGAACCTGGCAGCTCCCGGTGATCGCACTCGATAGCGCGGCCTGCGCCGGGGCCACGTCTGCGGCCGAAGCGATCGACGGCGTGTGGTCCGGGATCGAGCGGGTGATCGACGGCGGCGGCCTGGCGGTCCTCGACTGGCACGTCCGCTGTTCCTATCCCGGGAACGACCGCTACCGACTGTGGGGGGAGACCTACCTCGGCATCCTGGAGCGGCTGGCCTCGACATCCGGGGTGTGGGTTGCCGGGCTCGGCGAGATCGCCGGCTGGGCGGAGACGCGGTCGCGATCCATCGCGGAGGGCACCTAGCCTTCGGTGTCCGATGGATCCGCGTCCCGCATGAGACGGATCGCATCCTCCGGCCGGCGCGGATCGATCCCGATCTCGGCCGCGGCACGCCGCAATCGGTACAGCACGGTGTTGCGGTGCACTCCTAGGGTTCGCGCCGCCGGCGCGATGCGGCCATTGGCACGAGCTACCGCCAGCAGCGTGTCGCGCACCGGATCGCCGGTCGACGGCGGCAGCCGCGCCACGGCCCGTGGGCCTGCGGAAACAGCAGTCGGGCGTCGCAGCAACGCGCGCAGAGTCGTTGCCAGCGCGTCGAGTGCCACCTCGTCGACGGCGGCAAACGGGAGGTCGTCGAACAGCCAGGCCGTCGCGCCGGACGCCACAGGACGCTCGAGGATGAACAGGCCGTCGCGGGTTCTACGGGTGCCACTCGGCCGAGAGGCGCGACCTTCCAGCAGGCGGGCGTTCGTGGCAGCGAAGCGCGTCGCGAGGGCCGTGCCCGCGGGCCGTGGATGCAAGGCAGCGAGCGTGCCACCGATGGTGACGGCCACCCCGCGTCGCAAGCGCGTCGCGAGGACGCCGGCAGGCGCGCCGGGCTGCGGGTCAACCAGCGCGGCCTCTGCCGTCGCGAGCCGGACCTCGGCCGACACGGTGGCGAGGTGCGATCGCTCCCCTTCCAGGTAGGCGATCAGCCGCGACGCCAGATGCGTCGCAGTTCCGAGTCCTGCGAGGACCGGAAGCGGCGCGCCCGCGCGTTCCAGCAGTGGCGTGCGCTCACCGACGACCCACACCGCCGCGGGCTCGAGGCCCGCATCCGCCAAGGTCGCTACCAGATCGTCGAGGCGGTGGGAGAGCACTGTGGCGTCCGCCACCAGCACCTGTCCGGGCAGGAGGCCGGGGAGGTGTGGTGGGGTTGCGCGGGTCCGCGCCAGGCCCCGCACCGGGCGCGCGACGAGCTCGATCGATCCTGAGGCGAGCCTAGCCTCCGGGTCGATCGCGCGCCAGGCATCAAGGACGCTCGTCACGCGAACGCGTCCAGACGGTGCAGCACTCGATCGAGCTCCGAATCCACACGATCGAACCGCTCGCCGCGCAGCGTGATGCGGAGCCCGTCGCCGTCCGGGCGCACCGTGAGTCGTCGACGGGGCAGCCAGAAGCTCACCGCGAGCGCGGTGCACAACAGCCCGGCGCCGCCGAAGAGCGCCGCGAGTCCCGGGTCCCGACGTGACAGGAACGTGACCCAGACATCGAACGCTTCGAAGCGAACCATGACGTCACCCAGGCGCGCCTCCTCACCCGGCCGCAGGCGCGCCGCGTCGACGAGCCCGCCCCCATCCACGACGCTGACGCCGAGCTCGTTTGCCGCGGCGTCGGCCAGCGCCAGCCCGAGCGTGAGGCGAGCCGTCGGGAGACTCGCCGCGCCGACGGGGACCGCCCCGCGTTCGCCGTCGAGAGGGATGGCTGCATCGAGCAGCGCGCGCCCGCCCAGCGTCGTGACGCGCACACGTGCTGCAGGGCCGTAGGTCCACGGGTGCACGAGATACCCATCGAACGCACCGGGCTCGTTCACTCGCAGCGTGCCGGACGCCACGGGCCGGCCCTCCCGCAGGAACGTCACGGCGGTGTCGAGGCGTCGCGGCCGGCCGTCGGGCCCGAACTGCGCGTCCAGCCCTTCCAGGCGGACCGCCGCCGACATTCCAGCGCTCGGGATATCGAGGAGCGCCTGGTCGCCGGGCAGCAGTGAGAACGTCGTCTCCGACCCGAACGCGGCGCCGATCGCCGCGCCGATCACCACGAGCACCAGGGCGAGGTGGCTGATCTGGCCCGCGAACCGCGACCAGCCGCGACGTACCGCGTGAACCGTCCAACGCCCGCGGATCGTCTCGCGACGGGTCCGGTAGCCCGCGGCGGCAAGGGCGACGGTCACCTCATCGATGTTCGGCTCGCGCGCCACGCGCACCTCCATGGCACCCGCTCCCGGTCGGACGGCTCCCGGCCGTCGCCATTCCCGCCAGGTCGCCGGGACCCGAACGGCGGCGGCGGCCACCCCGCTGAGCGCCAATGACCCGAGCAGCAGAACGTAGGGCCACCCGTCGAGGAGCGTCGGCCCGCCAGGCAGCAGGGCGGCCACAACGTTCGCCAGTCCGGTGATGAGCAGGAGGCCCATGCCGACTCGGCCATCACCCATGGCTCGCAGACCACGCTCCGCCGCGCGCGACCACCGTTCCGCCGCTGCTGGCGGCGCTGCGCTGGCGCGGACGGTGGCCATCAGCCCGGTGCCGCGGCAGCCAGCAGATCGACCACGAGGTCTTCGACGTCCTCGAGACCGACCGACACCCGCAGCGTGCCCGCGCTCATCCCGGCCATGGCGAGCCCCGCATCGTCCAGCTGGCGGTGAGACGAGCTGGCCGGGTGGCTGACGAGCGTCTCGACGCCGCCGAGGCTTGTGGCGTGGACGGCGACCCGCAGTCGGCCGAGAAACCGCTCGCCGGCGGGGCGGCCGCCCATCAGATCGACGGCAAGCATCCCGCCGGCCATGCCGTCACGCAGGACGCGACGGGCCAGCTCATGCTGCGGGTGGGATGCCAGGCCGGGGTAGCGGACGGCAGCAACGCCGGGGGCTCGGTCGAGCGCGCGGGCAACGGCGAGCGCGGTGGAGGAGTGGCGCTCCATCCGCAGCGCCAGCGTCTTCAGGCCACGCAGCGCGAGGAACGCCTCCCACGGTGAGCCGTTGCCGCCGGCATTGATGACGATCCTGCGTGCGGCTGCGACACGTTCTCGTGAGCCGAGGATCACGCCGCCGATGATGTCCGAGTGGCCTCCGATGTACTTGGTCGTCGAGTGGACCACCAGGTCCGCACCAAGCGCGAGTGGCGCGGCGAGTGCCGGTGACGCGAAGGTGTTGTCCACGGCCACCACGACGCTGCGGTCGTGCGCGAGTTCCGCCAGAGCGGTGATGTCGGCGACGGCCGTTGTCGGATTGCTGATCGTCTCGAGCCACAACAGGCGGGTCTGCGGGCCGATGGCCGCCGCAACGGCGGCGTGGTCGGTGGTGTCCACCGCTCGGGCTGTGATGCCCGATCGAGTGAGCACAGTGTCGATGATCCCTACGATCCCGCCGTACACCGCCCGGGGAACGATGACCTCGTCACCCGCGCTCAGCACGGACAGCAGCACCCCATGGACGGCGGCCATGCCCGACGCGGTCGAGATCCCGGCCTCGGCACCCTCCAGCTCGGCGAGCGCCTCCTCGAGAGCGGCATGGGTCGGGTTGGAGTAGCGCGAGTACGAGTGGCCCGGACGCGCGAACTCGAGCAGCTCGGCCAGCTCGTCCGCATCGGCAACCTCGAAGGCGCTCGTGGCATAGATCGGCACGTTCAGGGGCGGCTGGGGGGCGGCGGGGACGCGGCTGGCGGCCCGGATCGCGCGCGTCGAGAAGCCCGGCATGGTCGCGAGTCTAGCAGCGCGTTCGCGCCGACCAACCTCAGCCGCTAGCATGGCCCTGCCATGCACCGTCTCCGCTCTCGCCCCGCGCTGCTCGCAGTCGGGGCGCTCCTCATCGTTGCCGTGGTTCTCGGCTTCCTGGCGGTATCACGCCCGGGCACGCCCGATCCCACGGCGACACCGAGCCCGAGCCCCACGCCGACGGCGAGCCCGAGCCCGAGCCCAAGCCCGACGCCGACGCCGAGCCCCACGCCCGTCGCTGTCTGCCCGCTGGACGGCACGCAGGTCGACGACCCGGCACTCGCCGAACGGACGCCGATTCTCGTCCAGATCGAGAACAATCCGATTGCGCGTCCCCCGTCCGGCCTGAACCTTGCCGACCTCGTCATCGAGGGTCCCGTCGAAGGCAACACGACTCGCTTCAGCGCGTTGTACATGTGCGCCGAGACAATTGGGGCGGAGGTCGGACCCGTCCGCTCCATGCGCTACTTCAACCTCGACCACTGGCAGCAGACGCGGGCGCTGACCTTCGTGTTCGGAGGTGCCGGCGCGGTGCTCAACCGCCTCACCGCCAATGAAATGCCCTTCGTCAACGGCATCAGCGGGCAATGGCCGTTCTATGTGCGCGCGGGGATATGGGGGCCGCCGCACAACGTCTTCTTCGATGTGGACGAAGCCCGCGCGCAGATGGGGGAGGACGGCTCGCTCGCGAGCCTGGTGGATCGGGCCGGCGAGGTGCGAGCGCCACTGGTGTTCGGGGACGACCCCGACGTTCCCGTCGGACGCGGCGTCGACTCGGTGACGTTCCAGACCGCCGCCTTCTGGAACTTCGGCTGGCAATGGAGCGCGGATGCCGCGGCATGGCTCCGTCTCGATGAAGGCGCACCGAATACCGACGCCGTGACCGGCGACCGAATCTCGGCGCGGTCCGTGCTGGTGCAACTCGTTCGAACCGAGGTTCTCGTCGGCGAGAACGACCCCGGCGGCTACCCGCGCACCCGACTCTTCCTCGTGGGCGAGGGTGACGGCCATCTCTATCTCGACGGGCAGCAGCATGACGTGCGCTGGTCCCGGCCATCCGCCGACGACGTCACCGAGTGGACGTACGCCGAGACCGGCGATCCGGTCGTGCTGCCCCCCGGCCGCACGTGGTGGGAGATTCTGCCGCTCGGCAGCGCGATCAGCGAGCACTGAGCCCGCGGCTCAGTGCTCCGGCGTCGTCCCCGTCTGCTCCGGGTCCACGACCGGGGGGAGCGGCGGCGAGAAGAACGCGTCCATGGCGCGACGCACCTGGTGATCCGGGTCGAATGAGCGGCTCGCGGTCGCGATGCGTCGACGGACCTCCTGCGGGTCCGGCTCGGCGTCATCGACCTCCGTCGACCCATTCGTCTCGGGGAGCGCGATGGGACCCATGGGCACGGCGGTTGCGCGGCCCGCGGACGGCGCCCGCGGCTCGACCGACGCGGCCCCGGCCGCCGGCGCGTCGGACTCGACCGGCGACGGATCGGTCTCAATCGGGGGTCCGGGTGCCACCACAGGCGCCGGCTCGGCGCTCGGGGCAGGCGTCACCAGGGTCGAGCGAGGCCCGAGCAGCGGCGGGCGCGGACGGGGATTGCCACTGATCTGGTTCTTGCCGAGCGACTTCGCCTGATACATCGCGCGGTCGGCTGCCAGCATCAGTTCTTCGGCATTCAGCCCGTCCTCCGGATGCGACACGAGCCCGATGCTGACGCTCGTCTGCGAGCCCACTGACAACTCGAGGTCCTCCGCACCGAGACGGATCTTCTCGCCTACCACGAACGCGCCGACGATGTCGGTCTCGGGCAGCAGCACCACGAACTCGTCGCCGCCGAAGCGGTACGCGCTGTCGACGGTTCGGATCGATCCGCTGATCACCGATCCCAGGCCCCTCAGCACCTGATCGCCGCGAAGATGACCGCCGGTATCGTTCACCGTCTTGAGCCCGTCGAGGTCGATCATCAGGATGCAGAACCCCCGGTCGCTGCGCCGCGTCCGGCTGACCTCCTGTTCGAGGGTGACAAACAGCTGCGAACGGTTGAACAGCCCGGTCAGCGGGTCCGTGCGCGACAGGTCGATCGCCCGCCGCATCGCGCGTCGCTGGCGGTCCGCGTGCGCGATCGACACGAAGGCGAGTAGCCAGGTCGCGCCCAACCCGAAGGAGAGGCGAAGGACGTCATCGGTGCCGTAGCTGGCGAGTGCGGGGTCGGCGAGCAGGACGACGGTGAACGCCATCGTTGCCAGGACCGCGGCGCTTAGCCCCGCCCGCGGGCCGAACCCGAGTGCAGCGGCGACGGCAACCAGGGCGAAGAGCATCGCGAAGGGTGACGACGCGAAGCCGGTCAGGCTCAGCAGGCCGGCGACAAGGCCGATGGCGGCGACCAGCTCGACGAGACGGAGCAGGAGGTTGCGCCTGCGGGATCCGGCCAGCTCGTGAAAGACGACCACGGCGATCACTCCGGCCCCGCCCAGGACGAAGATGGGTGCCTGGTCCGAGCCGAAGGAGCCGCTGATGCCGACGCCGAGGAGCACGATGGTGATCGTCAGCCACCACGCGACGCGGAGGGTCTGATCCGCGCCGGGGCTCTCCCCTTCGCGCGAGGCGCCGCCCGGCGACTGGCGGGCCAGCGCCGGGCTCGCGGGCAGCGACGCGAAGTGTTCCCCGCGTCCCGCAAGCATGATCCCCACCAGCAGGAGGCCGGCGAGGAGGGCGGTCGCGGCGATGATCGTCAGCTCAAGTGGCACAAGCACTGCCTTGTCACGGTACGACGTGGCCGGCTCCGCGCCGGCGCGGCCAGTATGGGGGCGCCGCCGCGGGTGGCGCAAACGTACTAACCCATCCGTACCAACCTGGTGATGACGGTTGGCAACGCAACCGCATTCGAAGCGCGGCCGTCCTGTCGACGTGACAACTCCACGGTCGGTGACCGCACGCTCGTCCGGATGCTAGAATCCGCGCTCTTCCCCACGTACCGATCGATGCCATGGCGCTAGCCGAACGCCCGCGTCTGTCCTGGCTCGCCGCCCTCATGTCCTTCTTCGTCCCAGGCCTCGGTCAGGCCTACCTGGGACGATGGATGCTGTCGGTGCTGCTCGTCGCTCCCTTCGTCGTGGTCGTCGCGACGATCGGTGCTGTCTGGCTGGTCGGCATGGACGCCCTCCGCTCACAGGTGTTCTCAACGCCGTTCCTGCTCGGCGTCTTCGTCCTCAACGCGGCCCTGCTGGCCTGGCGCGTCTTCGCAATCGCTCATGCCGGCCTGGCTGGTCGCGAACGGGCGCGGCCCATCGGCTCAGGACGCCGCGATTGGCGTTCCCCGGCGAGCCTCGGCGTCGTGGTGCTGCTGGTGCTGGCTTCGATCGCCATGCACGCCTACGTCGCGATGGTGGTGATGCAGCTGAACGCCACCCTCGGAGACGTGTTCACCGAGCCCGAGGGACCCCGAGGCGCCTCGGTCTCGGACCCGGACGACGACGATGGCGACCCTCCTGCTGACGGCTCAGCACGGGACGACTGGGACGGTCGCGAGCGCATCAACTTCCTCCTCCTCGGCGTCGACGAGGCACCCGGTCGCCACACATCGCTGACTGACACCATCCTGGTATTGAGCATCGACCCGGCCGACGAGAGCGCCGTGATGATCTCCATCCCCCGCGACACGGGATTCGTGCCCCTCCCATCATCATCGCTCTTCTCTGCCGGCCTGTACCCCTACAAGATCAACCAGCTCGCCGCGGAGGCGACCGCGAACCCGTCCGTGTGGTGCCCGGAGATGGTCATCGACACCGCAGACGACGCGACTTCATGTGGCATCGCGACGCTCGAGGCGACGGTGAGCCTGTACCTCGGCATTCCGATCCACTACTACGCACGGGTGGACATCCAGGGGTTCGAGCGCGTGATCGATGCGGTCGGCGGCATCGACCTGTGCCTGCCCGGACGCCTGGTCGATCCGGCCTACCACGACACCGTCACCGGCCAGCGTGGGCTCGAACTTCCGGCTGGCTGCAATCGCTACGATGGCGCTTCAGCACTGGCGTACGCCCGCAGCCGGCAGGGATGGATCGAACTGCCCGATGGGACGCGCCAGCAGCAGAACGACTTCCTGCGGGCTGACCGGCAGCAGGAGATCCTCCTGGCGCTGCGAGACGAGCTCGACGATGCCAACCTGATCTTCGAGCTTCCGCCCCTGCTCGAGGCCTTCGGTTCGCTGGTGCGAACCGACTTCCCGCGATCCCGTGCCGGCGATCTGGCGACGCTCGTTCCCCTGGTCACCGGCCCGGACATCGAGAGGGTGGTGCTTGGCCACCCCGAGTTCGTGGATCTCCCGCTGAATCCGGAAACGAACTACGTGCTCACGCCGAAGCGCGACTCGATCCGCGAGGGAATGGAGGAGCTCCTGAAGCCCGGCGGGAGCCTCGACGGCTGGTATCTCGGCAGCACGCGAGACGCGCCCTCGCCTTGAGCATGGGCGGCGCCGTCAGCCGATGCGCGCGGTGAGGATCGCGATGGTTGCTCCGATGGCCGCCGCCGCGGTCAGCACGAGCATCGCGTCTCGCTGGGTCACGCCGCGGGCCAGCAGCTGATGATGGATGTGACCTCGATCAGCCTCGAAGACCGAGCCGCCTCCCAGCCCGCGGCGAACGACGGCCCACGCCGTATCGGCGATCGGAATGAGCAGTGCCAGGATCGGGAACCAGGGGGCGGCTGGAGGTGAGCCGTCCTGCGTGAGCGAGATGGCCAGCGCGGCGACGATGAACCCGAGGAACATCGAGCCGGTGTCACCCATGATGATCGATGCCGGGTACAGGTTGTACGCGAGGAAGCCGACGGCCGCACCCGACGCCGCAGCGATCACGATCAATGCCGGGTCAACTCGTCCGAGCGCCGCGACGACCGCGAACGCACCGAGGGCAGCCAGCACGACGCCGGAGGCCAGTCCGTCCAGCCCATCGATCAGGTTGACCGCATTGATGATCGCGACAACCCACAGGATGGTGGCGGGCAGTGACAGCCATCCGAGCTCGATGGCGATCCACGGGAGATGCAGCGTCTCGATGCTCAGCCCCAGCGCCCAGGCGATGACCGCGGCCAACACCTGGGCGGCCAACTTGACGAGTGCGCGCATTCCCCGGAGGTCGTCAACGATCCCGACCGCCACCAGGACCGCCGTCCCGGCCACGATGGCCAGAACCCGGTCCGGCTGGAGCCCAGTCGGACCGCCCATGCTCTGCGCGCTGAGCGAAGCCACACCGATCGCGATGAGGAAGGCCATCACCATGGCCACTCCACCGAGTCGCGGTACAGGCGCCTGGTGAATCTTGCGCCCACCCGGGACGTCGAGGAAGCCGCGGTGAATGGCGATCCCACGGACGATGGGGGTCGCGAGCAGGGCGGCCGTCAATGCCACGGCGAACGTCAGGGCGGTCAGCATCCGGCGCGATCATACGGCTCGAAACCTGGTCGGGGCGGCCGGATTCGAACCGGCGACCTCCTGCTCCCAAAGCAGGCGCGCTGCCAGGCTGCGCCACGCCCCGACCGCTGGGTGCCGAGGTGCCTCGCTGACCGATGGCGCTCGGCCGCGTCAGACTACCATTCGATGCCAGGGGCGGGTCGTGGCTGACCGTTTCCCCCTGCTAGGATGCCGGCACGGCCTGCTGGAGGGGGGAGGGAGCAGTGAACGGGGCACTCGGTCCGAATATCGTCATTGTGACCATCGTCGTCTCTCAGATCCTGCTCCCCGCAGCCTCGGCGGCGCCGGACGAGCCATTCGGGAGACTGCCAACCGGTGAGACGGCGGTCGTCGGGCCATTCTCCTTCGAGATCGGCCCGTACGAACTGACGCGTCTGCCGATCGAGGTCCAGCGGGACTACGGGACGACGATCGTGACATGCCCGATGACGGACACGTTCGGCGTTGCCATGTATCGCGCCGCCGACGGAACCATCCACAACCATCCGGTCGCGCAGGCACGCTGTGCTGCGTACATGCTGCGGAACTACTGGCTCACCGACGATCCGCTGTACCTGGAGCGCGCGATCGCCAATGGCGAACGACTCCTCGCCACCGCCGAGATGCACGGCGACGCCATGTTCTTTCCATACTCGTTCAACTACAGCACCGGCCGGAGCTTCTTCTCAGCCCCGTGGTACTCGGCCATGGCGCAGGGCCTCGCCCTGTCCGCCTTCGTCCGCCTGTTCGAGTGGACCGAGGACGCCGCATGGCGACAGGCGGCCGACCGAGTCTTCCGATCGTTCAAGGTGGCCCGCATGGGCGACCGCCCATGGGTGGTCGACGTGGAGCACAACCGGCTGTGGCTGGACGAGTACCCGACGGTCCCCCTCGATCGGACCTTCAACGGTCACAACTTCTCGCTCTTCGGCCTCTACGACTACTGGCGCATCACGGACGACCCCGAGGCCCGGCTGCTGACACTGGGGGCGATGCACAGCGCCTACCTCGGTGGCGTGGGACCGGCACGCGTGCCCGGTGGGATCAGCCAGTACTGCTTCAGCGAGGTATGCCTCGAGCGCGAGATCCGGAATCCCGCATATCACCCCACGCACGTCAACCAGTTCGTGTCGATGTTCCGGATCACCGGACACTGGCACTTCGCATCGCTCGCGGAGGCCTACCTCGGTGACAACCCGCGACCGTCTGCCGGCTCGGTCCAGCTCAGCGCGGGTCCGCATGACGGCTATCGATTCGACTCGGCGGGCAATGGCACCCTTGCCCTGTCGGTCACCATCCCGGAGACGGTGGCGGCCCCCTACTCGAGACGCGAGGTCCCGGGAGGGCGGCACCAGCCCGGCAACGGCATCTGGATGTACGTGACGCACGGGGCGCTTGCCGGACACTGGGTGCGCGAGTCCTCACGTGCCATGCCGCTCGGCTTCACCGACGATCTCTACTTCTATCGCCATCGATCCGTTCGGACCGAGGCGGGAACCTACGTCGGTTCGACGTATGACGCGTCGGGGGCGAGTACTGGCTTGGTCTCCGCAACCACGTCGGCAGCCACATGGACCTACACGCACTACAGCCGCATCAACGGCAGACCGTCCGTCCTGCTGACCAGCGGCCCCCTCGACGGATCGTGGCTGGCCCTTGACGCCAGAACCCTGCGGGATTCGACCTCGATGAGCGACATCGACGCGTCGATCTTCCGGTCGGACATCATCTGGCTGACGACCAAGGGCATCACTCGCGGGTGCGGCACCCACGCCTTCTGCCCGATGGCGGTCGTGACACGCGAGCAGATGGCGAGCTTCCTGGTCCGAGCTCTCCGGCTGCCTGCCACGAATCGCGACTTCTTCGGCGACGACGGCGGGCAGCCGCATGAATCGGATACCAACCGGCTGGCCGCAGCCGGAATCACCGCCGGGTGCGGACCCGGCCGCTTCTGTCCCCGAGCGCCGGTGACTCGCGAGCAGATGGCGAGCTTCCTGGTCAGAGCCATCGACCTCCCAGCCACGTCCACCGACTTCTTCGGGGACGACCGTGGCAGCCCCCACGAGGACGACATCAACCGCCTGGCCGCTGCGGGCGTCACCGGTGGCTGCGATACGGATCGCTTCTGCCCGAGGGACGACGTCTCGCGTGGTCAGATGGCCGCCTTCCTGCATCGAGGGATGAGTCGAGCGGCCACGTTCGGTGTCACCGGGGGTGAGCCCGTGGACCCAGGCGCCGATGTCCCGAGCCCTTCGATCGAGCCGTCCCCGACACCGTCGGCAGCATCGAGCCCGTCGGAGAGCGATCCGGCGCCGACCTCCGAGCCGGCGCCGGAGCCGACGATAGGACCGGCGACGCCGGAGCCGGAGCCGACAACCGAACCGCCCACGTCGGGCACTCCGACGCCAACCTCGGAGCCGACACGGATGCCAATGACGACGCCCACCCCGGGTGCGTCCGGCGAGCCGTGACCCTCAGCCGGGCAACGGAGCGAGGGGGCCGATGATCTGCAGGTAGTGTTGCTTCTGGACCTGCCAGTCATAGGCAGTCGCCTCGCGTTGGGCGGTCATGCCCATGCGGACCGTTCCCGCCGGATCGGCGACCATCTCCTCGATCGCGGCAACCAGCGCCTCTCCCCCACCGCCGGGAACGAAGCGAATGGCATCCGGCGAGAAGTGATGGCGGAAGGTCGCCAGATCGGTGGCAAGGATCGGGACGCCCATCGCCGCATACTCCAGCAGCTTCGTGCTCAGCGAGTACTGCAGGTAGGGCTCGTCGACGGACGGAACGAGGCCGATGTCCGCCTCGGCCAAGAGGCCGGGCAGGTCGTCGAGCGACGCTCGCCCGTGCAGGGTCACCCGGGCGCTCGTCCCGGTTCGCTGGATTGCTGCCTCGATCTGCGGGCGCCACGGGCCGTCGCCGTAGACGTCGAGGCGCCAGACGAGGTCATCGCGCAGCCGCGCCAGCCCTTCGATCGCCGTGTCCAGCCCGTAGATGCGCTGGAAGTTGGAGTGGTGGATGAGCCGCAGCACGCCGTCGGCCATGAACGTCCGCCGCGCGTACCGGGCGGGGTCGAAGAGCCGAGCGTCGGCGCTGTTCATCACCACGTCGATCTTCCCTGCCGGTACGCCGCGCGCGATCGAGAGCTGGCGCAACGGCTCATGGACGGTGATGATGCGGTCCGCAATGGCCGCCGAGGCGCGTGAGGTTGCCGAGACGACGGGCATAAGCGGTCGCAGGAGCGGGGCGGCGAAGCGGTCGCGGAAGAACTCGGGCATGTCCTCGTGAAGGTCGAGCACCATCGGCACCCCGGTCAGCTTCTCGGGCCACGCCGCGAAGGCGAGGAAGTCGGGCACGGTCGCGACCTGGATCAGGTCGTAGCGCCGTCGCCGATGCTCGCGAGCCAGGCTCCAGCCCGCCATCGCCGTGAATGCGACGTACTCGGCCAGGTGTCCGGCGAATCCGACGAAGGTGCGGTTCACCGGCAGGCGCACGATTCGCCGCGCGCCGTCCCACTCCTCGGCTTCCTCCCCTGGCTGGCGAAGGCAGATGATGTCCGTCTCGTACCCTGCCTCGATGAGGGCATCGCTCTGTCGCCGGACGCGAGGGTCGCCGGGGAAGATGGCATGGACCACGATCGCGATCCGCCGCGAAGCGCTCATCGGCGCTTGACCTCGTCCCACAGCACGTCCTTCTCGGCGAGCGACAGCTGGCCGAGGTCGACGCCGCGCGCCGCGGCGAGCGCCTCGACCGGCGGTAGCGCGCCACCCATCGGTGGTTCGCCCCGCGCAGCGACTCCTCGGGGTCGAGCTTCATCCAGCGTGCCAGGTTGACGATGGCGAACAGCACGTCGCCGAGCTCGTGGAGCCGTTCCTCGTCGCGGCGCCGCAGCACGCAGCTCGTCGATCTCCTCGCCGACCTTCTCCCAGACGCCGTCGATCCGCTCCCAGTCCCAGCCCAGCGTCGAGGCGCGCTCCTGGATCTCGCGGCTGCCGGCCAGGGCGGGCAGGGCGCGGACCACGCCGCCGAAGGCACCGTCGTCGGTGCTTTCCGCGTTCCGCGCGCTCGCCGGCCTTGATCGTCTCCCAGTTCTGCAGCACCTGTCGCTCCCCGTCGACCTCGACGCCTGTCGAAGACGTGCGGGTGGCGGCGGACGATCTTCGGCGCGATCGACCGATGGACGTCGGTGAGGTCGAACTCGCCGGCTTCGGCGGCGAACTGGGCATGGAGGATGACCTGCAGCAGCAGGTCGCCGAGTTCCTCGGCCAGGTCGGCCGGCGTGCCGTTCTCGATGGCGTCGACGGTCTCGTACGCCTCCTCGAGGAGATAGGGCCGCAGCGTCCGGTGCGTCTGCTTCCGATCCCACGGGCATCCATCCGGCGCGCGCAGCCGCGCGCTGATGGCGGCGATGCCGTGCGGACTGGCAAGGTTGTCGACCGGATCGAGCGCGGGGACCAGCCAGTCGGTGCCGCCAGTGTCGCGTCGTCCAGGCCCGTCGAGCCGGCATGTCGCCGGTCCCGGCAGGCTCGCGAAGCGGGTGGCCAGCGGGGTAGAGCGAGCGGAGCACGGCAGCGGCCCGGAGCGGGCGTGCCGTCCCGGGAGCGTCGGCGGTCGCCCGCGGGCGCGCCCAGGACGAGGAGGGGCACGGAGGGTCGAAGGCGATGGGGAAGCCGATGCGGGCGAGCCGCCACCTGGACGCCATCGGCGGTCGAACGCCGGCGCTCGCGACCAGCAGCTCGAGGGGCCGCGTCGCCGCGCCGCTCATCGGCTCAGACGTCGGTGGTCGACGAGGAGAACTGCGGGTCGACCCAGGTCTGGACGGCGTCGCGAACCTCCTCGTCGAGCCAGCGCTCGAACCCGTCGCGCTGGATCTGCGCCAGCTGATCCTCGTCGATCTCGCGATCTCGCTCGTCTCGAGCAGCCGGTAGATGACGATGCCCGACGGTCGCCCTCGTCGACCGGGTCGCTGATCTCGCCGACCTCGGTGAGCGCGAAGACGGCCTCCTCCAGCATGCGGTCGAGCTGGTACCGGGCGATCCAGCCGAGCTCACCGCCGTCGCTGGCCGCGGTCGCTGGTTCTCGCTGACCGCTCGGCGATCTCGGCGAAGCGCGTCCGGATCGTCGCGAAGCTCGCTCGACCAGGTCGGCGACCTGCTCCTCGGGGCTCTCGCGCTCGCCGGTCTTCTCGATCACGTGGTAGCCGAAGTCGGTGCGCACCGGGTCGCTCGGTCCCGCCGACCTCCAGCGCGTCGAGCGTCGCCGCGAACTCCTCGACGTACGGGGACGATGCGGGGTCGTACCAGCCAAGGTCGCCGCCGCGCGATGGCGGAGCCCGGGTCGTCGCTGTGCTCCTCGGCGAGGGCGTACCAGTCGGCGTCCTCGGCGCGCAGCGCTCGGCGACCTCGCTCCGCCTCGGCGAGGGCCGCCGCCCACTGCTCGTCGGTCGCCTCGGCCTGGTCGTCGAGCTCCGGATCGGGCTGGATGAGGACGTGTCGGGCCCGCTCCTGCGGGACCGCGGTGCCGGACACCGGGGCGATGACGATCTGTGCCACGCGCCGCTGCTCGGCGGGGGTCACGACGACCTCGGTGACGGAAGTGGTCGCGGAAGGCGTCGGGAGGAGGTCGTCGGCGACGTAGGACGCGGTACGTCGCGTCGCTCGATCGCCCTGGTCGCGCGAGCAGCTCGGCGCAGGTCCGCCGTCGTCGTCGCGACCCGGCGCGCACGAGCTGGAGCACCACGGCGCCGCGATCGATCTCGATCGGCCCGACGAGGTCGCCGTCCTCGGCGTCGGCCAGCGACTTCGAAGTAGTCGCTCGTACGCGACGTCGTCCTCGACGAACCAGCCGAGTCGCCGCTGAACGGACCGCGTGAAGTCGTCGCTGAGTCGGCGGCGACGTCGGCGAAGGTCTCGCCCTCATCGATCCGGTCGACGCGCCACCTGCGCCTCGTCCGTGGCCGTCGCGACCTGCTCGTCGGTCGGCTCGTCGTCGTCTCGGTCTCGGCGTCGTCGCGGGGCGGGGATCGATGAGGACGAGGTGGCGAGGATCCGCTCGGGAGGTCGAAGCGGTCGGCGATCTCGGCGTCGACCATCTCGTCGGTGACCGCGACACCCATCTCGTCGGATCGTGCGGCCAGGACGGCATCGTCGACCAGCGATGCCGCCGCGTTGTCGGGATGCGTTGAAGCTGCTGGCGGAGGCTCGTCGATCTGCTGCTGGAGGAGCTGGTCGCGCGGGCCGCCGACGAGCTGGCCCTGAGCTCGGCCAGACGGGCCATCGTCTCGGCGGTGAGGATCCGCTCGCGCACGGTGAGGGCCGACTCAGGGTGATAGGTGGTCGCCGTCGACCGACGCGACCGGGCGCAGGTGCGACGTCCCACCAGCCGTTCCAGGCCGCGGCGCCGAAGATCCCGAGCGCGAGCGGCGATGGCCACCGCGAAGCCGATGATGGTGAGCTGCTGCGTGCGCAGCTCATCCTGCCATCGCGGGCGGTGCTTGCGGTCGAGGACCGGTCGGGATCGGATCGTCATCGGCTCACGGTCATGCGGCGGCTCGGCTTGCGGCCACGATCCGGCCGCTCGGCGAGGCGAGGCGCCATCCTAGCCGATGAGGTCGCGTCCGCATCGGGCGCGATCAGCGACCGGCGCATCGCCTCGCGGATGGCCTGCAGCCGGAGCCGAACGACGAGCAGCATCGCCTCGCGCGCGATGCCGCTGGTCATCTTCGAGGCAGCCGCGCGTCCGCTCGCTGAAGACGATGGGTACCTGGACGATTCGCGCGCCGCGTCGGTGGGCCCACCAGGTCGTCTCGATCTGGAACCCGTAGCCCGAGGCCGAGATCTCGCGCAGCCGGATGGCGTCGAGGAGCTCGGCGCGCCAGGCCTTGAAGCCGCCGGTGAGGTCGCGATACGGGAGCAGCAGCACGGTGCGCGCGAAGAGCGTGCCGCCCATGCTGACCAGGCGTCGGTGCCACGGCCAGCTCACCGTACCGCCGCCCGGCATGTAGCGCGTGCCCAGTGCGAGGTCCGCGCCCCGCCATGAGCGCCGCCAGCAGCCGCGGCACGTCGGCGGGATCGTGGCTGAAGTCGGAGTCCATCTGGACCACCGCGCGAGTGCCAGGTCGTTCGAGCGCCCACCGGAATGCCTCGGTGTATGCGACGCCGAGGCCCGCCTTGCCCGGCCGGTGGAGGACCGACAGCCGCGGCTCGCGGGCCGCCATCGTGTCGGCCAGCTGGCCGGTCCCATCCGGCGAGTTGTCATCGACCACGAGGACGTTCCCCTCCGGCAGCTGCTCGAGCACCGCGCTCACCATCGCCTCGATGTTCTCGCACTCGTTGTAGGTCGGCAGCACGGCCCACACACCGCGCCCGGCCGCCAGGCCGACGCGGGGCAGCAGGGGGGTCGCGGGCGCGTCGTCCCCTGGCTCAGCGGCCGATGCCGGCATACTCCACCCCGCCTTCGGTCCACGGCGCGGCCGCCACCGCGTTGCGGCCGTCGACGAACAGCTCGATCCCCGGCAGGCTCGCCGGTCGAAGCTGCTGGTACGCGTCATGCGCCGCCTGGAGGATGGCCACGCGGACCGGAACTGGCGAATCGAGGTCGAAGGGCTCGAAGCCCAGCTTCCGCACGTGGTCGTCGTCGAAGAACGGGTCGTGCGCATAGACGGCCGCGCCGGCCGCGATCAGTTCGTCGCGAAGGCGAAACGCGGAGCTGAAGGCGTCCTCCCGGACGTCGCCCCGATAGGCGACGCCGAGCACGAGCACCGGCTGACCATCGAGCGATCCCAGGCGATCTTCGACGAGATCGACCGTCCAGGCCCCCATGGACTCGTTGATCTCGCGCGCCAACGGCGGGATCCGCAGCTCGGGGTCATCGTTGAACAGGAAGTGCGGGTAGACCGGGATGCAGTGGCCTCCGACGCCGACGCCCGGCTGGTGGATATGGCTGTAGGGCTGCGAATTCGCGGCTCCGATCACCTCGGTGACGTCGATCCCATTGCGTGCCGCGAAACGCGCCAGCTCATTGGCGTACGCGATGTTCACGTCGCGATACGTCGTCTCGGCGAGCTTCGTCATCTCGGCCGTCTCGGCGTTGGCAACCTGCCAGACCTCAGTGCCCTCGTCGAGCACGGCCCGATACAGCTCGACCGCGCGGCGCGTGCTCTCGTCGCTGGTCCCGCCGACGATCTTCGGGTATCGCTGAAGGTCGAGGAACACGCGACCGACCAGCACGCGCTCCGGGCTGAACGCGAGAAAGAGGTCGCGGTCGAGCTGGAGGCCGCTGCCCTCGGCGAGCATCGGCCCGAATCGGTTGCGGGTCGTTCCCACCGGCAACGTGGTCTCGTATGCGACGAGCACGTTCGAACCGATGCGACGCGCGATATCGCGCGTCGCGGCGTCGATCGGCCGGAAGTCGATCTTGCGCTCGGCGTCGACGACCACCGGCACGATGACGACCACCGCATCGGCCTCACGCATGGCCTCGGCGCCCTCCCAGGTGGCGGCGCGAAGCCGTCCCTCGGCCACGAGCTGCGGCACGCGATCGATCAGCGCCTGCTCGTCGCGGTGCGGCGACTCGCCGCGGTTGATGGCCTCGACGATCGACGTCGAGATGTCGACCCCGAGCACGTCGTGGCCACGCGATGCGTACTGCACCGCCAGCGGCAGCCCGATGTGGCCCAGCCCCACCACCGCGATCCTCATCGAACCACCTCCTCCAGCGCTGCCGCGCCGATCACCTCGCCCCGCTCCCCCGCCTCCACCATCTTGCGTGCCAGCAACAGGGCGATCATCGCGTCCCTCGGCGCCACCGGGGGCGGGCCGCCGACCCGCACCGCGTCGGCGAAGTCACGCAGTTCGACGACCAGCGGCTCCTCGCGCCGGATCGCGCGTCGCGTCATCTCGCCCTCGGCGACCGAGGTGACCGAGCGTCCCGCCCCCGGGTTGACCCACGTGTCCGGCGCGTCCTGGTTTGCGTAGAAGACGAGATCCTGGGCGATGTAGTCGGCCACGTACATGCCGCGCTCGCCGGTGACGGTCAGGGTGCGACGCTTCGTCGGTGTGAGCCAGTTGATGTCGAGCACGCCGACCACGCCATTCGCGAACTTGATCGTCCCGACGAAGAGGTCCTCGTGGTCGGTGTGGATCCGTCGCTCGGTCTCGGCGTACAGTCGGATCGGCTCTGCGTCGACGAGATAGCGCATGACGTCGATGTCGTGCGGGGCGAGGTCGACCACCACCCCGACATCGCGGATGCGAGCCGGGAACGGGCCGAGCCGCGTGGCGTGAATCTGGAAGACGCGGCCGAGCTCACCGTCGGCCAGTCGTCGGCGGAGCTCGCGAATCGCCGGGTTGAAGCGCTCGATGTGTCCGACGGTGAGCATGCGCCCGACTTCGGCCGCGGCGTCCATCATGGCGATCGCCTCCTCGCGGGTGGCGGCGATCGGCTTCTCGACGATGACGTTGGCGCCGGCGCGCAGCGCGTCGAGGGTCACCGGCAGGTGGAGACTGGTCGGCGCGACGATGCTCACGAGGTCGAGGCGCTCGGCCTCGAGCATGGCGCGCGGGTCCTCGTAGCCGCGGGCGCGGCGTCCATCGGTCGCGCGAGCGACGGCGGCCGCATCCGGGTCCGCGACGGCCACCAGCTCGACGCCGGCGATCGCCTCGTCCCAGACTCGCACGTGGTTGCGACCCATCATCCCGAGGCCGACCACCCCGGCGCGCATCGGCGCCTCGCTCATCGTGGCCCGAGCTCCTCGGCAGTCGCGTTGACGGCCTCGACCACCTGCGTCACCTCGTCGTCGGAGAGTGACGGATGCACCGGAATGCTGAGCACCTCCGCTGTCAGCCGATCGGTCACCGGGAACGCCTCGTTCCCGTAGCCAAGCGCGACGAATGGCTTCTGCCGATGAACCGGGATCGGGTAGTAGATGGCCGATCCGACCCCGCGCTCCTTTAGGCGATCCGCGAACTCGTCGCGGCGGCTCACGCGGAGGGTGTACTGGTGATAGACGTGGGTCACCCCCGGCCGCACGGAAGGCGTGGTCACGCCTCGCAGCTCACGGTCGTAGCGAGCCGCGATCGCCCGTCGGCGCTCATTGAAGGCGGCCAGCTTCGGCAGCTGGGCGAGCCCGATGGCGGCCGCGATGTCGGTCATCCGGAAGTTGTAGCCCACGACATCGTGGTGATACCGCACCCTCATGCCGTGCTCTCGCAGCAGGCGAACCCGATCCGCGAGCGCCGGGTCGTTGGTCGTCAGCATGCCGCCCTCGCCGGTGGTCATGTTCTTCGTCGGGTAGAAGCTGAACGTGCCCGCGCCCCAGGTGCCGCTCCGCCGATCGCCGATGGCGGCGCCGTGCGCCTGGCACGCGTCCTCGATGATGGCGAGCCCGCGCCGATCCGCGATCTCGACGATCGCCGGCATGTCGGCCGGCTGCCCATAGAGGCTGACGGGCATGATCGCCTTCGTGCGCGGCGTGATCGCGGCCTCGACGCGGTCCGCGTCCATCACGAAGTCCTGCTCGGCGATGTCCACGAAGATCGGGCGCGCTCCGGTGTAGAGAATGGAGTTCGCGCTGGCGATGAACGTGAACGGAACAGTGATCACCTCGTCGCCGGGGCCCACGTCGTAGCCCAGGAGCGCGAGATGGAGTGCGGTCGTGCCGGAGCTGGTCGCAACCGCATGTTCCGCGTCGATGAAGGCGGCGAACCGCTCCTCGAACTCGCGCACGCGCGGGCCCTGGGCCAGCGACCCGGAGGCCATCGCCTCCCAGACGCGCGACTTCTCGTCCTCGCCCATCTGCGGGCGAGCGATGGGGATCACGATGTGGGTGCCTCCTGTGGAGCGACCGCGCTGGCCGCGAGGTGGTGCCGTTCGAGTGCCGCGACGATCAGGGTTGCCGCGCGGCCGTCACCGTACAGCTCCGGCCGCGGCTTGGAGCGATCCAGGAAGCGCGCATCCTCGAGTGCTGCCCGCAGTGCGGCCGGATCGTCGTCGACCACGCGGTTCCAGCCCGCATCCACCGTCTCGACCCACTCCGTTTCCGACCGCAGGGTCACGCACGGCACGCCGGACAGGTACGCCTCCTTCTGGACGCCCCCCGAGTCGGTTGCGATGACGTGGGCTCGCGCCTCGAGCGCCACCATCTGCAGGAATCCGACCGGATTGATCGCGATGACGTTCTCCGGCAGCCCGTGCAGGCCGCGCTCGAGGCTGGCGCGCGTCCGGGGATGGACCGGAAAGATGATCGGCATGTCAACCGCCAGCCCGGCGAGGATGCGGGCGAACCGCTCGGGGTGGTCGACGTTCTCGGCCCGATGGATCGTCAGCAGGACATAGCGGTCGTGCTCGCGCGCGGCGGCCGGCAGGTGAGCATCGGCACGCGTCGCGGCCCATGCGTGGGCATCGACCATGACATCGCCGACCAGCTCGGCGCGGTTCCCGAGGCCCTCGCGCCGCAGATGCTCCATCGCGGTCTCGGTGGGCGCGAGGGCCAGGTCGGCAAGGTGGTCGACCATGACACGGTTCCGCTCCTCCGGCATCCGGCGGTTGAACGAGCGGAGGCCGGCCTCCACGTGCGCCAGCCAGGGACGCCGGCCTTCGGGATAGGAGAGCTTCGCCGTGACCAGGGCCGCTGCGAGCGTCGAGTTTGTGTCGCCGTAGACGACCACCCCATCGGGCTCGTGCTCGAGGAGCACCGGCTCCAGGCGGCGCAGCGTCTCGGCGGTCATCGAGGCGTGTGAGCCGCTCCCGACGGCGAGGTTCGCCTCCGGCTCGGGGATCTCGAGATCCGCGAAGAACGATGCGCTCATCGCCTCGTCGTAGTGCTGCCCGGTGTGGACCAGGATCTCGGTGTGCCGCTGTCGGAGCACTCGGCTGACCGGGGCGACCTTCACGAACTGGGGTCGCGCGCCGACCACGGTGAGGACCTTCACGCCGGCTCCCCGGGCGGAAAGGAGGAGCCGCAGCGCGGGCAGGTGCCCACGAACGCGCGGCCGTCGTCGTCGTCGCGGAGCGGTTGTCCACAAGCGCAGGCGCTGCCGAGGCGGCGCGCGGGGTTGCCGGCGACCAGCTCATGATCCGCGACGTCGCGTGTCACCACGCTCCCCGACCCGACCATTGCCCAGCGTCCCACCCTGACCCCGGGAAGAATCGTGGCATTCGCACCGAGCGATGCGCCATACCCCACGACAATCGACGAGACCTCCCAATCGGCATCGGTCTTGCGCGCACCGTCCGGGTTGATGGCGCGCGGAACACGATCGTTGGTGAAGCAGACGTGGGGGCCGATGAACACCCCGTCCTCGACGGTGACGCCGTGGAACAGGCTGACGTTGTTCTGGACCTTGACGTCGTCGCCGATGACGACGCCGGCATCGATGTACACGTTCTTGCCGACGATGCAGCGAGCTCCGACGCGGGCACCCTCGCGAACCTGGGCCTGGTTCCAGATGCTGGTGTCGGGGCCGATGCTCGCGAGCGGCGATACGTCGGCCGTCGAGTGGATGCGCACCTTCGCACGCTCAGTCATTGATGCTCCTTGGGGCTGCATCATTCTACTCGACGGCACCGCCCGGACCGGCTTGCGGAGCCGATGGTCGGAGCGCGCGACGCAGGCGACCAAGCGGCGTCCACGCCACGCTGACGAGCACCGCCACCGCGACGGCAACCACCGTCAGATGAACCGCGACCGATGCGATCGGCAGCTGGCCCGCCAGCTGCCCGGTGCCGAGGGCGCCTCCGGTGGCGACCGCGGCAATGATCACGAGCCGGCCGCCGTCCAGCGGTACCGGGAACCGACGCTGGGAGAGCACGCCGATCAGCAGCGTCAGCACCGTGTACGCCGCAAGCGTCGCCCATGCGGCACCCATGATGCCGATGACTGGAATCAGGGCGAGGTTGACGCCGATGCTGACGCCGGCCGCACCGAGCGTCAGCATCGGCATGACGCGCGTGTTCCGAACGAGATAGACGCCGCTCGCGAGCATCAGGCCGGCCGCGTGCACCGCCGACGCAAGCGCCACGACCGCGGCGACGTCCGCGGCGGCGGCCCATTCCGGTGGCGCGAGGATGGCAATGAGGTCGGAGGCCAGGGCGCCGATGACGACCGCCATCGCCGCGAAGGACGCGATGACCACGGTGGTGGCCTCGCGCAGGACAACGGTCGCCAGCGGTGTCTCCCCGATGCGATACAGGAGCGGCAGCCATGCGGCGTTGAACGAGATGGCCGCCAACCCCACGGCGTACCCGAGCTGGTAGCCGAGCGAGTAGACGCCGATCTCCGCCAGCGCCTCGCTCGCCGGGAGACCCAGCAGCAGGCCGAGCAGCCATCGGTCCGACACGTTCAACAGCCACCCGGCCAGCGTATGGGGAAGGAGCGGTAATCCGAAGTCCAGGGATCGGCGGGCCAGGTCGCTCCGCAGCCGCCACGGCCGTTGCTGCCACAGGATGATGCCGGCAGCCACCGCCATCACGCTTGCGCCGGCCAGCTGGCCGGCGAGGCTGCCGATCGGGCCGAGGCGGACGACCACCACCAGCAGCAGGGTGACGACGACGACGGCCGCGAAGCCCCCGATGGCGAGCCCGAGGTAGCGCCCGGTCTGCTCGTTCGCGCGGAACCACACCGAGGGCACATATTGGAACGCGTTGGTGGCGGCGATGGCGAGGGCCAGGACGACGATCAGGTGCCCCTCGGCATCGCTGGTGATCGCCGGTGCGAGAAGAACACCGAGGAGCGTGATGGTGGCTGCGGACGCCAGGCTCATCGCCGTCACGGTCGCGTAGAGCGATCGTCGCTCCGCGCCACGGAGATCAAAATGGATCCTGAGGAGCGCGCCGTCGAGCCCCATTCGATAGACGATGGCCAACAGCAGGGCCGCCGATCCGGCCAGGCTGACCGTGCCGAAGTCCGCCTGGGAGAGGAAGCGAACATAGATCGGGAGGAGCAGGAATGCGCCCGCTCGTGGCAGCAGATTGGCGACCGCCACCAGCACTGAGCCGCGCGCCAATGCGCGGAGCGTCACCGCGACGATCGATGCGTGGGACTCACGGCCGGAATTCTACGGCCGCGGGCGCGCTCGCCCTCGGCTCAATCGCCGAGCGCGCGGTGCAGGAAGGCCGCCATCTGTTCGCGCGTGATGGTTGCGCGCGGGCAGAAGGTCCCGGCACCGCAGCCCCCCGTGATGCCGGCCTGAGCGAGGCGGTTGATGTCTCCCTCGTGCGGGCTCCCGCCGTCATCGGCGAAGAAATCACTCGTTGCCGGCGGCAGCTGGAGCGCACGCGCCAGGAAGCTTGCCATCTGTTCGCGGGTCACGGAACCGCTGGGGCAGAACCGGGCCTGAGCGCAGCCGCCGGTGATCCCCGACCCGGCCAGACGGTCGATGTCGGCCTCGTGCGGGCTGCCTGAGTCGTCGGTGAAGTAGTCGAGGGTCGTCGGGGCCAGGGCAAGGGCTCGGCCGAGGAAGCTGGCCATCTGCTCGCGCTTCACGGTCGACTTCGGGCAGAACCGGTCGCCGCCGCAGCCGGCAGTGATGCCGTTCTCCGCGAGCCATGCGATGTCGTAGTCGAACGGCGAACCGATGGTGTCGGAGAAGCCGCTGACGCCTGTCGTGAAGGTCCAGGACGTCGGGCTCAGGGCATTCCCGGCGGAGTCGCGGACCCCCGAGGTGACCTCCACTCGGTGGAGACGCTCGGCCGCCAGCTTCGCGGCGACGGTAAGGATGGCCTCCCGACGACCGGCGTCGTACGCCACGGTCGCCGGTGCGACGGCAGCGGTGACCATGTCGCGCACGAGAACGGTGCTCGTTGCCACGTTGGTCACCGGTTCGTCGAACCCGACGACCACCCTGACGAACCGGCTCACGTTCATGGCGCCGGGCGCCGGCAGGCGGGACGTGACCTTGGGTGCGACGGTGTCCACAAAGCTAGGCGTGATCGTGTAGCTCGCGCGGTTCCCGTTGGCGAAGTAGTTGGCGACGCGCACGAGGATCCGAGTCGGCCCGGCAACCGTGGCCTGGGCGAGCTCGGTGCCGTCCTCCCAGACCGCATCGACGCGCGTCAGCAGGGTGCCGGCAGTGGTGTACAGCTCGACGACCGGGTCGATCTTGAGCGAGCTCTTGGTCCAGGGGTACGCACGTGTGTCGACCACGCCGGTGACGCGCACGTCAAGGCGTCCGGCGCGAGGAACGTCGACCGCGAACACGTCGGTGTCCCCGGCGGGATAGATCGAGGGTCGGGTGGCGATCCCGAGCGGAATCACCCGCGCGGCGCTGAGCGTGTTGTTCGTCTCGAGGGCGTCGCCGGGGGGCCGCGGCGACGCCGCCACGCTTGCGCCGAGGGCACGATAGGCGTTGACCCGGCCCCGGCCATAGCGGCTGTCCCAGCCGGCAGAGCCGAGGTCGTCGACGGTGGAAAGCAGCCGGTCGACGACCTGCTGCGGCGCCCAGGTCGGGTACTTCGCCCGGATGAGCGCCACGACGCCCGCAACGTTCGGGGTCGCGAACGAGGTGCCGCTGATATAGGTATGGGCGCCCCACGACCGGTTCGGGCAGGCAGTGGAGGTGCAGTTGGTGGTCTGGACCGACGAGCCAGGAGCGCTTACGTCGACGGCCGACCCATAGCTCGACCAGTGGCTGAACTCGTCCTCGCGCTGGGTGGCGCTGACGCTGATGACGTGGGTCATGCTCGCCGGGTAGAACTTCTCGTCCCTGTTGTTGTTGCCGGCGGCGCCCACCAGCACCGCGCCCTTGTTCCAGGCGTAGGTGACGGCGTCCTGGACGGCCTGGCTGTACGGGAAGCCGCCGACGCTCATGTTGATCACGGTGGCGCCGTTGTCGGCTGCCCAGACGATCCCGCTGACGAGGTCGGCGGTGGAGCCCGTGCCGGAGGCGTCCATGATCTTCACCGGCAGGACCTTGTCGGACCAGCTGATGCCGGCAATCCCGTAGCCGTCGTCCGGCGTGGCGGCGATGATGCCTGCCACCCACGTGCCGTGGCCGTTGTCGTCGGCGGCGTTCGCGTCGTCGTTCACGAAGTCGCGCCCGGGGAGGACCCGACCCGCGAGGTCGGGGTGATCGGGCTGGACGCCCGTGTCGAGCACGGCAACGATGCCCGAGCCACCCTTCGACAGCACCCAGGCGTCCCGCACCCGCATGCGGTCGAGCGAGTACTGGCCGGCCGTCAGCGGATCGTTGACGCCAACCCCGGTGACCGCCCCGTCGTCGAGAACCTGGACGCGATAGCTGGGCTCGGCATACTCGACCGCCGGATCGGCGCGGAGTTCGGCGAGCACCTGCTCGACCGGCATGCCGCCCGTCGACGCGACCGTCGGGAGTTCGCCATCCCCGTCATCGACCGATGCCATGATCTCGAGGCCCTGCGCCTGCGCGACCTCCCCCGCCTCCTCATCGGCGCGGAATTTCACGATCACTTCGCCGGGGACGACCTCACCGGCCGCGGGCACCACGGGGGGCGCATCGGTCTCGGGGACGGGAGCGACCTTCGAGTCTTCCGCCGCGACGGGGAGCGCCCCGGCCACGAGGAGCAGGAGGGCGAGGAGGGACGAGATGGCTCGGGACACGCTGTGCGGACTCCGGTGCTGTGCGACGCGGTGGGGGCGATCGCGTTCGGCTGCCCCCGTGACCAGCGACAACCGTACGTCCCCCCACCTCATCACACGACCGGACCTTGGTCGCCCCGACCGCCCGGGACCGATGGGCTAGTCTACCGCCAGCAGCCGCAGGAGCGTCGGCCTGGCGGCAGCGAGCGCGCGCCCGCGATGGCTGAGCCGATCCTTCTCGGCCTCAGGCAGCTCGGCGGTGGTGCGGCCCTCCGGAAGCAGGAAGATCGGGTCGTATCCGAAGCCGCCATCACCCCGCATCTCGGTCGCAACAGACCCTTCCACCACCCCGTGGAACGAGTGCACGTCCAGGCCGCCTTCGACGGGAAGCGCCACGGCAACGACGCATACCATGCGGGCGCGCCGGTCCGGCTCGCCGCCGAGCGCTTCGATCACGCGCTCGGCGTTGCGCCCGCCGCCCCATCGCGCGCTCCGCACGCCCGGCCCCCACGCGAGCGCCGCGATCTCGATGCCCGAGTCATCGGCGAGGCTCAGCAGCCCGGAGGCCATGGCGTAGGCCGCCGCCTTGGCCACCGCGTTCGCTTCGTACGTTTCGTGGGGCTCATCGACCTCGAGATCCAAATCGATCTCTTCCGGCGTGACGAGCTCGGCCGGCACCCCGGCAAGCAAGCGCCGGAACTCGCGCTGCTTGCCATGGTTGGTGGTGGCGATGAGAAGCCGGGTCACTCGCTCTTCGGCGCGTCGATGGCCTGGCGCTGAAGCCCGAACAACTGCCGGATGCCGGCGGCCGCCAGGTCGATCATCGCGTCCATCTGCTGCCGGGAGAACGCGCCCTGCTCGGCCGTTCCCTGGATCTCGATGAGACGGTCGTCGTCGACCATCACCACGTTGAAGTCGACGTCGGCGGTCGAGTCCTCGCTATAGTCGAGGTCGAGGAAGGTCTGGCCCTTGACGACGCCGACGCTGACGGCGGCCACCTGTCCGGTGATGAGGTGTCCCATGCCGTACGTGGTGAGGGCGCGTGCGAGCGCCACGTAGGCGCCAGTGATGCTGGCGGTGCGAGTGCCCCCGTCGGCCTGGATGACGTCGCAGTCGACGGTGATCGTCCGCTCCCCGAGCTTGGCCATGTCGACCACGCCACGCAGGCTGCGACCGATCAGCCGCTGGATCTCGTGCGTGCGCCCGCCGATCGAACCGCGCGTCGCCTCGCGCTGGCTGCGCTCCGTGCCGGCGCGCGGCAGCATGCTGTACTCCGCGGTGACCCAGCCACGGCCCTTGCCGCGCATCCAGCCCGGCACGCGATCCTCGATCGTCACTGCGCAGATGACACGGGTGTCACCAACGCGAATGAGGACCGACCCCTCGGCGAACTTCAGGTAGTCCGGGACGATCTTGACCGGTCGGAGCTGGTTGGGAACGCGGCCATCGTTGCGACGGCCGGTGCTGGTCGGGGCGGAAGTGGTCATATGGCGCCGATTCTAGCGCCAGCGCGGTGGAGGACCTACTTGCCGAAGGCGCGGTAGAGGAAGCCTGCCATCTGTTCGCGGGTGACCGGCGCATGCGGGCAGAACCGTCCGGTCGCACACCCACCGGTGACTCCCGCGGCGGCGAGCGAGTTGATGGCTCCCTCATGCGTGGTCCCGTTGTCGTCCGAGAAGTAGTCGCGTCCCGCGACCGGCAGGCTCAGCGTCCGAGCCAGGAAGCTCGCCATCTGCCCGCGAGTCACCGCGACCGTCGGGCAATATCGAACATGGCTGCAGCCCACCGCGACATTCGCCGCCGCTATGCCGTTGATGTCAGCTCGGTGGATCGAGGATGCCACGTCGGTGAAGTAGCCGTCCGCCCGGGCCGGGATGCCGGTCACCCGGCGAAGGAAGCTGGCCATCTGCTCGCGCGTCACAGCCGCCCGGGGGCAGAACCTGCTGGCGCTGCAGCCGACCGTGATCTCGCTCTCGACCAGCCAGTTGATCTCCGCCTTGAAGGGCGAGGGGCCGATGTCGGTGAAGCCGCTCGGGGTGGTCGTGTCGCCGCTGCCGCAGAGCTCGACGAAGACCATGGCCGCGTAGTGATTGCCTCCCCCTCCCACCGACCGGCTTCCGCCGGCGTGCGTGTATCGCGCACCGAGCATGATCTCCCGGTGGCCCTTGGTGGAGGTGATCCATTGCTCGCCGAAGCGCGTGATCGAGCCGGTCCCATTGGAGGCGATGATCTCCGCCATGCTCCGCCAGCAGAGGCCGGCAGCCGTGAGCCGCCTGCCAACGAGATCCAGGTCATGCTCCAGGTCGTCGGCCTGCGCCATCGCCTGCGAGCGCTCGACGGCGATGGATTCGACGACGGAGCTGGCGGCGACCGGCCTCACCCCCGCCGTCGCCCGATGGTCGTTGGTGACGGACAGGAATTCGGCATTGCCGGCGGCGCGCACCGGCGCAACGGCGTTGGGGATGGCGACTGCGGCCAGGACGATGGCGGCGAGCAGGGGGGCGAGTGCAGAGCGACGCGCGCGGGACATGCATGGGCTCCGAAGCAGGGTGGGGAGTCGTACGGCACCACCGTACGGCCTGCATGCTCCCGCTGCGATGGTCCGATGGGGTTGGTCGGCGATGACCCGAACGGCTACCCGTTCAGCGCGTCACCCCTCGGTGCAGGAAGGCGGCCATCTGCTCGCGGGTGACGCTGGCTCAGGACAGAACGTGTTCGTCCCGCATCCCCCGGTGATGCCGGAGGCCGCCAGGCGGTTGATGTCGGCTTCGTGCGCGCTGGCGGTGTCGTCGCCGAAATAGTCGGCGGTGGTCGCGGGAAGGGCGAGGGCCCGAGCGAGGAAGCTCGCCATCTGCTCCCGGGTGACCGTGGCCCTGGGACAGAACCTGCCGAGTCCACACCCGCCGGTGATCCCCGCGGCGGCGAGCCGGTTGATGTCGCCCTGGTGGGTGCTGCCATCGTCATCGGCGAAGTAATCCGTCGTCGTGGTCGGGAGCTCGAGCGCGCGGGCGATGAAGCTCGCCATCTGCTCCCGGGTGACCACCCCTCGAGGGCAGAAGGTCGTCTGGGAGCAGCCGCCGGTGATCGCCTGATCGGCAAGCCAGATGATGTCGAATACGAAGCTCGAGTCGGCGATGTCCGTGAACGGAAGCGGGCCGAAGCGGATGTAGATGGTGTCCCACAGTTCGGTGCGGGAGCCGTCCATCAGCAGGTGCCAGATGCCGATGCCCCGCAGGCCGTTGCTCTTGACCATGGCGTACTTCGCCTTGAGCGATGCAGGGTCGTCGTAGTAGCCCTGGACCCATGTGCCGTACGTGCTGCTCTGATACCGATACCACGGCACCTGGCCGGTGCCATCCCATTGGCGGCCGTGCTCCTTGATCGCGTCGAGCGCATCGACATATCGCGGCGCCCAGCTGCGGCCGAAGGGCTGCGATGCCGGCTTCGCCCCCGGACAGATGGTGGAGGACTTGCAGGTGAGAGAATTGACCGCCTGGCCCTGCGTCGTCCACGCGCGACCGTAGTAGGGCACCCCCCAGATCAGCTTCGAGGCGGGGACGAGGGCGATGTAGTCCTCCATGGCCGTTCGCGCGTCAAAGATGTGCGGGCTGTCGATGGGAGCCACGCCCCCGGCGCGCGCCGACCCGGACCAGCTGAAGTCGTAGGCCATGACCATCAGGGCATCGGCCGCACCCGGCGCGGTGAGCGCGGCGACGTCATATCCCGTGCTCCACGAGGCGGCTCCCGCGGTCGTCGCCACGGACACGTAGGAGCCCGCCTGCTGAGCGGCGAGACCGGCCTTCAGCTCGCGCACGAACGTGGTGAACTGGGAGCGAAGGCTGGACGGCACCGGCTCGAAGTCGACGTTCACGCCGTCGGCGTTGCGTGCCTTGACGGTCGCGCCGATCTCCCCGATCAGCCTGGCGCGGTTGGTCGAGCTGCCCAGGAGCGCGGTCATGGCCGCATAGTCGTCGTTCCACGCCATCATCGTGACGGTCAGCACCACGCGCACGCCTCGCTGGTGCGCTCTCGAGATGACATCCGTCATGGCCGATGACGTCCAGCCCGCCCACTGGGGGTCGCCACGCCGGTCGACGTCGTCTTGCCGAGCGTGCCATCCTGTCCTGCCCCCACGGAGAAGTAGGCGATCGTCGAGACGCGGTCATAGCGAAGGTGCTCCATGCTCGACGTGCCGGCCACCCAGTACGGCAGGTAGCCGAAGACCTCGTGGCTCAGACCGTTCGGCAGCGCCGCGATACCACCGGATCCGGTCTCCAGCTGACATCGTGCCGCCTCCGCCGCTCGGCTGGGAGAGCGGGGCCGGCGTCCCTCCCGACTCGAAGTCGTAGTGCTGGTCGGCACGCTCATGGAGCATCTCGGCATGGATGACCCTGCGCATCGAACGCCGCCTCGCTGGACGGCTCGGCGCTCAACGACGGATCGGCTGCCAGCGCCGGAGCGATGGCGGACAGCAGCAGGGAGAGGGACAGCAGGGCGGCGATCGGCCGGACGCGCGGGGTGGACATGTGCCCGAAGGGTACTCAGGTGGCTTCTGGTCCGGGAATAGTAGCGGTGGCGGGCCGCCACTTCCCGAGCGCCCGGTGCAGGAACGCCGCCATCTGCTCCCGCGTGATGTTCGCCGAAGGGCAGAACGGCCCGGCGCCGCATCCACCGGTCACGCCCGACGCCGCGAGGCGATTGATGTCCGCCTGGTGGCGGTTGCCGTCGTCATCGGTGAAGAAGTCGGTCGAGCTCGTCGCGAGATCGAGGGCCCGAGCGAGGAAGCTCGCCATCTGCTCGCGGGTGACGGCGGCCTGAGGGCAGAATGCGGCGTCACCACAGCCACCGGTGATGCCGGACGCTGCGAGATCGGTTGATGTCGGCCTGGTGCGCACTGTCGTCGTCGTCGGCGAAGTAGTCGACCGACGATGGCGGCAGGTCAGGGCTCGTGCGATGAAGCTGGCCATCTGGGCGCGCGTGACCACCCCCTTCGGGCAGAATCGGTCGTTCCCGCACCCGCTCGTGATCCCCGACTCCGACCAGCCAGATGATGTCATGGTAGAAGCTCGACCCGACGATGTCGCTGAACGGGGCGACCGGGGCGGGACCGATGTAGGTGACCGTCGCGCCACTCGGAGTCCGACCCGGGTGGCCCGCGAAGGCATACCAGTAGTCCTCGCTCGAGCCACTGGTTGGGCGTGCGGTGCACCCAGGCCTCGACTCCGTTCACCATCGGGTGCGGGTAGCGCCGCAGCGCCGACGCATCGAAGCCGTTGCCGAGCTCGAACATGCGTCCGAACGGCTCGTTCGGATTGCGCAGCACGAGATCGACGATCCGCGCCGAGCCCGATGTCGGTCGCGAAGTAGGTGCCGCCCAGCGACAGGAACGGGTCGCTGTAGTTCGCGACCCGAGTCGAGCGCGATCTCCTCGGCCGGGCGGGCCGGGCTTCGCCGGCCCCGGGCGCGTAGCAGGCATTCGACATCACCATGACGAACCCGGGCGCCGGGGTGATCGGGCCAGTGCCCTACCCGAGGGTCGACAGCTCGCCGGTCAGGTGAGCGTCCCACGCAGCTAGTACTGGAGGACATCGTCGACGTGCAGCTCTCGCCGTCCCAGTCGGGATCCTTGAGCTCGCATGCGCAGCCCCCAGCCGTTGACCCGGTCTGTGAGCTTGTGGGCCGGGTTCGGTGGTGTTCTTGGGCGTCGTATACGGGTTCGGGTAATCCGTTGCCGTGCCCGAGGTAGACGATCACATTCGCGCCGTTCACCGCCTCCTTCGCCTCGGCCGCCGTTGCGCTAGCGCAGGTCGACGACGTGCGCCGGCGGCCTCGGCGACCGACTTCAGGTTCTCCGCCGAGGGCAGATAGTGCGAGTCGGTGATCTCGGTGGGCCCAACGACGATGGCGACCTTCGGCGTGGATGCCGCCGCGGGTCGGGTCCCGCGCCGGGCAGGACGCCGAGGGAGAGGACGAAGGCGAGGGCGAGGTCGAAGGCGACGACACGCGCGCGGCGAGGCAATGCGGGGTCTCCGCTGGGTGACATTCTGCGAGGTTCCACCGTAGACCGCGCCGCTTCCGCGCCTATGGCGCGATGGTCCACTCGCTCGCCCGACGGATCGTCATGGCGACCCCGCACCGAACGGTCAGCCCTGCCGGAACTCCAGCACGACGAGGAATCGCTCGGCGGCGACGTCGAAGGCCGGACGGACGAAGGCGGTCTGGGTCAGGGCGTTAGGGTCGTCCTCGACCGCCTGGACGGTGCCGATGAGCAGGCCGCCCGGATAGCGGCTGGCCTCGTCGCCGTAGGCCAGACCGGCGCTGACGATCGTGTCGCCGACCGCGACCGTCGTCGGTGACCGGGACGTTCGCCATCACCAGCTGTCCGCCGGCCTGGCCGCGGACCTCGCCCAGCGCGCGGCTCGACTGGACGAGCGGCGATCACGATCGACCGGGTGTCGACGATGAAGCGGACGCGGGCGGTGTCATCGGTCACGCGCAGGACCAGGTCCCGGCCAGCGCCCCGGCGCCGTCGGCGTTGGCGACGACCGGCATGCCGTCGCCGCAGGCCATCGTCGCGAGCCCGGCGTCGATGCCGACCTCCCAGGCGAAGTTCGACGGGTCGCGGCTGATGACGCGCACGGGCAGCGTCTCATCTCGAGGGCCTCGGCTGATCCCGAGCAGCTCGCGCAGCTCGTCGTTCTCGCGCGCCGCCTCGGCCAGCTCGGCGATGCGCTGCTCGGCGCCGGCCAGCGCGACCCGCAGCTCGGCGTTCTCGGCTGCGCAGCCGGTCGATCTCGCCGATGGCGCTCGAAGAGACCGGCCACGCCCTCGCCGCCGACCGACGATCAGCGCTGCCGGACCGGGCTCCAGGGCCCGGGTCGTCACCCGCTGGAGGGTCACCGCCGGGTCGGTCGCGCTGGCGAGCAGCATCAGCAGGCAGGCGATCGTGAAGCCGGCGAACCAGAGGCCCGCCCGGCTGCGGCGGTGCGGGCTCGACTGCCCGTACATACGATCGGGACCGGCGCGTCACCGCGGAGCGCGGGTGAACTGCTCGCTGACGAGCACTCGCTCGAGCGTGTCGAGGTCCTCGAGCACGCGCCCGGTGCCGCGCACGACGCAGGTCGAGCGGGTCGTCGGCGATGTGGACCGGCATCTGGGTCGCCTCGGCCACGCGGCGGTCGAGGCCCGCGAGCAGCGCGCCGCCCCCGGCCAGGACGATCCCCTGGTCCATGATGTCGGCCACCAGCTCGGGCGGCGTCTCCTCGATCGTCTCCTTGATCGCCTCGACGATCTGGGCCACCGACGGCTCCAGCGCCTCGCGAATCTGGTCGCCGCCGACCTCGATGCTGCGCGGCAGACCGGTGAGCAGGTCGCGCCCGCGGAACGTCACGGTGCGGTCGGCGTGCTCGTCCGGGTAGGCCGAGCCGACGGCGATCTTGATCTCCTCGGCGGTCCGCTCGCCCATCAGCAGGTTGTACTCGCGGCGGGCGAAGCCGACGATGTCGGTGTCCATCTCGTCGCCGCCGATGCGGATGCTGCGCGCTGACGACGATGCCGCCGAGGCTGATGACCGCCACCTCGGTCGTGCCGCCGCCGATGTCGACGATGAGGCTGCCGGACGGCTCACTGACCGGCAGGCCCGCGCCGATCGCCGCGGCCATCGGCTCCTCGATGAGGCGGGCCCAGCGAGCGCCGGCGTTGATCGTCGCGTCGCGGACGGCCCGCTTCTCGACCTCGGTGACGCCGGAGGGGATGCCGACCAGCACCCGCGGTCGCGGGATGCGGGCGTATCGGTCGTGCACCTTGTTGATGAAGTACCGGATCATCTGCTCGGTGACGTCGAAGTCGCTGATCACGCCGTCGCGCAGCGGCCGGATGGCGACGATGTTGGCCGGGCGTGCGACCGACCATGCGCTTCGCCTCGGCGCCGATGGCGAGCACGCGCTTGGTGCGGGTGTCCATCGCAACGACCGACGGCTCGCTGATGACGATCCCGCGGTTGCGGACCGTGACGAGGGTGTTCGCGGTGCCGAGGTCGATGCCGACGTCGTGGCTGAGGAGGCCGAGCAGGCCGTCGAAGAGTCCCAAGGTCCCTCTCGTCGTGTGTTCGCAGGTGTTCGCCGACCCGCGGCACGTCGGGGAACGCGTGCGATCGGATCACCGATGCGTTGCGTCTGGGCACATCCGGATCGCGTCGCTACCGTACCACGGCGCGCGACGACTCGGGCCGTACCATCGAGCCACGCCACGCCGCGTTCCGCGGTTGGAGCAGGCTCCGATCCGGTTCACGTCGCGGTCGCGACGCCCGAGGAGCCGGACGCGGCCGCGGTGGAGCCGGTGACCCACGCGCCGTGGGCACTCGACCGGCTGGCGGGCGGCGATCCCGGCGCGATGCGGCTCGTGGAGCCGGGCGATGCGGTGACGCTCGCCATCGAGCTCGAGATCGCCCTGGACCGCTGACCGGGCCAACCCTCGCACGAGTCTTGCGCGGTGCAGGGGCGTATGGTTAGCGCGATGACGACCGCCACCGCCCCGCCGCACGACGAGATCGCCCGCCTCGCACGCGGCGAACACCACGACCCGCACGCCATCCTGGCGCGCACATCCGCACCCGGCGGAACGGTCGTCCGCGCCTTCCATCCCGACGCGACAGCGGCGCCGAGCTCGTCGCACCGAACGGCGGACCGGCGCCGATGGAGGCGCTCGGCGACGGGCTCTGGGCCGGGCTCGTCCCCGACCTCGCCCCCGGACAGTTCGCCTATCGCCTGCGATTCACGTTCCCCGACGGCAACACCTGGGAGCACGACGACCCGTATCGCTTCCCGCCGTCGCTCGGCGAGGTCGACCTGCACCTCATCGGCGAGGGCACCCACGAGCAGCTGTACGACGTGCTCGGCGCGCACCCGCGGACCGCTCCAGGGCAGTGGCCGGCGTGAGCTTCGCGGTCTGGGCACCGAACGCGCGAAGCGTGCGGATCGTCGGCGACTTCGACCGCTGGGACGGCCGCCTGCATGCCGATGCGGTCGATGGGCTCGAGCGGCGTCTGGGAGCTGTTCGTGCCGGACATCGGCTCCGGTGAGCTCTACAAGTACGAGATCCTCGGCAAGGACGGGACGCTGCGGCTCAAGGCCGACCCGCTCGCCTTCGCGATGCAGGTCCGGCCCGAGACCGCGTCACGCGTCTGGGATCACGATCGACCTTCACGTGGACCGACGACGACTGGATGCGCAGAACGGGCGGTCCGCGATCCCGTACACGTCGCCGATGGCCGCCTACGAGGTCCACCTCGGCTAGCTGGATGCGCAACCAGGACGGCTCATGGCTGGGATACCGACAGGCGGCCGAGAAGCTGGTCGCGCACTGTCGCCGCTTCGGCTTCACCCACGTCGAGCTGCTGCCCGTCGCGGAGCACCCGTTCGACGGCAGCTGGGGCTACCAGGTGACCGGCTACTTCGCCCCGACGGCGCGCTTCGGCACCCCGGACGACTTCGCCGCGATGGTCGACACGCTGCACAACGCCGGCATCGGCGTCATCGTCGACTGGGTGCCGGCGCACTTCCCGACCGACGACTTCGCTCTGCGACGCTTCGATGGCACCGCCGCTCTACGAGCACGCCGATCCGCAGCGCGGCGAGCACCCCGACTGGGGCACCCTCATCTTCGACTTCGGGCGTGCCGAGGTCCGCAACTTCCTCGTCGCGAACGCACTGTTCTGGCTCGATCGCTACCACATCGACGGGCTGCGCGTGGACGCGGTGGCGTCGATGCTCTACCTCGACTACTCGCGCAAGGCAGGCGAGTGGCAGCCGAACATCCACGGGGGCGCGAGAACCTCGAGGCGATCGGCATTCCTCCGCGAGATGAACGAACGCGTCTACGGGCGGCTTCCCGGGCGTGGTCACCATCGCCGAGGAGTCGACCGCCTTCCCGGGGATCACCCGCCCGACCTATCTCGGTGGCATCGGCTTCGGCTTCAAGTGGGACATGGGTTGGATGCACGACACGCTCGCCTACTTCAGCGAGGACCCGGTCCATCGGCGCTACCACCACGACAAGCTCACGTTCCGCGGGCTCTACCAGGGCACCGAGCACTTCGTCCTGCCCCTCAGCCACGACGAGGTGGTGCACGGCAAGGGATCGCTGCTGCGCAAGATGCCTGGCGACGACTGGCAGCGCTTCGCGAATCTTCGGGCACTCATGGTCGACATGTGGGGCCAGCCGGGGAAGAAGCTGCTGTTCATGGGCGCGGAGCTCGCCCCGTGGACCGAGTGGGCGCACGAGGGCTCCCTCGACTGGGATCTGGCGAATGCGCCGATGCACGGCGGCATGGCCCGCTTCATGGAGGATCTCGGACGGGTCTACGCCGACACGCCCGCGCTGTGGGCGGCCGACCACGATCCGGATGGCTTCGCCTGGATCGACGCGTCCGATGTCGAGGCATCGGTCTACACCTGGATCCGGCGCGCCGCCGACGACGTCGCGGTCGTCATCCTCAACCTCACGCCCATCGCCCGTCACGACTACCGGCTCGGGCTACCGAAGGCCGGCCGCTGGGTGGAGGCGCTCAACTCGGATTCCGAGCACTACGGCGGGTCGAACGTCGGCAACATGGGCGGGGTGGAGGCCCACGAGGCGTCCTGGCACGGCCAGCCGGCTTCGGCGGATCTGTCCCTGCCGCCGCTGTCGGGCATCATCCTGCGACCCGCCTCCGACTGATGCTCCGGTCGCGAGGCCGATTCGGCTCAGGGCCGGCGCAGTGACTCGACGAGCGCCGCCACCGGCGGCGACTGCTCGATCTCCTCGATCGGGAGCGGCAGGGCGACCGACCAGTTCGGGCGCTGCTTCGCCATCGTGCCGGGCAGGTTGGGGCGCTCGCTGACCGCGAGCGCATCCTCGAGCGTGGCGGCCACGAGCGCGGCGGGGGATGCCGCAAGGCGCCGATGGAGACGAAGCGCCAGCTCGTGCACCGAGGCGTCGTCCCCGGCGGCGGCGTCCGCCAGACGACCTCGCAGCAGGGCGGCGGCGGATTCATCCGGCTCGGCACCGGCGGCCGCCTGGTCACGCACGTCGTCGCCGCTCCACGCTCCCGCGATCGTAGGCAGGTCGTGCGTGGTCACGGCCGCGAACGACTGGCGCGGGTATCGCTCGGGCGGCTTCCGCTCGAAAAGGACGAGCCGCGTCGACAGCAGCCGGCGGCGGCGGAGCGCGTCACGAACACCGGGCGGCACGGTACCGAGGTCCTCGCCGATGACGATGGCGTTCGCGCGGTGGCTCTCGAGCGCGACGATCTCCAGAAGCTCTTCGGTCGGGTACCGAACGTATGCGCCCGATGCGGGGCCCATTCCGGCCGGAACCCACCACAGGCGGAACAGGCCGAGCACATGGTCGATGCGCAGCCCGCCGGCGTGCCGCAGCTGTGCCCGGATGGTGTCCACGAACGGCCGGTAGCCGGCCGCACGCAACCGGTGCGGGATGAACGGCGGCAGGCCCCAATCCTGGCCCGCGGCGTTGAATCGGTCCGGCGGCGCCCCGACCGTCATGCCGTCGGCGATCTGGGCCTGCCAATCCCACGCGTCGAACCCACCGGGGTCGACGCCCACCGGCATGTCGGCGATGCGCCGCAGGTGCGACGAGGCAGCCGCCAACTGTCGATCGAACGTCCACTGCACCCAGGCGTGGAAAGCGACGCGCTCCGCGTCATGCTCCTCGGCGATCGCGACCGTCGCGCCGTCCGGGTCGCGGTAGGCCTCCGGCCACGCGTGCCAGCCGGGACCGAACCGCTCGCTGAGGACGCAGAACACGGCCCAGCGCTCGAGCGAGCGGCCACGCTCGGCCCGCCACGCTTCGAAGGCGCTCTTGTCGTGGACTCCGGCCGCCCAGATTCGCTCGAGGGCGGCCCGCTTCACCGCGAGCACTCGGCTGCGGTCGATGATCCGGTCGGCGTCGAGCGCGAGCGCGTCCGTCTCGAGGTCACCCAGGTCCACGCCCGGGGCGAGCCGCCGGACGTCGACGTGCAGCAGGGAGCCGAACCGTCGAGTGCTCGGGTAGTACGGGCTGGGCTCGGGATGCGGTCCCGGATTGGGCGCCCCAAGCGGGCTGACGGCCACGAACCCCGCCCCCTGCTCCGCCGACCACGCCGCGAACCGGCCCAGGTCCCCGAGGTCACCGATGCCCCAGCTGCCACGCGACCGGGTGGCCGCGAGCTGGATGGCCCACCCCCACTCCCGCAGGCCGGACGGGAGGTGGCAGCGCCCGGGTCCGGAGATGAGCACCTGCGCGCTGCCGTCCTCAAGTTCGAGCCGGTGGTAGCCGTACGGCGCGTCGACGGGAAGGCGGTCGAGGCGCCCGAGCACCGTGCCGTCCTCCAGCGTCACCGACCCGGTCGCGGGGAGCGGCTTGCCGGGGCGCACGACCGCCACCCCGCCGGCGGACAAGCCGGCGCCATGCGTCCTCATCGCCGCCGAAACCGCCGCGCGCACCTCGGGAGCGATCGTCCTGCGCTGGCCGCGGGCGTCGGTGTACGACTCGTCGACGAGCTCGAGGCTCATGCCCCGGCCTCGGTCACCACAACCGCGTCCGGCGGCAGCGCGACGCGCCCATCGGTGATGGTCAGGTGCTCGGGCCAGGCCAGTCGCACGGACCCCGCGGCCTGGACATCGACGGGCTCGTCCCCCAGGTTCACGAGTACCCGGATCGTGCCGCGCGCCACCGCGAGCCAGCCTGCCCCCGGGTCGTGCTCGACCGCGACGGCGGCCCGATCGGCGTCCCGCAGGACCGCGATCCGGCGCCGCAGGCCGAGGAGCTCGCGGTACCAGGCCAGGATGCCGGCGTGCGGGTCGCGCTCGCGCTCGTCCCAGTCGAGCTTTGACGCCTCGAACGTGGCCGGATCCTGCGGGTCGGGGACGGTCTGCACGTCGGCCACGAACGCGGCGAACTCGTCGCGCCGCCCCCTGCGAACGGCGTGCGCCAGCTGCGGCGAGCTGTGCGCGGTGAAGTACTGGAACGGAGACGAGGCGCCCCACTCGGCGCCGGCGAAGAGCAGCGGGACGTACGGCATCGTCAACAGCAGCGCCGCGCCGATGCGGATGCGACCCGGCGACACGAGGTGGCTCAGGCGATCGCCGTGCGCCCGGTTGCCGACCTGGTCGTGGTTCTGCAGCGCCGCCACGAAGCGATCGCCGGGAAGGTCCTCGGCCGGGCGTCCGTGGAGCCGGTCGCGCACCGCCGAGTAGTGCCCGGCATACACGAAGGGATCCACCAGGGCGCGGGCCACCGCATCGGCGTCCGCGAAGTCGGCGTAGTAGCCGGCTTCCTCACCGGTCAGCGCGACGTGGAGCGCGTGGTGCACGTCGTCGGCCCACACGGCGTCGAGGCCGTATCCGCCCTCGTCGATCGGCTTCACGAGGCGCGGGTCGTTGAGGTCGGACTCGGCGATCAGGACGAGCGGACGCCCCAGCTGCGCCGACAGCTCCGCGGTCGAGATCGCGAGCTCCTCGAGAATGTGGACCGCCGACTGGTCGAAGATGGCGTGCACCGCGTCGAGCCGCAGTCCATCCAGGTGGTAGTCGCGCATCCACATGAGCGCATTGTCGATGACGAAGCGGCGCACCTCGTGGCTGCCGGCGTCGTCGAAGTTCACCGCGTCGCCCCACGGCGTCTCGTAGCGCGACGTGAAGTACGGGCCGTAGCGCGGCAGGTGGTTGCCCTCGGGACCGAGGTGGTTGTAGACCACGTCGAGCAGGACGGCGAGGCCGAGACGATGGGCGGCGTCGACCAGGCGTCGGAGGCCGTTCGGCCCGCCGTAGGCGTGGTGCGGGGCGAACAGGTCGACCCCGTCATAGCCCCAGCCGCGGTCGCCGCTGAATTCGGCGACCGGCATGAGCTCCATGTGGGTGATCCCGAGCTCGGCCAGCTCGCCGAGCCGCTCGATGGCGCTCTCGAAAGTCCCCGCGGCCGTGAAGGTCCCGACGTGGAGCTCGTAGATCACCGCATCGGCCAGGGGCACCGCGCCGAAGCCCGCATCCGACCACGCGAACGCGACGTGGTCGACCACGCGCGAGCGACCGGCCACCCCATCCGGCTGCCAGGCAGAGCGCGGATCGGGAACCGGCCCGTCGCCGTCGAGCACGAAGCCGTAATCGTCGCCGGCGGCGAGCTCGACCGAACTGGTCCACCATCCGGACTCGTCGCGCTCCATCGGGTGCCGGCGGCCATCGGCCGTCTCGATCTCGACGACCTCCGGGATCGGCGCCCAGACGCTCGGCCGCGTCATCGGGTGCGCTCCAGGACGGCGACCGGGAACATGGCCAGGAGCGTGCTCAGCGGCACGCCGCCGGTGTGCTCACGCCCGTCCAGGCCCACCCACGCACCGTCCGGCAGGGTGATGGTCGTCTCGCCAGCCGCATCGCCGGTTGCTGGATCGATGCCCGGCACCACGACGGCGACTTCCCCGCCGCGGCTGAAGGCCACGCACCTCGTCGCCGGGCCGCTCGTCGCAATCGGCTCGTAGGCCGCGCCGGCGGCAAACGCGGTCGGTCGCTGCCGACGCAGTTCCAGCAGCCGATGGACGAGCCACAGCTTCGGCACGCCCTCGGACCGTCGCTCCCATGCGGCGGACGCCTCGACGGTGGCCAGCTCCTGCAGGAGCCGGCGCCGATGCTCGTAGTCGACGGGGCGCCGATTGTCGGGATCCACGAGCGACAGGTCCCACAGCTCGCCGCCCTGGTAGATGTCGGGCACCCCCGGTGCCGTCAGCTCCAGCGCAACCTGGCCGAGCGCCGCGCGCCCACCGGCGTCGACTTGAGAACGCACGAATGCATCGATCTCGGCATTGGCCGCGGCGTCGGCCAGGGTCGCCCGCACGAACTGCTCGAGACTCTCGTCGTACGCCGGATCTGGCGACGTCCAGCTCGTCCGCAGCTTCGCCTCCTTGCTCGACTTGGCGAGGTAGGCGGCGGCGCGGTCGGCGTCGATCGGCCATGCACCGACGAGCGTCTGGAGCAGGAGGTAGGCGTCGGCGTCGGTCGGTCGATCCGGCGCACCACGGTGGCCGGCGGTCATGGCCAGCCAACGGTCGACGAGTGCGCTCCACGCCGCCGGGTTCGCGGTGAGCACGGCGAGGCGCGCCCGGACGTCGGCGCTGCGCTTCGTGTCGTGGGTCGAGAGCGCGAGCATCGCGTCCGGCCATGTCTCGGCCGCGACGGCCATCGCGGCGTGGAACGCCTCGACGCTGACCCCGAATCGGCCCGGGTCACCGCCGACCTCGTTGAGCGCCACCAGTCGGTGATGCCGGTAGAACGACGTGTCCTCGACCCCCTTTGCCATCGCGGCGGGCGTGAGCTGCTGGAAGCGCATGGCGAGCTCCCGCGCCAGCGGGCCCTCGATCTCGAGGCGCAGGATCGAGCAAAGGAACCCGAACAGCTCAGGATCGAGATCCGGGCGCCGGGCCGTGGCCGTCTCGACCGCCTCGTCGATCAGCTCCCGGTCGACCTCGCGCACGTAGCCGTCATCGGCGCGAACGTAGGTGCGGTACACCGGCAGGGACGCCGCGACTTCGCGCAGCGCATGGTGCAGCTCGTGGCGGGTGAAGTCGCGGTAGCGTCGGTTCGCCTCACAGACGGCCAGGAACAGGTCGGTCAGCCGGTTCACGTCGCTGCCGAGGACCGTCGACAGCACCTCGCCGCGCGCCTCCTCGACGATGGCCTCCCATCGGGGGCCGGCGTCCGCCAGGCGATCCCAGAGCTCGGTCATCGGCGTCTCGGCGTCGCGCGCCACGTGGATGCCGGTCGCGAGGTTGGCGAAGCGGTAGCCGGTGGTGCCGTCGATCGGCCAGTCCGCCGGGAGCGGCTCGTCTGCCTCCAGGATCTTTTCGGCCACGATCCAGGCGTCCGGCGCCGCGGCGCGCAGGCGCGCGAAGTAGCCGGCGGGATCCCGAAGACCGTCGGGATGATCGATGCGCAGGCCGTCGACGCGTCCTTCGGCCACCCACCGCAGGACGAGGCCATGGGTCTCGGCGAAGACGCGCTCGTCCTCCATCCGCAGACCGATGAGGCTGTCGATGTCGAAGAAGCGTCGGTAGCCGAGATCGCGCGATGCCGCGCGCCAGAGGGCCAGCCGGTAGTTCTGCTCCTCGAGCAGCGCGTCGATAGCGTCGACGTCCGCGTTGCGTTCCGCGACCACGGCGTCGAGCGCCGTTGCGACCCCGGGGCCGCCCGCGAGCTCCTCCAGGCGCGCCCCGAGCACGTCGGCGTCGCGCTGACGACGGGCGACCTGCTCGGGATCCGCGGTCGTGGAGGCCGGGAGCTCGCCCAGCGCGCCCGCGATGAACGCGAGCTCGTCCGAGCCGGCCCGCGCGGCGGCCTCGCGCATGAGCGGCCCGATCGTCTGCGGGTCGAGCGGGAAGTCGCGGTCCCCGTGCCGGACCACGACGGTTCCGCCCCGGCGGTCGAGGCGGATCTCGCCGGCCTCGAGGACCCGGCCGTAGTGATCGGCCAGCACCGGCAACAGGATCACGTTGCGCAGGCGGCTCTCCGGCGGGTCCCAGTCAACGTCGAAGAAGCGCGCGTAGCGACTCGCCGGCCCATGGGTCAGAACGTCCCACCACCACCGGTTGTCGGCGGTCGCGATCGCCATGTGGTTCGGCACGATGTCGAGGACGAGTCCCATCCCGTGCTCGCGGAGCGCATCGGTCATGCGCAGGAAGCCCGCCTCGCCGCCGAGCTCCTCGCTCACGCGCGAGTGGTCCACGACGTCGTAGCCGTGGGTCGAGCCCGGCACCGCCTGGAGCACCGGCGAGGTATAGAGGTGCGAGATGCCGAGCTCGGCGAGGTACGGCACGATCGCTTTCGCGTCATCGAACGTGAAGCCGGCATGCAGCTGGACCCGGTAGGTGGCACGCGGAATCCGGAACGATCCCGTCCCGACCGGAGCTGTCGTGGTCACCTGACGCGCCTGCGCACGACGCATGCCGGGCTGCTCACCCGTTGCTGGTGCGTCGGACCCGGGGCAGACGCCGGAAGCAGACCACGGATCGCTCCGTGACGCGGTACGTGGAGCCGGATTCGAACTCGCCGCTGGCCGCCGAGAAGGTCGCGTGGACCGTGTCGAACACGAGCTCCCAGCGCTTCGCCGCCTCGTGGTTCGGCAGCGTGAAGGCGACCGGCCGATCATCGGCGTTGAGGATGATGAGCAGCGTGTCGTCGGCGATCCGCTCGCCGCGCGGTCCACGCTCGTCGATGGCGTCGCCGGCGAACTGGACCCCGAGCGTCCTGACACCCGGCGCCTGCCACTGCTCGTCGGTCATCTCAGCCCCGTCGGGGGCGTACCAGGTGAGGTCCTTGACCCGCGAGCCGCGGATCTGACGACCCTGGAAGAAGCGTCGGCGGCGCAGCACCGGGTGCATCGTGAAGAGCCGGATGAGCGAACGGGTGAAGGCCAGCAGCTGTCGATCCCGCCGCTTCAGATCCCAGCTGAACCAGCTGATCTCGTTGTCCTGCGCGTAGCCGTTGTTGTTGCCGCCCTGGGTGCGACCCATCTCGTCGCCACCCAGCAGCATCGGCACACCCTGGCTGAGCAGCAGGGTGGCCAGGAAGTTCCGCTTCTGCCGCTCGCGAATCTCGATGATCGCCTCTTCATCGGTCTCGCCCTCGGCGCCGAAGTTCATCGACTCGTTGTTGTTGTCCCCGTCGTTGTTGTCCTCGCCGTTCGCCTCGTTGTGCTTCTGTTCGTAGCTGACGAGGTCGTTCAGGGTGTACCCGTCGTGGGCGGTGACGAAGTTGACGCTGGCGTGCGGCTGGCGGCCGGAGCTGGCGTACAGGTCGGAGCTGCCGCTGAGCCGATAGGCGAGCTCGGCGGTCTGGCCGCCGATCCCCTTCCAGAAGCGGCGCACGCTGTCGCGGTACTTGCCGTTCCACTCGGCCCAGCCGACCGGGAAGTTGCCGACCTGGTAGCCGCCGGGCCCGACGTCCCACGGCTCGGCGATGAGCTTCACCTGGCTGATGACCGGGTCCTGGTGGATGATGTCGAAGAAGCTGCCCAGCTTGTCGACGTCGTACATCTCGCGCGCCAGCGCGGAGGCGAGGTCGAACCGGAAGCCGTCCACGTGCATCTCGGTGACCCAGTAGCGCAGCGAGTCCATGATCAGCTGCAGCACCTTGGGGCTCGTGGCGTCGAGCGTGTTGCCGGTCCCGGTGTAGTCGACGTAGTAGCGAAGGTCCTCCGGACTGAGCCGGTAGTACGCCGCGTTGTCGATGCCGCGGAAGCTGATGGTCGGGCCGAGATGGTTGCCCTCGCCCGTGTGGTTGTAGACCACGTCGAGGATCACCTCGATGCCGGCGTCGTGCAGCCGCTTCACCATCGACTTGAACTCGCTCACCGGTTCGCCGGTGGCGCTGTAGCGCACGTCCGGGGCGAAGAAGCCGATGGTGTTGTAGCCCCAGTAGTTGCTCAGGCCGCGCTCCACGAGATGCCGGTCGTTCACGTGCTGGTGGACCGGCAGCAGCTCCACGGCGGTGATCCCGAGGTTCGTCAGGTAGTCGATGGCGGGGGCCGAGACGAGCCCGGCGTACGTGCCGCGGAGCTCCTCGGGGACGTCCGGATGGAGCTTCGTGAAGCCCTTGACGTGGACCTCGTAGATGAGCGTCCGGTCGAACGGCGTGCGCGGGGCCGCGTCGTCGCCCCAGACGAATGCCTGGTTGATCACCACGCTCTTCGGGGCGAAGGCGGCGCTGTCGCGCTCGTCGGGCTCGAGGTCATTGTCGTCCGCGCCGATGCGGTAGCCGAACAGCGAGTCGTCCCACTCGATCACGCCGTCGATCCGCTTGGCGTACGGATCGATCAACAGCTTCGCCGGATTGAAGCGATGGCCGTGCTGCGGTTCGTAGGGACCGTGGATCCGGTAGCCGTAGCGCTGCCCCGGGCGCATGTCCGGGAGGTAGCAGTGCCAGACGAGGTCGGTCTGCTCCGTCATCTGGACACGCTGCTCCGTGCCATCGGCGCCGAAGAGGCACAGGTCGACCGCCTCAGCGTTCTCGCTGAAGATCGCGAAGTTCACGCCCGACCCGTCCCAGGTCGCGCCAAGCGGATACGGATGTCCGCGCCAGACTCGCAGCGCCATGCAATGCCTCGAGGGGGAGGCTCGATGATAGCCGGGGTGCGCCGGGGACGCCGGCCGCACGGGCGGCGACGCTGCGACGACGTGAGGGGCGGAGCCTTTCCAACGACGCTCGGTCCATGCCGGCGAGCACGCCGTGCCAGAATGCACGGCAATGTCCGGGCATCGCATCTACACGACCAGTGTCGCGAGCGTCTATCCGCACTACGTCGCGAAGGCGGAGCGGAAGGGGCGGACGAGGGCCGAGGTCGACGAGATCATCTGCTGGCTCACCGGCTACAGCCCGGACGACCTGGCCGTCCAGGTCGAGCAGGAGACCGACTTCGAGACGTTCTTCGCCCGTGCTCCAAGGCCGAATCCATCGCGGGAGCTGATCACCGGCGTGATCTGTGGCGTTCGCGTGGAGGAGGTCGAGGAACCGACGATGCGCGAGATCCGGTACCTGGACAAGCTGGTCGACGAGCTCGCACGCGGGAAGCCGATGTCGAAGGTGCTGCGGTCGTCCGCCGGCTCGTAGGGAACCGTGCGGCGGCGGCGGCAGCATCCGCCTTGACCCGTCTTCAGCAGCCGATACGCTTGCGCGCGTGACGAGCGAATGGACCGCCGTGCCCGGCGACGACGAGCCGACCGCCCTGCGCTGCTACCGGCACCCGGACCGCGAGACCTGGGTGCGCTGCGGACGCTGTGACCAGCCGATCTGCACGCGCTGCGCGATGCAGGGGCCAGTCGGCTTCCGCTGCCGCCAATGCGGCCGCCCGGCGCGCGACCCGCTGACCTCGCTTCGGGCCTCGCAGCTCGCCATCGGCTTCGGCATCTCGGCGCTGGGCGGGCTGGTCATCGGACTGGTCGGCGGACGGATCGGATTCTTCGGGCTGCTCCTGGCGTGGTTCGCCGGGGGCCTCATCGCCGACTCGGTCATCCGCTTCGTCGGGTTCAAGCGTGGCCCCAGGATCATGACGGTGCTCGTCGGCGGCATCCTCGTCGGTGCAGCCCTGGCCTTCGTGGGCGAGGCGACCGCCGTCGCGAGCGGATTCGGCGGTGACGGCGAGCCGCGCTGGCAGCTCTACGTGTACAGCCAGGGTCCCTGGGCGGCGCTGATGACCGGCATCGCCTGCTTCGGAGCCTGGTCGCGCTTCCGCTTCTGAGGCGGTCGTCAGCCGCAGACCGCGTCGCGCACCGCCCGGCGGCAATGGAACCTGATGTTCGAGTCCTCGACGTACCACCCGTCGGACTTCACGGCGAGCTCGAGCACCTGCTCTGCCGCAACGAATGCCGAGGAGAAGTCGGGAAGTGGCAGGTAGACCCTCGCCCTCGCCCTCGGCCTCGCCACATCAGCGTCCTCGGAGAGGATCGCCCCGGTGATCCACTGCGCCCCGCCGGCGGCCTGCCTGGCCTCGGCAACCATTGCGTCGACCAACGCCCGGGGCGACGCGTGGCCGGGATCACCTCGTCCGAAGCCGTCCGGGACGAGCGAGGTATCCGCCTGATGCCAACCGGTCGCCGTCACGGCGCCCGGGACCAGGCCGGTCTCCGGCTCCCCGAGACCCCCGGGCTCGGCAGTCACGGGCGAGGGACCAGCCAAGGACGCCAGCCAGCAGGAACAGCGGCAGGACGAGGGGAACGACCACGGGTCCGATGCCCGACGCTACCCGGGCCCAGGCCGGCCGCTGCTCGCGACGATGCTCGCCAGGGATCGCCATGGTCAGGCGCTTCCCGCAAGCCGCTCCACCGCGGCGAGCGGGAGCCAGAGCCAGCCAGGCCGGTTGTTCGCCTCGTAGCGGACCTCGTAGCAGGCCTTCTCCAGCTCGAATGCGTCGAGCAGGCCCCGCCGATCGGGCCCGATGCCTCCGTACGCATCGATGAGTGCGGCCCGCGCCTCGTCCAGCCAGCGCTCGGCCACGAACCCGGCTGCGTGGCGTCCCGCCTCGGCGGTGCGGGCGGCGTAGTCCAGGCTGCGCAGCATCCCCGCGACGTCACGCAGAGGCGACGAGGGTTCGCGCCGCTCGGCCAGCGGACGCGCCGGCTCGCCCTCGAAGTCGATGACCGAGAAGCCCCCGCCGTGCCGCGCCAGCAGCTGACCCAGGTGGTAGTCACCATGGATGCGGCTGACCGCGGCTTCGCCACCGGCGGATCCGAAGGTATCGGCGAAGCGCGCGGTGATCCGGGGGGCGAGCTGCACCAGCCGCGCATGGGCCCCACCGCTCACCGCGGTGACCGCCTGCGCCAGCTGCCGCTCCGCGGAGGCGCGCCAGGCGGCCGTCTCCCCGGGCGTTGCCGCGCGCGCGGGGAACGCCGCGGACGCGGGCCGGGACGCCAGCGCGTGATGCATGCGCTCGGTCACGTCGCCGACCTCAGCCGCGATCCGGGTCGCTCGGTCGGGGTCCGCGGCGAGGGCACCGAGCATCGCCGACCAGGCGTCGCCGGTCGACGGCACGAAGGCCTGGAGCATGACGGCGGCCGCGGTTCCGGCGTCGGACTCGTGGACGAGTGCGCCGGCGACGGCCGGGGTGTCGCGGAAGCCCGCATTGGTCAGGAAGGCGCTGACCTCGAGATCCGGGTTCTCCCCCGCCTCGAGGAGCCGGTAGAGCTTGAGGATCAGCCGGTCGCCCAGCACGATCGACGTATTCGACTGCTCGACCCCCAGGCGCCGCTCGGTGAGGCGGTGCACGGGCTCGTCGAGGAGTGCGCCCAGGACGCCGGTGGATGACGCCACGAAGCGGCCGGCGCGGCCCTGGAGCGCACGGCCCTCGACCATGGCCTGCACGATCGCCCGCCACACGCCGTCGCCGTCGGCCGGCTCGCGGTCGCCGGCCAACGGCACCAGGTAGCGATCCGGCGGACCGCCGTCGCGGTAGGCCACCTCCAGCACGGTGAGTGCGGTGTCACCGGCCAGCGGCGCCCGGTCCATCTCGGTCACCGCGGCGATCGGCCGCTGCTTCGATCGGAACCAGCGCTGGACCGCGAGCTCGTCGGGCGTCATCGGCTCCTCGGACCCTGCGAGGCTGCCGCGGAACCGCACGATGGGGCACGGCACGTCCGCCAGCACCCACGCGTGATCAAGGACGTCGATCGTCAGCCCGCGTCCCTCGTAGAAGCGCCGCGCCCGCGGGTTGTCGCGGAAGGCCCACACCACCAGCGGATCGAAGCCACGCGCTCGCAGGTCCGCCACGGCGTGCTCGTACAGGAGGCGTCCAACCCCGAGGCCGATCACCTCGGGGTCGAGGTACAGGTTCGTCAGCTCGCCCGCGCCATCGGGCGGCGGCAGCCAGTTCGACCGCGCCGGCGACGTGGTGGCGTACCCGATGACTGAACCGTCGCGCTCGGCGACCCAGGCGCGGGAGGGGCTGTCAGGAGCGCGTTCCGCGAAGGCTGCGCGCCAGCTCTCCGCCCCTGTCTCGATCCACTCGTCCAGGACGGCGTCCGGCACGATCCCCCGATACGTCGCTTCGAAGGCGCGAGCACTGACCGCGCCGAGGACATCGGCGTCTGCCGGTTCGGCGAGACGAACCGTGACGGCGGTCATGACACGCATTCCGGGCCGCATGGCGTGCCGCGGCTCGGAAACTGCCCCCGTGTGGAGACGTTATCCGGCAAATGCGCCACGTGACGCCCGCGCGCGAGCTTGAAACCGAGCCGATCGCGGCCCATCGGCCGTCTGCTGTCCACTCCTGAGCGCAGATTTCGAGTCGAAGGCCGCCCGCCCGTCATCTGCGCGCCACGCGAACAAGCTTCGAGTCGTGGCGAGCGCCCCACGTCAACCGTCGCCGTCGGTGAGTTCGAACCAGAAGAAGTCGTGCGGGCCGAGGGTCAGCAGATAGGACAGCTCGCCGATGCGCGGGAAGTGCACGCGGCCGATGAGCTCGACCGGCTGCCGGCCGTTGAACCGCGACAGGTCGAGTTCCACGTACTGCGCGAAGCGCGAGAGGTTCGCCACACACAGGATCGTCACCCCTTCGTGCTCGCGCAGGTAGGCGAGGACGCGGCGGTTCTCCGGGTGCAGGAACTCGAGCGTGCCGCGCCCGAATACCGGATGCGCGCGCCGCACCCGGATCAGGCGCTTCATCCAGTTCAGCAACGACCCGGGCACGCGCTCCTGTGACTCGACGTTCACCGCCTGGTAGCCGTAGACCGGGTCGGCCACCAGCGGCGCGTACAGCGCGTGGACGTCGGCGCGGGAGAACCCCGCGTTGCGATCGCCGGTCCACTGCATCGGGGTGCGCACGCCGTTGCGATCGCCGAGGTAGACGTTGTCTCCCATCCCGATCTCGTCACCGTAGTAGACGACCGGCGTGCCCTTCATGCTGAAGAGCAGCGAGTTGAGCAGCTCCAGCCGGCGTCGCGAGCCGTCGACGAGGGGCGCGAGCCGACGCCGGATCCCGACGTTGATCCGCATCCGCGCGTCGCGGGCGTACTCGGTGTACATGAAGTCGCGCTCCTCGTCGGTCACCATCTCGAGCGTCAGCTCGTCGTGGTTGCGGAGGAAGAGCGCCCACTGGTTCTCCTCGGGGATCTCGGGCGTCTGCCCCATGATCTCGACGATCGGGTAGCGGTCCTCCCGCCGAAGGGCGATCCAGATGCGCGGCATGAGCGGGAAGTGGAACGCCATGTGGCACTCCGGGCCCTCCTCGGAACCGAAGTACGGCAGGACGTCCGGCGGCCACTGGTTGGCTTCGGCAAGCAGCATGCGGCCTTCGTAGCGCTCGTCGACGGCAGCCCGCACGCGCCGCAGAATGGCGTGCGTCTCCGGCAGGTTCTCGCCGTTGGTACCGTCCCGCTCGACAAGGTACGGGACGGCGTCGAGTCGCAGCCCGTCGACACCGAGATCGAGCCAGAAGCGCATGACGCGAAGCACGGCCTTGATCACTTGCGGGTTGTCGTAGTTCAGGTCGGGCTGGTGGCTGAAGAACCGGTGCCAGTAGTACTGCGACGACTCCTGGTCCCAGGTCCAGTTCGAGGTCTCGGTATCGGTGAAGATGATCCGCGCCTCGGTGTATTTCTGGTCGGTGTCGCTCCAGACATACCAGTCGCGCTTCGGGCTCGTGCGGCTGGAGCGCGCCTCGACGAACCACGGGTGCTGGTCGCTGGTGTGGTTGATGACCAGCTCGGTGATCACGCGCAGGCCGCGACGGTGCGCCTCACGCACAAAGGTCCGGAAGTCACGCAGCGAGCCGTAGTCGGGATGGACCTCGGTGTAGGAGGCGATGTCGTAGCCATCGTCGCGAAGCGGTGACGGGTAGAACGGCAGCAGCCAGATCGCCGTCACGCCCAGGTCGGCGATGTAATCGAGCTTCTCGGTGAGCCCCAGAAAGTCCCCCATGCCATCGTTGGTCGAATCGTTGAAGGCCTTGACATGCAGCTGGTAGATGATCGCGTCCTTGTACCAGTGCGGGTCGTCACGCAGCAGCTGCGGGGCGCCGACATCCGGTCGCCGCTGGGCGGTGACGCCGGTCCCCTCTGAGGTGGCTGGTCTAGTCAAAAGGCCTGGTCAACCTCCGGTGCGGGTGTCTCCCCTCAACCGTCGATCGGCGAGATGGTGAAGATGCGGAACGATTCGCCCGTGGGATCGAGATCCACCGGAAGGTCCGCGCCTCGCTCGCGTGATGTCGCGCCGGTGAGCAGATCGGTGATCCGATAGGGCTCGTCCCAGCCGATCCCGACCGCCGGCAGGTCCGGGTGCAGGATCGCACGCTCGGCGATGCGCGGGTCGGTGTTGACCGCGACGTACACCGGATCGGCCCACCCGGCGGGCTGGCCGTTCAGCGGATCGACCGGCTCGACCGGCAGCGCCTTGCGGTAGAAGAGCGTCCGCTCGCCGCTCACGTTCTCGAAGCGCAGGTTGTCGTAGCGGCGGAGCGCGAGCTGCTCGTGCCGGAGCCGGTTCAGCTCCCCGATCAGCAGCTTGATGTGGCCCGGCGCATCCCAGTCGCGAGCGCGCACCTCGTACTTCTCGCTGTCGAGGTACTCCTCGCGCTCGCCGAGGCGTGCCGACTCGCAGAGCTCCCAGCCGGAGTAGATGCCGTAGGCGCTCGACAGGGTGGCGGCCAGAACCGTGCGCAGGACGAAGGCCGGCCGGCCGTGGTCCACGTGATGTGGATTGATATCCGGCGTGTTCGTGAATAGGTTGCCGCGGAAGTACTCGCGCATCTCCGACTGCGTCAGCTCGGTGAGGTAGTCGCGCAGTTCCCAGGCGGTCTCCCGCCAGGTGAAGTAGGTGTAGCTCTGCGTGAAGCCGATCTTCGCCAGCTGGCGCATCGTCTTCGGCTTCGTGAACGCCTCGGACAGGAAGATCGTCTCGGGATGGTCGTGCTGGATCTCGCGGATGAGCCACGCCCAGAACGGGATCGGCTTGGTGTGCGGGTTGTCCACTCGGAAGATGCGCACGCCCCGCTCGATCCAGACATCGAAGACCCGCTTCCACTCCAGCCAGAGCGCTTCGCGGGCCGATGCGTCCTCGTCGTCGAACGCAACCGGGTAGATGTCCTGGTACTTCTTCGGCGGGTTCTCGGCGTACTTGATCGTGCCGTCCGGCGAGTGGCGGAACCACTCCGGGTGCGACGTCACGTACGGGTGGTCGGGCGAGGCCGAGATGGCGAGGTCGATCGCCAGCTCCATGCCGTGCCGCTCGACCGTCTCTCGAAAGTGGAGGAACTGCTCGAGCCCGCCGAGCTCGGGTGCCACGGTGTCATGGCCGCCGTCGGCCGAGCCGATGGCATACGGCGACCCGACGTCGGTCCGACCGGCGTCGAGCGTGTTGTTCTTGCCCTTGCGGTTCGTGCGCCCGATCGGGTGGATCGGGGGGACGTAGACGACGTCGAACCCCATGGCCGCGATCTGCGGGACCCGCCATTCCGCCTCCGCGAAGGTCGTCGCCGTCGGTCGCTTCGGATCGCGTCCCTGCGAGCGCGGGAAGAGCTCGTACCAGGCGCCGAACTGCGCGAGCTCGCGATCCACGACGAGCGGCAGCCCCGCCGACCGGGAGGCGAACCGGCGATCCGGGTGCCGGCGCATGGCGGCGAGCAGGTCGTCGCCATCGAGCGCCGCGGCCCGCTTCGCCTCGGAGCGCGCCCGACCGAACGCCGCGAGGGCCACTCGCATGAGCTCGACGTCGGAGGCCGCCTCGGCACGCTCGGCGCGCTCGAGGGCCGCCTGGACCAGGATGCGGCCCTCCTCCAGCTCCACGGGGACGGGCACCGAGGCCTCGAGCTTCCTGTGCAGGCCGTGGCGCCAGGTGCCGAAGGCATCCCGCCAGGCCTCGACCGCGTAGGTGTGCCATCGGTTGCGCGTCAGCCCGATCCGACCCGACCAGCGGTCGTTGTCGATCGGCCGCATCGGCGCCTCGGACCAGGTCTCCTCGTCGTCGGCGCGCAGCAGAATCGCGGCGTCGAGCAGGTCGTGGCCGTCGGCGAAGATGTCCGCGGTGACCATGAGGCGGTCGCCCACCACCCGCTTCACCGGGTAACGGCCACCGTCGAGCTCGGGTGAGATCCGCTCGATCACGATGCTGCGCCGGGTGCCGATGGCATCCGGACCTGGCTCCGGCGGGTCGATGACCGCGGCGATCGCGCGCCGCAGCCCGTCCTTCGTCGTGGTCATGGCTGTGCGACAACCCTACAAGATCGATGGAGAATGGGGCCGATGCTGCCGACCCGTCGCGCAATTCCGATCGTCCTCATCCTGCTCCTCGCTGCGTGCAGCGCGCCCGATCCGAGTCCTTCCGCCACCCCTGGCACGCCAACTCGCATCGATTCCCCGAGCCCTGACCCCGTCCCGACGCGGACCGCGTCGGCCGCGCCGCCAAGCGCCTCGTTCGATCCCGCCGAGGCACCGCCAGTGGCTGTCGAAGTGGTCGCGGAGGGGCTCGCGAGGCCGATCGGGATCGCGACCGGGCCCGCCGGCTGGCTGCTCGTCCAGGAGCAGGGCGGTCGCGTGATGGCGCTCGACACCGCGTCCGGTGAAACCGCGGTGGCGCTCGACATCACGGACCGCGTGCTCGATGGCGGCGAGCGCGGACTTCTCGGCCTGGCACTTCACCCCGACTTCCCGGCCGATCCCCGCGCATTCGTGCACTACAGCGACCGTGACGGGAACACCGTGCTCGCGGAGTTCGGGGTGGCGAGGACGAGCGACCCGATTGGCATCGACCCCGCCACGGAGCGCGTGCTTCTGCAGGTGAAGCAGCCGTTCGCGAACCACAACGGCGGGCAGCTGGCCTTCGGCCCCGACGGGTACCTGTGGTTCGGCCTCGGCGACGGTGGCTCGGGCGGCGACCCACTCGGGAACGGGCAGAATCCCGCGACACTTCTTGGGGCGATCCTGCGCCTCGACGTCTCGGAGCCGGGGCGGTACGCGATCCCACCCGACAACCCGTTCGCCGACGGGGCGGCGGGCGCGCCCGAGGTCTATCACTGGGGCCTGAGGAACCCGTGGCGATTCAGCTTCGATCGGGCGACCGGGGAGCTGTTCGTGGCGGACGTCGGACAGAACGCCTACGAGGAGGTGAGCCGCGCCGGCGTCGACATCCAGGGCGGTCGCAACTTCGAGTGGAACGTCCGCGAGGGGGACCACTGCTTCGCCGATCCCGCCTGCGGATCGATCGGCATCGGCCCGTGGGTGGAGTACGGGCGGGACCTCGGCTGCTCGGTGACCGGCGGTCACGTGTACCGCGGGGCGGAGATCGCCGGGCTCGGCGGCTGGTACCTGTTCTCCGACTACTGCTCCGGCCTGCTGTTCGGGGCGTGCCTCTGCGTGGCCATGGAGGACTCGGTGATGCCGCCCACCGTGCTGCTCGAGACCGGCGCCAACGTGACAAGCTTCGGCGAGGATGCCGGCGGCGAGCTGTACCTCGCCGACCTCGCGTCCGGCACCGTCTATCGCATCGTCGCCGACGGGTGAACAAGGCCGCCGACGGCGCGCAGGCTGGTCCACCGACCGCGACCGATGACGAGGTGATCGAGGAGCTCGATGTCGAGCAGCCGTCCCGCCTCGGCGAGCTCCGCGGTGATCCGCAGATCCTCGGCCGATGGGCTGGGGTCGCCGCTCGGATGGTTGTGGGCGACCACCACGGCCGCGGCACACCGACGCACGGCGTCGCGGTACACCTCGCCGACGCGTACCGACGATCCCGCCAGGTTGCCGCGGTAGACGGTGCGCTCGGCGACGACCACGTTCTTGGTGTCGAGCAGGAGCACGCGCAGTTCTTCGCGCTCGAGCGAGCCCATGGCGTCCACGAGTGGCTCGGCGGCATCGCCCGGCGTCCGCACCAACCACGGCGTGTCGGACGGGACGCGCGCAGCGCGACGGGCGATCTCGAGCGCCGCGGCGGGACGCGTCGCGCTCGCCGCCACCAGCCCGGCGATGCGCAGCTCCAGCGGGTCGGCGCGAATCACCCCGGCAAGGGAGCCGAAGCGATCGAGCAGCCGGCGCGCGCTGCGTCGGGCCGTCGGCCCAACACCGAGCAGGAGGGCCAGCAGCTCGTCATCGCCGCAGGCCTCCGGGCCGAGGCGCTCGAGGCGGTCGGCCGCGTCGGTGCGAGGTGGGCTGGCAAGCGGGATCGGCTGCGTCGACATCGGCCGTACGGTAGCAACCGACCCTCACCGGCCGATTACCGGCGGCTTATCGAAGCCCGAACCGTCAGACCGGGAATGCCGATGATCTCGAAGCGCACCAGGAGCGCGATCGTCACCGACAGGCCGTTCACCACGGCGTGCATCACGATCGGTGCGATCAGGCTGCCGGCACGGTGGTAGACCCAGGCCAGCGCCAAGCCGAGCAGGAAGATCGGCAGCAGCGCCACGATCGAGAGGTGGATGACGGCGAAGAGCGCCGCGGACCCGAGGTACGCGAGGCGCGGGCCGCGCTCGCGGAGGAAGGCGTTGAAGACGACGCCGCGGAAGAAGAGTTCCTCGGCGATCGGCGCGAGGACGACGATGGCGAGCACGGCGAGCCCACGGCTCGACCAGGCCGAGGGCCTGCTCGGCCGCCTGCGGCGCCACGTCGATGCCCGTCGACTCGAGCAGGGCCACCACCCCGACCGAGGCGAGGCTGGCGCCGATCCAGGCCACCACGCCCCAGCCGAGACCCATGCGCACCGCCCGGCCGGGATCCGGGCCGGGGATGCGTGGCAAGGCCGCCAGGGCGTTGGGACGCAACACGAGCAGCCAGCTGACGAGGAGCAGGGCCGCCTGTGTCGAGATGAGCAGCACGATCGAGCCGAGCAGGGTCAGCTCGCCGTTCCCGAGCAGGAGCGCGGCCGCGTCGGCGCCGAAGGGCGCGGTGATCACCGATGCCAGGACGAGCACGAGCGCGAGGAGAACGAGCACTGACGGCCCGCGGTAGCGCTCCGGCGCGAGGAAGCGACGGACCCGCAGCTGCCGCACCGCGGAGTAGAGCAGGCCCACCGTGAACGCGATGGCGCCGACGATCGTCAGCCAGGCGAGGACGAGGGGGTCGGTGTCGCCGAGCTGCCCGATCAAGGGCGAGCGACCCCGCCCCCAGGGCGACGATGGCCAGCAGCGCACCCCCGATGACGAGCACTGGCCCCGGCCAGCGGGGCATCGACACTGTCGCCGGGCCGATGGTGGGATGAGGCCCGGTCGGCAGCACGGCCCGCGCGTCAGGTCCGCGATCTGTCGGATCCACGGGCGCCGCGGGCGACGTCAGGTGTTTGTCGCGCCGCGCAGCCGCGCCCGCTCGGCCGTCGCGTCGGCCGTCGCGGTGGAGGCCTCCTCGATCACCGTCTCGGAGCTCTCGTGCGAGGTCGCAGTCGACGCGGCGGTCCCGGGCCGCGCGGCGACGCGGGGCGCGCCGCGCTCGAAGTCCTTGCCGCAGAACGCGCAAAGTGGCCAGTTCGGTTCGGCAAGTCGGTTGCACGACGGGCACACACGGTGGAGCCGCGTGCGGCAGTTCGGGCAGACCAGCCATTCGCTGTCCACGCGGTCACGGCAGACCGGGCAGAGCTCGTTCTTCTCGACTTCGGCCAGCAGGCTCTCCTCGGCCAGCGAGCGTTCGTAGACCTCGGCGAGCAGTCTCGCGCGGGCGGACGATCAGGTAGAGCACCACGGCGAAGACGAAGAGCAGCGGCGTGAAGAAGATGATCAGGGCGGCGGCGAAATACGGGAGGATCGGATTCTCGGTCCGGGCCTGCATGTCGCGGAAGGCCCAATAGGCGGTGCCGAGCCACAGCAGCACGACGTAGATCACGATCAGCTGGCTGGCCAGCTGAACGATCGGGTTGCTCAGGAACCCCTCCCAGAACTCCCCAATCGGTTCGAGAATCGCGTCCATCTACCTGCCTTCGATCGATTCGTTCGGAACGCGCGCCGATGCGGCCGCACCCGCGGATGCTAGCACGCATCGTGCCGCGCACCTTCCGGCGGCGGTGCGGCGCGGCCTGACGTGAACCCGAGAGATCGGCATGCACGCATGGGGCGGACCGCCACGGGCCGTCCTCGGCCCGCGATGCGCGATCTGTCGGCGGATCCGTGCAGGAAAGGGCCCTCACAGTGCCGCCTTGCCCCATCAATCGGCGCCAGCCCGCCTCAGCGACCCAGCAGGGACCGGAGGGTCTCGATCAGCAGTCGATGCTCCTCCTCGAGCACGCGCGCGGCGAGCGAGTCGACATCGTCGCTGGCATGGACCGGCACGCGCGCCTGCGCCAGGGTCGGTCCGGCGTCGAGCTCGGGTGTCACCTCGTGGATCGTCACGCCGGTCTCGCGGATCGCCCGCGTCGAGCACCGCCCGGTGCACGGCCGCTCCAATCATCCCGGCGCCGCCATGCGCCGGGAGCAGGCTGGGGTGGATGTTGATCGTGCGACCACCGAAGCCGGCGAAGTACGTGGGGCGCAGCAGCTGGTCGTAGCCGGCGAGGACCGCGAGCCCGACACCGGCCCTGGTGAGCGTGGTCGCGATCGCCGCGTCGCGCAGGGCGGGATCGACGAAGTCCGCGCGACGGAGGACGACCGAAGCGACCCCATACCTGGCAGCCACCTCGAGGGCGCGGATGCCCGGGCGGTTGCTGATCACGACGGTCACATCGATACCGCTCGCCAGAATGGCCTCGAGATTGGAGCCGCGTCCCGAGACGAGGACGCCCAGCCTCATGCGAAGCGGACGCGCGGCTCGCCGGCCGGGACCTCGACCACCGGTCCCGATGCGACACGCGTCCGGGATCGACGGTCAGCGCCACATCGGTCGCCGACGGTGGCACGACGGCGGTCATGCCGATCCCGACGTTGAAGGTGCGCACCATCTCCTCGTCCGCGATGTCGCCCCGCTGCTGGATGACGCTGAAGATCGCCGGAACGGCCACGAGCCGGTGTCGACCTCGACCCCCATGCCGTCGGGCAGGGTCCGTGGCACGTTGCCTTCCCAGCCGCCACCGGTGATGTGGGCCAGGGCACCGACGTCGGCGCCGATGTCCCGAAGCGCCGCGGCGCAGCGCGCGCACGTCGTCGAGGTACGACCGATGCGGCTCGAGGAGCGCATCGCCGATCGTGCGGCTCGTCATTCGGCATGCGGCTGGTGCCAGTGTCGGCCGAGCAGCACCGCGCCGCGCCAGGCGAGTAGCCGTTGGTGTGGAGCCCGCTCGACGGAAGTCCGAGCACGACGTCACCTGGGCGTACCGAGCTCCCGTCGATCAGGTCCTCGCGGGCCACGACCCCGACCACGAAGCCGGCGAGGTCGTAGTCGTCGTCGCGGTAGAGGTCGGGCAGCTCCGCTGTCTCGCCGCCGATGAGCGGGATGCCCGCCGCGGCACAGCCGGCCGCCACGCCGCCGACGATCTGCTCGACGACCTCGGCGCGCAGCGTCGCCCACCGCCAGGTAGTCGAGGAAGAAGAGCGGGTCGGCACCGGTGACCGCGATGTCGTTGATGCAGGCGTTGACGAGGTCGACCCCGATCGTGTCGTGGCGGCCGAGCCCGAGTCGCGACCTTGAGCTTGGTGCCGACCCCGTCGGTGCTGCTGACCAGGATCGGGTCGGCGTGTGTCGTCGGGTCGAAACGGAAGAGCGCCACCGAACCCACCGACTCCCGCCGAGCACCGCGGGCGTCAAGGTCGCGGCGGCCGCACGTCCGATGCGCTCGACCGCGCGCTCCGCCTCGTCGACGTCGACGCCCGCGTCGCGGTACGTGCGCGCCACGGCCATCAGCGGCGCTCCATCGCCAGCTTGTCGATCTCGAGGGGCACGTCGGTCGGGTAGCGCGCCGTCGAAGCAGGCGGTGCAGCGCGAGCCCGCGACGCCCACCCACCGCGTCGAGCAGCCCCTCCTGCGAGAGGTACCCGAGCGAGTCGGCGCCGATGACGCGCCGGATCTGCTCGGTGCTGTGGGTCGCAGCGATGAGCTCGTCGCGCCGGCCGGTGTCGACGCCCATGTAGCACGGATGGCGCATCTGCGGCGAGTGGATCCGAACGTGGATCTCGGCGGCGCACCAGCACGACGGAGCATGGCGACGATCGGCGCCGTGGTGGTGCCGCGCACGATGGAGTCGTCGACGACGACGACGCGCTTGCCGCGAGAGGAGCTCGGGAAGCGGGTTGAACTTCAGCCGCACCGCCTCGTCGCGGCTGCGCTGCGCGGGCTGGATGAAGGTGCGCCCGACGTAGCGCGACTTGATGAGGCCCTCGCGGTACGGCAGGCCCGCCTCCTCCGCGTAGCCGATGGCGGCCGGGATCGCCGAGTCCGGGCACCGCGATGACCAGGTCGGCGTCGGCGGGGTGCTCGCGCGCCAGCGACGCGGCCCATCTCGAGGCGGGCCTCGTACAGAAGCCGGCCGTCGATGACGCTGTCGGGCCGGGCGAGGTAGACGTACTCGAAGACGCAGAGCCGCTCACGCTCCGGCGCTGGCCTCGGGCGGACCGATGCGAGTGGACGCCCTCGGCGTCGATGGTGATGACCTCGCCGGCGTCGACGTCGCGGACGAACTGCGCACCCATGGCGTCGAGGGCCGAGCTCTCGCGACGCCACCGCCCAGCCGCCGTTCGGCAGCCGGCCGAGCGCCAGCGGACGAAAGCCGATCGGGTCGCGAGCGGCCACCAGCGCGTCGGCGGTCAGCATCGTGAACGTGAACGCGCCCACTGGCGCGATGAAAGGCGTGGTCGACGCGCTGCGCCCATGTCCGTCCCGGCGCATGGGCGATGAGCTTGGCGAGCACCTCGGTGTCCGACGCGGACGCGAACTCGACGCCCTGCTCGGTCAGCTCGTCGCGCAGCCAGCGCGCGTTGGTGAGGTTGCCGTTGTGCCCGAGCATCAGCTCGCCGCGATCGGACTCGGCGTAGACCGGCTGGACGTTGGGCAGCGTGTTCGACCCGGTGGTGCTGTACCGCGTGTGACCGATGGAGGCGTGCGGCTGTCGCGGCGTCGTCACCGTCCTCGAGCCGCAGCAGCGTCTCCTCGTCGAAGACGCCGCTCACGAGACCGAGGCGCTTGTGGAGCGCGAGCCGGCTCGCCGTCGCTGACCGCGATGCCGGCCGACTCCTGGCCGCGGTGCTGGAGGGCGTGGAGCCCGACGTACGCGAGGCGGGCGACCGGATGACCGGGCGACCAGACGCCGATGACGCCGCACTCCTCGCGCGGCCCCCGTGAAGGTCGGACTGGTAGACGGGTAGCGCGTCACCCGGGCCGTGCGACAGCCGGATCGGCGCGTCGCACGGGACGGGGATCAGGCGGATCGGTGCTGGCGGGGCACGCTCTCCATGATAGCGCGGCCGCGACGCCGCGGGACCGCGGTCGTGCCGGGCGCCACGGCGGTACGGACAAGGTACTGGCCGAGTACTGCACCACTCCCCACTACGGCGCAAATCGCGGAGCGGCGACGTGTTTGCCGACGCGCAACGCGGGACCATCGACCCATGGTCGGACGGGTACCCAGCCCGCGCATTCTCCCGACGTGCTCACCTTGGTTCGTGCCCTCGGCTTCCTCGCCCCGCTGGCCGTTGCGCCGCGATCGTCACGATCGGGTTGGCGTTCGCCGCCGCAGATGGACCGCGCCCGCGAGCGCGCTGCTGCATCGTGGTGGCTGATCGCCGGCCGTCGCCGGCTGGCTGACGACGATGGCGCTCCTCGCGTGGAGCTACTTCGGCTGGCGGCTGAACCGATCGCGCGAGCCCTGGAGCGGACGCTCGAAGCAGAGCGAGCCGATCGAGCTCCGCGAGAGCGGCATCCCGGCCGAGCGTCATCTGGCGCGGGCGTTCAATGCCGCGAGCGGCACCTTCCTGCAGACCGAGGTGCGCGCGACGCACGATCGCCTGACCGGCGATGGCCAACCGCGAGACGCTGCTCTCGACGCTGCACGCCGAGGTCGAGCGCGCCGACCGTCACTACAAGCCCCTGTCGCGTCGCGTTCATCGACATCGACCGCTTCAAGCCGATCAACGACACGCTACGGGCACAACTCCGGCGACGCCGTCCTGCGCCAGATCGCGGGGCTGGTCGCGGACTCCGTCCGCGCCAGCGACACCTTCGGCCGATACGGCGGCGAGGAGTTCATGCTCATCCTGCCGGAGACCACTCCCGAGGACGCCGTCGGCCTGGCGGAGGAACTGCGCGCGCTCGTCATGCAGGAGCCGCTGCTGATCGCCGACGGCGACACCGTGACCGCCACCATCAGCATCGGCATCGCCGGCGGACGTCGGCTCGGAGCTCCAGCTCGACATGCTGGTCGACCGCGCCGACGCAGCGATGTACGCCGCCAAGTCGCTCGGCCGAAATCGGACCTACCTGTTCCGGGAGCTCGATGACGAAGCGCCTGTGCGGCGCGCGCCGATCTCCGCGGAGCGGCGCGCCCAGGCCACCGCCATCGGGCGCTGGGCGAGCGACACCGCCACGCAGGCGCTGGCATCGGTCCTGTCGCCGCAGCCGCATCATCGCGGGCGCCCGTCCGACATGATCGCGGCCCTTGCGACCGGCATCGGGATCGAGATGAAGCTTCCCGAGGAGGAGATCGAGCGCATCCGCATCGCCGCTCTCCTCCACGATCTCGGCAAGATCGCCATCTCGGAGGAGATCCTTGACAAGCCCTCAACGCTGAGTGACGCGGAGTGGCAGACGATCGGTGAGCACCCGCGCATCGGACAGGTGATCCTCGAGCAGGCGTCCAACCTCCGCGAGGCGATCCCGGTGGTTCTGCATCACCATGAGCGGTTCAACGGCGGCGGATACCCGCACGGCCTGCGAGGCAACGAGATCCCGCTCGGGGCCCGGATCGTCGCCGTGGCCGACGCGTACCACGCCATGGTCCACGAACGGCCCTACAAGGACGCGCTCACCCACGAGCAGGCGCTGGCCGAGCTCCGGGAGCATGGCGGGACGCAGTTCGATCCGAGGGTCGTCGACGTGTTCTGCACCCTGTATGCCGAATCGGTGCCGCCGGACGGTCTCGAGGAGGTGTACCGCCTGCATGAGCGTGCCCGTGGCGGACTGGCGCACATCGATGGCTCGCACGCGCACGCCCATCCGCCCGACGCGCGCCCCCCCGCGAAGCCGACGAGCGTGTCGCGGCGCGCGCGTGAGCGTCGTGGCAGGGCGCAGGAGGCGCAAGGGTGAGGATCCTGCGTGGCTTCCTCGTCCTGGCGGTCGTCGCGGCGCTCTGGGGAGCGCCGCCGACGGTGTCCGCGGCCGTGAGCGACCGCGCGGATCAAGCGCGCACCCACGAGATGGTTTCCGACCTGCTTCTCATCGGGCTGGCGGGGGTTGCCTCGGTGGCGATCATCGGGACCTTGCTGCTGGTCGCGGGCCGCCGTCGCGAACCCGGGCCGGCGACCCAGCCTGCGGAACCATCGGCGACCGACGATGCGCTCATGCGCCGCGCGGCCCGATCGGGCCGCATGCGCCCCGCCGACGATCCGATCGTCGCTGCGCTCGGCGTCGACGAGGAGATGGCTGCCCGGCGCGCGATCCGGCGCGCCCAGCGCGGTATCGACGGCCACACCGGCCCGCAGCGACGCCCGGACGGACGCTAGAAGGCGGTTCGCCAGGTGGCGACCAGCTCGTCCACCGCGATTGTCACGTCGAGGGCGCCAACCCGGATCGCCAATGCGGAGCCGCCCGCACGGCCGATGCGCGTCCCGGTCACCCCGTGTGCCTCCAGCATCGACTCCATGCGCGGCACGCGATCGGCAGGGACGGCGACGATCACTCGGCCGGCCCGCTCCCCGTACAGGATGGCGGCTGGCCGGGTCGAGGCCAGGCTCACCGACGCGCCGCACCCCGCGGCGATCGCCATTCTCGCGAGGGCCGTGCCGATACCACCGACCGAAGCGTCGTGCAGGGCGTTGGAGATGCCGGACAGCCCGGGGAGGACGTTCACCAGCCGGACGATGGGATCGACAGCCACCGCGGGCACGCCACCCCGCCGGCCGCGACGCCAGGCCAGCTCGGAGCCGGCCAGCAGGGCGGCATCGTCGGCCGGCTCGCCGAGCAGCCAGAGCTCGTCGCCGGCATCCCAGCCGAGTTGGGACACCGTCGCCCGGTCCTCGATGAGTCCGATCGTCCCAACCACCGGGGTCGGCAGGATGGGCCCGTTCGGCGTCTCGTTGTACAGGCTCACATTGCCGGAGACCACGGGCACGTCGAGCGCCCGGCAGGCAGCGGCGATGCCGTCGATGGCGCGCTCCAACTGGTGGGCGCCGAGATCGGTCTCCGGTGAGCCGAAGTTCAGGCAGTCGGTGACGCCGACCGGGCGCGCTCCCATGCATGGCCACGTTGACTGCCCCCTCGAGGACCGCCGAGAGGCCTGCAAGGTACGGGTCGAGCGCGCCGATGCGCGCCGGGGACGGTCCATCGATGGTCAGCGCCAGCGCCCGCCGTGTTCCCTTGATACGCAGCACGGCGGCATCCCCAGCGCCAGGGCCGACGACGGTGTTGGTGCCGTTCATGTGGTCGTAGCGCCGCCAGATCGGCTTTCGGTCGCGCGCGTTCGGCGAAGCCAGCAACTCGAGCAGGGTGGCGCGCGGAGATCGGCTCGCGGGCGAGGTCCTCGAGGTCGTCAGCGGCCGCACCCGCGGCCCGACCCGCGATCGCGTACCGCGGGGCGTCATCGGCCAGGGATCGTCCGCCCACGCGGCAGACGAGCTCGCCACCGGAGCGAGCTCGGATGACCGGCTCGTCGACGATGCGTCCGATGTCGGCCGCTGCCAGCCCGTAGCGATGGAAGACGGCCTGCACCTCCCCGACGCGGTCGGGCCGCACGACGATGAGCATCCGCTCCTGTGACTCGGAGAGGAGGACCTCGTACGGAGACATGCCGGCCTCGCGCCGCGGCACCGCGTCGAGGTCCACCTCGGCGCCCGACCGACGCCGCGAGCCGTCAGCTCCGCCAGCGCGCAGGTGAGCCCCGCCGCACCGAGGTCCTGCATCGCGACGACGGCGTCCAGCCGGGCGAGCTCGAGGCAGGCCTCCATGAGCAGCTTCTCGAGGAACGGGTTGCCGACCTGGACCGCCGGGCGTCGCTCCTCGCTGTCCTTCGCCCAGGTTGGCCGACGCGAACGACGCACCCTGGATCCCGTCGCGCCCGGTCGTGGCGCCGACGAGCAGCAGGACGTTGCCGGCCCCGCCGGCGCGGGCCAGGGTGATCTCGTCGTGCCGCGCGATGCCCGACGCACATCGCGTTGACCAGCGGGTTGCCCGAGTAGGAGGGGTCGAAGACGACCTCTCCGCCGACGTCGGGGATGCCGATGCAGTTGCCGTAGCCCGCGATCCCGCCACCACGCCACCGAACAGGTAGCGGTTGCGCGCGGCCGTCTCGGCGTCGGTCTCGGCGCCGGCTTCCAGCGGCCCGAACCGCAGCGAGTTGAGCAGCGCGATCGGGCGGGCGCCCATGGTGAAGATGTCGCGGATGATGCCGCCGACGCCGGTCGCGGCGCCCTGGTACGGCTCGACCGCCGACGGGTGGTTGTGCGACTCGACCTTGAAGACCACGGCCAGCCCGTCGCCGATGTCGATGGCGCCGGCGTTCTCGCCCGGTCCGACGAGCACCGAGGCGCCCGTCGCTTCGGGCAGACGTCCGAGCAGTGGCCGGGAGTGCTTGTAGGCACAGTGCTCGGACCACATCGCGCCGAACATGCCGAGCTCGACGTCGTTCGGGCACGCGACCGAGCGCCTCGACGACCAGCCAGTACTCGTCCTCGGTCAGCCCGTGACGCTGGTCGGGCGGCGGCGGGGCGAGGGTCATCGGCGTCAGGCGCTCGGGCCACCCAGCGGCTGATCGCGACCCGTCTCGAGGATGATCGCCGCCGATGGCGGCCGCGGCCGTGCCGAGGAAGAGGAGCAGGTCTCCCGTCCCGGCGCCCCCGAAGCCGAGCCGTTCGAGCGCCACGCCGAACGCGACCAGCACGACCACCAGGGTCGATCAGCCGCAGCTGCGGGACGTCGGGGCAGCCGCTCAGCCAGGAAGACCGATGCGGTCACCGCCAGCAGCGCGACGAGCAGCACGAGGTCGACCGACGGTTCCGCGCCCATCGAACGAGGCCGATGAGTGCCCCGGCGCGCCGAGCGCCGCGCCGCCACCGATGAGCCAGGCCGAGAGGGTGACCGGCGTCGTCAGCGGAAGGTCGACCGAGGGTTGGGCCGGCTCCCGTGCCGGAGGCGGCGGCATTCCTGCGTCGCGCCGGCCGTGGCTCGGACCCGCGCGTCCGGAGTCACGTCGCGGCCCGCGGCTGGGCTGCCGGCGCGTCGCATCCGGCGCGTCGGTTCCGCGGACTCGGGCTCGGCGGACCACGCCCGCGCAGGTCACCAGACGGGAACGGGGCCTCGGCGGGCTGCGGTCCTGGGCGCGGACGCCGGCGTCGAGGGCCTGGGCAGGGGGCGGCGTCCGATTCGGGGGCTCCGGCCACGCCGGGGCCGGCGGCATCTCCGTCTCGGTCGCCTGGTCGATCGGCTGCCCGCAGGTCGGGCAGAAGACCGCGTTGTCGTCGACCTCGGTCCCGCAGTTCGCGCAGAAGCGAGTCACGGCTCAGCTCCGCCCGAAGCGCGTGAGGCTACCGATGAGCACGATGAGGGCGGCGAGGAAGAAGATGATCCCCGCGGGCGACAGGTCGCGCAGGAGCATGCGACGATATCGCCGCTCCACTTCGCCGCCAGCTCGGCCACCACGAACAGGACGATCAGACCCAGGCTCCACAGGAGCGTGATACCCAGGCCGATGCGCTGGCGCGTGCCGGGGGCAGCGCGCACGAACCCGGCGACCGCCAGGACGAGGAGCAGCACGCCCAGCAGCGGCGCGGGGCCTGCGAGTCCGAAGTACACCTGGTCGGCGAGCGCCGCGTTGACGTCGGGATAGCCGTTCCAGAAGGCAATGCCGTAGCCGCCAGCCCCGGAAGCGCGCTCGAACAGCGAACCGACGCCGTACTCGAACGGCAGCAGGTAGGCCGGTGATGATCCCGACCAGGCCGATGAGCAGCACGACCGGCCCCAGGATCGCCCCACGTCGCTCGACCTCGGCGCCGGCCGCCCCATCTTCGACCACCGCGGGCGGCACGTAGCCCGCCCCGGTGCCTCGCAGGTTGGCGCCGCAGTTCTGGCAGAAGGCCACGCCGGCGCGGTTGTGGGTACCGCATCGAGCACATGCCTGTGTGCCATCGGGAACACCCGGGCGCTCGACGGTGCTGGCGACGCCGGGGGCCACCAGTCGCTGGCCGCAGCTGCGGCAGAAGGCCAGTCCGGGTCGGTTCTCGGTGCCGCATCGCGGGCACTGGGTGCTCTCGCCGGTGGCGCTCTCGGCGGCCGGGACGGCGTGGGCGGCCGCGCTCTCGGCGGCCGGGGTCGGCTCGGGTGTCGCATCGGACGGGTAGGCCTCGACCTCGCTCGGGACCGGCTCGTCGTCGGTGCGCTCCTGCGGGGCCGATCCGGCGGCGGGTGGCTCGGTCGGCCAGCCGGTCTGCGGAGCCGACTCGCGCTCCCCACCGGGCGCGGTCTCCGGGTGGCGCTGCTCGGCCGTCTCATCATCCGCGCTGGCGTCCTGGCTCGGCCATGCTTCGATCTCGGCACGGGGATCGGCGATCGGCTCAGTCGGCTCGTCGGGCGCGGGGGTCACGTCCCGGTCTGCGGACGGTCCATCGGTCCCCTCCTGCGGCCAGTCGCGCCGGTCCCGGTCGTCGTGTTCCATGCCTGTTACGCCTCCTGCGAGCCGCGTGGAAGGGCGGTCGGGCCGATCATAGCCGACGCTCCGCGGATGCCGGTTGCTGCTGCAGCCAGCGTTCCAGCGAGCGGAAGAGCCGGAGTCCGTCGGTCCCGCCGACCTCGGACTCGGCTGCGCGCTCGGGGTGCGGCATCAGTCCGAGCACGTTTCCCGCGGGATTCACGATGCCGGCGATCGAGCGTTCGGATCCGTTCGGATTGGCCTCCACGGTCTGAGCACCCGTGGCATCGGCGTAGCGCAGCACCACGCGTCCGCTCGCCTCGAGCTCGTCGAGCGTTGACGGGTCGGCAACGTACCGGCCCTCGCCGTGGCTCACCGGCAGGCGAATCAGCTCTCCGTCGGCAAGGTCACCGAGCCAGGCGGGCGTCGCTTCGGGTCGCTCGACCCGCAGCCATTGCCAGTCGCAGCGGAATTCCAGGTGATCGTTGCGCATGAGCGCACCGGGGAGCATCCCGGCCTCGGTGAGGATCTGGAAGCCGTTGCAGGAACCGATCACCGGCCCGCCGGCACGCGGCGAAGGCGGTCACCGCCGCCATGATCGGCGAGAAGCGGGCGATCGCCCCGGTCCGCAGATGGTCTCCGTGGGCGAATCCTCCCGGCAGGACCACCGCGTCGCACGCCCCGAGGTCGGTCTCCAGGTGCCAGACGAGCCGCTGCTCCCAGCCGAGCACCTCGTCCGCGACATGGGCGAAGTCGCGCTCGCTCCAGGTGCCCGGGAAGACGACCACCGCCACGCGGGGCCGTGCCGTGACCATGGTCACGAGGGAACGGCCTCGTCGGGGTCCTGCTGCTCGTCCGCACGAAGCTCCCAGCTCGCCGTCTCCATCACCGGGTTGGCGAGCAGCCGCTGGCACATCTCGGCGACCATGGCCTCGGCGATGCCGGCGTCGTCGGCCTCGAACGGGAAGCGGATGAGCTTGCCGGTGCGGACGTCACCCACCGATCCGTAGCCGAGCGAGCGCAGCGCCGATCCGATCGTCTGTCCCTCGGGATCGGCGATGCCGTGACGGAGCGCGACGTGGACCTCGGCCAGCCAGCGCACGGTCAGACCGATGCCTCCCAGGATCGCCCGGTCAGCCGCTCGTACGCGGCGACGTAGCGTTCGCGTGTCCCGCGGATCACGTCGTCGGGCAGCATCGGCGCGGGCGGCTCCTTGTTCCAGCCCGATGCGGCGACGAAGTCGCGGACGAACTGCTTGTCGAAGCTCTGCGGGCTGGAGCCGGGCGCATAGTGCGCGGCATCCCAGAAGCGGCTCGAGTCCGGCGTCAGCACCTCGTCGATGACGGCCAGCTCACCGTCGATCCAGCCGAATTCGAACTTCGTGTCGGCCAGGATGAGACCCACCGCCTCGGCGCGGCGGGCGCCCTCGACGTACAGCGCGATCGAGCGCTCCTCGAGCTGGCGGGCCAGTTCGGCGCCGACCAGGTCGGCGAGCTGGTCGCGGCTGATGTTCTCGTCGTGCCCGACCTCCGCCTTCGTCGACGGGGTGAAGATCGGCTCGGGCAGCCGGTCCGCCTCGCGCAGGCCGGCCGGCAGCGGGTGCCCGCAGACCTCGCCGGTTCGCCCGTACTCCGCCCAGCCGGAACCGGCAAGGTAGCCACGCACCACGCACTCCGCGTCGACGCGGTCGGCGCGGCGGACGAGCATCGATCGCAACGCGAGGTCGGGAGTTCGCGCCTCCTCCGGCAGGTCGGCCGCATCCGCGCTGACGAAGTGCGAGCGTCCCAGATCGCCAAGCTCGGCAAACCACCACGCCGAGAGGCGGGTCAGCACGGCCCCCTTGTCGGGGATCGGCTGATCGAACACCACGTCGAAGGCACTGAGCCGGTCGGTGGCAACCAGGAGCAGGTGGCGATCATCGATCTCGTAGGTCTCGCGCACCTTGCCGCGGTGCACGAGCCGCGAGGCTCTCGAGATTCGTGGTCATCAGGGTCATGGGAGGTCCTCGCTCTTTCCTTCGTCGGGGTCGTCCGGCAGTTGGTACCTCGATGGTGGCAGGCGCAGCCGCCGCTTGGCGAAGTTCTCGACCGAGTCCAGCAGCGCCAGGACGATCAGGATCAGCACGGTGCCGACCACGGCGACGACGTACAGCCCGGCGCCGGCCGCGGTGCCGATCGCGGCCACGGACCAGCAGGCTGGCGGCGGTGGTCAGGCCGCGGATGTGGCCTCGGTACTGGAGGATGGTGCCGGCCCCGATGAAGCCGATGCCGGACACGATCTGCGCGGCGATGCGGGTCGGGTCGACCATGTCGCCCCCGAAGCCGAACGCGCTCACCACGGTGAACAGCGCGGCACCCAGCGCCACGAGGCTGTGGGTTCGGAAGCCGGCCGGCTGACGATGAAGCTCGCGCTCGAAGCCGATGATCGCGCCCGAGGACGAGCCCGACGGTCAGGCGCACGGCGAGGTCGAGCTGGGTCGCGAGGCTCAGGTCCGGGGTCATCGGATCGATGAATGTCTCCTGCGGACGACCCGGCCGGGCCGCGTCCGAGCCGTCGGCTCGAGCAGCGCGTCCACGCAGCCGATCCCCAGGCCTGGAGGGCGCCGCCGGCGAGCACGAGGCAGAGCCAGATCGCCACGAAGCCTACCAGCAGCAGACCGCTGCCGCGAGGTCGTCCCGTCAACCGGCGAGCGTCGGTCGATCGGGACCCAGAGCACGCGGAGGAGGATCGCCGCCAGGGACGAGCAGCCCGATCCCGATCGCGAGGAGAGCGGCGAGGCTGCGCGACACCGGCCGCACCGCCGCGCGCCGAGAGCGTCGCCGGCAGGCCGACCGGAGCGCCGCCGAGGACGCTGCCCGCCTCGGTCGCGGCCCGACCGCGCGAGCCCGGCGAGCGCCGCGGCGACGATCACGACGAGCGTGCACGACGCCGATCAGCGGCAGCAGCCGGCCGGCCATCCGCAGCACGGACCGCCGTCGTCTGCGGGCGGTTGAACTCGTCGGCGCAATCGCGACGGTGGCGACGAGCAGCACGAGCACCGACGAGCGCGACCGGGAGCACGCCGATCAGCGAGGAGACGAACGGCCGCGCCGCGTCCGCCGGCGTCGAAGGCCGAGTCCCGCGGTCCGTGCATGAGCGCCGCGTCGCCGATGGCGACGAGCCCGACGCCAGTCGTCACGACCGCGACCGCTCCCGCGCGATCAGCACCAGGTTCAGCGGCCAGAGGCCGGAGGTGAAGCATCCTCGGCGCCGAGGAAGGTCAGCTCGCGACGGGTCGGGACGCGGATCACGGCGACGACGAAGCGCGAATCCCAGCCGACGCTCGCCACCCAGGCAGCGCACCGGGCAGCCCAGAGCGTCGGGCGGTCGGCGACGGGTCCAGCGGCGACGATGGCGGCGCCAGCCAGCGGCGCATCGGCCTGAGCCCTACGCCTCGTCGAGGCCGAGGGCGCGGATAGGTGACGTCGATGCCCGGCGAGGTGATGCCGAGGTCCATCGCCCGCTCGATCTCGTCCGCCGTGAGCCACTCGGCGACGGCCGGATCGGCGAGGAGCGCGTCGCGGAAGGTCGCATGCGCCGCTCCAGGCCCGCTTCGCCGCGCCCTGCACGAGCCGGTAGGCGGCCTGCCGGTCCGCGCCCTTCGCCACCATGGCCAGCAGCAGCGCCTCCGAGTAGACCATCCCGCCGAGCTGGTCGAGGTTGGTGCGCATCCGATCGGCGTCGACCTCGAGCCCGTCGAGGATGTCGGCCAGTGTGCGGGTGGCGTAGGCCGCGACGCCGAGGCGCGCTCGAAGACGAAGCGTTCCGCCGAGCTGTGGCTGATGTCGCGCTCGTGCCACAGCGCCATGTTCTCGAGGCCCGACGAGCGCGTCGGCGCGCAGCAGGCGAGCCATGCCCGTCACCCGCTCGGCCAGGATCGGGTTGCGCTTGTGCGGCATGGCGCTCGAACCCTGTTGGCCGGCGCCGAACGGCTCGAAGGCCTCGCCGACCTCGGTGCGCTGGAGGTGCCGGATCTCGACCGCCACCCGCTCGAGGGTCCCGCCCAGGATGGCGAGGGCGGTGAGCAGCTCCGCGTGGCGGTCGCGGCTCACGACCTGGGTCGGGGCGGGGTCCGCGGCAAGCCCGAGGCCGTCGAGCACGTGCGCCTCGACTTCCGCGCTCACGTTCGCGTGCGTGCCGACCGCACCGGAGATGGAGCCGAATCCGATGCCCTCGCGCGCGCGCGCGAGACGCTCGGCGTCTCGCCGCAGCTCGGCGTACCAGCCGGCGACCTTGAACCCGAAGGTGATCGGTTCGGCATGGATCCCGTGACTGCGCCCCACCATCGGCGTGGCGCGGTGCTGGATCGCCAGCCGGCGCGCGACCTCGACGAGCCGCGCCAGCTCGCTCTCGACGACCGCGGTGGCGTCGCGCAGCACGACGGCGGTGGCGGTATCGAGCACGTCGGAGCTGGTCAGTCCGAAATGGAGCCAACGACCCTCCGGCCCCAGGCGCTCCGTGACGGACCGCAGGAACGCGATCACATCATGCTGTGACTCGCGCTCGATCTCGCGCGCCCGCTCCGGGTCGACGGACGTCGCCGCGCTGCGAATGAGCTCCCAGTCCGCGTCCGGCACGACGCCCGAACCGTTGAGTGCTTCGACCGCCAGCACCTCGATGCGGAGCCAGAGCGCGAGCTTGCGGCCTTCGCCGAAGATCTCCCGGAGCTCGGGCAGCGCGTAGCGATCGATCACGCTGGGAGGATACCGGTGCCGGTCGATCGTCGTGCCGATGACATACGATGCGCGCGAGGTTGGACGAGGAGAGGCCATGGCCCGCGACTTTCGGCATCCGGTGAATCGACAGCTGATCAGCGACGCCCCGATGGGCGCGCGCGTTGCCGATCGCGTGACGGGATTCCTGGGCAGCTGGACCTTCATCGTGCTCCAGACCGTGATCGTGCTCGTATGGATCGGCACGAACGTCTACCACCTGTTCAACGTCGGCTTCGATCCCTACCCGTTCATCCTGCTCAACCTGGCGTTCTCGACACAGGCCGCCTACGCGGCGCCGCTCATTCTGCTGGCCGGCAACCGCGCGGCGAAGCGGGACCGCATGACGCTCGAGGACGCCGCGGCCGTGTCGGACGTGGAGGAGGAGCAGAACGAGCGCCTGCTGCTCGGCAACCGCGAGATCCTCGAGCACGTCGAGCGCCTCGAGGAGCGGATCCTGCAGCTCGAGACCCGTATCGTGAACCTGCTGGAGCGGCCCTCGACCGCCTGACCTCAGGCGCGCGGGTCGATGCGCATCTCCGCCTTCGTTGCCTGGTCGGTCCGGAAGGCGGCGACGCGCTCGGCGACCTTCTCGTCCGAAAGCGCCAGGATCCGCGCTGCCAGGTGCCCCGCGTTCTTCGCCCCGGCGCTCCCGATGGCGACGGTCGCGACCGGCACGCCGGGCGGCATCTGGACCACGGCGTAGAGCGCATCGGCCCCGCCGAGGGCGCCGCCGTCGAGCGGGATCCCGATCACCGGCATCGCCGTGAGACTGGCGAGCACGCCCGGCAGGTGAGCCGCGAGGCCGGCGGCACCGATGAACAGGCGCACCCCGGCCGCCTCGGCCTCGGCGACGTAGGCGTGCAGCGCATCGGGCTGGCGGTGGGCGCTGATGACCGATGCCTCCCAGGCGATCTCGTACGTGTCGAGCACGTCGAAGCAGCCCTTCAGGGTCGACAGGTCGGAACGGGAGCCGCAGACAACGGAAACGGTCGGCATCGGTGGCTCAAGAATAGCGGCGGGGCGTCATTCGAGGGCGGCGATGTCGGCCCGATAGCGTCCGCCGTCGAGGCCGACCTCGGCGACGGCCGCGTATGCCCGCTGACGGGCCATCGCGTGGTCGGCGCCTCGGCCGACGATCGTGAGGACACGCCCACCGCTGCTCTCGCACCCGTCGGCCGTGCGGCGCGTGCCGGCATGGAAGATGAGCCGATCGCCATCGTCGGCCGCCGAGGCTGGCTCGGCGCCCCGGATCCGGCGCCCGGTGACCGGCGCCTCGGGATAGCCCTCCGACGCCACCACGACGCCGACCGCGGCCCCGTGCCGCATCGCCAGCGAGCCCTCCATCAGGCTCCGGTCGCCGATGGCGCACACCGAGGAGCGCCGAGGCCAGCTCACCATCGAGCATCGGCAGCAGGACCTGCGCCTCCGGATCGCCGAAGCGCGCGTTGAACTCGAGGACCATCGGGCCGTCGTCGGTCAGCATCAGCCCGGCGTACAGCACGCCGCGATAGGAAGCCGTCGCGGCCATCCGCCAGGCGATCGGCTCGAAGACCTCAGCCGCGGTGCGCTCAGGCGTCGGCAGGCCGAACCCGGGACCGGCGAGTAGGCGCCCATGCCGCCGGTGTTCGGCCCGCGATCGCCGTCGCAGCGCGCTTGTAGTCGCGCGCCGCGGCCAGCGGCACAACCGTCGACTCGCTGACCAGGGCGAAGGCGCTGACCTCCTGCCCGCCGAGGCGCTCCTCGAGCGACGACGCGCGCGCCAGGCGCCACGCTGCCGAACAGCTCCCCGATCGCGGTGGTCGCCTCCTCGTGAGTCTCGGGCACCACGACTCCCTTGCCGGCCGCCAGCCAATCGGCCTTCACCACCGGGGGACGCTCGGCGGCACGGACGTGCGCGATCGCCGCCTCGGCGTCGGTGAAGGTGGCCGATGCGGCGGTGGCGATGCCGGCACGTTCCATCTGCCGCTTCGCGAAGGCCTTGCTCGATTCGAGCCGGGCGGCCGCGCGGCTCGGGCCGAAGACCGGGATTCGGGACGCGGCGAGCTCGTCGGCCACGCCGGCGGCCAGCGGTGCCTCGGGACCGATGACCACGAGGTCGTAGCGCTCCCGCGACGCGTGGCGGGTCACGGCGATCGGGTCGGTCACGTCGAGGTCCGTCACCGTCTCGGCCACGGCGTGGGTCCCGCCGTTCCCCGGGGCGATCCGCACGCTGCGCACCGCCGTCGTCACGCGACAGCCGCCAGGCCAGGGCGTGCTCGCGGCCTCCGCCGCCGATGACGAGGACATCCACGGACCGAGTCTAGTGGCGCGTCACCTCATCGTCCGCGCGGCGGAACCACGGAGCGACTACTCCTCCGTGGCGGCCTCGAGCGCCTCGATGAGGGCGTCGAGCTCGTCGACCCGCTCCTGGTACGTCCCGAGGTCGCCGGCCGCGAGGGCTCGCTGCGCCTCGGAGTACACCCGGCTGATCTCGGACACCAGCTCGGCGATCTCGGTCGGCAGCGGGCCCGGCGACTCACCCGGCGACGGGGACGGTTCGGGCGACTCGCCCGGGTCGACCGGCTCCGGCGGCGGCGGCTCGGCCTCGCCGAGCAGCTGGCGCAGGCCCTCCTCCACGGTCTCGGCGAAGGCCACGCGCCGCTGGTCGACCATGATCACGCGCACGAACTCGGGGAAGGGCGCGCCCTCGGCCTGGAGGAAGATCGGCTCGATGTAGATCAGTCCGTCGTCGCCGATCGGCAGGACGAGCAGGTTGCCGCGCACGACCCGCGAGCCGGCGTTCGACCAGAGGGTGAACTGCTCGCTGATCGTGTCGTCCTGGTTGATGCGCGCCTCGACCTGGGCCGGACCGAAGGTCGTGGTGTCGGACGGGAAGCGGAAGAGCGATCCGCTCGCCGTACACGCCGGGATCCATGCGCGCGGACGACCAGGCGATCATGTTCGGCCGGCCCTCGGCGCACCATCGGCTGAATGAGGACGAACTCCGGCCTCGTCCTCGCCGGGGATCCGCATCGTGACGTAGTACGGCTCCATCGGCGTCGGCTGCGCGGTGCTCACGTCGAGCGGGATCGCCCAGCGGTCGTCCTGGTTGTAGAAGGTCGTGGCGCCGGTATCGGTCGCCGGCAGGTGGTAGACCCGCGACGCCAGGTTCTGCGCGGTGAACAGGTCCTCGGGGTAGCGCAGGTGCGCGATCAGCTCATCGGACATGGCCGACAGCGGCTGGAACAGGTTCGGGAAGATCCGGGCGTAGGCGGCGATGATCGGATCGGTTTCGTCGGCGATGTAGAAGTCGACCGTGCCCTCGTAGGCGTCGACCACGACCTTCACCAGTTGCGCACGTAGTTCGCGCCGGCGAATCGGCTCGTCCGCCAGCGGCTGGGCGTTCGGATAGCGATCGGTGACGGTGTAGGCATCCCACATCCACACCAACCGGTCGTCGGCGCGACAAGGTACGGGTCCTGGTCGTAGAACAGGAACGGCGCGATCTCGGAGACCCGCTCGCCGATCTCGCGGCGAAAGAGGATCTGCGACTCGTCGGTCGAGCTGGCCGCTGATGAGCAGATTGAAGTCGCCGAAGCGCAGCGAGAAGAGCGCCGGGAGAGCGCATTGCCGATGTCGACGCCGGTGGACCCCGCCCACCTCGTCGTCGTGCTCCACCCTCCTCGCGGTTGTCGAGCGGGTAGTCGAACTCGGCGGTCGTGGTGCCGGTCACGACCCAGTCGTCGGCGACCTCGCCGAAGTAGATGCGCGGCTCGTCGACCGGGAGCTGCGGGTCGCGGTTGATCCCGCTGACGAGGTAGTCCGGCTGGCCCTGCGGCGTGACCGCATCGACCGGCACGGCGGTGATCCCGTAGCCATGCGTGAAGACGAGCCGCTCATTCGTCCAGGTGCGCGCCTGGTCGGCGAGCTGCTCCACGTCGAGCTCACGAGCGCTGACAGCATGATCTGGCGCTGCTCGCCGCCGATCTCGTAGCGGTCGATGTCGACGTCGGTGAACGTGTAGTACTGCCGCAGGATCTGCTGCTGCCCGAACGTCGTCAGCAGCGGCCGGTAGTCCCAGAGGCGCAGGTTGTCGACGGTCGCCTCGTCCTGCTCGAAGACCTCGCGCGTCAGCGCCTGCTCGCCGGTGAAGGTGCGCAGCTCGGCGGCATCGAGGCCGAAGGCGGCGCGCGTCGCCTCGAGGTGGTTGCGCAGGTAGGGACGCTCGACGGCGAGCTCGTTGGGCTCGACCTGGATGCGCTGCACGAAGCCGGGGTAGAGGCCACCGACCAGGACCGAGAGGACGAACCAGGCCCCGACCGCGAGCCCCAGCAGCCACAACGTGCGGAAGAACGTGTTCAGCAGGAGCAGCACCGCCGACACCACCGCGACGCCGGTGAGGATCATGTAGGCGGGGTACTGCGCGTTCATGTCGGTATAGGTGGCCGCCTGGACCGATCCGCCGATGCCGCGGGTCGAGTAGGCGAGCTCGGCGATGTCGAGCTGGTAGCCGGCCGCGATGATCGCGAGCAGCAGGGCGCCCAGCACCGACAGGTGCGCGCGCACCGGGGCGCTCAGGTGGAACTGCCAGCGCAGCGCGCGCGCCGCGTAGGTCCCGATCGTCAGCAGGGCGACCACGATGAGGGTCGTCGATCCCCAGCTGAGGACGAAGCGCCAGAACGGCAGGTCGAAGACGTAGAAGCCAATGTCGCGCCCCAGCGTCGGGTCGGTCGCGTTCCATGCCGCGCCGTTGATGAACAGGAGAATCGTCTCCCAGCTGCCGCTCCACGCCGCCCCGCTGCCGAGTGCGAGCAGCACGGCCACGGCGGCCACGGCGATGGCGATCGCCTTCGAAGCGTCCGGCATCTCGAGTCCGCCGAGCTTGCGGACGGGCGCCTGCGGCGCGATGCGACGCGCGAGCCACGTGCTGAGCAGGGCGGGCACGAGCATTGCCGCGAAGCCGATGCCGAAGAGCGCGATCTGCGCCCACAGCCGGGTGGCCAGCACGTCGCGACGTCCGAGGGCGTCGTACCACATGATGTCGGTGATCAGGGTGACGACGCCGCCCAGCAGCCCGAGGACGATGACGACGGCGATGAACCCGCCACCGATCACCAGCCATCGGCGCCACGGCAGATCGTCGGCCGCCACCGGTGGGCCGCCCGGACCCCCGCCATCGGCGCCGTTGCCGCGGCCGCGACGGCCCTCGTCGATGGGCGTCACGTTGCGCTCGCGACGCTCGAAGGGCCGTCCCTCGCGACGGGCATCGGCCTCTTCCTGGCGGCGCTGGAGGTCCTCGAGGAGCTTGTCGAACCAGCTGGACATTACCGGGAATGCTACCGGCTTGGCCGTTTCCCCGTATTCCGGCCGCCGATCCGGGTCGCGTGGCGACCCGGTAGCATCGGTCCATGCAGCTCGCCGGGTCCTGCTTCTGCGGGGCGGTCCAGTTCACCGTGGAGTCGCGCACGCCGTACCCCTACCGCCGCTGCTACTGCGCCCGCTGCCGGAAGACGGCCGGGGGCACCGGCGCCGCGGCGAACGTGCTCGCGCAGGCGTCCACGCTGCGGGTGGAGGGGGGCGACGCACTCACCGAGTTCGCGGCGCCGGACACCACCCGCACGCGCTTCTGCTCGCGATGCGGCACGGCGCTCTATCTGACGATCGATGCCGCGGCGGACTTCGTCTACCCCTTCGCTTCGGCCATCGACACGCCGCTCCCCGAACCGCCCGAGCGGGTCCACGTCTTCACGGTCGAGGCGCCTGCCTGGGCGAAGCCGCCCAGCTCGGCGCAGGATCTGTCGGTGGAGCGCAACACGAACGAGTCGATCGACGGCTGGCATCGCCGGCACGGGCTGACCGACGACGCCTGATCGCGTCGCCTCATTCGACGCTGCCGAGGGCCTCGATCTCGTACCAGATCACCCAGCCCGAACGGATCGTCTCGACCCGCAGTCGATGGACACCGGCGATCGGCGCGGCGAAGGTGTGCTCGAGGGTCAGCGCGTCGACGGCGGCTGGTGAGGGCTGCGAGAAGGCGTGCGTCGCCAGCGCGGTCCCATCGGCCCCCAGCAGGCGGACCGTGACCTGCATCGGGCCTTCGGTGGCCTGCCGCGTGAAGAGCCTGACGGCGTCGACAGTTGCCCCGCGGAGGTCGATCTCGATCCATTGCGGCGCGTCGGCTCCCGACGACCACCATGTCTCTTTGCTCAGGTCCACGGCCTTTCCCGGCGAGCCGACGACTTCCGGGCCGTTCTCGTACGACGACGCGGTCGCGGACCGTCCGAAGGCCACGTTCGGGTGCGGCAGCGCTCCGGGCTCGCACGGGTCCGGTACCGCGTCCGGTCCCAGGAGCTCGGCGATCTCCGTCTCGGCGGCGCCCCAGGTCTCGTCGTAGACCCCCTGTCCGGCCCAGGTCCAGTAGAGGAAGCCGTCGAGCCCGTCGGCGCACGCACGTGCCTGGTAGTCCACCATGATCGCCGCGGCGTCGACCGGATCGGGGTACGCGCCGCGAAACGCCCCGAACTCTCCGAGGATGATCGGCATCTCCTCGACACCGCTGAGTAGTGAGTTTGCCCACGCCTCGTCCCAGTCAAGCCCGACGCCGGGGTAGGCGTGGAAGTCGAGGAAGTCGACTGTCGAGTCGAGCAGCGGCCGGGGGTCGACCAGCCGGGCGTCGGACGGCACGGGGACCGGGCCCTCGGCGGAGGGGAAGAAGCCCATCGTCACGAGCGCGGACGGGTCCACCCCCTTGATCGCCGCGACCATGCGGTCGACGTAGTGGCGGAGGCCGGCGTCGCGCATGGCATGGACCTGGGCGGGATCGGCCAGGTCGTAGGTCTCACCGGTGGCGGTGGTCGCCTCCGCGAGCACCCCGAAGGGTGGCTGATCGGCCTCGAAGTACTGCTCGTTGCGAAGCTCGAACGCCCAGATCGCGTCCATCGGCGCGCCGACGTCGATCAGCCCGCCGACGAAGTCCGCCCAGAAGCGCTCGTGGTCCGCCACCCCGCCGGCGGTGAGATCGAGATTGAAGCCCGCCCATTCGTCGCAGCACACCGCGGACCGGCCCGCCGTGTATCCGCCGTCGTCGGGCAGATCGTCGAAGGTGAACATGACCTGCAGGCCCGCATCCCGCGCCGCGTGGAGGTACGCCGCCATGTTCTCGAGGTACTCGCGCCTGAGCCCGCCAGCGGGGTTGCCCAGGCAGCCGATGGCCGCGTCGAAGCACGCGTTGCCCCAGATGCGGACCGCATTGAATCCGAGATCGGCCATGGCGGCGAGGTCCGCCTGCGCCTCCGCGAGGCCGTTGTCGCCGGCCCGGAAGGTCCTATCCATGAGGTGGCCGCCGGTCACGGCCCACGACCAATGGTTGAATCCGCGCGGGACCCAGCGATCGCCGGTCACGCGGTCGAAGAACTCGGCCCGGGCGCCCACGATGCGCACGCCGATCCGGTGCTCGGCTGGTGGCGAGGGACTCGTGGTGGGCATCTCGGAGGCGGACGGCGCGATGGTCGCCGGCGCGCTGGCACCGGCGTCGCTCGGTACCACTGACGGCGAGACCGTCGCTTCGCAGGCGGCGAGCAGCAGCCCCAGGATCACCGCCAGCGGCAGAAGCCGAGACATGTCGGACATCATCCCCGATTCGACGGCGTGTCGGTCGGCCGCGGAGGTTCTCACGCCCGCCCTTACGGCAGTTCCCGGGTCCCCAGCACCTCGCCATTGAACTTGACGGCCATCACGTGGGTGACCTCCGCGCCGGTCGGCGCGATGCCGACGAAGGCGACCTCACCCTCCAGCCCGGCCTCGCTCAGGGGCATCAGCACCGCCGGCACCGTCGGCGTGTTGTTGATCACCAGCCACACCGTCGTCGCGTCCCCGGTCACGATCCCGTGGACCACCCTTCCGGTCCGGCCGACGCTCCCGAAGGCGCTTCCCTCGTCCGCCACGACCCCGGCGCAATCGGTCTCGATGGACGCGGCCGTCTCGAGCTGCGTGCACCATCCGGCGTCGCTCGGGTAGGCCAGGAGGCGCCACCCGAGGCCGGTCAGCACCCCGCTTCCGAGCTCCACGATCGGACCCGTGGCGGTGGCGCCGAGTGCGCGCGGCGAGCCCGAGGGAATCGCCGCGGGATCCGGGGTCGGGGTCTCCTCGACCTCCGCGGGCTGGCAGGCGGCGAGCAGGATGGTCACCGCGAGCAGCAGCCGGGCGGGCGCCGCCCTCATTCCCACTCGATGGTGGCGGGCGGCTTCGAGCTGATGTCGTAGACGACCCGGTTCACGCCCGGCACCTCGTTCACGATCCGCGAGCTGATCTTCGCGAGCACCTCGTACGGCAGCCGCGCCCAGTCGGCCGTCATCCCGTCGTCGGAGGTGACCGCCCGGATGGCGACGACGTTCGCGTACGTTCGCCCGTCGCCCATCACACCCACGCTGCGCACCGGGGTGAGGATCGCGAACGACTGCCACAGCGTCCGATACAGGCCGGCGGCCTTGATCTCGTCGATCACGATCCAGTCGGCCTCGCGCAGGGTGTCCAGCCGCTCACCGGTGACCTCGCCGATGATCCGGATCGCCAGGCCGGGCCCCGGGAACGGCTGCCGCTGGACCATCGCCTCGGGGAGGCCCAGCTCGACCCCAACGGTGCGCACCTCGTCCTTGAACAGGTAGCGCAGCGGCTCGATGAGCTGGAAGCGCAGGTCCGCCGGCAGGCCGCCGACGTTGTGGTGAGTCTTGATCTTCTGGGCGGTCTTCGTCTCGGCGGTGGTCGACTCGATGACATCGGGATAGAGCGTGCCCTGGACGAGGAAGTCGATCTGGCCGATCCTCGCCGCCTCCTCTTCGAAGACGCGGATGAACTCGTCGCCGATGATCCGGCGCTTCTCCTCCGGGTCCTCGACACCGGCGAGCCGCCGCAGGAAGCGCTCGCGGGCGTCCACGATCACCAGGTTCATGCCGAGGTCACGCTCGAAGGTGACCCGCAGCAGCTCCGACTCCCGCTTGCGCATCAGCCCGTGGTCGACGTAGACGCAGGTGAGCTGGTCGCCGATGGCCCGATGGATCAGCGTCGCGGCCACCGCGCTGTCGACGCCGCCGGACAGGGCGCAGATGACCCGGCCCTCCCCCACGCGGTCGCGGACGTCGGCGACGGTCGTCTCGACCAGGTTCGCCGCGGTCCAGTTCTGGCGCGCGCCCGCGATGCCGACCAGGAAGTTGCGGATCACGTCGCGCCCGATCGGCGTGTGGACCACCTCCGGATGGAACTGGATGCCGTAGAGGTTTCGTCCCAGGTCGGCCAGGCCGGCGTAGGGGTCGAGTCAGTCTGCGCGGTGCCGCGAAGCCCTCCGGCGGGCGGACCATCGAGTCGCCGTGGCTCATCCACACCGGCGCTCGCCGTCGAGGCCGGCGAAGAGGCCTCGGCGGCCGTGAGGGTGACTGCGCGGGACCGTACTCGCGCTTCTCGGACGGCACCACCTCGCCGCCGAGATCGAGCGCCATGAGCTGAAGGCCGTAGCAGATGCCCAGGACCGGGATGCGTCCGGACCACAGTGCCGGATCGGCCTTCGGGGCACCGTCGTCGTAGACCGATGCGGGCCCGCCCGACAGGATCACCGCCCGCACGCCGCGACGCTCGAGCTCCCCCATGGTCGTGTCGTGCGGAAGGAGCTCGGAGTAGACGTTCAGCTCGCGGACGCGCCGCGCGATGAGCTGGGCGAACTGGCTGCCGAAGTCGAGCACGGCCACGGTGTCGGGGTGCTCGGCCGCATCGGGCTCGACCCGGAGCGGGGGAGGCGCGTGGAGCGCCTGCTCGAGGTATGCCTCGACCTCGGCGTCATCGGGGGCGAGGACGCGGTGGCCGGCGTTGGCCGCCTCCCCGTGGACGGTTCGGCCCCGCTCAGGGGCCTTCGAACTCGGTTCCTTCGACTCTGTCAATGCCGCTCCGCTGGGACCAGGCTGGTGCTCCACCCGAGTCTAGCGGCTGGCGTCGGATCCGAATGCCCGCTCGAGGTCGGCCCCGGTCAGCGCGTCGTCCTGGTAGGTCGACGTTCCAGGGCCGAGCAGCTCCTCCGCCGCGCGTCGCAGCGCGCCATACGCGGCGCGCGCCAGCGGGCCGCCGGTCGACACCCGACGCACCCCGAGCTCGGCAAGCTCCGGGATCGACGGTCCGTGGCGCATGGCCAGCACGTTCACCGGGGCGTCGGTTGCCTCCACGATCCGCCGGATCTGACCGGCGTCGGTGAGGCGCGGGGCGTACAGCACGTCGGCACCGGCAGCCCGGTAGGCGCGCAGGCGCGCCACCGTGTCCTCGATGTCGTCCACCCCGTACAGCGCGTTCTCCGCCCTGGCGGTGAGCAGCAACCCATGGCGATGGGCGGCCTCCGCGGCCGCGGCCACGCGCTCCGCGGCGATACCGACGTCGTCGATCGCCGCCCGGGCCGGATCGTAGTCCTCGATCGAGCAGCCCGCCGCGCCGGCCTCGGCGAGCAGTGTCACCGTCTCGGCCACCCCGGCGAGATCTTCGGCGAAGCAACGTTCGGCGTCGACGTTGAGCGGAAGGTCGACCGCCGTCGAGAGCGACGCGACATGGGCAAGCACTTCGTCACGGGTGACGGTCTGGTCCACCTTGCCGAGCGACGCCGCATGCCCAAGGCTCGTGGTGGCCAGCGCCGGGAACCCCATGTGGGCAAGGATCCGTGCCGAGCCGATGTCCCACGGGTTCGGCATGACGAACAGCCCACCGTCGTGCAGCCGGCGGAACCGATCGCGACGCGGGGACCAGTCGCGCATGGATCTCAGCGTACTCCCAGCTCGGCGCGCGCCGCCTCGATAAGCTGCCGCCGGTCGACACTCAGCCGGTCCAGCACGCGAGGCATCGTCCCCCGCTCCAGCTCGGCGACGGCGGCCACCACGTGGGCTCCCGCCAGGCGCTGCTTCGACGAGCGCGCCATGCGGCCGGCCTGCCCGAAGACCTCGCGAGCCGATGGGCCGGCGCTGTAGAAGGCGGGCGCTCCCTCCGGTCCGAGGGGCGTCGGATCGGCCATCGCCGCAACCGTGTCCCGCGGCACGCCGGCCGTGACGAGGGCGTCGGCCTGCTCGGCCCGAAGTGCCGCGCGGACCGCGTCCGCGTCGACGCCGACGCTGCCGAGCGCACGTGCGGCGCTGCCATCCGGCAGCTCGAGGGCCGACAGCAGCAGGTGCTCGGCGCCCGGCTCCTCCTCCCCCATCTCGCGTGCGATCCGCTCGGCCTCGGTGAGGAGCTGCCTGATGGTGCGCATGTCGTCCAGCATCTTCAATGGGTTCATCGGTCATCCTCCGTTCGCCGACCCCGTTCACGGAGCCGCGCCGCGTGCCGCTTGTGCGCCGCCTGCCGCGTGACGCCCAGCGCCTGCGCGACCTGCTGCCAGGTCCATCCATCGTCAACCGCGCGTTCCACCGCTTCGCGCTCCATGCGGTCCGCAAGGCGACGGAGACCGATGACGGCCGCGATCGCTGCAGCAGGGTCGTCGGGCGTGGTTGCCATGCTCCCCACAGTAGCCGCCCGTATCCCACGTGTCAACTTGTGTTGACAACGAAGCATTCCGCTAGGATGCGCTGATGCCTGAGCCGACCACCCTGCTGCTGTTCGCCGGCGCCGCACTCGCGCTGCTGGTGGTGCCCGGGCCGTCGGTGATCTACATCGTGACCCGCGGCATCCACCAGGGACGCGCGGCGGCGCTCACCTCCGTCGTGGGGATCACGACCGCCACGCTCGTCCACACGGTCTTCGCGGCGGCCGGCCTGTCCGCGATCCTCGCGTCGTCGGCGGTGGCGTTCTCGATCGTGAAGTACGCGGGATCGGCGTACCTCGTGTACCTCGCCATCCGCACGTGGTTCGACACGGCAGACGAGCACCTCGACGCACCGCGGCCGGCGGCCGGTCTTCGACGCGTCTACCTGGAGGGGTTTCTCGTCAACCTCCTGAACCCGAAGACGGCGCTCTTCATCCTGGCGCTGCTGCCCCAGTTCGTCGACCCGGCGCGGGGCACGGCGGGGCTGCAGATCCTCCTGCTCGGAGGCATGCTGGCCACGCTCGGCCTGCTGTCGGACGGCACCTACGCGCTTGCCTCGGGGTGCATCGGCTCGTGGCTTCGCCGTCGACGATCGATCGCCGGCATCCAACGGCGGGTCAGTGCCGGGATCTACGCGGCTCTCGGGATCGGGACCGCGCTGGTCGGCGAGCGCAGCTAGGCTTCCAGCCACTCGCGAGGGTGGCTCGACAGAAACGCCTCCAGCTGGATCCCTCCGGCGCCTACGATCAGCGCGCGCGTCCCACGATGCGCGTGCGTGAAGGCCACGGTGCCGGGCGTCCCTCGAGGATGGCCGGTCTTGACCTCGATCGCCATCGGCGCATCGCGCACTCGAAGCAGCTTGCCCGGTCGTACCACCCAGTCGACCTCGTTGTTCCCCTCCCGCCAGTAGGTCAGCTCGTCCGGGTCGGCATGCGACCACAGGTGGGCGCCCACCGCCGTCTCAACCAGCCGCCCCCAGAACTCGTGATCGGCGCGAGCCCGCGCCAGCGACGTGCGCGCCGTGGCGGTCACGAGGGCGGTGTTGAGAGCCAGCAGCTTGGGCGACGAGGCGCGACGGCGAATCGCGGAGCCGGAGTACTTCCCGATGCCGGTCACCATCCCGGCACCGCCCAGCAGCTCGAGGTAGTGCGCGAGGGTGACGGTGTTGCCGGCATCGGTGAGCGTGCCGAGCATCTTCGTGTAGCTGAGCACCTGGCCGGAGTACGAGCAGGCCAGGCGGAAGAGCTGTCGCAGCAGCGCCGGCTTCTCGACCCGGTTGAGCATGAGGATGTCGCGCGACAGGTTCGTCTCGACGATCGAGTCGAGGATGTACTCCTCCCAGCGCTCGTGCCGCTTGATCAGCGCGGCCGATCCCGGGTACCCGCCATAGAAGAGGTAGGTGTCGAGGTCCCAGCCGAAGGCGTCACGCATCTCGGCGAAGGTCCAGTGCGGCACGCGGATGACCTCGAAGCGACCGGCCAGGCTGTCGGACAGGCCCTGCCGGACGAGGAGCGGCGCCGACCCCAGGAGCATCACCCGAAGCGGCGTCTCGGCGATCGAGTCCTCGTCCCACAGCTGCTTCACGACGTCGGACCAGCTCCGGATCTTCTGGACCTCGTCGAGCACGAGCAGTCCGCCCGCCCGCCCGCCGTTGCGCGCCGCCTGCCGGCCGATCTGCCACTGGGTGTAGATCCATCCGACGTCCTCCGGGTCGGGCGCATCGGCCGATGCGAAGTGCCCCGGGATGCCGATGGCGTCCATCACCTGCCGGGCCAGGGTCGTCTTGCCGACCTGGCGCGGACCGGCGAGCACCTGGATGAACCGGCGCGGCTCCTCGGTGCGCTCCACGATCTCGCCGAAGATCGGGCGCCGATAGACCTTGGGGCGGCGGGCGGGGCTCATGTACTCACGATGATGAGCATTGCTACTCAGTGTAGTGAGTTGATTTACTCAGTGAGCTCGATCCGGGCGCGCTCGAGCGCCTCGCCGGTGGCATCGGCCGGAAACGGCGAGCGCCGGACCGCCTCATCCAGGCCGATGGATCCCGCCACCGCATCGCGTGCCAGCTCGGCCAGCAAACCGAGCTCACCGACCTGGCGCTCGGCGAAGGCGCGATCGAATGGGTCGCCGTGCCCCGGCGCCACGACGCCGTCGACCAGGTCGAGGACCCGTCTGCAGGTCGAAGCCCACGCGATGGGATAGCTGTCGCCGAACCCCGGGGCCGGGGCGTTCTCGAGCAGATCGCCGGCAAACAGGACCGAGGCATCCGGCACCAGCGCCACCACGTCGTTGTCGGTGTGACCGCGACCGAGATGGCGCAGCTCCACCTGCCGGTCGCCGAGATCGAGGGTGGCGGCGTCCTCGAACAGGTCGGTCGGAGGCACGAGCTCCACCTCCCGAAACTGCTCGGCGACCTCGGCCGGGTAGGCCTCCAGCACCCGCGCCCGCTGCTCCTCCCCGCGGTCGCGAATCATCGAGGCGCAGCGCACATGGCCCCAGATGGGCGAGTTGCGGAACTGCGCATTTCCGAAGGCGTGGTCCCAGTGTCCGTGGGTATTGACCACGGCCACCACCTCGCCCGGCAGCTGCCGCAGCTCGTCGCGCAGCTCGTCGGCCAGGCGGTGGCTGGCTCGCGTATCCACCACGACCAGGCCGGAAGCCCCGCCGATGACGCCGATGGTCTGGTCGAGCGGCTCGTAGCGACGGACCCAGACGCGGTCGCCAATCTCCCTCCAGAGTGCGGTCATGCGCCGAGTCGTACCGCGGTCCCCGAGGCACTGACCATGAGCATGCTGCCCTGGCCCCCGACCGTCTCGTAGTCGAGGTCGATGCCGAGAATCGCATCGGCGCCTCGGGCCGCTGCCTCGGCCTCCATCTCCTGGAGCGCGATCTCGCGCGCATTGCGCAGCTCTTCCTCGTAGGCGCCGGATCGGCCGCCAACGATGTCGCGCACGCCCGCGAACAGGTCACGCACGATGTTCGCGCCGAGGATCGCCTCCCCGGTCACGACGCCGAGGTACTCGCTGACCGTTCGCCCGTCGATGACGTTGGTGGTGGTCTGGATCATGTGCTACCTCCCTCGAGCATGAACAGCTCGGTGAACTCGGAGCAGCGTCCGTCCGCTCCGAAGCGCAGCAGGAAGACGTTGTGGAACGTCCGCTCCGGGCTCTCGTCCGTGGCGGCGTATCGACTCCACCCGGTCGCGACGGCACGGTCCCCGTCGATGGCGTACGGCTCGTAGCGGGCTTCCCACGCGTCAGGATCATCGCCTTCGGCCAGCCAGCCGTCGACGATGGCGTCGACGCCCCGGTGGGCGTGGTCCTCGCCGCCGTACGGGGTGTAGCGGTAGACGGCATCTTCCGTGAAGAGGGCCTCGATCGGGCCGCGCTCGTTGGCTCGCCAGGCAGCGATGTAGCGGTCCAGCCAGGCCCGAAGGTCGGCGTGTGTCATCGTCCGATCCTACCCCTCCGGCCCGTGGAAGGCGGCGAGCCGCTGTGCCTCCTCGTCGATGGCGCGTCGTTCGCCTGCCGACAGCCGCCGCAGCGGGTCGAGGCGAACCTCGCCCTCCTCCCAGCGCCAGGTCGCGGCGACCTGGCCATCGACGAGCACGGTGGGATAGGAGGGCGGCATCTTGACGTGGAAGATGACCGGCCGATACGCCTCGGGGAGGACCGCCGTCCGTCGCGCGTGCACGAGCAGGACCGCGTCCCAGGTCGGCAGGAAGCGAACCGGCGCGGGGGTGTCCGGGTCGGGCAGCAGGCCGTCCGGCACGTCGAGCAGCTCCCTGCCGTCGCTGTCGCGGAAGCGGCGAAGCTCCATGCCCGCAAGCGCCTCGCGGATCGGGGTGACCTTCAGGCCGATGAACGACGCGATGTCGGCCGCAGCGGCGGGGCCGAAGCCCGCCAGGTAGCGCCCGATGAGCCAGCGCAGCGCATCGGCCTCGTCGAGGTCGGTGTGGGCGACGACGGTGTCGGCGGCGGCACAGAGGTCCGCACGACGACGGTCCCAGCTGCCCGACGGAGGGACGCGCAGCAGCTCGAGCTCGGTGTCGAGCGAATGGCGGACCGCCGCATGCTCGTCGGTCACCAGCGAGAGCAGCTCCGGCCGCCTGACGGGGCCCTCGGCGAGCGCAGCCCGCACCCGACCCAGCGGCGCCGACCGATCGAGGTCGGCGGGTGCCTTCGTGATCCGGTCGCCCCACTCGCGCTGCGTCCGACGGATCGCGGCCAGCATCGGGTGATAGTCGGCCGCGGCGACCGTATGAATGGTGCCCCGCATGAGGGTGCCCTGAACGGCGTCGCCGGCGGCATAGGCGCGGTCGAGATCGCCGCGGCGGAACCCCGCGAGGCACGACCAGAGGCGCAGGTACGCATTCGGCGCGTACTGGTTCTGGATGCCGCCCATTCGCTCGAGCGCATCCGCGAGTGAATGGTCGGCTCGGTGAAGGAGGAGCTGGCGCGCCAGGAGCGCTCGGTTCAGCGCCCGGGAGCCCAGTGTCGGCGTCCCGCCGCTCGACCGGCTCATTCGACCGGCTGGCGCAGGATCGTGCGCAGGCGCCCCGGAGCCGTACGGCGGGGATCGCCGATATAGAGCTCATGATGCCGGCCGTGCGCCGTCAGCCCCTCGTCCGCGATGAACGTATGCAGCGCCTCGACCGATGGGCGTTCCGCCTCCCCATATGCGCCGACGTGCAGCAGCTGGACCGCACGACCTTCCGTGACACGCTCGAGCCGGACGCGGTCGAGCACGGTGACCGGGGTCCTCGATGATGCCTTCTTCATCGCCCGCTCGATCACGTCGCCGGCCACCGCGTCGGGCTGGGCGATCTGCATCGTCCAGCGCCACGCGTCACGGGATTGCCAGACGTCGCCGGCACCGTCCGTCGACCACAGCCCCTCCAGCGGCATGACCGAGTAGACGAGACCGTCGCGCTTGAGGTCGAAGCGGACCGCGTACGAGATCGAGTACAGCGCCCCAACGGCCGCTGTGTAGGCGGGCGAGGACGCAGGGTCGCCCACCCCGTCGATGGCCAGGAACGCGATCTCCGGAACCTCGACGATCCGGGGCCCGGGTGGCGATGGCCGATAGAGCCCCATGACCTCGTCGGGGACGGCGGCCGACATCGTGGACACGGGTCGAGCCTATGGCCGCTTCCTGCCACCTCGTGACAGGAATGGGTCGCTCACGCCGGCCCGGTGCGTCACTCCCGAGCAGCGATCTGCCAGGACTTGCCCTCGGTGGCGATCGACGGGGCGATCACCATCTCGACTTCGTGCATCTCGCGGATGGTCCGCACGCCGAGCGCGGCCATCGACTGCCGAAGCGCACCGACCAGGTTCTGCGTGCCGTGCGTGGTCTCGGCCGGACCGAAGAGGATCTGCTCCAGCGGCAGCCGCTGGCCGATCTTGATGCGGGTGCCGCGGGGCAGCGTGGGCGACGGCGCCGCCATCCCCCAGTTGAAGCCACGGCCGGGCGCCTCGACCGCGCCGGCGAACGGCGAGCCGAGCATGACCGCGTCGGCGCCGGAGGCGATCGCCTTGGCGATGTCGCCGCCGGTCTTCATCCCGCCGTCGGTCACGACCGGGACGTAGCGCCCCGTCTCGCGCGTATAGCGGTCGCGCGCCGCCGCCACCTCCAGGGTCGCGCTCACCTGCGGCACGCCGATGCCGAGTACCTCGCGCGTCGTGCAGGCCGCGCCGGGACCCACGCCGACGAAGATCCCCGCCACGCCCTGGTGCATCAGCTGATAGGCGGCCTCCCCGCTCACCGTGTTCCCGACGAGGACCGGCAGCTTGAGCGCGCCCGTCAGATCGGAGAGCGAGAGCACGCGGGTGGAGGTGCTGATGTGGCGCGCGCTGCTCACCTGCGACTGGACGAGGAAGAGGTCGGCCCCGGCGTCGGCGGCCAGCTCGGCGTGATGCCACGCCGAAGCGGGGGTGGTCGCGACCGCGGCGACCGCGCCCTGGGCCTTGATGCGCCGGATGACGGCAGTGATCAGGTCGTCTCGGACGGGGTGTTCGTAGGCCTCGGCTAAGAGGCGCGCCGCCTCGCGCCCGGACTCGGCCGCGACGACCCGCTCGATGATCGGCGAAGCGTCGTCGTAGCGGGTGTAGAGCCCTTCGAGGTTCACGAACGCGACGCCGCCGTGCCGCGAGAGGCGCACCGAGAAGTCGGCATCCGACACGGCATCCATCGCCGCGGCGAGGAACGGGATCTCCAGCCGGAAGCCGCCGAGGTCGGTCGCCAGGTCGACCTCCGCCGGGTCGGCGGTCACGGCGCCCGGAACGAGCGCGATCTCCTCGAAGCCATACGCACGACGGAGGCGCGCCTCGGTCACGTCACGAACCGCGGGCTGGTCGATCAACGGAACCTCCTCGGATAGCAACGAGCCCGCGCGGCATGGCGGCGCGGGCTTCGGGCGGCGGGATGGGTGCTGACGGCTCTGATCGGGTGCACGTCACGGGAACGCTGCGGCTTTGTCGGAGTATACGCGCGCCGGCCTTCCCACGGCGCGCCGCCGGGCGCATGCTGCCGCGCATGAACGTCGCTTTCACCCTGGCCCGAATCGGCTACCTGCTGGCCGGAGCCGCGGGCATGGCCGTCGGCCTGGACCGATGGCAGGACGCCGACTCCGCTGCGATCCTCCTCCTTCCCGCCGGCGCCCTGGCCCTCGCCGCATCGGCATGGGTGACGTCAGACGGGATGGTTCGTGGGGCGACCGCGAGCATCGGCATCGTGGTCGGCGCGCTCCTCGTGGCGACGCCGGTGTTCCTCGCGGCGTCCGTGCTCGCGTACTTCGGCGATGCGCCTCGGGCGGCGCTGCTGGCGGCTCCCATCCCCGTCGCGGTGGCGGGAGCATGGTTCATGTGGCGGATGAGCCGCCGGCCATGGGATCGCGGTCCGTCGGCCTGAGCGCCGCCGATCAGCCCTGCCGTGCCGCTCCGTAGCGGGCAAGGGTCCGTTGCCGCGCCTCGGCGTGATCGACAATGGGCGACGGATAGTCCCGCGGCGGCGACGGCGCGCGCCACGGCTCGTGGAGGTGGGCCTGGTCGACGCCGGCCAGCTCAGGGATCCATCGGCGGATGTAGGCGCCCTCGGGATCGAACCTCCGGCCCTGGAGCGTCGGGTTGAAGATGCGGAAGTACGGTGCGGCATCGGTGCCGACCCCGGCCACCCACTGCCAGTTGCCGACGTTCTGCTGGACGTCGGCGTCGAGCAGACGCTCCGAGAAGACCGATGCGCCCCGCCCCCACTCGACCCCCAGGTCCTTGACGAGGAAGCTCGCAGTCACCAGGCGCGCGCGGTTGTGCATCCAGCCGGTGGCGGCCAGCTGCCGCATCCCGGCGTCGACGAACGGGAAGCCGGTGCGGCCCTCGCGCCACGCGGTCAGCGCCTCGTCTGCATCGGCACCCGAGGCCCAGTCGACGGTCTCGTACTCGGTCCGGAAGCTCTCCGTCGCGACGCGGGGATGGGCCGCCAGAACGTGGGCGAAGAACTCTCGCCAGGCGAGCTCGCCGCGCCAGGTCGCGGCACCCTCACCCAGGCGGCGATCGCCACGCTCCCGCGCCCGCTCGGTTGCATTCAGCGCGGCGCGCCAACAGGCTCGGACGCTGATCGCTCCGACCCGCAGGTACGGCGAGAGGTGCGAGGTGGCGTCCAGGTCGGGTCGATCGCGCTCGTCGCGATACCCCGCGACGTCCGCGCGCAGAAAGGCCCGCAGCCGATCGGCCGCCGCGTGCTCGCCGGGTTCGGGAAGCTCCGATGGCCGCGCCACGCCATCGCCGGAGAGCCCCACCTCGGCCGTCGGTGGCGAAGGTGCGAGGCGCGACAGGTCGGCCTCGGCGAGGCCCGTCGCAGCATCGGGGGCATCCTGGATCCGCGCGTCGAGGGCGCGGCGGAACGGGGTGAAGACGGTGTAGGGGCCCCCGGCACCGGTTCGCAGCTCATCGGGTGGCACGATCCGCTGATCGTCGACGAGTCGCAGATCCACCGCGGCGGCCACACGATGGTCACGGGCGACGGCCACCGGATCCTCGTCGGCTGACGCGTGGACCGTCCCGGCGCCGACCTCCGCGGCGAAGCGACGCAGGACCGCCTCCGGCCGGCCGCGGAGCACGGTGAGGCCGGACCCGCGCTCGCGGAGCCCCTCGTCGAGCGCCCGGAGGTTCGCCTCGAACCAGGCGATGCGGAACGTTGCGGCCGCATGTCCATCGAGCAGGTCGGGATCCGCGACGAAGACCGGCCAGACGCGATCCGCGTCGCGGGCCGCCGCCTCCAGCATGCGGCTGTCGGTCAGTCGCAGGTCGCGGCGGAACCAGGCGATCGCACGGCGGGCGTCATCGGTCACGGATTCGATACGACGCAGGAGTCGTGCCGGATCGGATCAGCGAGGGATCGGCGCCTCGTCGCTCGCGTCCGGCGGCGCATCGGCCTCCTCCAGCGAAGCCCGCACCTGGTCGCGGATCTCGTCGGCGCGGGAGCGGGACGGCGCCGGGGCAGCAGCCGGCTGCGACGTCAGCTCCATCGGCGCATCCGTCGGGGTCGTGCCGGGCGTGTCAGCGACGTGCCTGGGCGCCGTGCGGACGGCGCGTCGCAGGACGAGTTCGCGTTCCTCGACGATCTTCTCGGCGATCCGGCGGACCTCCGTCGTCAGCCACAGGTAGGCGGTCGAGTCCGCGGTGTAATCGGCCTCAGCGAAGGCGTGGATGCGGCCGTCCCGCTGGAGCGTGCTGATCTGCTCGAACTGGGCCAGCGAGCCGCGCTGGTAGACACCGAAGGCCCGTCCGCCGTTGGCGCTGACGACCGACCATGCCGGGACATCCGACGGCCCGTCGGCGACATAGATCATGTGCTCGAACGGCACGCGCCGGAGCTCGTGCGGCAGGTGCGAGTTCACGTGGATCTCGGGACGCCGGTTCGTTCCCTTGTTGATCTCGAACAGCGCCCGCGTCTTGCTCGTGTTGTCGATCTGGTAGCCGAGGGCGGTGATCTCACGGCTGGGGAAGAGCTGGCGCTGCTCCGGCCTGGCGTAGCCCGGCGGATGGTGCGCCTCGATGAATTCGCAGGCCCAGACGTCCTCAAGGTACGGGCGGATGGCGCTGCCCTCGATCATCGGTCGCAGGCCGGTCGACACGACGTAGTGCTCGAGCGTGATGTCCGCCCGCTGGAAGGCCGCATCGTCCTCGACCGATGCGCGGAGCGTCCCGAGGAACTCGGGGATGCCCGGATGGAAGGTGAGCTCTGCGCCGAGCTTGGTCAGCGTCGCGTTGGAGAGACCCTTGAAGACGCCGGCTCGCACGTACTCGAGGATGTGGTTGAGGTAGAGCGCGTCATCGGCGACGCGTCGCGCACCGTGGGCGAGATAGAAGTCGCGCAGCCCGTCGACCTCCTCCCAGAAGGCACCCTCGTCCACGCCGTACTTCTCGAACAGCGGGGCCTGCATGTTGCCGGGGATGAGCGTCTTGTCGAAGTCCCAGACAACGGCGATCACCGTCTGGCTGAACGGTCCTGGCATGTGACTCCGGGTGCGTGCTGTCAACGGAGGGTGCAGTCTACCCACGGCGGTCAACGTGCCGAATGGCCCGATGGTCCGGTCAGGCCATCTCGACCCCCGCGGCACGTGCGTCCGTCGCGAGGGCCTCGAGCGCCTCGTCCTCGTCGGCCGACGCCCGGAGGAGGCCCATCACGCGTGAGACGCCGAGGGCGGCGAAGTCGGCCAGCAGCCGCTGGCGCGCCGAGCCGGGCTCGCGCCATTCCGGCGTGCCCCACCACGATGGACCGAGATCGCCAGCGAGTCCGGGATCTCGCCCGATCTCCTCGCAGCGGGCGCGGATGACCGGCAGGGCGGAGCGCACTTCGTCCGGCGAGAGGCCGTCGACGTTGAGCTCGTCGGCATAGCGCGCCGCCAGGCGCCACGTGACCTTCGGCCCGTTGCCACCGACCATGATCGGCATCCCGGTCGACTGGACCGGCTTGGGGACGTTGCGGGCCTCGGTCACGCTGTGGTGCTCGCCCGCGTAGGTGGCGTGCGTCGAACGGCCCGGCTCGAGCATGCGGCCGATGACCTCGAGCGCGTCGTGGAGCATGGCCAGGCGGACGCGCGTCTCCGGAAAGCCGTAACCGTAGGCGAGCCATTCGTCGCGCTTCCAGCCCGCACCGATGCCGAGCTCGAATCGACCGCCACTGATCGTGTCGATGGTGGCGGCCATCTTCGCGGTGAGTGCCGGGTTGCGGAACCCGTTGCAGATGACGATCTGGCCGAGTCGGACGCGCTCCGTGACCGCTGCAAGCGCCGCGAGTGCAGTGAACGACTCGAAGGTGATCTCGTCGGTCGGGCGAGGCACGGTGTGAAGGTGGTCGAAGAGCCAGATCGACTCGAAGCCGAGCCGCTCCGCCTGCCGGGCGACGTCGACGGTCCGTGCCCAGGCCCGATCCGGCGCCCAGCCGTCGATACTCGCCCGTCCAGCCCTGCGGGGTGATGATGCCGAGCCTTCATGCCGCGTCACCTGGCCTGCGAACGATCATCTGGTCACGCTCGGGCCCGACGGACACGTGCGAGATCGGGACGCCCGGCGAGCGACTTCGAGGCGCTCGACGTAGGCGCGGGCCTCGGCCGGCAGGTCGTCCCATGAGCGACAGCCGGTCGTGTCGGCGCGCCAGCCCGGCACGCTCCTCGTAGACGGGCTCGAGCCGCTCGTAGACCGATGTCGACGCGGGCACGGTGGTCCACTCGCGACCGTCGTCCGGGTCGCGGTAGAGACGCGCCCGATGCGCAGCCGCTCGAAGTCATCGAGGACATCGAGCTTGGTGAGCGCGATGCTCGAGTAGCCGGCGCAGCCGCACGCTGAAGCGGACGGCGACCGCGTCGTACCAGCCGCAGCGGCGCGCCCGGCCGGTGGACGTCCCGTACTCGTCGCCGCGCTCGCGCAGCTGTACACCGTCGGCGTCGTCGAGCTCGGTCGGAAGCGGACCCGCGCCGACTGCCGTGGTGTAGGCCTTCACGACGCCGAGCACCTGGTCGATCCGCACGCCGGCAGTCCGGCACCGAGGCTCGCGCCGCCGGGGATCGGCGACGAGCTGGTGACGTAGGGATAGATGCCCCAGTCGATGTCGCGCATGGTGCCGAGCTGGCCCTCGAGCAGGATTCGCGCCCCTCGCTCGAGCGACTCGTCGACGAGCGCCGCCCGTCGACGACGTGGGGTCGCAGCCGCTCCGCGGCGGCGAGGTAGGCATCGGCGATCCGCCGCTCGTCGGTGGCCTCGGCAATGGCGTCGGCCATCTCATCATCACCGAAGCCGGCCGCCAGCCGGCGCACCCGCGGGAGCGTGGCGGCCAGTCGCTCGCGAAAGGCATCGGGCTCCATGAGGTCGATGACCCGGATACCGCGACGCGCCACCTTGTCGATGTAGGCCGGGCCGATGCCGCGAGAGGTGGTTCCGATCTTCGCCGCACCGCGCTCCCGCTCATCGAGCTGGTCCAGGAGCACGTGATAGGGCATCACCACATGCGCGCGGTCGCTGATGAACAGGTTGTCCGCGCCGAAGCCGGCCGCCGCCAGGCCGTCGAGCTCGGCGACGAGCGCCGGCGGGTTGATCACCACCCCGTTGCCGAGCAGGTTCCGCGTCCCCGGATGGAAGATGCCCGACGGGATCAGGTGGAGCTTGAAGTGCCCGTGCGGGTTGACCACCGTGTGGCCGGCATTGTTGCCACCGCCGTAGCGGATGACGAGGTCGGCGTCATCGGCGAGGTAGTCCACCACGCGACCCTTGCCCTCGTCGCCCCACTGGGCGCCGACCACGGCGATGACGGACATGGCGGGGCGACGACGACCTCGGTGCGGGAAGGGAACGCCATGGTAGCGCAGCGCTCAGCCGGAGCATGGGCGTCACTCCCGAGGCGTCGGGACGGCAGGGAAGCCGGTCGGCGTCTGCCCACAGCGCGGCGCCTCAATCGGCGTCGAGGGGTTCGGGCTGGGGAACCCTCAGGCGCGGTCGCGAACCTTGTCGAAGCAGTTGCTGCAGTACACCGGGCGATCGTTGCGGGGGAGGAAGGGCACCAGCGCCTGTCCACCGCACTCGGCGCAGACGGCCGCATGCATCTCGCGCTGCCCGCCATTGCCGCCGCCCGATCCGATCCCGAGTGCTCGGTTCTGCTTGGCGATCGCTCGGCAGCTCTGACAGCGCTGCGGCTCGTTGACGAGCCCCTTGCTCGCGTAGAACTCCTGCTCGCCGGCTGAGAACACGAAGTCCAAGCCGCAGTCGCGACAGCGGATGGTCTTGTCGGCGTACACCCTTCCCAGTGCCTCCTGCTTCGCGCGCCCGATCCCACATTGGACGGTCGCTGCCGGCAAGAGGCGGGGATCCGCGATCGCAGCGGGCGCGGATCCACCGTGCTCGGGCCAGACGCTCATGGACCGGTCGCTACTAGCGTGCGAGTGTACACCGCGATTTCAAGCCTGTAGAGGGCTCGGGCGGGCGCTTGCTCGCTGAGCACGACCCGACGCGCACCGGGCGGGGTTCGGGAGGCGCCGGGCGCCCTCAGTAGGTGGCGACCTCCTCGCGCGCCGCGACCGTGTAGAAGCGGGTGTTCGCCTTGCGGAACTGGAGTGGGACCTCGCCGATGGGGCCGTTGCGATGCTTGGCCACCTTCGCCTTGACCAGCTCGACCTCGGCATCCGGATTCTGCTCGCCGTCCCGGTACAGGAAGACCACCACATCGGCATCCTGCTCGATGCTTCCCGACTCGCGAAGGTCCGAGAGCCGGGGCTCGGCGGTGCCGCGCTGCTCCACGCCGCGCGAGAGCTGGCTGAGTGCCATGACGGGCACCTTGAGCTCGCGGGCGAGCTGCTTCAGCCCGCGGCTGATCTCGCTGACCTCCTGGACGCGGTTCGCGTCACGGCTGACGGTCGCCGCCTGCATCAGCTGGAGGTAGTCAACGATGATGAGGTCGAGCCCGCGCTGCTCCGCCTCCAGCCGCCGCGCCTTCGTGCGGAGCTCCATCACCGACAGCGCCGCGGAGTCGTCGATCCACATCGATGCCGTCGCCATGCTGTTCATGACCTGCGCGATCTTGCTCCAGTCCGTCTCGTCCACGAACCCGGTCTGCAGGGGCCGTGGGTTGATGCCGGACTCGGCGCTGAGCAGGCGCAGCGCGAGCTGCTCCTTGCTCATCTCGAGGCTGAACAGCGCGACCCGCTTCCCCTCCCGAACGGCCGCATGCTGCGCGACGTTGAGCGCGAACGAGGTCTTTCCCACCGATGGGCGGGCCGCGAGGATGACGAGGTCCGAGGGCTGGAGGCCGCCGAGTAACGCGTCGAGGTGCGTCAGGCCGGTGGGCACGCCCAGGATCTGCCCCCGGTGCTCGTGGAGATACTCGAGCCGGTCGTACGCCTGGCCGAGCAGCGTCGATAGCGACTCGAACCCGACATCGGTGCGGCGCTGACTGATCTCGAACAGGATCGACTCGGCGCGATCGATGGCGACCTCGGCGTCGTTCGCCTCCTCGTACCCGACCGCTGCGATCTTGCCCGCCGCGCTGATCAGGTTGCGGAGCACCGACTTCCGTTCGACGATCCGGCCGTAGTGCTCGGCATGGACCGCGGTCGGGACCGCGTTCATCAGCGTCGTCAGGTAGGAAGGCCCGCCAACGGCCTCCAGCCGGTCGCGCCGGCGCAGCTCGTCCCCCAGCGTCACGAGGTCGATCGGCTCCCGCTGTCCGTGGAGGTGGAGCATCGCCTCGTAGATGTCCGAGTGCTGCGCGCGATAGAAGTCGGAGGGCTTGAGGAAGTCGGCGACCTTGAGGACGGCGTCCGCGTCGATCAGGATCGAGCCGAGAACGCTCTGCTCGGCCTCGACCGCCTGTGGCGCCAGCTTGTCGATGCTCATGACCACACGAGCCTAGGTGAGCCGATGCCCCGCGTCGCGGGCGAAGCCCGGGCGCGGCGGGGATAACTCGCCCGTCCTGTGGATAACCGACGAGGATGTGGACAAGCGGGGCGGCCTCCGGGGCGGATGTCGGGCGATCCTCGGTGACGCTCGCGACACCTCTCCTGTCGCGAGCCGCCGACGGGCCTGCGTCGCGCTTACTCGGTGAACGGCGTCCCCGTCGACGACGGGACCTCGCGCCGCTCCGTGACGGCGTTCCAGGCATCCCACTGTGCCACCACGAGGCCATCCCGACCCAGGCGAAGCACCGAGGTTCCCGCGAGCGTCACGTCCTTCCCGTCCTCGCGAAGCGACGCCCACCACGAGATCGAGGCTCGGTCGCCGTCGACGATCGGCGTCGAGACCCGGACGCGCACGTCCTCCTCCTCACCGAAGACCCGCTCCACGTACTCGCGCACGCCGGTCGAGCCGCGATATGCGTCGCGGAACGGCTCGCTCGAGAAGACGGCATCGGGCGCGTAGAGGGCCACCACCGGCTCGGGGTCGAGCGCCTCCCAGGCATGCTTCCAGACGTGCGCCCAGCGAGCGGCGGCGGCGCGAGCGTCGCTCATCCTCGTAGCTTCGCCGATCTGTCGGTCAGGCTCCCTCGGCGACGACCGACACTGTGACGGCCGCATCGACGCCGGGCAAGAGCTTCACGTCGATCCGATAGTCGCCGAGGGCCTTGATCGGCTCGCGGAGATGCAGCGCATGGCGGTCGAGCTCGATCCCCTCGCGAGCGATCGCCGCGGCCACCTGGTGCGAGGTGACGGCACCGAACAGACGGCCACGCTCGCCGGCCTTGACCGGGATCTCGAGCTTCAGCGCGCGCAGTTGCTCGGCGGTCGCCTCGGCCTCCGCTCGGATGGCGCGGTCGCGCTCCTCGCGCTGGTCCTTGTGTCGCTCCCAGTTGGCGACGGCGCCCTTGTCGGCCACCACCGCCTTACCGGTCGGCAGGAGGAAGTTGCGCGCATATCCGTCCTTGACCTCCTTGAGGTCGCCCTCGCGACCGAGGCCCTTGACGTCGTTCTTGAGGATGACCTTCATTCCAGCTCCTTCGGTGTCGGTTCGTGCGTCCGCCGGCGTCGCCAGGACGCCAGGGCGCGCTTCAGCTCATCGGGATCGCGGATGCGGCCGTATCGGTCCAGCAGCTCCGGCAGGTTGTCGCGGATGGTGTCGAACCGATCTCCCATCAGGTGGCGCAGTCTCGCCAGATCCTGGTCCAGGTCGGCGGTGCCGTTCTTCGCCCGGGTGGTGTGCTCGGCGCGGACCTCGGGCGGGGCGTTCTGGATGAAGAGGTCGAGGACGAGCAGCAGCACGGTCAGGTCATCGGCCTGCCCGATGATCGGGATGGCGTCCGGGATCAGGTCGACCGGCATCACGACGTAGGCGAGCGCAGCCAGCAGCAGCCCCTTCAGGCCCACCGGCGTGCGCGGGTCGCGGACGATGCCCCACACCACGCGGGCGTATGTCGGCAGCTTCATCACCATGCGCCCCATCCGGAGGTAGCGGGACGTCGAGGAAAGCTTCACGAAAGGCGGCTCCAGCCAGCGAGGGATCGGGGCGGGATGATAGCAGGACCGATGCCCGGGCGGGATTGACATTAGAACATGCGTTCTGCTAGCCTCGTCGGACACAGCCCAGAGAGGCGGAGGGAGTCTTGACCAGGCACGACCAGGAGCGACGGCAGCGGATCCTCGACTGCATCGCCCGAACCGTCGAGGAACGCGGCTACCCGCCATCGGTGCGCGAGATCGCCGAGACGGTGGGCCTCGCATCGACCAGCGCCGTGCATCATCACCTCATCGCACTCGAGCGCGATGGCCTGCTGGAACGCGGCGGGAAGCATTCACGCGCCCTGCGCCTCATCAATCGGGAGCCGGCGGCGCTTCCGGCGGCACGCAGCGGGCCCGCCGGTGCCGGCAAGGTCACCCCCTTCCGCATGCCGATCGAGCGCGACACGCTGACACTGCCGGTCATGGGCGAGATCGCCGCCGGCCAGCCGATCGAGGCCTACGAGGATGCCGCCGAGACGCTCGAGGTCCCGGCGTCGATGGACGCTCGCCCGGACTCGTACGTGCTGCGCGTCCGCGGCAAGAGCATGATCGACGCGCTGATCGACGACGGCGACTTCGTGATCGTCCAGCCGCAGGCAACGGCGCGAGACGGCGACATCGTGGTGGCGCTGCTCGAGGACAACGGCGTCACCCTCAAGCGGTACTTCCGCGAGAAGGATCGCATCCGGCTGCAGCCGGCGAACGCCGAGATGGAGCCGATCTACGCGACCGACGTCCAGATCCAGGGCAAGGTCGTCGGCGTCATCCGCCGCCTGTCCTGAGCCGATGGCGCCGCCGGCGCCCCTGACCTCGCGCCACCTCGGCCGCGCCACCCTCGCGCGGCAGGGTCTGCTCGAACCCCTGACCGGCGCGGCGGCCGAGGCCGTCGGCCGCATCGGCTCGCTCCAGGCCCAGCATCCCGAGTGGCCGCCGGTGGCGCTTGCCGCGCGCGCCGCGGACCGGCATACCGCGAATCTCCTCGGCGCGATCGATCGGCGCGAGGTGGTCCGGAGCTCCCTGATGCGCATCACGATCCACGTCGTCCCGGCCGCGGACCTCTGGCCGATGTTCACCGTGATGCGGCCGCTGCGGCTGGCCCAGTGGCGACGGCTGCTCAAGGCCGATCCCTTCGACTCGCCGCTCGGTCGACGGATGTTGGCCGCGCACCAGGTCGCGATCGAGGCGTTGCGCGAGCGGCCGCGGTCATCACTCGAGCTCGACCGCCTGATGGCGGCGGAGGTCGGTCACGAGGCGACCGCCACCACCCGTCCGGCCTGGCGCGACCCCGACACTCGTGTCGTCGTCCGCGCGGCGTGGCGGCACTTCGCCGCGACCGTGCCACTCGTCCACGTGCCGCACGACGCCGAGGGATACGGTCGCTCGCGGTATGCACTCGCCACGGACTGGCTCGGCATGGACGAGCCGGAGATCGACGAGGCGGCGGCACGCATCCACGTCGCGCGCCGCTATTTCGGCGCGTTCGGGCCGGCGAGCGTGGAGGACCTCGCCGCGTACGTCGGGCGCGGAAAGGGCGGCATCGGCGTCTGGCGGGATGCCGTGGCGGCGCTCGGTGAAGAGACGCTGACCCTGCCCGCCGAGGACGGACGGACGCTCGTCGACCTGGTGGACGCACCCCGCCCCGCCGTGGACGTGCCGGCGCCGCCGCGCCTCCTCGCCCGATGGGACAGCCTGCTGCTGTCGCACGGGTCGAAGCATCGGCAGCGGATCATCGCGGACGCGGACCGCGCGGCGGTCTTCACCAGGAACGCCGATGTGCTGCCGACCTTCCTGGTCGATGGCGTCGTCGCCGGCACGTGGGAGCTGTCCCGATCGGACGGGTGTGCGGCGATCACCCTGCGGCCCATCGGCGAGCTGAAGGACGGCGACGGCGGCCTGCTCGTCGCGGAGGCGGAGCGCGTGCTCGACCTCCTGGCGCCCGAAGCCGCGCGTTCCGTGGAGCTCGCGCACGGGCGCTCGTGACGATGCCGCCGCGGGCCATCCTCCACGCCGATCTCGATGCGTTCTACGCCAGCGTCGAGGTGCTCGACGATCCGTCGCTGCGCGGCAGGCCAGTGATCGTGGGCGGCAGGCCCGACGAACGCGGGGTCGTGAGCGCGGCTTCGTACGAGGCCCGCCGGTTCGGCGTTCAGTCCGCCATGCCGCTCCGAACCGCGGCGCGTCGCTGCCCGCACGGCGTCTTCCTCCCCGGCCGTCCGGAACGCTACCGCGAGCTCTCGGAGCAGGTGATGGCGATCTTCGCGTCGTACACCCCGCTCGTCGAGCCGATCAGCCTGGACGAGGCCTTCCTCGACGTGTCCGGCAGCGCCGCGGCGTTCGGTGACGGCGAGACGATCGCGCGGAATCTCAAGCGGCGCGTGCTGGACGAGGTCGGGCTCGTCGTCTCGGTCGGGGTCGCGACGAACAAGCTGTGCGCCAAGGTCGCCTCGGACCTCCGCAAGCCGGACGCTCTCGTCGTCGTCCCGCCCGGCGAGGATGCCGCGTTCCTCGCCCCGCTTCCGATCCGCCGGCTGTGGGGCGTGGGACCGCAGGCGCAGGCCGCGCTCGCCGACTACGGCGTGGCGACCATCGGCCAGCTGGCGACGCTGGACCCGGGCACCCTCCACCGGCGATTCGGCCGCCATGGCGACGACCTCGCTCTGCGGGCGCGCGGCGTCGACACGGGTTCCGTCGAGCCCTTCCACGCCCCGAAGAGCATCGGCCACGAGCACACCTTCACCCTCGACGTCGTCGACCGCGCACGGCTCGAGTCGACGCTGCTCGACCTCGCCGAGTTGGTTGCCAGCCGGCTCCGGCGCCATGACCTGGTTGCCGGAGCGGTCCAGCTCAAGCTGCGCTACGAGGGGTTCGAGACCCTCACCCGCCAGGCGCCGTTGCCGAGCCAGTCCCACGAGTCGGATGCCCTCTACGATGCGACCGTCGCGCTGCTGCGCCGCACGTTGGTGGGTGACCGCGCCGTGCGGCTCATCGGCCTCACCGCCATCTCGCTCACGGATGCCCAGCAGCTCACCCTGTTCGACGCGCCAGCCCGACGTGACCGCCTGACTCGCTCGATCGACGCGGTCCGGGAGCGCTTCGGGGAACGCGCCATCACACGCGCACGGCTACTCCGCGACCGTCCGAATCGCCGGTTCGATTTCGGCGAGCGCCCCTCCGCGCCGCCCGGCGCGGCCGACGATTCGGGGGATTGACAGATCGAACACCCGTTCGATATGCTGCGCTCCGGATAGAACACCTGTTCGAGTGCCCGAGCAGGCCACAGCGCAGCCAGGAGCAGACACGATCATGGCACTCGTACAGATTCCCCCGGTCGAGGCGCAGGTGCGCTGGGACCACCAGGCGCATCGCCCCGTCGACATTCGGTGGGACGGCCAGCACCGCCGCGTCCTCCAGTTGGACGCCGTTCGCGACGAGCGCTCCGCCTACCCGGCCGAGCGCGGCCCGCGCGTCACCTTCGTGCTCCGGACGGACGACGGCGGACGCGCATCGGTCTCCTTCGACGGCCGCCGCGGTCGCTGGTTCCTCGAGGCGGTCGAACCGGCCGCCTGAGCCGCACGCTCTCGGCGCCTACAATCGGCCCGGCATCCCGGGCCGATTCGCGCGCCCGGGCCGTGACCGCATGAGGACCACCCGCAGCCCATGAACCCGCGACCGAGCGACCTCAGCCTTGGCGCATTCATCGAAGCGCTGGCCAGTGACGCCCCGACCCCGGGCGGCGGCAGTGCCTCCGCCCTGGCCGGTGCCATGGGAGCCGCGCTGGTGCAGATGGTGGTGACGCTGACCAGCGGGCGCCCCGACGCAGCCGAAGTTGAGGATGAGCTTCGGGAGGTGGGGCTGGCGGCCGCGGGCTTTCAGTCCGAGCTCCTCGAGCTTGTCGCGATCGATGCCGCCGCCTACGACTCGGTGATCGCGGCGCGCCGCCTTCCGAGGCAGACGAACCGCGAGCGCGAGCTGCGCCGCGTGCAGATCGACGCGGCGCTGCGCGAGGCGACACGCTCGCCGCTCAGGATCGCCGAGCGGTCCGACGAGGTCCTGGCGCTCGCCGAGCGCCTCGCGCCGATCGGCAGCCGAAACGCCATCAGCGACGCCGGCGTGGCAGGGCTGCTGGCAGCCGCAGCGCTGCGCGGGGCCGCGCTCAACGTGCGGATCAACCTCCCCTTCCTCGCCGAGGGCGAGCCGCTGCGACGGGAGGCCGCCGAACAGATCAACGATCTCCTCTCTGGCCTCGCGGCGCGCGAGGCAGCCCTCGGCGCGGCGGTGGCCGAGCGTCTCGGATGAGCGCCCGCCTGCTCGACGGCCGCGACCTGTCATCGCATCTTCGGCGCGAGCTGGAACACCGGGTCGCGGCCCTGCGGGGGTCCGAGGATGAGCCGCCGGTCCTCGCGGTCCTCCGGGACAGCTCGAGCGAGGCTGCCGCGGTCTACGCCGGCAGCCTCGAGCGCGCGGCCCGCAGTGTGGGCATCGAGCCGCGCCTGATCGTCGCGCCGCCGTCGGCCGGCACGGCGTCGCTCGAGGAGATGGTGAACGAGCTGAATGCCGACCCGCGAGTGGCGGGCATCGTCGTGGCGCAGCCGTTCGCCGACGCGGCCGCGGGCAGGCGGCTCGCCGAGCTCATCGACCCGGCAAAGGATGTGGACGGCGCCACGCCGACCAATGCGGGGCGCCTTGCGCGTGGGGAGCCTGCCTTCGTTCCGGCCACCGCGCTGGCGGTCGTCGCCATGCTCGAGGCGCATCGGGTCGATGTCGCCGGACTGCGGGCGGTGATCGTCGGGCGCTCGGCCGTGGTGGGACGCCCGGTCGCCTCACTTCTGCTCGCGCGGGACGCGACCGTAGTGGTCTGCCACCGAGCCACCCGCAACCTGGCGCGCGAAACGCGACGCGCCGAGCTGCTCGTCGTCGCCGCCGGGTCGCCGCGCCTGATCCGGCCGGAGATGGTCAACCGCTCAGCGGTCGTCATCGACTGCGGCATCAACGCCAGTGACGGCACGATCAGCGGCGACGTGGACTTCGAGGCCGTCGCCCCGGTGGTCCGCGCGATCACTCCGGTGCCCGGAGGCATCGGCCCGGTCACCCCGATGATGGTGCTCCGTCAGACGGTCGAGTCCGCCGAGCGCCTCAACCGCTGAGGTCGGCGAGCATCTCGTCGAGCTCGACCGACCCGTCGATGAACCCGAGGCGGAGCATCGTCTCGTATGCGGTGGCCCACAGATCGCGGTCGACGGCACCGTCGGCGAACCCGTCGCCCTCCCAGAGCTCGACCGTCGCGTCGAGGACCGCTCGCGCCGTCTCGGGATCCTCGGCGATGGTGGGCACCGTCGCCTCGGCCGCCGCGAAACCCAGTTCCGGGTCGGCGATCACCTCGGCCTGCGCCGCGGCCAGCGCTTCGGTGAAGGCGCGCACCAGGTCAGGGTCGTTGGCCAGCAGGTCATTGCCCACGATCACGCCCGGCCCCGGCAGCGGCGCGAGCTCGTCGAGGGTCAGGAGGTCCGGCTCGACCCCTCGACTCGCGATCCGCAGCGGCTCGTTGTTGCGGAAGCCGGTGATCAGGTCGACGTCGCCGTTGGCGAAGCCCTCCGCCTGGTTGAACTGCGGATACTCGCGCAGCGTGATGTCGTCCACGGTGAGGCCGCCCGCCTCCAGGATGGCGGTCAGCGCGTGCCACGAGGAGCCGAACCGGCCGGGCGTGCCGATCGTCAGCCCGGCGAGCTCGGCCGGATCGTCCGGCACCTCGCCCACCGCCCCGATGAGCGCAACCGGGAACGACTGGTACAGGGTCGCCGCGTACCGGATCGGAATGCCGGAGGTACGGGCGATCATGACGTCGGTCGCGTCGGCGACGCCGAACTCGGCCTGGCCATCGGCCACCAGCCGCTGGACGTCTGGCGCCTGCTTGTGCTCGATCGTCACCTCGAGGCCGGCATCGGCGAAGTAGCCCTCCCGCTGGGCGACGTAGAAGGGAGCGAACTGGACGTCGGGGCGATAGCCCAGCAGGAGCGTCACCTCGCGCAACTCGGTCGACGGCTCCGGCGTGGCGGTCGGACCCTGGCAGGCGACGAGGACGAGGACGAGCACCGGGAGCGTGGCGCGGAAGAGCGGCATCGGAAGTCCTTTCAACGGCTGACGAGGCGACGCTCGACGACCACGACCAGGCCATAGAAGGCGAGGCCGATGCCCGCGAGCACGGCGAGAGCGACGAACATGAGCGGGGTGTCGAACAGCCCCTGGTTGGCGATGTTGATGAGCACGCCGAGCCCGATACTGGCGCCCGCCCACTCGGCCACCACCGCGCCGATGACGGCCAGCGTCACGCCGACGCGCAGACCGCCGAAGATGACGGGCAGGGCCGATGGGATCTCGAGAAGGCGGGTCCGCTGCGACGGCCGGGCTCCCAACGATCGCAGCATCTCGTCGAGCAGTGGGTCGGTCGAGCGGATGCCGACCATCGTGGCGATCGCGATCGGGAAGAAGACGATGAGGGCGCAGATCACCACCCGGGCGAGCAGCCCGCCACCGAACCAGATGTCGAGCAGCGGCGCCAGGGCCAGGATCGGCACCGCCTGGGCGGCCACGATGTACGGCGACAGGACGCGCTCGACGAGCACGCTCTTGCCGAGGGCGATGCCGGTGAGCACCGCGGTCGTCGCGCCGGCGACGAAGCCCAGCACCACCTCGAGCAGGGTGGCGCCGGTGTGTTCCCATAGCACGCCGCTGGCGACTGCCCGCGCGCCGCGGTCGATGACCACCTCGGGCGCCGGCAGGATGAATTCCGGGTAGTCGCCGATGATGGTGGCCAGCTTCCAGACGACGAGAAACGCCGCCAGGCTGCCCAGCGCGGCGCCGATACGCTTCATGCCGTCGCCTCCGCGCCCGACCACGAGCGCAGCTCGTCGGCGTGCGAATCGGCGAGCGCGGCACGGACCTCGGCGGCCAGCGCGGCAGCCCGCGGCTCGCCGGTCAGGTCGACCGGGCGCGGGCGCGGGAGGTCCACCGTCACCAGGCGAGCCACCCGACCGGGGCGCGGGGTCATGACCACCACGCGATCGGCGAGACGCACCGCCTCCGCGACGCTGTGAGTGACGAGAATCACCGTGCGGCGCCGTTCGAGCCACAGGCGCTGCAGCTCGGCGTCGAACGTCTCTCGGGTGAGGGCATCGAGCGCGCTGAACGGCTCGTCGAGCAGCAGCACCGCCGGATCGTCGATGAGGGCACGTGCGAGGGCAGCGCGTTGCGCCATGCCACCCGACAGCTCGGCCGGACGAAGCCGGGCTCCGACCGCGAGACCGACGCGCTCCAGGGACTCGGCCGCGCGCTCGCGGCGCTCGCGGGCGCCCACGCCAGCGAGCTCGAGGGGGAGCGCGACGTTCTCGAGCGTCGAGCGCCACGGGACGAGTCGGGGCTGCTGGAAGGCGAGGCCCACCCGGCCGTCTCCGGCAGCCGGCGCGCTGCCACCCACCCGGACCTCGCCCGCGGAGGGTGTGAGGAGTCCCGCCACCAGCCGCAGGACCGTGCTCTTGCCGCACCCGTTCGGACCGATCACCACGGTGAACGTCCCCGCCGGCACCTCGAGCGACAGCCCCGCGACGGCCGTGAGCCCATCGCCGGCCGCGCCGAATTGGACGGTGACGTCGTTCAGGAAGACGTCAAGCGCTTCGGTCGTGCGACGAGGTTCGGTCACGGTGGCTCCCGGGTTGGCGTCGTCGCCGTCGTGGCGGTGACCGTGGGCGCCATCGGATGCTGCCGCCGTCCACGAGCCCGCCGCATGACGGGGTCGCTCGGACTGCGCGATCCGATCGCGTCGCGGTCGTCTTCTCCCTTCCGGACTGTGACCGTCGGCCCTGTCTGCCCCGGCGAGCGCCGGGGGTCAGGTCGGCCGCATCGGTATCGAGACCGATGCGGTTCGCGGGCTGGCTCGCGGTGCGAGCCGACCGCCGGTGGGGACTTTCACCCCGCCCCGAAGACGATGACTGGTTCGATTGCCGCGATCGTCGCAGAGCGCCGCGCGGCGGTCAACCGGTGGCCCGGCCCTGCCGCTTGCCCCACCAGAACCGCACCACCAGGAAGACGGCCAGTGCGATGACGACCGCGTAGATCACGTACTCGTACGGCTTGATGGTCTCCTCGATCGCCGGGTAGTTCTCGCCGACCAGGAAGCCGGCGTAGATGAGGCCGAGGTTCCACGGGACCGAGCCGAGCGTCGTGAATGCCAGGAAGCGCGGCAGCGGCATGCGGCTGATGCCGGCCGGATAGCTGACGAAGGTGCGCACCAGTGGAACCATGCGACCGAGGAAGACGGCCCAGCTTCCCCAACGGTCGAACCAGCGATCTGCCCGGTCGAGGTCCTCGGCACCGATGCCGACGTACCGCCCGTACCGGTCGAGCAGCGGCCGGCCTCCCCAGGCACCGATGTAGTACCCGACCAGCGCCCCGACGAGGCTCCCCGCGGTCGCCAGCCCGACCGCCAGCGGCAGGTTCCAGGGCAGCCCGGTGAGCGGCTCGAGCACCGATGGATCGGCCGCCGACTGACTCACCTTCCAGCCCGCCATCGGCAGGATGATCTCGGACGGGATCGGCGCGACGATCGTCTCCAGCGCGACGGCGATGGCGACGCCCAGATAGCCGACCGCGTCGTACATCTGGAGCGTGAATGGGATGACCTCGCGGTCGATGAAGTCGAGCACTCCTCAGCTGTCGCCGCGCTCGGGGATGCGACGCGGCACGGCGACACGACGCTGACCGCTGGCCGCGCGGGCGGCCGCCTCCGCAGCCTCGCGCGCGCGCTGCTTCTCGTCGACGCGCAGGACGTGGATGGCGACCAGGATCGCGACGAGGGCCGCGCCGGCCATCCAGCCGCCGAGCACGTCCATCGGGTAGTGCGCACCGAGGTAGATGCGGGTCGCGCTGATCGCCCCGATGAGGATGAGCGGCCACCGCATAGGCAATCTGGCCCTGTCGGGCGTCGTGGGCGAGCCTTGCGACACAGAAGGCGGCGATGCCGTACAGCGCGGTCGCGCGCAGGGCGTGGCCGGCCGGGAAGTCGGCGATGTCGTCGAGACCGATGTCGTTGACATTGAAGATCGCCCCCACGAGATCGGGCAGGCTGATCGCCTCGGCCGAGACGAAGTACTTCAGCATCCACTCGATCGGGAAGCAGAGCGTTCCCAGCGCCAGCAGCGCGGCCAGATCGCGTCGCCCGCGGGCCAGCGCCAACAGCCCGAGCCCCGCAAATGCGAGCGCGACGAACCAGCCGCTGCCGAGCGCGCTGGTGCCGACGATCAGCGTCTCGACGCGGCGGAAGGTTCATCTCCACCCAGCGGTGGACGGCCTGAACGACGTTGCGTCATCAGCCACTCCTCCGGTGCGGTCGTACACCGTGGTCCGCTTGAGCATCACGAGCCAGAAGAGGGCCGGTAGCATGAGCACCGCGAGCAGGAAGGCGGCGGCCGGGCTGGGGACCGCGCCACCGAGGCGTAGTGCCGCGTCGTCCTCGACGACGAGGCGGCTCATGGGGTCCGGCAGCCGTCGCACGGTGCGTAGTATAGGGACCGATGCCGCCGCTTCTCGCTCACCGGCCGGGACCTCACCATCGACCAGGTCGATCGAGGTCGCCCGCGGCCGACGCCCCGTCGCACTGGACGCCGAGGCCGCCGACCGGATGCGCGCGTCGCGGGCCGTCATCGAGCGCCTCGTCGCCGAGGGCGCCACGGCGTACGGGGTGACGACGGGCTTCGGCGACCTGGCCGACGTGCGCATCGAGCCCGGACAGGACGGCCGAGCTCCAGCGCAACCTCGTGCGCTCGCACGCCGCCGGCGTCGGCGAACCACTGCCGGACGACGTGGTGCGCGGCATGCTCGTCCTGCGCGCCAACGCGCTGGCCGTCGGCCTGTCCGGGCGTGCGGGTCGAGGTCGTCGAGCTGCTCATCGGCATGCTCAACGCCGCCGTCCACCCGGTCGTCCCGTCGCGCGGAAGCCTCGGGGCCTCCGGGGATCTCGCGCCGCTGGCGCACATGGCGCTGGTGGTCATCGGCGAGGGGGAGGCGACGGTCGACGGAGCCGGACCGGGCCTCGGCGGCGAGGCACTCGCAGCGGGCCGCACCTGGCCCCGCTCGAGCTCGAGCGCCAAGGAGGGGCTGGCGCTCCTCAATGGCACGCAGCTGATGAGCGCCATCGGCGCGCTCGCCCACCACGACGCGCTGCGGCTCGCGCTGACTGCCGACGTCATCGGCGCCATGAGCCTCGACGCGATGCTGGGCACCGGCGCCGCCTTCGATGAGCGACCTGGTGGCCGCGCGACCGCACCCCGGGCAGGTCGTCGCCGCGCGACACCTTCGCGAGCTGCTGCCGCGACAGCGAGATCTGGGCGTCGCACCGTGCCGACCGCGAGCATCGCGTCCAGGACGCCTACAGCCTGCGGTGCATGCCACAGGTCCACGGAGCCGCACGTGACGTGCTCGCCGAGCTGGAGCGGGTGCTGCGGGTCGAGATCAACGCCGCCACCGACAACCCGCTCGTCTTCGCGACCGGGCGAGGTGTCTCCGGCGGCAACTTCCACGGCGAGCCGCTGGCGCTGGCGCTCGACTACGCCACCATGGCCGTGGCCGAGCTGGCCTCGATCGTCGGAGCGGCGCACGGCGCGGCTGGTGGATCCGCATCTGAACGGAGGCCTGCCGGCGTTCCTCACCGAGGAGCCGGGCATGGAAGCGGGCTGATGATCGCGCACTACACCGCCGCGGCCCTGGTCAACGAGCTCCAGGGGCTGAGCCATCCCGCGTCGGTCGACACGATTCCGACCAGCGCCAACCAGGAGGATCACGTCAGCATGGGCGGGACCAGCGCGCTCCAGCTTGCGGCGGCGGTCGACCGCGCGGAGCAGGTGCTGGCCATCGAGGCGCTGTGCGCCGCGCAGGGCCTCGACTTCCGGGAGCCGATGAAGCCGGGGGTCGGCGTCGCGACGGCGCACGCCGCCATCCGCGCCCGGCGTGCCGCACTCGGTCGCGGATCAGCCGCCGTCCCCCGACATCGCGACCCTGCGCGCGCTGCGTCCACGACGGCGACCTGCTCGCCAACCCGGCCACCTCCCGTGCCCACCAGGCCGATGCCTGACCTCGAGTTCGCCCTCGTCGACGAGGCGAGCGTTCGACGACATCCCGGCGCCGGCCCGCCCGGGGACGCCGGTGCCAGACCTGCGACTACTGGGAGCGGCTCGACGGGGACCCGCGAGGCACCGGCCGCCGATGCCCGCGATGCCACCACCCGGACGAACCTCAAGCGTTCGCGCCTGCTGGCCTCCCGCGACGTCGCCGGCTCCTACGCGCATGGTCGCGTATCGGCGAGATGCGGGCGAGCGGATCGCCGTCGCGTACGCGCAGTTCGGCCCGTTGAGCGCGTACCCGCGCGCCCAGGACGATCCGCGACCGCTATCCCGATCTGCCCGAGTCTCCCGCGCCGTGGGTCGTGACCTGCCTGCAGGTCGTACCCGATGTCGGCCGATGCCGCGCTCGCGAGGCGGCCGGCGCGGCGTTGCTCGGGGCGGTCTGCGACGAGCTGGATCGACGTGGGATCACCGCCGTCGAGGCCTACCCGGAGGCCGTCCGTGATCCGTGGCTGCCATCGCCGGGCCCGACCGGCGTGTATCGCCGAGCCGACTTCGACCAGGTCGCCGGAGACGACCGCTACCCGGTCTATCGGCGTGAGCTGTCTGGCGAGACCGATGCCGATGCGTGGTCAGGCCTGCTGCAGGCAGCGGCCCCCGACGAGGACGACGACTGGCCGCTCTCGCTCCCGAAGACGCCCGACGCCGACGACTTCTTCCGCCTGCCGCCCGAGCGACCGAAACGACCGAATCCGTTCGGCGACGACTGAGGCTGCAAGGAATCGGGCATCTTTGCTGTTGTACGGGGTGAGATGGAGGGGATCGTCCAGATGGCCCAGGCGTCGGATCGCGAAGCGGCATTCGCCGAGGTCGTCGCGCACCACTACCCCGGGGCCGACGGGACCAACTGGCGAGAGGCGAGCCTCGAGGGCAGCGGCGGCCGCGGGCGCGTCGCGCAGGTCACCGTCGACGGGGCCGGGCGATGGGTGGGGCTCGGCATCCCGAACGATCGGATCGTCACCTGGCGCTCGACCGACGGCGAGCTGTGGGACGCGACCGCGGACCTCGGCCCGGCCGTCGACAACCAGTGGTATGGGCTCCGCCTGGCGGGAGCCCATGACGATTACATCGGCCTCAGCGTGAGCTTCCCGACCGGGACCTGGACGAGTGAGGACGGGATCGCATGGACATCGGCCTCGCTGCCGAAGCCGGCTGGAGCCAGCGAGCCGATCGAATGGGCGCGTGGCATCGCGCGCATCGGCGACGACGTGCTCATCGGCGGAATGTCGCACAGCGACGGGCTCCCGACCGAGTGGTTCGCGCTCCGCGGTCAGCTCGCGCGATGAGCGGGCGGGGATCATGACGGCATGGACAACCTCCCGCCGCACGGCGCTCGTGGCAGCCGCGGTGATCGGCGCGGTCGTGGTCGGGGTGGCGATCGGAACGATCGCCGCCATCCGCGCTCCCGAGCGGGCTCTCGCGAGTCCGTCGTCGAGCGTCTCGGCTGAACTGCCGACGCTCGCTCCATCGGCCGCATCCGCGACGCTGACGCCGACCGTCTCCGCCTCACCCGAAGGGAGCAAGCCTCCGGTGCCGACGAATTCGCCGGCGCCGACGAGCAGCCCACCGCCGACCGGGCCGGCCAACCTCGACTGGACGACGTCCGCGCAGGTGGACGACTCGATGGTGACCACGCCGGTCGCGCTCGAGACATCGTGGCTGCTGGTTGGCTCGGCAGGTCGTCGCGCGGCCGTCTGGACCTCGGAAGACGCGACGTCGTGGCGAGCCGAAGGCCCGATCGATCCGCCGCCCGTCGACGACCCCGGAGGGTGGAGCGTCGCTGGATGGCACCTCAATGCGGTCGTGGCCTACGCCGGTCGGTTCATCGGGCTGGGCTTGGAGCACGTCGGTCCCTCGGATGGATCCCAGATCGCCCTGTGGTCCTCGGCCGACGGCCACACGTGGACACATGTGCCGAGCCGCGGTTCCACGATCGACACCTACGAGATTCCGGTCGATGCGGTCATCGCCCCGGATGGCACCCTCATCGTCGCGACCCAGGGCGGCCTCAGCACGTCGAGCTCCATCTGGACCACCGATGACGGCGAGACCTGGGAGAAGCACTTCTTCTCCACGGAAGGTGACGGCGTCAGGATCGACGCCATGGCAACCTCCGGCGATACCCTCATGGCGGTCGGCATGGGCCCCGGCGTCTGGACGTCGACCGATGGCAGGATGTGGACCCCGCACCCACGCCCGTCCGGCGCCGGCGAGTGGCTGACCGATGTCGCGTACGACCCCACATCGGGACGCTTCGTCGTCGTTGGGACGCGCGCCGACGGGCGCGCCGGTGTCTGGTTCACGCGCGACGGACGATCGTGGTCGAGCGCCGCGATCTCGGACGGCCCGGGCGCCACGAACTTCGTGTCCGTCGGCGGCACCGTGATCGCCATCGGCGGATCGCTCGGCACCGGAACCGACGCCGACGCGACCGTCTGGACGTCGCATGATGGAGTCACTTGGCGGTACCTGACGCTCGCGGAGAACGCGAGCGTCCAGGGACTGGACACCGCGAGCGACGCCACGACCGTCGTCACGCTCTGGCGATGGGACGAGGAGGGCTGGCTGGGCGTCACGGAGACATGGACCGGCCGACTGTCGATCGACCCATGACGCCGTCCCGTCGCACAGGCGCCCCGTTCGGGATCGGCGAAGACTGAGGCCCGCGGCCGTATCATCGGCGCATGACGGCCGTCGAACCTCGAAGCGGTCCCCGCACCGTTCGCGCGCCCCGCGGCACCGAGCTGTCCTGCAAGGGCTGGCAGCAGGAAGCCGCCCTGCGGATGCTGATGAACAACCTCGACCCCGAGGTGGCCGAGGACCCCGACAACCTCGTCGTCTACGGCGGCACCGGTCGGGCGGCGCGCAGCTGGGAGGCGTTCGACGCCATCGTCGCCGAGCTGCGCGACCTGGAGAACGACGAGACGCTGCTCGTCCAGTCGGGCAAGCCGGTCGGCGTCTTCCGCACCACGGCCGACGTGCCCGCGGGTCCTGATCGCCAACGCGAACCTCGTGCCGCACTGGGCGACGTGGGAGCACTTCCGCGAGCTCGAGCGCGCCGGCCTGACGATGTACGGCCAGATGACCGCCGGCTCGTGGATCTACATCGCGACCCAGGGAATCATCCAGGGCACCTACGAGACCTTCGCCGAGGCGGCGCGCCAGCACTTCGGCGGCACCCTGGCGGGGACAGTCGACGATCACCGCGGGCCTCGGCGGCATGGGTGGCGCGCAGCCGCTGGCGGTCACGATGAACGATGGTGCGGCCCTGGTCGTCGAGGTCGACGAGGCCCGCGCCCGACGCCGTCTCGACGTCGGCTACGTCGACGAGCTGACGCACGACCTCGACGAGGCGGTCGCCACTGGTCGACGGCTGGCGCGCCGAGCGCATCGGCCGCTCGGTGGCGCTGGTCGGCGAACGCGGCCGACGTCCTTCCGGCGCTGGTCGCGGCGCGGCTGGCACCCGGACCTCGTCACCGACCAGACGAGCGCCCACGACCCGCTGAACGGCTACGTCCCCGAACGGCCTCTCCACTCGCCGATGCGCTGGCGCTGCGCGCCAGCGATCCCGACGACTACGTCCGTCGCAGCGACGGCCTCCATGGCCGAGCACGTGCGAGGCGATGCTCGCCTTCCAGGCGTCCGGGTCGGTCACCTTCGACTACGGCAACAACATCCGCGCAGGTCGCGCAGGAGCGCGGGCGTCGACGAACGCGTTCGACTTCCCCGGCTTCGTGCCCGCCTTCATCCGTCCGCTCTTCTGCGAGGGCAAGGGGCCGTTCCGCGTGGCGGCCCTGTCGGGCGACGCGGACGACATCGCGGTCATCGACCGCGCGCTGGCCGAGCTGTTCCCCGACGACGCCGGACTCCAGCGCTGGCTCACGCCTGGCCGCCGAGAAGGTGCCCGTCCAGGGGCTGCCGGCCCGCATCTGCTGGCTCGGCTACGGCGATCGTGCCAAGGCCGGCGCTGCGCATCAACGAGCTCGTCGCATCGGGCGAGATCAGCGCGCCCATCGTCATCGGCCGCGACCATCTCGACGCCGGGTCGGTGGCGAGCCCGAACCGCGAGACGGAGGCGATGCGCGACGGCTCGGACGCGATCGCGGACTGGCCGATCCTCAACGCGCTGGTCAACACCGCCGCCGGCGCGACGCTGGGTCAGCTTCCACCACGGCGGCGGCGTCGGCATCGGCTACGCCTCCACGCCGGCATGGTGGTCGTCGCCGACGGCACCCCCGAGGCCGCCGCGCGGCTCGAGCGCGTGCTGACCTCCGATCCGGGCATGGGCGTCCTGCGCCACGCCGATGCCGGCTACGAGCGCGCGCTCGAGGTCGCCGCTGAGCGCGGCCTGCGCATCCCGATGCGACCTGGGCCCTGAGGCGCTGATGCCGACGTAAACCGACCGATCCGCTGCCCGGCCCCCCCGATCCGTGGGCATCGTCGGAGATGCCCGCGTTCCGGTCGCGCCCGCCGTATCTCATGAGCGAGATGATCGCCGCCGAGCCGGCCCTCGCCGAACGGCTGGTGCGACGGCTGGCGGCGGACGAGGCGCTGGGCGGTCTCGCCGACGCGGTGCGCGCGGCGGTGGCAAAGGGCCGACCCATCGCGACCACCGGCTGCGGAACCTCAGAGCACGCCGCGATGGCGATCGCGGCACTGCTCGAGGAGGCGCTCGAGACGGCGCGAAGTTCGTGCCGTCCAGGCGCTGGAGAGCCTTCGGCGGCCGCTGGCCGACGGCCTGCTCATCGCCGTGTCGCACGAGGGAGGAACGCATGCGACGAATGCCGCCCTCGAGGCCGCGCGTGCTGCGGGTGCCCGAACCGCGCTGATCACCGTGGGTGGCGGGTCGCCGGGCGCCGGCCTCGCCGAGATCGTGGTACGCACCGAGGAGATGGACCAGAGCTGGTGCCACACCGTCGGATACCTCTCGCCGGTGGTGGCGGGGGCCATGCTCTCGTTGCGCGTCGCCGGCAGGCGGTCCGACGCGCCGGCCATCCGGTCGGCGCTCGAGGCCAACGATGATCATCGCGGACCGGCGTCGCTCGCCGCGGGACTGGCCGGCACGGACCGAATCGTCGTGGTCGGGTCGGGCCCCGACCTGGTGACCGCGCGCGAGCTGGCGCTGAAGATCTCGGAGGGTGCGCGACTGCCGGCCACGGCCTACGACGTCGAGACGATCCTGCACGGCCACCTGGCGGCGGCGACGCGCTGGACGGGCCTGGTGCTGGTCGCCACCGACGAGGCGGCTCCGTCCGGCAGGCATTCCCGAGCGCGCGGAGCGCGTCCTGGCAGCGGCGGGCGCGATCGGCATGCCGGCGGCCGCGATCCTCGGCGAGCGGACGGCCGCGCTCATCCCGCGCGACGCGACCCCGGCCGGTCGGATCGTGCTGGCCCGCTCTGCGCGGGTCACCGCCGCCACCGGCGCGTTGCTCGGTCCGGTCCTGCCGCTCCAGCTGCTCGCCGACCGGCTCGCCCGCGCCCGCGGCGTCAACCCCGACACGCTGGGCCGCGAGGACCCGGGACAGGCCGCCGCCCACGCCTGAGCGGCGCGGGATCGGGCCGGGCGCCTAGGACCGCAGGAGGTCGAACAGGCGGACGTAGAAGCGCAGGTTGTGGAGGGTCGCGAGGCGCTCCGCCGAGTGATCGCCGACCTTGAACAGGTGGTGGAGGTACGCCGCCGAGTAGCGCGTGCAGACCGGGCAGTCGCAGCCCTCCTCGATCGGTCCGTGCTCGACGTGGAACGGCTGGTCGTGGATGCGCACCGCACGGTAGAAGTGGTCACCGGCTGACGGCCGGCGCCCGACCAGCCGTCGCGGAAGGCGTACAGCCGGCCGTGCCGCGCGTCGCGCGTCGGCAGCGCGCAGTCGAAGATCGAGTAGCCGAGCGCGAAGGCGCTGACCACGTGGTCCGGGCGGCCGACGCCCAGCGCGTGCTTCGGCGCCTCGACCGGCAGCGACTCCGCCACCCAGCGCATCGGCTCGACCAGCAGCTCGACCCTCGGCGGTCAGTGGCCAGCCGCCGAAGCCGTAGCCGTCGAAGCCGATGGCGGCGAGCTCCTCGGCGCAGCGACGTCGCAGCGCCTCGATCCCCCCGCCCTGGACGACGGCGAAGATCCGCGGCGCGTTCGGCGTCCCGGCGCTGCGCGACCTGGCGGTCGAACTCCTCGCGACAGCGGCGCGCCCAGCGGACGGTGCGCTCGACCGAGCGTTCCTGCTCGGCCTCGGGCGCATCGGCGTCCGTGCAGTCGTCGAGGCACACCACGATGTCGGACCCGAGCTGGAACTGGAGGTTGACGATCCGCTCCGGGGTGAGGTTCCACTTCTCGCCGGTCTCCGGCTCGCGGAAGATCACCTCGTTGTCGCGGATCACGCCGCGGTTCGGGGTCCTGGCGGATGAGGCTCCAGCACCTGGAACCCGCCGGAGTCGGACAGGATCGGGCCCGACCAGTCCATGAACCGGTGAATCCCGCCGGCCGCCTGGATCACCCGCGCTCCCGGCCGCCGCAGGAGGTGGAAGGCGTTGACCACGACGCCCTCGATGCCGATGCCGCGCAGGTCGTCGCTGGTGAGGCCGCGCACCCCGGCGCGCGTGGCGTCCGGCAGGAAGGTCGGAACGGCGAGCGTCCCGCGACGCGTGACGAGCGGCTCAGCCATGGGCCGCCCCAGCTCGAGGACGAAGACGAGCTCCCCGGGGACCGAGGCCTCGACCACCCTGCTCACGCGGCCGGACTCCTCGACCAGGCGCTCCAGCCGGGCGCGATAGGTCCGCTCGTGGTTCCCGCGCCCGCTCAGCGAGCGCGCGGCGAAGCTCACGACCGCGTGGTCAACGCGAAGCCCGCGCAGCAGCCGAGTGGCGGCGTCCGGGTCCTGGCGGTCGAGTGTCGTCACCAGCTTGAGGAGGAGCCCGACGTCGGCCTCCTCGGCCGGGACGTCCCTGACGAGGTCGCGGACCTCGACGACGTACGGCTGACCGACCGATTCGAGGAAGCCACGCGCGACGCCCAGCGCCGCCGCGTCGACGTCGATGGCGCGGTACCGCGCCTCGCCGATCCCCATCCACGGCACCGCCAGCGGGTTCAGCCCGCAGCCGAGGTCCAGCAGGCCGCCCGGCACGCCGGTCACCTCCCAGATGCCCGCGATAGATCGCGTCGAGGTGCGGGATCCGTTCGCTCGTCGAGGCGTGCGTGCGCATCGCTGCGAGGCAGACCTCGCGCAGGGCGGCCGGGTCATCGACCGGCCACGCGATCGACGAGGCGGCGCGTCCCGCTCGGAAGGCGCCCACCGCCTGGTGGAGCCGGCGCTTCACGCGCTTCACCGCGTCGTCGACGCTGCGCGCCTTCGGCAGCTCCTCGGACGCGAGGCGCGCCACCAGGCTCCGGATCGACGGTCCGGTACCGCGACGAACGGCGAACGCGCTCGACGATCTCGACGGTCATCGGTCCCGCGAGCCGAAGCACCAGGGCGTAGGCATCGCGCTTTGCCAGCCGATGACGCCGGATGAGCAGGTCCTGCACCGCTCTCGCCGGTGCGCCGCCTTCCAGGAGGAGTCGCGCGTCGCCCTCCGCGTCCGCCCCGGCGGCGACTCGAGCTTCGGCACCGCCGATGACGATCGTGCACTCACCGCGGACCGCGCTCCTCCGCGCCGAGCTGCGCAACGAGCTCGGCGAGGGTGCCCCGCTGCCAGCGTTCGTGGGGCTTGGTCAGGTTGCGCGCGAGGCAGGCGGGGCGGTCGCCGAGCACCGCGACGGCGTCGCGCAGCGCATCGGCCAGCCGGTGTGGTGCCTCGAAGGCCACGAGGGTCGCCACGTCGGTCGAGACGGCTTCGAACGTCGCGCGTCGCGCGGCGGCGGCACGCGGGAGGAAGCCGATGAACCGATGCGGATGCGGCGCCAGGCCGGAGCCAACCAGCGCGGTGGTCGCTGCGGACGCGCCCGGCACGACGCTGATCTCGATGCCCGCCTCGATGGCTGCACGCACCAGCCGATAGCCGGGATCGCTGACCAACGGGGTGCCGGCGTCGCTGACGAGCGCGACGTCCTCACCGGCGCGCAGCCGCTCCACCAGCTCGCGCGCGCGGCTCTCCTCGTTGTGGTCGTGGTAGCTGACGCGCCCGCGTCCCGATTCCGTGGTGCCGGGCCAACGTGGCGAAGTGCCGCGTGTCCTCGGCCGCCACGATGGCGACGCGCTGCAGCGTGGCGAGCGCGCGCAGCGTGATGTCGTCCGGGTTGCCGATCGGCACGGCCACGACATGCAGCGTCCCGCTCATCGGTCGTCGCTCGTCTCCATCGGGCCGAGCGTAGCAGGGCGATCGAACCCGGCCGGCTCCACGGGCTCGGCGCGCTACGATCTGCGGCGTGCCTGGCCTGATCGAGTGCGTCCCGAACTTCAGCGAGGGCCGCCGCCCGGAGGTGGTGGACGAGATCGTTCGCGCGGTCGGCCAGATCGAGGGCGTCACGGTCCTCGACCACTCCCGGGACGAGACCCACAACCGGAGCGTGGTGACCTTCGCCGGCAGCGCGGAGCCGGTGGTGCGGGCCGCGACCGCGGCGGTCGGTCGCGCGCTGGAGCTCATCGACATGGAGCGGCACAGCGGCGCGCATCCCCGCATCGGAGCCGTCGACGTCATCCCCTTCGTCCCGCTCGGCTCGACGCGCCTCGAGGAGTGCGTCGACCTCGCTCGTCGGTTCGGGGAGCAGATCGCGCAGCGCTTCGAGCTCCCGGTCTTCCTCTATGGCGAGGCGGCGCTGCGCCCCGAGCGCCGCCGCCTGGCGCACGTGCGGCGCGGCCAGTACGAGGCGCTGCGCGAGGAGATCGGCGTCAACCCCGACCGCGCCCCCGACTTCGGGCCCTCGCGGCTCCATCCCCGGGGCGGGGCGGTGGCCGTGGGCGCACGACGGCCCCTGATCGCCTTCAACATGAACCTCCGCACCGATGACCTGGCGCTGGCCATCAAGATCGCGACCGCCATCCGCGAGTCATCGGGCGGCCTCCCGGCGGTCCAGGCGATGGGGGTGCGGCTCGAGAACCCCGGGCAACCGCCGATGGCCCAGGTGAGCACCAACCTCGTCGACTGGGAGCGGACCGGCATCGCGGCCGTCGTGCGCGAAGTGCGGCGGCTGGCTCAGGAGGCCGGGACCGACATCGACCACTGCGAGCTCATCGGGCTGGCCCCGACCGGAGCTCTGCTCGAGGTCGCCGCCGACGCCCTCGGCCTGCGCGACTTCACGGCCGACCAGGCGCTGGAGCTCCGGATCGCGCGGGACCGTTGACCCCACCGGTGCGCCGATGCACCAGCCGCCGAGTCGATGGCACGGCTCTTGCCTCTGGGTGTGGTCCGGGGGAGCCCAATCACCCGCACGATACGAGACGACATCGCCCGACCATGAAGCACACCACCGTCGCAGCCCACGCGACCGAACACCGCCCGAACCGGATCCTGGTCCTGCTCGCCGCAGCCTGGATGATCCTCTCCCTCGCCCTCGGTGGCGCCGTCACCGCGGAAAGCCGCGAGGCGGCGGGCACCGACACCGTCACGAGCATCACCGCCACCCAGCCGTAGCGGCGCCCGCATCGAACGGCGGCACCACTGCCGCGGCCCGTCGAGCGGCTAGACTCGACGGCCCATGAGCCTCCGAGACGACCTCGTCCACGCCATCGCGACCGCGCGCGACCGCGCCATCGCGTCCGGCGCGCTCGATCGTCGCCCGCGGAGGCGGTCCTCCCGGCGATCGGCATGGAGCGACCGGCGAACCCCGACCACGGTGACTGGGCAAGCAACGTCGCCATGCAGCTCGCACCGGCCGCGCGCATGGCCCCGATGCGCATCGCACGAGGCGATCGTCGACCACCTCGAGCCGGCCCGCATCGATCGCATCAGGTCGAGGTCGCGCCGCCGGGGTTCCTGAACCTTCGCCTCGATCCCGCCTGGGTCGCCGCCCAGGTCGGCCCGATCCTGGAAGCCGGCGCGGCCTACGGGCGCGCCACGGCCGAGCACCCCGCAGCGGGTCAACGTCGAGTTCGTCAGCGCCAACCCCACCGGCCCGCTGCACGTCGGCAATGCGCGCGGCGCATTCGTCGGCGACGTGCTGTCGCGCGTCCTCGCCGCGGCCGGCCACGAGGTGGCGCGGGAGTACTACTTCAACGACTTCGGCACGCAGGTCGTGAACCTCGGCCTCTCGGTCCTCGCCCGCCGTCGCGGCGTCGAGCTCCCGGAGGACGGGTACCGCGGCGACGTACGTCGATGAGCTGGCGGCGGAGCTCCCCGACGTCGTGCTCGCCGCCGCGGACGCAGCGCCCGACGAGGCCGGAATCATCGCCGGGGCGTGGGCCTCGGAACGGGTCCGGGCAGGAATCGAGACGAGCCTCGAGCGGCTGGGCGTGCACTTCGACGTCTGGAAGGAGGAGGGCTCGCTCCACGCCGAGGGCTGGGTCGAGCGTGCCGTGGAGCGCCTCCGGGCCGCCGGACACGTGTACGAGGACGAGGGCGCCACGTGGTTCCGGTCGACGACGTTCGGGGACGACAAGGACCGGGTCATCTATCGGTCCAACGGCCAGCCCACCTACTTCGCCAGCGACATCGGCTATGTCACCGAGAAGTTCGACCGCGGATTCGACGAGCTCATCTACATCTGGGGCGCCGACCACCACGGGACGGTGGCCCGCGTCCGCAACGCGGCGGGGGCCATGGGCTACGACCGCGATGCGGTGCGCATGCTGCTCATCGCGTGGGTGCGGTTCGTGCGTGACGGGGTCGAGATCCCGATGAGCAAGCGATCCGGCGAGTTCATCACCCTCGACGAGGTCCTCAACGAGGTCGGCGTGGACGCCGCCCGCTGGTTCTTCAGCTCGCGTGCCTACACCACCGGCATCGATTTCGATCTCGAGCTCGCCAAGAAGCAGAGCAACGAGAACCCCGTCTACTACGTGCAGTACGCCCACGCGCGGGCGTGCTCGATCCTGCGCAATGCGGCGGACGCCGGCGCCCGGCCCGATGCGTCGCGCACAAGCGAGCTGCTGATGCACCCGTCGGAGCTGGGCCTCGTCCGCCACCTGCTCGACTTCCCCGATGCGATCGCGATCGCCGCCGAGCGTCGCGAGACCCACGAGGTCCCCCGCTACGCCTACGAGCTGGCCACCGCCTTCAGTGCCTTCTACCGGGACTGCAAGGTGCTCACCGAGGATGCCGGCCTCACCGTGGCGCGGCTGGCCCTGGTGGACGCGACGCGCAGCGTCCTGGCCAATGCGCTCGAGCTCCTCGGGATCTCCGCTCCGGAATCGATGTGATCGCGGCGGTCAGCCCGCCCCGTCGACCACCTGCTTGAGCAGATCGTCCGTCGAGGCATGGACGACGAGGATTTCGGTGTCGCCGATGGAGCGCACGGCCGCCGGGAACGGGAGCGTCGCCGCCACCGCCTCGTAGGCATCGGCGAACTCCGCCGCGTCCTCCGCGGAATCCCAGGCGAGGCGCCACCCCAGCGCGAACGCATCGTTCGGGCCGTAGGCGACGGCGACGCGATCGCCACCCCACCCGGCCGCCGCCGCCGAAGCGACCGGCGGCTCGATCCCGAAGTGTTCGAAGTAGATCCCGATCGACGCCTCCCCGACCGGCGACTCGTCGATGACCTCCCACCCCTCGCCGAGGAGGCCCGCCAGGTCGGGCGCCTCCACCGGGATCGGCGCCTCGCGCGCCTCCCAGGCGTCGAGATGCATGGTCTGCTCCGTCGAGACCGGCGGGTCGTCGTAGACGGCGTCCACCTCGTTGAAGTCCGGCGCGAGTGGATCACGGGCGAGGGTGCCGATCCACACCTGGCCGGCGGTATACGGGAACTGCAGCTGGTTCACCATCCACGCGGGAATGCCGGTGGTGTCCGGCAGCTCGATGCCGGTCCCGATCTCGAGCAGCTCCTCCTGAGTGAGGTGCTCGAACGCCCAGGCCAGCATGGTGACCGTGGCGTCGCCCTCGGTCAGCGTCGTCATCGCCAGCTGCCGATCGTCGTCGTCGAGCCCCTCCGCACTGAAGTGCTCCGGCGCGAAGGCGGCGTCCTGTAGGGCGTGGGTGTACTCGTGAGCGTAGGTGAGCTTTGCCACGGGATCGAGCCCGGCGTCGGTGACGACGACCATGCGCCGCTCGATGGTGTCGTAGAAGCCCAGCACCTGGTCGCCGAGCAGGCGGAGCTGCAGCTCGGCGACATCCTCGTCCGGCCCCAGCAGGCCGAAGGCGCGGAGGGTCCGGTTGTCCCGCACTCGCTCCTCGGCCGGGTACTGCTCGTCGAACAGCCGGACCAGCTCGTCCGCCAGCTCGGAGCGCGTGATCAAATCCGGCGGTCCGATGTCGGCCGCCTCGAGCCCGCGGATCGCGATCACCTGGGCCTCGATCTCGGCAATCGCGGCGAGGATCGCGGCATCGCCCGGCGCGGAGCTGGCCGACGGCGAGGGCGGGCTCGCCGACGGCGCCCCGGAGGGCGAGGAGCTCGCCGCTGCGGACGGATCGGGGCCGAGGCCGATGCGTCCATCGGCCAAGGCCAGCGCCAGGACGCTGACACCGGCGATGACGAGGACGGCCACCGTGATGGCGACGACACGCTGTGGGGCAGACATCGGCGCATTCTCGCACGCGATCCATCGGCTGCCGAACGTGTCCGTTTCTTAAGGCAGGGCAAGCCCGGGGTTTAGATGGGCTCCCTAGCATCCGTAGTGCGAGATGGAGATCCGTCAGGGTCTCTGCCTCCACCCTCCCTCCTTCGAGCCCCGGTGTCATTGGGCGGGCACCGGGGCTCGTGCTATCTCCCGAACGGCTACCATGCGTGACACCGATGGAAATCACCTGGTACGGGCGCGCCTGCTTCCGGCTCAAGGGCAAGGACGCCACCGTCATCACCGATCCCTGCCCCCCGTCGACCGGATTCGTGGCGGGCAAGCATGACGTCGACCTGCTGACGATCAGCCACGATCACCCGGACCACACCTACACGCGGTCGATCACCGCCGGGCTGACCCTCACCCGCCCCGGCGAGTACGAGTTCAGCGAGCTGCTGGTCACCGGCGTGAAGACCTTCCACGACGGCGAGGGCGGGACCGCCCGGGGCGAGAACATGGTCTTCGCGGTCGAGATCGACGGCGTCCACATCTGCCACCTGGGCGACCTCGGCCACCTCCTCACCGAGGAGCAGATCAGCGAGCTCGGGCCCGTCGACGTGCTCCTCGTCCCGGTGGGTGGCGAGACGACCCTGACGCCGTCCGAGGCGGCCGAGGTGGTGTCGCAGATCGGCCCGAAGATCGTCGATTCCCATGCACTATGCGGTCGACGGCGGCTCGAAGGATCTCGGGGGCGCCGACAAGTTCCTCCACGAGATGGCGGTCGAGCCGATCCGCCAGCCGAAGGCCCAGGTCACCGTCGGCTCACTGCCGGACGAGACCCAGGTAGTCGTCCTCGAGGCCCGCGGCCGCACGGCGTGAGCGCGTGGGAGGCCAGAGGCTCCCACCCCAGGACCTCGGTACCAGGACCCTCGTTGATCGCTGACAACGCTATCTGCCGCCACCTCCGGCCCTAACCTCACCGCTCCCCACCCCGCCCCCCGGAGGCCCCCCTACCACGGTACCGGGGAGGGTCCTATACTCGGCCGCGTTCGACCAGGCGTCGGACGAACTTATCGGTCACCTACGTGACCCCGGCAACACCAGAGGGGCATTGGAGAGAACATGATCACCACTCACCCATCGGTGCCACGGTCGGCGCTCGGGATCCTTGCGGCCTTGGGCCTCTTGCTCTCGATGTTGGTCATGGTCACCCCCGTCGTCGCCACTGAGGATGAGACCAGCGAGGAACCGCAGGGAGCGGCCCTGAACATCTTCAAGCTGATCGAAGGCACGAACACCCGTCTGCCCGGCGCCGTGTTCGAGATCGATGGCATGGATGGCACCTTCGTGACCGATGAGAACGGTCAGATCTGCATCACCGGACTGGAGAAGGATTCCTGGTGGCTGGTGCGCGAGATCCAGGCGCCCGAAGGCTACGAGATCATCGAGGCCGAGCAGCTCGTCGAGGTCGATAACGACGGCGACTGCCGCAGCGCTGACGCTCGCTTCTACAACCGCCCGGTCACCGAGGAGTCCGAGGAGCCCCAGGAGTCCGAGGAGCCCCAGGAGTCCGAGCAGCCGATCGCAACGGGCTCGACGACGCCGAACGACGGCGAGGTCCGCGGCGGGAACCCCACGCCGAGCCCTCAGTTGCCTGACACGTCGGCTGGCACCGCGACCACGACGCCCGCGTGGCCGGTCGCGCTCCTGTTCCTGCTGTCACTGGGCGGCATGCTCTACGCGCGCCGAGCCGCAGAGCGCACTCGCTAGGCGATCCAGCGACGGCCAACACGCCGGGTGGCGAAGGAGGATCATCCTCCAGGCACCAGCCCCCTGGCAGAGACGGGATAGAGTTCACCTCTATCCCGTCTTCTGTTGTGCGGCGGTCGACGCGCGAGCCATGTGGCTCAGATGATCGCGAGCTCGCGCCCGATCCGCTCGAAGACCTGCAGGCAGGTATCGAGCTCCTCGCGCTCATGCTCGGCGGTCACGATCGTGCGCACGCGGCTCTTGTCCTCCGGAACGGTCGGGAAGCCGATGCCCATGGCGAAGACCCCCTCGTCGAAGAGCCGATCGCTGAACCGATGGGCCAGTGCGCCGTTGCCGACGATCACCGGCGTGATCGGCGTTTCGCTGTGCCCGGTGTCGAAGCCGAGGCGCTCCAGGCCGGCCTTGAAGTGTCGCGTGTTGTCCCACAGTCGCTCGATGAGCTCGGGCTCCGACTCCAGGACGTCGATGGCGGCGAGGCAGGCGGCGGCCACGGCCGGGGGATGCGAGGTCGAGAACAGGAACGGGCGCGCTCGATGCTCGAGCACCGTGCGCAGGTTCTGCGGGCCCGCCACGTACCCGCCGAGCACACCGATCGCCTTGCTGAGGGTGCCCACCTGCACGTGCACGCGCCCATGGAGGTCGAAGTGGTCGACGCTCCCGCGGCCATTGCGGCCGAGAACACCGGAGGCGTGCGCATCGTCGACGTACACGATCGCATCGGCCTCCTCCGCGGCCTCGACGATCTGCGGCAGCCTGGCGATGTCGCCGTCCATGCTGAACACGCCGTCGGTGATGACGAGGATGGTGCGATCCGCGTCGGTCGCCCGGACCTCGCGGAGCGTCGTCCGCAGCGCGTCGATGTCGGCGTGCGGGAAGATCTTCCGCTCCGCCTTCGTGAGCCGGATCCCGTCGATGATGCTGGCGTGGTTGAGCGCGTCGGACACGATCGTGGCACCCTCCGGCGCCAGGATCGGAATGACGCCGGTGTTGCAGGTGAAGCCGGACTGGAAGGTGAGCACCGCCTCAACGTGCTTGAACGTCGCCAGGCGATGCTCCAGCTCCTCGTGGAGGCTCATCGTGCCGGCGATCGTGCGCACTGCTCCGCTTCCCGCACCGAAACGGTCGACGGCCTCGCGCGCCGCTGACTTCAGCCGCGGATGGGTATTCAGACCAAGGTAGTTGTTGCTGCTGAGCGTGATCACCTCGCGCCCGTCGATGACGCATCGACTGCTCTGCTCGCTCTCGACCACCCGCAGCCGCCGATACAACCCCCTGGCCTTCAGCTCCTCGATCTCGGCGTCCAGGAAGGCCATCGGGTTTCGCGCGCGGGCTGTCGTATCGGTCATGCCGGACAGGATAGCGGGGTCCATCCACGAGGCGGAGACGATGCCCTCCGCGGTCAGGGGAGCAGGACGACCTTCCCGGCGTGCCGCGAGGCGATGAGGTCGAAGGCATCGCCCCACTGATCGAGCGGCAGACGATGCGTGATGATCGGCGTGACGTCGAGCCCCCCGCGCAGCAGCGACTGGGTCTGGTCCCACGTCTCGTAGATCCGGCGCCCGAAGATGCCGTGCAGCCGAAGGCCCTTCATGATCACCAGCTCGGAGATGTCGACCGTCGGCGGCTCACCGAAGATGCCGAGCAGGCTGATCGAGCCGCCGCGGGTGATGACGCGAAGGGCTTGATCCAGGGCCCGAGGCGAGCCGCTCATCTCCAGCACCACCTCGACCCCGTCACCGCCGGTCGCGTCGGCGATGCGCCCCTCGGTCGCATCGTCGGCCGCGTCGAGCACGAGATCCGCGCCCATCGTGCGGGCCAGCTCGAGCCGATACGGCTCGGTGTCGGTGGCGATCACGAGCGAGGCCCCGGCCGCCTTGGCGATGCCGACCGAGCACAGGCCGATCGGGCCGCAGCCCGTGACGAGCACGCTGCGACCCTCGATCGGCTCTGCGAATGCGGCATGCACGGCGTTTCCCATTGGCTCCTGGAGCGCCACCACGGCCGCGTCGAGCCCGTTCGACTCGATCGCGTTCGCCTCGGGGATAGCGACGTACTCCGCGAAGCCGCCGTCCACGTGAACACCGATCACCTTCAGGTTCGCGCACAGGTGCATCTGGCCCCGGCGGCACTGGGCGCAGGTCCAGTCGACGATGTGCGATTCGACGCCGACGAGGTCGCCCTCGCGGACACGGGTCACGCCGGCTCCCGTTCCCACGACCGTGCCGGCCAGCTCGTGACCCAGGATCCGCGGCGGCACCAGGTTCTCGGCGGCCCACTCGTCCCAGGTGAACAGGTGGTAGTCGGTGCCGCAGATGCTCGCCGCATCCATGCGGAGGAGCACCTGGCCCTCACCCGGCTCGGGGACAGGACGATCGACGAGCTCGAGCCCAGCCCCCGGCCCCAGCTTCGCGAGCGCACGCATCGTGGGTGTCGACCGGGCGGCGCTCATCGGGGCCAGTATAGGAACGATGGCGCGAACCTCGCCGCGAGCCATGCGCGCCTACGGTCCGGGCGCACCTCGGATCACCACGTGGGCCACGGTGCCCTTGTCGGCGACCGAGCTGGTCCAGGTGGCGGTGGCGGCACTGATGCCGGCGCTCAGGCTGCGATAGCCGCTGCCCAGGCTGAAGCCGGTGCCCAAGGCCGCGTCGGTGCCCTCGGTGTAGGCCGCATCCGGGGTCCAGCTCGGGCCGGTGCCGGCCGCGGCCGCCGAGGCGATGAGCAGCGCGCCGCCGGCGGCGTTGACAGCCGGGACGTCCCAGCTGGTGGTGGTCGAGGTGTCGGCACCATAGGCGACGGCCTCGATCGGATCGCTGGCATCGAAGCTGCCGGCCGCGATGACGTAGAGGTGGGCCCGTCCGGCGCGGCTGAGGGTGGTGCCGAAGCTGTGGGTCGACGGGCCGCCCGACGGCACGGTCAGGTACCAGGCCTCCTGCCAGCCGTTGGCGTGCGGCAGGCCGGCGTCGGCATCGGCGTCGAAGGCCTGGCTCCAGCCGGCCGGCGGGCTCAGGCTCAGCATGCCGCTGCCGACGTTGGCATTGAAGGTGACGTAGAGCAGGTCGCCGGGTTCCGCCGCAGCCGGCAGGCTGACGACCCAGCTCGTGCCGGACACGGCCTGCACCTCGGTGTGCTCGACCAGCGGGGTGCCGGCCGGTGGCCCGCCGCCGCCAGCCTCGATGGTCCAGCTGCGGCTGGCCGGGGTCGGGTCCGGCGTGCTGCCGTCGATGGCGCGCACCTGGAAGTTGTGCGCGCCGAGCGCCAGTCCGCTGTAGGCCTGTGGCGAGGTGCAGGTGCTGAACGCGGCGCCGTCGAGGCTGCACTCGAAGCTGTCGGTGCCGGCGCTGCCGGTGAAGCTGAAGCTGGCATCGGTGGCGGTCACCGTGCCCTCCGGGCCGGCGCTGATGGTGGTGTCCGGCGCCGGCGTGCCGCCGCCAGCCTCGATGGTCCAGCTGCGGCTGGCCGGGGTCGGGTCCGGCGTGCTGCCGTCGATGGCGCGCACCTGGAAGTTGTGCGCGCCGAGCGCCAGTCCGCTGTAGGCCTGTGGCGAGGTGCAGGTGCTGAACGCGGCGCCGTCGAGGCTGCACTCGAAGCTGTCGGTGCCGGCGCTGCCGGTGAAGCTGAAGCTGGCATCGGTGGCGGTCACCGTGCCCTCCGGGCCGGCGCTGATGGTGGTATCCGGCGCCGGCGTGCCGCCGCCGCTGCCGCCTCGGATCACCACGTGGGCCACGGTGCCCTTGTCGGCGACCGAGCTGGTCCAGGTGGCGGTGGCGGCACTGATGCCGGCGCTCAGGCTGCGATAGCCGCTGCCCAGGCTGAAGCCGGTGCCCAAGGCCGCGTCGGTGCCCTCGGTGTAGGCCGCATCCGGGGTCCAGCTCGGGCCGGTGCCGGCCGCGGCCGCCGAGGCGATGAGCAGCGCGCCGCCGGCGGCGTTGACAGCCGGGACGTCCCAGCTGGTGGTGGTCGAGGTGTCGGCACCATAGGCGACGGCCTCGATCGGATCGCTGGCATCGAAGCTGCCGGCCGCGATGACGTAGAGGTGGGCCCGTCCGGCGCGGCTGAGGGTGGTGCCGAAGCTGTGGGTCGACGGGCCGCCCGACGGCACGGTCAGGTACCAGGCCTCCTGCCAGCCGTTGGCGTGCGGCAGGCCGGCGTCGGCATCGGCGTCGAAGGCCTGGCTCCAGCCGGCCGGCGGGCTCAGGCTCAGCATGCCGCTGCCGACGTTGGCATTGAAGGTGACGTAGAGCAGGTCGCCGGGTTCCGCCGCAGCCGGCAGGCTGACGACCCAGCTCGTGCCGGACACGGCCTGCACCTCGGTGTGCTCGACCAGCGGGGTGCCGGCCGGTGGCCCGCCGCCGCCAGCCTCGATGGTCCAGCTGCGGCTGGCCGGGGTCGGGTCCGGCGTGCTGCCGTCGATGGCGCGCACCTGGAAGTTGTGCGCGCCGAGCGCCAGTCCGCTGTAGGCCTGTGGCGAGGTGCAGGTGCTGAACGCGGCGCCGTCGAGGCTGCACTCGAAGCTGTCGGTGCCGGCGCTGCCGGTGAAGCTGAAGCTGGCATCGGTGGCGGTCACCGTGCCCTCCGGGCCGGCGCTGATGGTGGTGTCCGGCGCCGGCGTGCCGCCGCCAGCCTCGATGGTCCAGCTGCGGCTGGCCGGGGTCGGGTCCGGCGTGCTGCCGTCGATGGCGCGCACCTGGAAGTTGTGCGCGCCGAGCGCCAGTCCGCTGTAGGCCTGTGGCGAGGTGCAGGTGCTGAACGCGGCGCCGTCGAGGCTGCACTCGAAGCTGTCGGTGCCGGCGCTGCCGGTGAAGCTGAAGCTGGCATCGGTGGCGGTCACCGTGCCCTCCGGGCCGGCGCTGATGGTGGTATCCGGCGCCGGCGTGCCGCCGCCGCTGCCGCCTCGGATCACCACGTGGGCCACGGTGCCCTTGTCGGCGACCGAGCTGGTCCAGGTGGCGGTGGCGGCACTGATGCCGGCGCTCAGGCTGCGATAGCCGCTGCCCAGGCTGAAGCCGGTGCCCAAGGCCGCGTCGGTGCCCTCGGTGTAGGCCGCATCCGGGGTCCAGCTCGGGCCGGTGCCGGCCGCGGCCGCCGAGGCGATGAGCAGCGCGCCGCCGGCGGCGTTGACAGCCGGGACGTCCCAGCTGGTGGTGGTCGAGGTGTCGGCACCATAGGCGACGGCCTCGATCGGATCGCTGGCATCGAAGCTGCCGGCCGCGATGACGTAGAGGTGGGCCCGTCCGGCGCGGCTGAGGGTGGTGCCGAAGCTGTGGGTCGACGGGCCGCCCGACGGCACGGTCAGGTACCAGGCCTCCTGCCAGCCGTTGGCGTGCGGCAGGCCGGCGTCGGCATCGGCGTCGAAGGCCTGGCTCCAGCCGGCCGGCGGGCTCAGGCTCAGCATGCCGCTGCCGACGTTGGCATTGAAGGTGACGTAGAGCAGGTCGCCGGGTTCCGCCGCAGCCGGCAGGCTGACGACCCAGCTCGTGCCGGACACGGCCTGCACCTCGGTGTGCTCGACCAGCGGGGTGCCGGCCGGTGGCCCGCCGCCGCCAGCCTCGATGGTCCAGCTGCGGCTGGCCGGGGTCGGGTCCGGCGTGCTGCCGTCGATGGCGCGCACCTGGAAGTTGTGCGCGCCGAGCGCCAGTCCGCTGTAGGCCTGTGGCGAGGTGCAGGTGCTGAACGCGGCGCCGTCGAGGCTGCACTCGAAGCTGTCGGTGCCGGCGCTGCCGGTGAAGCTGAAGCTGGCATCGGTGGCGGTCACCGTGCCCTCCGGGCCGGCGCTGATGGTGGTGTCCGGCGCCGGCGTGCCGCCGCCAGCCTCGATCGCCAGCTCGTAGATTCGGCCGTCGAAGGCACCGGAGTTGCTGTTGTTGTCCTCCATCGCGTCGGCGACGTAGGCACGGAGGTCGCTGCCCGTCGTGCCCGGTGCGAGTGTCAGGCCCCGGGCCGAGTCGAGGATGACACCCGACACCGTCAGCTCGCGAACCGCCGTCCCACCGGTGGTCACTTCGAGAATCGAGCTGCCGCTGGTGTTGCTCACCACAAACAGGTTGCCGCTCACGGAGTCGAACTCGACCCCCTCCGGATCCGGCTGGCCCAGGCCCGCGGTGTCGAAGTGGCTCACGGCGTCGTCCGCCGTCCCGATGATGCCGTCATTCCCGGGGCCGATCTGCCAGATCTCGGCGCCCGTTCCATCCGCGACGAAGAGGCTGCCGTTGCCGAACGCCAGGCCCTCGGCATCGGCGATGCCGTACGGGTCGCTGAAGAAGCATCGAAGCGGATTGAAGGCTGAGTCGACCTCGTAGATGAGGCCTTCCTGATCATTCGTCACGAAATAGTTCCCGGTCGCCGGGTTGAGCGCGATGCCCACGGGCTCGCGGTTCCGACGCAGCCCCTGGGGTGCATTGCATTCGTGAGTGGTCAGGTCGAAGGTCGAGGCCGTCGTGCTGCCGTCACGCGGGAAGACCCAGCCGTTCGCGCCCGGATAGGGATACGAGTTGACATTTTCTTCCTCGATCTCGCCATCCACCATGACAAGCCTGTCCGCACTGGCGTCATAGGCCAAGCCGGATGGATCCGGGCTGGAGGGGTTCAGGTCGACCGTCTCGATCGTCCGCACGAGGGTCGCCGTGCCCGTTGTCGCTGCCTGGACGGTAGCGTCGAGCGGGGTCGCGGCAAGCTCGAACTCATAGATCCCGGCTTCGGCCGCGGAGCTCCCGGCGTCGACGACGAAGAGGCTCTCGATTGTCGGGGGGTCCGTTGGATCGGCGCTGGGCGCAAGGACCATGCCCGTCGGTTCTTCGATGCCGGCGGTCGAGACGTCGCGCGTGGCGACCAGTGTCCCGGCGGCATCGAGCTCATAGATCGTCGAACCGTCAGTGCTCATCGTGTAGAGCGTCCCGTCACTCTGCACAGCCAGGCCGACCACGAGTTCCTCGACGGCAAGCTTGATGCGGGTCGTTTCCCGGCTCGGGCGATCGGCGGGTCCGACATTGACGACCACGCCGTCCGCGACGAGGACCAACAGGTCGCCGGAGGTCGCCACCGCGATCCCCAGCGGAGGGCCGGCCGCTCCCGCCGGCACCGGTACGTCACGCGCCGGAAGCGCCGCAATCACGCCTCCCGGAGCAGCGCGCGCGGCGAGGTGCGCACCATCGCGCGCAGCTGACACGAGCACGTCGTCAGAGGGGTCGTAGACGATGTCCGAGCTCACGAGCACGGGCTCGACCGAATCGGCGGTCAGGAGCCGGCCAAGCGGAGTGGTGCGAACGACCGTGGAGGTCCCGTCGGGAGCAACCCCGGCAACCAGGAGGGCAGCCGATTCCGGCGCATAGGCGATGCCGCTCGGCGCCGTCACCCCCAGCCCGCCGGCGGCGATGACCTGCACGAGGCGCACGTGCGCGTCGCGTGGTTGGGCTCCATGTGCCGATGCACCGCCGGGAATCGCCTGCGATGCGAACGGGATGCTGTATGCGATGAGTGCCATGCACAGCATGACCGTTGGTCGTCTGGGCACAGACGAACCCCCACGAGCGGCAGAAGGTAGATGCGGAGTCTGCCGCACATGGCATGGGCTGTCGAGGGCGTCCCCGAGCGCTGAGGTGCGTTTCGGTGTTGCCAGGGTGCAACGTCAATCCGGCTGCGTGCTGCAGGTGGCGCAAGCGAATGAGCCTGCGCCTCGGTCACATGCGAATGCCGGCCGCCACCACGTGGTCATCGATGCGGTCGGGCGCATCGATGACGGGGTTCTCGATCGCGCCGATCCCCTCGATCTCGCAGCGCATCATGTCCCCGCCGGCCAGGTAGCGCGGTGGGGACTGATAGTGCCCGACCCCGGCCGGCGTCCCGGTGGCGATGACGTCGCCCGGCTCGAGGGTGATGGTCTGCGAGGCGAAGGCGACGATGGTCGGCACGTCGAACACCATCTCGGCGGTCGAGGAGTCCTGCCAGACCTCGCCGTTGACGAAGGAGCGGAGCCGCAGCGCGCCCGGGTCGCCGAGCTCATCGGCGGTCACGACCCCCGGACCCATCGGAGCGAAGCCATCGGATCCCTTGGCGCGCAGCCATTGGCGGTCCTCGCGCTGGAGGTCGCGCATCGTCACGTCGTTGACGATCGTATATCCGAAGATGACGCCGTGCGCCTCCTCCCGACCGATGCCGGCGGCCCGCTTGCCGATCACGATCGCCAGCTCGCACTCGAGGTCGAGCCTGTCGGTTGCGCGCGGCCGGGTGACCGATGCCCCCGGGTCGGCGACGGCGTTGGCGAACTTGCTGAAGAGCATCGGATACGTCGGCGGCGCGAGGCCCTGCTCGCGGCAATGGTCGTGATAGTTCAGCCCGACGCAGATGATCTTTCCCGGCCGCCGGATCGGGGCCGCGAGCCGGATCTCGGCGGGGTCGATCGCCGGCCCGCCGACGTCCGCGAGCCGGGACACGAGGTCCGGCCGCGCCAGCAGCTCGCCGACATCGGCGACGCCGAGCGAATCGGTCAGGTCGAGGATCCCCTCATCGGTGCGCAGGCCAAGGCGGGTGCCGTCTCGATCGGAACCGCCGCGCCTGAAGGCGAGCAGGTGCACGCCCGTGAGTATAGGGAGGTCAGCGCTCGCTGAAGTACGCCCGCGCCGGCTCCCGCAGCAGGCCGATGACGAGCACCAGGCTGATCACCAGGCCGATCGGCACCATGAGCAGGTACCAGCCGGCCGCCGCGTCGGACGGCATCTCGAGGAGCACCGGGATCAGGCCACCGAGGATGGGGATCGGCAGCAGGGCGATCCCGATGGCGAACCGATGCGCGATGCGCTTGCGCTGGAGCGCGGTGGTGATCCCGAACAGGACGGCCGCCAGCTCGATCATCATGAAGATGCCCAGCAGGCTGAACGGCGCGCGCTCGCTGAAGTCGATGAACTCCACGATGCGGCCGAGGAGCAGGCCGGTGATGGCCAGCAGCCCGAACGCCCAGGCGAACCACAGCCGCACGGCGAGCGGCGTCGGTGCGTCGGGGGTGGGGTCGGCGTCGACGGGATCGATGCTCATGCAGCGGCGATCGTAGCAGCGGCCGGCGCCACCGCCGAATGGCTCTTGACAGTCATCGGAGGTGCGACCTAGTCTACGCCACTAAACCGGTTCACTAAACCGGTTCATGGAGGAGGAGCGCGACCCGACCGGGGCGGGAGGATCGCAGATGATGGAGCAGGGGTGGCCCGACCTCGCATCGACGATGTGGCCCGGCGTGCCGGTGTCAGCAAGACGTCGGTCAGCTTCGCCTTCAACCAGCCGGAGAATCTCAATCCGGCGACGCGTGACCGCATCCTGGCCGTCGCCACCGAGCTCGGCTACCGGCCTTCGCCGATCGCGCGGCGGCTGGCTCGCCGGCGGACCGACCAGATCGGCCTCGTGGTGCCGCAGTCGACGCACGAGATCTTCGCCAACCCCTTCCTCCCCGAGCTGGTCCGCGGCATCGGCGACGTCTGCGATGCGGAGGGCATCGCCGTCGTGATCGTTCCACCGGTGAGCGGCTCGATCGCGCGTGCCGTGGACGCTGCGCTGGTCGACGGACTCATCCTCCTGGGCCTGGCGCCCGGGCATCCGGACCTCGAGGAGGTGCGGCGCAGCAGCACCCCGCTGGTCGGCATGGACATCGAGGGCTTCGAGGACTTCGATGTCATCAGCATCGACGACGAGGAGGGCGCATACCGCGCCGCGGAGCATCTCCGCGGGCTCGGTCACCGCGACGTCGCGGTCGTCCTCATCGCCGAGCATCCTGACTCGCCGGTGGACGAGCAGCACGGCATCTCCGCGCGCCGCCTCCTGGGCATCCGTCGCGGCTTCGGGCTCGACCCGTCCGCCGACGAGTCGACCGATGGCGTCATCCGGCTTCGGATCATGTCGACACCGGTCAGCGAGGAGGGCGGGCGCGCAGTCCTCCAGTCGATCCTGTCCGACGGCATCCGTCCGACCGCGGTGATGACGATGTCCGATGTCACCGCCATCGGGATCATGGCCGAGGCCCACGAGATCGGGATCCGCGTGCCGGAGGAGCTGTCGGTCGTCGGCTTCGACGACATTCCCGCCGCGTCGTGGACCACCCCCCGGCTCACGACCGTCCACCAGCCGATCCGCGAGAAGGGACGCCGCGCGGCGCATCGGCTCATTTCAGCCATCCGTTCAGGCCCGGACCATCGTCCGGTGGTCGAGGTGCTGCCCACCCGTCTGGTGGTCAGGGAATCCTCTGCCGCGCCCCAGGGCGACGTCGCCCCGGATCCTGCAAGGGGAGGAGGTGTGGCCGCAGCCTGACGTGATGTCGCATCAAGATCGCACTTCCCCGACGATCACCGTTCAATAGAGGTATCAGGACACATGACTCACAAACTGCAGCGACTCCTGCCGATCTTCGTGGTCGGCTCGCTGGTGCTCGCCGCCTGTGGTGGCGGCGACATCGGCGGCGACGAGTCGGAGGCCCCGGAAAGCCAGGGCACCGGCGCGTCCGAGGGCGCAGCTCCCAGCGAGGCCGCCTTCCCCGAAGGTGACATCGAGATCGAGCTGTGGACCAAGGAGGGCGATCCGCAGATCGCCTACGTCGAGGCCCTTGCCGAGGCGTACAGCGCTGAGCATCCGAACGTCACCATCAACGTCGTCAACAAGGACGTCGAAGTTCTTCGCGAGGATCTCGTGAACACCGCCCTGGCCCCGGATTCGGCGCCCGAGCTGGTGTGGACGGTTGCCGACCATGTCGGACCGTTCACCTCGGCCGACGTGATCCAGGAGCTGGACGGCAAGGTCGACACCAGCCCCTATGAGGAGGGCGCCCTCGCGGCCGTCCAGGTCGATGGGACCACCTGGGGCATCCCGATCAGCAACGGCAACCAGCTGATGCTGTACTACAACAAGTCGCTCGTCGGTGACGCGGCCCCGGCCGATACGGACGAGCTCATCGCCATCGCCACCGAGAACACGGGCGACGGCAGCTTCGGCCTCGTCTTCAACGAGACCGAGTCGTTCTGGCTCACCCCGTGGCTGGCGGGCTTCGGCACCAGCGTGTTCGAGGATGACGGCGCCACGCCGAACCTCGACACCGCCGAGATGCAGGCCGCACTCGAATTCCTGTACGACCTGAAGTACACCGACGAGGTCATGCCCGGCGAGGCGGACTACACCATCGCCAGCGACCTCTTCACCAGCGGCGACGCCGCCATGATCGTCAACGGCGACTGGGAGCTCGGCAACTACGCCGACCAGCTCGGCGACGACCTCGGCGTGGCTCCCCTTCCGACGGTGACCTCGACCGGGCTCGACCCGGCCCCGTACACCGCCGGCGCCTTCTACATGGTTCCGAGCGCGATCGAAGGCGACACGCTCACCGTTGTGCTCGACTTCATCTCGTGGTCGACCAACACCGAGAACCAGATCCAGATGGTCGAGGAGCTCCGGCGCCTGCCGGCGAACCTCGAGGCGCTCGAGGATCCGATCGTGACCGACGACGCGCTCCTGGCGGGCGCGGCGGAGGCGGTCCAGAAGGGCACCCCGCAGCCGACCAACGTCGAGATGCGCTGCGTCTTCGATGCCATGAACACCGGGATCCGGGAAGTTCTTGGCGCGGGGAACAGCGACTTCGCGGCGGTGACGGCCGACATGCAGGCCGCTGCGGAGAACTGCGTCGCAACGCTCTGATTGAGCGATAGAGTCCGATGGCGGGGCTCCGGCCCCGCCATCGGTCCATCTGCTCGATAGCCAGGAGACCCGATCGTGGACGTCGACCGATCCGCCGCAGCCCTCTCGGAGGTGCTGTTCACTCTCGTCATCTTCGCGGTCGGCATCGCGATCCTGGAGGGCATCCTCTACGTCATCCTGGTGCGCTGGCTGAAGGCGCGGCTGGCGCTTCCGATTCTCCTCATCACCCCCGCGCTGGTGGGCCTGACGGCGCTCATCATCTACCCGCTCGTGTGGGAGTTGAACGTCTCGTTCACCAACATGAGCCTCAACCGGCTCTGCGACCCCGGCTTCCCTGCCGGCCTCCTTGCAACCTGCAAGGACCAGCCGATGTTCATCGGCCTCGACAACTACATCAATGTCTTCACGCGGCCCGTCCTCCAGGTCGCCGGCTTCTTCCAGGTCTTCTGGCAGACGATCCTGTGGACCGTCATCAACGTGTCGTTCCACGTCGGCCTGGGCCTCGGGCTGGCACTGCTCCTCAACCGCCACCTGCGCCTGAAGGGCGTCTACCGCGCGCTCATCGTGCTGCCGTGGGCCATCCCGCAGATCGTGTCGCTGGCGGTGTGGCGGACCGAGCTCAACGCCGAGTTCGGCATGGTCAACCAGCTGCTGGCGCTGATCGGCGTGAGTGGCCCGAGCTGGATGACCGATCCGTTCTGGAACTTCTTCGCCATGGTCATGGTGAACGTGTGGCTCGGCGTGCCGTTCATGATGGTCCTCCTGCTCGGCGGCCTCCAGTCGATCCCGGGCGACCTGTACGAGGCGGCCGAGATCGACGGCGCCAGCAGCCGCCAGTCCTTCCGGCACATCACGCTGCCACTCCTGCGACCGGTCCTCGTGCCATCGGTGATCCTGGGCACGGTGTGGACGTTCAACAACTTCAACGTCCCGTTCATCATCAACCAGCTCGAGCTCGAGACGAGTGACACGCTGGTGACGGGCCTCTTCCGGGCTGCCTTCCAGTACAACCGCTATGGGTTCGCCGGCGCGTACGCGTTCATCGTGTTCGCGATCCTGCTCGTCTTCGTCATCGTCTACGTCCGCCGCAGCGGCGCGCTTCGAGGTGCCTACGAATGACCTCCTCCACCGTCTCGACTCCCGCCGAGGTGGCGTCGGTCAGGAAGGGCATCACCACCAGCGCCGGCGGCCGGGGTGACTCACCCCTCAAGAAGGCGATCATCCACGCCGCCCTCTTCCTGGCTGCGCTGATCGCCGCCTTCCCGGTGCTGCGCGTCATCAGCGTGTCGCTGCGGCCTGAGAACCGGCTGCTGAGCCGCGACCTCGACCTGATCCCGGAAGGTGCCACGTTCGCGTCGTACGGGCACGTCCTGTTCGAGACCGACTTCCCCCAATGGCTCTTCAACAGCCTGCTCATCACGGTCGGGACGTCCGTGGTGGGGCTCATCTTCGCCGCCACCAGCGCCTACGGCTTCAGTCGCTTCAAGTTCCCCGGACGCGGCGTGGGGCTCACGGCGTTGCTTGCCACCCAGCTCATCCCGGCCACCATGCTGCTCGTCCCGATCCTCATCCTGGCCATCCAGCTCGACCTGGTCGGCACGTACCGCGGCCTCGTGATCGCGTACTCCATCACCAGCGTCCCCTTCAGCATCTGGATCCTGAAGGGCTACTACGACACCGTGCCGATCGAGCTCGAGGAGGCGGCGCGCATCGACGGCTGCTCGCAGCTCGAGGCGTTCGTCCGCGTGCTGCTCCCCCTCTCGACCCCCGCGCTGGCGATCGTCTTCCTCTTCAACTTCCTCGCCGCCTGGAACGAGTTCGTGTTGGCGCGCATCCTTATCGGCTCGCAGACCGACCTGTTCACCTGGCCGCTGGGCATCCTCCGCTTCCAGGCGCAGTTCCAGACGCAGTGGGGCGACCTGGCTGCGGCATCGGTGCTGGTCTCGATCCCGATCGTCGCGCTGTTCCTCTACAGCAGCAAGTGGCTCATCAACGGCGTCACCCTGGGTGGCGTCAAGGGATGACCTCGGCGCGGCTCTCCGACCCACCGGCGTGGGTCGGAGACGCGGTCTTCTACCAGATCTTCCCCGACCGTTTCGCGCGGAGCGGGCGCGTCCCGGCGCCCGGACCGCTGGAGGCGTGGGACGACGCGCCCACGGTCAACGGCTTCAAGGGCGGCGACCTGATCGGCATCGTGGACCACCTCGACCACCTCGTCGACCTGGGCGTCACCGCGATCTACCTGAACCCGATCTTCAGCTCGGCGTCGAACCACCGCTATCACACCTTCGACTACCTGGCCGTCGACCCGCTCCTGGGCGGGGACGCGGCGCTGCGCGAGCTGCTCGATGCTGCCCACGAGCGCGGCATCCGGGTCGTCCTCGACGGCGTGTTCAACCACGCGTCGCGCGGATTCTGGCCATTTCACCATGTCATGGAGACCGGGAAGCACTCCCCCTATCGCGACTGGTTCCATCTGCACGACGAGGACCTGGAGGCCGGCCGACCGCTGCGCGCCTACGCGGGCGAGTCGCTGCAGGAGGCGCTGACCGCCGACTGGGGCGAGGCCCACGGCGAGGGGAACGAGTCGCTCACCACCCTCGGCTACCGCGCCTGGTGGGACCTGCCGGCGCTCCCGAAACTGAACACCGACAACCCGATCGTGCGCGAGTACCTCATGGGCGTCGCCGAGCACTGGACCCGCTTCGGGATCGACGGCTGGCGGCTCGACGTGCCGGCAGAGATCACCACCCCGGGGTTCTGGGAGGAGTTCCGTACCCGCGTCCGCGCCATCAACCCGGATGCCTACATCGTCGGGGAGATCTGGCAGGAGCGCGGCGACCTGCTGGACGGCAGCACGTACGACGGCCTCATGAACTACCCGTTGGCCGCGGCGATCATCTCGTTCGTTCCCGGAGGGCACCTGGACCCGCGGGTGGTGGCGCAGCACGCCGAGATCGAGCGCCAGACGCTCCCCACCGATGGCGCCGGGTTTCTGAAGCGCGTGGGGCGCGTGGTCCAGGGATATGCCCCCCCGTTCGCACGCTCGCTGCTGGGCCTGCTGGACTCGCACGACACACCCCGCTTTCTCTCCTGGTGCGGCGGCGACGAGGCCTCGCTGCGCCTGGGCTGGCTCGTGCTGCTGACGATGCCCGGTGCGCCGTGCATCTACTACGGCGACGAGATCGGGATGACCGGCGAGATGGACCCCGGCTGCCGCGGCGCGTTCCCGTGGGACGTGTCGCGCTGGGATCACGGTCTGCTCGAGACGGCCCGAATGCTCATCGCGCTGAGGAAGGCCACGCCGGCGTTCCGTGACGTCGACTTCACGCCGCTCTCGGCCGAGGGCATGGCCGTCGCCTACCGCCGCGGGAGCGCCGAGCACGCGGCGATCGTGGCCGTGAATGCCGGCGACCTCCCGGTCGACCTGCTCGTGCCGGGTCCGACCGACGCCAGCCTGGTGACGGTCCCCGGCCTGCCTGCACCGACGCTCTCTCCCGCCGACGACGGCACGCTTCGGATCGCCCTGCCGGCCCGATCGGGAGCGGTGGTTCGCGCCGGATGAGCCCGCGGCGGAGCCTGGTGGCGATCGCCGCGGTCGGCGTGGTGGCGCTCGTTGCCGTCGCGCTGTTCCTGCTGTGGCCGCGGACCGCGCCGGGCCCCGACCTCGAGGGTATCCCCCAGTCTGCCCTGGTTCCCGACCTGGCACCTCTCGCGCCCGACGGCGAGATCGTCGACGACGACCTGGCGCACGACAGCCGTGCGGACGCCTACCGGCAGCCCTTCGGCGCCGTGCCTGCCGGGACCGAGGTGACGCTCCGCCTGCGAGCGGCGGCCGGCGACCTGACCGATGCCACGATCCGGGTCTGGGACGCGCTCGCCGAGTCCCAGGTCCTGGTGCCGATGTCGGTCGTGGCGCGCGACGCGACCGCCGGCGAGCATGGCTATGACTGGTGGGAGGCGACACTGCCGACGATCGACATCCCGACCGTCCTGTACTACCGCTTCATCGTCCGCGACGGCGGGGCCACCCGCTACGTCGAGGACGATGCGCTGCTCGACGGCGGCCCCGGCGAGGCGCTCGCGGCCTCGGAGGATCGGTCATGGCAGCTGGTGACCCACGACCCCGAGTTCGCGACGCCCGGCTGGGCCAAGGGCGCGGTCGTCTACCAGGTATTCCCGGATCGCTTCGCCAACGGCGACCCGACGAACGATCCCTCCCCGGACACCGAGCCCACCGGCGACGGCGCGGAACGCTACCGGCACGGTGACGTGTACGGCAACCCGATCCTGACGCGCGACTGGGAGAACGACCTGCCGGAGGGCTTCTGCCGCGCCTATACCGGCCCGGCCGAGCCCTGCGACGAGCAGCCCCTGGGCCGCGACTTCTACGGCGGCGACCTCGACGGCCTTCGGGCACGGCTGCCGGAGCTCGCCGAGCTTGGGGTGACCGTCGTCTACCTCAACCCGGTCTTCGCCGCGCCGTCGAACCACCGCTACGACACCAGCGACTTCACGTTCGTGGACCCGGACCTCGGCACGAACGCCGATCTCGAGGCCCTGACCGCCGACGCCGGGGCGCTCGGCATCCGCATCCTGCTCGACGGGGTCTTCAATCACGTCAGCAGCGACGCGCCCGTATTCGACCGGGCGGAGCGCTATTCGGAGATCGGCGCCTGCGAGTCGGCCGATTCCCCGTGGGCGACCTGGTTCACCTTCAGCCCGGGGCCACCGGAGAAGTGCTTCGACGGGCAGACCTACGAGGACTGGTTCGGCTTCGATACCCTGGCGGTGATCGCCGAGAACCCGGAGACGTTCGCGTACTTCCTCGGCGAGGACGGCATCGCCACCCGTTGGCTGGCGTCGGGGATCGGCGGATGGCGCCTCGACGTGATGAACGAGATCAGCCACGACTACCTGCGCGGCCTGCGGCGCAGCATCAAGACGGTGGACCGGGACGCCTTCATCCTGGGCGAGGAATGGGGCGACGCGTCGGCCTGGCTGCTGGGCACCGAGGTCGACAGCGTGATGAACTATCGATTCCGGCGGGCCGTGATCGGGCTCGTTAACGGGGAGACTGCCGACGCGGACGGCGCGATCGCGGGCCTGACCCCCACCCAGTTCACCACGACCATGGAGGGCGTCCGCGAGGACTACCCCGCCGCCGCATGGGACGTCCTCCACAACCTGGTCGACAGCCACGACACGACACGCATCCTGTGGACCCTGACGCCCGGCGCCGACAACCGCGAGGAGAAGGAGGCGGCCGATGCGCTCGAGGTGGGCAAGGCGAAGCTCCGGCTCGTCGCGGCACTCCAGCTCACCTGGCCGGGGATGGCCGGGGTCTACTACGGCACCGAGGTCGGGCTGACCGGCCACGACGACCCCGACGACCGTCGTCCTTACCCGTGGGACGACGAGGACCTCGAGCTGCGCGACTGGTACGCGCGTCTCGCCACCCTGCGTGCGGAGCACGAATCGCTGCGCACGGGCGAGCTTGCGTTCCTGCACGCCGATGACCGCGCCGGGGTCCTCGCCTTCGGGCGGCGTACCGATGCCGAGGCGGCGATCACCGTGCTGAACCTCTCGGCGGAGCCGATGACCGTCGACGTGGCGGTGGAGGGCTGGATACCGCCGGGAACCTCCCTCTTCGACAAGATCTCCGGGACGTCGCTCCAGGTCCGTGACGACGCCGTGGCGGTCGAGATCGGTGCGTTCGGCGCGGCGGTCCTGCTCACCGACCCCGGCCAGGACCTGGCCCCTCCCGTCGCCCCCGCGGCGCTCGACGCCGGCGACGCGTCCGGGTCGGTCGAGCTCACCTGGGAGCCGGTGCCGGACGCGGCGGGGTACACGATCTGGCGGTCGGTGCTCTCGGGCGGTGGGTACCAGGCAGCCGGCACCGCGGACGGCGAGGCCACCTCGTTCATCGACCGCGGAGCGCGCCGCGGGGTCCTCGCCCACTACGTCGTGACCGCGGTCGACGCCGCCGGCAACGTCGGACCCCGCTCCCCCGAGGCGACGTGGCTGCCGCAGGTCGACGTGGCCGCCGCGCACCTCGTCGGCGACGTGGCGATCGAGCAGCGGCTGAGCGCCGTCGACGAGCTGCCCACGATCGAGGCGGAGGTCGAAGTCCCGGGCTTCAGTGCCCTGGAAGGCCCCACCGTGGGGGTTCGCATGGAGCTCGGCTTCGGGCCGGCCGGCGGCGAGGTGACCGCCGGTGCCGACGGCTGGACGTGGTCGGCGATGACCTACGACGGCGAGGCCGACGGCGCGGACCGCTGGGTCGGTGTCGTGCGCCCCGAGGAGGCCGGCACGTACGCCGTCGTCGCGCGGATCTCGACCGACGGCGGGGCGACGTGGCGCGCGGTGGGAACCGACGGCATCGGCGAGGCCGTCGCGGCACGCGAGCTGCGTGCGACGCCGGGTGACGACGCGGATCCACCCGATGCTCCGGGCGGCCTCGTCGCGACCTCGGTCGCCGAGACCGCGGTCGCCCTGGCCTGGGATGCGGTCGACGATGGCGAGCTGTACCGGTACGAGATCCTGCGGGCCGAGGGTGACGATGAGCTGACGCGCGTCGGTGTGGCGAGCGAGCCGACCTTCAGCGACGAATCGGTCGGCGCCGGGCGGACCTACCGCTACGCGGTCCGTGCCCAGGACACGAGCTACAACAGATCCGCGGCCTCGGACGAGATCACCGTCGGCGCGGAGGCACGCGAGGTCGTGGTGACCTTCACGGTGACCGTGCCGGAGAACACGCCGCCGGACGAGACCATCCACATCGCGGGCGACTTCCAGGGCTGGGACCCCGCCGCCACGCCGATGAGCCGGGTCGACGCGGTCACGTGGGAGATCACGATCGCATTCAACGAGGCAACCCCGCTCCAGTATAAGTACGCGCGGGGCACGTGGCTGGCCGTGGAGAAGGACGCCGGCTGCGGCGAGATCCCCAACCGCGAGCTGACCGTGCAGCACGGCGAGGACGGAACGCTGGCGCAGGCCGACACCGTGGAGAAATGGCGCGACGTGGACCTCTGCCCGTGACGGTGGCCCGGCGCGGGTGTAGCGTGACCGCATGCGCTGGCCATGGGCGCGAGGCGAGGCGCCCGACCGGCCCGTGGAGCGACGGCGGGCCGCGATCGACGCGAACGACCGACTCGATCTCGATGCGCTCGAGGTCATCGAGCTCGACGCCGCGGGGCGCCTGGTCGGTCCCCCCGGGCAGCCGCCGGACCATGGACTCCGTGAGCTCGCCGACCACCCGACGTGCCGCGACCCGACCGGGCTCGCCGGCATCTGGGAGGCACTCGCGCAGAGCTGAGGCCACGGCGTGACCCGCCCCGTCCGGCTCGCCACCGGCCTGGGCGCCCTCGTCCTCATCGTCGCCCTCGCGGTCCTGGCGATCGCGTGGCCGCGCTCCCCGTCGCTCGTGGCGTGGGACCAGCTCGACACCCGGTGGGGCACCTACCTCTCCGAGCGCGAGTGGGGCACGCCCCGCGAGGCGGTCGGCGACGACCCGTGGGGCATGGACTACCTCTCGGCGGTGCGCATCCCGTACCGCCACGGCGAGGACGGCATCGCCGGGCTCGTCGACCGCGACGGGACCTTCCACATCGGCTGGGCGGTCTGGGACGAGCGACAGGTGCGCGTCGCCGAACGGCTGTTCGGCTGGGGCAATCCGTCCGGGGAGCACGGGGAGGAGATCGTCGATCGCCGCACGTTCGGCGTGAACACGCCGACCAGCTCGGTGGCGGACGCGACCCTCGTCTACCCGAACTCCAATCCGCAGTTTCGAATCCAGCTCTCCCAGGCGCGCGTCGACGACGTGAGCGGTGTCCTGGTCGCCACCGCCGACCGCGCGGTTCCGGCCGAGACCGGCGCCTCGCCGTCGCCCGCCGAGCTGCTGCCGCTGCACGTCGTGCTCAAGGGCTGGTTCCACGACCCATCACTGCGCGTGGAGCCGATCGACGGCGGGATCCTGCTTCTCGGCCCGACCACCAGCGTGGCGATCGTCAGCGACGAGCCGGCCGACCGGCTGATCAGCGACGAGAAGCGCGCGCTCGACGAGCAGCTTCGCGGCGGTGGGCTCGCCGACGGCGGCGGCCACATCGGGGCGCTGGCCATGCGTCTGATGGTCGGCGCTGAGCCCGAGACGGTCGCCTTCGCCTGGGCCGAGGATGCCGACCCGGACGCCGCCACGGCCCGGGCCCTCGAGCTCGCATCGGCTGCCGAGCCGGTGCTGGCGGAGCGACGCGCGGAGGCGTTCCACATCTTCGCCGACGACGTCGATCCCGAGCACGAGCCGGTGTACCGGCAGGCGCTGATGAGCCTGCTCTGGAGCCAGAGCCTCTATCGCTGGGATGGGGCGTCGGACTGGATCCCAGGGTGGGCAGGGCGCGTCGCCGCCGATGACGTGCTGATCATGCCGGACAAGTGGGAGTTCCCCTGGCTGGCGACCTGGGACTCGGCCTTCCATGCGGTGACGGCGAGCCTCATCGATCCGGAACTCGGCGCGGATCAGCTTCGGTTCATCCTCTCTCCCGACTGGCAGCAGCCGGATGGTGCCATCCCCTGCGCCGAGTTCGTGATGGATGACGAGTGCCCACCGGTCTTCTCGTGGGCCGCGTGGCGCCTCCACGAGGCCGGCGCCGGCCTCGACTTCCTCGCCGAGGTCTACCCCGGCCTCGCCGCCAACCACACCTACTGGAAGGAGGAGCTGCAGGTCGCCGAGGGCCTCTTCACCGGCGGCTTCCTCGGCATGGACAACCTGCCGCGAGCCGACGGGCAGGCCCAGGCGGATGCGAGCGCCTGGATGGCCTTCAGCGCCCGGTTCCTCGAACGCATCGCCGAGGCGCTCGAAGAGGAGGCCGATGCCGAGACCTACCAGCGTGACGTCGACATCATCGCCGCCGCCGTGAACGCACGGCTGTGGGACGAGGAGCGCGGCTTCTTCTACGACCGCGATGAGGACGGCACGCCGATCCTGACCAAGTCGTATTCGGGGCTCCTCCCGCTCATCGCCGGCATCGTGCCGGACGACCGCGCGAACCGCATCCTCGACGCCCTTCGTGACGAGAGCCAGTTTCTCTCGCCGCACGGGATCCGGAGCACGTCGCGCGACAGCGTCCTCTACCGCTCGGGCTACGCCGGCGCCCGCGGCGTGAACTCCTCGTGGCGCGGCGCGATCTGGCTGCCGATCAACTACCTGCTCATCGAGGCGATCGAGCCACACGACCCGGCGTTCGCCGCCGACCTGCGGCAGCGGCTCGTCGAGCTGGTCGAGACCGACTGGGAGCGAACCGGGCGCTTCCACGAGTACTTCGACGCGGAGACCGGCGAGGGCCTCGGGGCCGATGCCCAGGCCGGCTGGACGGCGCTCGTCGCCAACCTCGTCTCGGACGGCTGGCCGGCCGACTGATCGGCGCAACCCCTACCATCACCCGGCATGGACTGGCTGGCCGAGCTCTTCGAGACGAACCGCATCATCGTCCTGTCCATCTACGGGCAGGTCTTCTTCCTCATGGGCCTGGCCGTCGCGCTCCAGGCGCGCCATCGCTCGCAGCTGCCGTTCGCCCGTCCGCTCGTCTGGCTGGCCGGATTCGGCCTCGTCCACGGACTGATGGAGTGGGGCTACCTGTTCATCCCGATCCAGTCGGGATTCCTGCCGCTGCCGATCATCGAGGGGCTCCTCGTCCTTCAGCTTCTGCTCAAGCCGATCAGCTTCGCCCTCCTCTTCCAGTTCGGCGTCGAGCTGCTGCTCAGCACCCGCGACCCGCGCTCGGTGCCACGCATCGGCGGGCAGCCGTGGCTGCGCTTCGTGCCGGCTGCCGCGGTGGGCCTGTGGGCCGTTGCCACCGTCGCCCTGTCGAGCACCGTGGCCGCCGGCTTCGTCCCGGAACCACGCCCGTGGCTGCGGATGGAGGCGATCGACGACGCCCTGGCCGCGGTGGGTGCGCCGCTGGCCGTGGGGGACGTCGTCGCCCGCGCGATGCTCGGCCTGCCGGCGTCCCTGCTGGTTGCCATCGGCCTGCGCGACACGATCCGCAGCCTCGGAACGGTGGCGGGGCCGCGAATCAAGACGGCCCTCGGCGCGGCGGCTGTCGCGTTCGGGGCGTACGCGATGATCGGCGGCCTGGTGCCGCTCGCCGCGCCGTTCCCGCCGGCGTCGGTGGTGAACGGCAGCACGGTGCTCGACCTCCTCGGCATCCCGATCGAGGTCTTCCGCTCCCTCACCGGCCTGGCGATCGCCCTCGCCGTGGTGCGCAGCCTCGAGCTGTTCGAACAGGAGACCGATCGCGCCCTCGCCGAGGGCCGGCGCCGCGAGCTCCTTCTCCGGGAGCGCGAGCGCATCGGCCGCGACCTCCACGACGGCATCATCCAGTCGATCTACGCCGCCGGGCTCCACCTCGAACAGGCGAACGCCGAGGTGGATCGGTCCCCGGAGCGAAGCCGCGAGCGGATCGGGACGGTGATGGGCGAGCTGAACCGGATCACCGGGGACATCCGCAGCACGATCTTCGACCTGCGCTCCGGCGAGCTCGAGTCACGCGACGCCGAGGCAATCGTGCTCGCGGTCGCCGACGAGCTGCAGGCCCACACCCTCGTCGAGCTGGAGATCGGCTCGGAGGGCCTCTTCCGGCCGCGGCTGCGGCCAGAGCAGGCCGAGCACCTGCGGAACATCGTGACCGAGGCGTTCAGCAACATCCTGCGCCACGCGCAGGCCTCGCGGGTGATCGTGCACATGACCTGCACGCAGCGGCGCTTCACGCTGGAGGTCCGGGACGACGGGATCGGCTTCGATCCGGAGGTGACGCCGGCGCGCGGACGACGCGGGAGCGCCCAGGGCCTCGCCAACGTGCGACGCCGCGCGGAGCTGCTTGACGCGAGGCTGGAGATCGAGAGCGCGCCCGAGCGTGGCTCGCGCCTCTCCCTTACGATGCCGGTGGCGACCAGTCGCCGACCCTCATGACCGATTCCACCTCCACTGACGCCCCCGACGCGCCAATCCGCATCCTGATCGCCGACGACCACGAGGTGGTCCGCATCGGCCTTGCCGCGCTGCTCGATGGGCAGCCCGGCCTCCAGGTCGTGGCCCAGGCCGAGTCCGGCGACGAGGCGGTGCGCCTGGCGCGCCGCCATCGGCCCGACGTGGTGGTCATGGACATCCGCATGCCGAACGGCTCGGGGATCGATGCCTGCCGGACGATCACCGCCGAGATGGAGGCCATGCCGGTGATCATGCTCACCAGCCACGCCGATTCCGAAGCGCTGTTCGACGCGATCGACGCCGGCGCGTCGGGATACGTGCTGAAGCGGATCGGGACCACGGAGCTCATCGACGCGGTGCGCACGGTTGCCGCCGGCGGCTCCCTGCTCGACCCGACGATGACCCGTCGCGTCCTCGATCGGCTGCGGAACGCAAGTCGCGTGGAGGAGGCCGGCGCCTTCAACGAGCTCACCGACCAGGAGCGCCGCGTGCTGGCAATCATCGCCGACGGCGCTTCCAACCGCGAGATCGCCGAACGCATGGGGCTCGCCGAGAAGACGGTCCGCAACTACGTGTCGAGCATCCTCGCCAAGCTCGCGCTGGCCAGCCGGTCGCAGGCCGCCGCATACGCCATCCGCAACCGGCTGCCGGAGCTCGAGGAGGACGAGGTGTGAGGGGCCGAGTGGCGCCCGCCGTCATCGTCGCGATCCTCCTCGCCGCCTGCGTCCTCGAACCGTCTTCGAGCCCGACCGCGTCGCCCGCTTCACCCAGCGCCGCTCCGAGCGAACCCAGCGCGACGCCAAGCGTGGCACCGCCTGCCACGGTGACGCCACCTACGCCGGAGCCATCCCTCTCGCTCGACGCGCCGGAGGACAGCGACCCGCGCGTCGTCACCGTGCAGGTGGAAGTCGACCTCCCGGCCGATGGCGACGGCCGCATCGTGGTCACGGTGACGAGCGCGGCCGACACGCTTGTCGACGAGCTGGTGCTGCGCTGGCCGGTGGAGCTGAACGACACCCTGTTCCTCGCGCCGTTCGCCCCATCCGACGAGCGCATCCGCGAAGGCGGCCCGCCGCTCGAACAGCCGTGGACGAAATGGGTGATCGGACCGGGCGAGCGTGGCGAGCCGGCGGGTACCATCTCCCTCGGGTGGGGCCCGCTCCTGGCCGGAGCAACGTTGACAATTCCGATCTTCGTCACGCGCCTCGCGCCCGGACCGGTCGCCTTCGACCTCCAGGTGCTGGCAGGAAACGACCTGCTCACGCTGGGCGGGGGCGAACCGGCAGAGCTCCGCATCGAGCTCCCGTGATGCGTCCGATCCTCCCGGCGTGGACCGAGGCGGACGCCGAGCTGCACCAACGTCTGGGCGCCGCGATCGATCCCGAGCGCAAGGTGCTCGAGGCGCTCGAACGGATCACCCCCATCAGCGGCAGACGGGTCGCGGACGTCGGCACCGGCATCGGCCATTATCCGATGCTGCTCGCCCGGCGCACCGGCCGCACCTACGGCATCGAGTCCGACCCGGAGCTGCTGGCCGAGGCGCGTCGCCGGGCAGCCGGATCCGGACAGCCGAACCTCCGCATCGTGGACGGCGACTTCCCCCGCCTGCCGCTGCGGGACGCGACGGTCGACATCGTGCTCACCAGTCGCATCGAGCCCGATGACGGCTCGCTCGCATCGGTCGACGAGGCGTTGCGCGTGCTCCGACCCGGCGGTCGGCTCGTCGTCATCGGCTACTACGGGCGCGACGACGTGACCGACCTGCTCGAGCCCGAGGTCGTGGAGCATGCCCGCGCGGCGACGCAGCGTCGCAGCGGTTGGTGGCTGCGCAACGGCTTCAAGATCAAGGTCGTCCACGCGCGGCTCGATCTCGGCGACGCCAACACGGCACACGAGCTCCTCACGCGCCTGTACGGGGATCGGGGACGGGCGTTCCTGATGCGCCCGCACCGTTCGTCGCTGCGCCTGAACCTCGGCCTCTACCACTTGGAACGACCAAGCGGTCCCACGCCGGCCTGACGCGCTGACAGATCGGTGGGAACCCGCAGCGAGAATCACGAAATCGGTGCGGTTTTTCGGTTGCGGACCCGGATCACGGCGGATATGATCGGGGGGCTCGAAGGCCAGGCTCTTCTCCCCCCGGAGCCTGGCCTTCGGCCTGCCCGTCGCGGCGCGAGTGCGATAATGGGTCGTTCCACCGAACCCGTTCCCCACCGCGGGCGCCCTCGCCCGCCGGAGCCCACAACAGGAGGCGCACGTCGCAGCGATGGCCACCACGCCGACCATGAAGATCACCTACTCCACGCTGTCCGCCGACAACGAGGAGCTCCAGAACGCGTTCGAGGCGGCCCTCGAGCAGGCGCGAGGCGACCTCGGGAAGACCTATCCGATGCTCATCGGTGGCGAGGAGCGCCTGGCCGCCGAGACCTTTGACGATCGGTCGCCGATCGACCGCGAGATGGTCGTCGCTCGCTTCCCGGTCGGCGGCCGCCAGGACGTCAGGGACGCGGTCGCCGCCGCCCGCGCCGCCTATCCCAGCTGGCGCGACACTCCGTGGCGCGACCGCCTTGCGATCCTGCGCCGCGCGGCCGACCTCATCAGCCAGCGCCAATTCGACTACGCGGCGCTCATGACGCTCGAGGTCGGGAAGAACCGCCTGGAATCGCTCGGTGACGTGGAGGAGACCGCGGACCTGTTGCGCTACTACGGCGACGAGTTCGAGAAGGCGGATGCATTCGTCAAGCCGATGGGCTCGCTCTCCGCCGCCGAGAAGACACGCTCGGTCCTCCGCCCATACGGCGTGTTCGGCGTGATCAGCCCGTTCAACTTCCCGATGGCGCTGGCTGGCGGCCCCGCCGGCGCCGCGATGATCGCCGGCAACACGGTCGTTTTGAAGCCGAGCTCTGACGCCCCGCTCATGGGCTGGAAGTTCGGTGAGGCGCTCCGCGACGCCGGCCTGCCCGACGGCGTCTTCAACCTCGTCACCGGCCCCGGAGAAACGGTCGGCGCCGAGCTCACTGAGAGCCGCGACATCGATGGTCTGGTGTTCACCGGCAGCTACGAGGTCGGCATGAAGCTGTACACCGGCTTCACCCGCGACTACCCGCGACCGATCATCACCGAGATGGGCGGGAAGAACCCGGCCATCGTCACCGCCAGCGCCGACCTCGACGCGGCCGCCGAGGGCGCAATGCGATCGGCCTTCGGCTTCGACGGTCAGAAGTGCTCGGCCCTGTCGCGCGTGTACGTGGATCGATCGGTCGCCCGCGAGTTCGTCGACAAGCTCGTCGAGAAGACGCGCGGCATCCGGGTCGGCGACCCGACGGATCGCGAGAACTGGATGGGCCCGGTCATCAACCAGCGCGCGATCGACACCTTCACCCGGGCGGTCGACGACGCGAAGGAGGCCGGCGGCACGATCGAGATCGGGGGCGAGGTCGACACCCAGCGCGGCTACTTCCCGGCCCCGACCGTGGTGACGGGCATCCCGCTCGATCATCGGCTCTTCCGTGACGAGCTGTTCGTCCCGCTCCTGGTGGTCGGCGAGGTCGACTCGCTCGACGAGGCGCTGGATCGTGCCAACGCCACGGAGTACGGGCTGACGGCGGGGATCTTCAGCGGCGACCAGCGCGAGATCGACCGGTTCCTCAACACCATCCAGGCTGGCGTCGTGTACGTGAACCGCCGCGCCGGCGCCACGACCGGCGCCTGGCCGGGAATCCAGAGCTTCGGCGGCTGGAAGGGCAGCGGCTCGTCGGGCAAGGGCGGCCTCGGCCCGTACTACGTCCAGCAGTTCGTCCGCGAGCAGTCCCAGACGGTCATCGGCGACGAAGCGTCCGACGGCCGATGACCTCCCACCTGTCGATCGTCGGGAACGACGAGGGCGACACGGTGGTGGAGCCGTCGGGCTGGTTCGCGGTCCAGCTGCGCTACGTGTACCTCAGCGGCGATCCGCCGGATCCCCAGCTCGTCGAGGACCGGGTGATCCTGGTGGACGGACCGGACGAGGAGGCGGCACTCGGTCGCGCCGTCGAGCTTGCGCCGGAGTACGAGGACGACTACGAGGCCGATGACGGCGAGCGCGGCACGATTCGCTTCGAGGGGATCGTGGCCATCAAGGAGCTCGACGACCCGCCGGCCGCGGGCACCGAGGTCTGGCACGAGTTCATGTCGCCCGACCCGGAGCGCCCGTCGACGGATGATGAGGGCCAGCCGCTTCCACCGGTCTACCCGGAGGAGATGGCCTTCCCGCGCGCCCACGACGACTGAGCCGATGAGCTGGCGCACGACGGCCTACCGGGCCGTCCGCCCGCTCGTGTTCGCCGCCGATCCGGAGGCGATCCATCACCGGACGCTCCGAGTGCTGGGCTCTCCGATCGGCCGCTTGCTCGCCCCGCTGGTTCGGGCGTCCACCGATGCACCCGCTGGTCTGAAGCTGTCGCCCGACCTGACGCACAACCGCCGAGCCGACATCATCCGCGCGCTACCCGGGTGCGCAGACGGCGTGATCCTCAGCAACACGACCACGTCCAGGATCGGACGCCGGTCAGCGTCGGCCACCGAGACGCGGGGCCTGTCCGGGTCCCGTTGCGGAGCGGCATGCTGGCGGCCACCGGCGAGGCGCGTCGGATCGCGGGTGGTGACCTGGCGATCATCGCGTCCGGGGGCATCGGCTCCGGGGCGGATGCGTCCGCGGCCGTGGCCGCCGGCGCTGATCTCGTCGCGCTGTGGACGGGGATGATCTACGCGGGCCCGGCCTCATCGGCGAGGCGGTGATAGCATGCTCGGACATCTAGCCAGGGGCGCGGGCAGGACGCGCCGCTCCGATCCGGAGTGCTACCCCACATGACCACCATCGAGGCAACCCCCTCGCGTGCGGCTGCGCAGCCCCTGACCGCGCCGCACATCGCCACCGAGCTTCCCGGACCGAAAGGCCGCGCGCTCATCGAGCGCGACGAGGCCGTCGCCAGTCCCTCGCTCACCCGGGCTTATGCCCTCGTGGCCGAGTCGGGCGCCGGCTGCGTCGTGACCGACGTGGACGGCAACCGCTTCCTCGACTTCGCGGCCGGCATCGCCGTCTGCTCGACCGGCCATTCGCATCCGAAGGTCGTGGCCGCGATCAAGGACCAGGCTGACCGGATGATCCACATCGCGGCGACCGACTTCTACGAGCCACGCTACGTCGAGTTCATGGAGCGCCTGGCCGCGATCGCGCCGTTCGAGGAGAAGGCGCGCGTCTTCCTCACCAACTCGGGCACCGAGGCGGTCGAGGGCGCCATCAAGCTCGCGCGCTACCACACCCATCGCACCGGGATCATCGCCTTCGAGGGCGCCTTCCATGGCCGCACCATGGGAGCGCTGAGCCTGACGAACTCGAAGGTCAAGCAGCGGGCCGGCTTCGGTCCACTGCTGCCGATGGTGCACCACGCCCCGTTCCCGCGGATTCGGTCGTGGCGGGAGCAGTCCGGCGGCGACGGGTCGGCCGAGCTCGAGTTCCTGAAGCACACGATCTTCGGGCGGCAGATCGCTCCGTCCGATGTGGCGGCCATCGTGATCGAGCCGATCCAGGGCGAGGGCGGCTACTTCCCCGCCCCGACGGCGTTCCTGAGGGGACTCCGCGAGATCTGCGACGAGCACGGCATCCTGCTCATCGCCGACGAGATCCAGTCCGGCATGGGTCGCACCGGCGCCTGGTGGGCGATCGAGCACGCCGGCGTCGAGCCGGACATCATCACCACCGCAAAGGGGATCGCGTCCGGCATGCCGATCGGCGCCTTCATCGCCCGCGACTCGGTGTGGACCTGGCCGCCGGGAGCCCATGGCTCGACGTACGCCGGGAACCCGGTGTGCGCGGCCGCCGGCCTTGCGACGCTCGGGATCATCGAGGACGAGGCGATGGCCAACGCCGCGGCGATGGGGGCTCGCCTGCGAGCCGGCCTCGAGCGTGTCTGCGCGGCACGCGCGGCCGTCCGCGACATTCGCGGCCAGGGCTTGATGCTCGGCGTCGAGTTCGACTCCCACGGCGTCGCCGAAGCGGTGCAGGAGGAGGCCTTCCGGCTCGGGCTGTTGACCCTGGAGTGCGGCGAGTCGTCGCTCCGCTTCAGCCCGCCGCTCATCGTCAGCGAGGCCGAGATCGATACCGCGGTGGAGCTCTTCGATCGGGCCCTCCACGAGGCGGGTCACCCGGTCGAGGGGATGGCGGAAACCGGCGGCTGAGCCCCGCCCGAACCCCGGGCGTGCCCGGGCGGCACACAACGGATAGGGAATGCGCCGGACGGGCCCGAATCGGACCCGGTCTCGGCTGCCCTGTGCCACAGCGGCACGCTGCGGCGAGACAGCCGGCGGCGTCCAACCCTTCCCATGCGGATGGATGCCATGGCGGCACACCCGACGGACGCGAGTTCTAGTTCAGCAGGTCGGACAGGCTCGTCAAAGTGAAGCCGCGGTCCCGGAGGCCCGGGACGATGAGCCGCAGCGAGTCGAGCGTCTCGAATCCGCCGAGGTGGAAGAGGACGTTCGACCCGTTTACCGCGTTGCCGATCACCTTGGCGGCGATCTGCTCGGCGGTCGGCCCGCCGTCGCCGATCGGCTTCCAGTCGATCGTGTCGATGTCCCACAGGAAGGTCTTGGTGTACCCGACCGAAGCGACCGCGCTGATCACCGCGTCGCTGATCGACCCGTAGGGCGGACGCCAGTAGGGCTGAGGGTTCTGCCCGGTCCCGGCACGCAGGATTGCCTCGGCCTCGGTCATCTCCTGCCGGATCCGCTGGGCCGTCGGCGGGCCACCGGCGCAGGGCGCGGTGCTCGGTGAACCGCCGCCCCCGCGCACGAGGTCGCAGTGGTACATCGTGTGGTTGGCAATCTCGAACAGCTCCGGGTGCGCCCGGATGATCGCCATCACCTGCTGCCCCTGCGCCGTCTCGCTCATGACCCCCGTGGCGAAGATCGTCGCGCAGACGCGGTTGGTGACGAGGAAGTTCATGATGTCGACCGCCGGATCCATGCGACCGCCCATGTCGAAGGTCAGGGCGACGCCCGGCCCGGCGTTCGGGATCGTGCGGAACACCTGCGCCGATCCCGCGGCGACGCGATTGCCGGCCGTGCAGCCACCGCCCCCCGAGGGCGGCGCGGTGGGTCGTGGCGTGGCGGTCGGGACGGGAAGTGGCGTCACTCCGGGTCGCCGCTGACGATGAGCACCCATCCGGGCTCGATGATGTTCGGGGTCGTCGCCAGCGAAGGATGGCGGCCGGCGTTCCAGGCCTGCAGCTGCGCGGTGGTGGTCCCGTAGGCGCGGGCGATGGCGGCAAGGCTGTCGCCAGCCCGGACGGTGTACTCGGTGCCGGCGACCGGTGTCGCGCTGGGCACATGGGACGGCGCTGAAGAGGGGGACTGGCGCGGCGTCGGCGAGGACGACCCACGCGGCGTGGCGGTTGACTCCGCCGAGGGCGAGGCAACCACGGTCGACGCCGACGGCGATGCTGAGCTCTCGGACTCGCCGACGCAGGCTCCGAGCGAGAGCATCACGACGAGGGCGATGGGGAAGGCGCGCCCGGGGTCGCATCGGATCAGTTCGGGTGGTAGCCGAGATCGCCGGCTGCCATCGGGGGCATCGGATCCGCGTCGAGGAAGCGGACCTCGCGGCGCAGAAGCTCGAGCTCGGCACGCAGCCGGGTCGCGGCATCGGGCATCTCGAGCAGCTGCTGCTTGCGGGCCAGCTCGATCTGGAGCACGCCCGCCACGCCGTAGCTGGCCGCCACCGGATCATCCGGCAGATGGATCGGCTTGAGCGCCTCGTCGAGGGATGCGGTCACGTCGGGAAGCTCCTGCGGTTGTTCTCCCACGGACGTGGTGCGAGCCACGAATCGTTTCACCGTGCTGAGATAGGCGTCGAGTGCGCGCTGCACGCTTGGCACCAACCGCGCCGCCTCGTCGCCCTCGGGCTCCGGCAGCTCCCGGGCATCCACGAGGGCGTACGGCCCGGACCGGTCAACCTCGCCGAGACGGACGCGGCCGATGCCGACCACCAGCAGCAGCCAGCGGCCGTCGGGGAACTGCTCGGCGCTCCGAACCTCGCAGATCGTGCCGACCGACTGCACCACCGCGTCACCGCCCACCTCGCGACCTTCCGTGATCATGCTGACGACGAATCGACCACCGAACGGCGAGTCATCGGCCACGAGATCGCGGGCCATCGCCCGGTAGCGCTCCTCGAACACGTGGATCGGCAGCGGCAGGTGCGGGAAGAGCACCGTGTGGAGCGGGAAGTGAGGAAGCCGCATCGGCGCATGCTCCCATGCGCTCGGTCCATTCGGCAAACACCGTCTGAACCGTCGGCCGAGACTCCCGGTCGGCCGTTCCGATGCGGCGCTCGAGCGGCGCTACTCCTCGTCGACGAACGTCGTGTCGATCTGCGCGCGCTGGAGCTTGCCCGAGTAGTCGATGTAGACGCTCTTCCACTCGCTGAAGAAGTCGAGCGCCGCCTGGCCGACCTCCCGGTGACCGTTCCCGGTGGCCTTGGTTCCGCCGAACGGGAGGTGCGCCTCGGCGCCGATGGTGCCGTGGTTCACGTATCCGAGGCCGGACTCGAAGTCGCGGATGCTGCGGAACGCGAGGTTGACGTCCCGGGTGAAGAGCGAGGTCGACAGGCCGTACTTCACCGAGTTCACGATGCGGACGGTCTCGTCCCAGTCGGTGACCGGGATGACCGAGGCGACCGGCCCGAAGATCTCCTCCTGCGCGATGCGCGCATCGGGCTTCACCTCGGTGAAGATCGTCGGCTGGAAGAAGCTGCCCTTCGCCAGGTCGCCGTCGCGGGCCGGGTCACCGCCGATGACGAGATCGGCCTCGTCGCGGCCGATCGCCGCATAGCCGGCGATCCGCTCGACGGCGCGTTCGTTGATGACCGGACCGACATCGGTCTTCTCGTCGAGCCCATCCCCCAGCACGAGCTTCCCGACTCGATCGCGAAGGCGGCCGACGAAGTCGTCGTGGATGCCTCGATGGACGATCAGTCGTGAGGCGGCGGTGCAGCGCTGGCCGGAGGTGCCGAACGACGACCACACCACGCTGTCGAGCGCGAGATCGAGGTCGGCGTCCTCCCAGATCACGATCGGGTTCTTGCCGCCCAGCTCCAGGCTGACGCGCTTCAGCGTCTTCGCCGCGCGGGTGCTGATCTCGACCCCGGTGTCGGTGTGGCCGGTGAAGCTGATGACCCGGACGTCGGGATGATCGACGATCGCGTTGCCGACCTCCGCGCCGGAGCCCGTGACGACGTTGACCACGCCGTCCGGGAGGCCCCCCTCGACCAGCAGCTCGACGAATCGGACCATGCAGGCCGGCGTGTCCGAGGCCGGCTTCATGACCGCGGTGTTGCCACAGATGAGCGCCGGGAAGAGCTTCCAGGCCGGGATGGCGACCGGGAAGTTCCAGGGCGTGATGATGCCGACCACGCCGATCGGCCGGCGGATCGCCATCGCGAACTTGTCGGGCATCTCCGACGGAACGGTCTGGCCGAACAGCCGGCGCCCCTCGCCCGCCATGTAGTAGGCGACGTCGATCGCCTCCTGCACGTCGCCGCGCGCCTCGGCAGGACCTTGCCCATCTCGCGCGTCATGAGACGGCTGAGCTCCTCCTTGTGCTCGGCGAGGAGGCGGGCGATGCGGAACAGGATCTCGCCGCGCTTCGGCGCCGGCATCAGCGACCAGGCCGGGTAGGCGGCGCGGGCCGCCTTGACCGCCGCCTCGACGTCGGCGGCCCCCGATGCCGGGAACTCGCCGACCACGTCGTCATGGTTCGCCGGGCTGACGCTGGTGAAGGTGGCCCCCGATGCGGCAGGCTTCCAGTCGCCGCCGACGAGGTTGTTGTAGCTCTTGGTCACGGAGGTGCATCTCCTGGAATGGCAGGGCGCGCGCGGACGGCGTGGCTCGGCTGTCCCGGCGATTCTACCCGTCGACTCGGGCCCCGACGAAGCGTACGCTTGGCGACACTACGCGCAGCCCATTGAGCGGTCCATGATCATCACTCTGAGTGATCGGACCTGAACGACGAAGTGAGGACACGATGCGAACGAGCAGAGAGCTGGCGGGGCTGGCGGTGATCGACATCCGCGACGGGAAGAAGCTCGGAGCGGTCTCGGAAACCGTGGTGTCGCCGGACGACGGCCGATTGCTCGGCTTCGTGCTGACAAGCGGCGGCATGCTGAACCGCGAGGAGTCCGCCGTCGAGATCGACGATGTACGGTCCATCGGCAAAGATGCCATCACGGTGGAGGGGGAAGAGCACATCCATCGACCCGAGGCGACCCAGGAAGCGTTCCAGGAGGCTCGCGCGAGCGCGCGGACGCTCATCGGCCGCAAGCTCGTGACCCAGGGCGGCTCGGTGATCGGCCAGGTCGCCGACTACGCCATCAGCGAGGACACGCGGCGCATCGGGACGCTGCTGATCGGGGGCGGTCTCTTCGAGTCGAGCGATGCGGTCCCGGCCGCCCGCATCGTATCGGTCGGGCCGGACGTGGTCGTCGTCACAGACGAGGGAGCCGCTGACGAGACCACGGGCCCGTTCGAGAGCTGACCCCCGAGGTTCCCGACTGATTTAGGACAATCGACCCTCGCGGGCACCGGTCCACCCCATCCATCATGGATGGACAATTGAACAACCGATGCGCCGGAATCCTGTTCATAGTCAACGGGGCTGAAGTAGTGGCACTTCGACGCATCGGCTCAGCACGACGCCGGTCCGGCAACGGGCCGGCGTCTTGTCGTCCCCGGTAAGCCGCTGGTAAGCGGCCGCGAAGAGACTGGGCGCATGATGCCGCCGCCAGATCGGATCTCGCCCAAGCCGGCCCGCCTCCACCCGCAAGGAGGCTGCCCCCATGTCAATGCGACGGACCATCTCGGCGATGCTCATCGCGACTGTCCTCTCACTCGTGCCCATCGGAGCGGCGCAGGCGGCCCGGCCCGTGAAGCCGCCGGCGGCGGCGCCCGGTGGCGCCCCGGAGCGGCCGCTGACGCCGGAGGAACAGGCCGCATCGGATCGCAAGGTCGCCGCGGCCGAGGCATACATCGCATCGGTCGAGGCATCCGGCAGGAACCTGGTCTCGCTCAATTGCATCGCCCCGAATGCCACGACCGCCAACGCCACCGGCGACTCCATCGCGACGCAGTCCTGCACGGTTCCGCAGGCCTACCTGCCGGTCGCCGCGCGCGACCAGATCCGCGGTCACTACTGCGGTCCGGCCGTCGGGCAGGTGATCGCGAACTACGCCTGGGCGGTGAGCAGCACAGCCAACAAGTACTCCCAGACGTCGATCGCGGGCTGGATGATGACCGACGTCAAGGGATACACCAATGCCCCCGAACTCGAGGACGGGCTGGAGTCAGCGACGGCCGGTGCGCCACGACGGCCCGCTGGCTGGGACTGGGTCGTCACCAATCTCCAGGACACCGATTCCGACGGGGTGCTCGGTGACCAGCTCCAGCACTACGTCCAGTCGAACGTGAGCGGTGCCGAGATGCCGCTCGCGCTGGCGGTCAAGCCCTACGACCCGAATGCCAGGTATCACCTCTCGAGCTGGTCCCGCCCCGTCAACTCGCCCGGTCACTGGATTGCCGCGTACGGGTGGTACAGCTCGTGGGCCGGAAACGACTTCTCGCGCATCTACTACACCGATTCCTCGAAGGACGAGGGAGGGTCGACCGGCAAGTACTGGGATCCGACTCGCCATCTGGCCGAGATGATTCGGGTCCACACCGGGCGGTTCGTGTGGTGATCGGAGCTCGACGTTTCGCCACCGCCGTCCCGATGGCGCTGTCGTCGATGCTCGTGGTGGTGGCATGCGCCACCACCACCCCGAACCCGCCGGCGCCCTCGACCGCTGGCTCGGCGCCGCCATCGCGTCCGTCGACAGGACCGGGCGTGTCGTGGTCACCGACGTCGCATCCATCGTCGAGCCCGTCGTCGGCCCCCGGGGAAGGGCTGGCGGCCGAGCTCGAGGTCGGCTCGATCCCCTCCGAGTCGAGCGGGGCGGTGCTCACATTCGCGACCGACGGAATCGCGGTGCTGTTCGCGTCGGATCGGGCCGACGATGCCGTCGCCGGATCGGCTCCCGACCTCTGGCGCCTCCTCCCGTTCGCGGCGGAGCCGGAGCTGGTGTGGCGAAACCCGGAGCGGGCTCACTCGATCGTCGGCATCTTCGGCGACGTCGGCACCATCGCCTGGGTGGAGACACCGGTCAGCGGCGAGCGGGCCTGGAACCTGTGGATCCTGTCCCGCGCCGGGGGCGACGCGATTCTGCTCGACAGCCATCCTGGAGACAAGTCGGTTTCGAGCCTCGTCCCGAGCTTCACGATCTACGAGAACACCATCGTCTGGTCGGCGTTCGATGTCGGCCCCCATGGGCCGGTCTCACAGCTGAAGGTGGCGAGCAGCCCCACCTGGCAGCCATCGGTCTTCGCCCAGCGCGACGCCCGAGAGGCGGAGCTGTGGCTGCCGTCGCTCTACGGCTCGCAGCTGGCCTACACCGAGGTCCGCTACGCGCCGGACCGCAGCAGCGATGAGCGCCACGTCTACGTGGCCACGTTGGGGAGCCCGGAGGAGCCGCGCCGCCTCGACACCTCGGGACGCGCGACGATGCCCCTCAGCGTCGACGGCGCCGTCGTCTGGAAGGAGACTGACCCGGGTTTCAACATGTTCAATTGGGGCCGGATGGTGCGCCACGACCTCGTGTCCGACGTGCATGCGGAGCTGACGGTCCTCCCGCAGGAGTACGTCAACTTCCCGACCGCCGGCAGCCGGTTCCTGGCGTGGTGGGGAGCCGATGCGTTCGCGTTCGGGGTGTACGACATGCGGGAAGACGAGGCAACCACCGTCGTCCACTACTCGACCGCGTCGCAGGAGAACGTGCTCCGTCCGTACGTGTCGGGCGACCTGTTGGCCTGGCTGCACGTCGACACGAACGCGCCGGGCGGCCTGACCAGTGAGCTGCGCTACGCGCTGCTGCCACCGCTCAAGCCCGCGCCGGGCGGCTGATCGGCCGGAACCTAGGGACGCGTCATCCGCATGACGTCGAGCGCCTCGTCAAGCTCGGCCTCGGTGAGACGGCCGGCGTCCACGTGCCCACGCTCGATCACCACCTGGCGGATTGTCTTGCGCTCCGTCAGTGACTGCTTCGCGATGCTCGCCGCCTCCTCGTAGCCGAGGTATCGGTTCAGCGGCGTCACGATCGACGGGGAGCTCTCGGCGAACTCGCGAAGGCGATCGCGATTGGCGGTGATGCCGTCGACGCATCGGTCCGCCAGCAGACGGGTGACGTTCGACAGGAGCCGAATCGACTCGAGCACGTTGCGGCCGATGACCGGCAGCATCACGTTGAGCTCGAAGTTCCCGGCCGCGCCCGCCCAGGCCACCGCCGCGTCATTGCCGACGACCTGGGCGCACACCATGAGCGTGGCCTCGGGGATCACCGGATTGACCTTCCCGGGCATGATGCTGCTCCCCGGCTGGAGGTCCGGCAGGTTGATCTCGCCGAGTCCGGCGCGGGGGCCTGACCCCATCCAGCGCAGGTCGTTGGCGATCTTCGTCAGGCCGATCGCGATCGTGCGCAGCTGGCCGGACAGCTCGACGAGGCCGTCTCGCGCGCCCTGCGCCTCGAAGTGGTCGCGCGCCTCGGTGAGAGGAAGACCGGTATCCGCCGCGATGGCCGCGATGACGCGCCCGCCGAAGCCGGCTGGCGAGTTGATGCCGGTTCCGACCGCGGTGCCGCCGAGCGGCAGCTCCGCGACGCGCGGGAGGCTCGCCTCAAGGCGCTCGATCCCCATGCGCACCTGCGCGGCGTAGCCGCCGAACTCCTGCCCCAGGGTGACCGGCGTGGCATCCATCAGGTGCGTCCGGCCCGACTTCACCGCATCGGCGAACTCGGTGGCCTTGCGCTCCAGCGACGCGGCGAGATGATCCAGCGCTGGAACGAGGTCGCGCACCACGCCGGCGGTGGCCGCGATGTGAATCGCCGCCGGGAACATGTCGTTCGACGACATCGGATGGTTCACGTCGTCGTTCGGATGCACGGGGCGGCCGAGGCGCTCCGCGGCCAGGGTGGCGAGCACCTCGTTCATGTTCATGTTGCTGCTCGTTCCCGAGCCGGTCTGGAAAACGTCGATCGGAAACTCGTCGTCATGCTTGCCGCGCGCCACGTCGGCCGCCGCGCTCTCGATCGCCGTCGCAAGGTCCGGATCGATCATCTCGAGCTCTCGCTTGACCGATGCGGTCGCGCCCTTGATCCGAGCGAGCGCCTCGAGCAGCGAACGCTCGAGCGTGGCGCCCGAGATCGGGAAGTTCTCGACGGCCCGCTGAGTCTGTGCGCGCCACTTCGCGTCCGCCGGGACGCGAACGTCACCCATCGAGTCGTGCTCGATGCGGAACTCGCTCATCGGCCGAAGTCGGGGTCCTCTGCGTCGGTGAAGCGGATCACCGGCGGGATGAGGTAGGGCAGATGGCCCTCGTTGAGCTCGCCGAGCAGGCGCGTCGCCTGGCCGATCAGCTCGTTGACGAAGATGCCGCGGTGTGCGGGCTCGAAGGGTCGCAGCCGGGCGAGTCCCTCGGAGAGCTTGTTGCGCGCACCACGCAGGTTCCGGCGCTGGAGGTGCAGCAGGCCGGCCGCGATCTGGATGAGCCCCTGGTAGAAGTCGCGCTCCTCGTCCACCGCCGCCCGCCACAGGGTCTCCCACGCCTCATGGGCGTGCCAGTAGCGAACGCCGTTGAAGAGCGCCACGCCCTCCGCGAAGAGGCGATGCGCCTCCGCAACGTCGAGGGGCGGCGTCCGGCCCGGCGGGAGATCGCCCGGCGCGGTGGGATCGGTCTGGACGGACACATCGCTCATCGGCCCGATCGTAGCAGGCCGGGCCGGCCAATCGAGCGAGGTCGCATCGGGCTAGGCTGCCGGAATGCAGCAGACGAACCCTCGCTGGTGGCAGACCGCCGTCGTCTACCAGGTCTATCCGCGCAGCTTCGCCGATGCGGACGGCGACGGGACCGGCGACCTGCGCGGCATCACGAGCCGGCTCGACTACCTGGCCTGGCTCGGCGTGGATGCGATCTGGATCTCGCCGTTTTATCGGTCGCCGATGGCCGACTTCGGCTACGACGTCGCCGACTACACGGCGGTCGATCCCCTGTTCGGCACCATGGACGACTTCGACGAGCTGGTCTCGGCGGCCCACGAGCGCGGAATCCGGGTAATCGTCGACTACGTCCCGAACCACACCAGCGACCAGCACCCCTGGTTCATCGAGTCGCGTTCGTCACGGACCAATGCCAGGGCGGACTGGTATATCTGGCGTGACGCGAGGCCCGATGGCAGCCTGCCGAACAACTGGATCAGCATGTTCGCCGGCCCAACCTGGGAGTGGGACGCGACGCGGGAGCAGTACTACCTGCACCTCTTCCTGCCCGAGCAGCCCGACCTGAACTGGCGCAACCCCGAGGTGCGCGCCGCGATGTTCGACGTCGCGCGCTTCTGGCTCGATCGGGGGGTGGACGGCTTCCGGATCGACGTCGCGCCGATGGTGATGAAGGACCCCGAGCTGCGCGACAACCCGCCGAACCCGGACCCCGGCCGGGAGCACTCGCGGCTCGGGACGTGGCTCACCCAGCTCCATGTCAACGACCACAACCACCCCGACATGCACGAGCTGTATCGATCGTTCCGGGCGCTGCTGGAGTCCTACCCGGGGGACCGGGTCAGCATCGGCGAGCTCCATCACCCGGACTTCGACCGCTGGGCCGAGTACTACGGCGAGCGGCAGGACGAGATCCACGTGCCGTTCAACTTCCACGTCATCAACAGCCCGTGGACGGCGGACGCGGTTCGCCGGGCGGTAGAGGGCGTGGAAGGCGTGCTCCCGCCGGGCGCCTGGGCCAGCTGGGTGCTCGGCAACCACGACCAGCCGCGCTTCGCCTCCCCGGAGCGCGCGGGCCGCGACCAGGCGAAGGTCGGGATGCTGCTGCTGCTCACCCTGCGGGGCACACCCACGATGTACTACGGCGAGGAGATCGGCATGGTCGACGTGCCGGTCGACGCGGACGATGCGCGCGACCCGCTGGAGCGACGCGAGCCCGGACGCGGTCGAGATCCCGAGCGCTCGCCGATGCAGTGGGACGCGTCGCCGAACGCAGGGTTCACGAGGACGGACGCCACGCCGTGGCTCCCGCTGGCGCCGGATGCGGCCAAGGTGAATGTTGCCGGCCAGGCGGAGGATCCGGATTCGATCCTGATCCTCACCCGCGACCTGCTCCGGCTGCGGCGGGAGCACCCGGTGCTGCTGCGTGGTGACTTCGAGCGCTTCGGTCCGACGCCGGACGGCACGTTCGCCTTCCGGCGCATCGGGCACGTCGGACTGGTCAACGTCCTCCTGAACCTGTCCGATGAGCCTCGCAGCGTGCCCGACGGGGGTCCCGGTCGTGTGCTCATCGGGACGCACCGCGACCGGGACGGGTCCAGGGTCGACCGGGTGGTCGACCTGCGCCCGAACGAGGCGGTGCTGGTCGAGGCCGACCGCTGACGGCCTCCGGGCCTCAGCCGATGCGTATCAGCTTCTTGTTCGTGAACTCGTCGGCACCCAGGCGGCCCATCTCGCGGCCAGTGCCCGAGCGCTTGACGCCGCCGAACGGCAGCTCCGCACCGTCGGCGAGCACGACGTTCACGAACACCATGCCGGCCTCGATGGCGTCGGCGACGCGGAGCGCCTGGTCCGGATCGGTCGAGTAGACGTACGAGCCCAGGCCGTACGGGATGTCGTTCGCGATCCGCACCGCATCGGCCTCGTCCCTGGCGCGGTACACCTGCGCGACCGGGCCGAAGAACTCCTCCTTGGAGGCCGGGTTGTCGGGCGTGACATCGGTCAGCACGGTCGTCGGGAAGAACGCTCCGTCGCGCGTGCCTCCATGGACCAGCCGGGCACCGTGATCGATCGCGCGCTTGACCTGCTCGTCGAGACGCTCGGCGGCCTCCAGCGATGACAGCGGGCCGAGCGCGGCGTCCGCCGACGTCGGGTCGGCCGCCTCGACCTCGGCGAGCTTCGCGGTGAACGTCTCGAGGAACGGCTCGTACAGCTCGTCGGCGATGACGAAGCGCTTGGCCGCGTTGCAGCTCTGGCCACTGTTGTCGAGGCGGGCGTCGACCGCGGCCTGGGCCGCTGCGTCGAGGTCGTTCGTGGAGAGGAGGATGAAGGGGTCCGAGCCCCCGAGCTCGAGCACGACCTTCTTCAGGTGGCGACCGGCGATCTCCGCGACCTGGGACCCGGCCCGTTCCGATCCGGTGAGCGAGACGCCCTGCACGCGGGGGTCCGCAATGATGCGCTCGATCTGGTGGTGCGCGGCGTAGAGGTTGACGTACGCGCCGGCCGGGAAGCCCGCATCGCGGAAGATCTGCTCCATCGCGGCGGCCGACTCGGGGCACTGGCCGGCGTGCTTCAACAGGATCGTGTTGCCGATGATGAGGTTCGGGCCGGCGAAGCGGGCGACCTGGTAGTAGGGGAAGTTCCACGGCATGATGCCGAGCAGGACCCCGACCGACGAGCGGCGGATGACCGCCGAGCCCTCGCCGGCAAGCAGCTCGATCGGCTCGTCCTTGAGGAAGCCAGGCGAGTGGTCGGCGTAGTACCCGTAGATGTCGGCCGCGAAGTCGACCTCGGAGAGTGACTGGGCAATCGGCTTGCCCATCTCGCGCACGATGATCTCCGCCAGCTCCTGGCGGCGCTCACGGTGGAGCTCGGCGACCCGGCGGATGAGGCCCGCGCGCTCGTCGACCATGGTGGCCTTCGCCCAGGTCCGGTGCGCTTCGTCGGCCGCGGCGATCGCGGCCTCGAGCTCGGCATCGGTGATGGTGTCGAAGGTCTTGACCGTCTCGCCGGTGGCGGGATTGGTCACGGCATAGCCCATCGTGTGAATCTCCTTCGGGGTGCCGATATTCGGCTCTGGTTCGGACCTCGGAAGTTGCACCTGGACGGGGTGCGGCGCTAGCGATACGCGCGATTCTACCCCCGCGCACCATGGAATCCATCGGCAACTCGGGTTTCGTTGCCGGATTCCGCGGCGAGCCCCGGGCTGCGCCGGACCCCGCACCTCACCGCAGTCCGTCAGGCGGTGACACGCCCGCCGCGATCGACTGAGTCAGCCGCGCACGGCGCGGAATCCGCCGTCGGCGACACGGGCCATCACGAAGAGCAGGTCGGCGAGCCGATTGAGATATGGGACGACACGCGACTCCGGGAGACCGCCCGCGGCGGCCAGGGCGACGGAGCGCCGTTCGGCGCGGCGCACGGTCGTGCGGGCCAGGTCGAGCGCGGCGCCGGTGGTCGACTCCCCGGGCAGGACGAACTCCTTCGGCTGCTCGACGGCCGCCTCCAGCTCGTCGATCTCGTGTTCCAGGGCCTCGATCATCCCGGGCGTGACGCGAGATGTCCCGTCGGTCAGCCGGTCCCGCCGCTCGACGTGGGTCGCCAGCTCGGCCCCGACCACGAACAGCTCGCGCTGGAGGCGGAGGCACAGGTCGGCGAGGCGCACCTCCGTGCGATCGGTCGCCGATCCGATGGAGGCGCGCGCCAGGCCCAGGGCCGAGACCGCCTCGTCGGTGGTGCCGTACGCATCGGTCCGGAGGTCGGCCTTGCTGATGCGATCGCCGCCGAAGAGCAGGCCGGTCGAGCCGTCGTCGCCCTTCTTCGTGTAGATCCGCATCGGGCTAGAACAGGCCCGGAGGCGGCTCCCAGCGATCGGCGAGCAGCGTCACCTTGACGGGTGGACCCACGACCTCCTCGGCCTTGGTCTTCACGTTCTGGATGAGCTCGCCCGCCCAGGGGCAGAACGGCGTGGTCAGCACCATCTTGATCTCGGTCGGAGCGCCGTCCGCGCCGATCTCGACCGCCTTGATCAGGTCGAGGTCCACGATGCTCATGCCGATCTCCGGATCGAAGATATCGTAGAGCGCGGTCATCACCTCGTCGACCTTGGCGAGGTTCGAGTCGATCGTCATGGTCCAAGTGTACGCGCATGCCCCGGCGAGGTCATCCGGGTGGGGCGGGCTAGAGCAGTGCCCCGTCGAAATCCGGATGCGGCGCCGGGACGTGCGGGCGCACCCGGGTGTAGCCCTCGTGGATCGGGCGATCGGCTTCGATGGCCGCTCGAAGCGCGGCGATCTCGTCGGCAGTGTCGCCCTGGCTGGCGTGGGCCTCGAGCGCGGCGAGCTTGCGCGCCGCCACCGCAGTGACGTCGATCCGGTGCGTTGCCGACTGCTCCTCGACCGACAGGTCGTACAGGTTGCCGCCCGGATCGAAGACCGGGCTGATCACGTAGACGGCGTTCGGCGCGATGCCCGACTCGGCCAGCCGCTCGACCGCCCAGCGCGTTGCGCTGCCGACGACGACGTGGTCCGGGTGGCCGGTGACACCGTGCGGCCCGAAGGTGATGACCGCCTGCGGCCGGCGATCGGTCAGCCACGCGGCGATCTCCTCGATGAGCTGGTCGAACGGCTGGTCAGCGACGCCGCCATCGGCGTAGCCGTCGAGGAGGGAGACCTCGTCGAGCCCGATCTCCCTGGCGGCAGCGATCAGCTCCGCCTCCCGCCGATCGCCGATCGATTGATCCGGCTCACCGTCCGCCGAGCCCGCCTCGCCGCGCGTCACGACCAGCAGCCGGGTGGTCGCCCCCGCGTCGTGCGCAAGAGCGAGCGCGCCCGCGCAGCCGAAGCTCTCGTCGTCGGGATGGGCCAGGACGGCCGCCAGGCCGCCCGCAGGAATCGGGTAGCTCACCGAGCCTCCTTGTGCGTCTCGTCGGGGTCGTCGGAGAGCAGGGTCCAGCCCTGTCGTTCGACGGCGGTCCTCATCGTACGCAGGACGGCCAGCTTCCCGCTGGCGACCTCCGCAATGAACCGATGCGTCGCAGCCTCGTCGAGCGCCGCGCCGGGTGGCGCACTCCCGCGACCCACGTTCAGCCATGCGAGGTGGTAGCGGTCCATGCGACCCCAGACCCGCTCGAGAAGCCGGTCGGAGTCGAGGAGCCAGTCACGGAACCGGTCCCATTCGGGTGCCGCGACGAGGGCATCGCCGGTGGCGACGAGCTCATCGGTCGCCGCGAGAAAGGCGGCGCGCGACATGACGGCGACGGGTCGGGAGTTCACGGCCCGCTGAGTATAGGATCGCCCGTCGACGCGCGGCGTTCGTACCATTGCCGCGTGCCGCCCACCCGCTCGACACTCGCTCGCATGGAGCGATCGAGCGCGATCCGCGCCTCACGCACCACGCTCGGGCTGCTCGTCGCAGGCCCGCTGCTGGCGGTGCTCTTCGTGGCACGCGCGCTTCCGCCCGCCGACCTGGCCGGGGCCGGCCTGGCATGGGCACCCGATGCCCTCGCCGGGCTGCTGCTGGTGGTCGCCGCCGTCACCTCGCTCGCGTGGCTGGTCGCCGGACTGCGGAGCGGCCGCGTGTTCCAGCTCCTCACCGCCGGCGCCTCTGCCGCGATCGCCGGCGGCGCGCTGTCCCTGCTCGCCGACGCTGCGCACCTGGGGCTGCTGGGGGTGGCGGCAGTTGCGCTCGCCGGAGCCGGTGTCGCCGATCGGGCCGGCCTCACGCTCCGTGGTGGCCAGCTGCCGCGCGTCGCGACGGCCGTGGCCATCATCGGCCTGGCGGAACTCGCGGTGTTGGTCCAGCTGCTGCCCTTCATCGAGCGTGGCGCGTCGGTCGTTCACCCGGCCGTGGCGGGGGGCACCCTGGCAGTTGCCGTGGTGGCAGCACTCATCGGACTCGGCACACCCGTGGCGCCGATGGCGAGTGCCGTCCTGGTGGGCATCGCCGCGGCCTCGCTCGGGCGTGACGGGGACATCGAGAACGTCATCGGCCTGGTTGCCCTCATCGGATCGCAGCTGATCGGCATCGCGACCTGGGCCGAGGCGACGGCCGACGGCGGCACGGACGGCGAGGCCGAGGACGACGAAAACCGGCTGCCGGAGCTCGCTGGCCGCCTCTCCGATGCAGTGCTGCGCTTCGACGGCCGGCTTCGGCTGCGGGATTGGAACGCCACGGCCACCGTGCTGCTCGGCCTGGACCAGGCGTCGGGCGGCGCCCGACTCGAGGATCTTCTCGGCGTTCGCATCGGCGAGCTCCCGCGCGACGACGGCTCGGTCGCGACAGCCACGGGCGTGGGCGGGCTCGCCGTCGGCCTGCAGCGCAGCGGAGGGGGCGTGACGGTCATCATCCGCGACCCCGCAGCTTCGCCGGAGAGCGAGCGACTCGGCCGCGAGCTGCGCGGCACGATCGAGGAGCTGCTCCAGGCACGCCGCACGATCGAACTCCAGCGCCAGGAGATCGAGCGCGCCGCCACGATCGATGCGCTCACCGGCGTCGCCAGCCGCGGCGCGATCATGGATCGTCTGCAGATCGAGGTGGGACAGGCGCGGCGCTACCTGCACCCGGTCGCCGTGACCATCATCGACATCGACGGATTCACCGAGCTCAACCGGACCCATGGCAGCGCCGGCGGCGATGCGATGCTCCGAGAGGTCGCGCTCCGGATACGGCTTCGCGTGCGGGAGGCCGATGAGCTTGGGCGCATCGGCAGCGATTCGCTTCCTCGCCGTCCTGCCGCACACCGAGGAGAGCGGCGCCGCCACCTTCGCGGACGCGATCCAGCACCGCCTCGCCCTGCGCCCGGTGGCGATCGGCGACACGGAGCTGCCCATCACGGCCAGCATCGGTGTGGCCGTCATGCGAGCTGCCGAGGACCTGGACCTCGATGGGCTGCTCGCCCGGGCGACGGAGGCCCTGGCGAGCGCGAAGCGCGCCGGCGGCGCCCGGATCGCGGTCGACCGGCTCCACGGGCTCGCCAGGCTCGAGGATCGCCGATCTCCCGACGCGAACGCCGCCGACAACGCCGCCGACGTCGACCGCTGATCTCCGGGGCCCCTACCGGAGGGCGACCAAAGTTGTCCACCAGCCCGTCGTAGGACGTGGACAACGGTCCGCGCGTCGATCCGAGCGTGGAATCGGCGCGCGGGGCCGGCGATGACACTCGGTCTCGTAGGACATTGTCCTTTCGCGAGATGTGGATAAACTGCACCATCACATCCCGCCACGAGTAGAGTCGGCTCCCCATGCCAGCCACCTCGCCCGATCTCTCCGCCAAGCTGATCTTCCCGACCAGGGAGATCGTCGAGGAGTACTACCTCCCGATCATCTACACCGCCTGCCGCACCTGCTACTCCGAGCAGGTCCCCGACCAGATCTGGGACAAGGCGGTGAGCCGCCAGGTCGCGGACGAGAAGCAGCAGAGCCTGGTGCGCAAGGTGATGGAGTCGGGCCACGGCTCGACGATCGAGCACGTCAACTTCACGTTCGCGATCAGCGGCGTCACCCGCACCCTCTCCCACCAGCTCGTGCGCCATCGCGCAGGCACCGCGTTCGATCAGCAGTCCCAGCGCTACGTGAGCTTCAAGAAACGCGACAACTACACGATCCCCGACTCGATCACGAAGGGCGACCTGCCCGATGACCTGGCCGGGCGCTTCCAGCGCGCGATCGACGACAACCTGGATCTCTACGGCCAGCTGCTGCAGGCGGAGGTGCCCGCCGAGGACGCGCGGTTCATCTTCCCGAACGCGATGCAGACCAACCTGATCATGACGGTGAACCTGCGCCAGTTGATCCACATGTCCGGGCTGCGGCTGTGCACCATGGCGCAGTGGGAGATCCGGCAGCTCTTCAAGCAGATCCGGCACGAGATCTTCCGCGTCTCGCCGTTCTTCGGGAGCTTCCTGGCACCGAAGTGCGTTCCGCTCGGCTACTGCGACGAGATGGGCAACCGCGACGAGCACTGCCGCATCCGTCCTCACCGCGACACGGTGATGGCCGTCTGGGAGGCTTATCGCGGCGGAGAGCTCGCCGAGACCGATGGACCGGTCGTGCGCGAGACGAGCCCATTCCGGCCGAGGCCGCGCCGCGTGCCGCTGCCGGTGGCCGACGGCGACGTTCGACCGAGCCACGGGGAGCCGGTGGGCGCGCAGCTCGGGCAGGCCGGGGACTCCGACCGGGTCTGACCGCGCTACCCTCGCGAGGTGCATGCGCTGATCGTGGCTGACCGATGACCCACGAGGGCCGGCGCCCGGGCGACCGTCGGGTGCGCGTCGAGCGCACGCAGCCGGAGCAGTTCACGGTGAAGAGCCCGAAGCCGCTGCGCCACGCGCCGCCGCCGGCGGTCTCGCTGCTCCTCCTGTTCGCCATCCTCATCACGGTCGGCACGTTCCTGCTGATGCTGCCGATCGCCTCCGCCAGCGGCGAGGGAACGCGCTTCATCGACGCGCTCTTCACCGCGACCAGCGCATCGTGCGTGACGGGTCTCGTCGTGCTCGACACCGCGAACCACTGGAGCCCGTTCGGGCAGGTCGTGATCATGGTCCTGATCCAGCTCGGCGGCTTCGGGATCATGGCCGGCTCGACGCTGCTCCTCTTCCTCTTCCTGCGCCGCACCACCCTCCGTGACCGGGTCCTCGTCCAGGAGTCGCTCGGCGGGTTGCAACTCGGCAGCGTCACCACGCTGGTGAAGCGCATCGCGATCTTCACCCTGGTCTGCGAGCTCATCGGCGCCGTGATCCTGTCGATCGCCTTCATGGCGGGGCCGGAGGCGGGCCCGCGGTGGCACCCCATGGGCATCTGGTGGGGCATCTTCCACTCGATCTCGGCGTTCAACAACGCCGGATTCGACCTCACGGGCGGCTTCCAGTCCCTCATCCCGTTCCGCGACGACTGGGTGGTGCTGCTCACCCACGGCCTCCTCCTCGTGCTCGGCGGTCTCGGCTTCGCGATCGTCGGTGATGCGGTCGCGCGGCGCAGGTGGTCGCGGATGGCCCTCGAGACGAAGCTCGTCATCACCGCGACGATCGTGCTCCTTGTCGGCGGAACCGTGCTCATCGGGCTCATCGAGTGGACGAATCCGGCGACGCTCGGCGCGCTGCCGCCCGAGCAGCGCGTTCTGAACGCGTTCTTCGAGTCGGCGACGCTCCGGACCGCTGGCTTCACCGCGCTCGACACGGGCGCGCTGGTGGAGTCGACCCTCTTCGTGGTGATGGCCCTGATGTTCGTTGGCGGGGCGTCGGGCTCGACCGCCGGCGGCATCAAGGTCAACACGTTCGCGGTCCTGATCATCGCCATCATCTCGACGGTCAAGGGCGAGCCGTCGGCCACGGCCTTCGGGCGGCGGATCAAGCACGCGATCGTCTATCGCGCGCTGGCGGTGCTCATCCTCGCGATCGGCTTCGTCTTCCTCACCGGGCTGGGCCTGACGCTCACGACCGACGCGACCTTCGTCCAGACGCTGTTCGAGGCGGTCTCCGCCTTCGGGACGGTCGGGGCCAGCACCGGCATCACGCCGGACCTCAGCGATCCGGCCCGGCTGATCACCTCGTTCGCGATGTTCGTCGGCCGTCTCGGCCCGCTGACGCTGGTGCTGGCGCTTGCGGCACGCGCCCATCCGGTGTCGTATCGTCCGGCGGTCGAGTCGGTCCGCATCGGCTAGGCTCAACAGACAGCTTCGGAGGCACGCATGGCCAAGGAACAGGTGATGGTGATCGGACTGGGTCGGTTCGGCTCAGCGGTCGCCCGCGAGCTCGAGCGGCTCGGTCACCAGGTGCTCGCCATCGACCGCGGAGAGCAGCAGGTCAACGACATCGCCGCCGACGTCACCCACGCGCTCCAGCTCGACGCTGCCGACGAGGATGCCCTGCGCTCCGCGGGCGCAGGCGACTTTCAGACGGCCATCGTCGCCATCAGCACCGATGCCGAGCCCTCGATCTTCGCGACCATGGTGCTCAAGCGGCTCGGCGTGCGAAGCGTGATCGCGAAGGCGGGCAGTCAGCTCCATGGCGAGATCCTGTCGCGGGTCGGCGCCGACCGGGTCGTTCTGCCCGAGCGGGAGACCGGCCTGCGGCTCGCCCACTCGTTCAACGTGCCGAACGTCATCGACTACCTGGACGTGGCGCCGAACTTCGGGATCGAGAAGATCCGTCCGCCCGCGTCGTTCATCGGCAAGTCGCTGGGCGAGCTCGACCTGAAGACCCGTCTCGGCCTCACGCCGATCGCGCTGCGACGCGGTCAGCAGGTCTTCGTGAATCCGGCCCGCGACGAGCGGGTGGCGGAGGGCGACGAGCTGATCCTCATCGGCCGTGACGACAAGCTGGACCAGCTCCGCGGCTGACGTCCCTCAGTTGTCGGAGGTGACTCCGTCGCCGAGGGTGAACCGGCGGAGCTCCTCCTCACAGGCGTCGGAAAGGCGCCGTGCCTCGTTGACGAGGAAGGACGTCATCTTCGTCGAGTCGGTGATCAGGAGGGTGTGACCGCGCTCGTTGCGGTCGAGCACGACCCGGTCGTCGCCGTGGAAGCTGATCCCCCAGTTCGCCTGGAGCTGGACGATCTCGGCGAGGACGACCTTCTCGCTGAAGTACCAGTCGAGGAACTCGGCGTTCAGCGCAATCACCACGTCCCGCAGCTGGAGCGTCTCGTTCCGCCGCAGCCGCGACACGAAGTGGACGATGCGGAGCGCCGCGAACGGATCCCCGCTTCGGGCGAGCTGGGGCGGCGCCTGGTTCGGGTCGGGCATCCCGTCGGGCGCGGCTCCGACGAGCGGGGTGGCGGGCGGAGGATGGGTCATCGCCAGCGAGTATCGCGGCCGATGCCGGGCACGGCAAACGGGCCGCCGCCCGAAGGCGGCGGCCCGTCGTTCAGATTCGCGGGAAGGCTAACGCTCGGTGCGCACGCCCAGGACCCGAATCGAGGTCAGGACGGCGAGCCCCAGCAGGGCGATCCCGGCCAGCAGGACCGGCGTGCCGGTCGCGGGCTGCGACATGGCGGTGTCCGGGCTCTCGGCCATTCCCTCGGCGTCGATCGCCGCGATGACCTGGACGCCATCGGCGGCATCCATCGCGAAGGCGGTGTAGTTCGTGTTGGCCGCGAGGGTCACGTCGAACTCCAGCGCCGCGGCGGTGTCACCGGCCGCTCGGATCTCGAGCGGATAGTCGCCCGGGTCGAGGGTCAGGTAGCCGCTGGCCTCGGGATAGGCAAGGCCGGGGACGACCACGTCGCCGCCCTGGACGGCGATGTCGACATCGGCCGGCGCGCTTGGCGACAGGTGGATGGCGCGAAGCTTCGCCTGGCCATCGGCCGTCGCGGTGTCGTCGGTGAAGACGGCGGCGGTGATGTCCGCGAGCAGGCCGTGCGCGGCGATCGTCGTCGCGGTGCCGGCGGCGAAGTCGAGGTCGGCCTCGATGACCGGGGTGGTGTCACCGGTGGCGGTCACCTGGATGTTGTAGGTGCCGGCCGGGAGCGAGAGGTAATCGCTCACCGCGGTGAAGGGGACATCGGTCAGGACGGTCTCGCCGTCGACCCAGACGTCCACGTTGGGAGCGTCGGGCGAGGCATGGACCACACGGACCATGGCCGTGTCATGAGAGTCGGCCGCGACCGGAACGGCCAGGGCGGCGACGAGTGCGGTGCCGGCGAGGATGCCGAGCAGCCGGGAAGTGCTACGCATGAGTGGGGTCTCCTGGGGGACTTGGAGTTGATGTGCCCACTGCTACGAAGCAAGGCTGCCGATCGGATCACCGGTCCTGTCCGATCGGCGGGTCAGCCGATGCGCAGACCCTCCGCACAGGCCGGGTCGGGCGCGAGAAGGTGCACCTCGCCGTCGTCGCCCATGGCGCCGAGCAGAAGGACCTCGCTGCTGAACCCGGCGATCCGGCGCGGCGGGAAGTTGACCACCGCCACCACCTGCCGTCCGACGAGCTCCGACGGATCGGGGTAGGTGAGGGTCAGCTGCGCCGAGCTGACCCGCTCGCCGAGCTCCGGCCCGAAGTCGACGCGCAGCCGGTAACTCGGCTTGCGCGCCTCGGGGAATGGGTCCGCGGCGAGAATCCGGCCCACTCGCATGTCCACGAGCAGAAAGTCGTCGAACTCGATCATCGGCTCACGATAGCGAAGCATGACCGATGCGTGCGCGCAACAGTCCTCCGTAGGACTTTCGGGCCGTTGGTGGCAGGCCACGCGACACGTACGGTTCGCTCCGTGGTCGCCAGTGCCGGCGGCCGTTCCCATCAGGAGGCAACGTGACGTTCTGGAACTGGCGCCGCGGGCCCGGTCCCACGGTAACGCAGGGGAACGTGGCCGTGGCCCCATCCGCCGAGATCGCGCCGATCGAGCTCTACACCGCCGAGGCGCGGCTCGTGGGTTGGATCGCGCCGGAAGGCCATCGCGTGACCGACCTGCTCAGCACGCAGGATGAGCTCCGCCTGTGGCGTCCCAGCCCGCAAGCCGCCGATGGCGATGCGCTGCCGCCGATCGATCCCGCTGGCCTGCCCACCGATGGCGGCGAATGGGAGTCACTCGCCACGGATCGCGTCATCCTGGCCATGCCGCCGGAGTGGCGGGCGAGCCGGCAGCTGCGACTCCACCGGCGCCTGCGGCGCGCGGCCCTCCACGCCGGCCCGTTCCACGTCACCGGCAACATCCACGTGGCGCCGGGGGTCGAGGTGGGCCTGCACCTGCTCCGCCAGCATCGCTTCATCCCGCTGACCGACGCCCACATCCTGCACGAGGGCGAGCCCCCGTTCGAGCACGTCGTCAGCGTCGCCATCGTCAACGCCGCGCACATCAGCCAGATCGTTCCGTTGATGACCCTGGCGTAGCCGGCCCCCGGCGCATCGCCGCCCGGCGATAATCGGGCTCATGACCGTCCTCCGCACCGAGATCGATCCCGACGCCCCCCCGGCTCGGGCCAATGCCGATGCGATGCGTGTCCTCGTCGATGACCTGCGCGCCCGGCAGGCGGCGCTGGCCGGACGCGGAGCGGGCGGCGACGACCGCTCCATCGCCCGTCACCGCGAACGCGGCAAGCTGCCGGTCCGCGAGCGGGTCGACCGGCTCATCGACCACGGATCCGCGTTTCTCGAGCTGAACGCCCTCGCGGCGACCGACCTGTACGACGGCGACGCACCCGGCGCGGGGATCGTGACCGGCATCGGCCGCGTGGAGGGCGTGGAGTGCGTCGTCGTGGCGAACGACGCCACCGTAAAGGGCGGCACCTACTACCCGATGACGGTGAAGAAGCATCTCCGCGCCCAGGAGGTCGCCCTCGAGAACCGGCTGCCATGCCTGTACCTCGTGGACTCCGGCGGCGCCTTCCTGCCGCTGCAGGACGAGGTTTTCCCGGATCGCGATCACTTCGGCCGCATCTTCTATCACCAGGCGCAGCTCTCAGCGCGACGCATCCCGCAGATCGCGCTGGTGATGGGCTCCTGCACGGCGGGTGGCGCCTATGTCCCCGCCATGTCGGACGAGACGGTGATCGTCAAGGGCACCGGCACGATCTTCCTCGGTGGCCCGCCACTGGTGCAGGCCGCCACCGGGGAGGTCGTGAGCGCGGAGGATCTCGGCGGGGCGGAGGTGCACACGGTGCAGTCCGGCGTGGCCGATCACTACGCGCTCGACGATGAGCACGCGCTGGCGATCGGCAGGCAGATCGTACGGAACCTGGCCTGGCGCAAGCCGGAGCCGCCGTGGGAACCGACGGAGGCAGTGCCGCCCGCGGTCTCGCCCGATGAGCTCTACGGCGTCGTCCCGGCCGACGCGCGCCAGTCGTACGACGTGCGCGAGGTGATCGCACGGCTGGTCGATGGTTCGGAGTTCCACGAGTTCAAGGAGCGCTACGGGACGACGCTGGTCTGCGGCTTCGCCCGACTGCACGGCTACCCGATCGGCATCGTCGCCAACAACGGCATCCTGTTCAGCGAGTCGGCGCTGAAGGGCGCGCACTTCGTCGAGCTCTGCTCGCAGAGGAAGATTCCGCTCGTCTTCCTCCAGAACATCACCGGCTTCATGGTCGGCCGCGAGTACGAGGCCGGAGGGATCGCCCGCGACGGCGCCAAGCTGGTCACGGCCGTGTCCACCACGAACGTCCCGAAGTTCACCGTCATCATCGGCGGCAGCTTCGGTGCCGGAAACTACGGCATGGCCGGACGAGCCTACGGCCCGCGCCAGCTCTGGATGTGGCCGAACGCCCGGATCAGCGTCATGGGCGGCGCCCAGGCGGCCCGGGTCCTCTCCACGGTGCGCGGCGGCTTCGACACCGATGCCGACCGAGACGCCTTCGAGGCACCGATCCTCGACAAGTACGAGCGCGAAGGCTCCCCCTTCCACTCGACGGCGCGGCTCTGGGACGACGGCGTCATCGACCCGATGGACACCAGGCGGGTGCTCGCCCTCGGCATCTCGGCGGCCTTGAACGCGCCGATCCCCGAACCGGGCTTCAGCCTCTTCCGCATGTGACCGCGCCCGACCTGTAGAGGCAGCTAGGCGCGGTTGACCTGTGCCACCGGGAGGTCGACGTGCTCGACGTCGAAGCGGATGCCGAGCAGGTCGGCGGTGCGCGGCGCATCGACCTCGGCCCCCAGCGTGATGACGGCGTGCACCGGCATCTCGCGGCGCGGGACGACGCGCAGCACGTGCGGCCCGACATCGGCGACGGCGAGGTCCGCAACCGCCCAGAAGTCGAGCTCGAGCGCCTCGTGCAGGTCGGCCGCCACCGACGTCGGCTCCGTCGCCGCGATGTCGAGACGCGTGAGCAGCACCGGCGACCCGAGCGGGTGGGCGAACCGCGCCCGCGCCGCGAGCGCCTCGTTGCCCCACTCGGCCCCGGCGTAGGCGTGCTGAATGAGGAACGGCGGCGCGGTCGGCTCGAGTGGCTCGTCGGGGAAGGCGGTCCACCACTCGACGAGCTCGCCGTCATCTCGCGTGCGGCTGCCATGCGTGGAGGGCCCGATCGGCGAGCCGGCGGCGCGAAGGCCGGCCGCAATCGCATCGAGGTCGTCGACGCGGAGCGCATAGGTCGCCAGGCCGTCACCGTGCTCCGCGAGCCAGCGGACGGCGGCGGCGCCGACCGGCGTCTGGGCGGCGAGCTCTGCATCGTCGATGCCGATGAGCTCCAGGTAGCTCCCGTCGGCCAGCCAGGCGATGCGGTTCCACGTGCCGCGGCCGGCGTGCCGCCCGCCGCCGGTGCAGGTGATGCCGATCGCCGACTCGAGCTCCGCGGCGGCGGCGTCCGGGTCAGCACAGGCGATCACCAGGTGGTCGATGCCCCGGATCATGCGGACGATGCTACCAGCATCCGGTAGGCTCACCGCACCGATGGAACCCTCGATCGAACGCCCGGCACCGGGCTCCCACGACCGCTCCACCCCCTCCGGCGCCCTCGAGGAGAGTGCCGCCAACCTGTTCGATGCGATGCTCGCCGCGCGGGATGGCGAGGAGCGTGGCGACCAGAGGCCGCTGGAGCAGTTCTATCGCATCCTGATGACCGGGACGCTGCTGCTGCCGGTGCCGCCCGATCACGGCGACGAGGCGAAGGCGGCCCTGGCATCGGCCGTCAACGACGACGAGCAGGTCGAGATCAGCGTCATGCTCGCTCAGGAAGGCGAGGGGCGGCCGGTGAGCGTCGTCTTCGGATCGGTCGGGGCGCTTGCCGCCTGGGCACCGGCGCGAACCGGGAACCTGCCGCTGCCCGCGCGCATCGCCATCGCCAACCTCGCCGCCGCCGGCCTGCCGGCGATCATGGATCCCGCCGGCCCCGTCCCCTACCGATTCGACGCCGACGAGCTCGCCGCGCTCGCCGATGGCCGCATGCCCGGGACCGACGCGCCGCTGTTCGCGGAGACGCGGCGCACCTCGATCCGGGTGCGACCGCCGGGCACCGACACGCGCGAGCTCGAGCGCCGGCTCGCGGTCGCCCTGCGCGAGACCGATGTCGAGGCCGCCCACCTGGTCGAGGCCGACGACGGGGGACGGACGCGACTGCTGCTCGGGCTGGTCGGCGAGCCGGGAACATCGGCCACCGTGGACGTCCCCGATGGGACCGACGTGGTCTGGCTCGAGGAGCCGCTTCTCGGGCAGGTGCGTGCGGTCGCCGAGCCGTTCCATCGCCGGGGACGCGGACGGTGAGCGCGACCCTGCGCGTCGAGCGCACCGGCCCGTTCGCGCGCGTCACCCTGGCGCGGCCCGAGGTCCGCAACGCGTTCAACGCCGCGCTCATCGAGGAGCTGCGGTCGACCTTCACGGCGCTGGCGGCCGAGCCGCCGGACGCACTGCGGGGTGTCGTCCTGGCCGGCGAGGGCCCCACCTTCAGCGCCGGGGCCGACGTCGAGTGGATGCGGGGCGCGATCGGTCTCGGCGTCGAGGACAACGAGCGGGACGCCACCGCCATGCAGGCAATGTTCGCCGCCATCGACGCGTGTCCGGTGCCGGTGATCGCCCGCGTCCAGGGCGCGGCGCTGGGTGGCGGCATGGGGCTCTGCGCGGTGAGCGACATCGTCGTGGCCACCGCCGACGCGACCTTCGGCTTCACCGAGACCCGGCTCGGCATCATCCCCGCCGTCATCAGCACGTTCGTGCTCCCGAAGATCGGCGAGTCACATGCCCGCGCGCTGTTCGCCACCGGCCAGCGCCTCGGCGCTGAGCGCGCGCAGCGCATCGGCCTCGTGCACGAGGTCGTCGCCGACGAGCCGGCGCTCGACGCGGCCGTGGACGCGCTGCTCGAGGAGCTGCGCGCGGCGGGGCCCACCGCCGTTCGCGCCGCCAAGGCGCTCGTCCGCACGATCCACGAGGTTGGACCAGAGGCGGCTCGCGAGCGCACCCCGGGGATGATCGCCCGCCAGCGAACCTCCGCCGAGGGCCAGGAGGGGCTCACGGCCTTCCTCGAGAAGCGATCGCCCACGTGGAAGGGCTGAGGCGGCGGAGCGGTCGGCGGCGGAGCCCGTCAATGCGACAATCGCGACATGCGTGAGACGCTGACTCCTCGAGAGGCGGCGGCTGAGCTCGGGCGTCACCGCCCGGACCGTCCAGCGGTGGATCGCCAGCGGACGGCTGCCAGCCGAACGCGTCGGCACCCGCATGCGCGTGTCGCGTTCGTCGCTGTCGGCGGTCTCCGATGCCCCCGAAGCGGCGCCGCCGCACCGCATCGGCTCGCTGCTGATCGCCAACCGCGGCGAGATCGCCGTCCGCATCGCTCGCACCGCGAACCGCATGGGAATTCGGACCATCGGCGTTCACGCTGCGGACGAGCGAATCCCCGACGGGGTGGATGAGGCTCACCTGATCGACTCCTACCTCGATGGTGCGGGGCTGCTGGCGGTGGCGCGCCGCGCCGGAGCCGATGCGATTCACCCCGGCTACGGCTTCCTCGCCGAGAATGCCGCCTTCGCGCGGGCCGTCGCCCACGCCGGCCTCGCGTGGGTCGGACCCCCGGCAAACGCGATCGCGGCGATGGGCGACAAGGCCGCCGCGCGACAGCAGGCCGCCGTCCATGGCGCGCCGATAGTTCCCGGCTACGACGGCGACTCGCAGGATGACGCCACGCTGGCCGCGGAGGCCGAGCGCATCGGCTTCCCGCTGCTCGTCAAGCCGAGCGCCGGCGGTGGCGGCAAGGGCATGCGCGTCGTTCGCGATCCGGCAGACCTGCTCGAGGCGTTGGCCGGCGCCCGGCGCGAGGCCCAGCGAAGCTTCGGCGACGACCGGCTGATCCTCGAGCGCTATCTCGCCGGCTCCCGACACGTCGAGGTCCAGGTGCTGTTCGATGCCCACGGCAACGGCGTCCACCTCGGAGAACGCGACTGCAGCGCCCAGCGACGCAACCAGAAGATCGTCGAGGAGTCGCCCGCGCCATCGGTCACACGCGAGCTCCGCGAACGGATGGGCAGTGCGGCGGTCGCCGTCGCATCATCGGTCGGCTACGTCAATGCCGGGACGGTCGAGATGCTGCTGACCGACGCCGACGAGTACTTCTTCCTCGAGATGAACACCCGGCTCCAGGTCGAGCACCCCGTCACCGAAGCCGTCACGGGCCGCGACCTCGTCGAGGACCAGCTGCGGATCGCCGCCGGCGAGACGCTCGAGACGCTCGGCCTGCGCGCGGCACCGCGCCTCGATGGGTACGCGGTCGAAGCCCGGCTCTACGCGGAGGACCCTGAGTCCGGGTTCCTGCCGGCCACCGGCGTGCTGGAGGCGCTCGCGTGGCCGTCGGGCGTGCGGATCGATGCCGGGGTGCGCCAGGGCGACGAGGTGACGGACCGCTACGATCCGATGCTCGCCAAGCTCATCGCCCACGGGACGACGCGCACCGAGGCGCTGGAACGGCTGCGGGCGGCGCTCTCGGCGACCACCGTGCTCGGCGTCCGCACGAATCTCCGCTTCCTCCGCTGGCTGCTCGAGCAGCCCTCGATGCGCGACGGCGAGATGCGGACCGACACCATCGGCGGGCTCGACGTGCCCGGCCTTCCACCGGTCGAGGACCGACACTGGCAAGCCGCGGCGCTGGCATCGGCGCATGCTGGATCGGGGCCGTGGGAAGACGGCTGGCGGCTCAACGGGCCGGCGATCCGGCGTCTGCGACACGGCGATGCGGAGCGGAGCATCTCGCTCGACCGAACCGACGACCTGCCGCGCGTCGTTGTCGGCCGCGGAGGCATCCATGTCGACGTGGATGGGCAGTCGCTGGAGTTCCATGAGGCGTCGCCGCCGACCGTCGAGGAGGCGGTGCGCCACGCCGCCGCCCACGGCGGTGACGGAGCGGCGGTGCTGGTCGCGCCGATGCCGGGCCGCGTCATCGGGGTCCGCGTCGCGGTCGGCGAGTCGGTCCACGCCCATCAGCCGGTGGTGATCATCGAGGCCATGAAGATGGAGCACGCCGTCGTTGCTCCCATCGCCGGTACGCTGACTACCCTCGCCGTCGGAGAGGGACAGCAGGTCCAGCGCGGCGAGCTCCTCGGCGAAGTCGCACAATCGGACGCATGAGCGACCGCGACGTCCGCATCTACGAGGTCGGCCCCCGCGACGGCCTCCAGAACGAGGCGTCCCCGATCTCCACGGAGGCGAAGCTGCGTTTCATCGACCTGCTGGCCGACGCCGGCCTGCGCGAGATCGAGGCGACCAGCTTCGTCTCGCCGAGGGCGATCCCGCAGCTCGCCGATGCCGATGAGCTCATGGCCGGACTCGACCGGCGGCCCGGCATCCGCTACCCGGTGCTCGTCCCGAATGCCCGTGGGATGGACCGGGCGGAGGCCGCAGGTGCCGATGCGATCTGCGTCTTCACCGCCGCCTCCGAGGCGTTCACGAAGGCGAACATCAACATGACGATCGCCGAGTCGATCGAGGCCTTCCGACCGGTGGTCGACCGCGCGCTCGCTCACGGCTGGTGGACGCGTGGCTACCTCAGCACCGCCTTCGGGTGCCCGTACCAGGGCGAGGTCGGCGAGGCGGCCGTGGTCGGCGTGGCGCAGCAGCTGCGCGAGCTCGGGATCGAGGAACTGAGCATCGGCGACACCATCGGCGTGGCCGGGCCGGCCGACATCCGCCGGGTCGTGAAGGCGCTCGACGGTGCCGGATTCGCCCCGGAGCACCTCGCGATGCACTTCCACGACACGCGCGGCACAGCGCTCGCCAACGTCAGCGCGGCGCTCGAGCTCGGGGTCCGCTGCTTCGACGCGTCGACCGGCGGCACCGGGGGCTGCCCCTACGCGCCGGGCGCCGCAGGCAACCTCGCGACCGAGGACCTCGTCTACCTGCTCGAGCGAGAGGGCCTGTCACACGGCGTCGACCTCGACGCGCTGCTGCTCGCGGCGCGGCACGTGAGCGCCACGTTGGCTCGGCCCCTGGGCACAAAGGTGGGCCAGGCAGGCGGCTGGCGTCTACCATAGTCGCCCGATGGAACCCGATGCGCCGGCCGCCACGCCCCGTCCGCTGATCATGGACGTCGACACCGGGATCGACGACATGCTCGCGCTGCTGATCGCCGCAACCAGCCCGGAGCTCAACCTGCGCGGCGTTACCTGCGTGGCGGGGAACGTCGAGATCCATCACGTGGCGCGCAACACCGGCAAGATCCTGCGCATGGTCGGCCGGGGCGACGTCCCGGTCAGCATCGGGGCGGCGCGGCCGCTTCAGCGGCGCCTGCGCACCGCTCCCGACACGCATGGCCCGACCGGCACCGGCTACGTCGAGCTGCGCGGCGAGGATCGCCAGCTGGGGACAACCGAGTACACCGCGATTCCGGCCAGCCGCTACCTCGGCGCGCACGTCAGCCGCCATCCGGGCGAGACGACGGTGCTGGCGTTGGGCCCGCTGACCAACCTGGCCGCCGCATCGCAGAACGGCGTCGACCTCGCGGGCGGAACGCGCGACGTCGTCTGGATGGGCGGCACGCTGGAGGAGCGCGGAAACACCACCGACACCGGCGAGTGGAACGCGTGCGTCGATCCGGAGGCGACCGAGATCTGCCTGCGCGCCGGCGCCGTCCATCGCATCTTCCCGCTCGACGCGACCCAGGACGTCATCTTCACCATGGAGGACCTGGCGGCCCTGCCGGACACCCATCTGGCCGGCATCGTCCGCGACGCGGTGCGGTTCTACGTCGGCTTCCACCAGAAGGCCGATGGGATCGACGGCGCGTATCTCCACGACCCGGTCGCCCTGATCGGGTCGCTGCTGCGGACCGACCTGGTGACGGAGACCGTGATCGAGACCCTGGCCTGCGACACCAGCTCGGACGCGTACCTCGCTGGGAGCCTGTATCGGTCCGAGCATGACGACCGGCCGCCGGTCTCCCTCGCGACCGCCATCAATGCCGAGGGGATGAAGGCGGAGCTGATCACGCGGCTGGCGCGTGCGGTCAGCGCGCCGCACAGCTGAGCACCGAGAGGAACACGGACGGAGGAGGGTGGCACCATGATCACGCGCTGGTTGGCGGCGTTGGTCGGCTTCATCGTGGTGGCTGGCATCGGGCTGGTCGTCGGCAACTTCAACGAGGATCAGGCGAGCAACTCGTGGGCGCTCGTCGCCGCGATCGCGCTGGCCGTCGGGTTCGTCGCGTACGCGGGCACCGAGTACGCCCAGACCGGAGGCTTCGCGTCGATCAGCTCCCAGTTCGGGATCCGCACGCTGGCGCTGATGCCCGTGGCGATCGCCATCAACATCATCCTCGGCGCCGCCGTCGCCAACGCGCTCAAGGTGCCGATCTACCTCGACAGCATCGGCACCATCCTGGTCGGCGCCCTGGCCGGACCGATCCCGGGCGCGCTGACCGGCTTCGTCGCCAACATCCTCTGGCAGTACATCATCCCGCCGCCCTTTCAGGGAGCGGTCGCCGCGCCGTTCGCGATCGTGGCCGCGGTGATCGGGCTGCTGGCCGGCCTGTTCGCTCGCTACGGCGCGCTGCGGCCACGTCCGGATCGGCCGATGGGACAGCTGGTCGGAGGAGCCGTCATCACCATCGCGGTGATCGCCGGCGTCAGCTGGCTGGCGTTCCTCGGCTACGAGCAGATCATCGGCCCGGCGGGCTTCGAGGTGGCGAGCGACCAGACGCTCTTCGTCATCCTCGGGTGGCTGGCGCTGGCGCTGGTGGCGGCGACGGTGGTCGGGCTGCTCGGCCTCCTGTTCGTGCGCCGCGATCTGACGGCCGCCTACGTCGTGGTGGCCGGGCTCATCACCGGGGTGGTCGCCGCGCTCATCAGCGCCCCGATCAGCGCCAATCTGTTCGGCGGCGTGACCGGCGCCGGGACCGACTTCCTGGTCGCCGCGTTCCGGCAGGCCGGCGCCGACATCGGTGCGGCCACGCTCGGACAGGGCCTGATCAGTGATCCGGTCGACAAGATCACCACCTTCTTCGTGGTGTACCTCGTGCTGGCCGCCATGGCGACGCGCACGAAGGCCCGCTTCCCGCAGGGTGAGCAGCTGATCGAGGGCGGTGCGGAGGTCGCCGAGGAGGGCGGTGAGTGGCGGGGAGCGTCGACCTGACCGAGGCCCGATCGCTCCCGGCGGCGATCGGCCGCCCGGGGCCGAGCGCCGTCCACCGGCTCAACCCGCTCACGAAGGCCACCCTCGCCACCACGACCTCGGTCGCCGCGGTGGTGCTGGGTGGCCTCGTCGGGCCGCTGCTCCTCGTCGCGGTGGCGGTCGTCCTGCCGGCGGTCGTGGCCGGGGTCCTCGGGCGGCTGGCGAGGACCGCACTCCTGCTCGCCCTCCCGATCGCGCTCTCGGCCTTCCTCGTCAACGTCTTCTTCTTCCCCGGCGGCGAGCAGATCCTCTTCCGCATCGGCCCCATCGCGGCCACCGCGGAGGGGCTCGGGTTCGCGCTCCAGATCATGGCGCGGATCATGGCGATCAGCGGAGCCGTGACCCTCTTCTACCTGACCACCCGTCCCGCCGACCTCGTCCTCGACCTCGAGCGTCGCGGCGTCAGCCCCCGGGTGGCCTTCGTGGCCAATGCGTCGGTGCAGACGGTGCCGGCCATGGTCGAGCGCGCGGCGCAGATCACCGCGGCGCAGCGGGCGCGCGGGCTCGACACCGAGGGCTCGCCATGGCGCCGGATCCGCGGCATCGTCCCGATCGTCGGGCCCGTGATCCTCGGGTCGATCGCGGAGGTCGAGGAGCGCACCATGGCGCTCGAGGCCCGCGCCTTCACCCGCCCCGGTCGCCGAACGCTGCTCTGGTCGCCCCGGGACAGCCCGGCCGAGTCGATCGCTCGCTGGGGACTGCTCATCGGCCTCGTGACGCTGGTCGCGCTGCGGATCGGCGGGGTGCTGACGTGACGCTGACCCTGCGCGGCATCGGCTACCGACACGCCGGCGCGAGCCGGCCGGCGCTGCTCGACATCGACCTCGACCTGGCCGACGGTACGGTGGTCGGCCTGGCGGGCGCGTCGGAGTCGGGCAAGACGACCCTGTGCCTGGTGGCGAGCGGCCTCGCCCCACGAACGGTCGGCGGACGGATCCGTGGGACGCTCGAGCTCGACGGCGAGGACATCGATCGCTGGCCGATGCACCGCCTGGCGGAGCGGATCGGCATCGCGTTCCAGAACCCGGCCACCCAGCTGTCGCAGGTCGCCGGCACGGTCTTCGAGGAGGTCGCCTTCGGGCCGATGAACCTGGGCATCGAACGCGCCGAGGTCATCGACCGCACCTGGGAGGCGCTCGATGCGATGCGCATCGCGGCGCTCGCCGAGCGCGATCCCCAGCGCCTGTCCGGCGGCCAGCAGCAGCTGCTGGCGATGGCCGGGCTGCTCGCCATGCGTCCCGAACACCTCGTCCTCGACGAGCCGACCGCCCAGCTGGATCCAGCGGGGACGGACCTGGTGGCCGATGCGATCGGCCGCCTGGCGCGGGCCGGGACGAGCATCCTCATCGCCGAGCAGAAGACCGACCTGCTGTCGGACGTGGCCGGTGAGATGGTCGTGCTGGCGGAGGGCCGCATCGCGCTGCACGGGCCGACGGCCGAGGTCCTCGCCGACCCACGTCTCGACGAGCTCGGGGTGGCCCCACCGGCGCCGGTCCGGCTGGCGCGCGCGGCCGTGGCGGCCGGGCTCGACGAGGAGCTCGTGGCGGGGCGCACCACGTGACCGGACTGGCCGTCGAGGGTCTCGCGCATGTCTACGCGGCCAGTGGCGTGCGGGCACTCGACGGGATCGACCTGCGGATCGATGCGGGGGAGCGGGTGGCGCTGATCGGCCAAAACGGCAGCGGCAAGACGACGCTCGTCCGCCACCTCAACGGGCTGCTGCGACCGACCGAGGGGAACGTCAAGGTCGGTGGCGTCGACGCGCGAACCGTCACGGTGGCGGCGCTGGCAGCACGGGTCGGGCTCGTCTTCCAGGACCCCGACCGCCAGATCTTCGCGGGCTCGGTGCGGTCCGAGGTCGAGTTCGGGCCGCGCAACCTGGGACGCTCCGGCGACGAGCTGGAGACCGCAGTGAGCGAGGCGCTCGCGGCGACCGGCCTGCAGCACCACGAGGCGACCAACCCGTACGACCTCGGCCAGTCGCGCCGCAAGCTGCTGGCGCTTGCGTCGGTGCTCGCGATGCGCACACCGGTGCTGGTGCTCGACGAGCCGACCACGGGGCAGGACGCGCGCGGGGTGGACCGGATCTGCGACATCGTGGGTGCCGTCTCGGCCGAGGGTCGGACCGTGATCGCCATCAGCCACGACATGCGCTTCGTCGCCGAGACCTTCCGACGGGTGGTCGTGATGCGTGCGGGCCGCGTCATCCTCGACGACAGCCCGGCCGAGGCGTTCGCCGCCGATGCGTGGGAGGCGCTGCGCTCGACCTACCTGGAGCCACCGCTTGCGGCGCGCCTCGGGGAAGATCGCGGGCTCGGGTCGACCCCCACCGACGCGTCGCTGATCGAGGCGCTGGCGGCGACGCCGCGGAGCTAGGTGTAATAGCCCGGGGGCGGTGGAAGCGGGTTGCCCTCGGGATCGAGCCGCTCCCCGGGAGGCAGGTTGTCGCGGTGCTCGCGGTCGCCGAGCGGCCCCGGCACCGGCAGCGCCATCACCGAGTGCGGGACCTCGTCGAGGCGATCGGTGATCCCGCGCAGCCCGAGGCGGCGGAGCGCCGGCGCGAACCGATCGGCGAAGTCCTCGTTCCGGAGCAGCCCGAACAGCAGCGAGCTGTGGGCGCGGTTCAGCAACTCGATGGCGCGCGACGCATCGGCCGCGCTGACCTGGTTCAGTCCGAGCTGGTTCTCGAGCGCATCGAGCGCCCGGTTCGCCTCGCGACGCGTCGCGTTGGCGAAATGCGGGGTACGGTTCACGAGCACGCGCGTCCGATGCAGGGCGTCACGGACGCGACCGTCACGATCGAGGGCCTGGGTCATGGAGCGAATACTAGACGCTCGCGGCGAGTGGAAGTCGGCAATCGCCGATGCGCTGGCTGCCGCCCAACGTCCGATCCCGATGGACGCGCGCCTGTTGGCTCGCACCCGCGACGGGGAGCAGATCCGCCGCATGGTCGACCGCACGACGCTGCCGCCCGCCCGGCCGGCGGCCACCCTGCTGGCCATCTACCCCGACGACGATGGGCGGCTCCTCATCCCGGTCACCGTCCGCCGCGCCGAGCTGCGCGCCCACGCCGGCGAGGTATCGCTCCCCGGCGGACGCGTCGACCCGACCGATGCGTCCCACGAGGCCGCGGCGCTCCGCGAGGCATGGGAGGAGATCGGGCTGGAGGCCGGGACGGTGCGCATCCTCGGCACCCTCGACGAGGTGTGGATCCCGGTCTCGAACTACGAGCTCCGGCCGTTCGTCGGCGCGGTCGACCGCCGCCCCGCGCTGGTGCCGCATGACGCCGAAGTCGCCTCGATCGTTGAGCTGCCGCTCGACGTCCTGTTCGACACGGCCGCCGTGACCGTGGAGGAGCTCCTGGTCCGCGGGCTGCGGATCCGGGCCGGCGCCTACCGCTTCGGCGGACTCACGATCTGGGGCGCGACGGCGATGACCCTCAGCATGCTGGCCCACGTCCTTGCGGGGTTCGGCGCGGACGGCCTCGCCGCGGATGGGCGATCCGGCTAGCGCCGCGTCTGGATCCGGGTCTTCAACGAGGCGAGCATCTCGAGCAGCGGCCCGTGCTGGGCCGCTGGCGCGGCCACCACGCTGGTCCGCGGCCCCCGCACCTTCGGCGTCCACCACGGGCCTCCAGCAACGCTCGTGACCACCGCCCCCGACCGCTCGGCGATCAGCCCCGCCGCTGCCACGTCCCATGGGGAGAGGCCGCCGTTCTGGACGAAGGCATCGAACCGGCCGTTGGCCACGTAGGCGAGCGCCAGCGCCGCGCTGCCCATGCGCCGATGGATCCGGATCAGCGGCGCGATCTTCCGCTCCCGGCTCAGGCCACCGCGCCCGATGACCGCGAGCGACACGACGTAGTCCGACAGCGCCTCCTTGGCCGAGACGGTGATCGGGTGGCCATCGAGGCGCGCCGGCCCGTCCGCGACCGCGTCATACAGGTCGTCGCGGGCCGGGTCGAAGATGACGCCCACCGCCGGACGGTCGTCGACCACCAGGCCGATGCTGACGCAGTAGAAGGGGATCCCGTTGGCGTAGTTCACCGTCCCATCGAGCGGGTCGATCACCCACAGCCGACCGTTGTGCGACCCGTCGTCGCGCAGGACGCCTGCGTGCTCACCCGATTCCTCGGCGAGGATCGCGTCGCCCGGGTAGCGCTCGCGGATCGCATCGATGACGAGCCGCTCCGACGCGTAGTCCGCGTTGGTGACGACGTCGCGCTTGCTCTTGTAGTCGACCTGCTCGAGCCGCTCGTAGCTGTCGGTCAGGAGCGCGCCGGCACGGCGCGCCACATCGGTCGCGAACGCGAGCTCATCGGTCCAGCGGCTGGTCATGCCCTCAGGGTAGCCGGAACCCGACCACCTGCACTGCGACCTCGCCGTCGGGCTCGGCGCTGAATCCGATGCTGATCTCGACCGACGTCCCGGCCGGCAGGTAGTCGACGGTCAGCTCGCTCGCCTCGGCCTCGCCGGCGACGGTCGCCGTGCCGCGCAGGACGAGCGACTCGGCAGCCCGATCGCCGCCATTCGTCACCGTGGCCGGGACGATCCATCCGTGGTCGGTTGCATACGCCTCGTCGCGACGGAGCTCGACGATCGGCGTGGGCGGTCGGCCCTCGTCGCGAAGACCGTCGACGACCAGGAAGCCGACCACGCCCACGACCGCGACGACGCTCGCGGCGAGCGCGACCCACTCGACCCAGTTCTGGCGCACGGCTTACTCCCTCCCGTTCGATGTGGCGCCCTTGCCGCCGACCAGCAGCCGTCCCGCCGCGGCCCCGAACGAGGCGAGCACGCCGAGCATGACCACCTGGCCGGCGATCGCGGACGCGGACACGCCGTCGGTGCGGCCGAACGCCCAGAGCAGCATGAGGCTGACGACGAGACTGATCGCGTACGCCGCGAGCGTCTCCGAGACGGGATGGTCGAGCGGGCCATCGCCGCCATCGAGTTGCCGTCCTCCGCGGAAATCGGCGTAGAAGACGATGGCGAAGGTCATGACGAGACTCACCGCGACGACCAGCACGAGAAGCCACCATTCGGCCTCGACACCGAGCTGAACCGGCTCATCGGTCGGTGCGACGTTCAGCGCGAACAGCAGGGCGCCGCCGGCAGCGACGACCAGTCGCCCGAGCGTCCCGGGACCCCCGCCGTCGCCGACCATGCCCTGGTCCTCATCGTCGTCCCCGGGAGAGGCGAGCTGGGCCCCGGCCAGCGAGACGCCGAAGGCGACGGGAATGGCTTCCAGCGCCACCTTGCCGATGGCGTCCCGCAGCCCGACATCCGGACCGATCCGGCCGAGGAGCAGAAGTGCCCCCGCGGCCACCACGATCGCGATCCCCATCGTCTCGAGGGAGTCGACGAGCAGCTCCGTCCAGGATCGCTCGCGCCGGAACCCTGACACCGCGGTGTACCCGATCACCACCAGGAAGCTGACGGCCAGCAGGACCACGATCTTCCACGAGGGCAGCAGGAACGAATGGAACCACATCTCCATCGTGAACAGCAGCGGCAGGCCGACGAGCAGGCCGCCACCGCCGGCGCGAAGGAGGTCCTGGGCCGACTGCTCGACGGCGTCCGCGCGCTCGCTCACGCCGCCGATCATTGCACGCGCCGGACCACGCGGCGCGGCGGACGAGTAGGCTGTGCGGATGTCACAGATCCACCTTCGCGCCGAGGAGGGCGACTACGCGCCGCTCGTCCTCCTGCCCGGCGATCCGAACCGCGCGCGTCGCATCAGCGAGCGCTTCGACGACGGCAGCGTCCGCCAGGTCAACGAGCACCGCGGGCTGGTCGGCTACACGGGGACCTACCGCGGCGTCCCGGTGAGCGTGCAGACGAGCGGCATGGGAACGCCGAGCCTGTCGATCGTCGTCGAGGAGCTCCTCCGCCTCGGGGCGCGGCGCCTGATCCGGGTCGGCACCTGCGGCGGGATCGCCATGGGCCTGCGAACCGGCGACCTGGTGATCGCCACCGCCTCCTGCCCCGTCGACGGCGCGACCCGCACCTACCTTCACGGGGAGGCGTATGCGCCGGTCGCCGACTTCGACCTGACCCGGGCCCTCGTGGACGCCGCCGCGGCTGCGGAGGTCGAGGCACAGACCGGGCTCGTCGCATCCGTCGACGTCTTCTACAACACCGATGACGACTACGCGAAGCGCTGGCGCGAACGCGGCGTGCTCGCCTTCGAGATGGAGGCATCCGCGCTGTTCTTCCTCGCCGCGCGGGCCGGTGTTCAGGCCGCCTGCGCACTTGTCGTCAGCGACGTGCTGTCGGAGGAGCTCACCCCCGAGGAAACTTACCTGCCGCTCGACGAGCTGGACCGGTCCATCGACCGGATGATCGAGGTCGCCCTCGTAGCCGGCACGGGCGGAGCCGCCGGCTGAGGCGGGATCGGTCCTGCGGTATCCTCGGGGTCGATCGAAGGAGGCCCCACGCATGACCGATACGATCTCGCGCGCCACCGCCAACCAGGCAGGCGCGATCGTCAACCCGAACGCCGCCGCCGAGGCGCAGGACTTCCTGCCCCTGAAGGGCATCGACCACGTCGAGTTCTGGGTGGGCAATGCGAAGCAGGCGGCGCACTACTACCGCGCGCTGTGGGGCTTCACGCCGGTCGCCTTCGCGGGCCTGGAGACCGGCATCCGCGACCGCTCCAGCTTCGTGATGGTCCAGAACGACATCCGGTTCGTCTTCACGGCGCCGCTCGGCCCGGACGGCGAGATCGCGGAGCACGTCGCGAAGCACGGTGACGGCGTGAAGGACATCGCCTTCGCCGTCGACGACGTCACGTCGGCGTGGGAGGAGACGACGAAGCGAGGCGCGGTCTCCGCCCGGGAGCCGACCGAGATCGAGGGCAAGAAGGGCACGCTGCGGCGCAGCTCCATCCGGGCGTACGGCCAGGTCGTGCACTCGTTCATCGACCGCTCCGATTACCACGGGACCTTCGCGCCGGGCTATCACAGGATCACCCAGCCCGCGCCGGCGGCCACCGGGCAGAACCTCCTCGAGGTCGATCACTGCGTGGGCAACGTGGCGCTCGGCGACATGAATCGCTACGTCGACTACTACCGCGACATCCTCGGCTTCGCGCAGCTCATCCACTACGACGACAAGGTGATCCACACCGACTACTCGGCGCTCATGAGCAAGGTGATGCAGAACGGGAACGGGCGCATCAAGTTCCCGATCAACGAGCCCGCCGCCGGGAAGAAGAAGAGCCAGATCCAGGAGTTCCTGGACTACTACCTCGACGCCGGGACGCAGCACATCGCGCTGCGTACCGAGGACATCGTGGGCACAGTGCGCGCGCTCCGCCAGCGCGGCGTTGAGTTCCTCGGCATGCCGCACGCCTACTACGAGACGCTTCCCGATCGCGTCGGCGACGTCGGCGTGCCGATCGAGACGCTCGAGGAGCTCGGCATCGAGGCCGACCGCGACGAGGAGGGCTACCTGCTCCAGATCTTCACCCGCCCGGTGCAGGATCGGCCGACCTTCTTCTTCGAGATCATCGAGCGCCACGGCTCACGCGGCTTCGGGGTCGGTAACTTCAAGGCGCTCTTCGAGGCGATCGAGATCGAGCAGGCTCGGCGCGGCAACCTCTGACGGCCGCGCGTGACGCGCCTCCGGAACCTGTTCCTGGTCGGGATTGGTGCCCTGGCGTTGATCGTTGGCCTGGGCTGGACGTTCCGCGCCCAGCTGGCGCCGCTGCTCGGCGTCAACGTGGATGCGGGAAGCGGCGGTGCCGCCGAGCTGCGGCTTCCTGACGGCTACGCGAGCGCGGTCTTCGCCGACGGCCTCGATGACCCGCGCTTCATGGCGGTCTCGCCCGATGGCGTCCTGTTCGTCGCCGAGCGGGGGGCGGACCGGGTCGTGGCGCTGCCGGACGCCGACCGGAACGGCGTCGCGGACGAGATCGTCGAGGTCGGCAACGGGTACGGACGCGGCCAGGACGTCGCGTTCACCGCGGACGGCACGCTGCTCGTGGCCGGCGAGGAGACGCTGTGGGCCGTGACACTGGACGGTCTCCGGGAGGTCGAGCGCCGCGCCGTGGTCGAGGATCTGCCGGTGGGCGGCTTCCACTCCACGAAGTCGGTGGCCGTCCTGACCGACGGACGGATCCTGCTCAGCATCGGCTCCTCGTGCAACGTCTGCGACGAGGAGGACGCACGACGCGCGTCGGTGCAGGTCGTGGAGGGCGGCGAGCTCCGTCCATGGATGGGCGGCCTGCGGAACGCGGTCGGCCTGTGGGTCGATCCCGACACCGGCCGAGCGTGGGCAACGAACATGGGGCGCGACTTCCTGGGAGATGACCTCCCGCCCGAGACGGTGTACGAGCTCGTGGACGGCACCGATGCCGGCTGGCCGCGATGCCACGCCGGCGACCTGCCCGACCCGGAGTTCGGGACCGAATCCGGCGCGTGCGACGAGGTGGCGCAGCCGGCGGTCACCTTCGCGGCCCACATGGCTCCGCTCGGCCTCGCCGCGTGGGAGGGCCACCTCGTCGTGGCGATGCACGGATCCTGGAACTCGTCGGTCAAGGTCGGGTACGCCCTGTGGTGGCTGCCGTGGGACGGACAGCCGGCGGGCACCCCCGAGCCGTTCGCCACGGGCTTCCTGCCGGAGGGCGCCGTCGACGCGCTCGCTCGTCCGGCGGGTCTGGCGGTCGGCGCAGATGGCGCGCTGTACGTCAGCGACGACAAGGCCGGTTTCATCTACCGCATCACGGCCCCCCGGTGAGCGTCGCCCGGTCCGCTAGCATCGGTCCCGCATGAGCACGAACAAGCTGCCCTCGCAGGCCGAGGACTTCCCCGCCTGGTACGTCGAGGTCGTGAAGCGGGCGGAGCTCGCCGAGCATGGTCCGGCGAAGGGCTCGATGATCATCAAGCCCCACGGCTACGCGATCTGGGAGCTGACCCAGCGCGCGCTCGACGATCGGTTCAAGGCCACCGGCCACCAGAACCTCTACTTCCCGCTGCTCATCCCGATGAGCCTGCTCGAGAAGGAGGCCGCCCACGTCGAGGGCTTCGCCCCGCAGGTGGCAGTGGTGACCCGCGGTGGCGGTGAGGAGCTCGAGGAGCCGCTCGCCATCCGCCCGACGTCGGAGGCGATCATCTGGTCCACCTACAAGCGCTGGATCCAGAGCTACCGCGACCTGCCGCTGCTCTACAACCAATGGGGCAACGTGCTGCGCTGGGAGATGCGCACCCGGCTCTTCCTGCGGACCTCGGAGTTCCTCTGGCAGGAGGGCCACACGGCGCACGCCACCGCCGAGGAGGCGACAGCCGAGGCGCTGCAGATGCTCGAGGTGTACCGGCAGGTCAGCGAGGACGTTCTGGGCATTCCCGTCCACGCCGGGCGCAAATCGGCCGGCGAGCGATTTCCGGGCGCGGTGGAGACGTACTGCATCGAAGGGTTGATGCGCGACGCCAAGGCCCTCCAGTGCGGCACCTCGCACTTCCTGGGGCAGAACTTCGCGAAGGCCTACGACGTCACCTTTCTCGACGCCGATGGCCGGCTGGATCACCCCTGGGCGACGTCGTGGGGCTTCAGCACCCGGATGGTGGGGGGAACGATCATGGCGAACGGCGACGACGCCGGCCTCCGGCTCCCGCCCGCGGTGGCGCCGATCCAGGTCGTGATCGTCCCCATCTTCCGCACCGATGACGAGCGCGCATCGGTCCTGTCGGTGGCGGAACGCCTCCGGGCGGACCTTGCCGCCGCCGGCATGCGCGTCCGCCTCGACGACCGCGACCAGCACCGGCCGGGCTACAAGTTCGCGGAGTGGGAGCTCAAGGGCGTTCCGGTGCGGATCGAGCTCGGGCCGCGCGACGTGGCCGCCGGCCACGCGATCCTCGCGAGCCGCCTGGGCGGCGAGAAGGAGCAGGTCCCATTGGCCGAGATCGCGTCCGGGATGGCGGCGCGGCTCGCATCGGTCCAGCGCGAGCTGTTCGCCGATGCGCTCGCCTATCGCGAGGCGAACACCCACGAGATCGCGTCGTTCGAGGCGTTCGCCGGCGGGGTCGAGGAGCAGGGCGGATTCTGGACCGGCGCATGGTGCGGCGACAGCGCCTGCGAGGCCGAGATCAGCGCGAAGACGAAGGCGTCGATCCGCTTCCTGCCGCTCGAGCCGCGGGATCCGGGCAGCGCCTGCGTGCACTGCGGCGCGCCGGGCACCGAGCTCGCCACCTGGGCCCGGGCCTACTGATGGCGGAGCCCCACATCGTCTCCATCGAGGAGATCCGAGCCGCCGCGGAACGGATCCGCGGCGTGGCGACCCGGACACCGCTGCTCCAGTGGGACGACACGACCTGGCTCAAGCCGGAGTCGCTGCAGCCGGTCGGGGCCTTCAAGATGCGCGGCGCGTTCAACAAGATCGCCTCGCTCTCCGACGATGAGCGGGCGCGCGGGGTCGTCACCTACTCGTCGGGCAACCATGCGCAGGCCGTCGCGCGGGCTGCGCGGCTGCTCGGCGCGCACGCGGTCATCTGCATGCCGCGCGAGGCGCCGCGCATCAAGATCGCCGGCGTCGAGCGAGACGGCGCGGAGATCGCCTTCACGGGGAACGACTCGGAGGAGCGACATCAGCTGGCGCTCCGGCTGGTGGAGGAGCGCGGCCTCGTCATGGTCGAGCCATACGACGACCCGGCGATCATCGCGGGGCAGGGGACCTGCGGTCTCGAGATCGTCGAGGACCTCCCGAACCTGACGAGCGTGCTGATCCCCACGTCCGGGGGTGGCCTGTCGGCAGGTGTCGCAACCGCGGTGAAGGCGCTGGCGCCGGAAGCCCGCGTGATCGGGGTGGAACCGGAGCTGGCGGCCGATGCCAAGGAGTCGCTCGAGCGCGGCGAGATGGTCACCTGGACTGCCGAGGAGACGGGTCGCACCATGGCCGACGGCCTGCGCACGAACTCGCTCGGACCCCTCCCGTTCGAGCACCTGCGCCGGTACATGGACGAGATCGTCACCGTGTCCGAGGACGGTATGGCCGATGCCATGCGCCAGCTCGCGTCGCGCGCCCGCCTGGTCGTGGAGCCGTCAGGCGCGGCTGCGATGGGCGCCCACCTGGCCGGCTCCGTGCCGCGCGACGAGGGTGACGACGCTCGGGTCATCGTGATCAGCGGCGGCAACGTGGACCCGGAGCTTTATCTCCGCATCCTCGCCGGTGCCTGAGCGTCCCGACTCGACATCTGCTTGCTGGGCGACACGTTAGTCCGAACCTGGGAAGGAGACGCGCGCGGTGTGAGCGTGGGCTCCCACGATAGGTGCCCCATTCCCCGGATAGCGCTTCCGCACGCGGATGAACTTCGAGTCAGAGCGGTTCGAGTGGAACCCTGCCAGTGGCGGTGCCGGTTTCGAGTCGAGGCGTCCTTGGCTCAGCCGCCGCGGAGAATCTCCAGCGCCTCGTCCAGCTGCGGGTCCGCGTCGGAGTCGGCCTCCTCGGGCGCCTCGACCAGCACATCGGGCTGGATGCCACCGGGCGCGACGGAGTTGTGGTTCGGCGTGAACCAGCGGTCGGTGGTGAGCCGCAGGCCGCCGCCGTTCGGAAGGTCGTTCCAGATCTGGACCGTGTTCTTGCCGAATGTCGGCTGCCCGACGATGGTGGCGCGCCCGTACTCCTGGAGCGCCGCCGCCACGATCTCGGACGCCGATGCCGATCCGCCATCGACCAGCACCACGACGCGGATCGCATCGGTCTGGGCCACGCCGGACTCCGCGCGCCATTCCTGGACGTCCTCGCCGGACTCGACGGTGAAGAGGAGCTCGCCCTCGGGAATGAACTGCGAGGCCACTCCCTGCGCCGCGACGATGTAGCCCCCCGGGTTCGAGCGGAGGTCGAACACGATCCCGCTGGCGCCCTGATCGATGAGCGACGCGACCGCATCGCGGAAGAGGCTGGTGGCCCGATCGGTGAACGAGGTGAGCCGCACGTAGCCGATGCCGGCCTCGAGGAGCTCCGCGTTGACCTCGCGCAGCTCGATGACGGCGCGGGTGATCGTGATGTCGAGCTCGGTATCGCCGCGCCGGATCGTGAGGGTCACGTCGGTGCCGGCCTCGCCGCGCACCTCGTAGACGAGGGAGCTGAGCGTCTCCCCCAGGGTGGAGGTGCCGTCCACCGCCAGCACCTGGTCGCCCGGGCGCAGGCCCGCCTGCTCCGCCGGGGAGTCGTCGAGCGGCGCCACGATGACCATGGCACAGGTGTCGGTCACCACCGTGCACGAGGCGAGATCGTCCGGTTCAGCCAGGTTCTCCATGCCGACTTCGGCGCCGATGCCGCTGAAGCTGCCGGACAGGTCGTCGAGCGCCGAGCCGTACTGGTCGGGGGTCAGGTACCCGGAGTACGGGTCCTCGAGCCCGTACTCGATCATGCCGCGCACCGCCCCGTCGACGAGATCGGAGTCGCTGATCTCGTCGACGTAGTCACCCTTGATGTCGGCGTACGATCTCGCACAGGACGGCGAAGGCCTCCGATGGCGCCGTGCAGGTCAGCGTCTCCAGCACGGGGGTCGGCCCGGGCGTCGCCTCCGGCGTCGCCACGTCGGACGGCACGCCGACCGACGGCTCCGCGGTACCCGATGGCGCGCCGCCGACGCCGTTCGGCCCAGCGACGGCCAGGCCGGCCACGAACGCGGCGGCGCCGAACAGGAGGATGACGGCGACGAGGATGATCGCGCTCGCGGCGGACGAGCGTCGGGGGGACGTGCTGGCGGTCATGCTGAGCAACCTGCGTGCGGAGTGGCGCGGACCGGCATTCTCGCCCGAATCCGCCCGGTGCGCTTGACGCCTAGCCTCGGACGGCGCGCAGCCCCAGGAAGATCGGGATCTCAGCGTTGGCGCGCGCGTCGCCGCGCGGGACCTTGCCCGGACGGCGATCCGGAGGCAGGTCGGGTAGCTCGAGCATGGCATCGGTCACGAACCCGGCATCGGCCAGCGCGTTGACGTAGGCGCTGATCGGCCGGTGGAAGCTGCGGGTCGGCAGGCCGCCGCCCAGCGACTTCATCGGCACCGCCATCTCCGCCAGGTAGCCGTCGACGCGCCGGTAGGTGAGCTTGCGGCCCTCGTCGTACCCCCAGCCGGAGTGCCGCGGCTGCCGGAAGGCGGGATGGGTCATCAGCAGCACGACGCGCGCGGTGGGACACAGCGCCCAGTCGAGCGCCGCGCATCACGTCCTCGAGCGGATCCATGTCCTGGATGCAGAGCAGGAGCGTCGCGGCATCATGGCTGGCAGGCTCCAGGCCCGCCACCGCCGGGAGACGCCGCGCGTCGCCCACGACGAATCGCGCACCGCGCAGCCGGCCGTGGCGTCGCTTCGCGGCGGCGATCAGCTTGGCCGAGGCGTCGACGACCGTCACCCGCGCGCCCGCCTCGACGAGATACGGTGCCAGGACGCCCTGCCCGCCACCGACGTCCAGGACCTCCTCGCCGGGCTCGGGCCGAAGCAGGTCGAGCGTGGCGGGGATGGCGAGCTGGCGGTGATACGCCGATCCGTGGTCGCCCACCCAGCCGTCGTACCAGGTCGCGACCCGTTCCCAGCTCGTCTCGCGGCGCGCGCCGCTCTGCGCACCCCCGGTCGGGCCGCGGCGCGGAGATCGGCTGCTGGTCATGCCGTCAAGTATGTCGCGGCGGGCCGGACGGATGCTCGGCCCGCTCGGCGGCGGACGGGCCTCCGCCACGAGCCGATCGCGTCCCTGATCAGGAGCCCGCGTCCTCCACCGCGGCGCTCGTGGCGTTGGCCGTGCTGACGGCGCCGATGCACGGTCGCTAGGGCTCGGAGCGCGGCGCGTCGGGGACGCGGGCCAGCACGAGCGCGGCGACGATGGCCACGCCGACACCCATGAGGCCGATCACGCCGAACCCGAGGCCGAAGCCGCCGACGTCGGCGAGGCCGCCGGCGATGAATGGACCGATCCCGAGCCCCGCCGAGAGTGACGTTCCATACCCGCCCAGGCCGGTGGCCCGCAGCTCGGGCCGGGCGACCGCGCTGATCGTCACCTGCACCATCATCAGCGTGAAGGCGAGCATCACCACGCCGCCGACCAGGATGACGACGATGACCGGCACGGCGTCCTGGAAGCCGAGCGCGGCCATCATCAGTCCGTAGCCGCCCGCCGTGAGCGCCGCCACCACCGGGGGGATGCGTCGACGGTCGATGAGCCGGCCGAGCGGCACCCGGGACGCGCCGTTCGCCAGCGACTGGCTGGCGAGAATGAGGCCCACGGTGCCGGCCGCGAGGCCGATTCCCGTCCCGTACAGGGGAAACAGCCCGCCGATCGCGCCCCAGGGCAGCCCGATCGCCAGGGCCGCGATCCAGGTCCCCACGATCTGCCGCTGTCGCGCGACCGCGCCGATCATCCCCGGGAGGTTCGCAAGCCGCAGGTGACGCCGGACGCTGCCCGGCAGGTACAGTGATGCGAGGGCCGCGGCGACGCTGATGGCGACTGCAGCGAGGTAGGTCGGCCCGGGACCCGCAGCGTCCCACATCAGTCCGCCGATCGCCGGGCCCGAGGCGACACCGGAATGGGTGAACAGCGTCATCCAGCCGAACGCGCTGCCGCGGGACGACTCGGGCGCGCTCACTGCCACGTACGCGCCGGTCGAGGGAAAGAAGAGCGAGGCGGCCAGCCCCGACAGCACGGCCCAGGCGTAGAACGGGACGCGGTCGCCGGTGGGGATGGCGAGGAGCGGCAAGAGGTTCACGAGCGCGTTCACGGAGGTCGCGATCAGCATCGCGCGGCGCGTGCCCCAGGCATCGATCACGGCACCGAACGGCAGTTGGAGGAACGCCGACAGCCCGAACCGGATGGCCGCCAGTGCCCCGGCCTCCGCCAACGAGCCGCCCAGCAGGATCACGTGCAGCGGCACGGCGATCGCGGCGGCCCAGCTGCCGGTCATGAACGTGTAGGTGGCGAGGTAGGCCGGCCACAGGCGCGGCCGCGGCGGGGTGGGCGGGGTCACGCCGCTTCGCAGGCTGGCATCGGCGACTCAGCCGGCGAGGCCGTCGCGCAGGCCACCAAGGAAGGCGACCGCATTGGCACCGAGCGCGTCCACGGCGTACCCGCCCTCCTGCAGGGCGACGACCGATGACCCCAGCGACGCGATTGACGCGCCGATGCGGGCGTAGTCATCGGTGACCAGCGAGAGGTTGCAGATCGGGTCGGCGTGGTAGGTGTCGAAGCCGAGCGAGAGCACCAGGGGTGCATCGGCATCGAAGGCCTCGATCGCTTCCAGACCCTCGCGCAGCGCGCCGAGGTATCCGTCGCCATCGGTCCCGGGTGGCAGCGGCAGGTTCAGGGTCGTCCCCTCCCCGTCGCCGGCCCCGTGCTCGGTGGCGTAGCCCGAGTAATAGGGATAGATGCCGCGCGGATCGCCGTGGAGGCTGACGTAGAGGACCTCGCCGCGGTCCCAGAAGATCTGCTGCGTCCCGTTGCCGTGGTGGAAGTCGACGTCCAGGATCGCGACGCGCTCCGCGCCGCGCGACAGCAGCGACTCCGCCACGATCGCCGCGTTGTTGTAGAAGCAGTAGCCGCCGATGAGGTTCCTGCCCGCGTGGTGCCCGGGAGGACGGCACAGGCCGTAGGCGAGGCGCGCACCGCCCTCGAGCACGCGGTCGAGCGCCGTCAGGCCGATGTCCACTGCCGCACGGGCGGCCGTCGCCGTGCCGGCCACGATCGGGGTGGCGGTGTCGAAGCAGTACGCTCCAAGGCGGTGGTGGCGGCCGACCGGGAGCTGCTCGAGCGCCATCCGCGCCGCGTACTCGCGGAGCAGGAACGTATCGGGCAGGAGCGATCGTGCGGGATCGTGACCGTCGGCGACCGCGTCGGCCCAGACGCCCTCGACGAGATCGATCAGCTCCAGCTCGTGGACGGCCGCGATCGGGTCCGGACCGTGGTCCTCCGGCGCCTCGAGGGCGTAGTCGCCAGTCGCCAGCAACGCATCGCGGATGACGATCGCGCGCTCCGGCGACTCGAAGCACGGGATCTCCTTGCCGGCATACAGCTCGACGAGGCCGGCATGGCCGAGGTGGGCATCGGACGCGATGAGGGGGGTCGGAGGCTGGAGTGACATTGCGCAGCGAGTCTATCGCCCGCCCGCCTAGACTTGGTGGCGATGAAGATCGCCCATATCAGGGAGCTCGGCGCTCCCGCCGGAACGGGGTGGCGGCTCGCCGTCGCCGTGGACGCCGACGGCACGCGCTGGCTCGACCTCGATGCCGCGCGCCGCGCGCTGGTGGCGGCGCAGCCTGCGCGAGCCCACAACAGCGCCCTCTTCCGCCAACCGATCACGACCCTCGACGCGCACCTCGCCGCGGGACTCCGCGTGGACGCGCTCGGCGACCTGCTCGAGGCGGAACCTGACGATCCGATGGAGGCATCTGCCCTCCAGTTCGGGCCGCCTATCCTCTCGCCGCCGTCGCTCCGCGACTTCTACGCCTTCGAGCAGCACGTCGGAACGATGTGGAAGCGGCGCGACATGCAGATTCCGGAGGCCTGGTACCGACTACCGGTCTTCTACTTCAGCAACGTCTCCGAGATCCGCGGCCCCGGCGACCCGGTCTGGGCGCCGCGCGGCTCCACCGAGCTCGACTACGAGCTCGAGGTGGCGGCGCTCGTGGACACGCCGGTGCGCGACCTGGACGCGCATCGCGGCGAGGAGGCGATCGGCGGCTACCTCATCCTCAACGACTGGTCCGCCCGCGACCTCCAGCGGGAGGAGACCACCGTCCGGTTGGGGCCGGCGAAAGGCAAGGACTTCGCCTCCTCCATCGGCCCGTGGCTCGTCACGCCCGATGAGCTGGCCGACGCCCGCGATGAGAAGGGCTACAAACTTGCAATGACCGCGAGCGTGAACGGACAGGAGCTCTCGCGCGGATGGTGGGCCAGCGCGCACTTCAGCTTCGGCGAGATGGTCGAACGCGCCTCGGCCGACGTGCGGCTGCGGCCCGGTGACCTGCTCGGCTCCGGGACCGTGGGGACGGGATGCCTGCTCGAGATCCGTGACGAGCGCCTGGGCCGCTACCTGGAGCCCGGCGACACAGTGACCCTGGCGGTCGAGCGCCTCGGCGAGCTGACCACGCAGGTCGTGGAGCGGCCCGCATGAGCTCCTCCGTCGACGCCCTCGTCGCTCGTCTCGCCGATGCCGAGCGCCGCCTCGCGGAGCACGCCGCCGCCCCACTTCCCGAGGGCCTGGCCGATCCTGACCCGGGCGCCGAGGAACGGTGGGAGGCCGGCCAGATCTGGGCTCACGTCGCCGAGTTCCCGACCTATTGGCTCGCCCAGGCCGAGCGGGTGATCGCCCGTCCGACCCAGCCGCCGGTGCCGTTCGGACGGGTCAAGACCGATGTCGGCCGCATCGAGGCCATCGAGCGCGACCGCCATACCGACCCCGCCGCGCTCCTCGAGCGGGTCCGCGGCTCGCTCGCGGAGGTGACCGACGCCGCGCGAATGTGGGATCCGGCGACCTGGCGGCTGCGCGGGATGCACCCGACGATGGGCGAGATGACGCTCGAGCGGCTTGTCGAAGTGTTCATCGTCGATCACCTTGAGGAGCATGCCGACCAGCTCGACGCCCTCGCTGCGGGCGGGGGCGATCCCCCGGCCGCGTAGCCTCGGCGTTCTTGGCACGACGCGTGATCTACCCTCGGGGTGGCCACTCGGCGCTGACGCGCAGCGACGGGTGACGGGAGCGCAGAGGAGTGGAGATGTCAGAGGGCAGCCGGTCGCCCGGCGAGTTCGTCGATCTGCCGGGTGTGCGGGGTGAGGTCGCCTTCCGGCTGCTCGTCGAAGCGGTCCAGGACTACGCGATCTTCCTGCTCGCTCCGGACGGACGGATCCTCACCTGGAACCTCGGGGCGCAGCGCATCAAGGGCTACACCGCGGACGAGATCATCGGGCAGCACTTCTCCCGGTTCTACACGCCCGAGGACCGCGAGGCCGGACGGCCGGCGACGCTGCTCGGGTGGGCGGCCGAGTACGGCCGGTACGAGGACGAGGGGTGGCGCGTCCGCAAGGACGGGACTCGATTCTGGGCTGACGTGATCCTCACCGCCCTGCGCGACGAGTCTGGCGCGCCGTACGCCTTCGCGAAGATCACCAGGGACCTGACCGAGCGCCGCGCCGCCGAGGAGCGAGAGCGCGCGCTGCTCGTGGAGCGTGAGGCGCGGTCAGCGGCGGAGGAGGCGCTCCGTACGCGGGATCGGTTCCTGAGCATCGCCTCGCACGAGCTCAAGACGCCGGCCGCCAGCTTGTCGCTGACCGTGGAGAGCCTCCAGCGCGCGCGCGACGGCGGCCGCCTGGACGCCGAGCGTCTGTCGGCCGGCCTGGCTCGGCTCGCCACGGCGACCAACCGGCTCGGTCTGCTCGTGGATGAGCTGCTCGACGTGTCGCGGCTCACCGCCGGTCGCATGGACTTCCGGGACGAGCCACTGGACCTCGCGGCGCTGACGCGCGACGTGATCGACCGGTTCACCGCGGCCGACGAGCGACCGCGGATCCACCTGGCGGGGAGCGCCGTGGCCTGGGTCTCGGGCGACGCCGTCGCGCCTGGACCAGGTGGTCACCAACCTGATCGACAACGCGGTGAAGTACTCCGATGCCGATGCGCCGGTCGAGGTCGAGGTCGCCGAGGCCGACGGCGGCGTGACCCTGGCCGTGCGCGACCGCGGCTTCGGCCTGGACGAGGAGGCATCGGCCCGCCTCTTCGAGGCCTTCGGCCGCGGCCTGAACGCCGAGCACATCCCCGGGCTCGGTCTCGGGCTCTTCATCTCGCACCAGATCGTGGAACGCCACGGCGGTCGGATCGACGCCCGCGGCAGGTCGGACGGCCGCGGCTCCGAGTTCACGCTCTGGCTACCCGGCGGGGCGGCCAGCATGACGGCGCCGGGCAGGATCCTGGTCGTCGAGGACGACGAGTCCCTGCGCGAGGCGCTGCTCGAGGTGCTCGGCGACGAGGGCCACGAGGTCCGGGCGGCCAAGCACGGTGCCGACGCGCTCGAGGCGCTCGACGGGTGGGAGCCCGAGCTCCTCGTGCTCGACCTGATGATGCCGGTCATGGACGCCTTCGAGTTCCGTGAGCATCAGCGCCGGCGGGAGGCCGCGCTCGGGGCGCGCGTCCTCGTCCTGTCGGCCGCGCGCGACCTGGGCGGCGCCGCCGACCGGCTGGGTGCCGATGCGTACCTCGCCAAGCCATTCCGCCTCGACGAGATGCTGTCGCTGGTCGATCGCCTGCTGGACGACCATCGAGCCGGAGACGCCGCTGGGCGATAATGCTCGTCCATCGAAGCGGAGGACGATCGGCCAGCGTGTTCTACGTCCAGCGCGGCGAGGTGCCGCACAAGCGCCACACCCAGTTCCGCAAGGATGACGGCGGCCTCTACGCCGAGGAGCTCTTCGGCGTCGAGGGGTTCAGCGGCCGGGCCAGCCTGCTCTACCACCACACGCCGCCGACGCAGACGCACGCCATCGAGAAGGTGCGCGACGTCCGGATCGAGCAGAGCGAGGACGAGGCGTCAGCGGGCCGCATCGGCATCGGCTGGTCAACACGAAGGACCTCGAAGCCGTCGGGTGATGGCGTCTCCGGGCGCGTGCCGCTCTTCTACAACGCGGACGTCACCTTCGGCGTCGTCCTGCCCGCGGAGCCGATGGAGCGCTACTACCGCAACGGCGAAGCCGATGAGATGTACTTCGTCCACACCGGCACCGGCGACGCTCGAGACGAACTTCGGGCCGATCGAGTACGGCCCGGGCGACTACCTCGTCATCCCCATCGGCACGACGTTCCGCCTGCGGCCGGGAAGCGATGACCAGCGCATGCTCTGGGTCGAGTCGCCTTCCTCGATCGTGCCGCCGAAGCGGTACCGCAACGACTTCGGCCAGCTGCTCGAGCACTCGCCGTACTGCGAGCGTGATATCCGCCCGCCCACCGAGATGGCGCCGAACCTTGAGTCGGGCGACTACGTCATCGAGGTCAAGACCCGCGGACGGATCACCGCGTACCACTACAAGCATCACCCCTTCGACCTCGTGGGCTGGGACGGGCACCTGTGGCCCTTCGCCTTCAACATCGGCGACTTCGAGCCGATCACCGGGCGGGTCCACCAGCCCCCGCCGGTGCACCTGACCTTCCAGCCGCGCAATTACGTCATCTGCTCGTTCGTGCCGCGCAAGTTCGACTATCACCCGCTCGCCATCCCGGCGCCGTACAACCACTCGAACATCAACAGCGACGAGGTCATCTACTACGTCGCCGGCAACTTCATGTCGCGTCGGGGCGTGGACATCTCCTCCTTCACGATCCATCCGGCCGGCATCCCGCACGGGCCGCACCCTGGGTCAGTGGAGGCGAGCATCGGCAAGGAGGCGACCGAGGAGCTGGCGGTCATGATCGACACGTTCCATCCGCTGCACCTCACGAAGCAGGCCTCGGAGCTCGAGGACGACCGGTACCCGTATTCGTGGATGCCGCCGGAGGACAAGGAAGCCTTCGCGCGCGAGCTGTCGGAGCGTGGCCCGGAGGCGTTCCCCGACTGACTGCGCCGCGCGTCAGTCGAGCATCAGGTCGCGGGCGCGTTCCGCCATCTCGAGCAGCACCGCCAGGTCGACGTCGGCAAGACGCTTGAACGTGACATTGGCGCTGCCGACCTTCACCTTGCCGAGCCGATCCGCGTAGCGCTTCACCAGGTACTGCCCGTCCTCGACGGCGCTGACGTACAGCGAGAGATGCGCCTTCTGGGCGGCGAGCCCGAGGACGAACCAGTCACCGGAGGCGCCGCTGCGTCCTTCGTACCGGTAGGCGCCGTAGCCGATGATCCGCTGCTCGGTACCGCCCCACATCTTCCCCTCCCACAGGACCCGCTCGTGGCCGGCAAAGATCTGTGAGAGCTGGGCGTCGAGCATCGCGATGTCGTCGCGGGCGGCTTCGGGCAGTGCGGTGATGAAGTCGTCGGGTGAGGTTGACGACCGCTGCATGTCATTCGCTCCGGTGCGGGAGTCGCTGGTGTGATTCTCGCAGTACGATCGCCACGATCCCAGCCAGGAGCCACGCGCATGACCGATCCGACGGCAATCCCCATCAACATGTTCGACAACGAGCGCGAGCTCATCGTGGTCGCGCCGATGCCCGGTGTCGGGCCCGAGGAGATCAGCATCGACGTGACCGACGACGGCCACCTCACGCTCCGCGCCGCGATGCACGGCGAGGGGCAGGAGCGGATCGACTACCTGCTCCGCGAATGGTCGTACGGCCCGTACGAGCGGACGGTGGAGCTGCCGTGCGCGGTGGATGCCCGGCGCGCCAACGTGACGTACGGGAACGGCGTCGTCTCCGTCACTTTCCCGAAGACCGGGGCCACCGCCGCCGGACGGCTGCTCGTCCAGCGCACCGGGCAGGCTCGCGGGGTGACGGCCGGCCACCGCGGGAGCCGGGGCGGCGACGACGATGACCCGACGCCGGACGACGGGAGCAGCGCCACGACGGTCGTGGTGTGATCCTCTACTTCCTCCGCCACGGGAAGGCCGGCTCGCCGGCAGGAGGCAACGATGACGCGCGGGAGCTCACGCCCGCCGGCGTCGATGCCCTCCGGCGCGCTGCCCCGCTGTGGCGGCGCGTGAACCTGCGCCCCGATGTCGTCCTGAGTTCGCCGCTGGCCCGCGCTCGCCAGACCGCCGAGCTCGTGACCGAGGCGATCGGCGGCGAGGTGCTCGTCGACGAGCGGCTGCGACCGGCGGCGTCGTGGGGCGACCTGGCCCGGGCGATGTCCGCCCACTCCGACGCACGCCGCGTGCTCTTCGTCGGGCACGAGCCCGACCTTTCGAGCGCGGTGGCGTATCTCACCGGGGCGGCCTCGGTCCGGATGCGGAAGGGCGGCCTCGCCTGCCTCGAGTTCTATGGCATCCCCGAGCCGGGGGGCGGCGAGCTGGCCTGGCTGCTGGATCCCGACCTGTACACCGACGACCTCGAAGGAGACTGACCGATGCCCGAGTCCGCTGCCATCATTCGCACTTTCACCGACCCCGACGAGCACCGCGATTTCCCGCTCGGCCGCTTCGACCTCGTCGCGATCGGCGGCATGACCGTCGGGCACGCCCAGTACGAGCCCGGCTGGCGCTGGTCTGTGCACGTCGGAGCCGCGCTCGGCCAGGCGGTGTGCGAGGTCGCCCACCTGGGGCTCGTCCTGTCCGGACGGAACCGGATCGAGATGTCCGACGGCCGCGTGGTCGAGGTCGGACCCGGGGACCTGTTCGAGATCGGCCCGGGCCACGACTCGGTGGTGATCGGCGACGAGCCGTACGTCAGCATCCACTTCCTCGGTGCCAACCAGTACGCCACGGCGAAGTGACTGATGCGCCCCGCAGCGTGACGCGCGTGGCGGCCTACGCGCTGTGCACCGATGGCGACGCGATCCTGCTGAGCCGCATCGCCCAAAGCCGTCCGCACCGGGGCGCGGCTCTTCGATCGGCTTCCATAGTTGCGCAACTCCGCAAGTGTGCAGTATTGTGCGCCACATGAGTTCCCCCACCACCGTCGCGCTCGTCGACGTCGAGCGCTTCCGGGCCGCCGCCGACATCTGTCGCGCGCTGACCGATCCGAAGCGGCTTGCGCTCCTCCACCAGCTTCGTGACGGCGAGCGCGCCGCCGGCACCCTCGCCGCCGATCTCGGCTGCACGCTCGCCAACGCGAGCCAGCACCTTGCCGTTCTGCGGCACGCGGGACTCGTGACCTCGCGCCGCGACGGCACCTCGATCCACTACCGCCTGGCGGTACCGGAGATCCTCGACGCCTGCGACACGGTCGGTCGGCTCGCCGAGGCGCGTGGCATCGGCCTTGCGAGGGAGGCCTGAGATGTTCCTTTACCAGTTCTTTGTCAAGGGCCTCGGGCACGCGAGCTACCTCGTCGGTGATCCGGACGGCGGAACTGCGGCGGTGATCGACCCGCGCCGCGACGTGGGCGAGTACCTGGCGATGGCCCGGGACGAGGGCCTCCGCATCACGGACATCTTCGAGACCCACGTCCACAACGACTACGTCTCCGGCGCCGACGAGCTGCGCCGCGCGACCGGTGCGGTCGTCCGCGCCTCGCGCGCCGCGGGCCTGACACGCCCCCACGAGCCGCTCGCCGACGGAGCCGAGGTGCGCGTCGGCTCGCTCCGCTTCCGGGCGGTGGCGACCCCCGGCCACACCCCCGACCACCTCGCGTTCCTCGTCGCCGACCTGTCGCGCACCGACGAGGACTGGATTCTCCTCTCCGGCGGAGCGCTGCTGGTCGGAACGGCGGCGCGGCCCGACCTGCTCGGCGGCCCGGACCAGGCGAGTCGCGCCGCCGGGGAGCTCTACGCCACGCTCCGTGACCGGATCGCGCCACTGCCCGACTGGATCGAGCTCTACCCGACCCACGGAGCCGGCTCCCTGTGCGGCACCGGCATCGGCGGCAAGCGCTGGTCGACCGTGGGCTTCGAACGGCGCCACAACCCCGCGCTCGGACAGCCGGATGCCGATGCCTTCACCCGCTTCATCCTCGGGGATCAACCGAGCGTCCCGGCCCATTGGCGTCGCATGCGGCCGATGAACCAGGCGGGCGCCACGCCGATGGCCGACCTGTCTGTCCCGCGGCCGATGACCGCCGACGAGGTGGCTCATGCCGCCGGCCACGGCGCGACGATCATCGACGTCCGCGACCCGGACCTGTTCGCCGCGGGTCACGTTCCCGGCGCGCTATCCGTCGGGCTCGGCGACACCTTCGGGACGTGGGCGGGCGCGGTGGCGCCGATCGACCACGAGATCGTCCTCGTCGTGGACGACCCCGACCACCTCGACCCGGCGATCGCCCAGCTGCGCCGGTCGGGGTTCGACCGGATCGCCGGCTGGCTCCAGGGCGGCATGGACGCGTGGACCGGCGAGACCGCCACGCTCCGCCGCGTCCGTGTAAACGAGGTCGCCGGCGAACGCGCCACCATCCTCGACGTCCGCGAAGCCAGCGAATGGCGCGACGGCCATGCCCCCGATGCCCTCCACATCCCCGGGGCGGAGCTGCCGAGCCGGATCGACGAGGTGCCGGCCGGGCCGGTGCTCGTGATCTGTGGCAGCGGCTATCGGTCGGCGATCGCCGCCAGCCTGCTCGCTCGCGCCGGGCGCGACGAGATCGCCCACGTCGTGGGCGGCATGGATGCCTATCGAACCGCCGGACTCCCGGTGGTCACGGATGCGCCGGCGGTGCCGGCAGAGGTGAGATGAACACGCAGACCCAGTACACGTTCGGGACGGTCGTCGATCGGACCGTCCCTGAGACGCGCCAGCTCGTCGCTGATGCGCTCCGCGCCGAGGGCTTCGGCGTCCTGACCGAGATCGACGTCCAGGCGACGCTCCACGACAAGCTCGGCATCGAGCGGGAGCCGTATCTCATCCTCGGTGCCTGCAACCCGCAGCTGGCGCATCGCGCGCTTGAGGCCGATCCATCGGTCGGAGCGCTGCTGCCCTGCAACGTCGTGCTCCGGCCAGAGGGCGCCGGCACCCGCATCGAGATCATGGATCCCGAGGCCGCCCTTGGGCTGGTCGGGCCCGGCCCGGTCGGATCGGTGGCGGCCGAGGCACGCGAGCGGCTGCGCCGTGTCGCCAGCGCGCTGGAGACGGGCCGGTGAGCTTCCTGTTCGGTCCGAAGGTCGAGGAGGCCGATGTGCAGGCGACCGCCGACGGCCTCGCCACGGAGCCCGGCGCGGTGCTGATCGACGTGCGGGAGCCGAACGAGTGGCGCGCCGGACGGGCCCGGGGGGCACGGCACATCCCGCTCGCGCAGCTGCCCGCGAGCCTCGACCAGCTGCCGCGCGAGGCGCCGGTCTACCTCATCTGCGCCACTGGGAACCGCAGCCGGAACGCGGCGGCCTACCTGCAGAAGAACGGATTCAGCCGCCCCGTGAACGTCCGCGGCGGCACGGCCGCCTGGCAGCGCGCCGGGCTGCCCATCGACCGCTGACGGCCTAGAGCGCGCCGATCCCGCGGGCCATGAGCGCGGCCGAGATCGGGATCAGCGGCAGCACGACCAGCTGCACGATCAGGGCCTGCCGGACGCGGCCGATCTCCGGTTTCGGCAGGGCGAACGACGGATCGGTCGCGAGCGCGCGTCGCCAGCGGATGCCCTGGATGGTGGGCATCAGCGAGATCACGGCCACCGTGGCGAGTGACGCCATCTTGATCCAGAAGAAGGCGTTGCCGAGGTAGAAATCGATCGGGACGGCACCGAACAGGAGCCGGCCGATGCCGGCTGCCACGACGGTCCCGGCCGAGGCGCCGTACATCGCGTCGATGATCCCGAACCGGCGGATCGCGTCGCCATCGAGAAGGCCGCGGAGCAGCACCAGCTCGGCAAGCATGAGCGCTGCGAGGCTGAAGGCGGCGAGGTGATGGACGATCGCCAGGGTGGCGTCGAGGGTCACGGATCGTTCTCCTGTGGTATCTTTCCATCGGTCACATTAGCGAAGTGACTCTAACTTGTCAATGGTCAGATCAGCCAACATGCCTCGACCGCGTTATCACCACGGCAACCTGCGCGCGGAGATGCTTCGTCACGCCGAGACGCTCATCGCCCAGGAGGGCCCGTCGGCCCTGAGCCTCCGCGAAGTGGCCCGACGGGTCGGCGTCTCGCATGCGGCCGCGACCCATCACTTCGGCGACAAGGCCGGCCTGCTCACCGCCCTGGCGGTCGACGGGCTCGAAGCCCTGGCCGAGACCCTGACCGCCGTCCGCGGTCGCGGGTTCCTCGAGGTCGGCGTCGCGTACGTGCGGTACTCGGTCGAACGCCCCGGCGCATTCGCGGTGATGTTCGACCAGGACCTCGTGCATGCCGACGATCCGGCACTCGTCGCTGCGCGAGCCGCGGCGGGCGCATCGCTCCATGGCGGCGCGCCGGAGATCCTCGCCCCCGACGCCGACCGGGCGAGCGGCGCCCTGGCGGCGTGGGCGCTCGTGCACGGGCTCGCCTCGCTGCTGCGCGGCGGGATGATCCCGCCGGAGCTGCCCGACGACCCGGAACGGCTCACCCGCCTGGTCGCCGCGCACCTGGGGCCGGATCGACACTGACGGCCCCTTCGCGGTCCCCGGTGTAGGCTTTGCCGATGGCCGACCTCCAGCTCCACACGCTGCTGCTGTGCGACTACGCGCTCACCGCCCAGGACGGCAAGATCAGCGCAATCGGCGTCTTCAGCCAGATCAACGTCGCTCGCCTTCCGGCGACTCACGGCCGCTGCTTCATCGTCGCCATCCTCGAGGCATCGCCCGGACCGCACGAGCTCACGCTCCAGGTGATGAGCCCGTCCGGCAAGCCCACGCTCCAGCAGGCACCACGGCTGCGCATCGAGGTGCCCGCCAACGCCACGACGGCGAACATCGTGGCCGACCTGAAGGGAATGCGGATCGAGGAGATCGGCCGCTACCGCATCGAGGTTCGGGCGGGCGACGCCTTGCTCGGCAGCGCGCCATTCAACGTCAACCTCGTCATGCGCCAGCAGCCCGGCAACGCCTGAGCCGATCTCACAGGTCGGTGGCGCTCCTCGTTTCATCGGCATGAACATCGCAGCATTCGAGCGAGCATTCCTCGCCGCAGACCCCGCCTATGACGGCCGTTTCGTCGGCGCCGTCCGGACCACCGGCATCTACTGCCGCCCCTCGTGCCGGGCCCGCAAGCCGCTGCCGGCCCACGTGGCCTATCTACCCGATGCGGCCACCGCGCGCGCGGCCGGCTACCGGCCCTGCCTGCGCTGCCACCCGGACGACGCGCGCGCGGTCACCCTGCGCCGGATCGACACGCAGATCGGCCCGATGACCCTGGGCGCCACCGACGACGCGCTCGTGTTGGCCGACTTCAGCGAGCGGCGGATGATGCCGGTCCAGCTGGCGACCACGAGGCGTCGCGTCGGGCCGACCTCCGACGGCTCGTCCCCGCTCCTCGATCGGGCCGAGCGGCAGCTGCGGGAGTACCTCACCGGCGTTCGGAGCGACTTCGACCTGCCGATTCGGCTCCCCGGCTCACCGTTCCAGGAGCAGGTCTGGAATGAGCTGCTCCGCATCCCGTACAGCGAGACGATCAGCTACGGCGAGCTGGCGCGGCGCGTTGGCGTGCCGGCAGCGTCACGCGCCGTCGGGCGTGCCAACGGCTCGAACCGTATCGCGGTCATCGTGCCATGCCATCGCGTCATCGCGGCCGGCGGCGGGCTCGGGGGCTACGGCGGCGGCCTGCCCGCCAAGCGCTTCCTCCTCGATCTCGAGGCTCGATCGGCGTCGGTGCGGCCGAGCCCGGTGGCCGTGGTGGCGTAGTCGGCCGGTTGCCGAAGACGTCAGCGCTCGGCGCGCCAGGCGACGATGACCCCCACGTCGTCGTACTTCCAGACGACGTCCACCGCCGCGAACCCTGCGGCGACCAGCCACGAGAGATGCTCCGCCGCGGTGTCCGGGTGATCGTGCTCGGCCTCGTGCGGGTCGGGCTCGGCGGGGAGATCGTAGAGCTCGCTCAATCGGTCCATCGCCGGGCGGAAGTAGTCGGCCAGCAGGAAGACGCCACCCGGCTCGATGTGCTCCCAGATCCGGCTGAACAGGTGGCGCTTCTCATCGGCGTGCAGGTGGTGGACCGCCAGGATGCTGATGATCGCGTCGAAGGACCCATCGATCTCCGGGGCTGCGATGTCGCTCGTTCGGAGCTCCACGCGATCTTCCAGGCCCTCCAGGCGCTGGCGGGCGCGGTCGAGCATCTCGTTCGAGACGTCAAGGCCGAGCGCGCGAACGTCCGGCATGGCCTCGAGCACCCGCCGGAGCGTGTAGCCGGTGCCCGCGCCGAGATCGAGCACCCGCTTCGGCGGCCGGAGCGCCAGCAGGGCGAGGAGGGTGTCGTGCACCTCCTCGTAGCGCGGGACCATCTCGCGGATCTGGGCGTCGTAGCGCGGCGCCCACTCGTCGAAATGCTCGCCGACGCTCCGGGGCGGCTCCATGACTACTCGGAGCGGGGCTTGAAGTCGGCGCCCAGCGCGTGATAGCCGCCGTCCACGTGGATCATCTCGCCGGTCGTCATCGAGGCGAGATCCGAAAGCAGGAAGGCGCACATGTTGCCCACCGGGGTCGCATCGGTCAGCGACCAGGCCAGCGGAGCACGGCCGCTCCAGGTGCCGCTGATGGCGTCGAAGCCCGGGATGCTCTTGCCGGCCATGGTGCGGATCGGGCCGGCCGAGACGGTATTGACGCGGATGTTGTGCTCGCCGAGGTCACGGGCCAGGTAGCGGGTGATCGCCTCGAGACCGGCCTTGGCGACGCCCATCCAGTCATAGATCGGCCATGCCAGCCGCCCGTCGAAGGTCAGGCTGACGACCGACGCGCCCGCATCGGCGCCTGCGACCTTCATCGGCTCGAGCAGCCCGACCGAGAGTGCCTTGAGCGAGTAGGCCGAGGTCTGGAAGGCGATCGAGACGCTCTCCCATGGAGCGGTGAGGAAGTTGCCGCCCAGGGCGTCCTGCGGCGCGAAGCCGATCGAATGCAGCACCCCGTCGAGCCGGCCCCAGCGCGACATCACCTCGCTCGCCACCGCGTCGATGTCATCGGGGTTGTTCACGTCCATCTGGAGCACGTCGGGCGTCGACGGAAGCTTGCGCGCCACCTTCTCGGTCAGCCGGACCCCGCGCCCGACGTTGGTGAGGAGCACCTCCGCGCCCTGCTCCTGGGCGACCTTCGCGACCGCGAAGGCGATGCTGTCGTCGGTCAGGACGCCGGTGATGAGCAGCTTCTTGCCGTCGAGGAGCATGCGAACGGGGCCTCCAGCATGAATGGACCGATCCGCCCGTGGGGCGGAGGCCGTAGTGTAGCCGCCACACCGTAGACTCCGGGTGTACGGCTCGGCGAGATCAACATCATCGGCGCGGACCTGCCGCGGATGCGGACCTTCTATTGCGACCTGCTCGGCCTTGTGGCCGATGAGCTGGAAGGGCCCGTCGCGCTCCATTGCCATCTCGGCGACGCACGTTTCCTGCTCCTGGCGGTGGCTGCCGGTCCGGCCGATGACACGCCGTACGCCACCCGATCGACGGTGAGCTTCGACCTGGTGACCCCGGACCTGGGGGCACTCTGCCGGCGTCTCGCCGACGCCGGGGCCGTCTTCGAGCGAGCATCCGATGGAACTAGTGCGCTCGTCCGCGACCCCGATGGCAACGTCATCGAGCTGATCCAGGAGTCGAGCGCTGCACCTGCCGCCACGGCGGGCTAGGATCAACCGACCGATGATGGTTCGCCTGTACGACTACGACGTGCCCGCCGCCGACCCGTCGCCGGCGTGCCGAGCCTGCGCGAGCACCTCGAGGCGCTCGGGCCGGATGAACGGCGCGTCATCCTCACCGGCCTGTTCAAGCCCGAGCGCATCCCAGGAACCATGGAGCGCCTGACGACGCTGGTCGAGGACGTCGACGTCAGCTTCGGCAACGCGCTGATCACCCTCGACAACGCGACGCGCTCACGGCGCTTCGTGGCGATCGACGAGGCGAAGGCGATCCTGGACCGATGGCTCCCCGACTCGGCGGTTGCCGGCATCCGCGAATGGGACGTCGCGCGGCTGCTCGAGCCCTACGGCGACGGCACGTACCACGGCAAGCTGCTGAAGCGGACCCGCAAGCAGCTCCGCAGCGTGTCCAGCCGCGAGGCGCTCACCGTGCCGTTCCTCTTCCGCCGGAGCTGGGGGCCCGCGTGAGCCGATCCTCGCGCCGGCGTCGCGGCCGGCCGTACCAGCCGCTCCCCGAGCGCGGCGCGAACCGATGGCTGGCCCGGCTGATCATCGTGTCGGTCGGCGTGATCCTGGTCTTCGGGTCGCTCGCCCTCTTCGCCGGCGCCCAGTAGCGAGCCTCAGAGCGTCTCCTCCATGAGGGCACGCACGTGGAGGAGGAGCCGCCAAAGCTCGGGCGCGGCGGCGGCGAGGTCCAGGTCGTCGGGCTGGACGTGGTCGAACAGCCGGAACTCGGTATGCGCCGCCAGGCGTCCGCGCGCGTCGATCGCCGATGCCAGCACCCGCGACTCGACGAAGGGGACGTGGTGGTCCTCCGTCTCGTGCATGAGGTGGACGTCCGCCTCCAGGCCGGCCAGCCGCCAGACCGGCGAGATCGCGGCGATGAAGGCCAGGCTCTCGGCCGGCAGGGCGTCGATCGACGCCGTCGCCTGTTCCAGCGTGGGCGCAGTCAGCAGGTCGTGGACGGTGCGAGCGACCTGCGTCTCGAGCTCCTCGCGGAGGGACGCATCCGCCGCGGGACGGTCGCCGTCCAGGATCGCCCTGCCGAAGGCCGCCTCGAGGGTCCGACGATCGCCCACATCCTCGACCTGATCGAGCAGGAAGCGCAGGTAGACCTCCCGGGCCAGCGGCGTCGGCGTCCAGGCCGCCTCCCGCGCGCCGTCGGGTGCGCGGTACGCATGCGCTGATACTGCCGCCAGGTAGGTCGTCGCATCGGCGTAGGCCCCGAAGGCGTTCACCCACCGCACCGATCCGGCGATCGCCGGATCCCGGGCCGCCAGCAGCGCGAGGGATCCGCCGACACTGAACCCGAAGATCCCGATCCGCTCGCGGTCCACCTCCGGTCGCGCCGCCAGGAGCTGGAAGGCGTCGCACCACGCCACCGATCTCGCCGACCTCGAGGCGGCCATCCAGCAGGGTCCGCGAGTCGGGGACCAGCACCGCCACACCGGTGCGAGCCAGAGCGTCGGCGACCCGCACGATGGCCGGGTGGTTGCGGCCGAGGTTGTTCACGCCGAAGACCATGAGAATGGCGCCGGCCGGTCGCTCGTCGGAGGCCCACTCCGGCAGCCACAGCTCCGCGAGGTCCGGCTCGCCGCCTTCGACGGCGCGGTACGGCAGGCTCATTCGCTGCGGCGGCTTCGTGAACAGCGGCAGCGGCTGTGGCCCGGATCCGAGCATGCTCGGCAGCATCACGGCGGACTGCAGCGTCACCCGCGTCGGCTCCCACGCGGTCATCAGCAGCAGGATCGCGAGGAGCGTCAGCCCGATCCGCCGCAGCCGTCGCATCGGCGCATCCTACGCGACGCCGCTTGCGGCGGCTGATCCGCTCCGGTGCCCTGGCCCGTACTCCGAACGTGAACCACGACGACTGCGCCCATCTCGCCGCACTGGCTCCGGCCGCGGCGCTCGGCGCGCTGGATCCGGACGAGGTCGCCTTCCTGCGCGCCCACCTCGCCACGTGCCGCCGGCCGCACCCGGAGCTGCGTGACGCGGTGGAGCTGGCGTCAGCGATCGGTGGCGCCTGGCCGGATGAAGACGCGCCCTCGCTGCAGCTTCGGTCGCGGCTGCTCGACGCCGTGCGCCCCGAGGCATCCCGGGCCGTCACGCCGCGCCTGCGCTCGGCCCGGCGCACCTGGTGGCGACCGGTGGCGATGGGTGCGACCACCCTGGCGCTTGCCGCCAGCCTGGCGCTCGCGGTGCAGGTCGGTGAGAACGGGGCGCTCCGCGATCAGCTCGCCGATGCCCGAACCCGCCTCACCGCGATCGGGACCGAGCTCGACACCGCCGAGGCGTGGATCGAGCGCGCGGTCGCCACCGGCGCCGATGCGTTCTTCATGAGCGGGACGGGCCACGCCGCGGAGGCAAGCTTCATGCTCGTGGTCGAGGCCGATTCGGCCGGCGCCGTGCTCCTGATGAGCGGGCTTCCCGAGCTCGCGTCGGGGCGAACCTATGAGCTGTGGGTCGAGCGGGAGGGCACCATCGTCGGGGTCGGCACCTTCGAGCCCGACGCGCGCGGCATGGCGGCGTTGACGATCGATGCGTCGCTCCGGGGCACCCGGCAGGCGATGATCACGATCGAGCCACTGGGCGGTTCCGATGTCCCGACGGAGGCTGACGTGATCATGCAGGGCGACCTCACCCTCTAGTCCCCGCGGCTTCCCGTTCGTCGCGACCCGCCCGCGCCGTGAGCTCGATCTGCAGCCGTCGCCGGTACAGGACGTTCCACTCCTCGGAGTTGAGGCTGGCCGTATCCATCTCCGCCTGGATCTCGTCGAGGCGCTCGCGCAGGCGCTCGACGTCGCCATCGGCCTCCCGATGCGCGAGCAGCAACGCCTCCTCGATCTCCTGGGCGTCGTCGTTCCAGGTGAGATAGGCCTCGTGGAAGCCGAGCTTGCGCTCGATGGCCGCCCGCACGCGGTACGTCGCCTCCTTCGGCCCCTGGATGGAGACGTTGGTGGCGTAGGCGAAGAGCTCCAGCTCGCCGGCCTCGAGCTTCATCGGCTCGCCCCGCACGACGGCACCGAGGAGATGCTGCGCGGCAAAGCCGACGGTGCGCATCGGCCAGACCTTCACCCCGGATGCCTCGGTGACCTCGACGTCGTGGATGTCGATCGCGCGCAGGGCATCGCGCAGTGCCTCGACGAGGTCGTCGTCATCGGTCCCTTCGCGCATGACGAGCGAGACCTGCACGAACTTGCGCTTGTGGCGCCACCGCTGGAAGAGCAGGTAGGGCGTGAAGGCGACCATCTGGAGCACCGATGCGCCCAGCATGGCCGTCGACGGATAGCTCATCGGCACCAGTCCGAGCCACGTCCCGACCGAGCGGTCGTCGTGGAACTCGCCCCAGACGGTGATCGCCGCCACCGCCGGCGGCACCGCGATGATCGCCGCGAGCAGGCCGAGGTAGTGGAACCACGCCACGTCGAAGTTGTCGTCGATCACCCCGGCGGCCTCGAGGGCGGCGCCACCGAAGATCGGGATCGCGAAGCCGATGACGAGGATCACCCAGCCGGCCGCGACCAGGCTGACGACCGACAGCATCCGTCCCTGACGGCCGGGGACCTGGCCGAAGTACAGGCTGGTCGCCCAGCCGAGGGCGAACGACGCGGAGCGGCTGAGGGCCTGCCATGCGAGGAGCAGGACGAACGGAAGAAACGGCACGTCCGCCCACCAAGCAATCGGTGTGCCGAACGGTCAGTCGAGCTCGAGCGGCCGGACCGTCATCGCCTGATCGACCCGCCCCTCCCACTCCGAGCGCGGTGAGTCGCAATAGAGCTCGATCTCGTTGCCATCGGGATCGGTGGTGTAGAGGCTCTTCGAGACGCCATGGTCGGCCGTGCCCTTCAGCAGCCCACGCTCCGAGAGCAGGGCGTGCGCCGCCTTGACGGCATCCCAATCCGCCAGCTGGACGGCGACGTGGTAGAGGCCGACCGCCGTCGGCAGGGGCGAGGGAGCGGAGTCACCGACACGCAGCAGGGCGAGGTCGTGGTGGTTCTCACCCGTCGCGGTGAGGAAGATCATCACGTTGCTCATCTCGCTCGCGACCCGGAAGCCGAGCAGGTCGCGGTAAAAGGCCAGCGACCGGTCCAGGTCGCGCACCTTGAGCACCACGTGACCGATCCGGACCGGTTGGAGCATGGTCGGATCCTACTCGACGGTTCGGCGCGGCGCCGCTGAGTCGGCCGCGGATGACCGCCGCGGGGGACAACCAGGTGGGACGACGCCGATGGTCCGTCGGATCAGGGCAGGCCGAGCTTGACGCGGCAGGCCGGCCACGGCTGGAAGCCGCGCGCCGCATGCAGCCGCTCTGCGACGACGATCTGCTCCGCGCGCGTCGCCTGGTGCGGATACTCGGCGAACTCGCCGCCATCGTAGCCGTGCCAGGTGTCGTAGCTGAACTGGAGCCCGCCGTAGTAGCCGTTCCCGGTGTTGATCGCCCAGTTCCCACCCGACTCGCACTGCGCCAGGTCATCCCAGACGGTGTCGCCGTCGTAGGTCACCGGCGGCGCTGCGACGACGGGCGGTGGGGCGGGGATGACATGAAGGGTCGCCTCCATCGGCGCCTCGCCGGGTGTCGGGACCGGGCCCGACACGACCTCCTCCGCGACCTCGGCGGCAGGGGCGGGACCGGAGGCCGCGCGGATCGAGAGCGAGCCGCGGTCGACGTCGGCGCGCGGCGCGGCCTCGACGGCGAGCAGCCGATCCTCGAGCGCAACCGGCGCCGGGACGGCGGATCGCGCGGCGAGGGGTGCCAGGAGCGCCACGCCGGACACGCTGATGGCAGCCAGCAACAGGATGCGGCGAACGAGCGTCATCGGCGTCAGCTGCCCAGATGCAGCGTGACCTGGATGACGCCCGCGCTGCGGGGCTGGTCGCTGACGAGCGCCCAGGCCGCGGCCGACAGGTCGACCACGCGCTGCGAGGCGGTACCCCAGTAGCAGGCGCAGTAGTCCACGATCGGCAGCTCGACGCATCGATCTGCGCAAACCGTGACGTAGCCGAGGACTCCACGCCCGCCCGCTCCACCGAGTGCACCGGGAAGAGCGACGAACGCATCGGCCGGGGTGAAGCCCATCGGGCAGGTCCCCACCTTGTGGCAGTACCACGAGGCGCTTCCGGTGACCGCGTCGTCGGTGGCCGGGAGCGCCGCCACGACCGCGGCGCTGGGCGCCGGTGGTGGCGTCGCGACCGGTACCAGTGCGGCCTCCATCGGTGCAGATGGCGGCGTGGGCACGGCGGCCACCGCGACGAGCTCCGGGGCGGCGGGGGCGATGGCGGCGAGGGTGAGTCGCGAAGCCGTGGCGCGATCAGCGGTCAGGCCGCGATCCAGCGCGATGGCCGGAACGGGAAGGTCGGCGAGCAGCGGCTCCACGGCGACCGGGAGGTCGGGGAGCGCGGATCGGGCGGTGAGCGGCGCGAGCAGGCCGATGCCCAGCGCGCTCAGTGCGGTCAGTGCGACGGCGCGTCGCAGGAGGTCCGGCAATAGAATCCATCCGAGTACGAGATCCGACCGGCACGCACCATGCGGTACGGTGGACGTTCCGGCGAGCCGTCACCGTAGCATCCGTCCCCGGACCTGTCGAGCGAGAGGAGTCCCATGCCCCGCAAGAAGAACGAGCCTGAGAAGCGGCGTGGGGCGGTGGTGGTCCGGGGGTCGGCGACAGCGGACCGGCGGACCGAGGACCAGAAGCTCCTTCGCTCGCACATCGAGGCGGGCCGGTTCCAGGAGACCGACACCTGGCGCACGCTGCGCATCATGGGCGAGTTCGTCGAAGGCTTCGACGCGCTGGCCGACGTCGGCCCGGCGGTCAGCATCTTCGGCTCGGCGCGAGTCGGACGCCGGAATCGGTACTACGGCGCGGCCCGGCGCCTCGCGGCCGAGCTCGTCAAGCAGGGGTTTGCGATCATCACCGGCGGTGGACCGGGAATCATGGAGGCGGCGAACCGCGGAGCGAAGGATGCCGGCGGGCTCTCCATCGGCGCGAACATCCAGCTGCCATTCGAGCAGGGGCTCAACGAGTACGTCGACCTCGGCATGGAGTTCCGCTACTTCTTCGTGCGCAAGGTGATGTTCGTGAAGTACGCCGAGGGCTTCGTCATCTTCCCCGGTGGCTTCGGAACCCTCGACGAGCTCTTCGAGTCGCTCACGCTCATCCAGACCGGCAAGGTCGATCACTTTCCCGTCGTCCTCTACGGCAAGGAGTACTGGGACGGGATGATGCGATGGATCCGCGAGAAGCCGCTCTACGAGGAGAAGATCAGCCCCGAGGATCTCGACCTGCTGACCGTGACGAACGACATCGACGAAGCCTGCGAGGCGATCACCAGCCGACGGCGCTCGCGGGAGCAGGACCGCCGCGAGGAGGCGAGCCAGGAGGCGACCCGGCAGGCCGTCCAGGGCGCCGCCGCAGACAGCGACGGCTGACCCGTCGGTCCCGACGCGCTAGCCCAGCGCCGTCCGCGCAGCCGCAAGCATCTCGACGATCGTCGGCTCGATCCCGTCCGGCAGGGTCGACCATCCGAACCAGCGGACGTCGTCCGATTCGTCGCTGACCCGCGGGGTCGTGCCGGGCGGTGCGATGACCAGGTAGCGAACATCGAGATGCTCCACGACCACGCCCGGCTGGCACGGCGCCGGGTGACGGTCGACCTGGACGATGCCGGGCATTACCCGCAGTCCGTCGATGCCGGACTCCTCGGCTGCCTCGCGCATAGCGGCTGCCGCCAGCGTCGCGTCGCCGGGCTCGCAATGACCGCCGGGCTGGAGCCAGCGCCCGACCTTGCGGTGCATGACCAGCAGGATCCGCTCCGTCGGTGGGTCGAGGATCGCCGCGCTGGCCGTCACGTGCGCCGGAGCGCAGGTGCGCCACGTGCCGTCGGGATGCGCCTGCAGGTGCGCCAGGAAGGCGTCGCGCAATGCGGCCTGTTCGGAGGACGGCGGGAGCCAGGCGGCTAGGTCGGCGACGGCGTGGCGCTGGAGGCTCATCGGTCACTCACCGGAAGCGATGGCGGGCCCGACCGGATTCGAACCGGCGATCTCCAGCGTGACAGGCTGGCATGTTGGGCCACTACACCACGGGCCCGCGGGAGTGACGGTGGCGGAGCATAGCACAGGGCGCCGATCCCTTCAGTCGCCCGTCCCGGCGCGCAGCTCGGCCACCAACCGGACCGTCGCGAGGGCGTAGCCCGAGGCAGCCAGCGCCGCCGCGATGCCCGAGGCGACGAGCACGATGACCGCGCCGGTGCCGGCCACGGCACTGGTGAACGCGGCCGCCGTGAGGGCGACGAAGACGGCCGCCAGCAGTCCTGCCAGGAGGATCCCGGCGCTCCAGGCTCGGCGCCGATGCGCCCGAAGGCCGGCCAGCACCACCAGGTGGGCGGACGCCGCGAGAGCGAATGCTGCAGCCACCGCCAGCACGGCACCGCGAACGGCATCGGCGTCGATCTGGAGCGGTGGAAGCAGCGCCATGAGGCGTTCGACGCCGATGATCGCCACCGCGATGGCGGCCATGCAGCCGACCGACCAGGCGGCGGCGCCGATGCCGAGGATGGCCCGCGCCATCGCCCGCGACTCAGCGACGCGAGCGCAGGAGCAGGATCGCGGCGACGCCGAACACGAGCGTGGTGACGGTCAGCGCCACGGCCAGCACCGGGTCGGCGGGCGGACGCGCCATCGCCAGCACCGTGCCGGCCGCCGAGAGCGCTGCGGCCACCCCGGCCAGGGCGCCGGTCGCACGGCGTGCGCGGCGGGCCTCGTTGAAGACGGCAATGCCGCCGGCCGTCAGCCCCGTTCCGAGGACGAGCACGAGCAGGCCGGTCACCACCGGGATCACGGCAAGTGAACCGACGTCCGGAGGCGGACTGGAGGCGTACCGAGAGCCGATCGTGAGGCCCATGGCGATCACGCCGACGCCGGTGATGGCCAGGGCGACACCACCCACTACCACCGCGAGGGTGGCGGCCGCGGCCGCCTCCCCGAGGTGCTCGGGGGCGAGGGAGTGGTGGGCTCGGCCGCGGGCGCCGGCGGCGGAGGCGGCTCGAACGGGACGTCGCGATGTCATGGGCGACGGATTGTACGTGGTCGGACCGATGGGCTGCAGCGCGACCGTATACTGCGGCGCAGCCGATGCCCTACGAGCCGCCGCCGCCACCGCTCACGCGCCGCGCGCGCATCACCCAGCGGGTGACGTTCCTGCTCGCCGCGCTGCTCGTCGTTCTCGTCGCCTACTTCGGCTACGTCGGCTTCGAGGGATCCCGCCAGCTCACCGAGGCTCCGTCGCCGAGCACCGACTGCCGGACGCCGGCGACGATGGGGTGGGCCTACGAGGCGGTGAACTATGACCAAGCGGCCGACGCGGCCCTGGCTGGCGAACCCGACCCCACCAACTGCACGGCTCGCGGCGCGCTCGCCGGGGACGAGGTGACCGGGCCCGGCGGCGTGGGCCTGGCGGCGTGGTACATCCCGGCCGGCAACGGCGCTATGGCGGCGGCCCCCACCGTGGTCATCGTCCATGGCTGGGGCAGCAACAAGAGCGCGATGCTCGAGCGCGCCGCCGTCCTTCACGACGCGTACCACCTGCTGATCCCCGATCTCCGCAACCACGGCCAGAGCGGAGACGCCCAGACGACGCAGGGCGTCGGCGAGGCCGCCGATCTCCGCGCCCTGCTCGACTGGCTGCAGGTGCAGAAGGCGCCGACCGCGATCGCCGTGCTCGGCGTCTCGATGGGCGGCGCCACCGCACTCGCGGAGGTTGACCGCGATGAGCGGGTCGCAGGCGTGATCGTGGAGTCCACCCACGCGACGCTCGCCAACGCGATCCAGGCTCGCCTGGAGCGAGCGGGATACCCCCTGGCGCTCCCGGGGAGCTGGGCGATCCTCCTCGGCTCGCTGATCCGCACCGGCGTCGACGTGAGCTCCATCGACCCCGTGCTCGGCGTACGGCGCCTCGACGACCGCCCGCTGCTGCTCGTGTTCGGCGGCGCCGACGACTCCATCGGGCAGGATGACGCGACAGCGCTGGCGACGGCAGCGGAGGAGGCCGGCTCGGCCGTCGACCGCGCGATGTGCGAAGCGGCCGGCCACGGCGAGACGCTTCAGGTGTGTCCGCAGCTCTGGTCGGCGGCGGTGCTAGGCTTCCTCGAGCGCGTCATCGGCCCGGGCGGCTGAGACGCCTTCCCGACCGACAGACCGATACGGCCGCCGGTGACCGGCGGTCGGCGAGACGAGGTATGCCCGATGACCTTGGCGCCATCCGACGCCGACGCCCGCTTCGACCGAACCATCGACCGATGGTTCCGCGACCAGGTGGCGATGCACCCCGAGGTCGCGACCTTCTTCGGCCTCCACGACCATGACGGCGAGCTGTCGCGCGGCGGTCGCGATGCGATCGACGAGGAGGTCGCCTTCTATCGGCGCACCATCGATGAGCTGTCGGCGGTGGATCCCGGTGAGCTGACGCCCGAGCGGGCGCTCGACCGCGACCTCGCCGTCCACCAGGCTCGGCTCGGGATCCTCTGGCAGACCGAGTACCGCACCTGGGCCGGGTCCTCGGAGGCTGCCGAGCACATCGGCGAGGCGCTCTTCCCGCTCTTCACGCGCGACTTCGCCCCCCTTTCCGAGCGGCTCGCCGGCATCGCATCCCGGCTCGAGGCGGCACCGCGTTACCTCCGCGAGACGCGAGAGCGCGTGACCGAGCCGGTCCGGCTGTGGACCGAGATCGACATCCAGTCCACCGAGATGCTGCCGGGCTTCCTCGACACCATCCTCGCCGCTGCGCGTTCCGAAACCGATGACGCCGCCGGCACGCGACGCCTGGCTGCGGCCGTGGAGGCGACGCGGCGCGCGCTCGTCGACCATCTCGACTGGCTGCGCACCGACGTTCTTCCGCGGGCGTCCGGCACGTGGGCCGCGGGCCCGGAGCGCTTCGAGGAGATGCTCCGGCTTCGCGAGCTGGAGGCGGACGGTGACGAGATCCTGGCCGTCGGCGAGGAGCTGCTCGTCAGTGAAAAGGCAGCGCGGGATGCCGTCTGCGCCGAGATCGATCCGACGATGTCGCCCGAGGAGGTGGCTGACCTCGTCAAGGACGACCACGCCGCGACGTTCGCCGAGGCCCTGCACGAGTACCGCACGGCAATGGATGCGGCGCGCGCCTTCGTGGTCGACCACGACATTGCGACCCTGCCGGTCGAGGACCACTTGAACGTCATCGAGACGCCGTCGTTCGCCCGTCACCTGACACCCTTCGCCGCGTACTACGACCCGGCGCGCTTCGACCCGTCCCCGGTCGGCACCTACATCGTCACGCCACCGTCGTCGCCGGGCATGATGCGGGAGCACAACCGATCGTCCATCAACAACACCTCGGTCCACGAGGCATACCCGGGCCATCACCTGCAGATGTCGGCCGGGATCACGAATCCCTCGCTCGTCCGCCTGTTCTCCGGCGCGGCGGAGTTCGCGGAGGGCTGGGCGTTCTACTGCGAGCGGATGATGAAGCTGGCGGGATTCGACGACACTCCGAGGGGCTGGTACATCGTCCACACCGATGCGATCTGGCGCGCAACTCGCATCATCCTGGATGTGTCCCTCCATCGTGGCCTGGTCGGAGTCGACGAGGCGGTTGAGCGACTGGCGACCGAGACGGGGTTCGAGCGACCGGCGGCCATGGCCGAGGTGAGGCGCTACACCTCGACGCCGACGTACCAGCTCTCCTACCTGTTCGGACGGCACATGATCGAGAAGCTCAAGGCGGACGTGCAGGCACGCGAGGGGCGCGACTTCACCGCGAAGCGATTCCACGACACGCTGATCTACGGCGGCACGATGCCGGTCAGCTACGCTCGACGCCTGTTCGAGGCGCCAGGCCGATGAGACGAGCGACCGTCCTGCTGGGCCTGGTGCTCGCATTGGGCGCCTGCTCGGCAGAGCCGACCCCGTCCCCGAAGCCCGCCTGCCCGACCGCGGCACCGACAGCGGTCGAGGCGCAGTCGATCCTCCAGGACGCCGCGGTGGCGAGCGTCACCGTGAGCGGCGGCGCGAGCGGCTCCTTCACGATCGAGCTGTTCGGTGACGCGGCGCCGATCGCGACCGCAAACTTCGTGAACCTTGCGCGCTGCGGGTACTACGACGGGGTCACCTTTCATCGGGTCATCGCCGGGTTCGTCATCCAGGCGGGCGACCCCCAGACGCGGTCGAACCGCGGCGACTTCGCCGGCCTCGGCACCGGCGGGCCCGGCTATGCGTTCGAGATCGAGCCCGCGGCCGAGGGGCTCCGCTACGACCCGTACGTCGTCGCCATGGCGAACAATGGCCGGACGAACGGCGGGCAATTCTTCATCGACCTCGTGGATCTCGACGAGGCGCTGCGCCGGGTAGGGGTCTACACGATCTTCGGCGAGGTGACCACCGGGACCGAGGTCGTGGACGCGATCGCCAACGTCCCCGTCAATGACCCCCGGATCGGCGTACCGCTCACGCCGGTGATCATCGACACGATCGTGATCTCGGCCGAGGATTCCGAGAGCTGAGGTTCGCCCGGAACCGTCCCATCGGCGCATGCGGCGCCACCCTCCCCGCGCTGACGGATCGTGCCGATTCATCGCTCGTTCCGTGCTCGGATCCGCCGGAAACCGCTTTGCTTTGTAAAGGAATCTCAACCTCCGAAACCCTTGTCTAAAGGGAACAGTTGGTCTATTCTCACTGGGCTGTTCGCACAGCGATTCACTACTGATTGCAAGGCCATGGGTAGGTTAGGGTTAGGGTAGTGCGGGAAACCGTGCGTGAAAGATGCCCTTGCGATTAGCGAATCCGGCAGCAATGAAGGCCCCCGCTTCGGCGGGGGCCTTCGTCTGTCCGGCGACCGGTCGGTCGAACGAATGACGGGCATCGGTGGCGCGTGTACCATGCCCACGGCCGACGATGGCCGACCCGCACGATGGCGAGCGCCGGTAGCTCAGTGGATAGAGCGTCGGCCTCCGGAGCCGAAGGTCGCAGGTTCGAATCCTGTCCGGCGCGCCACCACCGCCAGCGGAACACGCCCGCCAACCGCCGCCATCTCCCTGGCGACGCGCTCTGATGGGGGAGTATCGTCGGCAGACATATCAGCCGCGCCACGGGCGCGGACCATGGAGGAGAGACATTGAAGCACCTGCGATTCCTGGCAGTGCTCACCGCGATCATGCTGTTCGCGGTGGCCTGCACGAGCGACGGGGGCGAATCCCCCGCCGAGAGCATGGCCGCGCCGAGCGAGGCCGCCGAGGCTCCCGATGAGCTCGTCATCGGCTTCGTCCCGTCGCGTGAGGCGGACGCCCTGGTCGAGACCATCCAGCCCGTGGCGGATTACCTGAGCGAGGCGCTGGGGATTCCGGTGAGCGGCGTGGTCACCACCGACTACACCGGCCTCGTCACAGCGATGGAGAGCGGCCAGGCCCACATCGGCGCCTTCGGTCCATTCTCGCTGCTGCAGGCGCGCGACCGCGCCGGCGCGGAGATCATCCTCCAGTCGGAGCGATTCGGCAGCGCGACCTATCACACGCAGTTCATGACCAACAACCCGGACAAGTACTGCGAGGACGAGCCGGTCGTCGTGGACGAGGAGACCGGCTGGCGGAACTGCAACGGCACCGCCGACGCCGATGAGGGCCCCGTCGCGGTCGACAAGCTCGCCGCGATTGAGGCGGGCACGACCGTCAGCTTCGTGGAGCAGGCGTCTGCCTCGGGCTACATCTTCCCGGCGACGATCTTCATCGCGCAGGGGATCGATCCCGAGAACGACATCGACCCGATCTTCGCCGGCGGCCATGACAGCTCCGTCATCGCGGTCTGCGAGGGCGACGCGGAGGTCGGTGTTGCGTTCGACGATGCCCGCGGTGCGGCCGAGACGGACTGCGACATCGCCGAGAACGTCGTGGTCTTCGCCTACGGTCCGGAGATCCCGAACGACGGCTGGGCCGTCCTTGGCAGCCTGCCCGATGACCTCAAGGAGGAGATCAAGCAGGCGCTGCTCGACTACGCCGCGACCGAGGAGGGCGCGCAGACCCTGAACGACATCTACGAGATCGACAATCTCGTCGAGGCCGACCAGGACGCGTTCACCATCGTCGAGGATGCCGCGCGCGAGCTCGGCATCGAAGGCGACTGAGCGACTGAGGCAAGGGGCGGGTCCGTCTGGGCCCGCCCCTTCCCATACCGCCCATGATTCGATTCGAGAACGCATCGGTCACTTACCCGGGTGGTGTCCATGCGCTGAAGAACGTCACGCTCGAGATCCCGGACGGCCAGATGATGGTGATCGTCGGCCTCTCCGGGGCCGGCAAGTCGACGCTCATTCGCGCGATCAACGGCCTCGTGCCGCTGTCCGATGGCGACGTCACCATCGATGGGGTCAGTGTTCGTCACGCGAAGCCGAAGCAGCTGCGCGAGATCCGCAGCCGGATCGGCATGATCTTCCAGACCTTCAACCTCGTGAACCGTACGACCGTGCTCAACAACGTCCTGATGGGCCGGCTCCACGATGCCGGGACGTTCCGCTCGCTGCTCTCCTGGTACAAGCCCGAGGACGTCGAGATCGCGATGCAGGCGCTCGAACGCGTCGGGATCGTGGAGAAGGCGTACGTCCGCGCGAGCAACCTTTCCGGCGGCCAACAGCAGCGGGTCGGCATCGCGCGCGCCCTCGCGCAGCAGCCGAAGATCATCCTGGCCGATGAGCCGGTGGCCAGCCTCGACCCACCGACCAGCCACGTCGTCATGCGCGACCTTCAGCGCATCAACCGTGAGCTGAACATGACGACGATCATCAACCTGCACTTCCTCGACCTGGCCAAGGTCTACGGCGAGCGCATCATCGGGATGCGCGCGGGCGAGCTCGTCTACGACGGCACCGGCGCCCAGGCCGACGAGAACGTCTTCCGTGACATCTACGGGCGCTCGCTGACCGCCGACGACATGCTCGGCGAGGCGGCCACCGCCGGATGACCGCCGCGACCGCGCCGCGCAGCGCGCGTCCGAGCCGGCCACCGCGTTCGCTCGTCGGGCCCGTGGCGCTCGTCGTCTTCGCCGCGATCACCTGGTGGGCGGCCAGCGAGGACTTCGGCCTCAACTTCGATGTTCCGCGCCTGTTCGGCAACCTGACGCGTGGCGCAGGCATCCTCGCCGAGTTCTGGCCTCCGGACTTCAGCGTGGTCGATCGCACGATCGGCCCGATGCTGGAGACGATCCAGATGGCGATCATCGCCTCGATCATCGGCTGCGCCCTCGCCCTCCCGATCGCGTTCCTGGCGTCACGCGTGACGTCGCCGAACTTCGCAACCTACGCGATCGATCGCGGCATCCTGAGCGTCGTCCGTGCCCTGCCGGATGTGCTCTACGCGCTCATCTTCGTCGCGGCGCTGAGCATCGGTCCCCTGCCAGGCATCCTCGCCCTGATCCTGTTCAACATCGCCGTGGTCGCCAAGCTGCTGTCCGAGACCGTAGACGGCGTCGACCCCGGACCGATCGAGGCGGCGCGGGCGAGCGGCGCGAACCGGCTCCTGACCGTCCGGTGGGCGGTGCTGCCGCAGGTGCTGCCGAACTACGTGGCGTATTCGCTGTACGCCTTCGAGCTCAACATCCGCGCCTCGGCCGTTCTCGGCATCGTCGGCGCCGGCGGCATCGGGAACCTCATTAACGAGTATCGGCGGTTCTTCCAGTACGACCGCCTGGCGGTCGTGGTCATCGAGATCTTCGTGCTCGTGATCATCGTCGAGTGGATCTCGATCTGGCTGCGCAGGAAGCTCGTATGACCGAGCGTTCCGCGACCAGGCCGGGCAGGCCATCCCAGCGGACGAAGCACATCGCCACGGCGATGCTCGTCGCCGTGGTCGCGTGGGCAGCGCTGACCATCGAGGTGAAGATCGAGAACCTCCCGCGCCTGCCCTCGCAGCTTGCCGACATCTTCGGAAAGATGTTCTTCAGCCCGAGCCCGGAGTGGGCGTACTTCGGCGACGCGTTCGGCTCGATGATGGAGTCGGTCCAGATCGCCTGGCTCGGAACCATCATCGGCGCGATCCTGTCGCTGCCGCTCGCCTTCTTCGGGGCGAAGAACATCACCAGCCCGCTGGTGTCGAACATCATCCGGCAGCTGCTCAACGCGATCCGGGCCATCCCCGAGATCCTGGTCGCGGTGGTCGTCTTCATCCCCATGGTCGGCCTCGGGGCGTACCCGGGGATGCTCGCGATCGGCGTCCACTCGGTCGGCACGCTCGGCAAGCTGAGCGCCGAGGTGATCGAGGGCATCAATCCCGGCCCGGTGGAAGCCGCGCGCGCTGCCGGCGGGCGCCCCCTCCAGATCCAGCGCTGGGGAGTCCTGCCGCAGGTGCTGCCCGAGATCATCGCCTTCTGGCTCTACCGCTTCGAGATCAACATCCGGGCATCGGCCATTCTCGGCGCGGTCGGTGCCGGTGGCGTGGGGGAGGCGCTCGTCCAGTCACTGATCTACCGCCGATACGAGCGCGCCGGCATGCTCGTCATCGTGATCGTGGTGGTGACGATTCTGATCGACACCGCGTCCGGCTGGCTCCGCCGCCGCATCATCCAGGGGGGCGACGGAGCTGCGCGCGGCGATGCCGAGCAGCCCGAGCTGATCGAGACGAGTGCCGCCGCCATTCAGCGGCCGTAGCGCCCCCGGAGCACGGGCGCCAGCTGCACCACCGCGGCACCCGCTGCCGCCAGCAGCAGGCCGATGAGCTGGAGCGGCTCGAGTCGCTCCGACAGGAAGACGACGGCCAGCACGGCGATCTGGATCGTCATCGTGTTGTTCACGACGCTCGACTCGACCGCGGTGAGGGTCCGCAGCGTGTGGTTCCACAGCGTGAAGGCGAAGGCGGTGTTGACGACCGCCAGCCAGCCGATGATGAGCCAGCCCTGGAGATCAGGCCCGGGCCAGCCCTCGAGGGCCACGCCCACGGCGAGCAGGGCCACCGCGCCGGCCGCCATGCTCGACGCGGTGAGGCCGATCGGGCCACCCAGCCGCGACGTGGCGTCGCGGGCAAGCCGTCGGCCGAGATGGGAGGAGAGGGCGGCCGCGAGCACGCATATTCCCGCGGCGACGAAGCCGACCGCGGCATCGGGGGCGACCTCGAACGGGCCGAAGTACAGCAGCGCGCCGACCGAGAGCAGGCCGATGCCGGCCGCCTGTCCGATCGTCGCGCGCTCGTGCCGTCCGGCGAGGGCCATCACTGCCACGACCGCCGGGATCGACGCCAGGACGAGGCTCACCGCCGTGGCCGGCAGGACGGCGAGCGCGGCGAACTGAGCGCCCTGGGCCACGGCGACGAAGAGCAGGCCGTAGACGGCCACGCGGACAAGGAGACGCCCGTCGAGCGACACATCGGCCCGGCCGGCGCGCATGGCACGGATCCCGAACGGAAGCAGGATCGCTGCAGCAACCGCGTAGCGCAGTCCGGCGAAGGAGATCGGCGCCAGGTCGAGATCGTCGAGGCCGACCTTGATGAGAATCCACGACGTCGACCACAGGAAGGTGACGAGCAGCGCCTGCAGGACCGCCAGCACATGCTGGCGGCCGGTGCGCGGGTCGGCGAGCATCGGTCCTGACAAAGCCGGTCACATTATCAGACGGCCATCCGTCATCATCGGTCCATGCAGGAGCTGACCGCGGCCGATGGGCTGCGCCGCCGCGACCGGATCTCCCGGGAGGCGGAGGAGGAGCGCCTCAGCCCGGCGGCGACGCGCTCGACGCGCACCCGTGGGCGCGAACGCGTGGAGGAGCCGGACGAGTTCCGGACCGCGTTCGAGCGTGACCGCGATCGAATCATCCACTCGAAGGCCTTCCGGCGGCTGAAGCACAAGACCCAGGTATTCCTCAACCCGGAGGGCGATCACTACGTCACTCGCCTGACGCACACCATGCAGGTCACGCAGGTGGCCCGCGCCCTGGCGGCAGCGCTGAGCCTCAACGAACCCCTGGCGGAGGCGATCGCGCTGGGACACGATGTCGGCCATTCCCCGTTCGGCCATACCGGGGAGGACGCGCTGAGCCCGTTCTTCGCGCCCGAGGAGTGGCACCACGCCGCGCAGTCGGTCCGAATCTTCGAGGTCCTCGAGAACCTGAACCTCACCTGGGAGGTGAGCGACGGCATCCGCGCCCACTCCTGGAAGATCGAGCCTCCACCCGCCACCCCCGAGGCGTTCTGCGTCCGGTTCGCCGACCGCATCGCCTACCTGGCGCACGACGCGCTGGACGCGCTGCGAGCCGGCGTCCTGGACCGGGAGTCCTTCCCCGCCGACGTCCGCGAGCGGTTCGGCGAGCCGGGAAAGGACTGGATCGGCAGCATGATCAGCGCGGTGATCGACGAGTCGCTGCGGACCGGCGCGGTGCGGATGGACGAGGCCACCCTGGGCGTCATGAACCAGCTGCGCGACTTCATGTTCGCCAACGTCTACCAGTCGGCGGAGCAGCAGCGCCAGCAGCGACGGGCGATCGCCGTCATCCGCGACCTGATGGACTGGCACCTCGAGCACCCCGAGGAGATCCCCGACTCGTACCGACAGCACGAGGCCCCGCTCGTCGTGCAGGCCGCCGACTACATCGCCGGAATGACCGACCGATTCGCGCTGGCCACCCACGACCGCCTCTTCCGACCGACGCTCAACCTCTGAAGGTCAGCGAAAGATCCGCAACGCCCGCGGCCGCACCTCGAGGCTCACCGGCGTCACCCCGACGCTCGTGCCGTCGGCGTGCGCAGGCAGCGCGCGGCGGACTCCCTCGATCGTCACCCGCTTCCCGGTGTAGGTGCTGATTCGTGGCTCGCGGCTCGGGCGGCGACGCGCGACCGCGAGGAAGTGGCGGAGCACCTCCCAGCGACCCATGCCGCTGAAGACGGCCACGTTCAGGAGGCCGTCGGTCGGGTCAGCATCGGCGGCGATGGCGAAGCCCATGCCGTGGTACGGCCCGTTGCTCACGGTCACGGCCGGGGAGCCGGTGCGATACGCGCGGCCGTCGATCGTGATCCGCATCGGCGCCTTTCGCATCCGCAGGCCGCGCGCCAGCGCCTTCCACGCGCGCCACCAGCCGTGCTTCTCGGCCAGCTCGACCGCCAGGAACCCGACGGCGTCGACGCCGACGCCCGCCGCCTCGAAGAACGGGCGGCCGTCCTCCTCGGCATCGCGGACCACCCATCCCGCGTCCACCTCCACGCCGTGTCCGGAGCCGATGACGTCGAGTGCCGCCTCCAGGGTCACGGGCACGCCGAATCCCCGTGCCATGTTGTTGAAGCTGCCCATCGCCAGGATGCCGAGCGTCGCCGCGGCGTGGCCGAGCATCGCGGTGGCGGCCAGCGAGACGGTCCCGTCGCCCCCCGCGATGACCACGTCGTGACCGGTGTCGGCGGCGTGCGTGGCGAGCCCGGCCAGGTCGTCGCCCTCGGCGAGCTCGCGATGCGTCACCTCGAGGCCGCGCCGCTCGAGGGCGTCACGGAGCGCATCGGCGGTGAGCAGCGCCGGGTCGTCGGCCAGGCCCGGGCCAGAGCCCGGCTTCCCACCCGCGACCGGGTTCACCAGCAGGAGGATCGGTCGTCGCGTCATTCGGTTCCTCGTTGATAGGCCTGGTAGGTACCGTCCCCGCAGGCGAGCACGATCCGCTGCGGCAGCAGATCGCCGCTGGCCGCCGGGGCGCGGCCGGGCTCGACCCAGACCTCCCAGCGGGCGAGCCCGAACGAGGCGAAGCCGGACTGCTCGAGCGGCTGATCGACCCCCGTCAACCTCGGTTCATCGGTGAGGTCCCCGGCGGGCCGGTACGAGGCCGGCTCGTACGGCAGCGTGGTGGGACAGCCCGGCGGCGCTCCGGCGCGCCAGATGGCCAGCACGCCGAGGAGGATGAAGACGGCGGCGGCCAGGGTGCCGCAGCCGATTGCTCGCCAGTTCACGAGCGCATGATCCCGAATCCATCGAACTCGCCGCTGGCCGCCAGCCTGCGCGAGTCGACCTGCTCGACACGCGCACCCGGCGGTCCCTGCGCGAGGAGGCGCTCCAGCTCGGCGAGCGCCTCCGGGTCGCCCTCCGCGATGACCTCGACCGATCGCTCGTCATCGGCGTTCATCACCCAGCCGACCAGGGAGAGGTCCTCGGCGTGCCGACGCACCCACCAGCGGAACCCGACCCCCTGGACCCGACCGATCACTCGGGCCGACAGCCGCTCCCGGATCATCGGTCTCCGGGCACCGGCAGCATCGGCCAGCGGAGCATCGCCGACTCGAGAGCCAGGCGCGGGGCGGCGTTCTCGCCCAGGCCTGCATGCACGCGTTCCAGGTGCTCGAGCATGCCCAGCAGTGGCGCCACGCCGATCCGCCGTCCCAGATCACCCAGCTCAACGGCAAGCTCGGCGCTCGGCGTCAGCTCGGCCCGTCCCGCGGCCGCCACCAGGAGGTCCCGCGAGACGCCGATCCAGGCGCCTACCACCCGCAGGGCCGCCTCGCGCTGGACCGATGCCGGCGTCCGAGCCTCCTCGTCGTCGCCGCGCGCCGGGACGAAGGCCGCGGCCTCGTCGATGAGGTCGCGAACCGACGCGAACCGCTCGGCGCGGCCGCGCTCGAGGAGCCCGGTGAGCTCGGAGCTGCGTCCGACGCCGCCAGGCGAGCAGCTGGCCGTCGCGGGCGTACGAGATCGCGGTGCCCGCCAGCCCGCCGGAGATGCGGGCCAGGGCAACGGCCTGGTCCTCGGGCAGTCGCTCGACGTCCATGAGGTGATCGCGGAGCTCGGTGAGCGGAACCGGGCCGATGCGCAGCGGCTGGCAGCGCGATCGGATCGTCGGCAGCAGCGCTGACGGGTCGTCCGCCACGAGGATGAAGGTGTGCCGGTCGGTCGGCTCCTCGAGCGCCTTCAGCAGGGCGTTCTGGATCTGCTCACTGGCGTGGTCCGCGCGCTCGATGAGGATGACACGCCGGTCGGCGACCACCGGTGCGCCGGCGGCCTCGAGCAGCCAGCGACGCGCGGCGGCGACGATGCTCTCGCCCGTCGAGCGCGACTCGCGCCAGCGATCGGGCGAGCCGATGACGAGATCGGGATGCGATCGGCTGCGGGCATCGCGGCAGCCACGGCAGGCGTTGCAGGGACGTCGGTCGACCTCCTCGTGGGTGCAGTGGATCAGCGCGAGGAGGTCGTCGACGAAGGCGCCCTTGCCGGCGCCGGCCGGACCGTGGACGAGGAGGCTGTGCCCGATGCGGCCCGTCGCGAAGCCACGGGTGGCCATGCGGCGGGCGGCCGACTGTCCCAGGCTGGCGAAGCCCGGCTCATGGTCCGTCGTGATCACGCCTGCGAGTATAGGGAGGTAGGGCGGATCGGCCCTTGCCTCACTTGGGATCCCGGAGCCTCAATGGCATACTTCATGCACCCAAGCCCGGCCGAGACCCAGAGGAGGAAGCCATGCCGACGACCCCGGCGCGAACGGCCGACGATTTCGCCGACAACATCAGGTCGATGATCGACCGCCTGGTCGACGCGAAGTTCACACAGGAGATGGCGAAGCGCGGCCAGGACGTGGCTGACGTCCTCGTCGAACGCGGCACAGAGGTCGGCGAGCGGGCCTCCGAGGCGTGGCGCGACTCGAAGCCGATGCGACACGATGCCGCCAAGCGCGTGGCGAAGGCCAGCGGCGAGGCCGCGAAGTGGTCCGACCAGACCTGGCGCGGATCGCTGCGTCCTCTCCTCAAGGACCTCTGGAAGCAGCGCACCATCGCCATCGGTGCCGCAGGTGCCGCCGTCCCGGTCGGGCGTGAGATCGTCGATACCGCCGCCGAACGGCTCGGCATGCGGCAGCGTCGCGAGGAACGCCACTGGGGCGCCTTCTTCCTCGGGCTGCTCTTCGGCGCCGCCGGCGGCGTGATCGTGGCGCTGCTCGTCACGCCGAAGCGGGGCGAGGAGATGCGTCGCGAGCTCACCGAGCGAGCCGATGAGATCGCCACCAAGGCGCGCGACGAGTGGGTTCCGCTCTTCCAGGGAGGCGAGACCAACGGGCACTCGACCGCCGCGGCGGATGCCGTGAGTGACGCGGGGGATGCGCTGCACGAGGCGGCAGCCGAGTCCGGTGCCGCCAGTGGCGAGGCGGCCGAGCAGGCCGCCGATGACGCGGCCGAGGCGATCAACGAGTCGTTCGACACCGTGGATCGGGAGTCACCGACCGTCTGATCCGACTCCCATCACGCGAAAGGCCGGCCCGCGGGGCCGGCCTTCGCGTGCAGCTGGATCTGCGCCGCTACTCGGCTGCCCCACGCGGCTTTCGGGCGGAACGGAACCGACCCCAGATGCCCTGCGGCTCATCGGAATCGGCGGGGGCGGCCGCCTGCTCTCCCGATGCCCGCGAGCGCGTCGAGCGACGGGCCCGTGGCTTCTCTTCGGCAGGTGCGCTCGCCGCGTCGCCGTCGGCGGCCTTCTTCGCTCGGGTCGAGCGGCGCTTCGGCTTCTCGTCTGCCGCGGGAGCGGCCTCGGCGTCGCCGTCGGCGGCCTTCTTCGCTCGGGTCGAGCGGCGCTTCGGCTTCTCCTCTGCCGCGGGAGCGGCCTCGGCGTCGCCGTCGGCGGCCTTCTTCGTTCGGGTCGAGCGGCGCTTCGGCTTCTCCTCTGCCGCGGGAGCGGCCTCGGCGTCCTCCGGGCTCAGGCCGAGCTCGGCAAGCGTCGCCGCATCGGCCTCCGCGAACGTGAACTCCCGCGCATCGTCCGCACCGTCGAGCTGGCCGAGGTCGTCGAACTCTTCCCAGCCGATCTCGCCGGTGCCGGCGGCGGCCGGTGTGGCCTCCGCGCCCTCATCCTCCTCGCGCCGTGAGCGGCCGCGTCCGCGGCCACCGCGTCGGCGGCGGCGGCGGCGTGCCTGGTCCTCGCCCTCGGCCATCGTGTCGGCCGGCGACGTGGTGCGCCCCGGCGCCTCCTCGGCGGCGGGCTCCGAGACGGCGGCGGCCGTTGCCGGCCGGCGGCCGGTGCCGCCGCGCGTGCGGCGGCCGTTGCCGGTGGAGGTCCCCACGCTGCCGCCCTTCAGCGCGGCAAGTGCCGCGGCGGCCACCGACGGCGACGCCTCACGGAAGCCAAATTCGGGGTTGACCTCCTTTGCCGGCATCTCGGGGGTCGGCATCGAGGTGCTGGCCTCACGGCTGCCCTCGCCCTTCTTCCGGCTGATGGAGGCGATCTTCATGATGTCCTGGAATTCGTCCGCCACCGCGATGAGGTCCGAGGAGGTGTTCGGCTTGAAGCTGATCACCTCGCACCGGACGCCCTTGTCCTGGAGGGCCTTGATGGCCGGGGCGAAGTCGCCGTCTCCGGATGCGATGACCGCGATGTCCATCCGATCGGCCAGGCGGAAGAGGTCGACCACCAGCTCGATGTCGAGGTTCGCCTTCATCCGGCCATCGCCGAACTTGCGGATGTCCTTGATCACCGGCCGGTAGCCGTTCTTCGCCAGGAAGTCGATGAACTTGCGCTGGTTCTCGTTCTCCGGGTCGAGCCCGGTATAGGCATAGGCGCGAATGAGGTCGCGCCCCTTGGTCGCGTGCTTGAGGAGGGCGACATAGTCGATGTCGACGTCCTGGCCTCGAGCCGCGTAGTACATGTTGGCGACGTCAATGAACATCGCCACGTTCTTGCTCACGGTTGAGCTCTTCTCCTGTAGGTATCTGATATGGCCGATGCGGGCGAGGGCTCAGTCGATGCTTCGACCGAGCGTCCGGCCACGGCTCGCGAACCGGTGTCGCTTCCAGAGCGATGGTTCAGCGACTGCCAGTGGCTCGTTCACCTCCACGCGCGTGCAGCCCTTGTTTCGTGCCGAGGTCGCGAGCTGCTCGACGATCTCGTCGGCGGCGCGTCTCCGTTCGGCGTCCTCCAGCGCCGGCACCGACGCGAGCCCGATCTCGTCGATCACGCCGACGAAGGGACCCGATCGCACCGAGGGCCTGATGGAGAGGACCCCCACGCCGACCACCCGTCGCTCGCGCTCGGCGACGACGACCGTCGCGGAGGGGACGAAGAGCAGGTTGCGCAGGGTGTCGGCCATGTCTCGTCGCTCGGGCCGATCCGGTGGGTCGTCGGGCGCCAACAGGCGGACGGCGACATCGAGATCGGTGAGTCGTGCGGTGCGGACGTGGACCTCCACGAAGGCCTCTCGGGAGCGAATCGCAGCCTACGCTGCTGGAAGACCGTGTCGAGGATACCACGTGCGGGCGCTTTGGGCCGCCGAACCGGCGGCTGTCGGGGCGTCGGTTCTGGGTATTGCGCCGCGCATCCGGCGCACCGCTATGATGCCGCGCACCTTGACTACGCCGGGTCCGCGCATGCGCGACGTGCCCCGAGCACCCATTGGAGGAGATACAAATCGGATGCAGAAGTACATGCGATGGAGCGCCGTCCTTGTTGTGCTCATGCTCGTGCTTGCCGCCTGTCAGAGCGACGACCCTGGCACGGACGGGAGCGAGGAGCCGGGCGAGAGCGCCGCGGCCAGCATGGGCGATGGAGGATCGGCCGCCGATTGCGATGCCGACGAGTTCGGCTGCATTGAGCTGGCCGAGGGCGATCCGCTCATCCTCGGCACCGCGCTCGTCATCACCGGCGCCAACGCAGTCGCTCGGACTCGACAGCCAGTACGGCGCCGAGGTTGCGCGCAGCCTGAAGCCGGAGATTGCCGGCCATACGGTCGAATTCAACCACCAGGACGATGGTTGCTCGACCGAGGGTGGCACGGCCGCCGCTCGCGCCCTCGTGTCCGAAGAGAATATCGCCGGCGTGATCGGCACCAGCTGCTCGAGCGCCGGCATCCCGGCCGCCGAGATCACCAGCGCCGAGGGCATCCTGCTCGTCTCGCCGTCGAACACGGCGCCGTCACTGACGGCTCCCGACGACGCACCAGGCGTTCTACGCGCGCACAGCGCACAACGACTCGATCCAGGGCGCGGCCATGGCGGAGTTCGTCTGCGACGTCCTCGGCCTGACCAGCGCGGCGACCATCGACGACGGCTCGGCCTACGCCGACCAGCTCGCCGCGGTCTTCGCGGCGTCCTTCCCGGAGACGTGCGGTGGCACGATCACGGCAGAGGAAGCCGTCACCGTCGGTCAGACCGACTTCACCGGCGTCCTCGAGAACATCGCTGCCGACGGCCCCGAGTTCCTCTACTTCCCGATCTTCGTCGCCGAGGGTGCCCTGATCACCCAGCAGGCGCGTGAGACCGCGGGACTGGATGACACGGTCCTCGGTGGCGCCGACGGCATCCTGACCCCCGACTGGATCGCCGCCGCCGGCGATGCCGCCAACGGCATCTACCTGTCGGGCCCCGACCTGGCCTTCAGCGGCGACTTCTACGCCGATGAGTTCCTCCCCGCCTACACCGACGTGTCCGGCGAGGATGCCCCGATCAGCGTCTTCCATGCGCACGCGTTCGACGCGTACAACATGCTGGCGCAGGCGATCGAGGAAGTGGCCTTCACCGATGGTGGGACGACCTACATCCCGCGATCGGCTCTCCGCGATGCCTTCTTCGGCATCTCGGGCTTCGAGGGCATCACGGGAACGCTGACCTGCGATGAGAACGGCGACTGCGCCGACGCGAAGATCAGCGTCAGCGAGGTCGTGGACGGCGCGTTCGAGCGCATCTGGCCCGAAGAGTAGCGATCAGCTGAGCTGATCCCGATCTGAGGGTGCGGGTGAGCCGGTCAACGGCTCACCCGCACCGCTACACGGAACTCACCGCCCAACAAGGACCGATCCCATGCGCGTCGGCCGATTCCGGTTCAGTCTCGTCACCCTGTTCCTGTGGCTCCTGGGTGGCGCCATCATCGCGTTCGCCCTGTACGGATCCTTCCTGACGCTCGTCGAGGGCCGCATCCAGGGCAACCAGTGGCAGAACCTCATCGTCGCCGGCGTCGCGCTCGGCAGCGTGTACGCCCTCATCGCCCTCGGCTACACGCTCGTCTACGGCATCCTGTTCATGATCAACTTCGCCCACGGCGAGGTGTTCATGTGGGGCGCCTTCACCGCCTTCTTCGCCGCTATCGGCGCTCACCGACGCCGGCATGATGGAGGCGAACCCGATCCTCGCCTTCTTCCTGATGCTTCGGCACGTCCGATGCTGGTCAGCATGGTGGTGGCGATCATGCTCGAGCGGGTCGCCTATCGGCCGCTGCGGGGGGCGCCGCGCCTCGTACCGCTGATCACGGCCATCGGAGCGTCCCTGTTCCTGCAGTACACGGTCCGCGGCTTCTACGGCTCCGGCGTGCGCTCCTACCCCGACTACAACCTGTTCGACGGAATCCTCACGTTCGGCCCGCTGACGATGAGCGTGAAGCAGGTCGTCGTTATCTTCGCCGCCTTCTTCCTGATGATCGCGCTCTACCTGTTCGTCAACCGAACTCGCACCGGACGCGCCATGCGCGCGGTGAGCGAGGACAAGGACGTCGCGGCCATGATGGGCATCAACGTCGACCGGATCATCGTCACCACCTTCGCCATCGGCGGCCTGCTCGCCGGCGCGGCCGGCATCCTGTACACCCTGATCTTCAACCAGGTCCTGCTTCTTCATGGGCTTCCTGCCCGGGATCAAGGCGTTCACCGCTGCGGTGCTCGGCGGCATCGGTAACGTCGATCGGTGCGACGCTGGGTGGGCTCATCCTGGGCGTCGTCGAACAGCTCGGGCCCAACCTGTTCCTGAGCGGCTACGGCGTCCCGTCCCCCAACCAGCTGAAGGACGTGATCGCCTTCACGGTGCTGGTGCTCGTCCTCATCTTCCGTCCGTCCGGCCTGCTCGGCCGGAAGGAGAACACCTGATGGCCCCGCTCACGCGTCGCGCCGTCGTCGCCGGCATCGCCGGCGGAGTCGCGGGCATTCACGTCAGCCTGGTCGGGATCGTCGGCACCTTCCAGACCCGCGAGCTCATCTCCGGGATCGTCACCATCGGCACGGTCCTGCCGATGCTCATCGCCCTCCTCATCGGCTGGTACGCGGGCAGGACACCGAGGACATCCACGGAGCACCCCACCTCGTCGCAGGTCCTGCTGCGCGGGGCGATCGCCGGCGCGATCATCGGCGTCACGCTGGCGGTGCTGGCCTTCATCGTCGACACGTTCAGCCTCAACTGGATCCTGGTCAACGCGCGGCCGCAGCTCGCGGCGCTGCTGCGGTTCGACCTGGACCCGGTGGCCGGCTCGCTCGCGTTGGTCGGCGGCTTCACGCTCCTGGGCATGGCCGGTGCAACGCTGCACCTGTTGCCGCGCCCCATCGCACGCGCCATCGCGATCGGCGTGATCGTGACGGTCATCGCGTCGCTCATGGAGCCCTTCGTCGCGGCTGTCCTGCGGAACATCGGGCTTCGCTTCCTGGAGGAGCTGCTCTACACCCGTGGCGGCCTGACACTCCCCGGCTTCCTCATCGTCCTCGCCCTCGTGACGGCCAGCACCTACGGGTGGACGACGCGGGGGTCCCGCGTCCGTGCCCGCACCGCCGCCTGGCCCGACGACCGCCGCCGAACGGCCAAGATCGTCGTCTACCTCGCCACCATCGGACTGCTGCTGCTGCTGCCGCAGATCGTCGGTTCGCGGCTGTCCGAGGTCATCGGCACCGTGGGCCTGTACGTCCTGCTGGGGTTGGGCCTGAACATCGTGGTCGGCTTCGCCGGACTTCTCGACCTCGGGTACGTGGCGTTCTTCGCGGTCGGCGCCTACACGACCGCGCTCTTCACCTCTCCGGCCTCACCGGTGTTCACCCCCGAGCTCCCGTTCTGGGGCGCGCTCCCGTTCGTGATCATGGCCGCGGCGCTCATCGGCCTGGCGGTCGGCGCGCCGGTGCTGCGCCTGCGTGGCGACTACCTCGCCATCGTGACCCTCGGCTTCGGCGAGATCGCCCGCGAGATCTTCAAGTCGGCATGGGCGCAGCCGGTCACCGGCGGCGCGCAGGGCATCCTCTCGATCCCGGAGCCCCTGCCGTTCACCCTGCGACCCGCAGTCGATCTACTACCCGATCCTGTTCTTCTGCATCCTGGCGGCCATCGGCGCCACGCGCCTGGCGACGTCGCGGGTCGGACGTGCCTGGAACGCGATGCGCGAGGACGAGGACGGTGGCCGAGGCCACCGGCGTCAACACGATCACCTACAAACTGCTCGCCTTCGGCCTGGGCGCCGCGTTCGGCTGTCTTGCGGGCGCGTTCTTCGCCGGCAAGATCGGCGTGGTCTTCCCCGACAGCTTCAACATCCTGGTGAGCATCAACGCGCTCGCGCTGATCATCCTCGGCGGCATGGGCAACATCGCCGGCGTCGTCGTGGGCGCGTTCGTGCTGGTCGGCCTGCCGGAGCTCCTGCGCGAGTTCGCGGAGTACCGGCTGCTCATCTACGGTGCGGTGCTGGTGGCGATGATGCTGCTGCGGCCCGAGGGCCTGCTGCCCGAGCCGAGCGCGGCGCGCCGAGCTCCACGAACGCGCGGACGACGACGAGGAGATCTATGAACACGAAGCCGGCGAGGAGACCGGGCGACCGGTGGTGAGTTCATGACCGCCCCCGCCCGCCAGGCCACGCCGGCCCGCGCCGGCGACGCCATCCTCCGCGCCGACAAGGTGACGATGCGCTTCGGCGGTCTCATCGCCAACAAGGACGTGGACTTCGTCATCCCGCGCGGGGCGATCGTCTCGCTCATCGGGCCCAACGGGGCGGGGAAGACGACCTTCTTCAACCAGCTCACCGGGATGCTCGAGCCGACCTCGGGCAAGATCGACTTCGAGGGGACCTCGCTGCTCGGTCTCACCCCGCACGAGATCGTCGAGCTCGGGATCGGCCGGACGTTCCAGAACATCCGGCTCTTCGGCGCCATGACCGTCCTGGCCAACGTGATGGTCGGCCGGCACTCGCGGATGAAGGCCAGCTGGTGGGGCTCGCTGCTCCGCCTCCCGGCGGTGCGCGAGGAGGAGGCGGCCGTGGCGAAGCGCGCGCGGGAGCTGCTCGAGCTGGTGGGGCTCCCCCGCCGCTACGAGGAGGACTGGGCAAAGAACCTGCCCTACGGCGATCAGCGGCGGCTCGAGCTGGCGCGGGCGCTGGCCAGCGACCCGAAGCTGCTCCTGCTCGACGAGCCGACGGCCGGCATGAACCCCGGCGAGACGGCCCAGATGACCGAGCTCATCCGTCATCTGCGCGACGAGCTCGACCTCACCGTGCTGCTGATCGAGCACGACATGAAGGTCGTCATGGGCATCAGCGAGCGGATCACCGTGCTCGACCACGGCGAGCTGCTCGCCGAGGGCACGCCGGATGAGATCCGGGCGAACCCGAGCGTCATCGAGGCCTATCTCGGAAAGCAGGCGACCCAGACATGACCCAGACCGATATCGCCACCGCGGCCGCGTCCGCCGGGAGCGGACCGCTCCTCGAGCTCACCGACCTCCACGTCTACTACGGAAACATCGAGGCGCTCAAGGGCGTGTCGATGACCGTGAACCGCGGTGAGATCGTGACGCTCATCGGCTCGAACGGGGCCGGGAAGTCGACGACTCTGCGGGCGATCAGCGGCACCCACAAGCCGCGCACTGGCAGCGTCAAGCTGGAGGGCCGCGAGATCCATCACCTCCCGGCCCACGAGATCGTGGGGCTCGGGATCGCGCACTCGCCCGAGGGCCGCAAGGTCTTCAGCCGCATGTCCGTCTACGAGAACCTCCAGATGGGGGCGTTCAGCCGCCGCGGCGAGAAGATCGACGACGACGTCGACGCGCGTCTTCGACCTGTTCCCGCGGCTGAAGGAGCGACGCTCGCAGAAGGCCGGCACGATGTCCGGCGGCGAGCAGCAGATGCTGGCCATGGGGCGGGCGCTGATGGCCCATCCGAAGATCCTGCTCCTCGACGAGCCCTCGATGGGCCTCTCGCCGATCCTCACCGAGCAGATCTTCAAGATCATCGCCGAGATCAACGAGCAGGGCACCACCGTGCTGCTCGTGGAGCAGAACGCGCTGATGGCCCTCAACGCGGCGCATCGCGGCTACGTGATCCAGACGGGCAAGATCCTCCTGGCCGATACCGCCGCCAACCTCGCCGCGAACGAGCAGGTCCGCCAGGCGTACCTCGGCGAGATCTAGGCGTCCCGTGGCCGACGACGCGCCGCCGCCGGGGCCGCCGGGTCGCTCACCCCGCGACTATCGGCCTGACCTGCGCCCCATGCTGATCCTGGTGGGACTGCTGGTGGCGGTCGTCGTGGCCTGGCTCTTCCTCTCGCCGCTGATCCTGCCCGCGACCTGAGGACCCTCTCGGCGTCGGCCACGCGTCCTACCTGTCGCCGTCAGTACCGCCGCGCCACCCCGAAGCCGGCCCCCGCGCCGTACAGGACGAGCGCCACGCCGACCGCCGCGACCGCCAGCCCCGGCGACTGCTGCGGGAGCGGAAGGTAGCCGACTGACCACAGCTCCCAGCCGCGGTAGAGGAGCGCCGCGGCCCCGACGAGCCCGAGTCCCAGGTAGACCCACGCCGTGTCGAGGACGAAACCCCATCGGCCGCGCATGTACCCGATGTCGAGGAGCAGCAGCACCAGGATGGCCGTGCCGTAGATCACCAGGCCCGGCCCCTCGAGTCCAATGCCCTCCTGGGCCGGCACCTGCACCCCGGAGACGGAATCGCCGCCCGATCGCCACCACGGGAGAAAGCCCGAACCGATCATCGCCAGCGCCCCCAGGAACACCAGGATGCGGAAGCGGCTCGTCCCGCCGTCCATCGGATCAGCCCTCGGGCGGAGCGCCGCCGTAGACGGACGGCTTCAGCACGCCGATGTAGGGCAGGTTGCGGTATCGCTCGTCATAGTCGAGCCCGTAGCCGATGACGAAGCGGTCGGCGATCTCGAAGCCACGGTAGTCGATCGGGATCTCCACCAGGCGCCGCGCCGGCTTGTCGAGGAGGCACACGATGCGGACCGAGGCCGGCCCCTTGTCGGCGAGGTACTTGAGGAGGTAGTTGAGCGTCAGCCCGGTGTCGATGATGTCCTCGACGATGAGGACGTGCCGGCCCTCGATCGATGCCGAGAGGTCCTTGAGGATCCGCACCTGCCCGGTCGACTCGGTCCCCGAGCCATAGGAGCTGACCTCCATCAGGTCGATGCTGACCGGGATCTCCATCGCACGCATCAGGTCGGCGAGAAACGGGAGCGCCCCCTTCAGGACGCTGACGAGCACCGGATCCTTGTCGGCAAGGTCGGCCGAGAGCTGGGCGCCCAGCTCGGCGACGCGGTTCGCCACCGTCTGCGAGTCGAGCAGGATCTCCTCGACGTCATCGTGGAGCGTCATCCGACCGAGGCCGCTCCGTTGCCGTTGCCGTTGCCGGCGCCGGCACCGGTGTGCGCGTAGGCGCCGTTGGCGGCCGCGACATCGGTCAGGAAGTCGAGGCGGCCGTACTTCACCATCAGGGCTCGGAAGTCACGGGCGTAGAAGAGCTTCACGCGAATCTCCGGGTAGAGCTGACGCATCCAGCGCAGCTTGCGGTTCTTCTTGCGGACCAGCGACTGCTTCAGGGTCGTCAGCTCGACGTAGAGGTCGGCCTCGGGCAGGTAGAAGTCGGGCGCGAACGACTCGGTGACCGCGCCGTCTGCGTTCCAGGAGATGGGAAAGACGTCGGGTTCGTATCGCCACGCGACACCGTAGAAGTCGAAGATCCTCGCCAGCTCCGCCTCGCTGTCGTGCGCGAAGCGGGGTGGCGAGTCGGAGGTCATGCGAGTCGCCACCTGACCTCGATCGTAGCCTGCATCCGTGCTTCCAACGCCATCGGTGCCGAGTATATCCGGGCGAGTTATCCACATTCGCGCCAGACCTGCGCAGATGGTGGACAACTTCGCTTGCGATCCACATCCAGGCCGCGCTACCGTCGGGGTCCTGCTTCTGCGGGCGACCGAGTACGGTAACCGCGGACGATCGGGGCTCATGCGAGAGCGAGCCGCGACGCCGATCATCCGTGGGAAGACCGAAAGGCCGCCCGAAGGAGCATCTTCCGTTTCATGACCGATTCCGCCGCCGCCGCGCGCACCGAGCTCGAGCGCCTGCTCGAGACCGACGCCCGGGCGCTCCGCGCCGAGTTCCCTCCCGGCTTCGTGGAAGCCGCCGAGGCCTACGTGCGCCTCCTCCTCGAGGCCAACGCGCGGCTCAATCTGACGCGCGTCGTGGAGCCCGATGCCGTCGCTCGTCTCCACCTCCTGGACGCGCTGGCCGCCCTGCCGCTGCTCCCACCATCGATCGGGCGCGCCCTGGACCTGGGTTCGGGAGGCGGCGTCCCCGGGATCGTCCTGGCGATTGCGCGCCCGGCGACCCGCTGGACGCTCGTCGACTCCGTCGGCAAGAAGGCCGCCGCCCTGCGGTCGTTCGTCGTCGCTCTCAGCCTGCCGAATGTCGAGGTGCTGGCCGACCGCGCCGAGCTGCTGGGCCGCGGCTCGCTCCGCGAATCGTTCGACCTGGTCACCGCGCGCGCCTGCGCCGCCCTCCCAGTCCTCGCGGAGTACGCCCTGCCGCTGCTCCGGGTCGGCGGGACCCTGATGGCCTGGAAGGGGCAAGTCGCGCCGAGCGAGATGGCCGCCGGCGCCGCCGCGTCCGCGCTGCTGGGCGGCGGCCCTCCACGTGAGTGGCCTACCGGGATCCCCGCGCTCGGCGACCATCGGTTCGTGTTCGTCGACAAGGAGAGCCCGACCACGTCCCGCTGGCCGCGTCGACCGGGACAGCCGGCGCGACGACCCCTCGGCTGAACTCGGTCCCTCGCGGCGTGCCTCCGCTCCGTCCTGGTCGCGTCGTGCCAACCGCTCGGCTCTGGTCGGCGCCGATCCATCGGGGTGCTGTGGCGCATGAGACCATCGGCGCGTGTCCTCTGCCCGATCTATCGGGCAAGGAGGCGCATGAGCGGGCCAGGTGTCCCGTTCCCGCGTTCCCGTGCCCGATCTATCGCCCGTGGCGCGCACGCCGCCAGCTTCCCGCGTTCCCGTGCCCGATCTATCGGCCGGTGCGCGCACGCCGCCAGATCGATGGGCAATGCGAGAGCCGACCGGCGGCATCGCTATACTCCTCGCTCGCATGCGCATTGCCGTCCTCTCGGACATTCACGCCAACCTCGCCGCCCTCGAGGCAGTGGCATCGGATCTCCCATCCGTCGACCAGGTCTGGGTGCTGGGTGACATCGTGGGCTACGGCCCCAACCCGAACGAGGTGATCACCACGCTCCAGGCCATGGGCGCGCGCAGCGTGCTCGGAAACCATGATGGCGCGGCCATCGGCACGGTCGACGCGTCGTACTTCAACCCCGACGCGCGGACCGCCATCGAGTGGACGGCCGGCGTCGTGGACCCGAACGCACGCGCCTACCTCGCCGCGCTGCCGGAGGTCCGATGCGACGGACCGCTGACCGCGGTCCACGGCTCGCCCCGCGATCCGATCTGGGAGTACATCACGGGGCCGCAGATCGCCGCAGCCAACTTCGCGCACTTCACGACGCGGCTCTGCCTGTTCGGCCACACCCACCTTCCGGTCGTCTTCCGCGCGGTCGACGGGGGGCGGGTCGAGGCAATGGTCGGTGTTCCGGGTGAGCGCGTCGAGCTGGGCGGCGTCCGCGCGCTCCTCAACCCCGGCAGCGTCGGGTCAGCCGCGCGATGGCCTGGCCGATGCGGCTTATGCGCATCGTCGAGGCCGGTGACGACCCCACGGCCGACGCCATCGAATTCCGACGGGTCCGCTACGACGTGGACCGCACCCAGCGTCAGATGCACGAGCTCGGGCTGCCACCGCGCCTGGCGGATCGGCTCAGCTACGGACGCTGAGGCGCCAATGCGGCGGGTCGCGGAGGACGGCGCTCCGACGCGCGGCGCCGTAGGATAGCGAGCGGCATGGATTTCTTCCGGCGCTCGGAGAAGCGCCCCACCACACCGGAGCACGCGCGGATCCTCGTCCCGCTGCTCGGCGAGCCGGCGGTCGACGACCCGGCGCTCAAGGTCGCGGCGCTCCTGCTGAACGGGCAGCCCGACGCCGAGGTGTCGCTGCTCCACGTGATCGAGGTGCCGTTCGAGCGGACCCTCGACGCCGAGGACGAGGCCGCGGTGCTGCGGCGCGGACGAGGTGCTCTCGCGAGCCGAGGCGATTCCTCGCCGAGAAGGGGATCAAGACGCGGACGAGCACGGTCCAGGCCCGCGCGGCGGGTCCGGCCATCGTGGACGACGCCAACGAGCTCGGCAGCTGACCTCATCGTGATGGGACTGCGCTACAAGAAGCGGTTCGGAGGACAATGGGACGCAGGACGAACCGTCCCGTACGTCATGCGCAACTCGACCGCGCCGGTGTGGTGCCTGCGGGCCGAGACGAAGGAGCTGGCACACACGACATGAGGGTCATCATCGTCGGCTGCGGCCGAGTCGGAGCCCGCGTGGCCGCGGAGCTCGATCAGCGTGGCGAGAACGTCACCGTCATCGACATCAGCCACATGCGTTCTCCCGACTGCCGACAGAGCTTCGGCGGCGAGACGATGCGCGGCAACGGGACGGACGAGGACGTCATGCGCGGCGCGGGAGCCGAGCAGGCCGACCTGCTGATGGCGCTGACCGAGGGTGACAACCGCAACGCCCTTGCGGCGCAGCTCGGCAAGCACACCTTCGGCATCCCGCGGGTGATCGCCAAGATCAACGATCCGCTGCGGGGCGAGGCGTACCGCGCCCTCGGCCTCGAGACGATCTGCCGCACCATCATCCTCGGCGACGCCCTGGTCGCGGCGGCCGTGGATGGCGCGGCGGCCACGAACGGCTTCGTGGAGCCGCCGACCGCCGAGCCGATCCGCGGCGCCCCGCCCGCCGGTTCCCTGGCCGCCGGCGAGGCGATCGCCGCCATCGAGGCCGAGGGGAAGGACGAGGTGCCGAGGCGACCGTGTCAGCCCGAGCGAAGGCCGCGAAGGAGGCTTCTAGCATGTACGTCGTGGTCGTCGGCGGCGGGAACGTCGGCTATTACCTGACCAAGGAGCTGCTGACCGCCGGCCACGAGGTCGTGGTCATCGAGGAGGACACCGGGCGCGCGCGCCAGATCGCCGACGAGCTCGGCAGCATCGTGGTGGCGAACGACGGCTGCGAGGGTCGCTACCAGGCGGAGGCCGGGATGGGCCGCGCCGACGTCATGGCCGCGGTCACCGGCGACGACGCCGTGAACCTCGCCGCCTGCCAGATCGCGAAGATGCGGTTCAACGTCCCGCGATCGATCGCCCGCATCAACGACCCGAAGAATGAGAAGCTGTTCCGCCAGCTGTCGATCGACGAGGTGGTCAGCCCGACCCGTTCGATCCTCGGCGTGATCGAGCACGAGATCCCCGTCCACGACCTGCTCCATCTCGCCGAGCTCGAGGGCGGCGAGGTCCAGATCGTCGAGGCACAGCTCGACGCCGAGTCGCCGGTGATCGGCCGCGAGCTCCGGGAGCTCGTCCTGCCGGAGGGCAGCACGATCGCCGTCCTGATCCGCGACGAGCGCGCCCAGTCCCCGCGGTCCGATACCCGGCTGCGCACTGGGGACAAGCTGCTCGCCGTCACCTCGGCCGGCAGCGAAGCCGAGCTGCGCAGCCTGCTCATCGGCGAGTGACCGCCCCGGATCCGGGGCGCGTCCTGCGTCGGTCCCTCCTCGGCTGGGGGCTCGGCCATGTGGCGCTCGGCCGCTCGACCCTCGGCTGGTCGCTGCTCGGCGCGGAGGCGGTCGCCGCGCTCCTCGTCGCCTGGCTGACGATCGGCCTCGCGTCATCGAGCGCGTACCTCATCCCGTTCCTGGCGGGGATGGCCTTCATCGTCGCCTGGGCATGGCAGGCGGTCGCCGCGTATCGCGAGGCACGCGGCCGTCCGGCGGAGCCATCCGACGCTCCCGTGCGTTCGCCTGCCGCGGCCATCGGTTGGCTCAGCCTCCCGCTCCTCGTCTGGGGCACCGGCTTCTGGCTCATCGGTGCCGACGCCGCGACCCCCGCGGCCTCGCTCGACCGGTTCGTGACCGCGTGGAACGGCGGACGGCTCGAGGCCGACGCCTGGCCGTCAGACGATCGTCGCCGCGGCCGAGGATGCCGAGCGGCGGCTCGGCTCCCGCCCGGATCGGCTGCGCGATGTCCGCTTCACCATCGTCGAGACGTCGGGTGACCGCAGCTCGGCGGTGGCCGAGGCGATCCACTACGAGCGGCGCCCGTCGACCTTCCTGTGGGTCTTCAGCGGCAGCGAGCTGGTCCCGGTGGCCGACCAGCAGCTCCTTACGATCGACCTCGTGGCGCTGCCCGTGCAGCTGCCCGGGGGCGGTGACATCGGCGCCGTCCGCTGGGAGCTGGTCGACGCATCGGGGCGCTGACGTCCTGCATCGTAGTCAGCACCCTTGACAACACCATTGTCAGGGTTTATGGTCGCTCCACGCACCATTCCAACCCGTGCGCTCAAGCGTGAATCGCTCGCGTGAAGGAGGCACCAGCACCATGGCAAATATCACCAGGTTCGATCCCCTCGACGAGATGGTCTCGCTGCGATCGGCGATGGATCGGCTCTTCGAGGATTCGTTCGTCAACCCGATGTCCTGGCGGACGATCGGCGGCGGCGACACCGTCAACGCACTTGTCGACGTCCACGAGACCGATGACGAGCTCGTCGTCACCGCCTCCCTGCCGGGGATGAAGGCGGAGGACGTCGAGATCACGATGACCGGCCAGACCCTCACCCTGCGGGGCGAGTTCAAGGCCGATGAGCAGGTCAAGCGCGAGCAGTACCTGTACCGAGAGCGCCGGTTCGGCTCGTTCAGCCGCACCATCCAGCTCCCGGTGCGCGTCCAGGGTGACGGGGCGAAGGCGAGCTTCACCGACGGCATCCTGACCCTCTCGATTCCGAAGGCGGAGGAGGTCAAGCCCCGCCAGATCCGGATCAATGCCAACGGCAACGGCAGCGCCGTCGACGAGACGCCGGCGGTCTGACGTGGAGCGAGCGCGACGCGGAGCACCCATCGAACGCAACGGCGTTCCGCGTCGCGACGAACTCGACCCGACCCCGATACATCATCAGCATCGCCGCCGAGCTGGCGAGCTGCCATCCACGAACGCTGCGGATCTACGAGGAGGAGGGCCTCCTCGCGCCGCAGCGACGCAACAACCTCCGCCTCTACAGCGAGGCGGATATCAAGCGCGTTCGTATCATTCGTTTCCTCACGCGCCGGCAGCGAGTCAACCTCGCCGGCGTGCGAGTCATCCTTCAGCTCGAGGAGCTCGGCAAGATCCGGGTCTACGATCTGTTCGATGAGGACGATGTAGAGCGATTCGCCGAGGACGTGGCCGAGCCCGAGCTCGCCGCCGAGACGCCGGCTGAAGGAGCAACCAAGCGTGGCAACTGACGACAAGACCCCCGAGACCCCGGAGATCGAGCCGGCAGACGAGACCGAGAATGGCGCGGCCGTGCTCGATCGCGTCCAGGTGCTCCCACTGGTCGCCCTCCGCGACACGGTCATCTTCCCCGAGATGATCGTGCCGCTGCAGGTGGGCCGCGACCGCAGCGTGAAGGCGCTCGATCGCGCCGTCCGCACCTCTCAGCCGGTGGCCCTGGTGACGCAGCGCTCATCCGAGCAGGAGGAGATCGGCCAGGCCGACGAGCTGTACACCATCGGCACCCTGGCGAAGATCGCCCAGGTCATCCGTCTCCAGGACGGGACCATCCGGGCGATCGTGCAGGGACAGCGACGAATCCGCCTGCTCGACCTGCTGCAGACCGAGCCGCACCTCGAGGCGCGTATCGAGCTCATCGACGATGCCACCGAGAAGACGCTCGAGGTCGAGGCGCTCATGGCCTCGATCCACGGTCAGATCGAGCAGTACGTGAACTCGGGCGCATCGGTTCCACCGGAGGTGGCGGTCGCGGCGCGCAACATCGTCGACGGCGGGCTGCTGGCGGACATGACCGCCTACAGCCCCGAGATGACGACCGAGCAGCGGCAGGAGCTCCTCGAGACGATCGACATCGCCGAGCGGCTGCGCCTGGCGAGCGCCTTCCTCGCGAAGCAGATCGAGGTCCTCGAACTGAAGGGCCGGATCCAGTCCGAGGTCAAGTCCGAGATGGACAAGACGCAGCGCGAGTACATCCTGCGCGAGCAGATGAAGGCGATCCAGAAGGAGCTCGGCGAGGACGATCCCGCCGTCGCGGAGGCATCTGAGCTGCGCGAGCGCGTCGAGCAGTCGGCGATGCCCGACGAGGTCAAGGAGAAGGCCCTCAAGGAGGTGGACCGCCTCAGCCGCATCCCCAGCGCCAGCCCGGAGCAGGGCGTCATCCGCACCTACGTCGACTGGCTGGTCAGCCTCCCCTGGGGGGTGACCACCGACGACAACCTGGACCTCGAGGATGCGGAGACGCGTCCTCAACGAGGACCACTGGGGGCTGGAGAAGCCCAAGGAGCGGATCGTCGAGTACATGGCCGTGCGCAAGCTGGCCGAGAAGATCCGCAGCCCCATCCTGCTGTTCGTCGGACCGCCCGGCGTCGGCAAGACGAGCCTCGGCAAGAGCATCGCCCGCGCCATGGGACGCAAGTTCGTCAGCGCATGAGCCTGGGCGGCATCCACGACGAGGCGGAGATCCGCGGCCACCGGCGCACCTACATCGGCGCGCTGCCCGGCCGTGTAATCCAGAACATCAAGACGGCAGGGTCCGCGAACCCGGTGTTCATGCTGGACGAGATCGACAAGGTCGGCATGGACTTCCGCGGCGACCCGAGCTCGGCACTGCTCGAAGTGCTCGATCCGGAGCAGAACAACAGCTTCCAGGACAACTACCTGGAGGTGCCGTTCGACCTGTCCAAGGTGCTGTTCATCGCCACGGCGAACATGCTCGACACCATCCCGCCCGCGCTTCGCGACCGGATGGAGGTCATCCAGCTCGCGGGCTACACCCAGCTCGAGCGGGTCCGAATCGCCGAGCGGTTCCTGGTCCCGAAGCAGCTCGAGGCCCACGGGCTGACCGAGAAGAACCTCACGTTCGAGGAGAGCGCCCTCGTGCGCCTCATCCAGGGCTTCACCCGCGAGGCGGGCGTCCGGAACCTCGAGCGCGAGATCGCCAACGTGGCGCGCAAGGTCGCCCGGCGGGTGGCCAGCGACGACACGTACACCACGGTGATCAAGCCCGAGGATCTCGAGGAGTACCTGGGACCGGCACGCTTCGAGTACGGCGAGCTCGACGCCGAGGACCAGATCGGCATGGTGACCGGGCTGGTGGTCAGCGACGCCGGTGGCGACATCGTGCAGGTCGAGGCCACGAAGATGGAGGGCAAGGACGACTTCATCCTCACCGGGCAGCTCGGCGACGTGATGAAGGAGTCGGCACGAGCCGGGATGAGCTACATCCGGGCGCGGACGAAGGAGTTCGGGATCGACCAGGGCGCCTTCGAGAAGACGACGATCCACATCCACGTTCCGGCGGGTGCCACGCCCAAGGACGGCCCGAGCGCCGGCGTGACGATGGCCACGGCCATGGCGAGCCTGCTGACCGGCAAGCCGGTGCGGCGCGACCTGGCAATGACCGGCGAGATCACGCTCCGCGGACGCGTCCTGCCGATCGGTGGCCTGAAGTCCAAGCTGCTGGCCGCCCACCTCGCCGGCGTCAAGACGGTCCTCATCCCCAAGCGGAACGAGAAGGACCTGGTGGACGTGCCGGATGAGGTGCTCACGCAGCTCCGCGTCGTCCCGGTCGAGAACATGGACCAGGTGCTGGCCGAGGCGCTGATCGATGCGCCTCGGTCGGCCGCGCGGATCAAGGCGGAGCGCGACGAGCGCCAGAAGCTGGTCGCGCGACGTCCGCGACGCGCGCGCAAGCCGGCCAAGGAGGCGCCGATCGCCGCGACCGACGACCGACGGCGACCAGCCTCCCGCGGGCCAGCCGGCACAGGACGCGGCCGCGAGCCGGCGCACGAGCGGTGCCCGCGGCCGGTTGATCACCGATGGAGTACAAGGACTACTACGCGATCCTCGGCGTTCCGAAGACGGCCAGCCAGGCCGAGATCAAGAAGGCCTATCGCAAGCTGGCCCGCGAGCTCCACCCGGACACCAACAAGGACCCCGCCGCCGAGAAGCGATTCAAGGACGCAAACGAGGCGCATGCGGTGCTGGCCGATCCCGAGAAGCGGAAGCAGTACGACGAGCTCGGCGCCAACTGGCAGGCGTACCAGCAGGCCGGCTTCGGCTCCGGCGGCGCCACCGACTGGGCCGGCTTCGGTGGTGCGCCGGGCGGCACCCGCTGGACCTACCGCACCACCGGAGGGGGCGGCGCGGCCGAGGATCTTGGTGGCTTCAGCGACTTCTTCCGCCAGTTCTTCGGCGGGGCGGCAAGCGGCGGAGCCAGCCCGTTCGGCGGGGGCGGCGCGGCGCCGGAGGGTTCGAGTACGTCGACCTGTCCGATCTCGCCGGTCGGCCCCGCGCACGTGCCGTCGGGGGCGGCGCAGGCGACCGCCGAGGTGACGCTGGCCGAGGTGGCGACCGGCGCCGAGCGCATGGTCAACGTCAACGGCCGACGCCTGCACGTGAAGATCCCCGCCGGCGTCCGCGACGGCTCGAAGGTCAAGCTCAGCGGCGCGGTCGACGGCGGCGACCTCGTGATCAACGTCCGCGTCAAGCCCGATCCGCGGTTCGAGCGCAGCGGTGCGGATCTGCGGATCGAGCTGCCGCTCACCCTCGCCGAGGCGCTGCTCGGCGCCGAGGTCCCCGTTCCCACCCCGACCGGGACGGTGAAGCTCCGGATCCGCCCGAACACCCAGAACGGCCAGGAGATCCGGCGTGAAGGGTCGCGGCCTGCCGAAGCGCGGCTCGTCGGAGAAGGGCGACCTGGTGGTCACGGCGAAGGTCGTGTTGCCGAAGCTCGACGACGAGACGCGCGCCGAGCATGGCCGAGGTCCTGGCCGCCCATCCCCAGCCCGACCCCCGCAGCCGCCAGCACTGACCGTCATGCGCACCGATCGCTTCACCCAGCGCGCCACCGAGGCCATCGTCAGCGCCCAGCAGCTGGCGGAGGCCGACGGGCCATCCGCAGCTCGAGGTCGCGCACCTCGCTGCTCGTGCTTGCCGAGCAGCCGGACGGCGTCGTGCCGGCGGTGCTCGACCGCATGGGCGTGCGCGCCGGCCACCGGTCGCGCGAGCGCACTCCGCGCCGAGCTGGCGAAGCTGCCGAAGGTGTCCGGCGCAGGCGCAGCAGCTCCAGCTGTCGAACGAGACGCGGCGCGGTCCTGACCGATGCGCACGCGGTCGCCGAGCGGATGCACGACGAATACGTCTCGACCGAGCACCTGCTGCTGGCGGCGCTCGAGGCGGGCGAACTCGCAGGGGCACGCATCATGCGTCGAGGTCGGCGTGACGCCGGCTCGGTGCTCGAGGCGCTCACCGCAGATCAGAGGGAGCGCAACGCGTGACGTCACGACAATCCCGAGGCAACGTACGAGGCCCTGGCCAAGTACGGGCGCGACCTGACCGATGCCGCCGCGCAAGGGCGAGCTCGACCCGGTGATCGGCCGCGACGAGGAGATCCGCCGGGTCATCCAGGTGCTGAGCCGCCGCACGAAGAACAACCCGGTGCTCATCGGCGAGCCCGGCGTCGGCAAGACCGCGATCGTGGAGGGGCTGGCCCAGCGGATCGTGCGCGGCGACGTGCCGGAGGGGCTGCGGGATCAAGCGCGTCGTGGCCCTCGACCTCGGCGCGCTGGTGGCCGGCGCCAAGTATCGCGGCGAGTTCGAGGAGCGGCTCAAGGCGGTGCTCAAGGAGGTCACCGACTCGGACGGGCAGATCATCCTGTTCATCGACGAGCTGCACACCGTCGTCGGCGCCGGTGCGGCGGAGGGGGCCATGGACGCCTCCAACCTGCTGAAGCCGATGCTCGCGCGCGGCGAGCTGCACGCCATCGGCGCCACGACGCTGGACGAGTACCGCAAGCACATCGAGAAGGACGCGGCGCTCGAGCGGCGCTTCCAGCCCGATCCTCGTCGACCAGCCCTCGGTGGAGGACACGATCAGCATCCTGCGCGGCCTCCGCGAGCGCTACGAGATCCATCACGGCGTGCGCATCACCGACTGGCGCGCTGGTGGCCGCCGCGGTCCTCTCGAACCGCTACATCACCGAGCGCTTCCTGCCCGACAAGGCGATCGACCTCGTCGACGAGGCCGGCCTCCCGGCTGCGGATGGAGATGGACTCGATGCCCGCCGAGCTCGACGAGATCGAGCGGCGCCGGATGCAGCTGGAGATCGAGCGCGAGGCGCTCCGCAAGGAGAAGGACGACGCGTCGAAGGCACGCCTGGAGGCGCTCGAGCGCGAGCTCGCCGACCTGCGCGAGCGCGGCGACGCCATGAAGGCCCAGTGGGAGCGGGAGCGGGAGATCGTCTCGCGCATCCGCGATGCACGCGCGAGGCGCATCGAGCGGCTGCAGCCCGAGATCGAGGAGGCGACGCGTGCCCAGGACTACCAGCGCGCCTCGGAGCTCCAGTACGGACGCGTCGCGCGAGCTCGCCGACCAGCTGGCCGGCGCCGAGGCGGAGCTGAAGGAGCTGCAGTCGTCCGGATCGGTGCTGCTCAAGGAGGAGGTCGACGCCGACGACGTCGCCGAGGTCGTCGCCCGCTGGACCGGCAGTCCCGGTCTCCCGGCTGATGGAGGGCGAGACCGAGAAGCTGCTCCACATGGAGGAGCGGTTGCACCGGCCGGCTCATCGGTCAGGACGAGGCGGTCGAGGCCGTGTCGGATGCGATCCGCCGCGCGCGGGCCGGCCTGAAGGACCCGAAGCGGCCGATCGGCTCGTTCATCTTCCTGGGGCCGACCGGCGTCGGGAAGACGGAGCTCGCCCGCGCACTCGCGGAGTTCCTGTTCGACGACGAGCAGGCGCTGGTCCGCATCGACATGAGCGAGTACATGGAGAAGTTCTCCACCTCGCGACTGGTCGGTGCCCCGCCGGGCTACGTCGGCTACGACGAGGGCGGCCAGCTGACCGAGGCCGTCCGCCGCCGGCCGTACCAGGTCGTGCTGTTCGACGAGATCGAGAAGGCGCACCCGGACGTCTTCAACGTGCTGCTCCAGCTGCTCGACGACGGCCGGCTGACCGACTCGCAGGGCCGGACGGTCGACTTCAAGAACACGGTCATCATCATGACCAGCAACATCGGCTCGACGACGCTCATCGAGGCCGCCGAGGCCGGGCCCGATGCCTTCGAGGGCGCAGCCGAGAGCGTCCGCCTCCAGCTCCGCGAGCACTTCCGGCCCGAGTTCCTCAACCGGGTCGACGAGATCATCGTCTTTCAGCCGCTGGATGAGACGCAGCTTCGGGAGATCGTCGGCCTGCTGGTCGAAGGCGTCGAGCGACGCCTGGTCGAGTCGCAGCTGACCCTGGAGGTGACCGATGCCGCGCTCACCCTCCTCGCGCGGGAGGGGTACGACCCGGTCTACGGGGCGCGGCCGCTCCGGCGCGCGATCCAGCGCGACCTCGAGAACCCGCTCGCCAGGCGGATCCTGGCCGGCGAGTTCGTCCCGGGTGACACGATCCATGTGGACGCCACCGATGGCGGCCTGAGCTTCACCAGGACCCTCACCGCGGAGCCCGTTGCCGAGGAGGCTGCCCCTGCCCGTTAGATCGGGCACAGGGGCGCACCTGGCTCCTTCGGGAGCCCTTCGCGTGCCGCTCTGCCGATAAACGCGGCCCGCGAGCACGCTTCCACCGGCTCCTGCGCTCCAGCGGCCGATAGATCGGTGCCGCACGCCACGGCCCGCCGCCGAGGGACCGGCCGGCCCTCAGACGAGGGCCAGCCGGTCGAGCGGGAACGGAGGGAGGGCCAGGGGCTTCACGGCCAGCCGCACCAGGAGGAGCGGCGAGTCGTCCGCCGCTGACCGGTTGGCGTGCAGGACCCCGCACCCGGTGCAGCGGTGGATGAGCACCCACTCGCCCTTACCGCGGACGGTGATCGCGATCGGCTCCATCCCAGAGCCACACTCGTCGAGCATGGCGCGGTCACCCGGCCGGTCGTCGAGGTGGCGCGACCAGAGGCAGGCCGGGCAGTGATTGCGATGCAAGGTCCCGGGCGCGTCGGACGGCACGTCAAAACGGCAGTTGACGCATCGGAACGAGCTTGGCTGCGCGCGCGGCCGATGCCTCGCGCGACGTGGATCGTGAGAACGGCTCAACGGAGTGATCTCCAGGAACGGGTCGAATGGACGAGCAATCAGACGCGTCGCGCTATCGGTCCTGGACATGACGAGGACCGCCCCGGCGGGCGGCCCGACTGGCTGCTGTGCTGGCGAATGCCGAGCTAGCCGGTGAGCTCCGTCCGGAGGCGCGACGCGACAAGGACCGTCCCTGCGGTACTCGACATCTGCATCTCCATCACGAACTCGGCGCGGAGCTCGCGCCGTCGGCCATCGGACTCTACGCCGCCTCCGCGGCTCCGTCAACGATGACGGCGACGACGTCCGGCGGGGGTCGGCTTGGGTCGGCTCCGCTCCTCGCGGCGAGGCGGCGGCACGTAGCGGCGACGACGGATGTCGTCATTGGCGGCCTCGATCCGGGGCGGGAACTTGACGAAGGCGGCATATGCGGCGATCCCCATCCCGGTGAAGATGGCCGCCAGCTGGAGCAGCAGCGGTACGCCGATGACGACCAGCAGCGGGATGACGCCCCAGGTGACGATGATCGGCCAGAAGATCCACTCGTGGAGCGCGAGGATCTCCGGGTAGCGGCGGTACTGGCGCTGCGCCAGGTTGTAGACCACGATCGCGCCGATGGCGATCACGATCCCGGCCACCCACATGAGCGTGAAGAGGTCGGGGTAGGTCGCGACGGTGAAGGGATCGGTCAGGACGTTCATCGGGGGCGGAGTCTAGCATCCGGCCCGGAGGGTGCACGCGGCGCTCCTGCCACCCCTATAATCGGGGGCCCACCAGGCTCCGATCACCCGATCCCCAAGCACCGAGGACGTCGATTGCGCGCCCTGCTCTCCGTCAGTGACCGAGAAGGTATCGCCGAGCTCGCCCGTGGACTGATCGAGGCCGGTGCGGAGTGCTTCGCCACCGATGGCACCCGCGCCCACCTGGCCGATGCGGGCATCGAGGGCATCCGGCCCGTTGCGGATCTGACCGGCGCGAACGAGATCCTCGGCGGTCGCGTCAAGACGCTCCATCCCAGCATCTTCGCCGGGCTTCTCGCCCGACGGGACCAGCCGGATCATCTGCAACAGCTCGCCGACTCGGACATCGAGCAGATCGATGTCGTGGTCGTGAACCTCTATCCCTTCGCCCAGACCGTGCGGAACCAGGGCACGACCCTCGACCAGGCACTGGAGAAGATCGACATCGGCGGCGTGGCACTGCTGCGGGCCGCCGCCAAGAACTTCCCGGGTGTTGCGGCGGTCTCGAGCCCGACCCAGTACGCATCGGTGCTTCGCGACGTCAAGACCCTCGGCGGCGTGAGTCCCGAGACGCGCCAGAAGCTGGCGGCCGAGGCATTCGCGGTGACCGCCGCGTACGATGCCCAGATCGCCAGCTATCTCAACGCCAATGCGGGCACCGTCTTCCCGAGCCGCCTCACCATGGTGGTCGAGAAGAAGGCCGACCTGCGCTACGGCGAGAACCCGCACCAGTCCGGCGCCTTCTACACCGATCCCGCGCATGCCGGCGGCAGCATCAGCGCCGCGCACCAGATCGCCGGCAAGGATCTGAGCTTCAACAACCTGCTCGACCTCGACGCGGCGTGGACGATCGCGAGCGACTTCAAGACCCCGACCGTGGCGATCGTCAAGCACGGCAATCCGTGCGGCCTGGCGAGCGTCGTCGACCTGGCCGAGGCGTTCCGGCTGGCCCTCGAGGGCGACAGCGTGAGCGCGTACGGCGGCATCATCGGCGCCAACCGAACGGTCGACGAGGCAACGGCGCGGGCCATCCGACCCGGCTTCTTCGAGGCGATCGTCGCGCCGGCCTACACGCCGGAGGCCCTCGAGATCCTGCGGACGAAGCGCGGGTTCGAGATCGTCGAGGTGCCGCCGGCCGAGGACGACTCGGACGACCTCGGCATCGGCAAGTTCGACTTCAAGCGCATCGGCGGCGGCCTGCTGGTCCAGACCGTCGACGAGATGGAGGAGGATCGCGACAAGCTCCAGCCGGTGACCCAGCGACGACCCACCCTCGAGGAGCTCACCGACCTCCTCTTCGCCTGGCGCGCGGTCCGGCACGTCAAGTCGAACGCGGTGGTGCTCGCCAAGAAGCACGCCATGGTCGGCATGGGCGCCGGCCAGCCTTCGCGCGTCGTGTCGGTCGAGGTCGCGCTGCGCAAGGCCGGCGAGCGCGCGCCGCTCTCGGTGATGGCCTCCGACGCGTACTTCCCGTTCCCGGACGGGATCCAGATCGCGGCGCAGGCCGGCGTGACCGCCATCATCCAACCGGGCGGCAGCATCCGCGACGAGATGGCGATCGAGGTCGCCGACCGGCACCACATGGCCATGGTCTTCACCGGCCGACGGCACTTCAAGCACTGATGCCTGACCTGAGCACCGACAAGCCGATCATCGCGGAGGCCGTCCGCGCCACGGAGGCGGGGGCGATCGCCGCGGCGCGGCTCATGGGACGGGGCGACCGGGACGGCGCGGACCAGGCGGCCGTGACGGCCATGCGCAAGGCGATGGACGACGCCGACATCTCCGGCACGATCGTCATCGGCGAGGGCGAGCGGGACGAGGCGCCCATGCTCTTCATCGGTGAGCAGGTCGGCAACGCGGATGGTGCGATGCGCGTGGACATCGCGGTCGATCCGCTCGAGGGCACCAACCTCGTCGCCAACGGTGAGCCGAACGCCACGGCGGTCCTCGCCGCCGCCGAGCCGGGCGGGCTGATGCACGCGCCCGATACCTACCTGGAGAAGCTCATCGTCGGGCCGAGCGCCGCCGGCAAGGTGAACATCGATGACCCGGTGGAGAAGACGCTTGCCACGATCGCTGAGACGCTCGGGCGCAACGTGTGGGACATCACCGTCGTGATCCTGGAGCGGCCACGCCACGAGCAGCTGATCAGCGACGTCCGGGCGGCCGGCGCGCGCATCAAGCTCATCGGTGACGGCGACCTCACGGCCGGCATCAACGTCGCCATCTCGGGCACCGGCCTCCACGCGGTGATGGGGATCGGCGGTGCACCCGAGGGCGTCCTGGCCGCCGCCGCGCTGAAGTGCCTGGGCGGCGAGATCCAGGCGAAGTTCAAGTGGCGCTCCGACGACGAACGCGAACGCGCGCGCGACATGGGCGTGGACGTCGACGACAGCGAGCGGGTCTACTTCACCAACGACCTCGCCTCGGGCAGGAACGTCGTGTTCTGTGCTACCGGCGTGACCGATGGTGAGCTGCTTCAGGGCGTCCGCTTCTTCGGCGGCGGCGCGCGGACCCACTCCCTGCTGATGAGCTACCGACAGGGACTCGTGCGCTTCATCGACACGGTCCACATGTGGGATCCGGGCAACCCGCCCAAGGTCCGCCTCTAGCGGACGGTGCCCGCACGCCGTGCCGTGCGCTGCCGATCTATCGGGCAGAGGTTCACCGAAGGGCCCGTTCCGGGGCTGTGGTGCCCGATCTATCGGGCAGAGGGCGGCCCGACGACCGCTTCGTGCGCCCCGGTGCCCGATCTATTGGGCAACGCGACGCTCCCGGCTCCGCCTCAGCTCCTCGAGACCGGATCGGCCCAATCCGGCCCGCCCACGCGCAGGACCTCCTGGTTGGCCACGGTCGGCAGCAGATCCGCCACCGAGACATCCACGCGCAGGTCCGAGCAGTTGCGCCACGGCATGAGCAGCGGATCGAGCTCCGCCACGGGCTCCAACGCGAAGCGACGCTCGTGGAAGCGCGGATGCGGCACGATCAGGTCGTGCTCGGTATCGGTCACGCAGAGGCCGTCGAAACTCAGGATGTCGAGGTCGATCACTCGCGGCCCCCATCGGGGCCCATCCGAGGCTCGGCCGAGGGAGCGCTCGAGGCGTTTCAGCTCGTCGAGCAGCGCGACCGGCACCAGGTCGGTCTCCAGCTCGAGGGCGGCATTGAGAAAATGCGGCTGATCGACGGAGTCGCGTGGCGCCGTGTCGTAGAGGGACGAGACGCGAACGACCTGGCCGATTCCCCGCAGCTCCGCCACCGCCGCACGGAAGGCGACGGCAGGCTCGCCGATGTTCCCCCCGAGACCGATGAAGGCGCGCACGCTTCGCGAACTGTAGCGGATCGGCCGGCCGGCACCCGATAGAGTGGGCGCGCTGTGAACTCGCACGGGACGGGAGTACCCATGGACCCGTCAACGGTCGGAGACGACCTCAACGAAGTGTCGGTCCTCGTCAACGTCGCCCACCGCCTGCTGCTCGGCATCCGAGATGACGTCGATGCCGATCCGTCCCTCCAGGCCATCCTCGACGACCTCAACGCGGCGCACGATCAGCTGGACCTCATCCTCGAGACCATCGGCAGGGCCCTGGACCAGGTTGACCAGCTGACCGCGACCGATCGACCGCGGGATCAGCGCACCACGATCCATTGACCGGAACCCTTCTCATCGGCCAGTAATCGTCTGATAATCGGCCGGCACTACAGTCGAGCGAGGCCGATGTGCTCGCCGCGGGGGGCGCGACGACGTCATCGGTGTGTCAGCGCTCCCGGAGACCGATGGATTGTCGGACATCAAGTACGCCTACCCTCTGATTCTCAACAAGGTCGCCTCCCCGCAGTACGCCACGCCGACGCTGCGACGAGCCCGGCTCATCGACTGGCTCAATGAGGCGGCCGGCTGTCGGGCGACGGTGATCGCCGCCGACGCCGGCTACGGGAAGACGACCCTTCTCTGGCAGTGGGAGCGCGAGGTCGACTTCCCTTGCTATTGGTTCAAGCTCGACCGCAACGATCGCGACTGGACGCTGCACATCAGTTACATCGCCGAGTCGATCGCCAGACGGCACCCCGGCTTCGGTCGGCGAGCCCACTCGATGCTCCAGCAGATGGGCGGCCCCGGATCGTCGCGACCAGGGGTGGCGGCCTACCTCCTCGCCGAGATGCATGAGCGGCTGACGGTGCCGTGCACGTTCATCATCGACGACTGGCAGTACGTGAACGCCGTCACCGAGGTACGAGGGCTGTGGAACCAGATCCTCCGCGACGCTCCGGCCACCTGCCGCTTCGTGTTCGCTTCGCGGGTGAAACCGAAACTCCAGTTCGCTCGGTTCAAGACCCACGGGGGCTACGCCGAGCTCCGGACCGATGCCCTCCGCTTCACCCCGCCAGAGATCGAGGAGCTGTTCCGTGACATCTACCGCGACCCGCTCGACCCGAGCGAGGTCGCCGAGCTCGAACGACGCACCGAAGGGTGGGCTGCCTCACTGCAGCTCGTCGAGGTCTCCCTCAGGGAGCGCCCCTCACCCGCGGAGCGCAGGCAGTTCATCCAGTCGATCACCGCCACCAAGGACAGCGACCTGTTCGACTTCCTGGCCGAGGAGGTGCTCGACCAGCAGACCGATGACACCCGCAATCTGTTGCTGTCCACCTCGATCCTCCAGCAGATCACGCCCGAGGTGGCCGAGCGACTCACCGGTCTCCACGATGGCCGACGCGCCCTTGATGAGCTCGAGCAGCGGGGGCTGTTCACGAATCGGCTGGACGAGGAGCGGTTCCGCTACCACAACCTGTTCCGAGAGTTCCTTGAGCGGCGGCTGATCGCGGAGCGATCTGAGGCGGAGGTGGTCGGCCTGCACATCCACGCGGCTTCCTACTTCGAGACGACGGAGCAATGGCCCGCGGCGATCCACCACTACCTTCGGGCCAACCTCCAGCGCCAGGCCGCTCGCTTGATCGCGAAGTACGGCGAGGAGGTCGTGGCCGAGGGCCGCCTCGGCCTCGTCGACGAGTGGCTCCAGCAGCTCCCCGAGGACACGATCAAACAGAACGCACGACTGAGCCTGCTCTATGGCGAGACGTGCGGGATCCGCGGCGACTGGACCCGCTCCCTCGAGGCCCTCGAGCGGGCCCGCTCCTATTTCTCGCGAAAGGGCGATCGTCGCCTCGAGGCGCTCGCCTGCCTGAAGCTGAGTTCCGTGTACTCGAACTTCGGAGAACCGCACAGGGCAATCGCGGTCGCCGAGGAGGGCGTCGCCCTGGTTCCGTCCGACGCCGTCGCCACCCGGCTCCGCCTGGAGGGCAACATCGCCATCACCCGCACGTGGCTGACCGACTCCCTGGAGGCGGTCGCCATCGAGTGCCAGCGCATCGGCGAGGAGGCCTCGGCCCTCGGCCTCGAGCACTTCGCCGCAATCGGCCATCACAACGCCGGGTGTGCCCTCGCACGGATGGGTCGGTTTGAAGCGGCCCTGCGGCACTTCGACTCCGCCGCGATAACGTGGAGCGACTCTCCCACGAGCCCATTTGCCGACAACGCAGAACTTGTCGCCGTCCTGCTGGCGCTCGGACGAGTAGACCGCGCTCGACCCATCGCTGTGGACGCAGTCCATCGAACATCGCCATGGCCGAGACCACACGCCGACGCGCTGGCCGGGCTTGCGAATGTATTGATCGTAGATGGGCGTTTTTCGGACGCCGCGGAGGCTCTGGAGACCGCTCGCGCTGATGGCCCGTATCTGGGCGGGCTCCACTCCGTGGTGAACTCGCGTCTAATTGAAGCACTCTTCCTTGGGGGCCGACGTGACGAGATCCCATCGCTCGCGGATGAGGTCGTCGCCCGCGTGCCGGACCCACGCTTCGCTGCGGAGTCTGTGCCCGCGAGGGCGATCGGGCTTCATGTCGGCGACAGCTGCTTCGGGGAGTGTCTAGGACTCAACCAGGAGCTTCGGGCAGCCCAAGAGCACGGAGATGTGTGGGCTGCCGCCACCGGCAAAATCAAGATTGGGGTGCTGGCACTCGAGCACCGATCTGCCTCCGGTCGATCGTCCGCGTGGACTGCGGTCACGGAGGCGAGGTCCTTAGGCTTGTGGCCCTCGCTTCGGCAGTGGCTTCGCCTGTACGCCCCACACGCCAAGTCGGCCCTTAGGCTGGCCGATGGCGCACGAACGCTAGCGGGACTTGCGTTCTTTGACCCAGATGGATGGCGCGCGCACGTGGTAGCGGCCATCAGTCACGCGAAGGGCAACGATCGCTCGATCCTGCTCGAGGCAGTCAGTCGGATCGCCAATCGAGAGACGCTTGAGTCGCTATCGACCATGACCGGACCTGACGTCGCCGCCGTGCGGCGGCAGCTGCGACTCCTCCAGGCTCCGCGGCTCTTTCTCCGGACTCTGGGAGGTGTCGCAATCCACCGGGGTAGTTGGGATGGTCCGCCGATTCCGATTGAGAAGAAGCGAGTGCGGATGCTGCTTGCGGTACTTGCGGCTCACTTCGGCTCAGTCCTAAGCCGAGATGTCGCCGTTGACATCCTCTGGCCAGAGGCTGATCCAAGTTCGGCGATCAACAGCCTCAACCAGACGGTGTTTCAGCTTCGTCGCTATATCGATCCTTCGTACCGCGGGGGCGAGAGCCCCGACTACCTGACGAGCACATCGGAGCAGGTCGGACTCAATGCTGAGCTTGTCCGCACTGATCTCAACGAGATCAGGCGCCTCCCCGTTCGCCTCGCCGCGGCGGATTGGCATGATCGCCAAGCGCTGGCGGGTAGATGCGTGAAGCTGGTACGCGGCGAGTTCTTGGCCGACCTTCGCTATGAGGACTGGGCCAACCGACAGCAGCTGAGCGTCCACGCTGAGATCCGAGAGAACCTACTGCCCATTGCCCTAGCTCCGACAACGTCGTTTGACGTTGACGTATCAGCGCAAGCTGCCGCCGCGATCCTGAATCTCGATCCATTCGACGAAGCCGCAATTCTGGCGCTAGCAGACTGCCTCAGCCAATCGGGCCGTAGAGCGGCTGCCCGCGAGGTGGTCGTTGACTTCCTACGGCGGATGCAGTCCGACCTTGATCTCGACCCTACGCCGGATTTCCGGAACGCCGCCACACAGCTAGGCCTGTCAATTAGTCATTGATATTCGGGCCGGCCGGCAACTTTTCCGCTTGACTTCTGACAACCGGGCGGCCTACAGTACCGACGGCCGGTAGTACTTTGGTACCACCGATCCGAAATCGTGGGAGCGTGATCCGACAGCCGAACTTGGGCACTTGGGCTGGCGGGGAGCAAGTAGTGCAACCGACCGTTCCGTCACCGGAGTGTGTCGGTTGTGTTTGGTTATCGTTCAGGAGAGGGCACCTTCTGATGGCACAGAATTCATTAAGGGCTGGTAGACGGCCCCGAGGAGTCAGCAATGCGAGTACGACTAGTCAGACGTCTTGCGTCGCTGATACCGTCACTTGTTGCCTTCACGACCCTGGCGCTTGCCGGGGGTGGAGGAGTCCGAGGCTGGTAGGGCGACCCGTGCTAGACTCCCGATCGCTCATTTGGATGCGTGTCGGTGAGTCCCAACGTAAGTCCGCCTCATCTTCGCAACCGTAGCCGCCGCAGTTGTCACGATTGCGGCGGCTTACTTGCTGTTCCCGTCCACGCCGAGATCGGGGGGGGCCTTCGGGACTCGTGTATTGGACAGCAGCCACACTGGCTGCGAGTGCCTTGCCCTGTTCGCCTGCCTCGAGGCACCGTCGTCTCGGTGGCTGCGGCTCCAATGATCGCGGTAATGGTGCTGGGCGGCCATTAGCAGCTGCCGCCATCGTCGGCTTGATCGGCACCACGGACGCGCGCGAGATCCGCGGGCAAGGTTCCTTGGTACGGCACGCTCTTCAACCACGCCTCGGCCGAGCCTCTGCGTCTTCGCGTGGGCGCCTACGAGGTTCGTAGTTCGTCCACGGCTTCGGAACGTCCGAATCCGCTGAGCTAGCCCTACGTTTGGCGCGACGTTCGCTGGGCGCGCTCGTCTTCTTCGCCGTGGTGCTGGCCACTGCGGCTCGTCGCGTAAGCGTCGCACCTCGGGTGTCAATTCGGACGGTGTGGGCCCAAGATGTTGGCGGCGTCGCAGCCAACTTGATTGGCTTGGCACCTTTGGCGTGGCTGATGGCCCAGGTATTCCAGCTACCCGACGGAGTTGGATGGTGGGCGACGCCGCTCTTCGTGGTCCCGCTGTTCACGACGAGGCTCGCGTATGCGCGGTACGTCGAGACGAGGGAGCTCTTCGAGCAGACGATCACCGCCCTCTCGAAGGCGGTCGACGCCCGCGACACCTACACCCGCCAGCACTCCTACCGGGTGAGCCACATCACGGAGGCAATGTGTCGCGTGATGCGGCTGCCGGAGCACGAAATCGAGAAGATCAAGTGGGCCGGACTCCTCCACGACGTGGGGAAGATCGGCATCCGGGACGACATCCTCCTGAAGGAGGGGCCGCTCGACAAGCGTGAACGGACGCTCATGAACCGGCACCCGGTGATCGGTCAGGACATCGTGCTGCAGGCCTCACAGCTCAAGGGCGAGGCGCCGCTGATCCGCGCACACCACGAGTGGTTCAACGGCTCCGGGTACCCCGACGGCATCGAGGCGCTGGACATCCCACTCGGTGCTCGCGTGCTCACCATTGCCGACGCGTACGAGGCGATGACCAGCTCGCGCCCCTACCGAAAGATTCCACTGACGCACGAGCAGGCGGTGGAGCAGCTCGAGCGCTTCGCGGGCATCCAATTCGACCCGGACATCGTGCCGATCCTCGTGAACCTCGACCGGAGCATCCTCGACCGGGAGCCGGAGGCCGATGACGAGCTGACGACGATGCGGGAGCAGCCCGACCTGGAGATCGAGCCCGAGGCCGAAGCCGCGGCCGTCGCCCGCACGGGCGACCCCAACGACGCAGCGAAGTCGAGGCCCGCCCTGGCCTCGGACGATGTTTCTTAGCACCATCGTCCTGGCGCTGATCGTCGGCGCCATCGCGGGGGGAGGCCTTCCTCGTCTCGCCGATCTGAAGCTCCGCTGGACCGTCCTCCTCGTTGTCGCGCTGGGATTGCGGCTCCTGGCCGGGCTCACCCGCGAGACCGGCATCGGCGCCGACATCCCCGTCGGCTGGGCGTACCTCGCGGCGTACGGACTCATCTTCGCGTGGCTATGGGGCAATTGGCGGGTGCCGGGGCTGCAGATCGCGTCGGTCGGCATCGGCGCGAACATGGCCGCCATCCTCGTCAACGCCGGCCAGATGCCGATCTGGTCGGCCGCCTTCAGTGCCGCCGGCTTCAGCGAGGCGACCATCGCCAACGACCCGTTCCACTTCATTCTGCGTGCCGAGTCGGTCGGTGACTTCGTGGCCCGCGGCGGCCTCTTCGGCGACGTCATCCCGCTCCCGGTGCCCATCATCCGCGACGTCGTGAGCATCGGCGACGTGCTCCTGGCGCTCGGGATCTTCTGGGCGATCGTGTATTCGATGACGCGGGCCGAGGCGCCGACGCGAGGCGGCTACGCCATTGGTGCGAACCCGGTCCTCCGGCCGGCGACGAGCGCCATGGTGGCGGCCGGCGTCCCGTACGCCGAACCCGGACGCATCCCCGCCGAGATGACCGATGCGCAGGCCGAGGAGGCGGGCGTGCGTCGCCAGTCGCCGTACCTGCGCATCGTTCGGAACCGCAACTTCTCGCTGCTCTGGGTGGGGCAGCTGGTCAGCCTGTTCGGTGAGCGGATCCACACCATCGCGCTCGGCTTCCTCGTCTACGACGCCACCGGAGGCTCCGCCCTCGAGGTGGGGATCACCTTCGCAGCGACTGCCGTCCCGAACGTTCTTCTCGGCCCGCTGGCCGGCACACTGGTGGACCGATGGAACCGTCGCATCACCATGGCGGTCTGCGACATCCTGCGCGCCGCACTCCTGCTCGCCGTTCCGTTCGTGCTCCAGGTCGACGTCGCGCTCGTCTACGTCATGGCGTTCCTGATCGCGACGGTGACGCTCCTGTTCCGCCCGGCGAAGACGGCCGTCATCCCGGCGATCGTCGAGGAGCGCGACCTCGTCACCGCCAACTCGATGAGCAGCGTGGCGGATACCGCGGCCGACCTCATCGGCTATCCCCTGGCCGGGCTGATCATCGGCGGCGCGCTGCTGGGCTCGCTGGAGATCGCGTTCGTCCTCGGCGCGAGCACGTACCTGGTCAGCGCGGTGCTCATCTGGGCGATGGAGGTCCCGAAACAGGACCTGATCGACACGCCCATGCGGCTCCGCTCGATCTGGCAGGAGATGGTCGAGGGCTGGAACTTCCTGCGCCGCCAGGCGGAGCTGTTCAGCAACACGCTCATCTCGACGGTCGCACAGCTCGCCGTCGGGGCCGAGATCGTGGCGACCATCCCGTACACCCAGGAGGTCCTCCGCACCTCGACGGCGATGCCCGCCGAGACGGCCTACGCCCTGCTGCTCACCGCCATCGCGCTCGGGAGCGTCATCGGCGGCATCGGGGTGGGCGCCATCGGCGCGCGGATCCGCAAGGGACCGATGACCATCGCGGGTTTCGTCGGCATGGGCCTGTCCCTGGTGGCCGCCGGGTTCGTGACCGAGCCTCTCGTCGCCATCGGCATCTTCTTCTTCACCGGCCTGTTCAACATGCTGTTCATCATCCCGACCATCACGCTCTTCCAGCAGCGGACGCCGCAACGGCTGATGGGTCGCGTGATCTCGAGCCGGCAGGCGCTGGTGTACGGGGCGATCGCCGCGTCGATGGGCCTCTCCGGCTGGTTGGCCGATCTCATCGGAGCGGACATGGTGCTGGTGGTGGCCGGCGCCATCTGCGCCATCGCCGGGGCAGCGGGCATCCTCATCCCCGCCATGCGCAACGCCCGGTGATGGCGGGACGCGCGCCACGCCACCTGCGGGGCGCCGCCATGGGATCTGCTACCCTTCGCGCGCCGTGGGACTGATCCTCGACCTGGCGGTCGTGGCCCTCGCCCTGGTGGTCATCGGCTCGCTCGGGCTCCTCGCCTGGACGCTTGGAGTCAGCGCCGTGCGATCGGTACGGCGGGCTCGGAAGTCGGTCGCCGAGGCGCGCCGGTTCGTCGCCGAGTCGGAGGTCCACCTCGGCGCGGCCCGGTCCACCTTGGGGCGGATCTCGAAGCTGATCGCACCGCTGACCTCGGCAACGATACTGACAGCAACGCCAACCACACCCCCACCGCCTGGAGATGAGCCCGACGCATGACCACGCCGACCAGCGACCCCAAGCGGGAGCCCGGCTATCGCGGCTCGCTTCCGCCGCGGCAGGACCGGCTGGCGAAGCCTTGGCTCGTGATCGTGACCGGCATCTTCGCGCTGATCATCCTGCTGTCGATCGCGGGCATCCCGTCCCGGTTCGTCCCGGATCCGACGCCGATCCCCACGCCCGTTGCCACGCCCACCCCATCGGTCGATCCCTCGGCCAGCGCGGACCCCGGCTCGTCGACGGTGCCATCGGCCTCGTCGGGAGCCGCCGTGCCGTCCGAGTCGGTCGCGGACAGCCCTTCGACAGAGCCGTCGCCTTCCGGCTGACGCGGCTCGATCGGTCCGTCATGGGTCGATAGGGCCATCGGGACGCCGGCGGCGGGCCGGTACCCTGCCCGCATGTTCCTCCCGTCACGCGTCTCCTGGCCCGCATGGGTCGGTGCTTCCCGCACGCATCGGCTGGCCGTGTACGCCGGCATGGCCCTCTTCTGGGTTCTCCTGATGGGAGCCGCCCTGGTCCAGCCGGGGTACGACTCCGCGCGAGATTCCATCAGTTCGCTGGCATCCCACGGCGCAGCCCTTCCGTGGATCGGCATGCTCGCCCTTGTGCTGGCGGCGTTCGGCATCCTGGGCGCGGGGCTGCTGCTCCGACGGATCTCTGATCCGGCCGCGCTCACCCTTGGACTGGCTGGCCTGGCTCTCCTGGTTGTGGCCGTGACCCGAATCACCTGTCCGATGGGCGCCGCCGAGTGCGCCATGAGCGACGCGACTCCCGACATGACCAGCCGGTGGCACTGGCTGGGGTCGGCGCTGTACGAGATGGCGATCCTCGCGGCGACCGCATGCGCATCACTCTGCCTCTGGCGCGCGGGCAGGCGGACCTTCGCGACCTGGCTGCTGATCGGCATCGCCGCATCGCTCCTGCTGTTCGCCGGCCTCCCCATCGAATTCGGCCTCCGGCAACGCGCCAACATGCTTGTCCACACCGCGTTGATCGCCGGCCTCATCTCTGCGTCCCTCCGGCATTCGCCGCTTCACCGCGGGCGCGTCGTGTCACCGGGGCGAACCGGCATCGTCTCAGGGCCGGTCGCCCGCCATCACGCGGGTTGATCCCCGACCGCTCCGTCCCGACCCGATCGGTCTCGTCGCGGCAGTGGTGCGGAAGTCACACGGTCCGTATACTTGCCGCCCCCGCGTAGCGGGAGCGCGCGCATCGCTTCAGGCCCGAGGCGATCACTACGGAGGACCCGTTGGCCGATTCGACGCGATCGGTGCTCGTCGTCGACGACGAGCCCGATGTGCGAGCACTGCTGAGCGACCTCCTGACCGAGGAGGGGTATTCGGTGCGGACGGCGGACACCGCCGCCGCGGCCGTGGCCGAGGTCGAGAAGCAGCTGCCCGACCTCGTGATGATGGATGTCCAGCTCCCCGACCAGGACGGGATCGCACTGCTGCGCCAGCTGAAGAAAGAGCACCCGGAGCTCGAGATGATCGTCATGACCGCGTTCGGCGGCTCGTCGACGGCCATCAAGGCGATGGAGCACGGCGCCTATGACTATGTCACCAAGCCGTTCGAGATCGACGACCTCCTCGCCACCCTGAAGCGCGTCTTCGAGCATGCCGACATGTCGCACGAGGTCTCCACGCTGCGGCTCGAGCTCGGCAAGTCGGCAGCCGACCGCGAGCGGATCGTCGGCGCCAGCAAGCCGATGCTCGAGGTCTTCAAGCTCATCGGCAAGGTGGCCTCCGCCGATGCAACCGTCCTGGTCACCGGCGAGTCCGGCACCGGCAAGGAGCTGATCGCCGAGGCGCTGCATCGGGCCAGCAGGCGCAACCCGCATCCGCTGGTGAAAGTGAGCTGTGCGGCGTTGCCGGAGTCGCTGCTCGAGACCGAGCTGTTCGGCCACGAGAAGGGCTCGTTCACCGGCGCGATGACGATGCGCAAGGGTCGCTTCGAGACCGCCAACAAGGGCACGATCTTCCTCGACGAGATCGGCGAGATGACGCTCGGGACGCAGACGAAGCTGCTGCGCATCGTGCAGGAGCGTGAGTTCGAGAGGATCGGCTCCAACACTGCCGATCAAGATCGACATCCGCGTGATCGCGGCGACGAACCGCAACCTGTCCGAGGAGGTCGAGCGGGGCAAGTTCCGCGAGGACCTGTACTACCGCCTCAACGTCATCCACATCCACATGCCGCCGCTGCGCGATCGCAAGGACGACATCCCGCTGCTCGTCGAGCACTTCCTGGCGAAGTTCCGACACACGTCGAACGCGATCCCGACCTCGATCACCGAGGAGGCCGTGGCGAAGCTCGTCCAGTACGACTGGCCGGGCAACGTCAGAGAGCTCGAGAACGCGATCGAGCGAGCGGTGGTCCTCTCACGCGGGAACCCGATCACCGTCGAGCATCTCCCCTTCGGCGATCGCCGCGAGGCCCGTGACCGCGCCCGGCTCTCTGACCGCCGCTCACGCCTGGAGGATGAGGCCGATGCGGAGCTCGCCGCGCACGAGGCCACCGCACGCAACGGAAACGGGAAGGGCGGAACGCTGAAGGACCGTGTCGCGGCGCTCGAGAAGCAGCTGATCCGCGAAGCGCTCGAGCGGACCGGCGGCGATCATGGCGCCGCAGCCGAGGAGCTCGGCCTTCCCACGCGGAGCTTCGCCACCAAGCTGAAGGAGCACGGGCTGGACTAGCCCGTCGGTGAGCGCGGCGGTCGCGCCGGTCGCGCGGGTCGCGCGGGTCGCGCGGGTCGCGCGGGTCGCGCGGGTCGCGCGGGTCGCGCGGGTCGCGCGGGTCGCGCCGGTCGCGCCGGTCGCGCCGATAGATCGGGCATGGATGCACTGATGGCGTCCTCGCGTGCTCGAGCGCCCGATACATCGGGCCGTTCGACGCCGGAAGGATCACGAAGTCCGTCCGGCGCTCCCCGGTGCCCGATAGATCGGCGGGGTCGGCCCGCGATCAGAGGTCATGCGCCGCTGTGCCCGATCAATCGGCACGACATCCGCCGGTAATCGGCCAGTAACCGACCAGCGCCACACTTCGGCTGTGACCAGGCGAAGGCGAGGTCGAGAGCGCGCCGTACAGCAGGCGAGAAGCATCGGACGCAACATCCGGCTGGCGCGCGCGTCGACGGCCATGTCAAGGGTGGTGGCGTCGCAACGCGCCGGAGTCGCTCGCTCGACCTGGGACCGCATCGAGGCCGGCGACCCGGCGGTCACCCTCGCCGCCCTCACAGCGGCGACCTACGCCGTTGGGCTCGATCTTGTCCTTCAGTCGTACCCCGGACGTGAACCGAGCCTTCGAGACTCCGGTCAACTGGCGCTGGCGCAGCTGGTCGCCGAGATGGCCAGCCCGATGTGGCGTATCGCCCTCGAGGAGCCCGCCGGCGAGCACGGCAAGGCCATTGATCTGGTGCTCTGGGGGCCGGAAGAGATACTGGCCGTCGAGATCGAGCGGATGCTGGTCGACTGGCAGGCCCAGCTCCGACGATGGCTGATGAAACGCGAGTGGCTTGCCTCGCAACACTCGCGCCCCGTCCGACTCGTCGTCCTCGTCGCTGACACGCGCAGGAATCGCATCGCCGTCGCGCCGTACGGGATGGTGATCGGAGCCACGTTCCCGATGGGGTCCCGAGCGGTGCTCCACGCAGTGCGGACCGGGTCGCCACTGGGCGAGGATGGCCTGTGCTGGATCCGCCGGCCGCGCCGATAGATCGGGCACCAATGCACGTGGGGCCCGTCCTGGCACCAGCCGCGCCGATACATCGGGCACCAATGCACGCGGGGCCCGGGCTGGCACCAGCCGCGCCGATACATCGGGCACCAATGCACGGGACGGCCCGGCGGCGCCCACTTCTGCGCCGCAGCGCCCGATAGATCGGGCATGGAAGCACATCCGGTTACGCCGTGGGTCGCAGTGCCCGATAGATCGGCGGGACCGGGATCGGCGAGCGAGGACCGACCCCGGAGCAGTCCGTGCGCCACGGCGCCCGATAGATCGGCCACGGGTGCCATCCGGGGCACTGAAACAGGCCAACAACGGTGCGGTGGTATCCTTCTTGCGCTCCCCAACGCAGACAAGACCACATCAACGAAGGGACGCATCGCCATGTTCAGCCGCGTACGGATCGCGATCCGCTTCTTCTTCGTCGGGCTGGCCGTTGGCGTCCTCCTGGCCCCGCGCAGCGGCGAGGAGACCCGGCGCCTGGTGCGCGAGAAGGCCGATCGGCTCCTCAACGACATCCTCGACGCTGCGACGCTGGGTACGTACGAGTCGGGCGCCGGTTCCATCGAGCCCGATGACGAGGCCAAGGCCCCCCGCCGTGCGACCCGCGCCGGCAACGGCGCCCGGACTCGTGCCAAGCGAGCCGCGACCGAGGACGAGACGAGCGCCAGCGCCGCCGGCGCCTGACCGGCCGGAGCCCTGACCGATGCGCCTCCCGCGGCTCCCGCGGCGGCGCGAGAATCCCGAGTCCGCATCCGCCGAGGCCGCCCGGGAACGGATGGTCGCCACGCAGCTCGAGACGCGCGGCATCGCCGATGCCGAGGTGCTCGAGGCCTTTCGTACCGTCCCTCGCCACGCCTTCGTCACCGGCGACGATCCGTACGGCGACCACGCCCTGCCGGTCGGCGAAGGGCAGACCATCTCTCAGCCGTACGTCGTTGCCCGCATGACGGAGATGGCTCGGCCGCCGGGAGAGGCGGCTGGCACGGGGCCGAGGTGCTCGAGATCGGCACGGGCAGCGGGTACCAGGCGGCGATCCTTGCCGAGCTGGGCGCCCACGTGACGACCATCGAGCGACACGCGGCCCTCGCCCGGGAGGCTGAGCGGCGCCTCGCCGACTCGGGTTACGGACCGGATCGGGTGCAGGTGAAGATCGGTGACGGCACCGCGGGCTGGCCGGCCGGGGCGCCATATCGGTCCATCCTGGTCACGGCGGCCGGTCCATCGGTCCCCCAGCCGCTGCTCGAGCAGCTGGAGCCGGACGGGGGCCGACTGGTCATGCCGGTGGGCGATCGGATGCATCAGTACCTGACCATCGTGGTGAGGAACGGGGACGACCTCCGCGGCACCGAGCTCGAGCCGGTGGTGTTTGTCCCCCTCATCGGCCGCTACGGGGTCGGCGAGTAGCTGGCACAGGTCGTGCACCGGGGAAGCGGTCGAGCGCGAATTCGCGCCGCAGTCTTGAGGGAGGTCGAGTACGCGACCATGACCAACGAACGCCGAACCGATCCCGTGACCGGAGACTCGATCGCCGATGAGACCCGGGTGGTGGAGCGCGAGACCTACGTCGAGCGTGAGGCCCCCGCGGCCGATCCCGGGTACGTGCCGCCCGCACAGCCGGCCGGATCCCAGGTCAACGTCAACTCGGGTCCGGCCTACGTCAGCGACGACCCCGGCCCGATGTCCTACGTACGACGCGTCGTCTCGTTGCTGTTCGGGATCCTGGCGGTCCTGCTCGGGCTGCGGATCCTGCTCCTGCTGCTGGTGGCAAACCAGCAGAACGCCATCGTGGACTTCGTCTACGACATCACCGAGCCCTTCGTGGCCCCATTCCGCGGCATCTTCAATTTCGACACCGTGTCGCCCGGAGGTGGCAGCGTGCTCGACGTGGCAGCGGTGGTGGCCCTGATCGGCTGGCTGCTCATCTACGTGCTGCTGATGGCGATCCTTCGCCTCGGAGATCGACGCACCGCCTGACAGCACTGGACGTGCGCGATACAGTGACAGCGAGCGCCCGCGGTGCTCGCTATCACTCGACATAGCGGATTGGATCGGTTCAGCGTGGCGCACCCGGAGGGAGATCCTCGGCAACGCATCGGCGGAGCCGGTCATGTCATGGCGCGCCTGGTGGCGGCCTCGGCCATCGTGATCGGCTGCGGGTTCGTCGGGATCGGACGGGCTGCCGCGAGCACCGGGTCCGAGATCGACCCGACTTCCATCTCGCCCGTCGTCGAGGTGGTGCCGGCGGTCCCCGCGGCCGGGACGCCCACGGATCCGAGCGACGGCACCTCGACCGATCCGACGGATGACGAGCCGGGGACGGAACCGGCCGGCGAGCCGTCTGCCTCCCCATCCGCAGCGCCATCGCCGACGCCGGCCAGCGAGCCGGAGCCCATCTCGCCAGAGGCAGCTGGCGAGCCGGCGCCGCCCGGAGAGCCGATCGAGGCAGGTGCGCCTGCGGTCCCACCCGCATCGGCCGAGCCCGTCGCGGACACGGTCAGCGAGTTGGACGACGCGGCGAGTGGCGTCGTCGAGCCGGCGGTGCCGGACCCGGAGCTCACCCCACCGACCCTCAGCGACGTGGCCGGCCCCGAACCGGCGCCGAGCGAAGACGGTTCCGGCCCGAAGCCGCCCATCGAAGCCGAGCCCGAGCCAACCACATCGCTGACGCCGCCGGCCCCGAAGCCCACCCGGGGATCTCCATCCGTCGAGCTGGCGGCGTCGGATCCCACCCCGACTGGGCCGCCAGCCCACGCCCCGAAGGTGAGCCAGCGGCCGATGACCTCGCCAGAGCCGTCGGCAGACGAATCCTGCGCGGGGCAGCGATCCGAGGACAGCGCACCGTCGGTCGACGAATCGCCGGCGACTCCGAGGATCCCACCCCTGGCTGGATGGTCACCCAGGATGTTCTGGGCGCCCGGTGGAGGGAGTGAGCCGATCGCGGGGACCGATACCGGGCCCATGAGCGCGATCGAGCACACCGCGGTGACCGGCGCGGGCCTGGCCCTGATGGGCCAGCGCGTCTCGGCCGTCACCGTGGCCGTGGACTTCGCCCGGTCAAGCGGTGGGTGGGCCGGCCCGCTCGTCTTCAACGTGTGGCTGCGGCGCCAGCTCCGCGAGCGGCGAATGTCGCAGCGACAGCTCGCGATGCTGGCCGGGGTGAACCACTCGGCCATCTCACGGCTGATCAACGGGCATGCGTCACCCACGCTGGAGACGGCGACCAAGCTGGTGCATGCCCTGCGCATGGAGTGGACCGACGAGCAGATCGCGACCTACTTCGACATGCTTCCCGAACGGACGCTGCTCCCGACACAGCGGGTCGAGTCGGCGCTGCGTGGCGACGGAACCCTGGCCGACCACGACATCCGCGCCATCATGCACCACTACCTGACCCTGCGCGCCAGGCGCAAACGGGCGGGCAGCGCGGTCGGGGACGCGGGCCCCGGGCTGGACGAGCTGGCCTCCACGGCCGACAACCCCTGACGGGTCAGGCCGGCGGTATCTCGAGCGCTCCACGCTCGTCGGCCGGAGCCGACGAGGACATCGACCGAGACGGTCGCGATCGCCGATCCCGACGGAGCATCACTCCCGCGCGGGCGAGCTCCTCGTCGTAGACCGCCTCGATGCGATGCACCTGGGCATCGATGCTGTAGCGCTCCGCCACGGTCCGGTATCCCGCCTCGCCGATGCGTTCGCGCGCTGAGGGATCACCGAGCAGACACCCGATGGCCTCGGCCAGGGCGGCGGGATCCTCCGGCGGCACGAGCAGGCCGTCGACCCCGGAGGTGATGACCTCGGGAATGCCACCCACCGCGGAGGCGACCACGGGCCGGCGGCGCGCCATGGCCTCGAGAATCGAGATGCCCTGGGCCTCGCGGAGGGAAGGAAGGACGGAGATGCGCAGCTCGGCGGTGAGCGACGAGATGTCCTCCCGCCGCCCCGTGAAGACGATTCGACGACCAGCGGCGCGTGGGAGCGCCGCCGCCTGCGCACGCAGCGCATCGGCCTCCGAGCCCTCACCGACGACCAGCAGCCACGCATCGGGAGTCTGACCCAGGACCGCGGGCCAGGCGTCGAGCAGGAACCGATGCCCCTTCTCCGCCTCGAGCCGCGCGATCACCCCGATCAGCGGTGCGCCGGCCGGGATACCGAATTCCGACCGCACCGACGACGGCGGGACCGGCCCGGCGAAGCGCGACAGGTCGACGCCGTTGGGGATGACCGCGAACCGCGCCCCCGTGCGGCCCTCGCACTCGACCTTGTGGGCGATCGACGTGGAGGGCACGATCAGCCGGTCCATCATCGGCGTCAGGGAGGCGACCAGAGCCGTGTCCTCCGGGGACCGGACCCGCGACGAATGCACCGTGGCGGTGATCACCGGCACGCCCGCCGCCACGGCAGCACGCGTCCCGACGACCTCGGCACGGTACATGTGGGCGTGGACGAGGTCGATCTCCTCGCGGCGCAGCCAGGCGGCCAGCTGGCGGACGGCCAGCTCGTCGTCGAGCTCCTCGATCACCTCCACGGGGATGCCGAGGTGGCGCAGCCGCTGGACGGCGGAGCCGGCGGACAGGGAGAGGGCCCTGACGTCGTAGCGGCTTCGGTCCAGGCGCAGCATCAGCCCGGTGTACGACTCCTGGGCGCCACCATTGCCGCCGGTGGCCAGCAGCTGGAGCAGCCGCGGACGCGGATGGCTGACCGACCGGTGGATGCGCCGATGCCGGGTGTACGCCGCGCTCGAGATCGCGCCCTCGTGGTCGGGCGCCGATCCACTGCGCGGACGGTCGGGAGTCACGCGTTGCATACGACGATCGTTGTGCTGCAGATCACGCTCCGACGATAGGTTGGGCCACTCTGTTCGTCAAAGCGGGTGTAGGGCGAGGGGGCCGTCCGGGCGTGCGCGGCGCACCCGATGGATCGGGCAGAAACGCACCCAAGGGGCCGTCCGGGCGTGCGCGCGCCGATGGATCGGGCAGAAACGCACACGAGGGGCCTCGCCGCGGGCCTTCCGTGCATCCGCGCCCGATCTATCGGGCATGCGGGGGCACGAGCGACGCCCATGCGTCGGAATGCCCGATGTATCGGCGCACCCACGGGAGCTGAGCCGATTGGTCGCCGGTCGGGCGGCAGTGCCGATCGATCGGCCGGCATGTCAGCCGGCACCCAGCAGCGGTCTCAGAGCACGCGTTCGAGGAGCCGCGAGGCGATCGAGAGCACCAGCGGAACCACGATCGCCGTAATCAGCGCTCCGAGCGTCCCCGCGCGCCAGGGAAGGGTGGGCAGCTTGTCGACGAGGTCGCGCTCCGTGACGAGCACGCCGAGTGTCCCGTTCATGGCGCCCGCGCCGGCAAGGTCGCCGCCGTCGACCGCCGCGTGGACCGCGTCCATGGTCAACTCGATGCGGTAGCCGACCTCCCCCTGCAGCCGGCGCTTCTCGGCCGCGATCCGCCGCTGCATGCCCAGCAGCGGCAGGACGAACACGAGTGCGGCAGCGACGATCCCGACGAGCGAGTACCCCACGAAGACCAGCTCCGCGGACGTGCCCGAGGCCTGCGATGCCGCCACCGCGGTCGACACGATGAAGACGAGCGCCAGCACGATCGCGGTTCGGGAGGTGAGGACGCTGAACGCGAAGAGCGGCGCCGGACGGAACAGGTCGATCTGCCCCGCTCCGGCGTGGATGCGATCCACGGCGCGCATCTGACGGATGGACTGGTACAGGAACACCACGATCAGACCGCCGAAGAAGGTCTCGCTGACGAATCGGAGTACGAGCGCGACGGGCGCCATGCCGACGACGGCGGCCGCCTCGGGGTCGACCACCCAGTAGACGGGGGTGGATACCGCGCTGAACAGGAGGATGGCGAGCGCCGGGCGCGCGGGGATCGCCGTGAGGCGATGGCGCAGGTGCGCGGCTTCCTCATCGGTCGCCGACAGGATCGGCCGGAAGTCGTCGAAGGCCGATCCCGCAACGCGGCCGAGATAGTCGACGAGCCACAGCGTCAACGGGATGAACGCTCCCCAGAACACCAGGGCGGCGAACTCCCACGGCTCGGTCACGGAGCTGGCGATGGCCCCGACTGCGGCGAGGAGCACGCCGGCCGTCCCCAAACCAACGTAGGCCAGCCACCTCGGGCCGGGGAGCTCCTCCAGCCATCGGAGCAGCCAGTCCACCCAGCTCTCGCGGCCGGAACGGACGTGCGCGCCCGCTACCGGGGACGCCGGGACTGCCGCGGAATCGGGCACCTCGAGGGCATCGGTCGCCATGTGCGCTGGAGGATAGGCAACCAAGCGGTTGTCGTCCAGAGATCAGCGCATCGCCAGGTGTCGCGCCGCGCGGAACTAGGACAGGATCAGGATGGAGGCGGAGTTCGCGGCGAATCCCAGAAGCCCGAGCGCGGTCGCTGCCGACCCGCCCCAGACAAGGAGGCGCGGGAAACGCGACGCGGTCGAGGTCAGGAGCGCGATGGTCGCCACCAGCACCGCGCCCTTGGCAAGCAGCACGGCGGTCAACCCGCCCTGCTGGAAGAGCCACGTTGCGATCCCGTTCGACTCCAGGGCGATCCCGAAGCGGCTGACGCCCACGGTGAAGGTCAGGGCGTCCGTCAGCTGTGCGACCGCGACACCGAAGAGGATGACGCGGGTGGCAAGCATGCAGAACACGGTAGCAGACCCCGTACCAACGTCATGGGTGTGGGCGATCACGCACCGTTCGTCCCATGGGGTGGCACCCATGGGGCCATGTCCATCGCCGGCTCCGCGCGGATACTCGTAGCGACCAAGCACTCATCCGCCCAGAGGTCCAACCGATGCCCCAGCAGCTCATCGTCATCTTCCTGCTGTTCTTCGCCGTGCTGGCGTTCGCATGGTTCTACTGGCAGCGCGCCAAGGCCCGTGGTGCGGCGACCGTCGAGCCGGCCGCTCCCGCCGCCGAGAAGGACGACGCGCCGACCGGCTGACCCGCTCGACGATGCGTCAGCCGGCGGAGGTTCCACCCGCGTCGGTCCGTGCCGCCGGCGACCCACGATCCTCCGCGGCGCCGACGGCAACCAGGGTCACGTCGTAGACGAAGAGGCGAGGTAGCGCCAGCACGGCCGCCGTCGCGGTCGCCAGCAGCCGATGGCGGCGAGGGACGAAGAAGGCGGCGGTCAGGCCCGCGAGCACGACCACCGCGTACAGGACCGGGGAGACGCCGATCAGGGACGGAGCCTCCTCGGACCGAACGCCGGCGTCGGCGACACCGAGCAGCAACGAGGGCGTGAGCAGCAGCGCGGCGACCACCACGCTGATCGCCGCGCGCTTCCATTCGCCTCGCGCTGCATACGCCACGACCAGCACGATGGGCGCAAGCTTCAGCGACGCGGCACCGGCCACCGCCACTGGTCCCCACGCGCGATGGAAGCCGACGAGCAGTGCCAGCACCATCAGCGACTGGACGTTGCCGCCGGCCGATACGGCGAACAGCGCCGGCCCGATGAACAGGGACAGCACCGCGCCGCGAGGGCCGCGTCGCCAGAGCAGCACGACCACGGCGGCGGTCGCGACGAGGAGCACGCCGCTCCACCCGATAGCGACCACCTCGCGCGGCAGGTAGGTGAAGGGGATCCAGAGCACCGCATACCACGGGGCATACCAGAACGAGTTCACGGCCACGTCGCCGGAAACGTAGAGCGACTCCCCGTCGCGAAGCCGCTCCGCGGCGGCCAGGTAGACATCCATGTCGCCGAGCGGCCAGTCGCGGATGGCGAACACGACGTGGTTGAGGCCGATGCCCACCAGGATGGCCAGGATCACGACCTGGGCCAGTCGCACTGCGGGTCGCCGGTCTCCATCGATCACGCGGGACCTGCCCCCATCGATGCCACGAGGCGTTCGGCCAGCGCGATCGAGTAGTTCTGCCCGCGATCGTGCGGGTAGACCTGGAACATGCTCGCCGTCCAAAGGTTCGGGATCGGGGTCGAGAACGGCGGGATGTGGTCGCGATAGTCGACGGTCACGATGGGCTGCGCGAAGGGGGCGGCGAACGTCCAGGCATCGGTCACCCAGGACCGATCGAACGCCGGATTGAGCCGCGAGAGGTGCGGCAGGAACTCGTCGAGGACGGCCTCCTTCGGGGACGCCAGGAGCGGGTCGTCCATCGGCCGATAGTTGCCCAGGTAGACCAGGTGGCGTCCGCCATAGTCGGATGGCGGCAGGTAGTTCGTGTGCTCCGCGAGCACCATGAACGGGTAGCCGGGATCGTTGATGTTGAGCCAGTACACCGATGTCAACGGTCGATCCAGCGCCAGCACCACGCAGTGGGCGCCGTAGGCTCGCCCCCACTCGTGCCGATCCCGCCACTGCTGCGGCAGCTCGGGCACCAGGCGCGCCGTGAGGCGTGGGGCGAAGGTGCTGATCACGCGATCGAAGCGCTGAGCACCCTGGTCCGTCTCCACCATGAACCCGTCGTCATCCGTCCGCACCAAGGTGACGGAGACGCCGAAGCGAGTCTCGCCGCCGGCCTCCCGGACCCGTTCGGCCATGCGGTCGTAGAGCTGCTGGAATCCACCGCGCAGGTACCCGAGCTGTTGCGTCCGGTCGTGAACCCGTGCCCAGAACCACGGCATCGCGATCTCCGGCGCGGCGTCCCCGAACTTGCCGCGGAGCAGGGGTTCCCAGACGGTCGCGTACGCGGCAGATCCCATCCAGCGGCGCGTCCAGGCGTCGGCAGTCCGGCCCTCGAGCAGGCGCGGGTTCGGCATCGATTTCAGAGCAGCCAGCGCCGCCCCCATGCGGATCCGATCCACCACCGGCAGGGGCGAGAACCGGAGGAGCGACGCCGGCGAATCCAGCTGGTGGACTCGACCTTCGCGCAGCGTGGCGGTCACCGGCGCCTTCCACTCGAGGCGATCCTCCAACCCCAGCTCGCGGATCAGTGCCGTCGCGTGGGTATCGGATCGAAAGATGTGGTGGTAGAACTTCTCGAGCCACATCCCGGGTTCGAGCTCGAACCCGGCGGCGAGTCCGCCGGGCAGCTCCTCGCGCTCGATCACGACCACCGGATCGCCCCGGTGGACCAGGCGCAGCGCGGCGGTCAGGCCCAGCGCACCGGCGCCCAGGACGGCGGTGCGTCGTGGTGGCGTCGTCATGCGGCCAAAGGGTACGCGAAGGTCCTGCTCCGGAGTGCCGGGGATGCGGGTGGCGACGCCATCGGCCTGCGCACGCCTGGCTAGCGCAGCACGTAGATCGGCCAGCCTGCGACGCTCTCCAGGAGACGATAGCGCTCCTCGACGAAGTCGCGCAGCGGGTCGAGCAGGTCGAGGCTGCGACCGTCGGTCGCCACCGGTCGGTCGATCAGGAGAGGCGGTAGCCCCGGCGTCCCGGGCTCGAGCGAGCCCGCGTCAACGACCACCCATGGAGGAGCGTTCTCGAGCTGTGCGACCAGCTCCGCGACCAGCTCCGGGCTCGCGTATCCCGGCGTGAGGAGCGGATAGAGGTAGGGGTAGCGAAGGGCCGGAGCCAGGTCCGCGGCCTCGTGGAGCCGCGCGGCGTTGCCCCACACGAACATCGTGTCGCCCGCCGTCGCCTCGTCTCCGATCACCGCCGCGGCCAGCTCCACGCGGCGGGCCGACTCGACGATGGGTTGCTGCTCGTCCCTTGCTGCCGCCGCACCGGCAACCAGTGAGACCGCCAGGCCGATGAACAGCGGCGCCGCCAGCAGCCAGGCAGGCACGCCGCGCCCATCGCGACGCAGTCCCGCGTCGAGACCCAGGCCCGTGAGGATCGCCAGCGGGATGACCAGCGGCGTCGCGTAGTGGGCATAGAACCGCCCCTGGACGACGATCATCGCGATCCCGAGCGCCACCCAGGCCAGGCATGCGAACGCCAGGCGACCATGGGCCAGGCGTCTCCGGCCGACCAGCGCCAGACCCAGGCCGATCAGCAGCGGGAGCAGCACCAGCACGGTCCACGGCACGACCGCCCACACCGACCCCGCGGCTCCGGCGGTGGGAACGGCACGATACGCGGCGCTGTATGCGATCAGCGCGTCTGCGGCCGCGGGCAGGCCACCAGACCGGGCGCCGTGGGCCAGCAGGGCAAGGCCGACGAGCGCGGCGCCGCCTCCCCAGGCGACGTTCCGAGCCACAGCGTGCTCGCGAGCATCCCAGGTCGCCAGGATGACCAGGACCACGAAGACCGGGGCGGTCTGGAGCGACACGGCCATGGCGATCCCGGCGAAGAGGCCGGCGATCACCCAGCGTCGACGCATCGCTGCCGCCACGGCCAGCGAGAGCGGGCCAAGGGCCAGCGTCTCGCCGAGTCCGCCGCCCAGGCTCAGGAGGTATGAGGAGGCACCGATCGCAGCCAGGAATGCGGCCAGTCCACTCGCCATGGAACCCGCGCCAGACCGGGCGAGCGTGTCGCGTACGGCGGCCGCCATCACCGCGATCGCGGCCACGCCGACCAGCCAGACCATGAGCCAGGCGAGACCCGGGTCATCGGTGAGGAGGCGCGCCGCGAGATACGGGAAGTACAGGCCTGGTGGCTTGTGGTCCCACACGTCGACATACAGCACGTCGCCCTCGGCGAGGCGCCAGCCGACGGTCGCAAAGACCGACGCGTCAAACGACGGACCGATGAGTGCGCCCGGGAGCAGCATCAGGGCCGCGAGCACGGCGAGTGGATCGCCAAGAGCGACGACGGCGCCCGGAGCCGCGCGGTCCGCGTCATTCCGGCCGATCGCTCATGACGACGCGGCTGACATCAGGGGCGACCCGGATCGCCACGACAGCAAGCTGGCCGCAGCGCGGTAGGCCGCGACCGTTGATGGCGATCACCTACGGCACGGAGAGCGGCTGGCGCGCATAGATCACTCGTCCATCGATCTCGCGAGCTGGTGCGTAGTGGGCGGCGACCCAAATTCTGAATGGATCGAGGATGTCGAGATTTCGGCCGCCTGCAGCGCCAGGCGGGGGTGGTTTGAAGAACTGGTCGCCATCTGGCCAGTATGGGTTGGCTGCTTCGCTATCAACGATGATCTCGGGCGGGTCGGCGTCGAGAGCTGACACCCAATCATTGATCATCTGCGGAGTCGTGAACCCTTCAGTGACGAGTGGCATCAGGTACGGATAGCGGCCTGCGGGCGCGCGGCCGGCCTCCAGGTACACGTTGGCCTCGACCCCCCATACCAGGATCGTATCGCCTGGCTCCGTCACACTCGCAATGTACTGGCCGATGCTGCGGGTTTCGACCTCTCGATGCACGGCGCTGTGCTCCACTGACCATCCCACAAGGAGAGCCGCCACCACCGCAACTGCGGTTACGGTCCTCCGCTCCCACCCTCGCAAGTCCAAGAGAAGTGCCATCGGAATCGCCAATGGCACGAAGTAGTGCGACAGCAGACGCCCTTGCGCCAGTATCAGAACGGCCCCGAAAGCAATCCACGCGGCAGCAGCCAAGTCGATGCGGCCTAGGACTCGACGTCGCAGCGGAAGAGCCGCAAACGGTATCAGGATCGGGACCACCCATCCGACCGTCCACAGGTCGCCTGATCTATCACTTCGTAGGTAGACGCGGCTGTAGTCCACGAGTGCCACGATCATTTCCGGGATTGCGCCGGCCATCGCGAAGGCTGAAGCAGTCGGAAGGACGACCACCATGGCGCCCAGGACCATCGCCGGCGTGCGGTGCCAGCCGAGGACCAAGAGGAACGGCAACATCGCCGCCAACTGGAAACTGAACATCAGCGCCGCTCCCGCCATCGCGCCTGCAACGAACCAACGGTCGCGGGTCGCAGCCCAGACGGCCAGTGCGGCTGGCAGCGTCGCGAGAGTCTCGGTCTGCCCACCTCCAAGCGATCCTGGCCAAGCCCCGATGGCAATGAGAGCCACGAAGGCCGCGCTCCCTCCCACTACCGCCCGGAGAGCCAACGCGCTTCCTGTGACGAAGGCAACTGATGCCGCCAACATCGCTGGCCACGTCGGTCCCGGCAACAGGTAGGCGAGCGCCGCGACGGCGTAGACGCCTGGAGGCTTGTGATCCCAGGCATCCATGTAGGGCCAGTATCCGCGCGACCATTGCTCGCCGATCACCGCGAAGATGGCGCCATCGTGATACGGCGCCTGAATCCCCGGCGAGAGCAGCCACGCAGCGGTCAATGCAATCCCGCTGACGACCAGTAGCCGATGCAGGCGGCCAACCGCACTGGGGGCTGCAAGGCCCCCGTACAGCCTGCGCGATGACATCACTGCATCTGCTCCGTGCTCACGCGGGGAGCGTTCAGCCGACCGGCTGCCAGTATCGCCGGATCAGAAGGAATCCGACAGCCGCGTAGGCCGCCCCACCGATCACGTCCACGACGTAGTGGTGACCGAGATAGACGATCGCGAACCACACGACCAGCGTGTAGGCGGCCATGGCGATGCCGGCTCGTCGCCACAAGGGCCACAGGAAGAGCGTGGCGAGGAGGGGGTATCCGGCGTGCATCGAGGGGAACGCAGCGACGGGGTTGCCGACCAGGTTCCGGTAGCTCCAGATGAAGCCCTGCCAGTCGAAGGACTGGCCAACCTCCCGCACGATGTCCGTCACCGCGAGCGCCTCACGCCCATAGTCACCGGCGAATCGTGGGGGGGCGACCGGGAGGGCGACGAACGTGACGAATGACGCGTAGCTGATCGCCAGCAGCGCGACGACGAATGGGTAGTAGAGAGGCCGGCGGACCAGCCAGAGCGCAAACGCGACCCCCACTGGCAGCGCGAAATGCGCGACATAGACGAATGACAGCACCACATCGTGGAGTCGGGGCTCGCCACTCCACAGCACGGCCTGAAGCTCGACCGTCGGAATCGCGCCGAACGCGATGGCACGTTCCATCGCGATGATGTCATCCGAGTGAACTGCCGCCCCGAACTGGTTCGCGATGCCGCGCATGAGCTCCCACGCCATGAAGACGGCGAGGAAGGGAGCCCAATCGCGAAGGAACGGAAGGCCGCGCCCCACCAGAACGGCGATCACGCCCGCGAGTACAACGGCCATGTCCGGGCTCGCGTTGACGCGGAAGACGACCATCAGCCCGAGGATGCCCAGCCCAAACCCGACCAGCAGCCAGACGCTGATTCGGTCGAGCCGGCGCGAATCGGCGAGCGCGTCCGCTCCGACGGCCGGCGAGGGATACTCAGGCATCGCGCCAGCCTAGCCAGGCACGGCAAGCGTGCACAGGGGACTTGAGTCCCACAACGGCGACTCCCAGCAGGGCCACCTACAGGCCGTGCTCATGGATTGAACCTGACGACGGTGGCGCCGGGGCCATCAAAGACGATCTGGTGACGCGCAGACAGGTCTGCTCTCAGCCCGGGGCAGCAATCGTAGGCGCTGGCAAGTCCACCGAGCTGGCCTTTCGGGACGAACACGTAATCGATGTCGGCGCTGAACTCGTCCTGCCACGCCTCGACGCAGGCCGTCAGGCGCGAAGCGCAGACGCCTTGCAGGAGCTGGTGGGCGAGGCTCCGGGCCGGGAACTGCCCGGACCATTCGTATCCCTGCGGAGTAGCGAGGCTATGACGCTGGGCGAGGACCGGGAACCACTCGGACGTCGCATCGATCTGCCACGGCACGCCGGTGACGACCGCCACCCGAGCATCACGAGGGGTGTTCGAAGCCACCCATGCCATGGCGGCGCGTTGATCCTGGCTGAGCGCGTGGACCGGCGAGAACGGGTTGTAGCCGGTTGCCAGGCTCGAGAGCACGGCGGCGCCGAGGAGGCCACCGGCGGTGACGAGGCGAGCGTGCCGAAGTGCCGGAGCAAGTCTCGTGGCCGCGGGGAGGATCATCTCCATGACGGTGATTGCCACGAGCATCGCCCATGGGACGGTGAGGAACGTCATGCCGGCCGCGCTGATCGAGAGGACGATCATGAGGGACCACACGGGGAGCAGGTAACGCCCGCGGCCGATCTGGAGCAGGAACCCGAGGAACCCCACTCCCAGGAAGATGTCGAGCTGCGCGGCCCCGGTGAAGTCGCCGAATACGAACCTGCGGATGCTCTCGATCAGTTGGCCCGTGCGAGAGCCGGCGGCCGCGGCAAGGATGTCCGGGCCGTGACTCAACGAGACGGCAAGCCACCACGGAGCCGCGACGAGCACGCCGATGATCGCCGCCACGGCGATAGAGGCAAGCTGTCTCCGTGATCGCCCGATGCTGACGAGGCAGATGATGAGCGAGACGGCGACGAAGACGGTCGCCTCCGGATGCGTGAGCGCAGTCAGTCCGCCAAGGGCCCCGGTGAGGAAGATGCGGACCCGCGAGGGTTGCGAGATGAGGCGAATGCCCTGCCAGACCGCGACCAGGGCGAGTGCCATCCCCATGCCGCGCGTCAAACCGCCGCCCGTGATGAGCCATTCGTAGCTGCGCGGCAGGAGCGCAAACACGATCGCGGCCACTCCGGCGAGACGCCAGGAGCCAAGGACCTCCTGGGCGATCAGGTAGACCAGCACAATCGTGGCGATGCTGACGAGAAGCGGGAACCACCGGAACACCGAGATCGGATCGAATCCGAGGGACGTCACCGCCGCGTGGAGGTAGAGTGCCAACGGCGGATATGCGAACGGGAGCCCGTCAAAGTTGTACGTGGTGGTTGCCGGGAGAATGAACCCGGCATCGCGCAGATCCTGACTCATCGCGAAGAAGAGGGCGCCGTCATTCAAGGGGAAGTCCGCGGCGGCGATCGGGACGATCCTCGCGATCGTGCCGAGGATGAGGGCGGGCACGACCAGCAACGCCACCTCGCCGGTTCCGTGCATCCAGGTCGGTCGCCGAGCTGGACCGCTTGCCTCTCGGGCACTATGGCTCATCAGTCTTACTTTCAGGCGTCGTCATGCCAGCGCAGCAGGAGGCGCATCGAGGTTGTCGGATCGAGGTTCGCGAGAAGGCCATCCAGTGCGTAGACGTCCATGGCTTCGACTGCGGGCATCACGGGGACCGGTGCCCGTCGGTGCAGCGGCATCGTACGGGGTGGACTGAGAACCGTGGCCGTCGTTTTCGTCATCATCGCCGGCATCATGGCCCGCGTCGTTCCCGTGCTGCGAGAGGACTTTCCGCTCAACGACGGCGCTCTGTTCCTCTCAATGGCGGAGGACATACGCACGGCAGGCTTCGCGTTGCCGGACGTTGCGACCTACAACGGACTCGATGCTCCGTTCGCATACCCGCCCCTCGGCCTGTATCTCGCGGCGGCGCTGCAGGCGATCGGGATCGATGGACTCGACGTGCTTCGCTGGGTGCCGTTGCTCGCGAGCGTCGCCACGATCCCGGTGGTGCTGCTCATCGGTCGCGAGGTCTTCCGCAGCGAGGGCATGGCGCTCGGGACGGCGGCGTTCTTCGCAGTCAGCACCGGCTCATACGAGTGGCTGGTCATGGGCGGGGGCATCACCCGCGCGCCGGGATTCCTCCTCGCTTTGGTGGCGGTGCTGCTCGCCATCCGTGCGTATCGCCAGGGGGTCCGGGCGCTGTCGATCGGTGCCGGCGTGGCGCTCGGTGTGACCGGGCTCGCGCATCCGCAGGCCGCCGTCTTCGGCATCCTGAGCGTCGTGCTCATGGTTGCGTTCTTCGCGGGTGATCGGCGCCGGGCGCTTGCGAGCATGGCGATCATCCTCGGGACCTCCGCCGTGGTGGTCGCCCCCTGGCTCCTGGTGGTCGTCGCGCGCCATGGTATCGAGCCATTCCTGTCCGCCGCCGGGACCGGCGGGACGCCGCTGCTCGGACTGCTCTCCCTGGTGACGTCGCGGACGAGCGCCGGCTACCTGGAGGTGCTCGGCTTCGCCACGACGCTCGGGCTGATCGTCTCGGGCATGCGTGGCTTCTGGCTGGCGCCGGTCTGGATGGTGGCAATCATCATCGTGGACGGCCGCGCGGGTCAGCCGTATGTCGCCGTCCCCGCGGCCATGGTCGTGACCTTCATGCTGCGTGACCTCGGATCCGTGGTCGGCCGCCGGTTGCCGACCCTGGGCGCGCGCGCCCCGGCGGCGATCGGCGCCGTCCTGCTGGTCGCCGCGTTCGCCGACTCGCTGGCTGCGCAGGCGTCAGGCGGCACCCCGTTGCGCGCCGTGCCCGAGTCTGCAAGGAGCGCAATGGCGTGGGCCGCGGAGGAGACCGATCCGGACGCCAGCTTCGTCGTGGTCTCCGGCCGCTACTGGGCGGTCGACGCCGAGTCCGAGTGGTTCCCGGTGCTGGCGGATCGGCGAAGCCTGGCAACGGTTCAGGGCTACGAGTGGCTCGGAGCGGACGCATTCGAGCGCCAGCGCATGCGCGCGCTCGAGCTGCCCGAATGCGTCGCCGCCGACGACCTCGAGTGCATCGCAGACTGGTTCGCCACCGCGGGTGAGGTCGACTATCTGCTCCTCACACACAGCGAGGTCGCGGAGGCAGCCGGGCTCGACTGCTGCCTGGGATTGGCTGACCAGATGGCCGATCTGCGCGCGACGGAGGTCGTCCGGCATGCCGACGGCGTCATGATCGTCCGACTGCTTCCCGCGGACGGAGGGTGATCGAAGCACATGGCCGACGGCATCAGCCTGGCGACTCGCTGGTCGAAGTGGCCGCGGCTTCTGGTCACCGCGCTCATCGTCGGCGTCGGGATCAGCCAGGTCATCCTTGCGATCGGCGACTGGCATCTTCGCGACATGGGTGCCTACTGGGAGGCCGCGATGCGGCTTCGCGACGGCGAGCCCCTGTACCCGGCGCTGGCCGACAGCGAGGCATCGGAAGTCTACCGATACGCGCCATGGCTGGCGTGGACCTTCGTGCCGCTCACCTCCCTGCCGAGAGAGCTGGTCAACGTGCTCTGGTCCGGGACGTTGCTGGCGGCGTCGGCCGCTGCGCTGTGGCCTCTTGCCCGAGGTGGCCACTGGCTGCTGGTCGCATTCTTCGGGTCCGTGCTCATCGGCATCAGTGCCATCGGCAACATCCATCCCCTTCTCATCGCTGCACTGGTGCATGGCGTCGAGCGACGCAGTGGTCCGCTCTGGGTGGGTGTCGCCGCATCGTTGAAGATCTTCCCCATCCTCCTGGCGCTCGTGTACGCCGGCCGCCGGCAGTGGGGCCGGTTTGCCGCCTCCCTGGCCATCGGCGGGGTGCTCTGGGCTCCTGCCCTCCTCTACGACCTCGGTGCCTATGCGACTGACCCGGGCAGTGCCGGGATGCTGTTCACGATTCCGTGGGCCTACGCCGTCGCCCTGGCGGCCGGGATCGGCGCGACGTGGGTGCTGGCGCCGGGCCGGTTCGGCTGGCTCGCCGCGGCTGCCACGCTGTGCATCGCCCTGCCGCGCTTCTTCGTCTACGACGTCACCTACCTGATGGTCGGCGCTCCAGCCGGGCTGCCGGCGGCGAAGGTCGATGACCGTGCGGGCTGAGACCGGGCGCAGCAGCCGATGGTGGGGGTTTGCCCGACGGGCGGCGCGTGTCCTCGCGGTCAGCTGGCTCGTCTTCTTCTGGGCCTGGCTCATCGGCTTCCAGGAGACGTTCATCGAGGTCGATGCCGAGGCGTACTGGGGCTTCGACTTCGACCGTCTGTACCGGGACGTGGCACTCGGTGACCAGGACGCATTCCTCTACTCGCCGATCGTCGCCGTCCTCTTCGCGCCGTTCTCGCTGCTCCCCTACGAGGTCTTCTACGCGATGCTGGCGGCGGTGAACCTCGGAGCCCTCGTGTGGCTGCTCGGCTGGGAGCTCGCGGCGGTCGCCCTGCTCCTCCAACCCGTGTCGAACGAGGTGGCCCGCGGGAACATCCACCTGCTGCTCGCGGCCGCCATCGTGATCGGCTTCCGGTACCCGGCCGCGTGGGCGTGGGTGCTGCTGACCAAGGTGACCCCCGGCATCGGGCTCCTGTGGTTCGGGTTCCGCCGCGAGTGGGGCAGGCTGGCCGTGGCGCTGGCTTCGACGGGCGCCATCGTCGTGATCTCCGTCGTGCTCGCGCCGGAGCTCTGGCTCCGCTGGTTCGAGTTCCTGGCGGCCAACGCCGGGTCGACCCGCCCCTCGCTGCTCGAGATCCCGGTGCTGCCCCGACTCCTCGTTGCGGCCGGGCTGCTCGCGCTCGGTGCGTGGCGGGGCCGGCCGGCGATCGTGCCGGTGGCGGCCATGCTGGCGCTCCCGGCCATCTGGCTCAATTCGCTGGCCATGCTGGTGGCTGTCATCCCGCTCTGGCGTGCGGCACCGGGACCATTGGACCATTCGGGTGGTGCGCGCACGCACCTAGACTGACCGGCATCTCAGGTCCCGTCCATCCGAACTCAACGCATCCGAGGTCCGATGTCCACGCCACTGCGTCTCGTTCTGCTCAGCTGCCTGATGCTCTTCGTCGAGCTGGCGCTCATCCGCTGGACCGGCTCGAACGTCGTGTACCTGTCGTACTTCAGCAACTTCGTGCTGCTCGGCTCGTTCCTCGGGATCGGCATCGGCTTCCTGCGCGGCAAGGCACGCGTGAACCTGTTCCCCTATGCGCCCATCGCCCTGGCGCTCTTCGTCGGCCTGGTACTGATCTTCCCGGTGCGGATCGACCGGTCGGGCTCCGACCTGATCTACTTCGGCCACTTCGGGACGTCCGGGCTGCCGGTCTGGGTCACGCTGCCGTTCATCTTCGTCGCGGTGGCGGGCGTGATGGCGCTCATCGCCGAGGGGGTGGCGCGCACCTTTGTCCTCCTCGAACCGCTGGAGGCGTACCGCTGGGACATCGCGGGCTCGATTCTCGGGATCCTCGCGTTCAGCGCGCTCTCGTTCCTCTGGGCTCCGCCGGTCGTGTGGGGCTTCGTCGCGGCGCTCCTCTTCTGGCTCGTCCTTCGCCCGTCCATGAAGGCCGTGCAGGCGGTCGCGCTGATCGCGCTGGTCTTCGTCCTCGGCCGCGAGTCGCTCCTCGAGTACTGGAGCTGGTCGCCGTACTACAAGATCACGACGTTCGTCTCCGAGGACGGGCAGTCGGCCTACGTCGACGCGAATGGTGTGCCGCACCAGTCCGCCGTCAGCGTCGACGTTCGCCGAGAGGAGAATCCCGAGTACTTCCTCCCGTACGAGCGAGCTGCCGTCGATCGGCTCGGCGACGTCCTGATCATCGGGGCCGGCACCGGTTCTGACGTGGCGATCGCGCTCGCCGAGGGTGCGGCGCGGATCGACGCCGTCGAGATCGATCCGCGGCTGCTGCAGATCGGCGAGGAGCTTCATCCGGACCGGCCGTACGACGATCCTCGGGTGACCAGCTACGTCAACGACGGGCGAGCCTTCCTGGAGCAGACGGACCGGGAGTACGACCTGATCCTGTTCGCCCTGCCCGACTCGCTGACGCTGGTGAGCGGGCAATCCTCGCTCCGGCTCGAGTCCTACCTGTTCACGATCGAGGCGATGGAGTCGGCCAGGGATCACCTGGCACCGGGCGGCGCATTCGCCATGTACAACTACTACCGCGAGGACTGGCTCGTGGACCGGCTGGCGGGGACGCTCCAGACCGTCCATGGCGTGGCGCCGTGCGTGGACACCGTGGGGGAAGAGGGCAAGCTGGCCGTGATCACGGTCGCGCCGGAAGCGGGATCCATCGACTGTCCGCCCGGTTCGACCTGGCAGGTGACCGATGCGGCCGCAGCATCCTCGCCGGCAACCGACAACTACCCGTTCCTGTACCTGCGCACGCCGTCGATCCCGGACATCTACCTCATCACGCTTGGGCTCATCCTCATCGTCTCGGTGGCACTCGTCCGTTTCGCGTCAGGCCCGCTGCGGCCGATGGGCGGATACGTGGACCTGTTCTTCATGGGGGTCGCCTTCCTCCTGCTCGAGACCAAGAGCGTCGTCCAGTTCGCGCTCCTCTTCGGCACGACCTGGTTCGTCAACGCGCTGGTGTTCGCCGGCGTCCTGACGTCGGTGCTGCTGGCCATCGAGGTCGCCCGTCGGTGGCAGCCGGCCCGACCCGTGTGGCTCTACGCCGCACTCCTCGTCTCGGTTGCCGTGGCGTGGGTGGTTCCGGTGGACGTCCTGCTGTCGCTGGACATGGCACCGCGCTTCGCCGTGACGGTGCTCGTCTGGTTCACGCCGATCTTCATCGCGAACCTGGTGTTCGCGAGCCGGTTCCGGAACGTGGAGGCCTCGAACGTCGCGTTCGGTGCCAACCTGCTCGGCGCGATGGTCGGTGGCCTGCTCGAGTACGCCGCCCTGATCACCGGCTACCAGGCGCTGCTCGTGCTGGTGGCGGTCTTCTACGGCCTTGCCTTCGTGACCGGTCGCGTCCACCTGGGTGCTCGCACCGCCACCGCCTGAGCCCCCTCAGGGGCACCCGCGGAGGAGCAGGACCTGGGTGCCGTCTCGGTACGCCTCGCACCAGCCGGCGGCCTGGGCAACGCCACGCACCAGGACCACGTCCGGTGGGAAGAGGAGCGCCTCGACGTCGTATTCGGCGACGAGGTCCTCCCAGCCGGGATCGGCATTCCTGATCGCCGAATAGTCATCCAGGATCGCGTCGTCGTACATGTCGTTCCGTCCGTCGACGAAGACGCGACCCCCGTCGGCGTAGAGCCGGCTGATCACATAGCCGCCCCACCCGTACTCGGCCAGGACGCGCGCTTCCGGCCTGGTGGTGCGAAGGAGATCGATGGCCGCAACGGGGAACCGCTCCCCCAGGTTGGTGCGAATGCCCGCCTCGTCGCCGCTCGGGATGAGGACAACCAGACCACCGATCAGGACGGTGGCGGCAAGGACCAGTTCCATGACCCGGCGGCGGGTCGCCATCCGCGGGCTGCGCGGCCTCGGCTCGCCGGTCCTGCGGGCCCGAAGACGCGCGTCGAGGCCCATGGCGAGGACCGGGACGGCGGCGACTGCGGCGATGGGCGCGTTGCGGAGCGCCATCAGGCCCATGAGCGTGGTCACCACCGACAGGCTGACCAGCCATCCCGGCGCGCCACGGCCACCGTTGAGGATCAGCGCACCGATCAGGACGAGGAATGCCCAGTGCGCCGGCTCATGGAAGTTCGGGCTGGCCCACTCCTGGATATTCGCCAGGCCCCAGTCGCCGGCATCGATGTAGCGGAGCGGGTACAGGATTCCGATCGGCCCGGCGGGAGTCACCATCGATGCCAGTCCGCACCCCACCGTCGCCACCAGCACGAGCCGCCAGCGCGGCGACATCGGGGTGCGGCCCGCCAGCGTGAACAGGAGGTAGAGGCCGATGAAGCCGAAACCGACGACGTACAGGCCATGGAGGTTGGCCCACGCAACGAACAGGAGCGGGAGTGCCAGCAGGCGCCAGGGCCGATCGGGTCGCAGCGAGAGCAGGAGCCAGATCAGGGCCGCCATGATGAACCACGAGATCACCTGTGGCCGGAGCGTGACATAGGGGATGAGGATGATGGCGCCGAGCGAGCAGGCGATCGCGATGACCGCGGTCGCGACGCCACGTCGGGCGAGGTAGGCGGCTGTCAGGGCGAAGATCCCGCCGGAGATCAGGGCGAAGACGATCAGAGCTCCCAGCTCCCCGGTGGCGTCCACGAGCAGGTACATCAGGACCTCGCCGAGCCACTCGTGCGGCGTCCAGGGCTCGCCGGCCCAGGTGAAGCTGAACGGGTCGCTGTCGGGAACGCTCCCGGTGGTCACGATGAGCTTGCCGGCCGTGAGGTGCCAGAAGTAGTCGGGATCCTGCAGCCCCTTCGCAAGGACGACCCCGACCATGAGGCCCATCAGCACCACGATGAAGATGGTCACGGGGGACGGCAGTCGCTCGGCGAGCGTCGCTGGGACCGGACGCACATCGGTGGACATCGCGGCTGAGTCTACGGAGTCGCCAACCGTCGACGAGCGGAGAAAAGTACCGTCTCTCCGTGGAGGGACCCGTCGTACGATCCGACGGATGTCCGAAGCAACGCCCTCCGCGTCCCACATCAGCCTGCCCTTGAGCGGGGTGGCGGTGCTCGGCGTCGCGTTCCTGGCGTGGCTGCCGCGCACTGCGATTCCGCTGGTCGATGGTGACGTGTGGTGGCATCTCAGGGCTGGCGAAGCGGTGCTCGACTCGGGGAGCGTGCCCGCAACGGACACGTGGAGCATCGCCGGACAGGGCATGGCCTGGACCAGCCAGGACTGGCTGAGCAACGTCACGCTCGCGGCGATTCATCGGATCGGGGAGGTCGGTCCCACCGCGCTCAGCATCCTCTTCAGCCTGCTGGTGATGGGTGCCGCGCTCCTGCTGTGGCGGGGAATCGCCCTCCGTCGCCCCGAAGCCGGCTGGCTGAGCCGGCTGCTCTGGCTGACCGTCGGGATCACCGTGGCAGGCCCCATCGTCGGTGTCCGGATCCAGGTCGTCGACCTGCCGCTCGCGGCCGGCGTCATGGTCGTGTGCTGGCATTTCCTTGCGTTTCGGCGGCCGGCGGTCCTGCTGTGGCTGCCCATCCTCGCCGTCGCGTGGGTCAACCTGCACGCGGGTTGGCTGCTGCTGTTCCTGCTCGGCGGGGCCGTGCTCGCGGGCGAGGCGATCGACCGCGCCCTCGGACGCCTCGGAGGCGCGCGGAACGCTGCGCTGGCATGAGCTCGGCTGGCTGGCCGGGGCCGGCATCGTGGCGCTCGCGGCCATCAGCCTCAACCCCAACGGGCCAGCCATCTACCTCTACCCGTTCGAGACGGCTGGGATCGCCGCCCATCGCGACTTCCTGGCCGAGTGGTCACCACCCGATGTCGCCTCGCTCCCCGGCCTCCTCTATCTCGGGTTCGTCGTCCTCGGCGTCATCCCGGCGCTGGTGCTGGGCTGGCGGCGACTCCGAACCGCGGACCTGCTGGTGCTGGTCGGTCTCACGGTCATGGCCGGCATGGCCGCTCGGTTCCTGCTCGTGGCCGGTCCGATCGGGGCGGCCATCCTCGCGGTGGCGTTGACGCCAGTCATCGAGCGGACGGCGGCGGGTCGCGTCATCGGTCCGTTGGTCCGGCGGATGGGCAGACCGCCTCGTCGGGCCGTCCTGGGAGCGATCCACCTGGCGCTGGCCGGCAGCCTCGTGGTGGCGGGCGTCGCCGTCACCGCCGTGCGTGTCTCGCCGGCGGCCCAGCAGGCAGCCATCGCGGACCATATGCCGGTCGGCGCGGTCGACTGGATCCTCGCCAACGACCCGGGATCGAGGCCGTTCAATACCTACTCGTGGGGTGGCTACCTGGGATTCCGGCGGCCCGACACGCTGGTCTTCATCGATGGGCGCTCCGACATCTACGGCGACGCGCCGATCCGTGCGTACGCAGACACCGTCTCACTTCGTTCGGATCCGAGTGCGGTGCTCCGCATGCACGACATCGACCATGTGCTCTTCAACACCGATCATCCGTTCGCCGATTGGCTTCGTGCCAACCCCGACTGGACGGCGACGTACAGCGACCCGCTGGCGACGGTCTGGGTTCGGACGGAGGAGGACCGATAGTCGGCCGGCAGCGCCACGCTCGCGGCATCGCTCCTGAAGTGCGCGGTGCCGCGGCGGTCGGTGAGTAGTATCGGCGCCATGTCAGGCCGGGCCACGCTGTGGCGAGACATCGCCATCCTCACCGCCCTGGCGCTCCTCGTCCGGGCGTCGGCCGCCTGGCTCATACCGTTTCCGCCGCACGTCGACGCGGCCTATTACACGATGGTTGCCGAGCAGCTGGCCACCGGGCACGGCTTCAGCGCGCCCGCACTGTGGTCGTTCCTCGAGGTCGGCGGCCGCCTTCCGGCCGAGCCGTCCCTGCCAGTGCCGAGCAATGGCCACTGGATGCCGATGTCCGGGGTCGTGGCTGCAGTCGGCATGGCATTCCTGGGCCCGGATTGGCGGGCCGGGCAGGTTCCGATGGTTCTGCTGTCCGCGCTGCTGGTGCCGATCACCTACGCGGCGGGGTACCTGATCTTCGAGTCGCGGCGAATCGCGCTCCTCGGCGCGGCGCTGGCGATCGCCGCCGGACCGCTGCTGCTGATGTACCCGATGGTCGAGTCATTCGCGGCGTTCGGGGTCTTCGGCGCGATCACCCTCCTCGCCAGCATCCGGGCCGTCGACGCCCCGCGCCCCGGCCCGTGGCTGGTCGCGGCCGGCATCGGCGCGGGCCTGGCGAGCCTGACGCGGCTGGATGGGGCGCTTCTCACGCTCGCACCGGCCACGGCATGGCTGATCCGCGGGCCCCTCGGTGGCGGTGGATTCCGATCCATGGCCACCGCATTCGGCTGGGGTCTGGCCAGCGCACTGGCATTCCTCGCCGTTGTCGCCCCCTGGCTGCTCCGCAACCTCGAGGTCTTCGGGACCGCGTTTCCCTCGCCCGGTGGCCGCATGCTCTGGATCCGCGACTACAACGAGCACCTCTCCATCGGCCTCGACCTCACCCTGGATCGGTATCTTGCCTGGGGATTGCCGGCCATCCTCCTCTCGAAGCTCGGAGCGACCGTGGAGGTGGCGGGCCGGATGCTCGGGCTGCTGGGTGGCATCTTCGGCGTGGGCTTCATCGCGGGTGCGTGGTCCTTCCGCCGGCTCCGACGGCTGGCGCCATTCCTCGTCTACTTCACCGCCATGTTCGTGGCGATGGCGCTGCTCTTCACCGAGCATGCCACGAAGGGGGCGTTCCTCCACACCGCCCCGGCCTGGCTGCCCATCGCGCTGCCGCTCGGGGTGGCGGGCATTGCCCCCGCTGCGACCCGGGTCGGGCGAGCGTGGCCGTTTCTCCGCCGTCCCGCGACGCATCGGTTCCTCGAGGTCGTCGGGCTCGGTGGTGCGATTGCGCTGGCCCTTGCCGGTGCCGTCGCGCTGCTGGGCCCGTGGCAGGTTCGCATCGACCGGCACGAGGCCGCCGCGGCATTCCTTCGCGATGCCGCCAACCCCTCCGACGTGCTGCTGGCCGGCGATCCGTCGAGCCTGTACCTGCTGACCGGCCTGCGCGGCGTGGCGACGCCGTTCGACCCGTACGACGTGCTGGGCGAGGTGGTCGAGGCCTACGGCATCGATTGGGTCGTCGTGGTGCTCGAATCGGATGCCGTGCGAGACCCTCTCGGTCTCTGGGACGGCGCCGCAGCCGTCGACGCCACGGGCGGGTCGCCCTCCTTCCTGTCTGCAGAGCCCACCTTCGAGACCGATGGCGTCCGCGTCTTCCGCACCGTTCCCTTCTCCGCAGTCGACGGTGGATGACGCGAGTCCTCCATTGCGCCCGCGACGGCGTGCTCGTGCCGCCGGGGCACGCATCGGCCATTCGGGCGCGTCCGCAGGTCGATTCACGGGACCCCGGCAGTCGGCGCTTGCCGGGCCCGCACACGCCGACCAAGATCGCGTCGACGCCGCCCCATCGGTGTCCGATGTGTGCCACATAGACACGTGCAAGGCAGCATGCGATCCGGTGCGCGAATCGGGCCGGTAGTACTTCCGGTGCCCAAAGTACTGTTGCCGCCATGGAAAGCCTGCCGACAGGATGGCCCTCGCGTCCGGTACTAGACCGGACCCCGTACCTCAGGGAGGCCATGGGCAACCAACCAGCCGCGGGAACGGCACAGGAGCGGTTCGACCGCATCGGCGAACAGGCCACCGACAGCCTGCGTGGTGACGCTCGCCAGCTGCACGACCTGGCCGAGCAGTTCCGTGTGCAGTACCGGCGCGACCTCGAGGAGTGGATGCAGATCCGCTCCCGACTCGACCGCCGTGGGGGTTCCTTGCGCCCGGTCGGCACCGACGCGCTGCGTGCAGAGTACGAGCAGCGGGGCCGCGAGCTGGCCGCTCTCCAGGCCCGCCTGAAGCGTCTCGACGTCGTCGCCCGGCAGCTGGACGTCCTGTTCGCGTACCTCGAATCCCACGACGCGATCGGCGACGAGCCCGGGCCGATGGCCGACGACTCGCCTGCCACCATGAGCCTGCGGATCATCGAGGCCCAGGAGGCCGAGCGTCAGCGCATGGCCGCCGACATTCACGACGGCCCGGCGCAGGTCCTCACCAACGCGATCTTCCAGGTCGAGTACCTCGACCGGATGCTGACGCCGGACGAGCGCGAGGCACACGCAGAGCTCGCCTTCCTGCGCGACATGCTGCGCGGAGGGCTGGAGGAGGTCCGTTCCTTCATCGCCGACCTGCGGCCGCCGGCCGTCGATGTCAGCCTCGCCACCGCGATCGCGGAGCGCGGCCGCGACTTCCAGTCCGTGCACGGCATCGCCGTCGACGTGTCCGTCGATGGGGTCGACGCCCGGCTGGGTCCGACGGTCCGGGCATCGGTCCTTCGGATCGTCCAGGAGGCATTTCAGAACGTTCGAAAACACGCGGCGGCGAGCCGCGTCTCCATCGGCCTCGAGGAGGACACCCTCGTGATCGCCGACAACGGTCGCGGGTTCGACGTGATCCGAGTCGCCTCCGGGGCGGGCCGGAACTTCGGGCTCCAGTTCATGCGCGAGCGCGCCGAGCTTCTGGGCGGACAGCTCCAGATCGAATCGCGTCAGGGCGAAGGCACTCGGATCCTGCTCCGGTTTCCGGCGCAGGTCACCGAGTCACGGTAGAGGAGACCATCATGGCAACCGAAATCACCACCGACGGAGAGACCACCGTCGACGAACGCCGTCGAGGCGGTGACCGACGCAACGGCAAGACACGCGTCGTCATCGTCGACGGCCACACCCTGTTTCGACGCGGGGTCCGCAACATCCTTGAACTCGAGAAGGACATCGAGGTGGTCGGCGAGGCCGGCAGTGGGCGCGAGGCGCTCGCCACCGTGGAGGAGCTGACGCCGGACGTCGTCCTCATGGACCTGGGCCTCCCGGCGCCGAACGGCATCGAGACCACCCAGCGCCTGAAGCGCGAGCTGCCGCACACCGGCGTCATCGTGCTCGCCAGCAACGACGACGAGGACCAGCTGTTCGACGCCATCAAGGCGGGCGCCGCGGCCTACGTCCTCAAGGACATCGATCCGACTGACCTGATCGCCATCATCCGCCGCGTGCGGTCCGGCGAGTACCTCATCAACGACAAGGTGTTCGCCAAGCCGAACGTCGCCAGCCGTGTGCTGAAGGAGTTCCGCGAGCTGGCCGTCTACGGCAACGAGGCGCAGCCGATCTTTGCCCCGCTCTCACCGCGCGAGGTCGAGATCCTCGACAACATCGCGCAGGGCATGACGAACAAGCAGGTGGCCTACGCGCTCTCCATCTCGGAGCAGACCGTGAAGAACCACATGTCGTCGATCCTCCGCAAGCTGTCGGTCAACGACCGCACCCAGGCCGTGGTCTACGCCATGCGCCAGGGCTGGATCAAGATCCCGGAGGATTGAGGGCGCCGCTCCTCGCCCGACCCAGACCGACGCGCACCGCCCGGGGACCTGCTCCGGGCGGTGCGCTGTCCTGCCTCATGCGGCTCCTCCAGCGGTCCGTGCGTGGATGCGTTGCCGCCACGGCACGCATCGGCGAGCCTGCGGGCGGGACTACCCGGTTGGGGCGTCGTGTCTGAGCGATTTATGCCAGGGCGGCACGGCCGAGACATCGTGAGCGCCAACCTGGCCCACTTCGCGCCGTCCCATCTCCGATGCGTGCCCAGACGGCACAGCCGGGCCGGGCGATCACAGAACAACGAGGCAGTCGCCACCAGGATCCTGACCGGCGCCCAAGGCGCGCAGGGCCGCCCGGGTGCCGACGGGGAATGCGTCCTGGAGGATCGGCCCGGCCGAGCGCAGCATGGACCGGTTCGCCCGGCTGCCGCGAACGAGCATGACCAGCCGGTCCGCGGCGAGGTCGCGCTGCTTGACGCGCGCCGCACGCACCTGACGCTGCACGTCCGCCAGTCGGGTGATCGCCTCGACCGCGCAGACGCAGGTGTCGGTCCGAATGAGCTCGTCGACCGCGCGGAGATCTCCCTCGATCGGCATCGGCACCTCGAGCTGAGATCGCCAGCTCGGATGCAGCCTGGCATTGAATGCGGCGAGTAGGGCGAGCTGCGGTGCATCGAGAGGCCGGCGGCCGCCCGGATAGACGGTGACGTAGAGCTTGAGACCCACTGCTGCAGAAGCGACCGAGAGCTCCAGGACCGAGATGCGCGCCACCTTCCCCGCCTCGATCCGGGAGATTCTCGAGGCCGATCGCCCGATCGCCCGACCCACCTGGCGTTGCGTCATGCCGGCGCTCAGCCGAGCGATTCGCAGCTCCCGTCCGATGGTCATTCGCACCCAGGTGGCGAGCCGGGCAGCATCGTGAATGGGGTTCATCCGGTTCGACATTGAACCGATGGTGCCTCCACGGCACGTACCGGCCGCGTACCAGGCGCTTACTGGGGTCCCGTGGCGTACCAAGTGTGCCGGCGTGGCACGCATCGGCGAATGAGGCTGCGGGGCCGACCGAAGCACCGCCGCTGCCTGTCCGCGGTATGCGAGGGCAGCACGAGGTGGCGAACAAGACGCATCGGCGATGCCAGGCCAGCCGCCAGCCTGTCCGATGTGTGCCACAACGGCACGCGGCGGGTTCGAGAAGGCTCGCGAACCGTGGCCACCGGAGGTCATGCACGGCCAGTACCTGAGAGCCATTGGAGGCGGACAGGCCGACCGGTAGCGTGCCGAATACGCCGTTGCGGGTATCCGGGACGGCCTTCATCCCGAGGGGCCGGTGGTTCCGCACCGGTCCCGGGTCTCCTCCTCCGGTGCTGGGAAGCCGCCTCGCAAGGGGCGGCTTCCCTCTTCTCGGTCATCCGATTGGCCGTCCAGCGGTCGAGCGCCTTGACACCGAGGCACGTGATGTCCCAAGGTACGGCCGCATCCCCGACTGAATAGGACCATCCGGCCATTTCGGCGCGATATGGATCGGCCTACGCTCCGGGAGCAAATCTCTTGGAAAGGAGGTACCGCATCCAATGATCAAGGATTTCATCAGCACTCTTCTGGCGCGCTTCCAGCGCGACGATGAGGAAGGGCAGACGCTCGTCGAGTACGGTCTGCTGCTCGCCCTCATCGCGATCATCGTGATCGTCGCCCTGCTCTTCCTGGGCCCGATCGTCAGCGAGATCTTCCAGAACGTCGGCACCAACCTGCAGGGCAGCTAGTCCCGCCGCACGATCTTGGGGAAGCCCCCGCCGCTCAACGCGGCGGGGGCTTTCTCGTGCCGGTCGCGGCTTTCATGCGTGAGGCCCGGCCACGTCACGAAGTACCAGCCGGGCGGCTAGCCCACAAGTCCAGTCGTGAGCGACTGTCGCTGCGTGCGTAGACTGTTGCCGCAGTCACAACCCGGCTGCGCAGCCATGACTCATCGGATCTCATTTCACCCGAGCTACATAAGGGGTACATCCGTGAAGCGATCGAATCGCCTCGTCATCCTGGTCGGCGTTCTTCTCGCCGTCCTCGCCTTCGTCGCGATCGTGATCCTGCTGAACCAGCGACCGGAGGCCGCTGGCCCGGAACGACGAGCCGACGACCGCCACCGTCCTGGTCGCGTCGAGCGATATCGCGATCGGCGACGATGTCTCACCGACCATGGTGGAGGAGCGCGAGAGTCCCGGTGGAGGCGGTCCAGACCGGACGCCCTCCTGGACTCCTCGCAGCTCGCTGATCGCGCGCGCTGTTCGACGCTGCCGGAAGGCGCGCAGGTCACGGAGAGCCTCTTCGGCGGCCAGGTCGCAGGCACGGTCGACATCGAAGGCCAGCTGCTTCCGGGCGAGAAGGCGTTCGCGCTCCAGTTCGACCCGGTCACGGGCATGAACTTCCTGCTGCAGCAGGGCGACCACGTCGACGTCATCCTGACGCTCGACTTCGCATCGGGCACGATCGTGGGCTCGCCTCACCTGCGCGCCAACGACACCGAGATCGTCCGAACGGTCAAGGCCGTGCTCCAGAACAAGCGCGTCCTGTACGTGAGCACCACCAATATCCCGCCTCCGCCGACCTACGATGAGGAGGGGAACGAAGTGCCGCCGCCCGAGCAGGTGACGTCGGGCAGCATGATCGTGGTCGTCGCCGGCACGAATGCCGACGCCGAGCTCCTCACCTTCGCTCAGCGCGGAGTCGGGCGAGGTCGGAGCACTCACGCTCACCCTGCGTCAGACCACCGACGAGGTGATCGAGGAGACGACCGGCATCACGCTCGAAGACGTGATCGCGACGTACGGGCTCGTCATCCCGACCGAGGTCGAGGAGCTGGCCGCGCCAGAGGAAGACGGCGAGACCCCGTAGACATGATCAAGCTCCTCATCGTCGACGACATCCCGGAGACGCGCGACCACCTGTCGCGCCTCGTCGGGCTGGAGCGCGAGATCGACGTGGTCGGCACCGCCGGCTCCGGCGAGGAAGCGATCCAGCAGGCGATGGATCTGCGCCCCGACGTCATCGTCATGGACATCAACATGCCCGGAATGGACGGCGTCGCCGCCAGCGAGATCATCGCTGAGCGATTGCCGCTCAGCCCGATCATCATGATGAGCGTCCATGGGGAGGCGGAGCACCTCAAGCGTGCGATGCTCGCCGGGGCGCGGGAGTTCCTTGTCAAGCCGTTCAGCGCCGACGAGTTCTCGACCTCGATCAAGCGGGTCTACGAACGCGACATCGCGCGGCGAGAGCAGCTGCAGGCGGGCGGAGCATCCTCCGCGTCGGCGCGCAGCGGTTCGTCGCCGGCCGACGACATCGAGAATCACCAGGTCGTCGCGGTCTTCTCGCCGAAGGGCGGGGCCGGCTGCACGACGATCGCGACCAACCTTGCTCTGGCGCTTCGGAAGGAGACCAACCAGCGGGTCGCGCTCATCGACGCGAATCTCCAGTTCGGCGACGTCGGGGTGCTGCTCAACCTCAATCCGAAGACCCGCTCCGTCCTCGACGCCGTCGAGGGCGGGGAGCCCGATCGCGACATCGTCGAGTCGGTCATCGTCGACCACTCGACCGGGATTCGCGTCCTCCTGGCCCCGCCTTCGCCGGAAGGCGCCGACCTGGTGACCCCGGCCTTTCTGCGCTCGATCGTCGAGATGCTGCGGGAATCCCACGACTGGGTCATCGTAGATCTGCCATCCGGCCTGAACGATCACACCATCGGAGTGCTCGACCTGGCCGATCAGGTGCTCGTCGTGGCCGCGCTCGAGATCACCACCATCAAGAACGTCAGGCTCTTCCTCGAGGTGGCCGACCAGCTCGAGTACGAGCGATCGAAGCTCCGTCTCGTCATCAACCGCTCGGACTCGTCGCAGGGCATTCGCATCGGCGACGTGGAAGCCTCGATCAGGCGCCCGATCGACGGCACCATCGTGTCCGACGGACGGCTTGCCGTCCTTGCCGTGAATCGCGGCGTCCCCTTCGTCGTATCCCATCCAGAGTCGCCGCTCGCGCGCGACGTCACCAATCTTGCCCGCACCGTGGCGGGCGAGATGGCCAGTCCCCAGAACGACCAGTCCGCCAAGCGCGGCCTGTTCGCACGCCGATAGTGGAAGGAAGCAGCCGATGTCCCTGCTGAAGCGAATCGAGCGCGCCCGCCCCGCCGCCGAAGGCGAGGCGGTGCCGGCCGTGCCGGCCGTGCCGGCCGTTGTGAACTCCGAAGGCGGGTCGAGCCCCCCGGCGAAGACGCCGGATGGCACACCCGCGGTGCCCCCGCCGCCGTCGGCCGGCACGTCCCGGTTCTCCGGCGCCCTGCCAGCCCGTGAGTCCTTCCGCGAGGCCAAGTTCCGGGTCCAGAACCGGCTCGTCAACGAGCTGGACCCGAAGCTCGACCTCTCGAACCAGGTCGAGGTCCGACGCCAGATCGAAGGCCTGTTCGGCAAGATCGCCGATGAGGAGGGCCTGGCGCTGACCCGTGCCGAGCGCGTGCGGATGCTCGAGCAGATCACCGACGAGATCCTTGGCCTGGGTCCGATGGAGCCGTTGCTCCGGGACGAGACGATCACCGAGGTGATGGTCAACGGCCCGCAGCAGGTCTACATCGAGCGCGAGGGCCAGCTGGAGCTCACCAATGTGACCTTCCAGAACGACGAGCACGTGATGCGCATCATCCAGCGCATCATCGCGCCGATCGGTCGCCGCGTCGACGAGTCGAGCCCGATGGTCGACGCCCGCCTTGCCGATGGCTCGCGCGTGAACGCGATCATCCCGCCGCTCTCGCTGGTGGGACCGGTGGTCACGATTCGTAAGTTCGCCGCCACCCCGTTCACGGTCGACGACCTGATCCGCTTCGGGACGGCCACACCGGAGATGTTCGAGTTCCTCGAGGCCTGCGTGAAGGCTCGACTCAACATCTTCGTCGCCGGCGGCACCGGCTCCGGCAAGACGACGATGCTCAACATCCTCAGCTCGTTCATCCCGGATGACGAGCGCATCGTGACGATCGAGGATGCCGCGGAGCTCCAGCTCCGCCAGGAGCACGTCGTGACGCTGGAGGCACGGCCCGCGAACATCGAGGGCAAGGGTGCCATCCCGATCCGCGAGCTCGTGCGAAACGCCCTTCGCATGCGCCCCGATCGCATCGTGGTCGGCGAGTGCCGATCCGCCGAGGCGCTCGACATGCTCCAGGCGATGAACACCGGCCACGATGGCTCGATGTCCACCGGCCATGCCAACACGCCGCGGGACATGCTGAGCCGCCTCGAGACGATGGTGCTGATGGCCGGCATGGATCTGCCGCTTCGTGCGATCCGCGAACAGATCTCATCGGCGGTCGACCTCATCGTCCACCAGAACCGGCTGAAGGATGGCTCACGCAAGATCGTGAACATCACCGAGGTCCAGGGCATGGAAGGCGACGTCATCGTCATGCAGGACGTGTTCGTCTTCGAGCAGACCGGCGTCGAGGAAGGCAAGATCCGCGGGCGCCTGAAGCCGACCGGCATCCGGCCGCAGTTCGTCGAGCGCTTCGAGACAGCGGGAATCCATCTGCCGCCGAACATCTTCGGCTCCCCGTTCTGAGTAGTAGGACGCAAGATCAATGACGGCCATGCTGCCCTTCCTCATCGCCGGCATCGCGGCGCTCGCCGATCGTCGTGATCGCGATCGGTATCGCCATGACCGGCGGGGGCGGCGGAGTCGCCGCGCGCCTCGAACGCTACGCGTCCGGTCGGGAGCCGGCGGACGACGACTCGTCGGCCGGAGGGCCGCGTCGACCGTCGTCGCCGGGCTGTCGCGAGCGCTCGAGGGCCAGGATCTCGCGACTCGGCTCTCGACCGACCTCGCACGCGCGGACCTGAAGATGAAGCCCGCCGAGTTCCTTCTCTTCTGGGGGATGACCCCGTTCTTCTTCGCTGTTCGTCGCGTTCGTCCTCGGCTTCGTGTTCCCCGGGTTCCAGAACCCGTCGCGTTGGCGGTCTTCGCGCTCCTGGGGCTCTATGCGCCCCGCTTCTACCTCAAGCGGCGCCAGGCCAAGCGTCTGCAGGCATTCGCCGAACAGCTGCCGGGCACGATCACGCTGCTGGCGAATTCGCTGCGCGCGGGGTCATCGTTCCTCCAGGGCATGGAGCTCGTCACGCGCGAGGCGCGACCGCCGATCAGCGAGGAGTTCGAGCGAGTGGTCCGCGAGATGCAGCTCGGCGTCGCGCTGCAGCCGGCGCTCAACAACCTCGTCCGCCGCGTGGCCTCCGAAGACCTCGAGCTGATGGTGACCGCGATCCAGATCCAGAGCCAGGTCGGTGGCAACCTCGCGACCGTTCTCGACTCGATCGCGTTCACGATCCGCGAGCGTGTTCGACTCCAGGGAGAGATCCAGACCCTGACCGCGATGCAGCGCTACAGCGGGTACGTCATCACACTCCTCCCCGTCGGTCTCGGCGGCCTGTTGTTCCTCATCAGCCCGTCCTACATCACCGTCATGTTCGAGCGTCCACCCGAGATGATCGGCCTGCCGATGGGCGTGGTCTTCTTCATCGCGGGACTTCGTCAGCATGGCCGCGGGCTACGTGTTCATCCGCCGCATCGTCGACATCAAGGTGTAATGCAATGGCCGAAACCAACCTGATCCTGCTCATCGGCATCATGGCGGCGCTGGCCGTCCTGCTGATCACCTATGGCCTCGCGGCGCGACCGAGCGAGGACGCGGTGCAGGCGCGCCTCTCTCAGCTCGTCGCCCAGCCGAAGTCTCTCGAAGAGATGGAGATGCAGGCGCCCTTCTACGAGCGCGTGCTTCGTCCGACCATCCAGCGCCTGGCGCGTGCCGGTCGACGCCGCGAGGGCGGGGTCATCGGTTCGATCGACGCCAAGCTGGAGAAGGCCGGATTCCCCGGTGGGCTGCGCGGTGCCGACTGGATGGGCGTCAAGCTGCTCTTCCTGATCCTGCTGGGAATCGGCGGCCTCGTCCTCGGCCTGCTCATCACGGGCGGGCAGTTCGCCGCGGCCCTTCTCTTCGCGCTCGGCGGCGCCGCCGTCGGCTACCTCGCTCCCGAGTTCTGGCTTGGGCGCAAGATCCGAGCGCGGAGCCTGGCGATGACCCTCCAGCTCCCCGACGCGCTGGATCTCCTGACCATCTCGGTCGAGGCGGGACTCGGATTCGACGCCGCCCTCTCCAAGGTCGTCGAGAAGATGGATGGGCCGCTCGTGGACGAGTTCCGGCAGGCGCTGGCCGAAGTCCGCATGGGGCGGGCGCGGCGGGATGCGCTTCGGGATGTCGCCACTCGAGCCGATGCGCAGCCCGTCACGAACTTCATCGGTGCCATCGTCCAGGCCGAGCAGCTCGGCGTGCCGATTGCCAAGGTGCTCCAGATCCAGTCGCAGCAGCTGCGCATCGAGCGCCGCCAGCGTGCCGAGGAAGCAGCCGCCAAGGCACCGGTGAAGATGCTCTTCCCCATGGTCGGCTGCATCTTCCCGACGATCTTCATCGTCATCCTCGGTCCAGCGGTCGTCACCGTCATGGGCGGCGTAGGAATCTGACCATGCACCCGACGGTCCAGCCGACCGTCCTCCTGGTCGATGACGATCCGACGCTGCTCTCCGTGCTCTCGCGTCGTGTCGCTCGCGCCGGGTTCGCGGTGCGCGTCGCGCGCTCGGGCGCGGCCGCGCTGAAGCAGCTGGAGGCGGGATGGCCGGCGCTCCTGGTCGTCGACCTCATGATGCCCGCGATGGACGGCTTCGAGCTGTGCCGCAGGGTGAAGCGGATGGCCGATCTGCCGATCATCATCCTGTCGGCCGTGGACGAGTCGGAGGCGAAGGTGAGCGCGCTCGAGACCTACGCTGAGGACTACGTGACCAAGCCGTTCGATCCCGATGAGCTGATCGCGCGCATCCACCGGGTGCTGAAGCGATCGGCGACCGGGAGTCCTCGCCTGTCACTCGACGGCGGAGATGTCACCGTCGACCTGTCCACGCGGCTTGTCGCCACACCATCCGCATCGCACCAGCTCACCCGCACCGAGTCGCGTCTCCTCCAGGTGCTCGCCGCGTCACTCGACCGGGTGGTGCCCACCGACGAGATCCTCAGCCGCGTCTGGGCGGACTCGGACGGTGCCGACCCCTCATACCTGTGGGTGACCGTACGTCGCGTGCGACGCAAGATCGAGGCCGACCCGGACGCTCCACGATTCCTCCTCACCGAGCGAGGGGTCGGCTATCGTCTCAGCTCCGGATCAGCAGCCTCGCGCGCCGTCTGAACCGTGCAGCCAAGTGGTCTGTGGCTGCGCATCTTCGTTGGACTGCTGATCGCGGTCATCCCCCCGCTCGTCCTCCTGGCCGCCGTCCTTCGTGTCGCCGAGCCCCTCGTCGGCGGGGCCAATCCCGCCCTGCTGGCCTCCCTGGTCGTCGTCGGGGCCGTCGTGTGGGCCGGCATGATCGGCGTGATCTACGCACGGTCATTGGGCGACACGTTTCGGGATCTGCTCTCCCTCGCCCATCGCGGCGAACACGGGGCGCCCGGCGAGCCCGGGGCGCCTTCGCAGCGGCTGGCCGCATTGCTCGACGAGCGGAACCGGCAGGTCGGTGCACTGGCCGAGCAGGCCGGGCGGGTGCCGATCGACGACGATCCGGTGCGTGTCATCCATTCCTTCGTCACGGCCACCGGCTCCGTCATGGGTGACCGTACCTGGCGATGCGCGGTGCTCGTTGCGGACGGCGCGGAGATCCCGACCGGTGTCTACCACGGCCTGGACGACGAGCGCGGGACGGAGAGCATCGGCGACCTGGAGCGCTGGGCCTCCACGGTGGAGGCCGGGTCGTCGGCGCGCCATGTTGAGGGGCCGTGGGGCGCATTCACGGTCGTCGCGGTCAGCACCGGCGATCCCGGCGCGATCAGCGCGATCCTCTACGCCCCCTGGGAAGGGAGACCTCCGCCGACGCGGTCGGAGCTCGATCTGCTGGTACTGGTCGGCCGGCATGCCGAGACGGCGCTGCAGCACTCGCTGCTGTACGCGCGAGTGCTTCGCCAGAGCGACGAGCTGAGCCGCCTCGCCGGCGTCCAGGCTGACTTCCTCCGGGGGGTCACCCACGACCTGCAGACTCCACTCACCAGCATCGGCGCCCTCGCGACGGAGCTCCGGGCCGACACCACGGTGCCGGCGTCGGCGCGCACGGATCTCGAGACGATCGCGCACCAGGCGGATCGCCTCCGCCGCCTCGTGGGCCAGCTGCTCGTCGCATCGAGACTCGAGGCAGGCGTCTTCGCGCCCCAGATCGAGGTCTTCCACGTCCGTCCACTTGTCGATCGGACGTGGGCGGCGCTCCGAAGCAACCAGCCCATGACCATGACGGTCGCGGGGACGGCCCACCTGGCCGTGGCCGACCCGGACCGGCTCGAGCAGGTCCTCTGGGCTGTCATGGACAACGCCGTCAAGTACAGCCCGCCGGAGTCGTCGATCGAGATCTCGATCGAATCCGGCGGCGGTGAAGTGGCGATCACGGTCCGAGATCATGGAGCCGGCATGGACGACGAGGCGCGGCTGCGCGCGTTCGAGCAGTTCTACCGATCGGCGAGCGCGCGACGCATGGCGCCTGACGGCAGCGGGGTCGGCCTGTACGCCGCGCGAGGACTGACCGAGGCGATGGGCGGGTCGATCGAGGTGGCGAGCCAACTGGGTTCCGGGACGGCGATGACGATCCGCGTGCCGGCGGAGCGCAGCGATACCGAGTGAGTGACCCCCTGGTAGCCCAAATGGGCTATGGCCCGGGCTGGTACTGGCTGCCTAGTCTGCGTTCGCAAACTGTAAGTTCCCCTGCAAGCAAGCGCCGCTAAGGTTCGACGCAACGTGATCAATCCATTCGGTGACCTGAAGTGCCCATGACTCTCGGAGCCCTGCGAATGCGCAACCGCAAGCTCGATGACTCGAGCGACGGCGTGGCGATGGTCGAGTTCGGGCTGGCACTGCCGATCTTCATCCTGCTCGTCATCGGTCTGATCGAGTTCTCGCTGGCGTTCAACGCCACCCTGGCGATCAACTTCGCGAGCCGCGAGGCGGCCCTCATCGGTGCCGAGTCGGGGAACGATGCCATCGCGGACTGCCGAATCCTCCAGACGATCGAGGACAGCGTGACGACGCCCGCCCAGGCCAATCGCATCGGCCAGGTGCGCGTCTATCGGGCGGGCATCAACGGCAACGAGATCGCCGCCAACGTCTACGCACGCGGCGGCAACCTCACCTGCGAGTTCTGGGACGGCGTGGAGACCCAGGAGATCACGGTCAACTACACGCTCCTGGCGGAGGGCTATCCCGTTGCCGGTCGATGCAATCAGCTCGAGGGCTGTGCGGGCACCCCGCTCGACACCATCGGCGTCGCGATCAACTACACCCACGCGTGGGTGACCCCGATCGCCGGCGTGGTGTCGCTCAACGGCAGCGGGTTCACCTTCACCAGCTCGAATGCCATGCGCATGGAGCCGGTCCTGTGATCGGGCGGCTGCTACGCCGGCGCGCCGCTGATGCCTCGGAGCGCGGCCAGGCGCTCGTCGAGCTGGGGCTGATCCTTCCCGTCCTCGTGATGCTCGTCGTCGGGACGCTCGAGTTCGGATTCGTGTTCGATCACCACCTGACGCTCAAGTACTCCACCCGCGAGGGTGCGCGGGCGGGCGCCGCCCTGGCCAATGGAGGCGGCGTCTGCGGGAGCGCGGAGGCCACCGCGGTCGACCAGCGGATCATCGCGGCCGTCCAGCGCGTGCTGACGTCGCCGGGCTCGCCGGTGGACATCGGGGAGGTGGAGGAGATCCACATCTACAACTCCGGTGCGGACGGGCAGGAGCTCGCGACCAACGTCTGGCGCTACAGCGCCGGAATGGGACCGACCGTCGACGGCCTGCCCCTGAACTTCGTCCAGCATTCCGTGGCGTGGCCCGCCTGCAACCGCAACAACACGGCGGTGAACACGCAGTCGGTCGGCGTCTCGATCATCTACACCTACGACTACCAGACGCCGTACCGCTTCCTTCTCGGCGAGAACGGGCTGACGATGACCGATCGCACGGTCATGCAGCTGAACCCAACCAACTGAGGCCGCAGACCATGCCGCACATTGCATCCGAGCCCCACGTCCACGAGCCCCAGCAGGGCGCTCCGCGCGGACAGGTCCTCGTCATCTTCGCCTTCATGCTCACGATCCTGATCGGCATGTCGGCCTTCGTGGTCGACCTGGCCTGGATCTGGACGAATCAGCTGCAGGCGCAGCGAGCGGCCGACGCCGGCGCCCTCGCCGGCGTGGTGCACCTCCCGGCAGACCCGATCGGGGCCGAGGCCGCCGCCAAGGCGGAGACGCGCAAGAACGGCTACGAGCACCTGGTGAATGCCGATGTCGTCGCCGGCGCCGACCCGAACTTCAGCCGCCGGATGATCGTGACCGTCTCCGCGGAGGTGGACACGTTCTTCATGGGGCTCTTCGGGTTCAGCGAGGTGACCGTCAACCGGACCGCGCGCTCGGAGTACATCCTCCCCGTCCCGATGGGCAGCCCGCAGAACTACCTCGGCGTCGGGCGGCTGGTCTCGACCGTGATGGGCGCCACCGTGGCGGACAGCTGGCGCACCGCCGATTCCACCGGCAGCCCGAGCAGCTGGACGAATGACACCGCGGCCCGGGTCGAAAGCTCCGACAACCAGCGCACCACGCACGGCGGGAACAGCCAGGCAGCCTGGCGCGATTTCGACGTCGATATTCCCAACGATGCGGAGGTCATGGGGATCGAGGTCGAGATCGAAGCGCGGAAGTCCGGCACTGGGAACTGTCGAGTCGGTGTCGAGCTCTCTCCGCGGGCTGACAACAACACGCAGTGGACCTCGACCGGCTTCACCGTGCCCCAGTCAAGCAACCTCACCACCAGCGACACCACCTACACGCGCGGCGGGTCCACCGAACTGTGGGGCCGCACCTGGACGGAGGACGAGGTCACGAACAGCGACTTCGGCATCCGGCTGAGCCGGACGAACGTCTCCGGCACGTGCACGGTCGAGGTCGATCGGATTCGGATCCGGGTCTTCTACGCGGAGGAGTCGGTCGGAGAGGTCCCCGTGACGAGCCCTTATGGCCAAACCCTCGTTCCACAGAACTTCTGGGCCGGCCTTCAAAGCCAGGGCGCTCCGTCCGTGCAGGGTGACGCCTTCATGACCAAGTACACGACTCGCACGTCGAGCGTGAACCCGAACTACTGCCCGTACCATCTCTACTGCGCCAGCAACTCGGAAGGGTTCTACAACTACGCCATCGAGCTGCCGAATGGTGGCGAGGTCTGGGTCTTCGACCCGGGCTTCTGCGACGTCAGCTCGAGCCGGGGAACCGCCGAGTACTGGACGGTCGGCGGGAGCAACGGCAACGACACCACCGAGACCGTCAGCGCCTTCTATCGGCTCTACAACACCAGTGACAGCGCCTGGGACTTCTCGGATGACGTGCGGGTCGATGGCCAGGCGGGGTCCCCGGCCCCCGGTGGCGACTCGCAGCCGAACACGTTCCGGCGCGGGTCCAACAACAACGGGGCGAAGTACTACGACAGCTCGCTGCGCGGCACGCCGAGCGGCGGCGGGTACACCGACTGCGACGGCCTGTCCTGGCACAACAACTGGTGGAGGATCGGGACGAACCTGCCAGCGGGCACGTACCGTCTGCATACCACCTCCCATGATCGGATCCTGGTCAACGACCAGAACGACACCACGGCCCTCAACGCGTTCGCCATCTGGGCATCGACCACCGGCGGCTCGAGCGTGAGCAACGTCCGCGTGTATGGTCTCGGCGCCATGGAAGCCTACTTCCCGCTCCCCGCCGGCGAGGTCTCCCAGTTCTACCTGGCGCAGATCGAAGCCATCCATGCCAACAAGTGGGTGGACATCTCGCTCTGGGACGTGGGCGACACGGGCGGCCTGTCGGCGAACCTCTCGATCATGATGCCCCAGACGCCGGGCGCCTCGACCTGCGGCAACCCGTCGTACTGCCCGGTTCCGTTCCACTACAACGCGGTGTCGGGCACGACCCTCCCCACGGACTTCACCTGTGGCCCGAGCACATCGAGTGCGGTCACGTCGATCCAGACGAGCACGGGCAGCGGCGCCTTCTACAACGGTGAGTGGCTGCGGCTCTGCTTCCAGCTGCCGCAGAACTGGTCGGCACCGATCCCGACGCCGGACGGCCTGACCCCGACGGGCGGCCAGGGAGGCGGGTGGTTCCGCATTCAGTACTCGATGGGCGGCGGCTCAAATCCGGCGACCGACCTCACCACCTGGAAGGTCGAGGTCCGTGGCAATCCGGTCCACCTGATCACCCCGAGTGAAGACACTCCCACCCCGTAGCCCGGCATGGCGCTTGGCACTGACGCACGCCCCGACGAGTACGTGGTGGGCGGAGACGGCGACGACCGGGTGACACGGCATGCCGGCGTGATCGTCCGCGACGCGACCCGTGGGACGGTGATCGCCGACCGCTGCCGCGTGGCCCGCTCCGTGCGCGATCGGATGGTGGGACTGCTCGGTACCGATCGGCTCGACGAAGGAGCCGGCCTCTGGATCGAGCGATCCCCATCGATCCACATGTTCTTCATGCGCTACGCGATCGATGCCGTGTTCGTCGACGGCGACGGACTGGTGACCCGGACCGTGTCGGACCTGCGGCCATGGCGGATGGTCATCCACGCGCGGGGCGGACGCGACTGCATCGAACTGCCTGTCGGCACCATCTCGCGCGCACAGGTGATGACCGGAGATCGGATCACGCGCGAACCGAGCGCGGTAATCGCGGCGTAAGCACCTGGCGCGGCTGAATCGCGATCATGGGCGCATGCGGCGTCTGCTGGACCTCATCCTTCCGCCCGCCTGCTGCGGATGCGGCAGCGCCGGCCTCCTGCTCTGCAGCCGGTGCACGGAGGAGCTCCGGACTCCGGCACCGGCAGGTGCAGCCTTCGTCGCCCCGGATCCGGGGGCGGTGCCGGGATCCGCGATCATGCTCGCGATATCCGCCTTCTCGTTCGAAGGGCCGGTGCGTCGCGCGCTGAGCCAGCTCAAGTACGGCGGCGTATCGTCCATTGCCGGGATGCTTGCCGATCGCGCGATGCCGGCCTACGAGCGGCTCGTGGAGATCGGCCGGCCCACCGCCATCGTCCCGGTCCCGCTGCATGACGAGCGGCAGCGGGAACGCGGGTACAACCAGGCCGCCCTCATCGGGGCGCGACTCGGGCGTCGCAGCTCGATCCCGGTGGTCGATGCGCTCGCGCGCACGAGCCGCACGGTGCGCCAGCATCGTCTCGACCGGGCGAGCCGCCTCCGGAACCTGCGGCACGCATTCTCCCCGCGAGGGACCCCCGTGCCCCGGATCGTGATCGTCGTCGACGACATCCTCACCACCTCGGCGACGCTCGAGGCCTGTGCCGAGGTCCTGCTCGCGAACGGCGCGGACACGGTGTATGGGTTCACGGTGGCGCGCGAAGTCTGAGGCGACGAGGTCGAGCCTGATGGCCCGGCCCGATCGGGCCGTGCGGCACCGGCCGGATGCGGGGGGAGTGCTACCGTAGCCGTCCATCCGTCGCACGTCGGGAGGAGTCCGAATGAAGACGAACCTGACCGCCCGCAACGTTGAGCTGAGCTCCCGCCTCCGGACCCAGATCGAGCGCAAGCTCCGACGACTGGATCGGATCACTCATGATCTGGCGGAGGCCGATGTCGAGCTCATCGCGAATGCTTCGCACGCCAGCGACAGCTCCCAGGTCGCTGAAGTCACACTGCGGAACAACGGAGAGATCCTGCGCTCAACGGCCTCCGGGGCGACGCCGATCGCGGCGCTGGACGTGGTGCTCGACAAGCTGGAGCGGCAGGTCGTTCGCACGAAGGAGCGCCCGCGGAGCGTCAGGGAGCGCCGGCACGACGAACCCGTCGATGCTCTGTCGCGCGAGGCGGCGAAGTCGGTCGATACGCCGTCGACGGCGACCGACCGTCCGTCGATCGTGAAGATGAAGCGGTTCGACATGCAGCCGATGTTCGAGGAGGACGCCATCGCGCAGATGGAGGAGTTGGGGCACGCGTTCTTCGTCTTCCTCGACGCCGAGAGCGAGCAGGTCGCCGTCGTCTATCGGCGCGCCGATGGGAACTACGGCCTCATCCAGCCGATGGTCGACGGACGTCGCAAGGCGAGGTAGGGAGGCCCTACCTCGCCGTGCCAGGGAGGTGATGCGTGGGGCCCTCTTCGTCGGGGCCCCACGCGAATTACCGGCGGGTGCGGACCCGCACCCTCGTCAGGACCAGGCTGCCGAGCGATCCGGCGAACAGGGCGACCACCAGCGTGATCGGCAGGTTCGGCGACCGATCGGTCGACGCAGCCCCGAGTGCCGTATCCGGCAGCCACGGGCTCGGTGTCGGGTTGCCGCCCAGTGGCGGCGGCTCGACCGCGATCGCCACCGCGTCCTCGCCCTGATCAGGATCGGTCTCGTCCGAGTCGATGACCGCCACGTTCACGGTGGGGGCTACCCGGGAGATCGTCTCAGGATCGACGGTCGTTCGGACCGTGACGCTCCCGCTCGACGTGAGGGTCGGGAAGGTCCAGGTCACGGTCCCAGCGTTCAGAACCCCCCCATCGGATGCGTCGAGGAACACCAGGCCGGTCGGCAGCTCGTCGGTGATGACCGCGTTGGTCACCGGGCCGTCGGTCAGCGTCCAGCTGATCGTCCAGGTCACGACTGACGGGGTTGCCACCAGGTCTACGTCCGGGCCGCTGATCGTGATCGTCTCGGTGTCGGCCACCTTGTCGATCACGAGCGTCGGCACGCGAACCACGACGGTCGAGTCGTCCTCGCAGCTGGCCCCGACGCACGGGCCATCCGTGATCGTCACCAGGTTGGTGTACGACCCCGCGGCCGCTGACATATCGATCGTCGCACGATAGGTCAGCGTCTCGCCGTCGGCGGCGTCACCCAGGGTCCAGGTGATCCGATTGCTCGCGGCATCGTACGTGCCGCCATCCGAGATGTCGGTCACGTTGCCGAAGCCGTCCGGCAGCTGGTCCACCAGGGTGACGCTTTCGACGGGTCCGTTGCTCACGCCGAGGGTGAGGGTGAAGTCGACGACGCTGCCCGGCACCACAGCGACGGGTGAGCTGTTCGTCTTCGACACGCTGACACGCTGAACGCGGGCGTTGGTCGTGTCGCACACCAGGTCGTCGTTCTGGTCGGCGTCCACGCAGCCGAGGTTGGCCAGCGATCCACTCGCATCGGCATCCACGGTCGCGTCGTACTCGAACGTATGCGTCCCCTTGGCAAGCGTCCCGACCGTCCAGCTCAGCTCCTGCCCGTCGACCGAGAATCCGGCGGACGGATCGGCGCTGCCGTCCGTGTAGCTGAGACCCGCCGGAAGCTCGTCGGTCACGACGACGTTGGTCGCCTGGCCGGCATTCACGGTCACCTTGAGGGTGTAGTGGATCGCCTGACCGGGCTGGACCGGGGCGTTATCGCCCTGGTCGCTGACCTTGTCGATGCTCACCGAGACGCGCGTGTTGGTGATGACGCACAGGACGTCCGCGCCCTGCGTCACGTTGACGCTCAGCGGGCCGACGCCGGCCGCCGAGGTGATGACCGATCCCTCGCCACCGTTGGCGAAGCACTGGATGGAGCTCGAGTAGTCACCGAGGCTCGTGCCACTGCCGGCCACCTCGCGCACGGTGTGGCTGCCGGTGTCGAGGACCAGCGTCCCGGTCGAGTCGCCGTCGCCGGCATCCTCGGCCCGGACCGAACCGTCGATCAGGAGATCGAACACGCCTGGATCGTTGCTCGGCGAAAGCTGCTTGACCACTTCGAGCGAGCCGGTCTGGCGCGTGTTGGTGATCGTGCAGGTGGCGCTGCCGCCGTTGGCGATCGTGCGCTGGCTGCAGTTCGCGTAGGTCGTGGTGTAGCCGGGGGCCGCGGTCTCGATGACCGAGTAGGAACCCGCCGGAACGGACATGCTGTTCGAGCAATCACCATCGAAGTCGATGGCGGCGCCGCCGTTGACACGGAAGCTGAAGTCATCGCAGGTGGCATCGCCGCCCCTGATGACCTTGTTCACGACGAGCGTTCCCGGCTGGTCGTCATTGCTGATGGTGCAGGTTGCGCTGCCGCCATTCGGGATCTGCAGCCCGCTGCAGTTGGCGTAGCCGGTGGTGAATCCGTCGGCACCGATCTCGACGACCGAGTAGGTCCCGGCATCGACGGTCAGGTCGTTCCTGCAGTCCTCGTCGAACTGGATGGCGCTCCCGCCGTTGACACGGAAGCTGAAGGCGTCGCAGGTCGCGCCGCTGCCATCGTCGGTGGTGAGGTCCTTGACGACGACCAGTGTGGCGGGCTGGTCGTTGTTCGTGACCGTGCAGGTGGCATTGCCGCCACTGCTCACGGCGAGCTGGCTGCAGGTCTCATACGATGTCGTGTAGCCCGCGACTGCCGGCTCGGTGACCGAGTAGGTCCCGGTCGGCAGCGTCAGGACGTTGGTGCAGTCCGTGCCATCGAAGGACATGGCGGCACTGCCGTTGACCTTGAAGCTGAAGTCGTCGCAGGTCGCCGTCCCGCCGTCGTCGTTGACGACCTCCTTGATGACCGTGAGCGTCCCGGTGTTGCGGGCGTTCGTGATCGTGCACTTGATGTCGGAGTCGGCCGCCACGTTCACCGACCAGGAAGCGCCCTGGCCCTGCGTCGCAGCAACCGCCGCGTTCTGCTTCGACTGGTCGACGCAGCTGATGCTGCTGGCGTAGTTCGACATCGTCGTCTCGCCGTCGGCGGTCTCAGCGACAGTGTGGAGCCCGGCGATCAGGGTCTGCTCGCCGGTGGTCCCATTGTGACCCGCCTCGTTCGCCAGCAGGTCCTGGTTGATCCAGAGGTCGAACCGGCCGGCGTCGTTCGTCGGATTGAGGTTCTTCACGACCTCGAGCTTCCCGGTCGGGCAGGCGAGCTCCTCGTAGATCTCGGCAAACAGGCCCGGGAGCCCCTGGCCGCTGACGACAGCGCGGAACAGGCCCGGGGTGGCGATGGAGGTGAGGAGCGTGTGGTCGACGCCCGTTTCGCCACTCCCGAGGCCGCTGCCGCCGCTGTCGGGTCCAATGGCCACGGCGTAGACGCGATCCGCGGAGGCGAGATAGTTGGCCTTCTCGGTCGCGCTTGGCGTGTACGAGTCCGGGTCGGGGTTTCCGTCCGACAGCAGAATGATGACCTGCGTGACCTCCACGCCTGCATGCGTGGCGCGATCGCCGTTCGTCATGTTGGTGGCGCCGTTCGCCATCCCCACGTCGAGCGGCGTGCCACCGCCACCAGCGAGCCCGTTCACCGCTCCGGTCACCGTGGCGGCGTCGGAGGCGGCACTGAGCGCGACATCCGTGCTGGCCGAGCTGCCGGCGAAGCTGCTGAGACCAACGCGATGGATCCCGGCTGCCCCGACGCCACCGTGGCTGTTCAGCTCACCGACGAGTCCATTCGCAGCCTGCTTCGCCCAGGCAAGGCGAGTCTGTGCCCCCTCGAGTGCGTTCATGCTCCCGGACCGGTCCAGGATGAGGACGAGGTCGATGGGGCGGATGCCGCACTCGGCTGACTGGTGCGAGGCCGACGCCGGCGGTGCCGTCGTGAGCAGCGCGGCGGCAGCCAGCATGGCGGTCATGAGGAGCGCAAAGGCTCGATCACGGGCCACGCGGCGTTCTGGAGGATAGGTCGTCGTGATCGGTTCCATTCGACAGCTCCCCTGGTCCGGACTCGCATACACGAGCTCCGGGTATCGGATTCGACCGCGGATTCGCGGCCGTCACCGCCTTGTACGGCATCGGTACCAGGGCGCACAAGGACCTCTGGTTCCTCCGGCTAGGCACTCCGGAATGGGCTGGTGGAGTCCGGTGGGCTTCGTCCCAGTACGTCGGTCCCAATCAGCGTTGCGGGCGCGCAACAGCGCGGCGACCCGCGACGCGTGACCGCGTCATCAGCGCGGAGGCTCTCCACCGAGCGGATGACAAGCGCGAATCAGTGGGGGTGCTAGGGTTCGACCGATGCAGGGTCGGATCATCGCCGCGAGACCAGGGACGGCGAGCGGTTGAACCGGGACCAGCGGTCCACCGCGTCGATCAGAAGGCAACAGGAACGAGCAGCAGTGCTCCGACGACCAGGATCAGCGCGACGAAGAACACGGCGAGTCCGATCGAGACGAGGTCCGGCCCTCCAGGCGAGGGTGTCTCGGGCGATCCGAGGTCGTTCTCGTCGCTGGTGGGCGGCTCCATGCCGGGCACCCTAGCACGGCAGGAACCGCGGCGACGGCTGCGCTGGCCCGATGAAGCGCCACGCGTCGGCCTCCACCTTGGGGTGGCGCGCGGGCTGCTCGGCGCGGCGCGCCGCTCGCGACAGATCGGGGCGCGGGCGCTCCAGATCTTCAGCGACAACCCGACCGCCTGGCGGCGCCGTCCGGAGCCGCCCGCGGACGCCGACGCGTTCGTCGCCTACGCCGAACGCGAGGGCATCGAGACGATCTCGATCCATGCCTCGTATCTCATCAACCTGGCCGGCTCCACCGAGCCGTTCGCGCGGCAGTCGCGCGAGGGGCTGATCGTCGAGATGCAGCGAGCTCCTGCCTACGGAGCGACGCTCGTGAACACGCACATCGGGTCGCACCGCGGCGTGGGGGCAGATGCGGGCCTGCGCCGGATTGTCGAGTCGGTGCGGGCGGTCCTGGCGGCCTCGCCGCCATCGGTCCGGCTGGTGCTCGAGAACTCATCGGGTGGCGGTGACCTTCTCGGATCGAGGATCGAGGAGCTGGCGCAGATCCTCGAGGCGGTGGGGCCGGGCGCCGACCGGCTGGCGTTCTGCCTCGACACCGCCCACCTTTGGGGCGCGGGATACGACATCGCCCGACGCGGTGGCGCAATGGGGGTGGTGAGCCGTTTCGACGAGCTCATTGGACTCGAGCGACTACCGCTGGTTCACCTGAACGACTCCCGATCGGTGCTCGGATCACGTACGGACCGGCACGAGCACGTCGGGGCCGGGCAGATCGGTGCGGAGGGACTCGGGGCTTTCCTGCGCGATCCTCGCCTGGCGAAGACCACGTTCATCCTGGAGACACCCGGCGCCGACGAGGGATACGACGCGGTGAACCTTCGGCGAGCGTGGCTCCTCTGGCGCGGCGCCTCGGCGCTGCCGCCGCTGCCGCCCAAGGCGTTCAGGGTAACCCGTCGCTCGACCCGCGCTGCCGCTCCGCGCTGAGCGCTCTCGTCAAGTCGACGACCGAGCTCACCGATACGCGGCAGGCCCTCAGTGACCGTTGGCGTTTCCGTTCGGGAGGTGCTGCTCGCCTGACCCGTTTCCCGAGCCGCGGAGGCGCCGGGTACGGACACCGATGTAGGTCTGCATGAGCTCGCGCACGTCGGCCTCGGTGAGCGTCTCGTCCCCGCGCAATGCGTACTCGACGCGCGTCGTCGGTAGGACCTGGCGCGCGTTCAGCGAGGCGAAGTACGCCGGCCCCTGCGAATCATCGGCGATCTCTCGGAGGCCGCGGGCCAGCCGGGTGGCGGTGCCGAGCGACGGCATCCGGTCGCCCTTGATCAGCCGGCTGATCGTGGAGTGATCCACGCCGGACTGGAGCGCCAGCTGCCGCTGGCTCATCTTCTTCTCCTTCAGCTGGCTGCGCAGCCAGGCGTTGAAGGACCTCGGTGTCTGCAGCGTCATCTGCGACCTTCATGCGCTGGACGCCACCGATGCGGGTGCGACGGTGGTGCGTCCGAGCAACCGCAGCATCGCCTCGGACCGGGGGAGGCTCAATAGGAGGAAGGTACCGGAGTGGTCCGCGCCGACCTATTGGTCGGGATGCCCGGCGGCCGTCGGGATCGGACGGCCCGTGGGACTGTGGGCGCGACGGACCTTCGGGCTGAACGCGTAGAACACGCCGCCGATGATGATCACCGTCCCGATGCTCAGCCCGCGGTCCACGAGGGCGACGGCGGCCGCCGGCTCCTGGGTGACGCCGTACAGGAAGAGCACACCCACGATGCCCGCCTCCACGAAGCCGAATCCTGCGGGGGTCAGGGGGATCGCCGTCAGCAGCGCCGCCGCGAGGGCAACGAAGACCGAGGCGCTGATCCCCAGTCCGACCTCCGGCAGGGCGAGGGCACGGATCACGAAGTACAGCCGGGCGCCCTCGAGCAGCCAGATGACCCCGGTGAGGGCCAAGATGAACGGCACGCTCCGCGCCGACAGCAGGCCGGTGCTCCCTTCCTGGAACCGGCCCCAGAGCTCGGCGACGCGCTCCGGCAGCAGCCGGCCGATCTGGCCGCCGAAGACCCGGAAGCCGATGATGACCACGACCAGGCCGATGGCGACCACGAAGCCGATCGTGAAGATCAGGTCAATCTCGGGCCGCGACCGGCCGCGGAACGACCAGAACCCGGCAGCCAGAGCGAGCGAGGCGATGACGATGATGTCGGCCACGCGCTCGATGAAGACCGTACCCACGGTCCGCGAGATCGAGGCGCCGAAGTTCCCGCGGAGCAGGAACGCCCGGTAGATGTCGCCGAGCTTGGCCGGCACGAGGCAGTTCACGAACCAGGAGAGGAAGAGGATCTCGGTGGAATCGCGGAGACGGATCGGCATGCCGCTGCGCGCCAGGACGTACCGCCACCGGAAGCCACGAACCGGGAAGGTCGCGTAGTAGGCGAGGAACGCGAGGAGCAGGAAGCCGAGATCGGCCCGCCCCACGAGGCGGGCCACCTCGCTCCAGTCGAAATCCTCGCTGAACAGGACGCGCGAGAGCAGGTAGAGCAGCAGCAGCCCGAACAGCAGCGAGCCGATGGTCCGCACGTTGACGATGCGGCGGCGAAGCGAGACTCGATCGCGCAGGTCGTCGACGCTCTCGTCCGCTCCCGGCCCGATGGCCCCTGAGCCCGGTTCCTGATCGACGATCACTCGTCCTCCGGCTCCTTCGGCGGCAGATCGCTCGGGGCGGGCCGCTGAACGGGCTCGCGGCGGACCTGCTCGGGCGTCTCTGGACCGAGGATCGGCCCGGTGGCGGTCCGTCTGCCGCGCCATTTGTCGAAGAGGTTCTTCCACACGGCCCAGCGCGTGGTTGCGTGGATCAGGACGCTCGATCGACTGGCGTGCCACTCGTTCTCCGCGAGGGAGGCGCGCAGCGCACCGGCCGTGTCGAAGGCGGGCATGGCATTGAAGGCCATGGCGACCTCGAAGCGCGAGTGCGAGTCACTGGCGGCGATGCCCGGGATGCCGTGGAGCTTCGCGAACTCGGCAGCCTCGAGGTTGTGCCGCTGGAACGTCACGCGGCAGTTGAAGACCTCGAGCATGTCGATCTTGCCCATCTCGGCGAGGTTGCGCAGCGGCCCCTCCTTGATGTGCGAGCCGCGGAACGGATCGAACGGATGCGGGATGCTCACCAGGCCGCCCTGCCGATGGATCTCGTCGGCCGTCTCGTTGGCCGACAGGCCGCGCGGGATCGTCTTCGTGAGGAAGAGGCCCACCACCTCGCCGTCGGCGGTGCTGACCTCCTCGCCCAGGATGACGGTGAGCCGATCCTCCAGTCCCAGTTCGACGACCTTCTCGCGGACGGCGATGGCGCCCTCGACGTTGTTGTGGTTCGTGATCGCGACGTGGGTGAGGCCGCGCTCGACGGCCACCTCGATGAAGCGCTCCTCGGACAGGATCGAGTCTCGGCTGAAGCGGGTGTGGATGTGGAAGTCCGCAAAGGCGCGCTTCGCGGGTTCGCCGGCCGATCCGGTGCGCTCCTCCTTCAGCGCCGCGCGCAGGTCGGTCGCCGTGGCGGCGATCGTCATCGGCCGCTCGCTGGCTGCATCGGCGGCTGTCGCATCGGCTCCATCGGTTGCATCGGTCAGTGGGCGACCAGGCTCTTGCGGAACGTGCCGAAGTGCTCGAGCGCCATCCCGGTGCCGACCGCCACGCTGTTGAGCGCGTTCTCCGCCACGTGGCACGGGATGCCGGTCACCTGGGTCAGGAGCTTGTCGAGGTTCCTCAGCAGCGCGCCGCCGCCCGTCATGACCATCCCCTTGTCGATGATGTCGGAGCTGAGCTCGGGCGGTGTCTGCTCCAGCACATTCCTGACCGCGGTGATGATGCCCTGCAGCGGCTGCTCGATCGCCTCGGTGATCTCGGTGGAGGTGATCGGGATCGTGCGCGGCAGACCGGCGATCATGTCGCGACCCTTGACGTCCATGCGCAGCGGCTCCTCGAGCGGGAGCGCCGAGCCGATCTCGATCTTCACCTGCTCCGCGGTGCGGTCGCCGATCATCAGGTTGTACTTGCGCCGGATGTAGTTGGCAATCGCCTCGTCGAAGCGGTTGCCGCCAACCCGCAGCGAGTCGCTCACCACGATGCCGCCGAGCGCGATGACGGCGATCTCGCTCGTTCCGCCTCCGATGTCGATGATCAGGTTGCCGCTCGGCCCGGAGATGGGGACGTTGGCGCCGATGGCCGCCGCCAGCGGCTCCTCGATGAGGTACGCGTCCTTCGCGCCGGCCTTCAGCGCAGCGTCGCGGACCGCGCGCTTCTCGACGCTCGTGACGCCGGAGGGGACGGAGATCATCACGTCCGGCTTGAACAGGCGGACCCGGGCGACCTTGTTGATCACGTACCGCAGCATCGCCTCGGTGATGAGGTAGTCGGCGATGACCCCGTCGCGCATCGGGCGAATCGCGCGAACGTTGCCGGGGGTGCGGCCGATCATCTCGCGGGCCTCCTCCCCGACCGCCACCAGGCGGTTGTCATCCTCGCTGATCGCCACGACGCTCGGCTCGTTCAGGACGACGCCCTTGCCCTTGACGTAGACGAGGATGTTGGCCGTGCCGAGGTCGATGCCGATCTTCATGCGGGTGCGCGCGATCCTCTGCGGAGCGTTGACGGGGTCGGCGGAAGTATACCGAGGTCCCGCGGTCGCCCCGCGGCCCGCTGGGTCGCCCGGTCTCGGTGGTCGTGCCGGGCCCGTCTCGGTGGTTGTGCCGTACCTGTCTCGCAACCTTGCCCGCTCCGTGAGCAGTTTTCGAGTCGCAGCGCGTCGACTGGAATCCTGCCAGCTTGCGAGCACGTTGCCGGGGCCGTGAGCCGCCGGGGTAGGTAGTTCACGCTCAGCAGCGTCCTGATTCGGCGGTGTCTGCCGGCTATTGCGCGCGCGGACGAGCAGATTTCGAGAAGCGCACACGGTGGGCGGGCACCGGGGAGCGCCGCGCGCCGTGGAGCTGGGTGAGCCAGAGCAGCCCGCTCGGCGTCGGCGTCGTCGGCTGTCGCAGCCACGAGAGGGCAGCTCGCCCCAGAACGTCGAACCGCGCAAAGAGCGGATCGAAGCGCATGAGCCGATTGCGCGTTGTGCGATCCTCGAGGAAGACGATCGCGGGCAGGGTCGCGCGTGCAGACCAGCCGAAGCGAGCCGCGATGCCCGGCGCCAGCCGCACCTTGGCGTCCAGCGAACCGAGAAGCGCCTGCACATCCACCAGCTCGGACTTGAGCTCGATCACGAGCAGCACGAGCGTGGCGGGATGAAACGCGAGCAGGTCGATCCGGCCGCGCTCGCCGAAGTGGCTGAAGCTGACCTCGACGCGCACAAGCCAGCCCCAGCGCTCAAGCCGGCGTTTCACGGCTACGCCGAGCGCCGCGTGCGACTCGTCGAGGAGTCGATCCAGCTCCGGCCCGTTCCACAGCAGCCGAACGTCCAGGCGGCCGCCGAGCGCTGCGACAGTCCGGTCGCTCGGCCATTCTCCAGCAGTGAGACGGCTCGCCGGCCGACGCCCGCCCGAGCTGCCAGCGACACCTGAGTCAGCCGGTGACGGATCCGAAGCATCCGGGCCAGCCGTCCGAGCCGCTCCACGTTCACCCTGCCGATGGTGACGAGCTGCGCTTACCGCGGGCTTACGAGCAGCGGATCGGCAGGGCCGCGACAATGGACCGATGCCCGAGGGCGACACGATCTTCCGCACCGCAGAGGTCCTGCGCCGCGCCCTGGGCGGTCGCCGCATCACGGCGGCCCGCGCCCAGCCACGCCCCGGGCTGCGGCGGGTGCCCGACCTGTCGAGGCTCATCGGCGCGACCGTAGGCAGCGTGGAGGCACGTGGCAAGCATCTGCTCATCGGCTTCGACAACGGGCTGACGCTCCGCAGCCACCTGCGGATGAGCGGGTCGTGGCATCGGTACCGGCCCGGCGAGCCATGGCGGCGACCGATGCGCCAGGCAAGCGCCATCCTCGAGACCGCCGAATCGGTGGCGGTGGCGTTCAACACGCCGGTCGTGGAGCTGCTGACCGATGCCGAGCTCCGCCGATCGCGTCCCCTGACCTCGCTCGGTCCCGACCTTCTGGCGCGGGAGTTCGACGCGGACGAGGCTCTCCATCGGCTGCGCGAGCGCGATGCGGAGCAGTTGGCCAATGCGCTGATCGACCAGCGAGCGGTGGCGGGGATCGGCAATGTCTACAAGAGCGAGGTCGCATTCCTCGAGCGGCTTGATCCGTGGGCGGCCATACGCAACTTCACCGATGACGAGCTGGGTGGCGCACTGGCCACAGCGAGAAGGTTGCTCCAGGCGAACGTGCGTGGTGGGGCACGCGTCACCACCGGGAGCGGCGCGCGCGGCGAGGGACTGTGGGTCTACGGTCGAGGCGGACGGCCGTGCCGGCGGTGCGCGACGAGCGTGGAGCAGGCGCGACAGGGCGAGCTCGCGCGACTCACCTTCTGGTGCCCGCGGTGCCAGCCGCATCGCGACCGCCAGCTGGATATCGCGCGCGAAAGGGAGCAGTAGCGGCGGAGGGCGCTAGGCCTCGATGCGGTTGATCCGCGCCCCGATGGCGACGAGCTTGGCCTCGATCTGCTCGTACCCGCGATCCACGTGCTCGATCCCCGAGATCACCGACGTGCCGTCGGCAATCAACGCCGCGAGGATGAGCGTGGCGCCGGCGCGCAGGTCGGCGATCCCCACCTCGGCGCCGTGGAGGCGGGCCGGACCGGTGATCCGGGCCCGACGCTCGTCCACCAACTCGACCTGGGCGCCCATCCGCACCAGCTCGCGGGTATGGTCGAGCCGGTCCTCGAAGATGGTCTCGTGTATCGAGGACACGCCCTCGGCCTGTGTCATCAGCACCGAGAGTGGCGCCTGGAAGTCGGTCGAGAAGCCGGGATAGGGGTCCGTCCGGACGTCGACCGCGCGCAGGTTCGCGGACGATCCGCCCATAACGCGCAGCGTGGCGGCGACGGCATCGGCCTCGTAGGCAACTCCCATCCGATCACAGACTTCGAGGAAGGCACCGAGGTGGCCGGGATCGATGCCCTGCAGCAGCACATCGCCGCGGGTGATGGCGGCCGCGATCGCGAAGGTCTCCGCCTCGAGCCGGTCGCCCAGCACATGATGCTCGGCGCCACCCAGCCGGTCGACTCCCTCCACCTCGATCCGTCGGTCGGCAGTCCGCTCGATGCGAGCGCCCATGGCGCGGAGGAGCGAGATGAGATCGTCGACCTCCGGCTCCATGGCCGCGTTGTCGATCACCGTGGTCCCGCGGGCGAGCGTCGCGGCGAGCAGCGCGTTCTCGGTGCCCATGACCGACACCGTCGGGAAGCTGATGCTCGCCCCTCGCAGGCCCCCGCCCGGGGCAGAGGCGAAGTAGTAGCCGTTGCGATACACGATGGAGGCGCCCATGGCCTCCATGGCGGCGACGTGGTAGTCCACCGGTCGCCGTCCGATGCGATCGCCGCCCGGATTCGGCAGGATGACCCGGCCGAAGCGCGCGAGCATCGGACCCAGCAGGATGAAACTGGCACGCATCTTCAGCGCCGCTTCGAGCGGGACGAACGGCCACGGTGCATCGGTCGCCTGGATCTCCAGCGCGTCGCCGTTCGAGCGTCGCACCTCGAAGCCGATATCGGACATCAGCCCGCGCAGGATCGTCACGTCGCTGATCTTCGGGACGTTGTGCAGGATGACCGGCTCATCGGTCAGCGCCGCGGCGGCAATCTCCTTGAGGACGGCGTTCTTCGCCCCGGCGATGCGGACCTCACCGTGCAGCGGCGTGCCGCCGGTGATCACGAACTTCTGCATGGACCGATGGAGTGTAGTGGCTGCCCGTGGTCCCCGCGACGTATATACCGTATATACGTCAGCCCGGGAACGCTTCTTTCCACTCGTGGCCACCCTGGTGGTGGCCGTCGCAGAGGCCGAGGCGCCCGCCCATGTGCCGCGAGGGCAGGTACGGCTGCATCCCGGCCTCGAACGGCGTCGGCTGGCGGTTGCACAGCATCATCCGCTGCTCGCGGGCCCAGGTGTAGAGATGGTCGGACGAGCAGAACCGATACGGCTTCGTGAAGTTGACGGTCTCGCCATGCGCAGGCGTGCTCGGCAGGCCGATCGGTCCCGCCTCGCGCACGATCTCGATCCGGACGGGGAGCTGGGGCATGCGCGTGCCGCACTGGTCGCAGGACAGCATCGGTCAGGCCAGGTAGTGCGCGCCGTCGTCCTCGCGATGGTGCGCGACGAAGTCCGGATCGCGGTTCGGGTCCTCGCCGATCGGCGAGCCCCTGTGCGGCTTGAAGTCGACCGGGCAGATGAACGGGTACTCCCGCCCGATCTTGCGGAGCTCCTGCATGCGCCGATGCCCCTGCTGGTCGGGCGCGCCCTCCGGACCGCGCAGGTGCGCGCGCTCGGCCTCGTCGGCGGTCAATGGTCGCTTCTCGTCCATGCGTCGGATGGTACCGCGCCGATGGATTGGGCACGACGACACGACGGGTCCACGTGGCGTGCAGAGCGGCCGATCTATCGGGCACGGCGGCGCAGGCGCAGTTGTCCAGAGCCCGTCCGTGCTTCGTTGCCCGATGTATCGGGTACAGCGAGGCGGGAAGGGGCGAAATGCGCCCAACTGCCCGATCCATCGGCAGGGGCGCGCGGCCCGGCCCTAGCCGCGAGAGCGGCGGCGGGTCGCGATCCGTTCGCGCATGAGGGCGGTCTGGAGGGCGGCGCGGACGCGGGCGATGTCGACCGGGTCCTTCGAGGACTCGAGCTCGGCCTCGGCGCGACGGCGGGCCTCGACGGCCTTCGCCTCGTCGATCTCGTCGGAATGCTCGGCGAGGTCGGCCATGACGATGACCTTGTCCGGCCGCACCTCGACGAACCCGCCGCTGATGAGGAGCGACTGCTCCGTGCCGCCCTTCTTGATCCGCAGCTCGCCGGTGCCGAGCGCCGTGATCATGCGGGTGTGGTGGGGCAGGATGCCGAGCTGGCCATCGATGCCCGGCACGATGACCTCGTCCACCTCATCGGTGTAGGCGCGGCGCTCCGGCGAGACGATCTCCAGCTGCAGGGGCATCGGTCAGCCCAGCTTCTCGGCGTTGGCGATCACGTCCTCGATCTTGCCGGCCATGAAGAAGGCCTGCTCGGGGAGCTGGTCGTGCTTGCCCTCGAGGATCTCGCCGAAGCCGCGGACGGTCTCCTTGAGCTCCACGTAGGCTCCTGGACGGCCGGTGAACTGCTCGGCCACGTTGAACGGCTGGCTCATGAAGCGCTGGAGGCGGCGGGCGCGGGCCACGGTGATCTTGTCCTCCTCGGAGAGCTCGTCCATGCCGAGGATGGCGATGATGTCCTGGAGGTCCTTGTAGCGCTGCAATGTGCGCTGCACCTCGCGCGAGACCTCGAAATGCTCATCGCCGACGATCCGCCGATCGAGGACCGTGGAGGTCGACGTCAGCGGATCGACCGCCGGGTAGATGCCGAGCTCCACGATCGATCGCTCGAGGCGAATCGTCGAATCGAGGTGCGCGAAGGTGGTGGCCGGCGCCGGATCGGTGTAGTCGTCCGCGGGAACGAAGATGGCCTGCAGGCTCGTGATGGAGCCCTTGCGGGTCGAGGTGATGCGCTCCTGGAGATCGCCCATCTCGGTCGCCAGGGTCGGCTGGTAACCCACCGCCGACGGCATGCGGCCGAGGAGCGCGGAGACCTCGGAGCCAGCCTGCGTGAAACGGAAGATGTTGTCGATGAAGAGGAGGATGTCGCGCCCCTCCTCATCGCGGAAGTACTCGGCCATGGCGAGGGCCGACAGGCCGACGCGCTGGCGGGCGCCCGGCGGCTCGTTCATCTGGCCGAAGACCATGACGGTCTTGTCGATGACGCCCGATTCGGTCATCTCGCCGAGAAGGTCGTTGCCCTCGCGCGAGCGCTCGCCGACGCCGGCGAACACCGAGTAGCCACCGTGCTCGGCGGCGATGTTGCGGATCAGCTCCTGGATGATGACGGTCTTGCCGGTGCCGGCGCCGCCGAAGACACCGACCTTGCCGCCGCGACGGAACGGGGCGATGAGGTCGATGACCTTGATGCCGGTCTCGAAGACCTGGGCCTCCGTCTCCATCTCCTCGAACGACGGAGGATCACGGTGGATCGGCAGGCGCTTCTCGGCCTTGACCTCACCCTTGCCGTCGATCGGCTGGCCGAGGACGTCGAAGACGCGACCGAGGGTGGCGGCACCGACCGGGACGGTGATGGGGGCGCCGGTGTCGACGACATCGAGCCCGCGGGCGAGCCCATCGGTGGTGGACATGGCGACCGCGCGCACCCAGTTGTTGCCGAGGTGCTGCTGGACCTCGACCACGAGCGTGTCATCGGCCCCTGCCTTGGAGCCCTTCTTCGACGGACGCTTGATCTCGAGCGCGTTGTAGATGCTGGGGAGGTCCCCCGGCGGGAACTCCACGTCGATCACGGGGCCCGTGATCTGGATCACCTTGCCGGTCGCCATCGGTCTGCTCTTCTCCTTGCCTAGCCGCCGAGCGCTTCCGCGCCGGAGGCGATCTCGATCATTTCGCGGGTGATGGTGGCCTGGCGGGTCTTGTTGTAGACCAGCGTCAGGTCGTCGATGAGCTCGTTCGCATTGTCGGTCGAGTTCCGCATGGCGATCATGCGTGCCGACTGTTCGGATGCGTTGTTCTCGAGCACGGCCCGATAGATGCCGATGGCCACGTAGTGCGGCAGCAGCCGGCTCAGCACGGCCTCCGGCGACGGCTCGAACAGGTACTCGTCGTTCGTGCGCTCCTGGTCCTCGCCCATCTCCGGGCTGACGACCGGGAGGATGGTGTCGATCGCCGGCTTCTGCGACAGCGTCGAGACGAACGTGCTGTAGGCGATGTCGATCTCGTCGTACTTCTCGGCCAGGAAGTCCTCCGTCACCAGCCGAGCGAGCGGCGTGATGTCGCTGAACGCGGGGCGGTCGCCCAGCTGGGCGAAGTGGGCGGCGATCGGGACACCGGCGCGGCGCAGGGCATCACGGCCCTTGCGCCCCACGGTGATGGCCTCGATCTCGACCGGTCGGTCCCCGTTGCGCGCCGACGCGCGCTCCGCCACCCAGCGCAGGACGGTGCGCGAGGCGTTCGCGTTGAGCGAGCCCGCCAGGCCGCGATCGGTGGTGATCATGATGATCGCCACCCGTCGTGGCGGTCGCCGCGCAAGGAGCGGATCGATGTCCTCCGAGAGGCCGGCCGCGCCGGCCACGCGACGGAGGGCCGCCTCCATCTCCTCGGCGTAGGGACGCGCCGCGAGGATGGCGTCCTGGGCGCGCTTCATGCGCGACGCGGCCACCATCTCCATCGCCCGGGTGATCTGGGCGATGTTGCGGACCGATCCGATCCGCCCGCGGATGTCCTTGAGGCTGGGCATGCGCTATGCGCCCGCCAGCGTATATACGGTATCTACTCCTGAGCCGCTCACCTCAGCCCTCCGCCTTCGAGGTGGTGGCCTCGTCGACAGCATCGGCATCGGCCTTGGCTTCGTCGGCGTCGGCCTTGGCGTCGGCCTCGTCGCCATCGGCATCGGACTTGGCGTCGGTCGTGGCCTCGTCGCCACCATCGGCGTCGGCTTCGGCTTCGGCTTCGGAGGCAGGAGCAGCCGAGTCATCGGTCTCGCCGTAGCCGCCCTGGTTCTTGAACTCCTTGACGGCCTTCTCGAGCTGCGCCGACAGCTCGTCGGAGAGGACCTTCTCGCCGGCGATGGCGGGCAGGAGCTCCGGATAGCCCGACTCGAGGTGCCGGTAGAGGCCGGTCTCGAACTCGGCGATCCGGGACGTCTCGACGTCGTCGAGCAGGCCGTTGGTGGCCGCCCAGATGATGGCGACCTGCTTCTCCACCGGCAGCGGCGCGTACTGCGGCTGCTTGAGGATCTCGGTCGTCTTCTCGCCGCGGGTCAGCTGGTCGCGCGTCGCCTTGTCGAGGTCGGAGCTGAACTGCGCGAAGGCCGCCAGCTCGCGGTACTGGGCGAGGTCGATGCGCAGCTTGCCGGCCACCTGGCGCATCGCCTTGATCTGCGCCGCACCACCCACGCGGGAGACGCTGATGCCGGCGTTCACCGCCGGGCGCTGGCCCTGGTTGAACAGGTCCGACTGCAGGAAGATCTGGCCGTCGGTGATGCTGATGACGTTGGTCGGGATGTACGCGGACACGTCACCGGCCTGCGTCTCGATGATCGGCAGCGCCGTCAGCGACCCGCCGCCGTTGTCCTCGTTCAGCCGTGCCGCGCGCTCCAGCAGGCGGGAGTGGGAGTAGAAGATGTCGCCCGGGAACGCCTCGCGGCCCGGAGGACGGCGCATGAGCAGCGAGACCTGGCGGTAGGCCCAGGCGTGCTTGGACAGGTCGTCGTAGACGCACAGCGCGTCGCGGCCGGTGTCGAGGAACTCCTCGCCCATCGCCACGCCCGCGTAGGGGGCGAGGTACTGGAGCGGTGCGGGGTCCGACGCGCCGGCGAACACGACGATCGTGTGCTCCATGGCGCCCGACTCCTCGAGCTGCGCCACCACCTGCGCCACCGTCGACTGCTTCTGGCCGATGGCGACGTAGATGCAGATGACGTCCTGGCCCTTCTGGTTGATGATCGTGTCGATCGCGATGGCCGTCTTGCCGGTCTGCCGGTCGCCGATGATCAGCTCGCGCTGGCCGCGGCCGATCGGGATCATCGAGTCGATCGCCTTGATGCCCGTCTGGAGCGGCGTGTCGACCGGCTGGCGCACGATGACGCCGGGGGCGATGCGCTCGATGGGTCGCGACTTCTTGGTCTCGATCGGGCCCTTGCCGTCGATCGGCTCACCCAGCGGGTTCACGACGCGGCCGATGAGGGCGTCGCCGACCGGCACCTCCACGATGCGCCCGGTGGTCCGGACCTGGTCGCCCTCGGACAGCGACGTGTAGTCGCCCAGGATCAGCGCGCCGACCGTCTCCTCCTCGAGGTTGAAGGCCATGCCCATGATCCCGTTGCCGAAGTCGAGCAGCTCCTGCGCCAGGGCGCCGGAGAGCCCGTAGATCTGCGCGATGCCGTCGCCGACCTCGACGATGGTCCCGACGCCGGAGACGTCGGCGCCGGAGTCGAATCCCTTGATCTCGTTGCGGATGATCGACGTGATCTCGTCGGATCTGATCGCCATCTGTGTTCCTTTACTCCCTATCGCCTAGACGGCGGTCAGTCGCGCCCGCAGCCGCTCCAGGCGGTTGCGCACGCTGGCGTCGTAGAGCTGATCGCCGATGCGGACGGTGATCCCGCCGATCAGCGACTCGTCGACCACCTCGTTGATCTCGATCGTCGAGCCGGTGAGCTCGTGGAGCCGGTCGGTGACCGCGCTCCGCTGGTTCTCCTCGAGCGGCAGCGCCGTGCGGACCTCCGCCAGCGCGATGCCGCGCTCACGGCGCACGAGCTCGCGGAAGTGCTCGACCATGCGGCCGACCGCGCCCGGGCGCCCGCGACGGATCATCAGCAGCACGAGGCTGAGCGGCTCGGCCCCCACGTCGCCGACGACGCGCCGCAGCACGCGCTCCTTGTCGGAGAACGCGACCGCCGGATGCTCGAGGAGCGCGCGCAGGTCCGTGTCGGCCAGCGCCTCTTCGAGGCGGGCGAGGTCCTGCTCCCACGCGTCGAGCGTGCCGTCGTCACGGCCGAGCCCGAAGGCGGCCTCGGCGTAGCGTCGTGCGGCGGTCTCGCGTCGTGCCATCGGTCAGTTCCGCCCCTGCTTCGTGCCGGCGCTTGCCGGCACCTCGGCCAGGAACTCCTCGACGAGGCGTCGCTGGGCGGCGCCGTCCATCTCGGAACGGACCAGCTTGCCCGCCGCCTCCAGAGCGAGGTCGGCGACCTGGGCCCGGAGCTCCGCCATGGCCCGGTCCTTCTCGGCGACGATCTCCTCACGCGCCCGCGCCGTGACCCGCTCGGCCTCGGTGCGCGCGTCGTTCAGGATCTCGTTCCGGGTGTCCTCGGCGATCTTGTTCGCGCGGGCAAGCATCTCCGCCGACTCCTTGCGCGCCTCGGCAACGGCCGCCTCGCGCTCGGCGCGGGCGAGCTCGCGGTCACGCGCCGCGGCCTCGGCGTCCTCCAGCCCCTTCTCGATCTTCGAGCTCCGCTCGTCCATGCGCGCGAGGAGCGGCTTGAACAGGAAGCGGTTGAGAAGGTAGAGGAGCAGCAGGAAGTTGACGACCTGGAAGAACAGGCCGACGACATTGACGTCGAACGCCTCGATGAGGGCTTCCACCTACCGGCGTCCTAGGTGAACAGGATGAGCAGGCCGATGACGAGCGCGTAGATGGCGACGGCCTCGGTCAGGGCAAGGCCGAGCACGTACGGCACGAACAGCGCGCCGGACGCCTCGGGATTGCGGCCGAGCGCCTCCATGGCCTTGCTCACGCCCAGGCCCAGGCCGATGCCCGGTCCGAGCGCGCCAAGGCCGATGGCCAGTCCAGCGGCGAGGGGTGTCAGATCCACGTGTGAGGTTCCTCCTGGTGCTCTTCGTGTGGGGAGAGCGTTCCCATGCTTGTGGTGTTCCGGATCAATGGGCGCCGGCGCGAAGCGCCACGTCATCAGCGTCGTGATGCTGGGCGTCATCGGTCTCGTCGTGGCCGCCACCGTGTCCGGCGGTGGCCAGGGTGATGTAGGTCAGCGTGAGCAGGGCGAAGACGAGCGCCTGCACCGCGCCGAAGATCATCTCGAGGCCCAGGAAGGCCACGGGGATGATGGCGAAGGTCAGAGCGAGCATCACCGCCAGCAGGATCTCGCCGGCGAACACGTTGCCGAAGAGTCGCATCGACAGGCTGATGATGCGGCTGAGCTCACTGACGATATGGATCGGGGTCATGAGCGGCGTCATGTACGGCGGGTTGGCGACGAAGGTCTCCTTGAGATAGCCCTTCAGCCCGTTGGCGCGAATGCCCCAGCCCACGAACAGGACGAAGGCGATCAGCGCCAGCGCCAGCGTGAAATTCAGATCGGCGGACGCGGGCCGGATGATCGGCACGACCGCCTCGTGCCCGTCCTCGATGACGTGCACGCCGATGGTGCCGACGCCGGGCAGCAGGCCGACGTAGTTTGAGAACAGCACGATGAGGAAGATCGCCAGGACCGGCGGCAGGACCGATCGCCAGCGCGTGGCGTGCTGCCCGCGAACGATGCCGGCCAGGAACTCGACCGGGAACTCGAGCAGCGACTGGAGCCGGCTCGGGACGACGGCGTGGTTGCGCGACGCCCACCAGGCGAGCGAGGCCAGCAGCACGAACACGATCAGCGTGCCGACCATGCTGTTGGTGACGGCGATCGGGCCGAGATGGAACAGCGTCTCGGCCTTGATCGCGACGTGGATCAGGCTCTCCTCGGTTGCGAAGTGCGGCACGCGGGATCCTCTTCGTGTGCTAGCGCGAGTTCATCTGGTGTCGGGCCACGTCCCAGATGGAGTACATAGCAGCGCCGATGCCAACCGCCACTCCGAGCAGGGTGAACAGTGGCGCGGTGTTCGCCCAGCCGTCCAGCAGGACGCCGCCGACGACGCCGATGACCACCGCCAGACCGAGTCGCAATCCCAGGTCGAGCACCATGCCCCATTGCGGGGGCCGCGCGACCGGGCCGGGACGCGGCTCAGGTCCGTTCGGTTGTCGATTGCTCATGTTGCTCCGCTCCGGGACCGACCACAGGCTCCTCGCCGCGCAGTCGGGTCACGTTGGTCGTGATGAACCAGCGCAGCCAGAGAGCGGTGACGAGGGTGCCGATCACGAGTCCACTCAACACGAAGAGGGGCGAGGTCCCCAGCGACCCGTCGGCGACGAGTCCGGCGATCACCCCTCCCACCAGCGGCAGGGCCACGATGAGCGTCACCTGGGCCAGCACTCTGCCAGGCCCGAAGCTCTGCCGTTGTTGTGTCATACGTTGAGTTCGACTCACAGCGGTCGGACGTCGGGAGTATAGCCGAGGCTCCTCGATCCTGCCCATGGGCGGGTTGCGAACCGGTTGCGGCATCTGATTGGGCGCGAGCTCCGAAACCGGTTGAGTTGCTCCCGTGGTCCCTTGACGCGGCGAGCCTTCGGGTGGACGATCGGGCTGGAGCGCACGATGTCGGGGAGGGGCAATGGCACAACCGTGCATCTGCATGCGGCCGTGATACGGCTGCCGGAACGCGACAGTTCAGCGACCGACGGGTGACCCGTAGCGAAAGCGCCACGCTCTACCTGTGCGGGGACTGCAACGAGCGCGCAGTCAGCCACTATGGTCGCCGCCTGACCGACGAGGACATCACGAAGATGTCAGCGCTGCCGAACTCGGCCGCTGCCGCGTTCGGCAGCCGGGTGCACCGGTGAGCGGCGACACTGCGACGGGTCGTCCTAGCCACCGATCTCGTTGGGTGAGCCGAGCGGACGAGCGGGCGGGCGGCCTGGCCTGATCAGGCGGGGACGTCGGCCCGGGAGCGCGTGGCCGGCAGGCCGGGGACCGGGAACCGATCGGTGATGGCGGCGACGCGCTCGCCGAATGCCGTCCTGCGCGGTGGCGTCCCCGCGGGCCGCGATCCCGTCCACGATCAGCTGCGCGATCGCGCGCATCTCGTCCTCCCGCATGCCCCGCGAGGTGATGGCCGGCGTGCCGACGCGGATGCCGGAGCCGATCATCGGCTTCTCGGGGTCGATAGGGAATCGTGTTCTTGTTCACGGTGATCTGGACCTCGCCCAGGGCCGCATCGGCCTCCTTGCCGTTCACGCCGAGTGGGCGAACGTCGACGAGCATCAGGTGATTGTCCGTTCCGCCGGAGACGATCGAGGCGCCGGCATCGGCGAGGGCGGCGGCAAGGGTGCGTGCGTTGTCCACCGTGGCTCGCTGGTCGGCGCGGAAGTCCTCGCTCATCGCCTCGCCGAAGGCGACCGCCTTGGCGGCGATGATGTGCATCAGCGGACCACCCTGGATGCCGGGGAAGACGCTCTTGTCGATGGCCTTCGCGTGCGCTTCACGGCACAGGATCATCCCGCCACGCGGCCCGCGCAGGGTCTTGTGGGTGGTGGTGGTCACGACGTCGGCGAACGGGATCGGCGACGGATGGACGTCGGCGGCCACCAGTCCGGCGAAGTGCGCCATGTCGCACATGAGCAGCGCCCCGACCTCGTCGGCGATCTCTCGGAAGGCGCGAAGTCCCAGAGGCGCGGATACGCGGTCGCGCCGGTGAGGATGAGCTTCGGCCGGCGCTCGCGGGCCAGCGCCCGGACCTCGTCCATGTCGATCCGGTGCGTCTCGCGGTCCACGTGGTACGGCACGAAGTCGTAGTACTGCCCGCTGAAGTTGACCGGCGATCCGTGGGTGAGGTGCCCGCCCTGGTCGAGCGAGAGCCCGAGAACCGTGTCACCGCGCTCGAGCAGCGCATGGAAGACCGCCATGTTCGCCTGGGCTCCGGCGTGGGGCTGGACGTTGGCGTGGTCCGCGCCGAACAGCTCCTTCGCCCGGTCGCGGGCGAGGTTCTCGGCGATGTCGACGACCTCGCATCCGCCGTAGTAGCGACGGCCGGGATAGCCCTCGGCATACTTGGCGGTGAGGATCGAACCCATCGCCTCGAGCACGGCTCGCGAGGGGTAGTTCTCCGACGCGATCAGCTCGAGGTGTGCGGACGTCCGCGCCTCCTCGTCGTGAATGACCTTCGCGATCTCGGGATCGACCTGCTCCAGGGGAGCCCACGCATCCATGCCGTGAAGTGTAGACGCGGCGCTCCATAATCGGCGCGAGACATCGTTCACGCGGAGGGTGCACCTTGGATCTCTATAGCGCCGTCGTCTTCGTCCACGCCACGACCATCCTGCTCTTCTTCGTCGCCCACGGAGCCTCGATGGCGGTGGCGTTCGCGCTCAAGCGCGAGTCCGACCCGGCGCGGGTCCGGGCCTTCCTCGACCTGTCCCGGTTCAGCCTCGGTGTCCCGGTTGTGGTCCTGCTGGTGATCGGGCTGCTGACCGGGATCCTGGCCGGATTCATGGGTGGCTACTGGGGAACCGCGTGGCTCTGGACCTCGCTCGTGCTGTTCCTCCTGGTCGGCGGGCTGATGACGCCGCTGGCGACCTCCCGCCTCAAGCCGATTCGCGCGGCTGCGGGAATGCCCGCCGAGTCCGGGGCGCCCGAGGCGCCGCCCCCGGAGAACCCCGAGGAGCTGCGGCGCCTGATCGAGGCGTGGAACCCGCTCGTCCCGGCGTCGATGGGCCTGGTCGCCTTCATCGTGATCCTGTGGTTGATGCTGGCGAAGCCCTTCTGAGCAGGCCGGGCGCTCCCTAGCCTCGGCTCGGCAAGAGTCCGATCCGGGCCAGCAGCGCCGTCCCTGCCTCCCAGGCCAGGGGGTCGCGAAGTCGAAGCCGTTCCGCCTCGGCGCGGAGCAGCCGCGCATCCGGGCCGTAGGCCTCGCGCACCAGCTGGATCGCCAGGCGCGGGACCTCGTAGTGCAGGAACGCCGCGTAGCGGGTGACCGGCGCGGCGGCGTTGATCATCCGCTCGGCGCCCGGCTGGAAGTCGATGGGGACCAGGAGTCGCCCGAGGAAGGCGGCGAGCGCGGCGGCGATGCTGTCGTATCGCTGGCTGTGCCCGCCGCGGCGGAGGATCGGGCCACGCGATCGGAAGGTGACGACCACGGTGCCGGTGGAATCGCGCTCGGCGGCCAGCGAGCCACCGAGTGACACGAAGGTGTTGGCGATGCCGAAGCGGTCGACGAGCTCGACCGGACCCCAGGAGAACCCGGCATGTCGCGGCATGGTGGACGCGTGCGTCAGCTCGGCACGACGCCCGCTGCCGTCCTCGCCGGTCCGCCAGTAGCGGATCAGCTCCGGATCGAAGTGCCGCTCGGTGGGAGCCGACCGCAGCGCCACCACGAGCAGCGCATCGCGTTCGACCGTCGGGATGTCGCGGCTGACGAGGAATCCCAGGTCGGCGACGAGTGCCCCGGGATCGAGAATGATGGTCACGGGGCCACTGTCCGCGCAGCCTCGCAGGAGCGGGTAGGGCCCTACGGCCCATTCCGGGCGGGCGCCTCGGCAGCATCGAGATCGACCGGGTCGCCGTCGCGGATGGCCTCCAGCCGCGCCGTGGGCAGCACCAGCACCGGCACCCGGACGCCATACAGCTCCTCCGCCACCGCCGCCCCGATGGAGAGGATGAGGTCCGGCTCACCGAGGAGAATCGCTGCCGGGGCCGTCCCCGCCCGTACCGCCTCCGCCAGGACCGATGCGGACGATGACGATCCTCGTCCCGAGCGCATCACCACCACCCGTCCGGCGAGGTTGACGCCGCGCTGCGGGTGATGGGCATCGATCACCGCGCCGGTGGCTGGATCCATGCCGCCCCACAGGCTCAACGGCTCGCGAAGCACCAGCGCGCGGGGCGCGTCCGTCATGCGGCCCCGCCCCAGATGACGTCGTCGCGGATCACGTGCCCGGCGACCGCGCTCCGCACGCACTCGCCGGTCGAGCCGAACACCACCCGCGCGCCGACGTTGCCCGGTCCGTACCAGGCCCACTTGCCGGAGTCGGTCATCGTCGCGCCATCCGTGCGGCGCAGGATCGGCACGAGGTAGCTGCACGTGTCGACGAGCAGCTCCACGCCCGCCTCCTGGAGGCGGGTGGTGACCCCACGACGCGCCGCCTCGGCCATCGTGTCGCGGGCGGTTGACACCACCATCTCGACGCCTTCGTGCACGCGTCGGTCCCCGAGCATGACGGCGATGCGCTCGAGCTCGTCGAGTGACGCGTGGGGCGTTCCCAGCGAGACGGCCGTCAGCCGCTCCCCCGCGGCACTCGTCAGGCGGTTGCGCGCATCCCGCAGGTCGGCGAGCGTGATGATCTCCACCGCATCGGGAGATCGCTGCTGGAGCGCCGCATCGAGGGAGGTGGCCTCGGGCGTCGAGCCGACGACGTGGAACATCGCCACCGATCCCGACGACGCCGCGGCGGCGCCGAGAGCCTTGAGCCGATCCTCCGACTGCCGGGGCGGCAGCCCGTCGATGACCGCCACCGCCGACCCGGCCCGCCGCCCGAGCACGATCCCGAGGACGGGAACAGGACGTCGGCGTCGCGCAGGGTGGCCGGGACATCGGCGGCAAGGCGCAGGACGAGCGTCGCGCGGCGAGCCTCGGTCCGGTGGAGGCCGGCGTACGGGACGCGCCCGGTGATCGCCGCGGCGACGTCGATGAAGTCGCCGTAGCGGTTCGTTCGCGCACCCAGCACCGAGTTGCAGAAGGCGATCGCGTTCGACTCGCCCCAGGCGACCTGCTCGCCCGAACGCCGGGCGCGCGTCGGCCAGCTGGTACGGGGCGCAGGTGAACGTCGGGCGCGCGCCGAGCGAGCGGTATCGCTCCATCAGCAGCCGGCCACGGTCGGCGATCCGCCGATCCCCGCGGAACAGCTCCGGATGGAGCAGGTCGAGCGCGCCGACGTTGAGGGTGGTCGGGACGGGACGCGTGCGCCGCCGTCGACGAGCCGCTCACGAAGTCGAGCGTCGCCTCCCCGTGGTAGAGGCAGGAGTCGACGTGCGCACGGGTGACGTCGATCAGCCGATCGGCGCCGGTCGACCTCCGCGGCGCGGACGACGAGGCGCATGGCGAATGCCGCTCCGTCGCCGTTCCGGCCCGTCGAGGAGCGCGCGGTCACGCGCCGCCCAGGGAGAGGGTCAGGCCCGCGCCTCCTCGGCCTCGATCCGCGCGATCTTCTCGACGCGCGCCACGTGGCGCCCACCGCTGAACTCGCCATCGAGGAAGGCACGGACGCAGGCCCTGGCGATCTCGGTGCCGATGATCCGCGCGCCCATCGAGAGCACGTTCGCGTCGTTGTGCTCGCGTCCCAAGCGTGCGGTGACCGGGTCGGCCGCCTCCACGCAGCGGATGCCGCGGATCTTGTTGGCGACGATCGCCTCGCCGGTCCCGCTCCCGCCCAGCACGATGCCGCGCTCGAAATCGCCCTTTGCCACCGCCCTCGCGACCGGCGCGATGTAGTCGGGATAGTCGACCGCGTCGGTCCCGAACGTCCCGAAGTCCCGGTACTCGATGCGCAGCTCGTCGAGCAACGAGCACAGCTCGCCCTTGAGGTGGAAACCGGCATGGTCCGAGCCGATGGCGACACGCATGACTGCGAGTGTAGTGCGGTGCGGGCACTCGATGGCGCCCGCACCGGATCGGGCTAGGCGCTCTGGAGCATGCCCTTGAGCCGATCGAGCGCCTCGCGCCACCGTGCCTTCATCGAGGCCGCGGTGTCGGCGTCCGGCAGCCGCTCGTGGGTGACGGTGACCGTGGTGCGGCCGTCGCCCTTCGGCGCAAGGTCGACCCAGACCTTCGAGGCCGGATCGGTCCAGTCGAAGCGACCGCGCTTGCCGGTGTACCCGGCCCGGGGCTCGATGGGTGCGTCGGGGAGCCAGCTGCGGCGGCGATCGGGGTCGCGGAAGGCGGCGGTGACCGCATCGGGCGTCCCCGCGACCGTCCGTGTGACGCTGACCGAGAACCCGGCCGCGGTCTGGTGGGTGACCCGCCGTCCGCGGGCCCGCTCGTAGGCCACGGTGATCGTCTGCGACCACCAGGCGTCGACCCCGTGCTCGCCCGCGAGCCAGCGAGCGATCTCGGGGTGGCTGCGCGAACCGGCGCCCCATGCATCGAGGAGATCGAACCAGTCGCCGAGCGGACGGCCCGAGCGATCGAGCATCGCCTCCTCGCTGACGCCCGCCAGGAGCCTGGTGTCGACGATGGTCGGGGCGTGATTGCCGGAGGCATCGGCCTTGCGGATGAGCTGCGCGCGGGCCGCCGTGTACGACTCGCCGGTGCGCGCGGCGCGCGCGCGGACGCGCTGCTTGAAGGTCTTCTGGGTGGTCATCGTTCTGTCCGTCCCTTCGGTCGACGCGGCACGCTTGGCCTCACGCTCCGAAGCGTCCCGCGCACGAAGGCGGAACGATGCCGGCCCGAGGAAGCGGGTTCCCCTTTGCCTCGCGAGGCCGGCGGCGTGAGCACCGGAATCGAGGTTCGGCGCGGGCGGCGCCACCGTCACGATACGCCGCCGGTCAAGCCGCGCGATCAGGCGACAGGAGCCACACGGGCGAGTTCGTCGTGACCGATCGGACCGGGACGGAGAATCCGCATCGGCGTGACCGAGACGTCCACGACGGTGGAGGCCACCCCACCCGGAACCGGGCCGCCGTCCACGACCGCCGCGAGCTCGTCCTGCTGCGTCGCGAACGCGATCAGCACCTCGTCGGCACCGAGCGTGTCGGGCTGATCCGAGATATTCGCGCTGGTGGCGTAGATCGGTCCCGCGGCGCGGATGAGCTCCAGCGCAACCGGATGATCAGGAGCGCGGTACGCCTGCGTGCCGCCGTCCCCGGTGGGGAGGACCAGCGTCAGGGCGCCGGGCCAGAACTGCGCCGCGAGGCGGCGCGCGCGGTCATCGGCGACCGCGCTGGCCGTGACGGCCTGCTCGAGGTCGGCGACGAGCATCGGGATCCTCCGATCGACCGGTCGTCGCTTCAGCTCGAACAGCGCATCGAGACGATCCCGCCGCGAGCCGGCAACGCCGACGCCGTAGACCGTGTCGGTCGGGAAGGCGAGAACTCCGCCATCGACGAGGAGCTCGACGGCGCGCGCGATGCCTTCCGGGGTCGGCGGCAGGACATCGGTCATGGAATCAGTCTGCCATCTCGATCCGCACGACACGGTCGAGTCCCGCCAGGTCCGGCACCACGGAGACCGATGCGCCCGACGGCGCCAGGGCGCGCACGGCGGCGACCTGGTCGACGCCGAGCTCCAGCAGGACGGTCGCCGACGCCGCCGCCCGGGACGGCAGGCTGGCCAGCAGCGAGCGCAGCAGGTCGAGGCCATCGGCGCCGCCGTCGAGCGCGATCCGTGGCTCGAAGCCGAGCGAGCCCTGGCGGGCGTCGACCTCGTCGCTCGCCACGTACGGCAGGTTCGCCACCACGACGTCGGGCTTCGGGATCACCGCCCCCGCCGGCTCGAGGAGGTCGGCGCTGATGACCTCGACGAGCTCCGCGACTCCGTGCGCCGCGAGGTTCTCGGCGGCCAGGGCCAGGGCGTCCTCCGAGATGTCCGAGGAGACCAGATCGCACGCGGCCGGCGCGGATCTCGGACGCGAACCGCGAGGGCGAGCGCCACGGCCACCGCGCCCGAGCCGGTCGCCACCTCCCAGGCGACGAGCGCTCCTGTGCCGCGTGCCAGCCGAGCCTCGATCTCAGCGATTGCCGCCTCGAGCAGCAGCTCCGTCTCCGGTCGAGGGATCAGTGCCCGCGGATCGGTCACGATGCGGAGCGATCGCCATTCCTTGAATCCGCGGAGGTAGGCGACGGGCTCCCCGGCGACGCGCCGGTCGATCAGCGCCCGGTAGGCATCGGGCTCCGTGATCGGCGCCTCCGGATGCGCCAGCAACCAGGATCGATCCCGGCCCAGCAGGTGTGCCAGCAGGACCTCCGCGTCGAGCCTCGGCGTCGGCGAGCCGGCCTCGCCGCAGGCGGTCGGCCGCCCATGCGAGCGCCGTCCCGATCGTCTCAGGCGGGGCCATCGTCGCCGAGCTCGCCGAGGCGACGCGCCTGATCGGCTTCGGCCAGCGGCTCGATCACCCGGTCGAGGTCACCCTCGAGCAGGCCGGGGAGGCTATGGACGGTGAGCCCGATGCGATGGTCGGTGACCCGGTCGTCGGGGAAGTTGTAGGTGCGGATCTTCTCCGAGCGCTCGCCGGTCCCGACCTGCGAGCGGCGCTCCTCGCCGCGCTCGGCGGCCTGGCGATCCTGCTCCGCCTCGAGCAGCCGTGCACGCGAGCACCGACATCGCCTTCGCCCGGTTCTTGTGCTGTGACTTCTCGTCCTGGATGGCCACGACCAGGCCGGTCGGCAGGTGCGTGATGCGCACCGCCGAGTCGGTCGTGTTGACCGACTGGCCGCCCGGGCCGCTCGACCGATAGACGTCGACGCGCAGGTCCTTCTCGTCGATCTGGACCTCGACCTCGTCGGCCTCGGGGAGGACCGAGACCGTGGCGGTGGAGGTGTGGATGCGCCCCTGCGCCTCGGTCGACGGGCACGCGCTGGACGCGGTGCACGCCGGACTCGAACTTGAGGCGCGAATAGGCACCGTCGCCGCGGACCTCGGCGATGACCTCCTTGTAGCCGCCGGCCTCGGTGTCGGACGCGGTCATCACCTCCAGCTTCCAGCGACGCCGCTCGGCATAGCGGGCATACATCCGGAACAGGTCGGCGGCGAACAGCGACGCCTCCTCGCCCCCGGTGCCGGCACGGATCTCGAGGATCACGTTGCGGTCGTCGTTCGGATCGCGCGGCACGAGCAGCGCACGGAGGGACGCCTGGAGCTGGGCGGAGCGGACCTCGAGGCGCGCGAGCTCGTCGCGGGCCATCGATCGGATCTCCTCGTCGGGATCGTCGGCCATGCCTCGCGTGGCGTCGAGCTCCTCGCGGATCGAGCGCCACTCGCGCAGACCGGTGACGATCGGGTCGAGGCGGGCGAGCTCGCGACCGAGGTCGGCGAGACGGCCGGGATCCTCGGCGGCCTCCGGAGTGGACAGCTCGCGGCTGACCTCCTCGTAGCGCGCCTCCAGCTCGGCGAGCCGGTCGATCATGCGCCCGGGGCGGGGGCGGCCGCGGCCTCACGGTCAGAGGCCAGGCACGACTCCAGGCTGGCGATGCTGACCTCGAGCATCGACCGATCCGGCGGGCGCGTGGTCAGGGACTGCAGCCACAGGCCGGGAGCATAGATGGCGCGCACGACGGGGTTCCCGTAGTGGCGGGCGCCGAACCGAACCAGCTCGTAGGCGAACGCGGCGATGATCGGCACCAGCACGATGCGGCTCGCGAAGAGGGCCCACAGGGGGACGCCGGCACGCGGAATCAGGCTGAAGAAGAAGATGCTGATGACGACCACGATGAGGATGAAGGTCGTCCCGCAGCGGGTGTGAGCCGTGCCGAAGGCGTCGACCTCCTCCGGCGTGAGGGGCCGATCGGCCTCGTAGGCGCTGATGGCCTTGTGCTCGGCCCCGTGGTAGGCGAACACGCGTCGGATGTCCGGCATCAGGCCGATGGCGACGATGTAGGCGATGAAGATCACCAGCCGGATCAGGCCCTCGATGATGTTGGCGACCAGGTCCGAGTTCGCCGCCTCCTCCGCGAATGTCGAGAGGAAGAGCGGCAGGACGAAGAAGAGCGCGACCGCGAAGCCGAGGCTGAAGACCATGGTCAGCGCCATCGCCCCCTTGCTCAGCTCGACGTCCTCCTCCTCGGCCGCGATGGCTGCGGAGCGCATCAGCATCCGGGTCCCGATCACCAGGGTCTCGTAGAGCAGGAACATGCCGCGCAGGAACGGGATCCTGATGAGCTTGCGATCAGCCGACAGCGCGGCGGGCAGCGGCTCGGAGATCGTGCGGATCTCGCCCGACGGCGGACGGACGCTCATGGCGACCGTCGTGCGGCCGCGCATCATGACCCCCTCGATGAGGGCCTGCCCGCCGTAGAAGAAGTCGGGCATGCGGAAGCGGCGCCGCCCGGAGGCGTCGGTCACGGCGGCGATCACGAGCGGACCGGCCGCCATGAGCAGCTCGGGGATGAGGAAGAAGAGGTGGGGCGCCGTGCGCGCCGGCCACCGGTTCAGGCGCCGGCGCATCGGCTCAGCGGAGCGAGCGCTCCAGGCGCTTCTGGAATCGCTCGACCTGTCCGGCGGTGTCGACGATGTTCTGCGTGCCGGTGAAGAACGGGTGGCACTTGTTGCAGACCTCGACGCGGATCGACTCGGTCGTCGAACCGACGGTGAACTCGTTCCCGCACACGCAGTGGACCTGCGCCTGGTGGAACTGGGGATGGATCTCGGCCTTCATGGGAATGGTGCTCCGATGCGTCAGGCGGACTGGAACTCTCCGGCCTCGATGCTGACGCGCTTCTTGCTTCTGGTTTCGTGGCTGAATCGGACCTTGCCGTCGGCGGTCGCGAAGAGGGTGTAGTCCTTGCCCATCCCGACGTTCGGGCCCGGGTGGAAGGTGCTGCCGCGCTGGCGGACGATGATCGTCCCGGACAGGACGAACTGCCCGTCGCCGCGCTTGACGCCGAGTCGCTTGCCGGCGCTGTCGCGCCCGTTCTTGCTGGACGAGCCAGCCTTCTTGTGTGCCATTCCCTTACTCCTCGGCCTTCTTGGCGGCCGGCTTGCGGGTTCGCTTCGGCTTCGCCGCGTCGGTCGCATCGGCCGCCGATGCAGCTGATGCCGCCGCCTTGCGGCGGGCGGCCGGCTTCTTCTCGGCCTTGGCGGTCGTGGCCTTCTCGGCCTTCTCGGCCTTCTCGGCCCTGGTGGCCTTGCCCGGCGCCTCGTCGGCAACCTCCGCCTTTGCCTTCGCCTTCGACGGCGTGCCGCCGGTGTTGATCTCGTCGATCCGCACGCGGGTCAGGTGCTGCCGATGACCGTTCTTGCGACGGTAGGTGGCCTTCTGCTTGAACTTGAAGACGATGAGCTTGGGGCCCAATGCCTCGCCGAGTACGGTGCCGCTCACCGTCGCGCCTTCGACGGTCGGAGTCCCGACCGTCACCGCCTCGCCGTCTCCGACGAGCAGGACGCGATCGAACGTGATCGACGCACCGGCATCACCCGGAACGCGCTCGAGCGTGAGCTCGTTCCCGGCCTCGACGCGGTACTGCTTCCCGCCGCTGCTGACGACGGCGTACATGCTGCTCTCCTGGGTCTGTTGCTGCTGTGCCGCCGCCACGGTCGGTGAGGGCGTGTTGAACGCACACGAAAACGGGCCGAGTGCTCAGCCCGCGGGACTGATGAGTCTATCGAGCGATCGGGGGAGTGTCAACGAAGAGGAGCCGCGTGCGGACGGCGCGTCGCGTGCGGAGCGGGAGGTCGAGCGCGTGCACGATGTCCTCCGGGCGGCCGGCGCCGCTCGCATCGAGCCGGAGCACGGCTCGCAGCCGCGCCGTGTGGTCCGTCTCGTCTACCTCGAGCACCTCGACGTCCTCGATCAGCGGGCGGAGGTCGCGGTCGCCCGCATCGCTGCGTCGCTCGCTCTCGCCGCGCCGCCGCTTGCCGTGGAGCTCGGTTGCCGCCAGCAGGCGCACCACCGCGCCACGCAGGGCATCGGAGGTGAGCGCTTCGTCGCCGCTGACGTCGATCTCGTACTCGGCGCCGCGCAGCTGGGAGGCCGCTGACGGAAAGCCGTGCCAGACCTCCTTGGCGTCGCGGAGGCCGATGCCCTCGGGCAGCAGCTCGCCGGCCGCCTGGATGCGCTCCATCGGCACCAGCTCGTCGAAGTAGGCCTCGACCACCTCCCCGCGGAGCTCGATGCCGACCGGCAGGTTCGCGGCGAGCTTGATGCGGGGTCGCGGCTTCTGGGCGTGGGTGTACGAGAGCGGGAGCTCGGCCTCGCGAAAGGCGCTCTCGAGGGCGTCGACGAGCTCCGCCTGTCGCATGCGGAGCGCCGGCTCGGCGCGGGAGAAGAGAATCTGCCAGCGCTGCCGGGGCTGCGCCGGGCTGGAACGGTCGGTCATGGCCGGCGCATCGTACCGTTCATCGGGTTCCGGGACCAGTCGAGAGGCTAGGATGCGGTCGATGTCCGACCTGCTGGCGTCCCTGCACCGTCATCGGCAGGCGATCCTCGCCCTCTTCATGATCATCGTCGTCGCGGCGCTGCTGTGGACCGCGCGCGGCGCGCTGCCGGTCTTCTTCGTCGGGTTGGCGCTCGTCTTCGTCCTGGACCCGGCGGTCACCTTCCTGTCCCGGCGGGGCGTCCCACGCTGGGCGGCGGTGATCATCATGTACGTGGCGGTGATCGCGACGATCTGGGGGCTGATCGCGTACGCGCTGCCCCCCGTCAGCCGCCAGACGCGCGAGTTCGTCGACGCGCTCCCGGAGCTCGGCGCCGCATTCTACGACTGGGAGCTCGGCGTCGTGGAGTGGTACGAGGGTCTGCCGCTGCCGGCGGAGCTGCGACAGTTGCTGGACGAGCAGGTGATGGCGAGCGGCGAGGCGCTCGCGGACCTCATCCGTCAGTTGCTCGCTCCCACGATCAACGCCCTCGTCCGCGCCGCCACGTTCGTCCTCGGGCTCATCATCGTCCCCGTCTGGCTCTTCTTCGTCCTCAAGGATCGCGAGCAGTTCTCGCGTGCGGTGGCCGGGGCGCTGCCGCCGGGCTGGCGGGCGGACTCGGCGAACATCCTGGCCCTGCTCGGCCGCGTCGGCGGACGCTGGGTGCGCGGCCAGCTGCTGCTGGGGCTGTCGATCTTCATCGCCACGGTCATCGGCCTCACGCTCCTCACGTTCCTCGGCTTCGCCGAGTTCGGGCAGTTCACGCTGGTGCTCGCGTTGATCGCCGGCGTGCTCGAGTGGCTGCCGATCATCGGTCCGATCGTCGCCGCCGTGCCGGCGATCCTCATCGGCCTCTCCATCGGGCTCCCGGCGGCGGTCGCGGCGGTGGTCCTCTACACCGGCATCCAGCAGCTCGAGAACCACATCCTGGTGCCCAAGGTGATGGGCGACGCGATCGAGCTCCATCCGGCGGTCGTGATCCTCGCCCTGGTGGTGGGCGGCGCCCTGTTCGGGATCGGTGGCGCCATCCTGGCCGCACCGACCGTGGCCGCCGGCCGCGACCTCTATCGCTACGGGTTCCATCGGTTCGGCGGTCAGACGCCGGCCGATGCGCTCGACCTCGTGTTCCACGGCCGGCGCGCCGAGCCACCCGAGCAGCCGATGGAGCCGCCTTCGGCGCCCGCCCTGGCCGCGGAACCGACCTGATTCGCTCCGATCTATCGGGCGGAGCGGCGCACGAGCACCCCGTCCGGTGCGCGAGGGCCCGATCTATCGGGCGGAGCGGCGCACGAGCACCCCGTCCGGTGCGCGAGGGCCCGATCTATCGGGCGGAGCGGCGCACGAGCACCCCGTCCGGTGCGCGAGTGCCCGATCTATCGGGCGGAGCGGCGCACGAGCACCCCGTCCGGTGCGCGAGGGCCCGATCTATCGGGCGGAGCGGCGCACGAGCACCCCGTCCGGTGCGCGAGGGCCCGATCTATCGGGCGGAGCGGCGCACGAGCACCCCGTCCGGTGCGCGAGTGCCCGATCTATCGGGCGGAGCGCCAGGGTCATACGCCTCAATCAGAGAGACTGAGTCTCACAACGTCGGCTTGTGGCTCCGCATGCGGATCGACTGCAGGATGCCCATGCCGAACAGCAGGCTGATGAGGCTCGAGCCGCCGTAGGTCACGAAGGGGAGCGGGATGCCGGTGACCGGCATGATGCCGATGACCATGCCGACGTTGACGAAAAGCTGGAACACGATAATCGAGGCCAGGCCGACGGCGATCATCATCCCGAAGGCATCCTGGGCCTGCCAGCCGATGAGCAGGATGCGCCAGACCAGCAGGCCGAACAGGGTCAGCACGATGATCCCTCCGACGAATCCGAGGTCCTCGGCCACCACGGTGAAGATGAAGTCCGTCGACTGGACCGGGATGTAGCCGCGCTGCCCCTCGCCGCCGACCGTCAGCCCCCGGCCGAGCACGCCGCCCGACCCGACGGCGTTCAGCGCCTGGACCAGCTGGTAGCACGCGCCCTGCGGATCGGCGTACGGGTCGAGGAAGCAGAAGAGCCGCTGCCGCTGGTAGTCGTGCAGCATGCCGACGACGACCGGCGCGGCACCGATGGCTCCCGCGGCAAAGAGGCCCATCCAGCCCAGGCTTGCTCCCGACAGGAACAGCATCCCGACCACGATCGCGACGAAGACGAGGGCGGTGCCCAGGTCCGGTTGGCGGAACACGAGAAGGGTCGGGAGCGCCATGAGCGCCCCGGCGATGAGGATCGTGCCGAGACGTCCGATCCGCTCGCGTCGCCCCGCGAGGTAGGCCGCGAGCACCGCGACCATCAGGACCTTGCTCACTTCGGAGAACTGGAAGTCGAGCCCGGCCACGGTCACCGACATCTGTGCGCCGAACAGGTTGGTGCCGATCAGCATCGTGAGCGTCAGCAGGCCGAGCACGACGACGTAAATCGGGGCCGCCAGGGTGCGCAGCCAGTGATAGTCGACGCTGGAGGCGACGAAGAACAGGGTGAGGCCGATGATGGCCCAGATCACCGTTTTCACCGTCTGTGACGTGCCGGCCGCCGCGCCGGCATCGGTGTTGAAGGCGGCCGAGTAGCCCATCACGACGCCCACCGCGATGAGAAGCAGGACGTAGAGCAGCAGCTGGAAGTCGAAGTGCCGCCATCCGCGAGCCTTCACGCTGTCGACGAGGGTTGCGGTCGCGACACCCACCGGTCAGTTCGCCGTCACGAGGCTGAAGTCGTTCGGGTCCAGGCGCAGATCCTGGTCCAGGTCGTAGTGCAGCTGGAGGAAGTACTTCACGACCTCGGCCGAGACGTTGCCGGGGACGACCGCGGAGTAGTTGAAGCTCAGCACCGCCAGCTCGGCGTCGGTCGCGCCGGCGGTGGACGGCAGGTAGGCGACGAACCAGGAGTGGAAGGGAAGGGTTCCCTCCTCGGTCAGCTCGCCGAACTCGGCCGTTCCCGTCTTGCCGGAGAGGGCGCCCGGCAGGTCCAGGTCGCGGATGTTGTAGGCATGCCCCGACGTGATCACCTCGCGCGCTCCGATGCGCATCGTCTGGAGCGTTGACGGGTCGGCGTCGATGGCGTGGATGCGTTCCAGCTCGTACTCGCGCACCAGGCGGCCGCTGGCGTCGGTCTCGCCACGAACCATCATCGGCCGCATGAGGTCTCCCCCGTTGGCCACGGCGGCGTACGCGTTGAGGACCTGGAGCGGCGTGACGGCGATGACGTTCTGCCCGATCCCGGCCTGTGCCAGCTCGCCGGTGAAAACGCCGGAACGCCCCTGCTGCCGTGCCCAGTCGGTGCTGGCGATGATGCCGGGCTCCTCCCCCGGCAGCCGGATCCCCGAGCGGGCGCCGAACCCGAGCTCGTGGGCCCATTCGGCCAGCGGGTCGATCCCGGTGCCGATGGCCATCTGGTAGAAGAACGTGTCCGATGACTTGGCGAACGCGTCGACCATGTCGAGCGGGCCGAACCCCTGGCGGTTCCAGTCGTAGAGGCACTCGCCCTCCGGCGCGCCGGGGATCTGGTAGCACCCGTACGTCGGCCACTCCCGGCTGGCGGTCGTGACGCCCTCCTCGAGGGCCGCGATCCCGGTGACGAGCTTGTAGGTCGAGCCCGGCGGGTAGATGTCGGCGATGGCGTGGTTGCGAAGCGGGCGATCGGGATCCGTCAGGTACACACTGAAGTCCTCGGTGCTGATGCCCCGCGCGAACAGGTTGTTGTCGTAGGCGGGCAGCGAGACCATGGCGAGGATCTCGCCCGTCTGCGGATTCATCACGATCGTCACGCCCTGGCTGACCCCGGCCACGTCCATGCCCCAGGTCAGCGCGGTCTCGGCGAGCCTCTGGACGTCGGCGTCGATCGTCAGCATGAGATTGGTCCCGGGTTCCGGTTCGCGGACGGTCTCGACGACCTCCAGCAGCCGGCCGGATGCGTCGCGCTCGACGAGCCGGGCTCCATACGCGCCCCGCAGCTCGTCCTCGTAGGAAGCCTCGATGCCCGTCTTGCCGATGGTGTCATCGCGCAGGTAGCCGTCCTCCTGGCGGGACTCGAGCTCGTCGCGGCTGATCGGCCCCGTGTAGCCGAGGATGTGGGCGAGCAGCTCCCCGTTCGGCGCTCCGGTCTCGTCCAGGTACTCGCGGACGGCATCCACCTCGACGACGACGCCGGGCAGAGACTCGGCCTCTTCGCCGATGATGAGCGCGGCCTCTCGGTTGACGCCGCGAAGGACGGGCACGAGATCGAACGGAGAGCCCTGGAAGGCACTGAGCCGTGTGTCGAGCAGGGCGGGTCGGACATCGGCGAGGCGGGCGACGCGAGCGAGGACGCGCCGCCGCTCGTGCTCCGGCAGATCGGCCGGGCGCACCTTCACCGTCCATGACGGCGTGTTGACCGCGACCGGGCGGCCCTGGCGATCGAACACCAGGCCGCGCGGCGCGGCGATCGGCACCTCCACCGTTCGGTCCGCGGCGGCCCGCCGGGCGTAGTCCTCGCCGCCGAGCACCTGGAGCTGGAAGAGGCGTCCCCCGAGGACGGTGAAGAGGAGCATGGCGGCCACGCTGAATGCGATGAAGCGCGCGCGTGAGCGCCGCAGGTCGACGCGACCGTCATTCAGGTCGGCCATCGACTCACCAGGCTCCGGCCTCGTCGACCACGTAGCGGGCGGCGATGGCGCGCGCCGGAACGACGCAGATCGCGCAGATCACGGCGTTGAGTGCGGCCGCGGCGAGGATGATGTCGCTCGGGAGCGGGCTCGCCACGGCGTCGCCGACGAGCTGGTCGATCCCGACCAGGAGGAGATCCGCCGCCACCGAGCCGGCGAAGACCGCGAGCACCGGGTAGATCAGAGGAACGCGTCCGATGACCCGTGCCCCGCCGGCGGTCATGGCGGCGACGACGAGCATCGCGAGCGGGATCGCGCCGAGCGGCGCGCCCACGAGGAGGTTGACGGTCAGGCCGGCCACGAAGGCCCACGCGATGCCGGGCAGAAACCCACCGAACGCCGTGACGAGGACGACGGCCACAAGTACGAGATTCGGCTTCACCCCGCCCACCACGATGACCGGGGCGATCGCCGCGTGGACGATGCCCATCACGACCGCGAGGAGTGGTCCGATATAGCTGATGCCGAGCCCCCGAGGTGCGTCCGACCGACAGCGACGAGTATACGGTCGTCGAGGTTATCCACGCATGCGCCCGTGCACGGCCCCGCGGTGCTTCACGTGAAACATCACTGTGGATAACTCTCGTTCTGGGATGCCGTGATGAGCGTGCGATAAGCGCCCGATAAGCCGAAAACTGGTAGAATGACGTTGCCCATCTGAACTTGCAGCGGAGCGCTCGTGGTCCGGGTCACGGCCTGCACAAACCAGAAGGGCGGCGTCGGCAAGACGACCACGGTGATCAACCTGGCTGCCTACCTCGCTCTCTCCGGTACGCGTACTCTCGTCATCGATCTGGACCCGCAGGGCAACGCCACGAGCGGCCTGGGGGTCGACCGACGCACCGTCGAACGATCCACGTACGATGCTCTGGTCGATCGGGCGCCGATCAACGAGCTCGTGGTGGAGACCTCGATGCCGGGGCTCGATCTCGTCCCCTCGGCTCCGGCGCTGTCGGGGGCGGAGGTGGAGCTGGTCGGCACCACGGCGCGTGAGCACCGCCTGTCGGCCAGCCTGGCCGAGCTGGACGGGCGATACGAGCGCGTCCTCATCGACTGCCCGCCATCACTGGGACTCCTGACACTGAACGCATTGACCGCAGCGGACGGGGTGCTGATCCCGATCCAGACCGAGTACTACGCCCTGGAGGGCCTGAGCCAGCTGGTGAACACCATCCGACGCGTCCGCGAAGGGCTGAACCCGCGCCTCGAGATCGAAGGCGTGCTGCTCACCATGTACGACGCTCGCACGAACCTCTCGGCGCAGGTCGCCTCCGAGGTTCGGCGCCACATGAACGGCACGGTCTACCAGACGGTGGTTCCACGCTCCGTGCGCCTCTCCGAGGCGCCGAGCCACGGCCTGCCGATCGCGCTGTACGACCCCGCGTCGCGCGGCGCCACCGCCTACCGCGAGCTCGCCGGCGAGGTCGCCGCCCGTGGCTAGCACGCCGGCGCGCGGTGCGCGCAGCTACGGTCTGGGGCGTGGTCTCGACGCGCTCATTCCCGGCACCCGCGAGGAGCGTGGCGTCCTCGAGATCGCCCTCGACCGCATCGCCCGCAACCCGAACCAGCCGCGCACCGCCTTCGGCGAGGAGCAGCTCGGCGAGCTGGCGGCCTCGATCGCCGTGCACGGGATCCTCCAGCCGATCGTGGTTCGGCCGCTCGCCGACGGCAGCTACGAGCTCATCGCCGGAGAGCGCCGGCTTCGCGCCGCCCGCATCGCCGGCCTCGAGACGGTACCCGCCATCCTTCGCGACACCGCGGACGCCGAGACGAGCCTCGAACTGGCGCTCATCGAGAACATCCAGCGCGAGAACCTCAACCCGATCGAGACGGCACTCGCCTACCGCGAGCTCATCGATCGCTTCGGCCTGACCCACGAGGCGGTCGCTCGCCAGGTCGGCAAGAGCCGCGTGGCGGTGAGCAATGCCCTGCGACTGCTCGAGCTCGCACCCGAAACGCGCCAGGCGATCGTCGACGGAAGGATCAGCGAGGGCCACGGCCGTGCGCTGGCGGCCATCACCATCCCCGAGCTCCAGCGTGCCGCGCTCGCGGTCGTGCTCGAGCGCGGGCTCTCGGTTCGGCAGACCGAGGAGCTCGTCCGGCGGAAGCGCGCCGAGCAGCCATCACGCGAGCGCGCGACCCTGAGCCACGATCTCCAGGACGTGGAGGCTCAGCTGCGGGGCATGCTCGCCACCAAGGTGGGGATTCAGCGCACCCGGCGCGGCGGCCGTCTCGTCATCGACTTCTACTCGGACGAGGAGCTCGACCGCCTCTACTCGATCATCACCCGCGGTGCGGCCGCCGGCCCCGGCGACCCATCGGCCCACCCCGACCACGAGGTTGCCTGACATCACATGACCGTCGAACGAGCCACCAAGAGTCGAAGCAAGGCATCCAGCTACACGGCGGCCAACATCCAGGTCCTCGAGGGCCTGCAGGCCGTCCGCAAGCGCCCCGGCATGTACATCGGCTCGACCGACGCGCGCGGCCTTCACCAGCTGGTCTGGGAGGTGGTGGACAACAGCATCGATGAGGCGATGGCCAACCAGGCCACGCGCATCGACGTCACGATTCACGCCGACGGCACCTGCGAGGTCGTCGACGATGGCCGCGGCATCCCGGTCGACAAGCACTCGACGGGCAAGAGCGCGCTCGAGGTCATCATGACCGTCCTCCACGCCGGCGGGAAGTTCGGCGGCGGCGGCTACAAGGTGTCCGGCGGGCTCCATGGCGTCGGCGTGAGCGTGGTCAACGCGCTCAGCTCGGAGATGCGGGTCGAGGTGCTCCGGGACAAGAAGCGCTGGGTCCAGGAGTTCGTCCGCGGCATCCCGAAGGCGCCGGTGAAGCAGAGCGGCGGCATGGCGGAGGCGAATCGCGGCCTCGAGCCCACCTGGAAGCGCGAGCACGGCACCCGGACGTTCTTCACGCCCGATCCCGAGATGTTCGAGGATCTCGACTTCAACTGGGAGACGATCAGCACCCGGATGCGCGAGTCCGCGTACCTCAACAAGGGGCTCTGGATCTGCCTGCGCGACGAGCGGGTGGACCGTGAGAAGAACTTCTTCTTCCAGGGCGGCGTCACCAGCTTCGTCCGCCACCTCAACCGCCGGCGCGGCGTGCTCAACGGACGTCCGATCTACGTCGAGCGCCTCGTCGGCTCGACGAGCGTGGAGGTCGCGCTCCAGTACAACGACGGCTTCGCGGAGAACGTCATCGCGTTCGCGAACAACATTCACACCGTCGACGGCGGGACACATGTCGCCGGCTTCCGCGCCGCGCTGACGAGCTCGCTGAACACCTGGTCACGCAAGTCGGGCACGCTCTCCGAGAAGGAGGCCAATCTCTCCGGCGACGACGTGCGCGAGGGCCTCACCGCGGTCATCAGCGTCAAGCTCACCGATCCGCAGTTCGAGGGGCAGACGAAGGCGAAGCTCGGGAACGCCGATATCAAGGGCATCGTGCAGAACGTGGTGACCGAGGGGATCGTGCAGCACCTCGAGGAGAACCCCGCCGACGGGCGCCGCATCATCGAGAAGTGCCTCACCGCGGCCCGGGCCCGCGAGGCGGCGCGCAAGGCGCGCGACCTCGTCATCCGCAAGGGTGCACTCGAGGGCATGGCCCTGCCCGGCAAGCTCGCCGACTGCCAGGAGCGTGACCCTGCGCGGTCGGAGCTCTACATCGTCGAGGGCGATTCCGCTGGTGGCTCGGCCAAGCAGGGCCGCGATCGGCGCTTCCAGGCGATCCTGCCCATGTTCGGCAAGATGCTGAACGTTGAGAAGGCGCGCCTCGACCGCGTCCTCTCCAGCGACAAGATCCGCCCGCTCGTCATCGCGCTGGGCGCCGGCATCGGCGAGACCTTTGATATCAGCAAGCTGCGCTACCACCGCATCTGCCTCCTCAGCGACGCCGATGTCGACGGGGCGCACATCAGCACGCTGCTGCTCACCTTCTTCTACCGGCATATGCCCGAGGTCATCGCCAACGGCTACCTGTACCTCTGCCAGCCGCCGCTCTATCGCGTCAGCACCGGCAAGGTCACCCGCTACGCCTCCAGCGAGAAGGAACGCGAGGCGGCGATCAAGGAGCTGTCACGGGACGGCAAGACGAAGAACGTGAGCGTGCAGCGCTTCAAGGGCCTCGGCGAGATGAACGCCGATCAGCTCTGGGAGACGACCATGAATCCCGATACGAGGACGCTCCTCCGCATCGACGTCAACGATGCCGCCGAGGCAGACGAAATCTTCAGCACCCTGATGGGCGAGCGAGTGGAGCCACGTCGTGACTTCATCCGCGGTGAGGCCCGCAAGGTCCGCAACCTGGACATCTGACTCCCAACCGACACGAGAAAGGCACACGCACGATGCCATCACGACACGCGGCCGATATCCGGCAGGTGGCCCAGAAGACGGGGCGCAGCCTCGACGAGTGGTGTGAGCTGCTCGAGGCGAACGGCGTCGGGGACCGCCGCGAGGCGGTGAACATGCTGCGAGATTCGTATGCCGTGAGCCATGCGTTCGCGCTGGCGATCGCCAACAACTGCCTTCGTCGCTCGGACAACGACGAATGGGGCGCGGACGACTACGACGCCGAGGAAGGGGAGAACCCCTGGTAGTCATGGACCAGCGGATGGGTGCCGGATCCACGAGCCGCGAGATCGTCGCGCGCGACGGCCGCCGCTACGCGTTCGCCGATCACAACTGCTTCGCGTGCGGCGCCGAGAACCCGATCGGGATGGGCCTGCACATCGAGCTCGGCGAGGGGACCGCCCGCACCGCGTGGACCGTCGGCGACGATTTCGTCGGCTGGAGCGATCGCGTGCACGGCGGCATCATCGCCACGCTCCTGGACGAGGTGATGGCATGGGCGCCGTCGAGCCACGACTCGTGGGCGGTGACGGCCGAGATGACCGTTCGCTACCGCGCCCCCGCGGCCCCGGGCGAGGAGCTCGTCGCCGAGGCACGCGTCGTCGAGCGACGCCGGCGGATCTTCGAGGTCGCCGGCGAGGTTCGCGGTGCCGACGGCCGGCTCATCGCCGAGGCCACCGGCCGCTACCTCGGAGCGACACCCAGCGAGCGTGCGGCGCTGAAGGAGCGCTACGGCATCGGTCCCGGCGTGGGTGGCGAGTGATGCGTCACCCGAGCGCGACTACCGCGACCAACGCGACTAACGCGACACAGAGCGTCACGATGACAAGGACAAGTGCCCTGAAGACCCAAGCGAGGATCTGAACGGATGGAGATGGAACGGGTCGGCAACGTGCGGCCGGTGGCGATCGAGGACGAGATGCGCACCGCGTACATCGACTACGCGATGAGCGTGATCGTCGCGCGCGCGCTTCCGGACGTGCGCGACGGCCTCAAGCCGGTCCACCGCCGGATCCTCTACACGATGCACGAGATGGGGCTGCGGTCGACCGCAGCCTATCGGAAGTGCGCCGGCGTGGTCGGCGAGGCGATGGCGAAGTACCACCCGCACGGCGACCTGGCGCTGTACGAGACGCTCGTGCGGATGGCGCAGGACTTCAGCCTGCGCTACCCGCTCGTCGACGGCCAGGGCAACTTCGGATCGGTCGACGGCGACCCGCCGGCCGCCATGCGGTACACCGAGGCGCGGATGGCCTCGATCACCGACGAGATGCTCGCCGACATCGAGAAGGAGACGGTCGACTTCGTCGACAACTACGACGGCCGTCTCCGCCAGCCCACCGTGCTGCCCTCGAAGCTGCCGAACCTGCTCGTCAACGGATCGTCGGGGATCGCGGTCGGCATGGCCACCAACATCCCGCCGCACAACCTGAACGAGATCGCCGCGGCGATCCGCGCGCTGATCGACAACCCGGACCTCTCGCGTCGACGACCTGTGCGAGATCGTCACCGGGCCGGACTTCCCGACCGGCGGCACGATCTTCCGATTCGAGGACCAGCGCAACCCGATCACCGGCGAGAAGGAGCGGGTCGACGCGATCCGTCACATGTACGCCACCGGGCGTGGACGGGTGATCATCCGCGGCCAGGTCGCGTTCGAGGAGATCCGCGCCGGCCGCATGGCGGTCGTGGTGACCGAGCTGCCGTACCAGGTCAACAAGTCGACGCTCATCGAGAAGATGGCCGACCTGGTCGGGGCGAAGAAGATCACCGACGTGAGCGACATTCGCGACGAAAGCGACAGGGACGGCATGCGCATCGTCATCGAGGTGAAGCGCGACGGCTCGCCGCACACCGTGATGCAGCAGCTGTTCAAGCACACGGCCCTCCAGACCAGCTTCAGCGCCAACATGCTGTCGCTCGTCGAGGGACAGCCGCAGACCCTCGGGCTGAAGCGGATGCTCGAGCACTACATCACCTATCGGCGCGAGATCGTCCGGCGCCGGACCGAGTTCGACCTTGCCCGGGCGCAGGAGCGGGCCCACATCCTCGAGGGCCTCAAGATCGCCCTCGACAACCTCGACGAGGTGATCGCCACCATCCGGGCGGCGGCCGACGTCGACGCCGCCCGCCAGGCGCTCATCAAGCGCTTCGGGCTCACCGAGGTCCAGGCCAACGCCATCCTGGAGATGCAGCTCCGCCGCCTGGCCGCGCTCGAGCGCAAGAAGATCGAGGACGAGTACAAGGCCATCATCCAGCTCATCAACGAGCTGGAGGACCTGCTCGCCAACCCGCGCAAGATCCTGCAGGTCATCAAGGACGAGCTGTCCGACCTCGAGAAGCGCTACGGCGACGACCGCAAGACCCGCATCCAGGCCGACGTGAACCGCGAGCTCACCGCCGAGGACCTCGTCGCAGGCCGAGGACGTCGTCGTCACCCTCAGCCAGCGCGGCTACATCAAGCGCCAGCCGATCGGCACGTTCCGCTCGCAGCGACGCGGTGGCCGCGGCAAGCTCGCCATGCTCACCCGCGAGGAGGATGCCGTCCGGCACCTGCTGGTGGCGAACACCCACGACAACATCCTCTTCTTCACGAACCGCGGGCGCGTCTTCATCACCAAGGTGCACACGCTGCCCGATGCCTCGCGCCAGGCGAAGGGGCTGCCGATCATCAACCTGCCGGGCGTGCAGGTGGAGCAGCGCGAGTACGTCAGCGCGATCATCAGCCTCCCGCAGTTCGAGCCGGACAACTACCTGGTCATGGCGACCCGCAAGGGAATGATCAAGAAGACGTCGCTCGCCGAGTACGCCAAGATCCGCGCCAACGGGCTGATCGCCATCAACCTCGTCGACGGGGACGAGCTGCAATGGGTCGGCCTGTCCGACGGCCAGAACGACATCATCGTGGCCACCAAGAAGGGCCAGGCGGCGCGATTCAAGGAGGCCGAGGTTCGGCCGCTCGGTCGCGGCACGCAGGGCGTGACCGCCATCCGGCTCAAGGGCGACGACGAGGTGGTCGGCATGGAGGTCGTGAAGCACCTCTCCGAGCAGCTGCTGGTCGTCACCGAGCAGGGGTTCGGCAAGCGCACCGACGTCTCCGACTTCCCGGTCAAGCATCGGGCCACCGGCGGCGTGATCGCCAACTCGCTCAACAGCGACACCGGCGACGTCGCGGCCATTCGACTCGTCGGCCAGGAGGACGAGGAGCTGATGCTCATCACCGAGTTCGGCACGATCCTGCGCACCGAGGTCGGCGGCATCAACCGCTATCGGCGGGCGTCCCGCGGCGTGACCGTCATGAAGCCGCAGGAGGATGACCGGATCGTCTCGATCACCGTCTTCGTCGACGACCGCCCGCCCGAGGAGGGCGTGGAGGCGGAGTAGCCCGGCTTGCCGCCCCCAGGCGGAGCGAGTCGAAATCTGCTCCGCTAGCCAGCAGGTCTCAAGTCAACCGTTCGCGACTCGCAATCTGCACGCAGGGCGGCGCGTTATCCGGCCGCTCGCGGCTGCCCTGGCTTCATCCACGCTCAGTCATCGGCCAATCGATGACCATCGGCCGCCTAGTGCTCTGCATGCGAGCAGATTTCCAGTCGGGTCGGGACACGCTCATGGCTGAGTCGGGCCAGCCCGGTGCAGACGCGATGATGCTGGACGCCGATGATAGGCGGCCGTACGATCGCCGCCGGCTTCATGGCACGGGAGGGAGTGGCGTGGACTGGAGAGAGCGATTCCGGGCCGGCTCGATCACCTCGGCTTCCCGAGCCCGGAGGAACGCCGGGCGCGGCGTCGTCATCAGCGACCGCGACGGCAGCGACGAGGCCTATGCCTGGGACGTCGAGACCGCCGCCCTGCGCCGCCTGACCGCTTCCGGCACCGCGGTCATCGACGCGGCGATCACCCCTGACGGATCGTCCGTCGTCTACCTCCTGGACACCACCGGCAGCGAGTTCGGCCACCTGCACCGCGTGCCCTTCGAGGGCGGGGAGTCGGTGGACCTGACGCCGGACCTCGACGAGTACGTCGCCTACGAGGTTCACGTCACCGACGACGTGGTGGTCGGCGTCGCCGCGTTCGATGATGGCCAGCGCCTCCTGGTCATCCGGGACGGTGAGGCTCACCTCTGGCCGCAGGACGCGCTCGTGAGCAGCCTCGCGCTGGCCGATGACGGCTCGATGGCCGCGGTCGGCGAGCCGATGGACGGACTCATCGGCCGGACGGTCGTCCGGTCGCTGCGCGACGGCGCCGAGGTCGGACGGCTCGACCGCTCGATTCCCTTCGCGATTCGCGGGGACGAGATCGCGGTCGGCCTCCACCGTGCCGACTGGCTCCGCCCCGGTATCTGGACGCCGGGGCATGAGCCGCGAATGCTGGAGGTCGACGTGCCCGGCGACGTGGTCCCGGTGGCGTGGTCGGACGACGGAGCGCGGATGCTCCTCTGGCAACAGCATCGGTCCAGCGGCGGCATGTTCCTGCTCGAGCTGGCGTCGGGAGTCGTCGAGCGGCTCGACACGCCCGACGGCGCTCCGTCACCATGGACTCGACCAGAGTTGCACGGCGACGCTGCCTCAACGATCTGGAGCGACGCGGAGACGCCCTGGGCGGTGATCGAGGCCGATCGCTTCGGAAATCGGCTCATGCTGGCGGCTGCCGGGCGGGAGCGCTACCCCGGGACCCCGTGGCGCGAGGCCACCTTCCCGAGCGACGACGGCACCGAGATCCACGGCTGGCTCCTCACGCCGCCCGGCGACGGCCCGTGGCCGGCGATCCTCTACAGCCACGGCGGGCCGACCTCGGTGGCTAGCCCGACCTTCCACCCGATCTGCCAGGCCTGGGTCGACAGCGGGTACGCGATCCTATCGGTGAACTACCGTGGCTCGACGACCTTCGGCGACGCCTATCGTGAGGCGCTCACCGGCGACATCGGCGGCGTGGACGTCGCCGACATGGTGGCGGGGCATCGCTGGCTGATCGAGTCGGGGATCGCGGCGCCGGACCGGGTGATCCTCAACGGCTACTCGTACGGCGGGTACCTCACCCTCCAGTGCATGGCGACCCACCCCGAGCTGTGGGCCGGGGGGATCGCGGGCGCACCGGTCGCCGACTGGATCGGGGTCGGGGAGGACCAGAATGCGTCCCTCGACGCGTACGACGTGGCGCTCTTCGGGCCGGACACGCCGGAGAGCCGTGCGCACAAGGTGCGGGCATCCCCATCGAGCTACGTCGACATGTTCGCGGCTCCCCTGCTCATCACCACGCCGGAGGCCGACTCCCGCACGCCCCTGCGGCCGACCCAGGCCTTCGTCGACGCGATGCGGGCCGCGGGGAAGGAGGTTGCGCTCGATCTGGTCAGGGGCGGGCACGTCGGCGTCGGGCCCGAGCAGGAGATCGCAATGATGGAATCCTGGATCCAGTTCGCACGTCGCATCGCCCCGCCCGCGGTCCGCTAGAATCGGCGGAGCCTGACCCCAGCGCCGCAGGAGACGACGCGATGTACGCCGACGAGTTCAGCATCTACGCCGGCAACGCCAATCGACCCCTGGCCGAGCGCATCTGCCGGTACCTGCAGACCGATATCGGCGCCGTGGAGGTGTTCCAGTTCGCGAACGAGAACATCTTCGTGCGCGTCATGGAGAACGTCCGGGAGCAGGACGTCTTTCTCGTCCAGCCGACGAGCCGCCCGGTGAACCAGTCGATCATGGAGCTGCTGATCATGATCGACGCCTTCAAGCGCGCCAGCGCGGGGCGGATCACCGCCGTCATCCCGTACTACAGCTACGGCCGCTCCGACAAGAAGGACCAGCCGCGGGTGCCGATCACGGCGCGCCTCATCGCCGACATGCTCACCGTGGCCGGTGCCGATCGGGTCCTCACCATGGACCTCCACCAGGGCCAGATCCAGGGCTTCTTCAGCATCCCGGTCGACGAGCTCACCGCGGTCAACCTCATCTGCGCCCACATCAAGGCGAAGCAGCTCGACGACATCGTGGTCGTCAGCGAGCTCGGCTTCGCGAAGAAGGCGCGCAACTTCGCCGAGCTGCTCCAGGCGCCGCTCGCCATCGTCGAGAAGCGACGCCTCGGCAACGAGGACCGCACCGAGGTGATGAACATCATCGGCGACGTCGACGGCAAGACGGCGGTGATCATCGACGACGAGATCGACACCGCCGGTTCGCTCATGGAGGCGGTCGGTGCGCTGGAAGCAGCAGGGGCGCGGGAGATCTTCTCGTGCGCCACGCACGGCGTGTTCTCGGGCGGCGCGCTTGACCGGATCGCCTCGAGCCCGCTGGCCGAGATCATCGTCACCGACACCGTCCCCCTTCCGCCGGAGGCCACCGACCCGCGCATCACCGTCCTGAGCGTCGCCCCGCTGTTCGGGGAGGCGATCAAGCGCATCCACCGCGGCGAGAGCGTCGGCGCCCTCTTCAGCTCGGAGGTTGAGATGGTGGAGGAGATGACCTTCTGGGACGAGCATGAGCCGGAGCCGCCGACGGCGCTGAGCGCGACGTCTCGGCGCTGACGCGCTCTCCGGCGATCGCCTCCCAGCGCGGCTCCCACCACGACGGCAGCCAGCCGGATTCGCGCAGCACCCCGAGCATCGAGCGGATATCCGAGTAGTCGGCGTCGCCGACGGGAACGAAGTGGTCGATCCCGGCGGAGCGCAGGATCGTTCGACCGATCGGATCGCGGTGCAGGTTGAGCAGCACCGCGAGCACCAGCGCTCGCTCCGCGGTCGTCAGTCGCGAGGTCGACACGACGACCGGCTGGATCGTGGACGGGCCGAGCGCCTCGACCACGCGCAGCTGCCGCCTGAGCGCCGGCTGCTGACGCTGCCAGATCTCGAGGACCTGCGAGTCGATCGCCGCCCAATCGGCACGCCCGTCGAGCACGTACTGGATGGCGTCGTCGTGGAAGCCTGCCTCGACCCAGGCGCCCACGAAGGAGGCCGGCACGCCGTGTGATGCCAGGCGGTGGAGCGCCACCCCGAAGCCCGAATGGCTGAAGGGCTCGTTGTACGCCCAGCGGGTGCCGGCCAGCTCGTCGAACCGGTGGTACGGGCTGTCGGCGCGCACGATCGCATCGGAGAAGTAGATCGGCCGGCCGCCATAGCGACGGCCGCGGAGCACCGGGGCGGCGACGGCGGTCATGGCGATCCGGCCCGCGTCCGCCAGCAGCACGTAGGGGATCGAGCAGACGAAGCACACGTCGTCGATGTCCGCGACGCAGCGGTCGTAGTCGGCCGCCACGATGAGCTCCGCCGGCCGCTCGAGCCGCTCGCCGATTCGACGCGCCGCGAGGGCGTAGGCCGGCAGCACGCCCGGCGCCAGGTGGGTCGCCACCCGGAGCGGCGCAGGCGACTTCATCCGCCGGCACCCCGGTCGGCCCATCGTCGCTGAAGGGTGACCACCTCGTCGTCGGGCACCCCGACCGACACGTGCATATGGACAAGGCGCCAATGACCGTCCTCGCGGATCAGGACGGCGGTCATTCGCGTGGCTACGGTCGAACCATCGGGGTACGACATGGTCGGCTCGTCCGTGTACCAGCCCAGGTCGCCGGACTCCCAGCCGGCCGGGTCGGCGCCCGGGGCGATGCCGACGCCTTCCATCTCGAACCCGAAGCGCAGCCGCTCCCGCTCGGTGACCCACTCGCCCGGTGCGGTGCCGATCACCAGCGAGGCCGGGTGCGACGAGACAATCCCGTCGAAGCTCTCCACGTCGTTCGCCGACAGCCGCTCCATGAACCGGAGCATCGCGTCGCGGACCGCATCGGAACGGAGCATGGGTCGCCCTCCGTGACCTGGTTCCTCCCGCCGTGGAGAGCATCCACCCATGGTCGAAGGGGCGTCAAGGCTCCGGGCGGGTCCGGAGGGTCAGCGGTCGATCGGGTCTATACTCGGCGACCGATGTTCAAGTTCCTTTCCCGGCTCTCCGACTCGAACGAACGCGAGATCCGGGCGCTCCAGCCGATCGTCGACCGAATCAACGCGCTCGAGCCCGAGATCCAGGCGCTGAGCGACGCCGAGCTCGCAGCCAGGACCGATGCGCTCCGCGCTCGACTCACCGAGCAGATCGGCGACATCCTGGTGCCGATCGAGCAGCGCGATATCGATCCCGACGAGGCTGCAGCCGAATCGGCCCTGGCCGGCGCCGATGCCGCGCGCCTCGCCGATCGGTTGAAGCAGCAGCGCGACGAGGAGCTCAAGCGCATCAACGCGGCGCTCGAGGAGATCCTCCCCGAGGCGTTCGCATCCGTCCGCGAGGCGATGGTCCGCGCCCTCGGCAAGCGTCACTACGACGTCCAGCTGATGGGCGGCATCGTGCTCCATCGAGGCGCGATCGCCGAGCAGCGAACCGGCGAGGGCAAGACCTTCGTCGGTCCGCTGGCCGCGTATCTGAACGCCCTCGTCGGTCGCGGCGTCCATGTCGTCACCGTCAACGACTACCTCGCCAAGCGCGACGCGCAGTGGATCGGCTCGATGTTCCATCGGCTGGGGATGAGCGTCGGCTCGATCCAGCACGAGGGCGCCTTCGTCTACGACCCGGACTTCCCGGCCACCGACGAGCGGCTCCAGGACCTGCGACCGGTCTCGCGCCGCGAGGCGTACGCCGCGGACGTCACCTACGGCACGAACAACGAGTTCGGGTTCGACTTCCTGCGCGACAACCTGGTCGTCGACCTCGCCAATCGTTCGCAGCGCGGCCACTTCTACGCGATCGTCGACGAGGTCGACAACATCCTCATCGACGAGGCGCGCACCCCGCTGATCATCAGCGGCAACGCCGAGGAATCGGCCGACAAGTACGTGCAGTTCGCCCGCATCGTCCCGCGGCTCAAGGCCGAGGAGGACTACGTCGTCGACGAGAAGTTCAAGCAGGTCGCGATCACCGAGGCCGGCACCGACAAGATGGAGAAGTGGCTCGGCGTCGAGAACATGTTCGCCGATGACTTCAGCCTCGCTCGCCATCTCGAGCAGGCGCTGAAGGCCCAGGTCCTCTACCAGCGCGATCGCGACTACGTGGTCAAGGACGGCGAGGTGGTCATCGTCGACGAGTTCACCGGCCGCCTGATGCCGGGGCGACGGTGGTCGGAGGGGCTGCACCAGGCGGTGGAGGCCAAGGAGGGCGTCAAGGTCAAGAGCGAGCAGCGCACGCTGGCGACCGTGACGTTCCAGAACTACTTCCGCATGTACGACAAGCTGGCGGGCATGACCGGCACCGCCGAGACGGAGGCGGAGGAGTTCGCGAAGATCTACAACCTCGAGGTGGTGGTCGTCCCGACCCACCGAGACATGATCCGCGGCGACTTCGCCGACCTCATCTACGCGACCCAGAAGGGCAAGTGGAACGCGGTCATCGAGGAGATCGTCGAGGAGCACGAGAAGGGCCGGCCGGTCCTGGTCGGCACCATCAGCGTCGAGGTCAGCGAGATGCTCGGCGAGCTGCTGAAGCGACGCGGGATCAAGCACAACGTCCTCAACGCGAAGTTCCACGAGCGCGAGGCCGAGATCGTCGCCCAGGCGGGACGCTCGGGCGCGGTGACGATCGCCACGAACATGGCCGGCCGTGGCACCGACATCCTGCTCGGCGGGAATCCGGAGATCCTCGCCGCGGACCTGCTCCACAAGAAGGGCTCGAACATCCTCGAGGCATCGCCGGAGGAGTACCAGGCGGCGCTTCGGGAGGCGGAGGCGATCTGCACCGAGGACAAGGAGCAGGTGCTGGCCGCCGGCGGCCTTCACATCCTGGGCACCGAGCGCCACGAAGCGCGGCGCATCGACAACCAGCTGCGCGGCCGCGCCGGCCGGCAGGGCGACCCGGGCTCGTCGCGGTTCTACCTGAGCCTCGAGGACGACCTGATGCGGCGCTTCGCGAGCGACCGCGTCCAGACGATCATGCGGACGCTCGGATTCACCGAGGACGTCGCGCTGGAATCGAAGATGGTCAGCAGGACGATCGAGAACGCGCAGTCGCGCGTCGAGGGCTACAACTTCGACGCCCGCAAGCACGTCGTCCAGTACGACGACGTCATCAACCGCCAGCGCGAGACGATCTACCGTGAGCGGGATCGGATCCTGCGGGCCGATGACCTCGGTCCGACCGTGGAGGCGATGCTCGATGACGAGATCGCGGCCCTCGTGGCCGAGCACACGGCCGCCGAGCATTTCAGCGAGTGGAATCTCGAGGGTCTCCGAGCCCAGCTGACGACCATGGTCCCTTCCCTCACCGATGCGGATCTTCGTCCGCTCGAGGAGGCGCGCGAGACCGAGGCGATCACCGTCGCCGTCACCGACCTCGTCCGCGGGCGGTACGAGGCCCGCCGGTCGGAGCTCGGCCCCGAGAAGAGTGCCGTCCTGGAGCGCCTCGTCCTGCTTCGGGTCATCGACTCGCTGTGGGTGGAGCACCTGACGGCGATCGATGACATGCGCCGTGGCATCGGCCTGCGGGCGTACTCGCAGCGCGATCCGCTGAACGAGTTCAAGATCGAGGCGTACCGGATGTTCGACGAGCTCAAGTCGACCATCCGCCACGACGTGACCCACACGATCTTCCGCGTCACCATTCAGCAGGGCCCCGTACCGACGCGGCCCGTGGCCCGCAACATCGTCGAGGGGCGCGCCGCGGTCGCGGGTCCTGCCGGGGCATCCGTCGGTACGAGCGCGGCAGGCGCGGCCACCGCCACGGCGGTGGCCGGCGGCAACGGGGCGCAGGCGGCCCGCGTCGGGCCGAAGCTCGGACGCAACGAGCCGTGCTGGTGCGGCTCCGGGAAGAAGTACAAGAAGTGTCACGGGACCTGAGGCGCATTCATGGCCATCGACCCGATTCGCATCGCCGTCGAGGTTGACGCCGAGCCGGAGGCGGCCTTCGGCGCATTCGTCGATCGGTTCGGGGAGTGGTGGCCCCGCGAGAACTCCTGGTCCGGCGGCGTGCTCGAGCGCATCGGCATCGAACCACGCGTCGGCGGGTTCTGCCACGAGATCGGTCCGTACGGATTCCGGCTCGACTGGGGTCGCGTCATCGCCTGGGACCCACCCCACCGGGTGGCCTTCACGTGGCAGATCGAGATGGATCGGGCCCCGCAGCCGAACCCGGCACACGCCAGCGAGGTGGAGGTCCGCTTCGAGCCGTCGGACGCCGGGACACTGGTGACGCTCGTGCACGACGCCTTCATCCGTCATGCGGTCGACGGGGCGGCGTACCGCGACGCGCTGGCGGCGGAGGCCGGCTGGCCCGCGATCCTGGAACGCTATGTCGCGCGTGTCCGCCGCGTGGTCGAGGCGCCGTGGGAGGGCCTCACGACCTGAGGCCTAGCCGCGCCCGGAGCGGTCCGGCGGCGCGAGCGGAACGTCCCCGCCACCCTCGTCCTCGTTGCCGTAGCGGCGATGCCGCTGTCGCCAGAGGCGGACCGGGAACAGGACGACACACAGCAGCGCGATGAAGCCGAGGATGACGAGGAAGGGATCGGGCATGACTGCGCCATCATGCCGCACGGCGCGTGCCTCGTCGGCGGTCCGTCGGACCGGGGTCGGGACCCACACGGGACGATCGGCGTGCGGGGTTGCGATATCTGAGCGACTCGCTACGATGGACCGAACCACGCTCGCGGGGAACTCGGAACCCCACGACGCTCCAGCGCTCGGATGGAGGGATACGTGAAGCAGCTGACCGCACAGCCCAGGGTCTCCGTCCCGCTCCCCGTCAGCACGGCGGCCCACCTTCCACCGGTCACCCGCTTCCGAGATCCGAACCTCCCCTACGAAGACCTCATCATGTGCGAGCGTGACTGCATGCGCTGCAGCTACGCCGCGACGCTGGACTGCGACGGCAACTGCGGTGTCTGCCCGCGCCAGAACTACTGCCCGTGCGTGAACCCGGCGAAGGTCCGCACCAAGCACAACCGCCTGGCCGAGATGGCCGAGCTGCCGATGGTGGCGTCGCTTGGACGCAATTAGGGACGAGGCACGCCGCCTGGCGCAGCTCGTCGACGACACGTCGGTGCGCCTTTGACCTGCCCGCGAAAGAGGCAGAGCTCGCCGAGCTGACCGATCGCTCGGCCGATCCGAACCTGTGGGATGACCCGGCCGCCGCGCAGTCGGTCATGCGTCGCGCCGAGGACCTCCGATCCGAGATCGAGACCTGGCGCTCCCTCCACGAGCGCGCGACCGGACTCGCCGAGATGGCCGAGATGGCCGCAGCCGATCCCGAGGAGGGCGCCAGCCTGGGTCCGGACCTGGAGCGCGACCTCGCCGAGCTCCAGTCGGATTGGGCGCGGATGGACCAGCAACTGCTCCTGTCGGAGGAGTTCGACGAGCGAGGCGCGATCGTATCGATCCATGCCGGGGCAGGTGGCACCGAGTCACAGGACTGGGCCGAGATGCTCCTCCGCATGTACCTGCGCTGGGCGGAGCGGTCCGGCTACCGCACCGAGATCCTCGAGGCGACCGAGGGCGAGGAGGCGGGGCTCAAGAGCGTCAGCTTCAGCATCGACGGACGCTGGGGCTACGGGCAGCTGAGGAGCGAGCGCGGGGTGCATCGGCTCGTGCGGATCAGCCCGTTCGACTCGCAGAAGCGACGCCATACGAGCTTCGCCCTCGTCGAGGTGATGCCCGAGGTCCCGGAGGATGCGGCGATCGAGATCGACGACAAGGACCTCCGGGTCGACACCTACCGCGCCTCCGGTGCCGGCGGCCAGCACGTCAACAAGACGGATTCCGCCGTTCGGCTGACCCACCTCCTGACCGGGATCGTGGTGGCCGTGCAGTCGGAGCGCAGCCAGCATCAGAACCGGGAACGGGCGATGGCCGTGCTGCGCGCCCGGTTGATCGAACGCCAGATGGAGGAGCGCGAGGCCGAGATGGCCCGCCTGCGGGGCGAACACGTCGAGGCCGGCTGGGGCAACCAGATCCGCAGCTACGTGCTGCAGCCGTACACCATGGTCAAGGACCTGCGCACCGGGGTCGAGACCTCGAATCCCTCAGCCGTGCTCGACGGCGATCTCAACGCCTTCATCGAGGGCTACCTGCGCTCGCGCGTCGGCGAGGGAGATCCGGCGCCCGCCGCATAGACCGATGCATCCGATGGGGCCGGTCTGGGTCCCGTGCGCGCATGCCCCGATCGTCATGGGTGGCGCTGCCGTGGCACCCCGTACGATCTGGACGCGCCATGAGTACGCCCTTCGAGCGACCGACGGCACCCGCCGGTCCGATTTCACCTACATCGCGACGCGAGACCCTGCTGATCCTCTCGGGACAGCGGCGTGAGCGCGAGCGTCTCGCACGATTCGCGGCGGCCCGCGGCTATCTCGCCGTCGAGGCGGCCGACGTGTCGACAGCGGTGCGCCACCTCAGCGAGGCGCGTCCCGACATCGTCATACTGCCCGGCACGCGCGACGGGCTCGACACGCTCGCGCGGCTCCGCGCCGAGGCCGATGCCGGCGGCGTCGCGGCCGTCGTCCTCACGCGCCGCGACGATCTCGCGATGGTCAAGCGTGCGCTCGAGTTGGGCGCGGACGACGTCGTGCCGCGATCGGCGCATCTCGACGAGCTGGCCGCCCGTGTGCGAGCGCGACTCGATCGCCGGCCGGTTCCGCGCTCCGCCCTTGCCCGCGATCCGGTCACCGGGGCGCTCACGCCGGACGCCCTCCAGGCCACGATGCGCGTGGAGTTCGAGCGGGTCCGACGGACCCGTCGACACGCATCCTTCGCCTACCTCGCAATCAACGAGCTTCCGATTATCGAGGCCGAACTCGGCCAGCGCGCCCGCGACACGCTGGTGGCGCAGATCGTCGACATCATCGAGCGTGACGGGCGCCAGATCGACATCACCGGCCTCTCGCGCGACCAGTTGGCGCTTCTTCTGCCGGACACCTCGGCAAAGGGCGCACGGGTCCGACTGAACCGGATCGTCCAGAAGCTTCACCGCGAGCAGTTCTCGATCGACGGCGAGGTGGTCCGGATCACGCCGGTTGTCGGCTTCGTCGCCGTCAACGCGACGACGCCGCCCGACGAGGTCGAGCACCGCGCGTGGACGGCGCTCATGCGCGCGGCCACCCAGCTTGACCTGTATCCCGTCGAATGGCGGCCGGTCATGGGCGAGGCGTCGCAGGATCTGCCGGCGTCGCCGATCAGCCGCTGGCTCGAGCTCCACCGCACGGCGCTCCAGGTCGTGGCGCAGCAGGCCGCGATCGTCCTGCTGCCGCTGCTGGCCTATGCCACCCTCGACCGCATGGGAACCGACATCACCGGGGCCGCCTACCTGGCGGTGGTGGTCGCCCTCGCGGTGACCGCCGCCTCGATCTGGGTGGAGTCGATCGCCGCCTTCGAGCCGGAGACGCCACCCAATCGCCCGCGACAGCCCTATCCGCCGGCGACGGCCATCGTGGCCGCGTACCTGCCGAACGAAGCCGACACGGTCATGGACACGGCCCGGGCATTCCTCCGACAGGACTACCCCGACCTCCAGGTCATCCTCGCGTATAACACCCCACACGACCTCCCGGTCGAGCGCGAGCTCGCCGGGCTGGCCGGGAGCGATCCGCGCCTCGTGCTCCTGCGCGTGCGCGACTCGGTATCGAAGGCGCAGAACGTCAACGCGGCCCTTGCCCATGTGCGCGGAGAGTTTGTCGGCGTGTTCGATGCGGACCACCATCCCGCCCGCACCGCCTTCCGGCGCGCGTGGCGATGGATCTCGCATGGCGTCGACGTCGTCCAGGGTCACTGTGTCGTCCGCGAAGGCGCCGACCGGTATCTCGGGCGGCTGGTAACGACCGAGTTCGAGGCGATCTACGCTGTCGCCCACCCCGGCCGAGCCCGCGTCCACGGGTTCGGGATCTTCGGTGGATCGAACGGGTACTGGCGGACCGACCTGTTGCAGCGGACGCGGATGCGCGGCTTCATGCTCACCGAAGACATCGACTCCTCGATGCGAGTCGTGGCCGGCGGCGGCCGGATCGTGTCGGATCCGGGCCTCGTCTCCACCGAGCTCGCGCCGCCCAGTTGGCGTGGCCTCTGGAACCAGCGGCTGCGCTGGGCACAGGGGTGGTCCCAGGTCTCGCTGCGGCATCTCGTCGACATGCTCCGCAACGATCACCTGAGCGGCCGGCAGCGCTTGGGCCTCGCCTATCTTCTCGGTTGGCGGGAGATCTACCCGTGGATCTCACTCCAGGCCTTCCCGATCCTGCTGTTCTGGTTCCTGCGCGGCTCTCCGCCGATCGACTGGTTCATCCCGCTCTTCGTCTTCACCACGCTCTTCACGATGAGCGCCGGGGTGATGCAGGCCTGGGCCGCATGGCGCCTCGCGCGGCCGTACCTGCGCGCACATCGCCGCTGGTTCGTCGTGTTCGGCCTGGCATCGCTGGCTTTCTACACCGAGTACATGAATGTGATCACGCGGACCGCGCACCTCAAGGAGCTGATGCGTGAGCGGCAGTGGAAGGTCACGCCGCGACCGATTCCGACGACTACCGGTGCGCCGAAGCGGCTGATCGCAGAGCGCAGTCGGGCCTGAGCCTCAGCCGGGTACCATCACCGCGAACAGATGACATCCCTCCTGCGCCGCCGCTCCCGGACCGCGCCGACCAACGCGCCCGTTCCCGTCATCAGCATGGTCGACGTCGGCATGACCTACCCCAACGGCAAGGTCGCCCTGTCCGATGTCAACGTGTCGATCCCGCGCGGCGACTTCGTGTTCCTCGTCGGGCCGTCGGGTGCCGGCAAGAGCACGTTCATCCGCCTCCTCATCCGCGAGCAGCTGCCGACCCACGGGCAGGTCCGCGTCGCCGGCCGCGACCTGTTGCGGATGCGACGCAGCCAGGTTCCGGCGCTGCGCCGGCGCATCGGGATCGTGTTCCAGGACTTCCGGCTGCTGCCGAACAAGACGGTCTGGGAGAACGTCGCCTTCGCTCTCGAGGTGACCGGCGCCCCGGGCACCACCATTCGTCGCCGCGTTCCACAGCTGCTCAACCTGGTCGGGCTGCACGACCACGCGCACCACCTGCCGACGCAACTCTCCGGCGGCGAGCAGCAGCGCGTGGCGATCGCGCGCGCCCTCGTCCACGACCCCGCGATCCTCATCGCCGACGAGCCGACCGGCAACCTGGACCCGGTGACGAGCTGGGAGATCATTCAGCTGCTCATCCAGATCAACCAGCTGGGCACCACGGTGCTGATGGCGACCCACAACCAGGAGATCGTCAACGCCATGCGGCGCCGCGTGCTGGCGCTCGAGGGCGGGATGCTGGTGCGCGACGAGTCGACGGCCGCCTACGAGCGCGAGTACTGACCGATGCCGTTCCTGCGCTTCATCGGCTTCAGCATCGTGCGCGCCTGGCAGGGCTTCTGGCGGAACGCGATGATGAGCCTGGCCGCGACCGCCACCGTCATCCTCATGCTCGTCCTGCTGTCGGCGCTGTTCATCGTCATCAGCGGTCTCAACCACGGGCTCGCCTTCATCGAGAGCAAGGTCGCGGTGACGGCCCGCCTCGAGGACAACCTGTCCGCGACACGGCTCGACCGGTTGATCGCCGACGTCGAGGCGATGCCCGGCGTCGCGACCGTCGACTACGTCTCGCCGGAGGAGGCAATGGCGCGACTGGAGGCGAGCTACCGGGAGATCGGCCGCGAGCTCGACCTGGGCGATCCCGATTCGAACATCACGCTCTTCGCATCCCTCGAGATCAGCCTCGACGACCCGCAGGCCTCGGGCGACGTTGGTGCCGCGCTGTCGCAGAACGACGACGTGGACCGCGTACTCACCAAGCAGGCCGAGTACGACACCCTCCTCGGCATCATCAACGTGATCCGCACGGTCGGCATCGTCGGCGTGGGTCTCGTCGGGCTGACGGTGCTGTTCATGATCATCAACACCATCCGGATCGCGGTCTACAGCCGGGCGAACGAGATCGAGATCATGCGACTGGTTGGCGCATCGGACTCGTTCATCCGATGGCCGTTCATCCTGGAGGGGATCCTGTGCGGCCTCATCGGCTCGGTGATCACGATCTTCCTCGTCGCGGCCATCTGGGACCCGATCCAGCCGGCCATGGTCCAGGTCTTCCAGATGCCGACCGCGGTGAGCGGCCAGTTCCTCACCACCCTGTCCCTGCTGCTGCTGGCGGTCGGACTGGGCGTGGGTGCCATCGGCTCGTGGATCAGCGTTCGCTCGTACCTGTCAGCCGCCCGGTGAGCCGGCGAGCCCTCGCGTGCGTATCGAAATCGTAATCCGCCCGAAATCGACCACGTACCCCCCGTTGCTAGACTGCCTGCTCCCATGACCGATCCCTTCCCGACCACCGCCCCCCAGGCACCGCCGCCTCGCCGAGGCTCCGGGCTGCCCTGGGTCGTCTCGCTTGCCCTCGGGGCGGTGATCGGCGCCATCCTGTTCGTCGGCGGTTACCTCGCCGGCGGGTCCGGCAGCTCCACGGGCTGCGCCGCGCCGGACGAGTCGTTCGCCGCATTCTGCGAGGCCTACGACCGACTCCAGCGCGAGTACGTCGACGAGCTCGATCCCGACAAGCTCGCCGAGGGCGCGATTCGCGGGATGTTCCAGTACGGCGTGGAGGATCCGAACTCGGGCTACATGCCGCCGGAGCAGTACCAGCAGGCACTCGGGGACCTCTCCGGCGCGTTCGGCGGGATCGGCGCAGAGATGGCGATCCGCAACACCGAGGACCCGGAGGACCTGGCCGCCTGTACCGAGTTCTCGTCGATCTGCCGGCTGGTGGTGATCGCGCCGCTCGCCGACACGCCGGCCGAGGAGGCGGGGCTGCAGCCCGGCGACGTGGTGCTCGCCGTGGACGGGGACCGGGTCGACGGGTCGACCATGAACGACGAGATCAGCCGCATCCGCGGCGAGCCGGGAACCGATGTGACGCTGACGCTGCAGCGCGACGGCGGCGAGCCGTTCGAGGTGACCATCACCCGCGCCGAGATCACGCTCCAGGAAGTGGAGACGCGGATGATCGACGGGCACATCGGCTACATCGCGCTCAACGGTTTCTCCGCGCCGGCGAGCGAGCAGTTCGCCGCCGCCCTGGCCGAGCTGCTCGACGACGGGGCCGATCAGATCGTCTTCGACCTTCGCAACAACCCGGGCGGCTACATCAACGCGGCGCAGGAGATCGCCAGCCAGTTCATCGGCGACGGCCTGATCTTCACCCAGGAGTCGGCCGGCGACGACATCAAGCGCTACGAGTCGACCGGCGAGGGGGTTGCCACGGATACGGACCTGCCGGTCACGGTGCTCGTCAACGGCGGCTCCGCGTCCGCCTCCGAGATCGTGGCCGCGGCCCTCCAGGAGCGCGACCGCGCGACGCTCATCGGCGAGCCGACCTTCGGTAAGAACACCGTCCAGGTCTGGGGACGGCTGGAGAACGACGGCGGGATCCGGATCACGATCAGTCGATGGTTCACGCCCGACCACAACAGCGTGGCGCCGGACGGGATCCAGCCAGACATCGTCGCCGCCCGCACCGCCGAGACGCCGCCCGAGGACGACCCCGCGCTCGACGCCGCGCTCGAGTACCTGGCCAGCCAGCCAACCGCCGCCGACGCGGAGGCGTCGGTGCCGGCTTTCTCGCCCGTTGCGTTCGAGGTCCCGGCCGTGGTCGGCATTGTGGCCGCGAGAACCATCTGCTAGCATCCCGACCAACGAAAGGAGGTGGTGTTGCTGATGGATAGTTCCAAGCACGCCACCACCGAGGCGGTTCGCTAACACAGCCTCGCGTGGTGTAGCGACGGAGAGAGCCGGCCGAAGGGTCGGCTCTCTCCATGTCCGCCGTCCGTGCCCTTTCGGGACTGATGGAGCTGAGACCGATGCCCGACGAGACGATCGCGCTCAACCGACGCGCGCGCCACGACTACGCCATCGAGGAGACCCTCGAGGCGGGCATCGTGCTGACCGGGACCGAGATCAAGAGCGTCAGGGCGCACAAAGTGAACATCGCCGAGGCGTACGTGCGCATCGAGCACGGGGAGGCGTGGCTGGTCGGCGCGCACATCGCGGAGTATGCCCAGGGGAACCGGTTCAACCATGCGCCGGCCCGGACTCGGAAACTGCTCCTGCATCGCGACCAGATCAGCGAGCTGCTCGGGCTCCAGTCCGCGAAGGGCCTGACAATCGTGCCACTCAAGCTGTACCTCACGCGTGGCGTGGCCAAGCTCGAGATCGGCGTCGCCCGGGGCAAGAAGGCGCACGACAAGCGCCGATCCATCGCGGAGCGCGACATGCGCCGCGAGCTCGACCGCGAGTCCAAGGTCAGCGGCCGCATCAAGCTCTGATCTAGAACGGGCGTTCACATCGGCGCCTCGGTCTGGTAGCATTGGCATCCAATCGGTTCGTGGGGATGTCAGGTTTCGACAGGGCCCGTGAACCGGGAATCGCAGGTCGAGGTTGCTCGCAGGCCTCGTAAAACAGCGAGCAATTGCTGTAACTGGCAACGATAGTTACGCCCTCGCTGCTTAGGCAGTGAGCACTGACACGGTCCCCCCTCCCCGGGCCGTGAAGGTGTCATCAGGGGAGGTGCGGCGCTGCCGACTCCGGTGAGTGGCGTCAAAGAGCCGAGAGGCATCACCGGATAGCGAGCGAAGCACCCCGCCGGTCGGGGGCCCGCATAGCGAAGCGCAAGTTGGCCGGAAATACCTGTAGGAAGTTCTCGGGGAACGTGTTCTGGACGGGGAGTTCGATTCTCCCCCATCTCCACCAATTCATCCGTTCACCGGCGTCGCTCGGCTGGGAGTCTCGCCGGTTTATTCATGCGCCGCGGCCACATCTGGGCGTGATCGCTTGCCACCCTGTGCTACGGTCGCGTCGCCGAACCGGGGGGCTCAGCACGCTGTGGAGGGTGTGGGACGTCATGGATTTCTCCAAGCTCGGTCAGAACGAGAAGCTGGCGGTCTACGGATCGGCCGCGCTCCTCATCGGAGGGGCCGTCGGCTACAGCTACGGCCTGACCGCCCTGGGCATGCTGGCGGCGATTGCCATGCTGGCGGTCGTGTTCCTGCCGCATTTCGCGTCGGGCATCGCCCTTCCCGGCTCGCGCGGTAGCCTGATGGTCGCCGCCGGTGGGCTCGCCGGCGTCGTCATGCTGTTGGCTCTCCTGCAGGCCGTCGCCGGCGTCCTGTTCGTCAACTTCAACCTGCGCGATCTCTTCTTCCTGGTCGCCGTCGGCGGCGGCGTGCTCATGGCCTGGGCAGGCTGGCAGGAGTTCCAGGCCGAGGGCGGGAAGTTCCAGTTCGGCTCGAGCGGGCCGGCCGCCTCGTCCACGCCCGCCGCGGCTTCGCCTCCGACCGATGCCCCCGCCGCCTCGTCCGCGCCCCCCGCGGCTCCGCCTCCGACCAATGCCCCGGCCGCTGACTCGACGCCGGTCGAGCGCGCGGCTCCGGCTCAGGGGGCACCCGCCGTCGACACCACGGCCCACGACGCCCCGGCTGACGAGGACGACCGCCCCGTCGCCTGACCCATGCAGCTGCCCGGCCGCCTAGCCGGTCAGCGCCGCAACGCGCCCGCGGAGGTGCGTTGCGGCATCGGCTCCCTCGCCGAAGGCGCGCGCCAGGCGGTCGAGCACCACGTCGGCGGCCAGCCCGTCGTCGATGGCGTCAACCGCCTCGTCGAAGTCGCGGCGTGAGGTCGCGTCGGTGATGCGCTCCGCGACATGCCGCACGATCGCGCCGATGTCCCCGAGCGTGGCGGCCACCTCCTCGGGGGGCTCCGCGAGGGCGTCCTCGAAGTAGAGGATCGCCAACGCGACCAGGTCGCGCGGCCGCGCCGTGACACGGTGGGCTCCGTCGTCGCCGACGACGGTCAGCGCATAGCCGCCATCGAACGATGGGGCGAAGCCGATCCACGGCCCATCGGGGTCGAGGCGCCCCACCGTGCAGGCGGGCACATCCATCCAGCCAACCTCGCTGCGGCGACGCTGCCGGAGGCTAGTCCTTCACCTGGCCGGCGGGCAGCACCACGATGCGACGATTGGGCTCGACGCCCACGCTCTGGGTACGGACCTTCGGGTTCTCCATGAGAGCGACGTGGACGATGCGTCGCTCGACCGCGGGCATCGCCTCGAGCTGAATGATCTTCCCCGTCTGCAGGACGCGCTTCGCCGCGCGATCGGCCACGTCGCGGAGCTGCTGCTCGCGCCGGCCACGGTAGTTCTCGACGTCGATCGCGATGCGGTGGTGCTGTCCCTCGCGGCGGCCGACGATGAGGTTGACGATGTGCTGAAGGCTCGCGAGCTTCTCGCCACGACGGCCGATGAGCGTGCCGAGATCATCGCCGCGGACGTTGAGGCGAGAGGTCTCGCCATCGCTGGCGACTTCGACCGTGCCCGTGACGCCCATGAGTCCAAGCATCTCCTCCAGTACCGTCTTCGCCGGTCTCGAGTGTCGAGCGCTCCTCGTCGGAGAGCTCCTCGATCGGCTTTCCCGGCACGAAGGGGGAGGGCTCGCGGGAGCGCTCGCCACGCGGCTCGCGCGGGGGGCGATCGGCGCGCGGCTCGCGCGGACCCTGGTCACGATCCCTGCCATTGCGCCCGCCACGGGTGCCGCGCCCGCGACCACCGCGCGTTCTTCGCCCGTCCTCGGATCGCTCGGGGCGTTCGGGGAGGGCGGAACCCACCGCGGCCTCGGAGACGGAATCCTCGGATGAGGTGTCGGGGTCGGCGGGCGGCGCGTCGGCCTCGTCGACCACGTCATCAACCGTCATCGTCTCGATCTCCGGCTCCGGCTCCGGCTCGCGCACGCGCTCTCGGGACCGCGGCGGCTCAGGGGATCGCTCCGGGCGGACCGTCTCCGCCGCGGCGACGGCCGACTTGGGGGCCGCAAGGATGCGGGCCTCCTCGCCACCGACGCCGAGGATGCCCCGGCTGCCCTGGGCCAGGATCTCGATGTCCAGATCGCCCAGGTCGGCGGTGAACTCCGCCATCGCGGCGCGGATCGCCTCTTCTACGTTCTTTCCGGTGAATTCTCGGAAGGTCATCGCTTTCGGCCTCGTCGCTTGGCGCCACCCTGCTTTCGGTTCGCGGGCCGCGTCCCTGCGCGGCCTCCGCCCGATCCGGGGGCGCGGTTGGATGCGGGAGTGGGGGCCTCAGCGGGCGCGTCATCGGTCTCGAGGCGCTTCGGGCGCTCGGCGCGCGCGATGCCCGCCTCCGGCGAGGGCGCCCAGCGGGGCTGCCAGCCGAAGAGCGGGAAGAGGTTCCCCCATCCCATGATGAGGTACTGCTGTACCACCAGGTACGCGGTGTAGACGATCCAGTAGAGGATCAGGCCGCTCGGGAAGATGCCGCCCCAGATGATCGTCAACAGCGGGAAGGTGTAGATCATCGTGCTCGTCATGCTCGAGGTCGGATCCTCGGGGTTGGGGCGCGGGCTCGTCATCTTGACCTGCGTGAACTGCAGGACGGCGGCGATGACGGCAAGGAGCGAGAGCGCGAACCCGCCGAACAGCGGGAACGCGAAGACAGTGTCGATCTGTGCCAGATCGAGGTTGAGGAGCCAGCCGACCGTGGTGTCGACCGGATCGCGCAGCTTGATCGGATCGATCAACTGGCAGTTCAGCGGGAGGAAGTGGCTGTAGTCGGCCGAGCTGAACTGCGGGAGGTTGCACGGTCCGTCGAGAGGCGCGGCGTACAGGACGTTGTCGGCAGTCCGTGAGAGCTCCGTGATTCCCGGCAGCGAGCCCTGAAGCTGCGCGAACGCGTCCGAGTTGGCCCGCTCCATAGGCACGGTGACCACGTTCGAGGCGCGGATGAGCGCCTGGTACAGCGCGAACAGGATCGGCAGCTGGAGGATGACGGGCAGGCAGCCCGCGGCCGGGTTGACCCCGTGCTCCTTGTAGAGCGCCATCGTCTCCTCGGAGACCTTCTGGCGGTTCCCCTTGTGCTTCCGCTGCACCTCGCGGATGAGCGGCTGCATCCGCTGCATCTCCTTCTGCGAGCGGATCTGCCTGATGAAGAGCGGGGCCAGGATGGTGCGGATGACGATGGTGAACACGATGATCGCCAGCGCGAAGTCGAAGAAGGGGATCTGGTAGACGGCGATGAGCAGGTTGAAGAGCGGAAGGAAGAAGACATCCCAGGGTGGGGTGAAGTGCTCGATCCCCAGGAACCCGGCGCCGATGATCGGTGTCAAAGCAGCTCTTCTCTTCTAGCGGACGGGGTCATAGCCGCCCGGGTGGAATGGATTGCAGCGACCGATGCGCTTCGCGCCCATCCACGACCCGCGCAGCAGCCCGTGGCGTTCGATCGCCTGGTAGGTGTAGGCGGAGCAGGTCGGCGAGTATCGACAGCTCGGTGGCATCCACGCGGTGAGCTTCTGGTACGCGATGATCAGTCCCAGCCCAATCTTCTTGCCGATGTCCTTCATCACCCGATATCCGATCGCCGGAGGAGCGCGTCGACCGCTGCTCCCAACTCCGCGTAACTCGCCTCGCCGGCGGCCGGCCGCGCGATCAGGAGCAGGTCCCATCCGGGGCCGATGCCTCCGATCCGCGCGCGGACCAAAGTCCGCAAGCGACGTCTCACCCGATTCCGCTGGACGGCCCCTCCGAGCGTTCGGGGGGTGGAGAGCCCGATCCGCGATTCGGTCCGATCGGTCCTCATCCAGCGGAGGACGAGAAGCGGCGTGGACCTCGCGGTCCCGTGACGGCCGATGGCCTCGAAGTCGGCCCGGCGCCGGAGCATCGGCAGCGCAGGCATCAATCGAGCCGCTCAGCGGTCAGGCGGAGAGCTTCTTTCGCCCCTTGGCTCGGCGGCGAGCGAGCACGCGGCGACCGCCCTTCGTGGCCATCCGGGCCATGAAGCCATGCTCGCGCTTTCGCGCGCGCTTCTTGGGCTGATACGTCCTCTTGCTCATGGCTGCGTGCCGTTCCCTCGTTCAGCGGTGCGATTCGGGCCGACAAACACACGAATGGCTGGCGTTCCGCCAGCCTGCGCATACGAATCTCACTGGGCCCGTTTCGCTCTGGGCGCGATTCTAGTCCCGCGTGTGCGCACGGTCAAACAACGGCCGGCCAGTGCGGCCCGGATCCGGCCCGCCCCGCCGGTCTGCCAGCGGCTAATCCTGGGCAATCGCTGCGCAATCGCTCTGATCCATTGCCCCGCCGATTCGGCCGCTGCTATAGTGGCCCGACCCCCGGCCCGGACCGCCCGATCATCGACCGATTGACGTCCCTCCGGCCCAGGTGGACGGACTCATCAGACCCCGCGGCGATCCCGCAGACCGGTTCGGAGAGACCTCGATTGATGGATGCGAAGCAGGTATGGCGCGCCGCCCTCGGCGAGCTGCAGGTCTCCCTCTCACCGGCGAACTTCGAGACCTGGCTCAAGGACACCGAGCTGGTGGAGATCGACGACAACCGCTTCCGCATCAGCGCCCCGAACGGATTCGCGCGCGACTGGCTCGACAACCGCTACCGCCCGCTGATCAGCCAGACGCTGGCGCGCGTGGTGGGGGGCTCGGTCCAGGTCGAGTTCGTGGTCGCCGACGCCTCGGGCCCCGTCCCGGAGCAGGTCGACGAGGACGCCCAGGTCCAGATGCCGCCCCTGTCCGCGGGCGGCAACGCGATCAACCTCAACAGCCGCTACACATTCAACAACTTCATCGTCGGCTCGGCGAACCGGCTCGCGCACGCCGCGGCCCTGTCGGTCGCCGAGCGTCCCGGCCACGCCTACAACCCGCTGTTCCTGTACGGCGGCGTCGGCCTCGGCAAGACGCACCTGATGCACGCCATCGGCAACGCGGTGGCAGCGAAGTTCCCGCGCAAGCGGATCCTGTACGCGACGAGCGAGAAGTTCACGAACGACTTCATCAACTCGATCCGCGAGCAGAAGATGGAGGACTTCCGCGGCCGCTATCGACGCATCGACGTGCTCCTGATCGACGACATCCAGTTCATCGCGGATCGCGAACGGACCCAGGAGGAGTTCTTCCACACCTTCAACGCGATCCACGAGGCCGGCAAGCAGGTCGTCCTGTCCTCGGACCGGCCGCCGAAGGCGATCACCACGCTCGAGGAGCGGCTTCGCAGCCGGTTCGAGTGGGGCTTGATCGCCGACCTGACGCCGCCCGACCTCGAGACCCGCATCGCGATTCTGCGCTCCAAGGCGGAGGATCAGCTCCACCTGATCCCGTCGGAGGTGATCGAGTTCATCGCCCGCAAGGTGGTGAGCAACGTCCGTGAGCTGGAGGGGGCGCTCAACCGGGTCGTCGCCTACGCCAGCATGAGCGGCATGCCGGTCAACATCGAGCTCGCCAGCGCGGTGCTCAGCAACGTCATGTACAACCCGCGCAAGAAGTCGATCACGCCCGCAGCGCATCGTGCGCGCCGTTGCCGACTACTACGGCGTCAACCTGGACCAGCTTCGCAGCAGCAAGCGCGACCGCGCCATCGTGGTGCCGCGCCAGATCGCGATGTTCCTCATCCGCGAGGAGACCGACATCAGCCTGCTCCGCATCGGCGCCGAGCTCGGCGGACGCGATCACTCGACGGTCCTCCACGCCTGCGACAAGATCAATCGCGAGCTGGCCGAGAACGACGAGATGCGCCGCGAGATCAGCGCGGTCCGGGAGATGATCTACTCCGAGTGAGTGCCCGCCTGCCGGAAGAGCGAGCGATGGCGCGTCGGCGCACCAAAACGCGCCCATTCGTGGATAAGTGGCCCGATCTCGTGGATATCTCGGGGCCGATGTGGACAATCGGCGCGGTCATCGACATGGCCGGGTACGCTCCATCCACCGGATCGGGCAGGTTGTCCGCACTGGCGCCCGGGGTTGCTCCGACGCTCTCCACCGGCGAGCGAGAGTTATCCGCACCGGCACCGCAGCACGAGCCGTGCGGGCGATCGGCCCGTCGTCCACACCGTCCACACGCCTACTGGAGACGGCGACGGGTAGGTATTCTTACCAAGATCCGATAGAGAGTCAGACAGATCTCCGGGGATAACTCGGAGTGCAGTGAGGTCCAGATGAACGTCTCGGTGATGCAGGAGAACCTGGCGCGGGGGCTCCAGACGGTGAGTCGCGCGGTCAGCAGCCGTGCAACGCTGCCCGTGCTGGCCAACGTGCTCCTCAAGACCGAGAACTCCGGACTGAAGCTGACCGCCACCAACCTGGAGATCGGGATCAACTGCTGGGTGCCGGGGAAGGTCGCCGAGGAGGGGGAGATCACCGTGCCGGCGAAGCTCCTGACCGACCTGGTGGCCTCGCTGCCGAACCAGCGCATCGACCTGGTCCTCTCGCCGAAGGACCGGACGCTCAAGCTCACCTGCGGGCAGCAACCGATCGAGCATCAAGGGCATCGAGGCCGACGAGTTCCCGGTCGTGGCTGCCATCGGCGAGACGCCGGCCACCTCGGTCGACGCACGCGTCCTGCGCGAGGCCCTCGGCGAGGTCGTCTTCGCCGCGGCCAGCGACGAGAGCCGCCCGATCCTGACCGGCGTGCTCACCCGGCTCGACCGGCGACACGATGACGCTGGCCGCAGCCGACAACTATCGGATCGCGGTGCGCACACTGAAGCTCGACAAGCCGGTCTCGCCCGAGGTGGTGATCGTGGTGCCCGGCCGTTCGTACGCGGAGCTCATGCGCGTCCTGCCCGACGCGGAGATGCCGATCGAGATCACCGTCACGCCGAACAAGAGCCAGGTGCTGTTCCACGTCGAGGGCATCGACCTCGTCAGCCGGCTGATCGAGGGTCAGTTCCCGAACTACGAACCGGTCATCCCGACCTCGCACAGCTCGCGCGCGGTGATCGATCGCGAGGCCTTCCTGGCCGGGACGAAGCGCGCCAGCATCTTCGCTCGCGACAGCGCGAACATCGTGAAGATCGAGCTCGGCGCCGAGGACGGCGACGGGACCGGCGTGTCGATCACGGCGCACGCCGCCGACGTGGGCGACAACGCCGACAGCGTCGACGCCACCATCGAGGGATCACCGACCGTCGATCGCCTTCAACGCGCGTTACCTCATCGACGTGCTCAGCAATCTCGGCAGCGACGAGGCGGCGCTCGAGCTCTCCGGCCCGCTGGCGCCGGGCGTCATCCGCGGCATCGGCAAGGACGACTACGTCCACGTCATCATGCCGGTGCGCACCGCCTCGTAGTCAGGCTGCCCATGGCGCTCCGCGCCGCGCCCCCGCGCCGTCGACCGATGCCACCCTGCCGCTGACGCGGCTCGCCCTCGCGGACTTCCGCAGCTACGCGGCCGCCGAGCTCGCTGCCCGATCCGGGCCTCACCGTCGTCGCGGCGCCGAACGGCACCGGCAAGACGAACCTGCTCGAGGCGATCCACGTCGCGATCACCGGCCGTTCGCACCGAGCCGCGATCGACGCGGACCTGGTGCGCCACGGCACGCCATTCGGCCGCAGTCGGTCTCGAGCTCGGCGGAGGAACTGCGGAGGGCGGGGCGACGATCGAGCTCGTGGTGCCCGGGTGTCGAGCCGCCGCCCGGCCTCCGCAAGCGGCTCACCGTCAACGGCGTCGCGCGGCGCGCCTCGTCGGTGAGCGAGACCGCGCGCTCGGTGCTCTTCCGGCCCGAGGAGATGCACCTGCTGGTCGGATCGCCGTCGGATCGGCGCCGTTTCCTCGACGGGATCGTCGCGCAGCGCGATCGACGGGCCGCGCGCGACCTGGTGGAGGTCGGCGCGGGTCCTGGCGCAGCGGAACGCGCTGCTTCGCGCCATCCGGGCCGAGGAGGCGCCGATCGGCTCGCTGGCGTTCTGGGACGAGCAGCTCAGCGTCGTCGGCTCGCGGGTCATGCGTGCCCGGCTCGAGGTGCTCGGCGGAGCTTCGCGAGCGGATCGGCCCGCTCCATGACGCGGTGGCCGCCCCGGACGAGCGCGGCGCATCGGTCAGGCTCTCGTACGTAGATGCGCTCAAGGAGGCGTGGCCTGAGCGTGCGCTGGCCGCGGATCGCATCCCGCCCGACGACGAGATCGCCGCCGCCTACCGTCGCCGGATCGAGGAGGTCCGCCAGAAGGAGGCCTGGAACGGCGTCAGCCTGGTCGGCCCGCAGCGCGACGACCTGCGGGCGGAGCTCGGCGCCCGGGACGTCGCCACCCATGCCAGCCGCGGGCAGCAGCGCACGATCATCCTGGCCATGAAGCTGGCCGAGACCGACCTCCTCGGCTCCGATGGCCCGAGGCCGATCGTGCTGCTCGACGACGTCTTCAGCGAGCTGGACCCCGACCGGGCCGGCCGCCTATCTGCCCTGTTGGGCGATCGCGGCCAGGTGATCGTCACCACCGCCGACCCGTCGGCGCTGGGTGGGCGCAACCGGACCGACGCGGCGCGGTGGCGCATCGTCGATGGCGCGCTGGAGCGCGCCTCGTGACCCGTCGCGAGGAGGCGGGATCGGCGGTGCAGCGGGCGCTGATGGCGTGCATGGGTCCCGGGGCGGCCGAACAGCTCGCGCTGGCGCAGGTCAGGGTGGCATGGGCCGAAGTGGTCGACGAGGCGCGGCTGGAGCGCGGTCCGCTGACCAGCCGCGTCACGAAGGTGACCGGCGGCACGGCCCACGTCGAGGCCTCGGACCCGATGCTCGCCCAGGAGCTCAAGCTCCGCTCCGAGGCCCTGGTGTGGGCCGTGAACCAGCGGATGCGGGGCCGGCCGGGGGCGACGATCGTGCTGCTCGGGGTGGCCGTATCGGTGGGTCGAGCCGGCGGCTGAGCGTCCCTATACTGGCCGCCAGGACCGCACCGCAGAGCACACCCCGGGCCCCATGAGCAACCGCTTCTCGACCAGGATCGGGCTGCCGTCCGCCGACGAGCGGCCGGCCGACGCGTTCGATCTCGTCGCGTTCGAGGAGCCCGATGTCGGCGCGCGGGCTCGCACCAAGGGCACCCTCTTCGTCCTCGCCCAGCTGACCGGCGGCAACGCGAGCCTCGCCAGGGCCACACGCGAGGCGGTCGAGGCCCTGACCCACGACTACTACTACGACCTCTCCGCCGGCGTGCTGGTGGCGCTCGCCAAGGCGCTCGGCGGCGCGAACCGCCGTCTCTACCACCAGCGCCGACGCCTGGCCATCCCGCGCCGCTGCGGCGTCAGCATCGTGGCGGTCGTGGTGCGAGGCCGCGAGGCACACGTCGCGCGACTGGGGCCGGCCAGTGCGGTCATCGTCCGCGAGGGCCGCATGTACGAGATCCCGCCGCCGCCTCAGGTCCATGAAGAGGATCCCCGGGTGCGCCAGCGCCGGGTGGCCGGCACCCTCGGGGAGGCGCTCGAGATCACGCCGTTCACCTGGCAGGGCGGTCTCGCCGGCGGCGACCGGATCGGGCTGCTGAGCCGCAACCTGGCGCACGTCGTCGGTGTGGACGAGCTCAAGCACGCCCTGGCGACGATGCGTCCGTCGCAGGCGGTCGAGCACCTGCAGCAGGTGTTCGCCATCCGGGGCGGATCCGGCTCCGACGGACTGCTCGCGGTCGAGATCACCGAGCTGGCCGCCACGGCGACCACGCATCACCTGGAGCCGGTGCGGCCCGCCGAGCCGTTCGCCGGCCTGCCGGATCGCAGCCCCGTCCCGATGGCCGACGCGATCGGCCGCGGCCTGCACCGCGCCGGCGACCTCGCCGACGGGGCGAGGGGTGCCATGGGCCGCGGGATCCTTACCGTCCTCTCCTGGATCCTGGCCTTCGTCCCGCGTCGCCGGCCGGAGTACCCGCGCACGATCCCGCGGACCGCCGAGCGGGAGCAGGGTCGTCGTCGCAGGCTGGGGCTGGTCGGCATGGTCGGGGTTGCCGCGTTGATGGCGGCCGGCGTGACCGTGGCCGCGCTGCCGTCCGTCCCACCGACCGACGCGATCCCGCAGGCGGCGATCGCCCGCGAGGCGATCGTCGAGGCATCCGGCCTGCTGCGGCGAGTGGAGCAGCGCGTCGGGGGAGCCGATCTGGTCGACCGCGACCCGGAGCTGGCCACCACCCTCCTGGCGGATGCCCACGCCGCCACCGAGCGGGCGGCGGCAGCCGGTGTGGCGGAGCAGGAGCTCGCGCCGTTCCGCGGCCGCATCGACGGCCGGCTGGACGACCTGTATCGCGTGGCCCGCATCGCGGAGCCGGGCGTTGTCGCGGACCTCGCGGCGGCGTTCGACGACGTCGATGCCACCGAGATGGTCGCCGCAAGCGACGGCTCGCTCTGGATCCTCGACGCCGGTCGCGGCCGCATCATCCGGCTCGATCCGCTCGACGGCAGCACCGAGCTGATCCTCCGCGCCGGGCAGGCCGTCAAGAGCGGCGAGACCCCGGGCGACCCATGGCTCATAGCGACGGCGGCCACGGACGTCGTGGTCGTCGACCGGGCTCGCACCGCGTGGCGGATCGACCTTGCCGAGCGCATACCGCGCCGGATGCCACTCAACGGCGCCGAGTCGCTGAGTTCCGAGACGCACCTGATGGCCGCACTCCAGCACCGGCCGCCGCTCGAGATCTTCAACCTCTACCTCGTCGACCCGGAGACCGGCCAGATCGACCGCTGGACCCCGCCAGCCGTGATCCCGGTGGCCTATCCCGATCCACCCGGGGACTTCCTGGCCGACGCGCCGGACCTCGACCCGCGCGACGCTCGCGACCTGCGTGTCGACGTCAACGCGTGGCTGCTCCACGCCGACACGGTGACGCGGGTGGACTTCGGCACGCCACGCTCCCAGGAGGACTATTCGCTCGACCCCCCGCCGGACGCCGATCTGCGTCCTGGGCTCGACTACCGCATCCTCGACGGGGCGACGGTGGAGGACCGCGAGTTCCTGTACGTGTACGACGCCGCGCACCGGCGGCTGATCGCCTTCCAGCGCGCCGACGGTGCCTTCGTGCGGCAGTGGCTCGCCCCCGCGGCCGGCCCCGCGGCCGGTACCCTCGACGACGTGCGCGGGATGACCGTCGCATCCGTGGCGGATGGGCCCGCGCTCGCCTACCTGCTGACCGGGGGCGAGGTGCTGCGGCTCGTCCTGGAGTGACCGGCGGGTAGAATCGGTCCATGGCGGATCAGCCGTTCGGCCGCGTACGACTCATCGAGATGGTGGTGGAGAGCGTGCGCGTCCACATGCTCTCGAGCCAGCACGTGGTCATCCTCAAGGAGTCGGAGCGCGATCGATACCTGCCGATCTGGATCGGCCAGTCGGAGGCGAACGCCATCGCCATGCGCCTCCAGGGGATCTCCGCCGAGCGCCCGCTGACGCACGACCTGCTCGTGAGCGTCGTCGGCTCCCTCGGCTCGCGGATCAGCCGCGTCGTCGTGACCCACGTCAACGATGGGACCTTCCATGCCCGCCTCTACCTCGAGAACGCGGCGGGTGACGAGAGTGAGGTCGACTCGCGCACGTCCGACGCCATCGGGGTCGCCGTGCGGACCGGGTCGCCGATCTACGTCGACGAGCGGGTGCTCGACGAGGCCGGCGTCGAACCCGACGGCACCGAGGAGACGACCGCCGAGGAGGAGGAGCGCCTCAGCGTCTTCCGCGAGTTCGTGAACTCACTCGACGTCGACCTGCCCGGGGCCGGGGGCGAGACCGGACCGCCGTCCGAGGGGTCCTAGCGGCCGCTCAGGCACGTGATCGGCGCGGCCCGAGCACCTCGTCGCGTCGCGTCCAGAGCGCCAGGCGCAGCCGCAGGATGTCGCGGAACGTCCGCAGGATCTTGCGGAAGCTGGCTCCCGTGTTCGTGCCGGCAGCGCGTGGGTAGTGCGTCACGCCCAGCTGGGCGACCCGCTCGCCGCGCGCCCGCAACTTGATGAGCAGCTCGGCCGACAGAAACGGCGAGTCCGTCTCCAGCCGGAGGCCGTCGAAGACCTCGCGACGGAACAGCTTCATGGCACAGTCGATGTCGCGCACCCGCAGCACGAACAGGATCGACACGATGGCGTTGTACGTCTTGGCGATGAAGATCCGATGGGGTGGGTCCCGCCGCTTGATCCGCCAGCCGATGACGGCGTCCACCGGCCGGGACGCATCGGCCAGACGATCGAGCAGGCGCGACATCTCGCGCAGGTCGAACTGCAGGTCACCGTCGCTGAATCCGATCAGCTCGCCCCGCGCGTTCTCGAAGCCGGCTCGCAGCGCGCCGCCGTAGCCGCGGTTGGCCTGGTGGTGGACCCGGACCCGGGAGTCGCCGGCAGCGAGCGCATCGGCCAGCTGGGGCGTGCGATCGGTGGAGCCGTCATCGACCACCAGCACCTCGATCGAGTCATTCACCAGCGGGCCGATCTCGTCGAGCGCACGGCGGACCGTCTCGGCCACGTTCTCCTCCTCGTTGAATGCCGGGAAGAAGAAGGTCAGCCGGGGGCGCGCGGGTTCGGCACCGGTCATTGGGGAGCCTCCGTCTGGTCGGGACAGCGCGGGCTGCATCGTACGGTACCGGTCACGGCGCTGCCCCGCAGCGCAACCATCCGACCGTCCGGGCCGTCGAGGGGCGCGCATGTATACTCACCGCCACCTTGGCGAGCAGCACCACACGGCGCGCTCCACGGGGGCGCCGCACCTGATGGAACGCGACCCCGTCGGCCGACGGGGCGTGGGAGCGATCGAGACCTTCCGGCGGCTCGACCCCGGCACGATCCTCGCAGCGATCCTCGTGTTCGGCCTCGTTCTGCGCGTCTTCATCGCGGGCGTCTACCTGCCCCTCAGCGGGCTCGGGAACGACATGGGCGCCTTCAACGCCTGGGGCCAGCGCCTTGCCGCGGTCGGCCCCGGCGCCTTCTACGAGCCCGGCTACTTCGCCGACTATCCACCCGGCTATCTCTACGTCCTGTGGCTCCTCGGCGAGATGGGCGGGGCATTGGCGCCGCTGGTCGGCCAGAACGCCACCGGTGGGCTGGTGAAGATCCCCGGCATCCTGGCCGACATCGGTGTCGCGTGGCTGCTCTTCGTCATCGGCGCCCGCTGGGGTGGCGAGCTGCTGTCGCGCGCACCGTTCCGCGTCGCCCCGGGCACGCTCGGCCTCGCCGCGGCGACCGTCTACCTGTTCAACCCGGGCGTGATCTTCGACTCCGCCGTGTGGGGCCAGATCGACTCGGTCGGGACGCTGATCCTGCTCGGCACGATCTACGCCCTCGGCCGCGGCTGGACGGAGGTGGCCGCGATCGGGGCGGTCCTCGCGCTGCTGGTGAAGTTCCAGTTCGGGTTCCTCGTCCCGATCGTGGCGATCGTCGGCATCAAGCGCCATCTGCTCGCCCGATCCACCGACCCGGCGCATGCCGGCCGGCGGGACCCCTTGCGCGTGCTGACCTCGATTGCGGCCGGTGTCATCGCCCTCACCGTGCTGCTCCTCCCATTCGGCATGACGATCTTCGTCGCCCAGGCCGACGGGCCGTCCTGCTTCGGCTTCCCACCGGCCGATCCGATCCGCAGCATCATCGGGAAGTTCTGCGAGGCCTCGGAGACCTACAGCGGGCTGACCATCGCCGCCTTCAACCTGTGGCGCAACCCGTTCTCGGGACTGGGCGACACGTTCTTCCGAGGCGACGACACGACCGTTGCATTGATTCTCGGCGGCATCGGGCTCACCTGGCAGCAGGTCGGGACGGGGCTCTTCGCCGCGGTGGCGGTGGTCGCGCTGTGGCAGGTCGCGCGACGCGACGACCTGCGGGGGATCCTCCTCGCGTCGCTGCTCATCGCCGTCGCCTTCTTCGTCCTGCCGACGCGGGTTCACGAGCGCTACCTCTTCCCCGCGCTTGCGCTCGCCGCGCCGCTGCTGCTGTCGTCGCGCGTCTGGCCGTGGGTCTACGGCGGGCTGTCCCTCGTCTTCTTCGCGAACATCTACTGGGTCTACACCGAGGACTGGTCGTTCTCCGGCCGCATCAACAACCCGGGCCTCGGTGGACAGCCGATGCCGCAGGACGCGTTCCTCACGTCGACGCTGCTGACCGACGCCGGCATCTGGTTGCTGTGCCTGCTCGCCGTGGCGCTCCTCGGCGTGGTGCTGTGGCGGTCTCTGCGGTATGCCCTGCGTCCGGTCGAGGTCACCGCGATGGCCGTGGCCACGATGGCGGTCGAGCGTCCCCCGCGGGGCGCCGCCGGCGGCCCGACCGCGAGGCGACCCGGCGTCCGGTTCGGCTGGCTGGCCGCCAACCCGGCCGATGCCTACCTCCGCGAGCCGGCGCGCCGTCTCGGGCGTCGCGATGCCCTCATCCTGCTGACGCTCGTCCTGTTCGCCTTCGTCTTCCGGCTGTGGCGGCTCGACATCCCGCGCAGCCAGCATTTCGACGAGGTCTACCACGGGCGATCGGCCACCGAGTTCCTGAGCGCGTGGCAGGAGGGCTGGGACCGGGACGTCTACGAATGGACGCATCCGATGCTGGCGAAGTACCTCATTGCCGCCGGCATCGTGGTGGCCGATCCGAACCAGGTGACCGGCAGCAGTCCGCTCGCGGCGGCATCGCCGGCCCTCGCCGTGGCTCCCCGGCGCGCGTCGGTGGGCTACGAACGCTCGGTGGCCTTCATCGTCGAGGGTCCGACGACGATCGTGGCCAGCGACGCGACAACCGGCGACGAGCTGGCCCGCTGGGAGGCCAGCGGACCGATCGCGACGCTCGCCTACGACGGCGAGGCGCCGCGCCTCCTCGTCGGCCGCGCCGATGCCGGCACCGTGGATACCTACGAGCTCGCCGGCTTGCTCGCCTCGCCGGATGGGCGCGCGCCTCCGTCCGGGCCGGCGATCGAGACGGAGCTTGATGCCGTCAGCGAGATCGTGGTGTCGGCCACCTCGAGCACCGACCCGATCCTGCTGCGCGGGCCGGGCGCGATCGCCGTGATCGAGCGCGAATCCGACGCGGTGCGCGCCACCGCGAACGGGCGGTACGGCGGCCTCGTCCTCGTCCAGGGCGTCGAGGACGAGCCGGACCTCGTCGCGGCGACCGAGGTCGGCACCGGGACGCTGCGCTACCTCGACGCGACCACGCTGGAGCCCGATGACGGCTCCGTCGCCGTCGCCGGCGCGTCGCTCATCGGGCCGCTCGTGATCCGCGGCAGCGGCGACGACCAGGTCATCTTCGCCCCCACCGGGCCGCTGGCCGCCACCGATGAGCACCCGGCGACCAGTGGCGGCTACGCGGCCATCGACGCGGACGACCAGTCGCTCGAGGGGCTGGTGCCGCTGCCGGGGGCGGCCAGCCTGATCGGCCTGCAGCGGGTCGCCGGCATCGTGTACGTGGCCGGGACGTCCGAGGCCGGGGATCCCGAGGTCTGGACCATCGAGCCACACGTCGAATCGCGACGGGACGGCACCATCGGCGGTGGGGTCTTCGACACCACGGCGATGCCCGGGGTGCCGCTGGCATTCGGCTTCGACGTCGCATCGACCTCCCAGGGCGACGACCACGCGCGGCTCCTGGTGAGCACGGCCGATGCGGACGGCGGCGCGACGATCGTGCGGGTCGACGCGGGGAGCAACGCCTTCGCCTGGCGGCTGGCCGGGATCCTGTTCGGCGCGATCCTGGTCGGGCTCGTCTACCTGCTGGCGGCCACCCTGTTCGGCCGGAGGCGCATCGCCATCCTGGCGGCCGCGTTCGTGGCGATCGATGGGATGAGCTTCGTGATGAGCCGGATCGCGATGAACGACATCTACGTGACCGTGTTCATCATCGCGGCCTACACGCTGTTCTGGCAGGTCTGGTCGGGTCGATGGGCCCGCAGCGCCTGGTGGGTCATGCCGCTCGTCGGTGTCCTCATCGGCCTGGCGGCGGCCACGAAGTGGGTCGGCTTCTACGCCCTGGCCGGGTTGCTCGTGCTCGTGCTGGCGCGCTCGAGCCTCGGCCGTCTCCTGCTCGTCGGCGGGGCGGCCCTGGCCGCCATCGTGGGCGGGATCGGCGCGCCATGGCCCTTCCTGGTGATCATGCTCGGCATCCTGGCGCTGGCCCTCCTCATCACCTGGGCCAAGCCGATCCGGATCGACCTCGGCGAGGCACTGCTGGCGCTGCCGGCCACGATCGCCGTCGCCGCCGGCGTCGGGCTGGCGTTCGTGCTCGCCTTCGACTCGGTCGAGTCATCGCGGACCCCATCGAGCGCGGTCGAGTACCTGTTCGGGCTGCTGGCGCGGGGTGCGGAGGCCGAGTGGCCGGCCTTCGTCATGCTCGGTGCCGGCGGCCTTCTCATCGCCTGGCGGGCGATCGCCTCGATCCGCAGCCCGGCATCGGACGCCCGATGGTGGCAGCCCGGCGAGATGTCCGGCTTCGCCTGGGCGTGGGCCGGGGCGTGCCTGGTGATCGTGCCGCTGATCGTCTACGCGCTGTCGTACATCCCCTACCTCCAGCTCGGGCACGACTGGGCGGCGGCCGGCGGGCCCGGCTATGGCTGGTCGCTCGAGGAGCTGCACTCCCAGATGTTCGGCTACCACTACAACCTGACGGCGGGGCACGCCAGCTCGTCGCCGTGGTGGAGCTGGCCGCTGGGGCTGAAGCCGACCTGGTTCTTCAACGGCAGCTATGACCTGGACCAGGTGGCCGTGATCTACAACGGCGGCAACCCGATCCTCTTCTGGGCCGGAATCCCGGCCATCGTCGCCTCCGGTGTCCTCGCCTGGAAGCGCCGGTCGATGGCCCTGGTGCTCGTCATGGCCGCCTTCGCCTTCCAGCTCGTCCCGTGGGTGCGCATCGAGCGCGCCACCTTCGCCTACCACTATTTCACCGCGGTGATCTTCGCGATGATCGCCATCGCCTATGTCGTGGATGAGCTCTTGCGCCGGCCGGCCTGGCGCGACCTCGCCATCGGCTTCCTGGGGCTCGTGGCGCTCTTCGGGATCCTGGTCTTCCCGCTCGGATCGGCGCTGCCGATGCCCGACTGGTACATCAACGCCGCCCGCGCGCTGCCGCCGTGGAACTACGCCTTCCAGTTCCCCGATCCGCCCTCCGGCGACCGTGGCGAGCTCGTCACCGCCGACGCGCTGCGGCTCGCCCTCGGTGCCCTGGTCGCGATGGTGGCCGTCGCCTTCTCGCTTCGGGGCCGCGATCGATGGGAACGCGGCGGAGGCCCCGACGCCGACGCCTCGTCCTCCTCGGTGGCCGCCGGTTGAGCGTCGTCAGGCGTCGGTGCGGCGGCGCGCCGAGGTGACCAGGATCAGCGCCCCGATGCCGATGAGGACCACCGGCCAGAGCAGGTTCCAGTTGATCGGCGGCAAGTACTCGCGCACCAGGAACCAGGCGCCGACCAGCACAAGGCCGACACCCACCACCACTCCGGCGCGGCCTTCCCGTCGCTCGACGGGGGCCGCCTCGGCAGCCGGCATCGGCTCACCGTCGGAGCCGATCGACGGTTGGGCGGCAGCCTTCGGCTCCTCGGGGATCGCCACCCAGCAGACGAGGTAGGCGAGCAGCCCGACGCCATTGGTGACGAGCGCGAGGACGACCCAGCCCACGCGCACCAGCGCCGGATCGGTGTTCAGGTAGGTTGCCAGGCCGGCGGCCACGCCGCCGATGACGGTATCGGTCCGCGATCGATAGAGGCGGCGGTTCACGAGCATCCTCCGGTCGGGTTGTAGCTGAAGCTGGCGGCGTTCCCCTCGATCCTGAGCACGACGTCAGCCGGGCCGTCGCCGCTGCGCCACGTGTCGCCGCTGCGGTCGAGGCCGCTGCGGTCGAGGTCGTGGCTGAAGGTGATGTTGCTGTCGCTGACGGTGATCTCGATCGCCGTTCCATCGGCCACGCAGAGGTCGACCGAGCCGGCGTTGACGCCGATCGAGCCGTCGGCGACCGTCCCTTCGCCGACGATGATCGAGACCGACCCGGCGTTGGCGCCGACCGACAGATCGCCGACCGATGCCCCGGCCAGATGAATGTCGATGTCACCGGCGTTCATGTCGACCGACAGGTCGGAGAGGTCCATCCCGTCCAGGGCCAGCTTCGACGACCCGGCGTTCGCCGCGACGTTCAGCGCCAGCGTGACACCGGAGGGCAGGGTGATGTCCCAGTCCTGGCGCGCATTCGCGAAGCCGATGACGCCGCCGTCGTCGGCACGGACGCGGAGCGAGTCGCCATCTGAGCTGATCTCCGGCTCCGCTCCCTCGGCGAACCCGGCGTCCACCGCCCAGGCATCGCCGTCGCCGGGCTCGATGCTCAGGTCGCCGCAATTGAAGTCGAGCTCGACGGTCGCGGCGCCGTCGAACGTGCCGGCGGCAGTCACCCGATCGTCGATCTCCCCGCCGCAGCCGAGGTTGAGCCCCTCGGGAAGGCCGGCGACGAGCGTTCCGACGAGGGCGCCCGCGACGATGCCGGACGCCAGCGTGGCCACCAGGGCGAACGGTGTGCGGGCGGCGATGACCGCCAGGCCGATAACGATCAGCACCACCGGCCAGAAACGCCAGGCGTCGCGGGCGACGTCGGCGGCGATGAGATCGGACTGGATGGCCAGCGCGACGGCGCCGGCGGTGACGAGGCCCACGCCCCAGAAGACGAGGCCGCGATTGACCTGCATGTGCGTACGGTTCTCCTGCTCGGGAGCACTACGATACCTCCGGCGTGGCGTCCCCGCGGCAGAGTCGAGCGGCCCGTTCCTCCTCATCCCTTCGGCCGTAGGACAAACGACGTAGATCGCTTGACACCGCCGGACGGACGGCCGTAGACTCCGCCGGCACCACCGACCGCAGTTCGCGCTGCGTCGCGGGTACCGGGCCACCAACCACCAGCACAGGGGAGCGATCTGACGGCAATGCATCTCCGCATCTGCGCCTTCATCGCGCACCGACTCGCGCCTACCGGCAGCGGAGTCGACGGGAGATCTGTGCCCCGGACGAGGTAGAAGCCCCGGCGGAATGACCGCCGAGCAGATACCAGAGCCGTGGGCCGGATCGGGTCCACGGTTTTTTGTTGCCTCATGGGGCAGCCACGAAAGCCGCGGACCGACGAGCAGACGGTCGCGGCTCTTCCCATGCGCGGCCACCTTCACGAAGCAACGGGACACGAACGATGATCGAGGTCATGAACGAACCGAAGAGAGCTCCGGCGACCGCGCCGGTCCGCGAGCCCCTGCGGCGCGTCGGCCCGCCGCCCGCCGGCGAGCTCCCGGCACTGCTCATCGAGCACGCCACGAAGCGGTTCGTGGTGGGTCGCAAGAAGAAGCCGGTGGTCGCGGTCAATGACGTGAGCATGTCGATCCGGCGCGGCGAGATCTACGGGATCCTCGGCGCAAACGGATCGGGCAAGAGCACGCTGATCCGCCTCGTCAGCACGCTGCTGACGCTCGATGGCGGTCGGGTCGAGGTTCTCGGCCACGACATCGAGCGCGAGGAGATGGCGGTCAAGCAGCTCATCAACCGGGTGAGCGTCGACGCCGCCTTCTTCAAGAAGCTGTCGCCGCACGAGAACCTGGCCTACGCGGCCCGGCTCTACGGGATGGACGCGAAGCTGGCGCGAGCGCCAGGTCGTGGAGATCCTCGGGCGGCTCGGGGTCAGCGAGAAGCGACTCGATCGACCGGTGGAGCAGATGAGCCGCGGCATGCAGCAGAAGGTCGCCATCGCGCGGGCACTGCTGACGAGCCCGACGATCCTCCTGCTCGACGAGCCGACGACCGGACTCGACCCGCGGTCGAAGCTGGACGTGCAGGCCTTCATCGAGGAGGTCCGCGACACCCATGACGCCACGATCCTGCTGACGACGCACGACCTGGCCGAGGCGGAGCGCCTCTGCGACCGCATCGCGCTGATCAACGACGGGCGGGTGGTGGCGGAGGGAACGCCCGACGAGCTCAAGACGCTGGTGGCCCGTGACTACGGCAAGGAGCCGACGCTCGACGCCGTGTTCATGACGTTCACCGGCCGGTCTCTCGACGACGACGTCGACGAGGCCAAGGAAGACGACGACGAATGACGAACGAAAGGAGGTGATGACCGTGCGCAGCACCATGAACTACCGGCTGGCGCTCGCCATCGCCGACGAGCGCCGGGAGCGCGTGCGCCGCACGCACCTCCCGGTGGCCGGGCCGCACTCGCGGCGCCTCGTGCGCCGCTGGATCGGCCGGCAGCTGGTCAGCGTCGGCACCCGCCTGGCGGGCGAGCCGACGATGCGACCGGCCAGGGCCCGCTGAGGGTCCCGGCCGGTCGATCGGCCAACCAAGGACGAACGAACGAATGAGAACGAACCGATGACGATCGCGACGCGCGAGATGCGGGCCAGCCTGGCCTTCGTCGTGCGCAACTTCAACCTGACACGGCGCTACTGGGGCTGGGAGGTCGCCTGGCTCGTCTACTCGCTGGCGGCTGCCCTGGCGGTGGCCTTCATCGGCGTGGCCCAGGGCGACGCCGAGCTGCTCCAGGTGCTGATCATCGGCACCATCTTCTGGAACTTCCTGTCGATCGTCTTCGGCTTCATCGGCGAGACGGTCACCTGGGAGCGCTGGGAGGGCACGCTCGAGTACACCTTCATGGCGCCGGTGCGGCGCTACACGCAGCTCGTCGGCTCGACGATGTACGCGGTGGCCTACGCGGTGGTCCAGATGGTGATCATCCTGGGCGTGATGCTGCTCTTCTTCGGGGTCGAGTTCTCCGGTGGCAACTTCGTGACCGCCGCGGCGTTCCTCGCTCTCGGGTCGCTCAGCTTCGTGGGGGTCGGAATGATGGCCGCCATCCTGCCGCTGCTCTACGTGGAGCGCGGCGACCAGATGGTGTTCGTCATCCAGTCGGTGATCCTGCTGTTCAGCGGGGTCTACTACACCACCGACATCCTCCCGCAGTGGATGCAGTTCGTGTCGCAGTTCTCGCCGGGAACCTACGTGCTCGACGGGATCCGCGAGGGCCTCATCTACGGCACGCTCGGTGACGTGACCTGCTCCATGACGTGTGGCCGCTGGTGATCATGGCCGTGGTGCTCATCCCCCTGGGCGTGTACGTGTTCGGCATCGCCGAGCGCTACGCCAAGCGAACCGGCAAGCTGAAGCGAGTCGGCTGATGGAGACGCAGATGCACACCGATGCGGCCGCCACGGCGGCCGGGATCTCGGGCCTCGCCGTCCGTCCCTACGGCGGCGAGGCCGACCTGGCCGAGGTGGCCCGTGTCCAGAATGCGGAGTGGGCCGCCGATGGCGTTAACCAGCGCGCCAGCGTCGACGATCTGCGGGCGTGGTGGGGGAATCCGTCCGAGCAGTTCGATGCCGCGCGCGACGTCGACATCGTCGAGGTCGACGGTCGCATCGTGGCCGTCACCCAGCGCGACTGGATCGACGCCACCGATGGCGTCCGCGAGTACAAGGCGCGCGGCTGGATCGAGCCGGCCTTCCGCCGCCGCGGCATCGGCAGGATGCTGCTCGCCCGGAACGAATCGCTCCAGCGCGCCCTGGCGGCGTCCAACCCGACGGATCGTCCGCTGGTGCTCGGCATGGGCGGCCCCGAGACGAACCTCGGGGCACAGGCCCTCGCCCGGGCGTTCGGCTACGAGCCGGCGCGATGGTTCACCAACATGGAGCGTTCGCTCCTCGATGAGCTGCCGGAGATCCCGCCGATGCCGGACGGCCTCGACGTGCGTCCCGCATCGGCCGAGCAGGCACGCCGGATCTGGGAGGCGGACTACGACGCCTTCCAGGACCACTGGGGCGGCTGGGACCCGTCGGACGCGAGCTTCCGGCGCTGGGTCGAGTCGCCGGAGTTCCAGCCGGACCTCATGGTCGTCGCGTGGGATGACGACGAGATTGCCGGCGCGGTGCTCAATGCCATCTATCCCGAGGAGAACGAGGAGCTTGGCATCAGCCGCGGCTGGCTCGACAGCGTGTTCACGCGACGCGCGTGGCGACGCCGCGGGCTGGCCCGGGCGCTGATGGTGCGCTCGCTGCACCTGCTCCGCGACCGGGGCCTTTCGACGGCGACGCTCGGCGTCGACGCCGACAACCCGTCAGGCGCCTTCGGGCTGTACGAGTCGGCGGGCTTCCGCCCGACCGAACGGTTCGTCGCATGGCGCAAGCCGATGGAGGCACCGCGCGCATGACCGTCAGCACCGACCTCCGCGTCCGGACGTATCGCGGCTCCGATGACGACGTGACGGCGATCGTCCACATCCTCAATGCGCATGCCGCCGCGGATGGCGTCGACGAGGTGTGGACGGCCGACGGCCTGCGCGCGTGGTTCGGCCACCCGTCCGAGCAGTTCGACGCCATGAAGGACGCGCTCCTCGCCGAGCTCGAGGGCCGCATCGTGGCGATCGGGCGGACCGAGTGGGTCGACACCCGCGACGGCCGGTACCGGGAGTACCGGCTGCATGGCGCCGTCGATCCCGCGCTCCGTGGCCGCGGCATCGGCACGGCGCTGCTGGCCGAGCTGGAACGCCGTCAGCGGGCGCGGGCCGCCGAGCATGTCCAGCCACGCGAGACGGTGCTCATGAGCTTTGCGGCGGCCGGCCGACCGGACGAGGCGCTCCTGCGCGCCCACGGCTACGAGCCGGCGCGCTGGTTCATCGACATGGTGCGTCCGACGCTCGACGACCTTGTGGAACGGCCGATGCCCGAGGGCCTCGAGCTGCGGCCGGTCACTCCAGATCAGCACGAGACGATCTGGCGCGCGAACCGGGAGGCGTTCCGTGACCACTGGGGCGGGTCCGACGAATCGATCGAGCAGCTGCGCCGCATCCTCGACGATCCCGACACGGATACCGACCTGTGGCTGATCGCCTGGGACGGCGGCGAGGTCGCCGGCGGGGTGTGGAACGAGATCCGGTCGGCGGAGAACGACGAGCTCGGCATCCGGCGCGGATGGCTCGACAGCGTCTTCACCCGGCGCCGGTGGCGGCGCCGGGGGCTGGCCGGCGCCCTCATCAGCCGCTCCATCGCGCTCCTGCGCGACCGGGGCATGACGAGCGCCATCCTCGGCGTCGACGCCGACAACCCGACCGGCGCACTCGGGCTCTACGAGGCCGCCGGCTTTGCCGTCCACGACCGATTCGTCGCGCTGCGCAAGCCGATGGAGCTCGGTCAGCGATGAGCGCGCCGATCGAGCCGGCGGAGCCCGCGATCCCCGGGCTGCGATTCCGGCGCTTCCGCGGCGAGTCCGATCTCCCCGCCATGCTGCGGGTCTACAGCGCAGCCCACGAGGCCGACGGCATCGACGAGGTGACCACCCTCGAGCAGCTGCGGCTGAACTACGAGAACCTGGTGAACTGCGATCCGGATCGCGACATCACCATGGCCGAGGTCGACGGCGAGCTCGTTGCCTATGCGCGCGTCTTCTGGCAGGAGCTCGTGGACGGCGGGCGGTCGTACGAGGCGTTCGGCTTCGTCCATCCGGACTGGCGGCGCCGCGGCATCGGCGGTGCGCTTCTGCGTCACAACGAGTCGCTGCTGCGGCGCATCGCCGTGGAGCATGCCGGCATCACGCCGAAGTGGCTGAGCTCGGAGGGGATCGATCGCGATGCCGGCAACACGGCGCTCCTGCGTCGCGAGGGCTATGCGCCGGTGCGCTACTTCCACGAGATGGTGGCGCCGACCCTCGGTCCGATCGTGGCGCCGCCGATGCCCGACGGCATCGAGCTGCGTCCGGTGGCGCGCGACGCCTACCGCGCGATCTGGGAGGCGGAGGCCGAGGCATTCCGCGATCACTGGGGCGAGGCGGAGTGGACCGAGGCCGACTGGCGTCGATTCGAGGCCGATCCGGACAACGCCGACCCGCGATTCTGGCGCGTCGGCTGGGACGGCGACGAGGTCGCCGGCGTGATCATCACCATCGTTCCGGTGGAGGAGAACGAGCGCCACGATCGTCGGCGGGTCTACGTCTCCGGCGTCTCGGTGCGTCGACCGTGGCGCCGCCGCGGCCTGGCGCGCGCCCTCCTCGCATCGTCCCTGGTGGCAGCTCGCGCGGCCGGCTTCACGTCGGCCGGCCTCGGCGTGGACACCGACAGCCCGACCGGCGCCACCGAGCTGTATCGGTCGCTGGGGTTCGCTGCCGAACAGACCTTCATCGCCTGGCGCAAGCCGCTCGAGGCGGACTGAGGGCGCCCTGAGCTGACGTCAGGAGCGTTCGACAAGGACCCGATGGCGCGTCTCGTAGTAGTAGTCGATGATCCGCTCGGTTACGCGATCCCAGGTGAACTCCGGAGCGCGAAGGCGGCCGGCGTCGCCCATCTCGTCGCGGAGATCGGGGTCGCGCGCCAGCGTGTAGAGCGCGGCCGCCAGGGCGCGGGGGTTGCGCGGCTCCACCAGGATGCCCTGCACGTTGCGCTCGACGACGCGCTTGAAGCCGTGGATGTCGCTGGCGACGATCGGCACCCCGGCCGCCATCGCCTCCAGCAGCACGATCCCGAACGACTCCTGCCCGGTGTTCGGGGCGCAGTAGATGTCGGCCGAGGCGAAGTAGCGGACCTTGTCCTCGTCCCCCACACGCCCCAGCCATTCGACGTCACGGATGCCGCGCAGCCCGACGTAGCGGCGATACTCGCGCTCCTTCGGTCCGGCGCCGACGACCAGCAGCCGCGCGTCGACCTTGCGCTTGCGCAGCCGGTGATACGCCTTGAGCAGGTGGATGAGCCCCTTGCGCTCCTCGAACCGGCCCACGAAGAGGATGTTGAGCGTCCCGTCGCGCAGCTCCTCGAAGGGCTCGGCGCTGGCGAATCGGTCGAGGTCGACACCGTTCGGGATGATCCGGTAGTCGCCGGGGAAGTAGCGGTTGATGAAGTGCCGCGCGGCGCCGGACACGGCGATCCGCCCGTGGAGCAGCCCTGCCAGCCGCCCGGCGAACTTGCTGCCGATCCAGTACGACGGGCTGAAGCCACCGAAGGCGTGGAAGGTGGCGATGTTCACGGTCTCGGAGGCGTCGAGCATGGTCGGCGACAGGAACGGCACGAACGGTTCGTGGAAATGGAGGATGTCGAACCGATGCGCCTCGAGCACCTCGCGGACCTGGCGCTTGAAGCGCAACCCCAGCGTCACACGGCCGACGCTGCCGTTGGCCGGCGCGGCCCAGCCGGTGCCGAGCCGAATGATGTGCCCCTCGCTCTCCCGCTCACGACCGTACTTGCTGGTGATGATCCACACGTCGTGGCCCATGCGACGCATCGCCTCGTAGGTGAAGCGGACGTGCTCGTTCACCCCGCCCGGGTGCGGGTAGCCGTACGGACTGACGATCCCGATCTTCAGCGGCCGTCGGTCCTCGCGCGCGACGAGCGGTGGGCCGGCCGCCGGGTCGAGCACCGAGGCGTTCGTGGGCGTTCGATCTGACACGCGCAGGAGTATGACCGATGCGATCGAGGACGGGTCAGTCGCCTTCAGGCGGTCCGCGCCATCGCCGCCAGGCCCAGGGAAGGACGACCGCCCCCATCACCGCCCCGGCGAGATCGCCCGCGGTGTCCCAGGCTCCGCCGACATTGCTGGTGCCGAAATAGAGGTCGCCGGCCACTTCCTGCAGCTCCAAGAGGACGGCCACCCCGAGCACGATGAGGGTGCGCGGCACGAGCCCCATGCCGAGGTCGGCCAGCACGAGGACGCCCGCCAAGGGACCGTAGGTGTGCGGGATGAGGTCGAAGCGCCATGGCAGCGCGTACAGGTTGAGCGAGTTGGCGGCCATGTCGACGACCAGGATCGACAGCAGGAGCGTATCGGCGACCAGCGGATAGCTGCGCCTTCCGCGGCCCCGGACGAGGTGCCAGAGCGGGACCGCGAGCGTGACGGCCACGCCGGCGAAGACGAGGTTGCGGACCGCGATCCCCTTGTTGTCGAATCGAGGGTCGGCGCCCGCGAGGGCGGCCTCGATCGCGAAGGCGAAGATCGCCACCCGCAGGCCGGCGTTGAAAGCCAGCCCGACGCGCCGCCTCCATCGTCCACTCACGCGGACCATCGTCGCATGGAAGGCGTCCCCCGGCTGCCCGCGTCAGCGCCAGTCTTCGTGCCCAGGCTTGACGGAGTGCCACAGGTGGCGGAGCTTGGCGTGCAGTTGCCGACGGTAGACGTCGACGTTGTGGCTGGACGTCCAATGCGCCCCCTCGGCGGTCACGTCACCGGCGAGGAGAGCCGCACGGTAGTCGGCGGCCGTGTGGCCGCCGAAGGTGGTGAAGCCGGTCCCGATGCCCTCGAGCACGTGGCCGTCGGAGTTGCCGACACCGGGCAGGCCCAGCTCTGCGGCGTTGAGGTCCATCCGCGCCCCCTGGCGGGTGCGGCCCGCGTAGCTGGGGTTGAACAGCTCGAGGGCGTCGAAGTAGACGTCCTCGTGGGCGTGGTCGCGGACCCCGCGCAGGCTCCGCTTGCCGACGCTGAGTGGCAGCGGGGCCATCGGATGGGCGGCGATTGCCACGCCCCCCGCCGCGTGGATGGCGTGGAGCGTCTCGGCCAGGGGCCGCAGCGCCGGGATCCGCCGGGTCACGAAGAGGGCCAGCACATGGCCGCGGCGAGTGGTGACCTCTTCGCCGATGACGAGGTCGAAGGCGTAGTCGCCCGCCGCGTGGAGCTCCGCGGCGCGCAGCGCACCGTCGATCCGCTCGTGGTCGGTGATCGCGATCACGTCGAGGTCGGTGTGGTGCTCGACGTGCTCGAGGATCTGCGCCACGGACGCGGTGCCGTCGGAGTAGAGCGAGTGGATGTGCATGTCGGCACGACCCCGCGGCCCGCCGCCGCGCGGTCCGTCGGCCCGACGTCGGCCGGCGCTGAACCCGTGCCGGAGGCTCATCCCGCGCTCTTCTTGACGAGGTCCGGCCAGAACGGCTGGAAGGCGCCCCACCACTGCTCCGGAGCGGCGGCGATGTCATGCTCCAGGCGGCTGGCCAGCGCGGCCACCGTGGCGGCCACGTCGCCGCGCCGGTCTCCCGTGGTGGCGACCTCGATGGGCACTCCCTCGACCCGGAAGCGATCGGGACCCACCCGCAGGCAGCGCCCGGCGACGATCGAGGCCCCGTGTGCCCAGGCGAGGGCGGCAGGACCGATCGGCATCGTGGTGGCGTGCCCGAAGACGGTGACGTGCTGCCCGTCGCCGACCAGGTCGCGGTCGCCGATGATCGCCACCAGTCCGCCTCCGCGGAGCTTCCGGCTCAACGGCCGCCGGGCGGTGGCGAGCGGGATGACGTCAACCGCGCCTCGCGCCCGGCGCTCGGTGAGGAACTCGAAGAGCGCGCGCGGACGGATCTCCTCGATCGGGGCCATCGGGCGCAGGCCGCGCTCGGCGAGGAAGGTGGCGAACGGCTCGAAGCTGCCGAGGTGCCAGCTCACGAGAACGCACGCCCGCCCGACGATGTGCGGCGCCAGCACCTCGTCCCAGTCGGCGACCTCGATGGTGTCGCCGGTCCGCCCGCGACCGTGGCCCGGCGCGCGGAGGATCTCGAGGTAGTAGCGGGCGTGGTTGCGGAACGCGTCCCGCACCATTCGGCGGAATGGCGGCCCGTCGGCCGGCCTGCCGGTCGCGACGCACACGCGGGACAGGTTCGCCTCCACCAGCCGCCGCCGCGACGGCGCGAGCCGTCGCCACGCGTCGCCGGCCGCGTCGGCAAGGGCATAGGCCACCCCAGCGGGAAGGGCGGAGGCCAGCCACTCGGCGGTCCGGAGCGCGAGGCGCAGCAGCATCAGGCTGAGATCTTCGTCCAATCGTCGCCGCGGCGGGCGGCCTCGAGCGCGGCGGCGGCCTGGGCGCGCTCCTCATCGGTCTGCGGCCACACCGGCCGGAAGAGGTACCACTGGCCAGGATCCTGCGCGATCACCCCGCCGAGGGCGTCGGCCAGGGCCTGGGTGGAGCGGTATACCTCGGCCGGCTCGGTCGAGGTGCACTGGATGAGCGGCAGCCCGGCAGCGGCGAACCGGTCGTCGGGCAGCCGGCTGCAGGCGACAGGGAGCATCGGCGCGCCCGACTTTGCGGACAGGGTCGCGGGGCCGGCCGGGAACGTGGTCGGCGCACCACAGAACTCGACCGGGACGTCGCCGCGTCGGTACGCCGCCGTCGCAGAACAGGACGAGGTTGCCGCCGTCACGCAGCGCTCGGAAGAGGCCACGCAGGTTGCGCCAGCCGATGAGGAAGATGTGCTGCCGCGCTCGTGCGGCCGCCAGGTGGTCGTAGAGGCGGCCGTAGGTCGTGTCGTCGGCGACGACGTGCAGCGACTCGCCATGCACCTTGAGCGCTGGCCCGATGAGGTCCATGCCGCCGACGTGGACCGTGCAGACGAGCACGCCCTTGGCGGCAGCCTGGGCCTCGCGGAGCACTCCGAGATCCTCGATCTCGACCAGGTCGTGCGCCTGCTGCTCGGTCAGCTCGCCGATGCGCATCATGTCGACGAGGTACTTGGCGTAGTTGCGGAAGGCGCGCCGCGCGGCGGCGCGCACCCGCCGGTCCTCCGGGTCGAGGCCCATCGGGCGGGCCAGGTTGGCGTGGAGCAGGCCGCGCTTCGGGCCGGCGAGGTCGTACGCGATGTTGCCGACCGCCGCCGCGGCCGGCATGGCGAGTCGGCGCGGCACGAGGTTGATGAGGCGTTCCGCGGTGCGATAGAGCCAGTACGCGACCAGCTCGCGCTTGCGCTCCGAGCCGGGCGAGCCGACCGGCGCACCGGGAGCCGGTGCCCGGGGCCGGGGTGGGCGCGTCCACCGCGCTCAGCGCACTTCGGCGGCGGCGGCCTTCGCCTTTGCCTTGGTGCTCGCGGTGGACAGCTTCTTCGTCGGCGTGGCGTGCCGGCAGCTTCTCGGTGCCGTCGAGCACCTCGTTGTCGTCGCCGCGGATGAAGTCCTCGACACGGTTGTGGGCGATGTCGTCGTGGATCTGGATCGGCGGGCTCTTCATGAAGTACGAGCTCGGGGCGACCAGCGTTCCGGCAGGCCGCGGTCCAGGCCGAGCTTGGCGCAGCGGATCGCATCGGTGATCACGCCGGCACTGTTGGGCGAGTCCCAGACCTCGAGCTTGAGCTCCAGGTTGAGGGGCACGTCGCCGTAGGTGGTGCCCTCCATGCGGATGTGGCACCACTTGCGGTCCTTCAGCCACGGCACGTAGTCGCTCGGGCCGACGTGGACGTCGTCATCGCCGATCTCGTAGTCGATCATCGACGTGACCGCGTTCGTCTTGCTGATCTTCTTCGACTCGAGCCGCTCTCGCTCGAGCATGTTGAGGAAGTCGGTGTTGCCGCCGAAGTTCAGCTGGTAGGTGCGGTCGATGCGGACGCCGCGGTCCATGAACAGGCGGGTCAGGACGCGGTGGGTGATCGTGGCGCCGACCTGGCTCTTGATGTCGTCACCGATGATCGGCAGGCCGGCCTTCGCGAAGCGGCGCTGCCAGTACGGCTCGCGACCGATGAACACCGGGATGGCGTTCACGAACGCGACGCCGGCCTGGATCGCCTGCTCGGCATACCACTTCGTGGCCTGCTCGCTGCCGACCGGCAGGTAGCTGACGAGGACGTCGACCTGGCGCTCCTTGAGGATGCCGATGACGTCGGCAGTCGGGCCCGGGGCCGGCTCGATGATCTCGCGACAGGTACTTGCCGAGGCCGTCGTGCGTCATGCCGCGATCCACCGGGACCCCGAGATGGGGGACCTCGGCGAACGTGAACGTGTTGTTCGGCTCGACGAAGATCGCCTCCGACAGGTCCTTGCCGACCTTGTTCTTGTCGACGTCGAAGGCCGCCACGAACTCGATGTCCCGGATGTGGTAGCCACCGAGGTTGACGTGCATCAGCCCCGGGATGAAGTCGCTCTCCTTGGCATCGGCGTAGTGGAAGCGCCCCTGGACGAGACTGCTGGCGCAGTTGCCGACGCCGACGATCGCGACGCGGACCTTGCCGTCGGCCGCGCGATCGTGGGGACGATGGCCGTTCTTGGCGGCCTTGCCGTTGGTGGATGCCACGAAATCAGTTCTCCTTGCTGTCGGTCGCCGCGGCGCTGCTGAGTCGCCACACGTGTCTGATGCGCTGGATGACGGTGGCCACGGTCAACGTGGCCAGGATGACGAGGATGGCGTAGAGCCCGGGGATCAGCCCGAGTCCGGCGAGGGCGACACCGCCGATGACGAGGACGAGCCGCTCGGTTCGCGGCGCCAGGCCGATGTCCGCGGAGAGGCCGATGCCCTGCGCGCGGGCATGCGCATAGCTGACGAGGAACGATCCGGCCAGCGCAACCATGAGTGCCAGCATCGGGAGCACCGGGTCGGGCTGGGTGCGGAGCAGCCAGACGCCGATGCCGGTGTACAGGATCGCCTCGCCCGCCCGGTCGAGCGTCGAGTCGAGGAAGCTGCCGAAGGCCGTGCTGCCCCCGGTGGCGCGGGCGAGCGCGCCGTCGACGGCGTCGAGAAGGGATCCCGCGGTGAGGATCGCTGCGCCCGAGCAGGAGCCAGCCGGACGCAACCAGCATCGAGGCGCCGAGCGTGATGAGCAACCCGATGACGGTGATGGCGTTCGGGGTGAGCCGCAGCGCCATCGCGAGCCGGACGACCGGAGAGAGGATCGCGCGACCGCCCTCCTTGACCCACGACGGCAGGACGGATGCGCCGCGCCGGAGGTTCGGAGCCTGGGGAGCGCTAGCGGACATCGGCCACCGTCCCCGGGGCATCGGTCGCTCGCGCGACACCAGCAGTTCCGCCGATGAGGCGCGCCTCGGTCTCGTGCAGCTCCTCGAACGCTGCCGTGCGCAGCCGGCAGATCACCTCGCGGCCCTGGCGGTTCGTGTCGATCAGGCCGGCCAGGCGGAGGATGCGAAGGTGCCAGCTGATGAGCGGCTGCGAGAGCCCGACGCGCGTCGACAGCTCGCCGACCGGCATCGGTCCGACCTCGGCGAGCAGGCCGATCGCTCGCAGCCGGGTCTCGTCGCCGAGGGCTCGATACAGAACGCGGAGTCGTCGGACGTCCTGTTCGCCAGCGGTCTCGGTGGGAGGCGTGATCACTAAGCGCTTCTTTATCAAATGCGGATTTATATAAGCGAGCGCTTATGGTATGTCGGCCATCCGACCTGGTCAAGGGGTCGTGCTAGGATCGCGCGACGGCCGACCGGAGGCCCGACGAGGAGGTGTGTCGCTTGAGCTCGACCCCCGACGCGCTGTGGCGCGCGCCGTCGCTCGAGGCATTGCGCCCGGCTGCCGTCTCGTGCAAGGAGCTGCGTTGGGGACGGCTGCTCAACGGATGTACGCTGAGCGTCCCGGCCGGCATGCGCCTGCTCGTGGTAGGGGAGCCTGAAGCATCCGCATCGATGCTCATCCGGGTGATGGCCGGGCTGTCCCGACCTCGTCACGGCCACGTCGAGATCGCAGGGCTGGCTGATCCCTGGGCGTCCGGCTGGGGTCGGCGTGTCGCCTACCTCGGGCCCGAGCCGGGGATCCCGACCTGGATGACGCCTCGCGAGGCACTCGCCCTTGCCGCGTCTCTTCTCAGTCTGGCGCCCGCCGAAGCGACCCGCCGAATCGACAGGATGGTCGCCTGGGCACGGATCCGGCCCGAGTGGCTTGACCGGCCGTTGCGCCGTGGCGGGCTTCCGCTCCTCCAACGCACCGCGCTGGCGGCGGTGCTCCTCGCTGACCCGGAGGTTCTACTGCTCGACGAGCCTCTGCGAGCCCTGGATGCTGACGAACGAGCCCGGCTGCTCCGTTCTTCCGACCGCCGCCGGACCGTCGTCCTCGCCAGCCGGTACCCGTCCACCGAGGCCGGCCTGGTGTCGGACGTGGCATTGCTGCGCGAGGGTCGCGTCGCGATGCTGGCGACCGTCGCGGACCTCGAGGCGGCGGGTTTGCCCCTGTCCGTGCACGGCATCTACATCCTGGCGGAGCAGCGTGCGGCAGCCGCTTCGTCGAATGGTGTCGCCCCAGCGGCGGCGTCCCGCAGTGAGCCAGGCCATCGTGGTGACGTGGCTCGCCGTTCGCGAGCTCTGGATCACGTTCCGGCTGCTTGGGCTGCTCGTCGGCTTTATCGGCGTCGCGGCACTCATCGCGCTCGTTCCGGCGCCATTGCCAGCGTTGATGGAACGGCTCGGGCTCGGTTTCGGGGCGGCTGCGGTCGTGGCCGGCGCACTGGCAGCCTGGTCGTTCGCCGACCAGCGGAGCCAGGGCCGAGCGGCGTGGCTGGTGACATGCTCCGTATCGCGCGGAACGCTTCTGGGAAGCTGGTTCGCGGCGCTCTCCGGCCTCGCCATGGCGGGCACCATGGCCGCCGGGCTGCTCGGCTGGCTGGCCGCCTCGGCGGTCTCGCTCCGACTCGACGCCGGCGCATTCGCTGCCGCGTTCCTCGGTGTCGCGACCACGGTCCTGCTGGCGGTCGCCCTCGGCCTGCTGATCGGGACGATGCTGCGCGGACCGTTCGCCATCGGAGCCGCGGCGGCCGTTGCGACCGCCCTGGGCGCCCTGGCGTGGCTCGTGCCCGGCGCGGGCGAGCTTGTTCCCGGGGCGGCGATGGCGAACCTCGGCGCTGTTCGCGAGGGCATGGCGGCATCGCTCGCAAGCTTCCGGGCCGTCGGAGCGGCGCTGGTGACGACCGCGGTGCTGCTCGCGGTGGCCCGTCTCCTCCTGGAGCGGTCGGAGCTGTGACGGCGTGACTGAGCCATCGGTCCGCATCCACCCGGCCGCCGCCTGGGCGGCTCTCGTGTTTGCCAGCCTCGGGGTGCTGCTCGGCGGCGCCGAGCTGATGGTGGTGGCGATCGCCCTGCCGTCGATCGTCGCCGACTTCGGCGGCTGGAACGATCTCGGCCGCGTCAGCTGGATCGTGAACGCCTACCTGCTCGCCTACGTGGTGGCGATGCCGCTCGCCGGTCGTGGCGCCGACCTGTGGGGGGCGCGGCGCCTCTACGTCGTGGCGCTTCTGCTGTTCGTGATCGGCAGTGCCGGCGCCGGGCTTTCCCGGCTCGCGGGCCCGGAGGATGGGCTCGCCTGGCTCATCGGCTGGCGGGTGGTGCAGGGCTTCGGCGGCGGCGCGCTGGTGCCGCTCTCGATGGCGCTGGCCAGCCACCTGTTCACGGGTCGCGCCCGCTCAGCCGCGCTCGGGCTCGAGGGCGCGGCGACGTACATCGGCATGGCCATCGGCCCCGCTTACGGGGCATGGGTGCTGCTCAACTTCAGCCTCCCCATCCCGGGCCTGGACATCGCGAACTGGCAGTGGATCTTTCTGCTCAACGTGCCGATCGGCATCGTCGTGCTGCTCCTCATCTACGTCGTGGTGGGGGGCATCGAGACGCCCCGGGTGCCTGCGCGGCTCGACCTGGCCGGCGCGCTGCTGCTGACGGCCGCGCTGGTCACGGGCATCGGCGCCATCACCGTGTCCGGCGCCCGTGGTTGGACCGACCCGCTGGTCATCGGCGGCCTGGTGGCCTCGGTCGTGGCGAGCTCCGCGTTCGCGTGGTTCGAGCTGCGTTCCGGCGCCCCGCTGGTGGAGCTGCGGCTCTTCCGCGACCGCGCCTTCAGCGCCGCGAACGGCGTGAGCCTGCTCACCGGCTACACCCTGGCCACCGCCATCATCGGCGGACCGGTGTTCGTCAACCGGGTCCTGTTCGGTACCGATGCCGACGCCTCATCCGCGCTCACCGCCCTCACGCTGGCGATCGCCGGGGGCGCGCTGGTCGGCGGACTGGTGTCGGGTCTCGTCGGCGAACGCCTGGTCACCGTCGTCGGCGTCGTCATCAGCGCCGTCGGCCTGTGGTTCGCCCTCGGGTGGGGGTGGCGACCGATCTCGATCGCCTCGTGCGGGACCTCGCCCTGTTCGGCGTCGGCTTCGGCCTGACCGTGGCGCCGCGCGCGACCGCCGCGGTCGAGGCGGCCGGTGCGGGGGCCTACGGGGTGGCCAGCGCCATGCTCCAGATCACGCGCACCATCGGCATGTCGGTCGGGCTGGCGCTGCTGACGTCGATCGGCCAGAACCGGATCGACGAGCTGTCGGAGCTCATCAACGACCCCGCACGACGCGATCAGCTCGTGCGCGACCTCGGCCGGCCGGAGTTCGTCGGTGTGGATCCACAGTCCTCGCTGGCGCTGGTCGACGTCCTCGAGGCGTGGTCGCAGGGCGAGGCGGCGGGTGTCCTGCGCCTGGTCCTCGCGATCGCGCTGGGCGTAGGGCTGTCGACCCTGCTCCCGGCCTGGTTCGTGCGCGGTCGCGGCTGATAGATCGGGCACGTCCGTGCGGGACGGTGCGGTCAGGCGCCCCTCGGCCGATAGATCGGGCACAAGAGCGCGGGACGGCGCGTTTCGGGGGCTCCTGCGCCGCTGGACCCGATAGATCGGGCACAGGAGCGCCGAAGGGCGCGTTTGTGCGCGCTGGACCCGATAGATCGGGCACGTCCGTGCGGGACGGTGCGGTCAGGCGCCCCTCGGCCGATAGATCGGGCACAAGAGCGCGGGACGGCGCGTTTCGGGGGCTCCTGCGCCGCTGGACCCGATAGATCGGGCAGGAGGCCGAAGACGCCTTGTGCGCGCGGCGAAGATCGGCCGCGGCCGGATCAGCCGGTAGGCTTCGCCACCACCACCAGCTCGCCCCAGTTGCGGTTATAGCCCTGGGACGTCTGGAGCGTGAGCCGCTCGCGATCGGTGCCGGCGGTCCAGAAGGCGCCCTCGGTGCAATCGTCATGAATCTGCAGGGCGAGCGGCGGGTTCGGCGGATTCAGGGTCGGATCGGCCTCGGGATCCGGGCAGGCGACGTTCGGACGCACCTCGGTCACCACGTAGCGCAATACCGAGTCGTCACTCATGCGGACGAGAACCTCGGCCCCGATCTGCACGTTCCACAGTGGCTTGAACAGCGTGTTCAGCGCGTGAGCGAAGACGTAGCTGTTCGTGTTGCGCCCCGGCTGGGAGCTCGAGCGCAGGATGTACGCCGCGTCACTGGGCGGGAATGAGTCGGTCTCCGCACTCGTGGACTGTCGGACGAGGATGTTGATGCCGACCGAGGGCACCTCGAGCTGCGCGGCGACCACGCTGTCGGGGAGCGGCGTCGGGGTGGGCGCCGGCGTCGGCGCGCTGCTCGCGCTGGGGCCGGCGCTGCCCGCTTCGCTGGAAGCGGCGGTCGGCTCGGCAGTCGGGGTGGGGGTCTCGCTCGGGCGGGCGATCGGCGGCAGGCTGGCGGCCGGCGGTTCGGCCGAGCCGATGCTGCCGACGATAATGAGCGCGACCCCGACCAGTCCCAGGCCGATGGGCAGCGCCCAGGAGGAGAGACGCTTCACGTGGCCGAGTCTAGCCGCCGCACCGACGATCCGCTGGCCCGCGCCCTGGCCCTCGCCAGCGCGGCACTGGCCGAGTCGCCCGCCGGACTGCTCACCGACTTCGATGGCACGCTCTCGCCGATCGTCGCCGATCCGGCCACCTCACGACTGGTGGATGGCGCAGGCCCGGCGCTCGAGACGCTCGCCCGGCGGCTGGCCGTGGTGGCGATCGTCACGGGTCGTGCGCCGCTCGACGCGCGCCGCATGACCGGCGTGCCGGGCCTGCTGGTCGCCGGCAATCACGGCACGGAGTGGCTGGAGCCGGATGACGAGGCGCCGACGTCGTCTCCCGAGGCCGCCCGCGTCCGCGAGCGGATTGCGACGGTCCTGGCCGCCGTGCCGCACGCGCCCGGGCTGACGGTCGAGGACAAGGGGCTGTCCGCGACGATCCACTACCGCAACGTGGCCGACCCGGAGGCAGCGCGCCGAGCGCTGCTCGAGGCGCTGCCCGACCTCGGTCCCGGCGAAGGGCTGGAGGTGCGTCCCGGACGGATGAGCCTCGAGCTGCGCCCGACCGGGCTGGGCGACAAGGGCATGGCGACGCGGGCGATCATCGAGCGCTTCGGCCTTCGCGGCGTGGTGGTGATGGGCGACGACGTCACCGACCTCGACATGTTCGCCGCCGTCGTCGAGCGGCGCGACGCCGGGCTGCTGCGCGGCGTGATCATCGGAGTCGGTGGTGACGATGCGGAGGTCCCGGCGTCGGTGGCCGAGGCGGCGGACGTCGTCCTCCGGGATCCGGCCGAGGCGGCCGCGCTGCTGGCGGCGCTTGCCGACGCCTGAGGTTCTCTCGGGTCAGCGGCCGGCGCGACGCGCCTCGAGGGCACGCCGGTCGGCGTCGCGGAACCAGGTCCAGTAGAGGATCGTCGCGACGGTGTAGAGGGTGATGACGGTGATGAAGTTGACCGCGTAGCCGCCATCGAACCCGAGGGTCGCCTGGAGCAGGGCGTACCAGCCGCCACCGATGACCCAGCCGACCTGCCACAGCACGCTCATCGCGGCCGACAGCGTCGCGCGCTCGGCCGGCGTCACCTGCTCCATGGCGAACGCGGCGAAGATCGGGTTCCCGGCGTTCATCAGCGAGTTGCGCACCACCATGGCGAGGATCACGCTCCACAGCAGCGGCGAGAAGCCGAGGACCGCCAGGAAGGGAATGCTGGCGGCCTGTACGATCACCACCGAGCTGATCTGCCCGAACCGGCTCGCCAGGCGCGGCTGGGAGAGCATCGCCGCCACGGTGCCCAGGCTCGTGAACGCGAAGAGCGCGTTGAGCGAGGCGAGGTCGAGGCCGAACTTCTGCTGCACGAACAGGTTGAGGAACGGGATGACCTGCCCGGCGCCGGTGGCGATGAGGAAGCCGGGGAAGAGGAGCCGCGCGAAGCGGCCGCGATCCGAGACCACGACCCCCATCAGGGTGCGCGAGCGCGAGGTCTCCGACGGGTACGCGGCGGGCTCGCCGAGCGCTCGCAGCCGCGCCTGTCCGCGCACCGCGCCGGGCCGGTCGTCGGTGAGTCGGGTGACGGTGAAGAGGCCGACCGCCAGGAGCACCGTCATCATCACCAGGATGATGCGGTAGACCCCCGGTCCGGCCGCGTCGAACCCGAGCGTGGCGGCGAGGTTCGTCGCGACCACGCCGCCGAGCGCCGCAGCGACGATGTTCGTGACCATCTGCACCGCCGCCTGCAGCGCGAACAGCTCGTTGCGGTGCTCCGAGTCGCTGTGCTCGGTGAGGAAGGGCGCCTGGACCACGATGAGCGACTGCTGGCCGACCGACCACATCGCGGCGAAGACCATGATCAGCGGCAGGGCCTCGACGAGCAGCAGGCCGATGAGCGCCAGGATGGCGAGCCCGATGCCGCCCCCCATGACGATCCGTCGGCCGAGCCGATCCGAGACCGCGCTCACTGGGAAGGCGACCAGCGCGCCGGCCGTCGATGCGACGGTGGCCACCAGGCCGATCGTCGCCGTCGAGTAGCCGAGCGACGAGAGGTAGAGGTTGAAGTCGATCCAGTACAGGCTGAGCGCCGCGCCACCGACGAGCGTCGTGACGAGGAAGACCCGCGCATCGCGATGGAATCGGCCGATCTGGCCGAGGCGGGACAGGCTCAGGATGCGGGGCGGGCGCCCGCGCGCTGGATCGCGACTCATCGGTGGCTACCGAGCGATCTCGGCGAGATCCTCGAGCTGGCGGCGCAGCCACCAGGTGATGTCCTCGCGCTCGACGCCCCGGCGGAGACGGGCGATCCTCCGTCGCCGTTCGTCCGGCTCCATGCGCAGGGCCGCGGCCAGGGCATCGGCTGTGCCGGCCACGTCGGCCGGGGCGACCGCGAGCGCGCCATCGGCCATCTGGTCGAACGCCCCCGCCGTCTCGGACAGGACGAGTGCCGCGTCGCGCTCGCTGACCACCACTGCCTCCTTGGCGACGAGGTTCATGCCGTCGACCAGCGGGTTGACGAGGACGACGTCCGCGATCGAGAGGCCGGCGAGCGCCTGGGCGTAGTCGTTCTCGTAGAACAGCTGCACCGGCCGCCAGTCGGCCGTCCCGTAGCGCGCGTTGATGCGGTCGACGGCGTTCTGCACCTGGCGGCCGTAGTCGCCGTACTCGCGCAGCCCGGTTCGCGAGGGCACCAGGAAGGCGAGGAACGAGATCCGTCCGCGCAGACGGGGGTTGCGCTGGAGGAGCGCCTCGTAGGCGAGGAAGCCCCGCAGGATGTTCTTCGACGGCTCGAGCCGGTCGACCCGGACCAGGACGCGCTCGCGGGTCGCGCCCATGAGCTGGTCGGCGCGGCGCCGCGCGGCCCGCGACGTCGCGACCCGACGCGTGGCCTCGACATCGATGCTGATCGGGTAGGTGCGCACGTGAATCGTACGCCGGCCGTAGCGGACGGTCCCGGTGTCGTAGTCGACGGTCGCCTTCGGCACGAACGACTCGACCATGCGCAGGAAGTTGTGCGAGTAGCGAGGCGTCTGGAATCCGACCACGTCGTTGGCGAGCATGGCGGTGGCGATCGCCTCCCGGATGCTCGGGGCGATCGTGAGCCAGATCGACGATGGCGGCCAGGGGATGTGGGTGAAGTGGCTGAGGATCGCCTTCGGGCGCGCGCGCCGGATCGGCTCCGCGGCGAGGTAGAGGTGGTAGTCGTGGAGCATGATCCGTGGCGCCGCATCCCCGCGGGCCTGGCCCAGGATCGCCTTCGCGAACGCGTCGTTCATGGCCACGTAGCCACGCTCCCAGGCCCGCATCACGCCAGCGTCGATGACCGGCTTCTCCGGCAGGTTCCACATCTGGTGCTGCAGGAACCAGAGGAGCGGGTTGGCGATCACGTTGTAGGCCTGCTCGTAGACCGACCGCTCCACGGTCGCGAAGCGGAGCCGGACGTCGTCTCCTCCGGCCTGGCGGAGCAGCTTCGGGTCCGCGGCCGCGCGCCGATCGCCGTCGCTCATCGCCGCGGCGATCCAGGTCAGCGGCACGTGCTGGCCGACCTGGCCGAGGGCCGTCACCAGCCCGCCCGATCCGCGGCGCGGACGGAGCGAGCCATCGGCAGCGGTGGTGAATGTGACCGGCCCGCGGTTGGTGGCGATCAGCAGCCGACGGTCACCGAGCAGCGCCGATGCGGCATCGCCGAGGCGGTCGTCAGCGGTCTGGCCCATGAACGCTAGAACAGGCTCGCCGCGGCCACCTCGAGGAGGTCGAGCGCGGCCCCCGGGAAGAGGCCGAGGAGGACGACAGCGGCCACCGAGACGGCCAGCGCAATCGATCCGAACGGCGAGCGGTCGAGTGGCGCCGGCTCGGCCTCCGGATCTCGCATGTACATGTAGACCACCACGCGCAGGTAGTAGAACGCGGCGAGCGCGGCATTGAGGACGATGATCACCGCCAGCCATTCGAGGCCGGCATCGACCGAGGCGAGCAGCACGTAGAGCTTGGCGAAGAAGCCGACGGTCGGCGGGATGCCCGTCAGGCTCAGCATGAGGATCGCCATCGCCGCCGCGAGGATCGGTGCCCGCGACGCGAGACCGGCGAACGAGCTCAGCCCGCCATAGCGCTTCGTGTCGCGCTGGAGCATGCCCACCACGGCGAAGGCGGCGATGTTCATCACCGCGTACCCGAGCAGGTAGAAGAGCACCGACTCGATGCCCTGGGCGGCCACTGCGGCATCGTCGGTCGCGGCAAAGGCGGCCAGCCCGGCCATGATGTAGCCGGTGTGGGCGATGCTCGAGTAAGCGAGCATCCGTTTCACGTTCACCTGGGTGAGGGCCACGACGTTGCCCACCGTCATCGTCAGCACGGTGAGGACCAGGAAGATCGTCAGCCAGTCGGCGCGCACCGGAGCCAGCGCCTCGGCGAAGATCCGGATGAGGAGGGCGAAGGCGCCGAGCTTCGGACCGACCGACAGGAAGCCGGTGATGGGGGTCGGAGCTCCCTGGTATGCGTCCGGCGTCCAGTAGTGGAACGGGACGGCGGCGACCTTGAACGTCCCGCCGACGAGCAGGAAGCCGATGGCGACCAGCATCGCCGGCGACAGGTCGCCGCCCATCGACGCCGCGACCTCCGCGATGTTCGTGGTGCCCGTCAGGCCGTACACCCAGGCGATGCCGAACAGCAGGATCGCCGACGCGAAGCTCCCCAGCAGGAAGTACTTCAGCCCGCCCTCGTTGCTGTAGCGGTCCGTCTTGTGGAGCCCGGTGAGCAGGTACGACGGCATCGTCATCAGCTCGAGGCCCAGGAACAGGGTGATCAGGTCGCTGCTCGAGGCCAGCACGAACATGCCGAGCAGCGCGCTGAGCAGGATGGTGTTGAACTCGCCGAGCGGGATCCGCCGGACCGCCAGGTAGCGCGGGAGCGAAGAGCGCGCTCAGGATGCCGATGACCACGGACGCGCCCTTCAGGAAGACGCTCAGGTCGTCGACCACGTAGAACCCGGCGTACACCGTCTCGTTGATGTCCCACACCACGACGCACGCGGCACCGACCAGGATGAGCCCGGCCACGGTGAGCGGCGTGAGGATCCACTTGCCGGCGCGCGGCAGGAACAGGTCGGTGGTGATCACCACCAGCACCAGCGCGGCGAGGATCAGCTCCGGGAGGAGCGTGACGAGGTCGTCGACGTAGTCCATCAGGCCCTCACTCACCACAGCGGCCCGAAGCCGGTCATGCCGGCGCCGTTGACCGCCTCGACGATCCGATCGATCGGCGCGGCGAAGAGCTCGAGCACCGGACCGGGGTAGACCCCGAGCGCGACGACCAGCACGATGAGCGGCGCCAGGGCGATCCACTCGTTGCGGCTGAGGTCCTTCAGGTTCGGCCACCATCGGCGCATCCAGTCCGACGGAACGGTGAAGAAGACGCGCTGGAACATCCACAGCATGTAGACCGCGCTGGCGATCACCACCAGCATCGTCGCCGCGGCCACGAAGCCGTTGAAGCGGAACGCGCCGAGGATGACGAGGAACTCGCCGACGAAGCCGGAGAGCCCCGGCAGCCCGATGCTGGCGAAGGTGAACAGGCCGAACATCGCGGCAAGTGCGGGAGCCGGGCGTTCAGGCCGCCCATGTGCGCGATCTGGCGGTCGTGGGTCTGCTCGTAGATGACGCCGACGAGGAGGAAGAGCGCACCGGTGGTGATGCCGTGGCTGATCATCGTGAAGGCGGCGCCCTGCAGCCCCTGCTCGTTGAAGACGAACGCGCCGAGCATCACGAAGCCCATGTGGCTGACGCTCGAGTAGGCGACCAGCTTCTTCATGTCCGGCTGGACCATGGCGACCAGCGCGCCGTAGAGGATGGCGATGACCGCCAGGCCGATGATGATCGGCGCGAAGCTCACCGCCGCGTCGGGCAGGAGCGGGATGCTGAAGCGCAGGAACCCGTAGCCGCCGAGCTTCAGCAGCACGCCGGCCAGCAGGATCGAGCCGGCGGTCGGGGCCTCGACGTGCGCGTCGGGAAGCCAGGTGTGGAGCGGCCACATCGGCACCTTGATGGCGAAGGCCAGGAAGAAGGCGACGAAGGCGAGCGCCTGGAGGCTGTCGGTGTAGGCGAAGCCGCGCAGCGCCTCGTAGCTGAACGTGAGGGTGCCGGTCTCGTTGCCGTGCGCGATCACCACGGCCAGGATCGCGACCAGCATGAGGAGCGAGCCGACCAGGGTGTAGATGACGAACTTGACGGTGGCGTAGATGCGCCGCGGGCCGCCCCAGATGCCGATGACCAGGTACATCGGGATGAGGCTGATCTCCCAGAAGACGTAGAACAGGAACAGGTCGAGGCTGACGAAGACGCCGAGCATGCCCACCATGAGGAGCAGCAGCGCGATGTAGTACTCCCTCACCCGCGTCTGGATCGGCTCCCACGAGTAGAAGATCGCCACCGCGGACAGGAGGGTGGTGAGCAGCACCAGGACGAGCGACAGTCCGTCGACGCCCAGCGTGTAGCGCATCCCGAAGGCCTCGATCCACGGCAGGTCCTCGCGGAACTGGAACTCGGCGCCGGCCGGGTCGTAGCCCATCAGCATCAGGCTGAATCCGAAGCTCGCGAGCGACGCGAGCAGGGCGATCCAGCGGATGACCCGGTGGTTGTCGCCCGGGACCAGCAGCAGCGCCAGGACACCGATCACGGGCGTGAAGACGACCAGGGTGAGGATCGGCAGGTCGTTCATGGTCGCCGCTCGATCGTATATACCGATATACGCCGGGCCGCAGCCCGCAGGACACTCATCAGCGCACCACCGTCGCGAAGACGAGGACCACGATCGCCAGGCCGGCGGCGATGCCGAGCCCGTAGTTCTCGACGCGGCCGGTCTGAACCTTGCGAAGCCCGCCGCCGATCGTCGAAGCCAGCCACCCGGCGCCGTTCACCGCGCCGTCGATGACCTTGGCATCGAACCACCACAGGGCGTTGCTGACGAGCACGCCGCCCCGTGCCCAGACGAGCTGGTACAGGTCGTCGACGTAGTACTTGTTCACGCTGGCGCGATACATCCCCGGGCCGAGGCCGAGCGGGATGCGCTCGACGAACCGCGCCGGCGCATCGGTCCGGCGGACGTACCAGCGGTGGGCCAGCCATACGCCGGCGATCGCCACGCTGGCGCCCACCAGCAGCAGCAGGCCGCCGAGGCCGAACAGCTCGAAGTGGTGCGCCTCGCCCTTCTGGATGTACCCGTCGAGGTACGAACCGGGCAGGACGCCGGCGTGCGCCTCCTCGGCGCCGAGGAAGACCTCCTCGAGCCAGTCGTGGATGATCCCTTCCTCGGGCGGGATGCCGAGGAAGAGGCCGATCAGGGTCGTCGGCACGGCGAGGATCATCAGCGGCGCGACCATCGTCATGGCGCTCTCGTGGACGTGGTCCCAGACCGCCTTCGGCCCGCGCCACTCGCCCCAGAAGGTCATGAAGATCATGCGGAACGTGTAGAAGGCGGTCATGAACGCGACCACGATCCCGACGCCGTAGAAGACGAGGTAGCCGCGGTTGAACGCCTCGGCCAGGATCTCGTCCTTGCTGAAGAAGCCGGCGAAGATCGGGATGCCGGCCAGCGCCAGCGAGCCGATGACCATGGTGATGTAGGTCCACCGCATCTTCGCGCGCAGGTTGCCCATGAAGCGCATGTCCTGCTCGCCGCCGGCCCCGTGGATCACGGAGCCGGAGCCCATGAACAGCAGCCCCTTGAAGAAGCCGTGGCTGACGAGGTGGAAGATCGCCGCCGTCCAGGCACCGATCCCGAGCGCCATGAACATGTACGCCAGCTGGCTCACCGTCGAGTAGGCCAGCACCTTCTTGATGTCGTTCTGGGTCAGCGCGATCGCCGCGGCGAAGATGGCGGTGAAGGTGCCGATGATGGCCACCACCCACATCGCGGTGGGCGCCTCGGCGAAGATCGGGTTGGCGCGCGCGACCATGTAGACGCCGGCGTTGACCATGGTCGCGGCGTGGATGAGCGCGCTGACCGGGGTCGGGACCCTCCATCGCGTCCGGCAGCCAGACGTGGAGCGGGAACTGCGCGCTCTTGCCGACGGCGCCGGCGAACAGGAGCAGGGCGATGAGGGTGATGGTGCCCTCGTCGAGCGTCCCGATCTGGTCGAAGACCTCGCGGAAGCTCAGCGTCCCGAGGTTGACCCAGATCAGCATGATCCCGAGCCCGAACCCGAAGTCGCCGACGCGGTTGACGACGAACGCCTTCTTCGCCGCGCCGGCCGCCGAGGGCTTCTTGTACCAGAAGCCGATGAGCGCGTAGCTGCACAGGCCGACCGCCTCCCAGCCGACGTACAGCATCAGGAAGTTGTCGCCCAGGATCAGCAGCAGCATGCTGAACATGAACAGGTTCAGGTAGGCGAAGAAGCGCCAGAAGCCCCGGTCGCCATCCATGTAGCCGATGCTGTAGATGTGCACCAGGAAGCCGACGGTGCTCACCACCAGCAGGAGCATCGCGGTCAGCGCGTCGACCAGGAAGCTGATCTCGATGACGAAGTCGCCGGCCGCGATCCACTCGTAGATCGTGACCTCGCCCTCCTGGCCGCCGAAGATCACCTGGGCGAAGACGATCATGCTCAGGACCCACGACAGGCCGACGAAGGCGGTCGGGATCATCCACGACCGATAGCGCGGCCGCGCGCGCGCCCGGGGCTCACGTGCCCGGCCTGCCCGATCCCGTCGTTGAACTCGGCCGGGATGACGCCGGCGGCGCCCTCGGCGTTGGCGAGGTCGTCGGCGTGGCCGGCGTGCGGGCTGGTGGCCTGCTGCTCCTCCTCGGTCGGGACGCCGCGGAACGCGGAGTCGTCGACGTCGTGATGGTCGTCGTGCGCGTCACCATGGTCGTCGTGCGCGTCGCTCGTGGCCGTGGCCGTGGACCGGCACGTGGTCGAGGCGCGGCCCGACGATGACGGCGAACAGGAAGCCCGCCAGGGGCAGCGCGGGAATGAGGGCGATCAGCAGCTCCATCGGCCTTCCCCTACTCCTTCAGGTCGGAGTACTGGTCGACCTCGGGGGTCTGCCGGGTCCGGATGATGGCGATGACGAGGGCGAGGCCCACGGTCACCTCGGCGGCCGCAACGGCCATGATCATCAGCGCGAAGACGGCGCCGGTGTTCGCGTCGGGCGGCAGGAACGCGTTGAACGCGACGAGGCTGAGGTTCACCGCGTTGAACATCAGCTCGATGCTGATCAGCATCAGGATCGCGTTCCGCCGGGCCATGAAGCCGAACACGCCGAGCCCGAAGAGCAGGGTCGAGACGATCAGGTAGCCCTCGATGCCCATCGGTCAGTTCGCCCGCTCGTCTTCTTCCGGCCGCCGCGCGAGGTAGATGGCACCGATGATGGCAACGAGGATCAGCATGCTGATGATCTCGAAGGGAAGCGCGAAGTCGGTGAACAGCGCGGTCGCGATGTCGTCGACCGCGGCGCTCGCGGCCTCGGCAGCGAGGCCCCAGTCGGTCTGCACCACCGCCCAGCCGACCATCCCGACGATCGCCAGCGCCACCACGGCCGCGATCGGCAGCTGCCGATGGAAGGGCGCCGGCAGGTTCGCGTCACCCGCCTGGGTGAGCATGATGGCGAACAGGATGAGCACACTGATGGCGCCCAGGTAGATGAGGACCTGGGCGGCAGCCACGATCGGCGCGCCGAGCAGCGCGTACATCCCGGCCAGTGATCCGAAGCAGATCATCATGGCCACGGCCGAATGGATGATGTTGCGCAGCGTGACGACGGCCAATCCGCCCCCCACCACGCCGATGGCGAGCAGGAAGAAGAGGACGCTGGAGATGTCCAGGGTCGGTGCTCCGATGCGAAGTGTCGAGCGCTCAACGGCCCCGCTCGGGGGCCGTGCTCGATTCTAGCGCAGCCTCCCGTGCCGCTGCGCGCTGCTGGGATTCCGCTGCCGGCGTAGAGCTCGGGCGAAGATGGAACCGCGTCACGCGTCTTCGCCGCCATAGTGTCGACAGCGTCCCAACTTCACGGTAGGGAGGCCCGATGGATCAGGTCCTCGTCGAGCGCGCAATGCACGGCGACGACGACGCGTTCGCGGATCTCGTGAGCGCGTCGTTCGACCGCATGTATACCGTCGCCGGCCTGATCGTCGTCGACCGTGCGCTCGCGGACGATGCCGTCGAGGCGGCACTCACTGCCGTCCGCGTGGCAGCGGGGGACGTTCGCCGCCTGCCCGGCTACACCTCGCGGAGACGCTGTCCCGGCAGGCTCGGCGGCATCGTCGGCTCGCGGAGCGCCTTCGCGACTGGCGACGACAGCTGGGCGCCGACCGGCGGCGCGCCGACGACGACTGACCACAGATCGATCGTGACCCTCCAGGACACACGCGGCGCACGTCGTGTCGGCGACCGCGACGTTCACCTGGGAATCGAGAACTCCTGACGCGCCGGACGGCGTCGTCGAGATCACGGCGCCGTCATCGCCCCAAGGCGGTGACTGGGACATGAATACCATTGCTCCGACCTGGCGGTTGCCGCGGGCATGTGGTCGTCGACGCGCGGCACCCTTCCCGGCGGCCACCTCGTATGCCGCGATGTGGCTGGCACAGGCGGCCGCGCGATCGCGTGCTCGGCGCCATGCAGCCGATGCTCGTCGGCCGCGGGTCGATGGCGTCGGAGAAGGACCACCCGCATGAATGATCGCCGGCTCACCGACGTCGAGCTCCGGAGCTACCTCCGCCGACGCGCCATGGACCCGGATGCCCACCTGCTCGACCGCATCCTCGGGAGACCGAGACGATGCCACGGACCGACACCTGCGTTTCGCCCGCGTCTCGGCTCCGCTGGTGGCGCGACGCGGCGCCTGCCGGCGCCGTGAGTCGGCCGCGCGACGGGGTCGGGGGGCGTGGCAGAAGAGGCCGCGAAAGCGATGCCACAGACGCACCCTGCGTTTCGCCGCCGTCACGGCCCCGCTCCTGGCGCTGGCGGCAGCAGCCCTGCTCGGGGCCATCCTCGTCTTCGGGCCGCCGTCGGTCCCGGGTCCCGGCCGACCACCGACCCCCACCGAGCATGCCTGCGCCGGCCGGCCCGCGCAGTTCGAAGGCGAGACGGTGCGCGCGGTCGTGCTGACCGATTCCTCCGGCGTCGTGCAGTCCTGCCGGCTCATCACGTTCGAGGAGACGCAGTTCACCGGATCACTGACGGGAGCCGAAGCCGTGAACACCGACGGCATCCAGACCCGTCTGCAGGTGTTCTGGCCCATCGCGAACTGCGACCGAGACGCGGCGATTGACGTGGAGGGCAGCGTCACCGGGCTCGCGATCGTGGTGCTCCAGCACCGGGAGGGGGAATGCGCGGGGGGCAGCGGTCTGCAAGCCGTCGAACTCCAGCTGTCGACACCCATCCCTGCAGCGACGGCCGATGTGACGCTGACCTACCGCTGTCAGGCGGGCGGCGAGTCCCGGACCCTGACGACACGGGTCGGCCGGGCCGTTCGGTTCGGAACGACGTGCCGGTGCGGCAGGGTCGCTCACCGAGCTGTCGTAGACGGCTCGCCAGTCGGCGCGTGACCTCAGTCAGGGTGAATGACCGGGGCCCAGGGCACCATCGTCGACACGACGGGCCTCGTGCTCGGCTGTCGCGACATCGGTTCCCTGGTCATCAGCCCTCCGGCGGTGAACCCCGACGGCGTGCTGACTCGCCTTGAGGTTCGCTGGCCCCTGGCCGGCTGCGATACCGGGCCGGCGACGGTCGAGATCACGTTGGCTGGTGGGCGCTACCTTGTCCGCGTGTTCCAGCAGCGTGAATCCGGTCCGCCCGCCTGCGCGGGCTCGGGGGGAGGGCGATCGAGCTCACGCTCGCTGGTCCGATCCGCGCGTCGGCGACGGAGGTGATCCTCGACCCGGTGCCCATCGAGCGAGACTGACGCCGCGGCATCGAGCCCGCCGCACCGACGTCAGCTCAGCGGGTCGGGCGCTCCCGGTCGCTCATCTCGAGGATGTCGAGCATCGGCAGGTCGCGCTGGTACTCGCTGAACTCGAACTCGGGTCCGCAGCGCAGCGCGTCGTACGGGCAGGCATCGGCGCAGATGCCGCAGAAGATGCAGCGGGACACGTCGAGCTGGTACGTCTCCAGGATGCGCGGCCGCGGCATGAGCGCGCCGACCGGGCAGGTCTCGGCGCATCGGCCGCAGGAGACGCACGGCGTCTCGTTGAGGGACACGAAGTCGGCGGTGGTGACGAGCGAGTCGAAGCCCTTGCCGATGAAGTCGTAGCAGCCGGCGCCGACGATCTCCTTGCACACCTGGGCGCACCGGCCGCAGTCGATGCAGCGGGAGTAGTCGCGCAGGATGAAGGAGTGCGTCTCGTCGCGGCCGTAGCCGTGGTTGACGCCGACGTACGGGTTGTCCTGGATCGAGCGCTCGTCGATCGCCATGTTCAGCGTCGTCTCGTACTCGATCGCCGCCTCGCGCAGGTCGCAGTGGCCGATCGCCTCGCAGGTGCACTGCAGGCAGCGCGACGCCTCGGCCATGGCCTGGTCGCCGGTGTAGCCGAACTCGTACTCGTTGAAGTTGTCCGACCGCCCCTCCGGGCCGAGCTTGCCCATGATCGCGCGCGGCTCCTTCACGTCGTCGGTGAAGGGCACGATGGTCAGGAAGTTCGGCTGCGGCTCGGTGACGATGCGGCGCACCTGCGGGTCGTCGAGGTCGTGCCCGCGCAGCCAGTAGTCGATGGCGTAGCTGGCGCGCCGGCCCTCGCCGATGGCCTCGACCACTGTCGCGGCGCCGGTCCGGACGTCGCCCGAGGCGAACACCTTCGGGACGTCGGTGCGGAAGATGTGCTCCTCGGCCACCAGGGTGCCGCGCCGGCTGATCTCGAGCTTCGAGCGGATCTCCTCCGGCTCGGCCTCGACCCAGGAGAGGTCCGGCCCCTGGCCGATGGCGCCCAGGACGGTGTCGCACTCGACGATGAACTCGGTCCCGGGCATCGGCTCCGGGCGGCGGCGACCCTGCGCATCGGGCTCGCCGAGCTTCATGCGCTGGAACTCGACGCCGGTGACCTTGTTGTTGTCGTCGGTGACGATGCGGGTCGGTGCGGCCTGGAAGATGACGCGCGCGCCCTCCTCGATCGCCTCGTGGACCTCGTCGGCGGCCGGCATGTCCTTCAGGTCGCGGCGGTAGACCAGGGTGACCTCGGCCGAGCCCTGGCGGACGGAGGTGCGGGTGCAGTCGATGGCGGTGAAGCCGCCGCCGATGACGACCACCTTCGCGCCCTTCAGGCGCGGGATCGGGATGCCGCGCGTCGAGTTGTAGAGGTTCTCGAGCGCGTTCACCACGCCGTCGGCATCCTCGCCCGGGATGCCGAGCTCGTTCGGCTTGTAGCAGCCGATGCCGACGTAGACGGCGTCGTAGCCGTCGTCCAGGAGATCGGCGATGTGGAAGTCGCGCCCCAGCCGCATGTTCGGCTTGAGGGTCGCCCCGAGCTCCCAGACGTGGTTGAGCTCGCGGTCCATCCACGACTTCGGGCAGGCGGTACTGCGGGATGCCGTAGCGGAGCATGCCGCCCTGCTCCGGCTCCGCCTCGAACACGTCGCACTGGTGGCCGCGCAGCTGAAGGTAGTACGCGGCGGCCATGCCGGCCGGGCCGGCGCCGATGACCGCGACCCGTCGCCCGGTGGCGGGCTCCTTCGGCCACGGGATCGGGGCGGGGGCATCGACCTCGAGCACGCGGTCCGCGCAGTAGCGGTGCGAGTCGCGGATCGCGATGGCGGTGTCCACCTCCTCGCGCCGGCAGTGCGTCTCGCACGGAGCGGGACAGACGCGGCCGAGGATGGCGGGGAACGGGAGCGAGCGCTTGAGGATGCGCGTCGCCTCCTCCCAGTTGCCCAGCGTGTTCTGCTTCAGGTAGCCCGGGATGTCGACGCGGGTCGGGCATTTGAACTGGCACGGGGGCAGGCAGTAGGCGTCGTGGTCGCTGAAGATGAGCTCGAGCACCATGCGCCGGTTCTCGATGACGCGATCGGAGTGGGTGGTGATGACCATCCCCTCCTCGATCGCGGTGCCGCACGAGATCGGGGTGTCGTCGCGCCCCTCGACCTCGACCGCGCAGATGCGGCAGGCGCCGTACGGGGCCAGCTTCGGTTCGTAGCAGAGCGTCGGGACGTCGATGCCCAGCACCCGGCAGGCCTGGAGGATGGTCTGGCCCTCCTCGGCCTCGACCTGCGTCCCGTTGATGGTGACGCTGATCGTGCGGGTGCCCGGCACCATCGGCCACAGCGGCGTGTAGTCGGCGACGTGGTCGTTCTTGCCGTACGTCCCGTTCCCGGCGTTGCTCGCGCCGTTGCCGTTGCCGTTGCCGGCCGCGTGGCCGTTCGTCGTTCCGAAGCCCATCGGTTCCTACTCTAACGGGGTCGTCGCCGGCTGCCGGATCGAGCCCGGCCAGCGGCTGGAGGAGGGGGGCGACCTCGCTCACCCGGCACGCGCCGGCCAGGCAGACGCCCCGTTCGGCGTGCGCGCGGTACTCGTCGCCGAAGCGGTCGAGCGTGGTGAGGATCGGTCCGGGAGCCAGCCGCTCCAGCTTGCAGAGCGCCGTGTCGCTCATCTTGGCGGACAGCTCGCGGAGCAGTGTCGGGTCGTTGGGGCGCGGGGTGGCGGCCAGGATGCGGTCCATCGTCTCGACCAGCCGCTTCGTGCCGATGCGGCACGGCACCGCCTTGCCGCACGCCTCGCGGGCGCTGAAGTCGATGAAGAAGCGGGCCGTGTCGACCATGCAGGTCTGGCTGTCGGTCACCAGCACCGATCCGGAGCCGACGATCGCGCCCTCGGCCTCGAGCGTCTCGTAGTCGTACGGAATCGTCAGCGAGCCGGCGTCGATCGCGCCGCCGCCCGGGCCGCCGATGAAGAGCGCCTTGGTGGCGCCGGTCCCACCGCCCGCCATGGTCAGCAGTTCGATGAGCGGCGTGCCGAACGGCACCTCCACCAGCCCGGGTTCGGCGACCCGACCCATCACGGTGACGAGCTTCGTGCCACGCGCCGACTCGCTGCCGACCGAGGCGAAGGCGTCGGCGGAGTGGGCGATGATCCAGGCCGCGTGCGCCAGGGTCTCGGCGTTCTGCACCACGGTCGGCGCGCCGTCGAGGCCGTGCGTGGCAGGGAACGGCGGACGGATGGCCGGCATGCCGCGGTCGCCGGCAAGCGCGTTGATGAGCGCTGTCTCCTCGCCGGCCACGTACGCGCCGGAGCCTTCCCACACCGACAGCTGGATGCTCACGTCGGTCCCGAGCACGAGGTAGCCGGCCAGGTGCGCCTCGGTCGCCTCGCGCGCCGCGGCGCGGAGACGCTCGATCGCGACCGTCCAGTCGCGGCGGACCGCGACGATCGCCTCGGATGCGCCCGTGGCGTACGCCGCGATGAGCAGCCCCTCGACGACGAGGTGCGGGTTGCCCTCGGCCAGGGCGCGGTCACCGAGCGCGCTGGGGTCCGCGGCCATCAGGTTGGCCACCACGATCCTGCGGTCGGCCTCGGTGTCGCGCGCGGCGCGCCACTTGGCGGCGGTCGGATATCCGGAACCGCCGCGACCCCGCAGCCCCGCGGCCTCGATCTCGAGGATCACCTCCTCCGGGGCGAGCTTCGTCACCGCCCGCTCGAGCGCGGCGTAGCCGGAATGGTCGCGGTAGCTGGCCAGGCTGGTCGGGTCGACGCGGCCGATGTCGGTCAGCAGCCGCGGCTCGCCGGAGGGCAGGATTCGGATCTGCGGGGAGATGGTGCTCGTCATCGGCCGGCGGTCCCCGACGCCCCGGCGCTTGCGACGCCTTGCTCGTGCGGCTCGCGCGACGGCGCTCCTCGACGACGTGGAGCGCCTTGTCGGCGTCGACCGGCCCGTAGACCAGCGTGTCGATGCGAATGGCCGGGCTGATCGCGCCGGCCCCGACATCGGGCCGCGTCTCGAGGCTGAAGGTGCCATCGGGCGTGGTCTCGCCCGCCCGGATGCCGAGCTCCGACTCGATGGCGCGAAGCACGGCGTCCCCGCCGCTGAAGCGGCACGAGGCACAGTCGCACACGGTGATGAGGTGCCCGGTCGCCGGGAGCAGGCGGAAGCCGCCGAGGCCCGCCGCGCCGAACACCTGGGCCCAGTGGATCGTCATCCGGTCGCTGATGCGTCGCAGCGCGCGCTCGGGCAGGTAGCCGTACCGCTCCTGGACGGCGCCGAAGATGGCGACGAGTGCCTCGGCACGTCCGCCGAAGCCGTCGACGATCTCGTCCACGGCCGGGGTGTCGATCTCCTCGTCCCAGCGCGCGGGGTTGCGCATCGGACGGGCGGCCAGCCCGGCGCGACGGTAGGCGTTGGGGTCACGCCGCTCGTCGTAGATCTCCGGCATGCCGTAGCGGATCCGGTTGCCCTCCGAGTCGAAGCCGCTCATGTCGATCGCCTCCACCGGGCAGACCTGGGCGCACTGGAAGCAGACCTCGCACTTGTGCTCGCCGAACGGGTCGTAGATCAGGTCGAGCCGACCGCGCCAGCGGTCGGGGATCGGCGGCCGCTCCTCGGGGTACTGGCGCGTCACCTTCGGCGCGAAGAAGTTCTTGAAGGTCGTCGCCATGCCCTTGGCGATGCCGAGCCCGGGGAAGGTCATCGGTGCATCCTCACGATCACAGGTCGAACACCACGACCGCGATGGCGGTGACGAACAGGTTGACGAGGGCGAGCGGCAGCAGGACCTTCCAGGCCATGTTCATGAGCTGGTCGACGCGGACGCGCGGGAGCGTGCCGCGCAGCCAGACGGCGACCGCCACGAAGATGTAGGTCTTGAGGAAGAACCAGAACGTGCCGTACAGGGTCCCGGCGAAGCCCTCGAGCTGCGCGGGGAACGGCCACGGCGCCAGGAAGCCGCCGAAGAAGAGCGTGATGAGGATGCCGCTCATGATGAAGAGCGCGACGTACTCGGCGAAGAAGAAGAAGCCGAAGCGCATGCCCGAGTACTCGGTGAACGGACCGGCCACGAGCTCGCGAGTCGGCCTCGACCATGTCGAACGGCGTGCGGTTGATCTCCGCCAGGCTGGCGATGTAGAAGATGCCGAGCGCCGATCGGCTGCCAGACGAACAGCCAGCCGTTCTCGCGCTGCCAGGCGATCAGGTCGCTGAAGCTCAGCGTGCCGGCCAGCACCACCGCGCCCACGATCGAGAGCGTGAGCGGGATCTCGTAGCTGACCATCTGGGCCGCGGCGCGAAGGCCGCCGAGCAGCGAGTACTTGTTGTAGCTCGCCCAGCCGGCCACCAGCAGCCCGACCACCGACAGGCCCAGGACGGCGAAGAAGTAGACGATGCCGATGTTGAAGTCGGCGGCGATGGCGCCGGGCGCGAAGGGGATGACGAGCATGCTCATCGCCGCCGCCATGTAGACCATCCACGGGGCGAGGGTGAACGTCGCGGTCGGCCTGGTCGGGGATGGTGTCCTCCTTGGCGAGGACCTTGAAGCCGTGGATCGTCGCTCTGGAACATGCCGCTTGGGCCCGACGCGGTTCGGACCCGAAGCGCAGGTGATCCGCGCGATCAGCTTCATCTCCATCTGGATGATGATGAACGCGGTCGGCACCGTCAGCAGCAGCAGCAGCGTGGTCGCCAGGACGAATCGGCCGATGCCGAGGAGCAGCTCGAAGTCCATCGGCTACTTGTCCACGCCGCCCATGACCGGGTCGAAGCTCGCCATGACCGCCATCGTATCGGCGACCAGGCGGCCCGGCATGAGCTTCGGGATCGCCTGCAGGCTGATGAAGCTGGGGTCGCGCATCCGGAACCGATACGGGTTCGGGCCGCCGTCGCTGATGGCGTAGACGCTGTAGAGGCCGCGCGGCGACTCGACCGCGCCGTAGGCGCGTCCGGGCTTCGGCCGGATGATGCCCGGCACCTGGGCCTGGACCGGGCCGTGGGGCATCTTGTCGATGATCTGGTCGATCAGGTGGATGCTCTGCTTGATCTCGGCGATGCGCTGCAGGTAGCGGGAGTACGAGTCGCCGCCGGGCTGGGTGATCACGTCGAACTCGAGCTCGTCGTAGATCGAGTACGGATGGGCCTTGCGCACGTCGAACGGCACGCCGGACGCCCGCAGGTTCGGACCGGACACGCCGAGCCGATGGCGCCTGCGCCCGGTGAGCACGCCCATGCCCAGGGTGCGGCCGCGGAAGATCTCGTTCTCGGTGATCATCGCCTCGTTCATCTCGATGTTGTCGAGCACGTGCGCGCGCCACGTCCCGAGGCGGCTGAGGAACTCGTCGTTCGTGTCGAAGTTCACGCCACCGACGCGGAAGAAGTTGAAGAGCATGCGCTGGCCGCTGATCGCCGAGAGCATGTCGACGACCTCGTCGCGATTGATGAAGGCGTAGAGGATCGGGGTCAGGCCGCCGATGTCGAGCGCCAGGAAGCCCATCATCAGGCCGTGGCTGAAGATCCGGTTCAGCTCCACCACCAGCGCGCGGATGTACTCGGCCCGCGGCGGCGCCTTGATGCCGTACAGCTTCTCGAACGCGATCGCCGGCGCGTGCTCGTTGTGCATCGTCGACAGGTAGTCCATCGGGTCGACGTAGGTGAGCACCGTGGTGTACGTCGCGTTCTCGCACAGCTTCTCGATGCCGCGGTGCAGGTAGCCGAGCACCGGGTCGACGTCGACCACGATCTCGCCGCGCACCTTGACCACGATCCGCATCACGCCGTGGGTCGACGGGTGCTGCGGCCCCATGTTGACGAGCATCTCGCCCTCTTCGAGGGCTGTAGACCTCGCGCTCGCGCTCCGTCTGCGGCGGACGATCGGGGATGCCGACGGTGTCGAAGCCGGCGTACTCGCACCGCCGGCTCGGCGAGCCGGGACCCACGCCGGCGGCCGCACGCAGACGCTCCTCCTCGGCGCCGATCGAGCTCGATCGGGTCGGGGATGCGGGTCTCGGGATCGATCTTCGTCATCGCGGTCGGCTCGTGGAGGCCGGCGTCGTCTCGCCGCTCTCGGTGGTGTCGAGGCGGGCTCGGGGGTAGGCCGACGCGGAGGAGCGCGCAGCTCGTCCTTGAAGCGGGCGAGGTCCCAGGTCTCGGGACGCTCGAGCGGGTTGACGCCCGCGGCCGCGGTAGTCGGCCGCGTCGTCCGGCAGGACGAAGTCCCTGCGCTGCGGGAAGGAGCGATAGTCGGGCGACATGTAGATGCGGCGCAGGTCGCGGTTGCCCTCGAAGACGATGCCCATCATGTCGTACATCTCGCGCTCGTGGAACATCGCGCCCTCCCACAGGCGCGGTGATCGGTCGGGATGCGCGGGTCACGGCTCGATCGACGCGGGCGCGAACGCGGACCCAGGCGGGATGCTTCCAGCTGAACAGGTGGTAGACGACCTCGAAGTGGGCATCGGACCCGTAGTCGACGGCGGCCGCATCGGCCAGGAAGAAGAAGTCGAGGTCAGGGTCGTCGCGCAGCGTGGCGCAGCACGTCGACGTTCCGCGCAGCGTCGACCTGGAACTCGACGGTGTCCTCGTCGGTCCACAGGCTCGCGCACGGCGTCGCCGAGCCGCTCGTGCAGGAGGCGGACGAGCGCGCCGGCGGTGGCGGGCGCGCTCAGCGGACGTCTCCTTCCCAGCTCGTGCGCTGCGGGCCTCGATCGACGTAGGTCCGCCACTGGCCGCGGCGCTGCTTGACGAGCTCGTGGAGCTTCATCATCCCGTAGATCAGGCCCTCCGGGCGCGGGCGGGCAGCCCGGGACGTAGACGTCGACCGGCATGACGCGATCGACGCCCTGCACGACGGAGTACGAGCGCTTGAAGCGGCCGCCGGAGGTCGTGCAGGTGCCCATCGCCACGCACCACTTCGGCTCGGGCATCTGCTCCCAGAGGCGGACGAGCGGCCCGGCCATCTTCGTCGTCAGCGTGCCCGGCCACGATCAGCACGTCCGCCTGGCGCGGGCGAGGCGCGGAAGGGGAACATGCCGAAACGGTCGATGTCGTTGACGCTCGTCGCGGTGCTCATCATCTCGATGGCGCAGCAGCTGAGGCCCGAGAGCAGGGGCCACAGCGAGTTGGCGCGGATGAGGTCGAGGATGTAGTCGGCCTTGGTCGGGATGACCTCGAGCAGGCCGTGGAAGCCACCCTGGGGGTGCTCCTCCATCTGGAAACGGCGGAGCAGCTCGTCGCCACCGGCCGCGTCCGGGATGATGATCGGTCCGCCTGCTCGGGGCGCGAGGGCGCGGCTTCGTCGAAGCCGCCGCAGCCGTCTTCGCCGCGGGCTTAGCGCGGGTCGCCGTTCGCTTCTTCGACTTGTCCACTGCCGCAGGTCACCCTTCTTCCACGCGTAGAACTCACCGAACATCAGGATCGCAAGGAAGATGCCGATGAGCACGATCCCCTGGAACTCGATGCGCGCGCACCGTGATGGCCCACAGGTAGACGAAGATGATCTCGACGTCGAAGGCCACGAAGAGCAGGGCGTAGAGGTAGAAGGCCAGGCCGAAGCGGCTCCACGTGTCGCCGATGGTGTCGATCCCGCACTCGTAGGGCAGGCCCTTCTGCGGGCGCCGTCGCCGATGCGTGATGAGCCAGCTGAACAGGATCGTGCCGAAGACGAAGAGCGTCGCGGCGAAGGCGAATCCGATGACGTAGAGCAGGCCGGTCTGATCCATCTGGAACTCCGGTTGCACGCGCGGTGTGCGTGGTGTCGGGCCGAGGCCCAACGCGTTCGTGTCGTGTCAGTGCTTCGAGGCGTGTCCCGTGTCGACTGCCTCGATCACAGTCTAGCAGGGGCATCCGGAGCGTTGCGGAGGGTGCGCCGTCGGTGTGGCCCGGCGCCGTCACCGCCCCTGCCAGGCGGCCGCGACGATGATCCGCAGCCCGTCGCTCACCAGCGCGTGGCCGCCACACAGCACCGGCACGGATGCCTGCGCCGCTGCCTCGGTCAGCTCGCGAAGCCACGGCGTGACGACGCGCGCGGCGTCGCCGAAGTCCGACGCGAGCCTCTCCTCCTCGGCGGGCCAGACGGAAGCGTCCGCTGAGCCAGCCTGCGCGGCCATCAGGACCCGCGTGTCGAGCACGACCGCGTCGCCGAGTCCGCACAGCTCCGCGATCAGATCCGCAGGAGACGTCCGCGCCATGAAGGCGGCGAGCAGCGACCGAGGCGCCGTGCCGCTGCGAGCCGATCGCATCCCGCGCTCCTCGACGAAGGCGCGCACGCGGCACGCGGTCTCGGTCTCGAGCTCGGCCGTCGTGGCGCCCGGGATGCGCCCGGCGACCACGAGCTCCGCATCCCTGTCGCGGATGACCTCGCCCAGGCGCTCGAGGTGCGGCACCTCCAGCGCTCGACCGCCCGGCAGCCGCGCCATCTCCAGGAAGCCTCGCACCGGGTCCGGGAGGGGGCGGATCCCCTCGAGGCGGCCGGCGAGCCGGAGCAGGGCGAGGTCGAGCGTCGTGTCGACGTCGAACCGCGCCCACCGCGCCGCCCCGAGGTCGCGCCAGGCGAATCTCGCCTCGGCCAGCCGCCGCGGTGCGGCATTGTCGGACTCGCACGACGAGAGCGCCTCGATCGCGGCCGGGAGGTCGCCGGCCACCACGAAGGCATCCGCGCTGAAGCGGTTGTTGGCAACCACCTCGCCGGCAATCGGCGAGAGGAGGCCGTCGAGCGCGGCGTCGTCGACCAGGGAGAGCGCCCCGCCACCCACGTAGCCGATGGCGTCGACCGTGCCGTCCGCTGTCGCGGCGCGTTCAAGTGCCGCTCGCGCGCCGGCGGAGAACCAGCGGCCCCAGTGGAAAGCCGTCCGGCTCCGCGGCGGCGAGGGGTGCCACGGCCGCTCCGAGCCGCCCGAGCCGGCGCGACAGGTCGGCGGCGAGCAATCGCTTTCCATCGGCCGCGACGGCGGCATGGCTGCCGAATGGCTGGCCCTCCTCCGGCGTGGTGACGAGGACGAGCGGGGCGGGCCGCTCAGGCATCGGTGCCGGGAGCGATCTCGGCGTCCGCGGGCTCGACCGCGGCCGCATCGGTGTCGCGCAGGCGGTGGAGCTGCTCGAGGTGCATGAGGTCGTGGATGCCGAGGAAGAGGAGCCACTCACCACAGCGCAGATGGCCGACCAGCGGATGCTCCATCCGGCAGCGCCGCGTCTCGTGTCCCTCGATGCGCGCCGCCGCATCCCGGATCGCGCGGCGCGACTTGTCGAGGAGGGTCAGCAGGCGCTCGCGCGAGGCGTCCGGAGCTCCGGGGATCGACGGGACCACGGTGGGTGGACGGTGCTCGGGCCAGCTCCCGTCGACGTCGAGCGCCGCCCACGTACCGAGGAATCGGCGCGCGGCGGTGGTGTGGGCGAAGGCCTGCGCGACGTTCCAGTCCTCCTCGCCGCCGGGCGCGAGCAGGAGCCGATCGGGCAGCGAGCGCAGCACCGCCTCCAGCGCGTCGCCGATCGCCTCCTGCTGGGCCAGGATGCGGGGCGCGTCGCCCGGCTCGACCCGCGGGCGGATCTCGCGGCGCAGCGCCGTCAGCCCGGACACGCTCCAGTCGAAGACGCGCCAGCATGCGACGACGTCCGGCGCCTCCGCCTCGAGGCTGGCAACCCAGGCGGGCGTGGCGAAGGGGGTCATGTGCGCCAGCGTACCGCCTGCCCCAAGCGTGCCGATCGATCGGGCAGGATCTCGCACGAGACGATCGCCGCGGGGCGCTCTGCCCGACCGATCGGGCACGCAGGCGCACATCGGCGCTGGATGCAGCGTTCCGGCGCCGCTGTGCCCGATTGATCGGCATGCACGCGCGCGGCGACGCTCTCGTGCGCCGCCAGGCCCGATCTATCGGCCGCCACGGTGCGGGAGGCGTCTCGATCGGGTCGGGTCGGGTCTCAGAGGCGCTCGAATCGCTCCACGGGGAGGACGAAGACCGTCGCCCCACCGACCTCCACCTCGACCGGGTAGGGCATGTAGAACTCGCCCGGCTCCATGATCGGCGGCATCGGGTTCACGAACTGCTTCCGAGAGTGGCAGTTGGCGCTGATGAGCTCGAGGACGGCGTCGACCTGGTCGTCCTCGACCCCCACCAGGATGGTGGCGTTGCCCTGCTTGAGAAAGCCGCCCGGAGGAGTTGAACCGCGTGGCGCGGTACTCCTTCTCGAGGAGAGCGTCGACGAGTGTCGCGGCATCCTCGTTGTGGACGATGGCGGTGACGAGCTTCATCCGGGTGGGCTCCTTCGATCGACGACGGGCAAGGCGAGACACCGGGCAACAGTATGGCGCAGGGGAGCACCCGAGGGCCACCCGTCTCGTGCCCCGCGCCGAGAACGCCGTCCCGTTCATCAAGCGCGTCCCCCGCCGGGATTGCGGCGGCGAGACCGACCGGCGTTGCTCAGGGGTGCAGCTCGGCGTCCACGGTCGCGCGGATCGCGGCGTCAGCCTCGTCGACCGAGCCGGAGCCGTCGACGACGCGGAACCGGTTCGGCTCGTCGCCGGCGAGGCGCAGGTAGGCGGACCGCACCTGCTCGAAGAACGTCAGCTCCTCGGTGTCCTCGAAGCGGTTCCACTCCGCGCGCCGACGGGTGCGCTCGAGGCCGATCTCGACGGGCACGTCGAGCAGCAGGGTGAGGTCGGGGAGCAGGCCGTCGGTGGCGAACTCCTGGAGGCGGCGCAGCTCCGTCGTGTCGTTGCCGTAGCCCGGCGCCCTGGTAGGCGAGCGACGAGTCGAGATAGCGGGCGCAGACGACCCAGTCGCCGCGCTCGAGGGCGGGCCGGATGACGCCGTCCGACGTGCTGGGCGCGACCGGCGGCATACAGCAGCGCGTCGGCGCGCGGGTCGAGGTCGTCGCTCATGCCCCGCATGTGCAGCACGATCCGTCGGATCTCGTCGCCGAGCGGCGTGCCTCGCCGGCTCCTGGGTCAGCACCACGGTCGGCCGCGCTCGCGCAGCCAGGTCGCGAGTGCCGCGCGGCGGTCGTCTTGCCGCTGCCCTCCGGTCCCTCGAGGGTGATGAACCGGCCGCGCGTCACGCCGGCGGCAGGACGCTGGTCACGACCATCGCCCGACCAGCACGGCCCGAGCACCACGAGCACCGCGATGCGGCGCCTCGGCTCATCGCCACGCCACTTCCCGTCTTCGGGCAGCAGCTCGACCCGTCGGTTCGGCTCGGAGCCACGTGAGCGCGACATCAGCGCGTTGCGCTCGGCCATCTGGTGCTGGAGCCGGCGGACGTAGGCGTTCTGTGGCGCGAGCTCGAGCGGACGGCCGGAGGCCTGCACCAGGCCGATCGCCTCGGCGGTTTCGCGCAGCGCCGCCTCCTGCGGATCGGCCTCGAGGTCGAACAGGCTGGCCAGCATGTTCTCCATCTGGACCATGGTGTTCGACTTGAGCACGTAGATCGGCACGCCGTTCGACTCGGCGTCGCGCAGGGCGGCGGGCTTGCGCTTGTAGTAGTTGCGCAGGGTGACGACGGCATCGGCATCGTCGAGGTCTCGCGGGCCACGTTGACCGGCACGCCCAGCTCGCGCACCGACTGCTCGAGGCGCTTGCGGCTGACGCCGAACGCGAAGACGCTCATCGGCCGATGCGTTCTGCGCTCGAGGCCGGCGCCGGTCGCTGGGCGCCGATCGGCCGGTCGACGTCGCGAGCGTCGTCCATCTCGGCCAGGGCATGCTCGAGCTCCCGCCGCGGGTCGCGCTCGTCGGGGCTCGCGCTTGCCCGACGATCCGCTCTCCGGGCAAGGGCACGCGTCTCGACGTGGACCGTCGCCAGCCGCCGGGCAGCGGGCGCAGGCCCCGCTCGTACCGTCCGCCGCGCGGCCCGCCACGGCCGAAGGCACCGAAGCCGCCCGTCGGCTCCAGCGGCGCGAAGGTCGTTCGCGGACGCGGATCTCGCTGATGCGGTAGTCGTACTTGGTCTGCCGCCTTCACCTCGCCGGCCTTCGTTCCGGAACCGCGCCTCGGGCGGGACCATGTGGCCGCGCAGGATCGCGTCGACCGTCTCGGCGACGTTGCGGTGGACGATGACGCTGTCGCGCTCGACGATCTCGACCAGGACGTCGAACGTCGGCGGCGCCTTGCGCTCGAGGACGGTCTTCTGCGTGCCGCGGCGCCGCGCCTCCTCGTCGCCGAGGGTCACCGACTGGATGCCGCCGACGAGGTCGGACAGCGTCGGGTTGAGCATCAGGTTGTCGAGCGTGTTGCCGTGCGCGGTGCCGACGAGCTGGACGCCGCGCTCGGCGATCGTCCGTGCGGCCAGCGCCTCGAGCTCGGTGCCGATCTCGTCGATGACGATCACCTCGGGCATGTGGTTCTCGACCGCCTCGATCATCACGCGCGTGCTGCTCGGTCGGCGTGCGGACCTGCATGCGGCGCGCGTCGCCGATGCCGGGGTGCGGGATGTCGCCGTCGCCGGCGATCTCGTTCGAGGTGTCGACCACGATCACCCGCTTGTCGAGGTCGTCGGCCAGGACGCGGGCCACCTCGCGCAGCATCGTCGTCTTGCCGACGCCGGGACGGCCGAGGAGCAGGACGCGACTGCCCGCCCTCGACCATGTCGTGGATGATGTCGATGGTGCCGAAGACCGCGCGGCCGATGCGGCAGGTGAGCCCCACGACCTTGCCGGAGCGGTTGCGGATGGCACTGATGCGGTGCAGCGTGCGCTCGATCCCGGCGCGGTTGTCGTCGCCGAACACGCCGATGTGGTCGATGACGTAGGCGATGTCCGCCTCGGTCACCTCGCGGTCGAGGAGGTCCTGCTCACCCGTCGTGAAGCGTGCCTCGGGCCGGCGCCCGAGGTCCATCACCACCTCGAGCAGGTCGGTGCGGTTGGCGACCGTGCTCAGCCGCTCCACGATCTCCGGCGGCAGCGCCTCCATGAGCGCGTCGAGGTCATCGGTCGTCTCGCGTCGCACCATGTTCGTGCTCCGCCTCCCCTGCGCTCACCGGGACGTGACCGGCACCATCGCCGGCTGCGCGGACCTGTGCCCGCACCTCGCGCATGAGGAGCGTGACCCGCCCGACCGGCTCGAAGCCGACGGCGGCGGCGGCACGCATGCCCGCGACTCGTATGTTCGCACCGGAGACAGGATGCCTGCACCGATCGCCTCGGCGCCCATCCTCGCGAGTGCGGCGCGCAGGAAGCGCGGCGCCGTCGATCGCCGTCGCGCACGAGGAAGCGCAGGTAGTGCGGACCGCCGCGGCAGGTGCCGTGCTGCGCGAAGCCGCCGGCCCGCTGCTCCGACGGCTGGAACCAGGCGTTCACCTCGCCGAAGTGCAGGATCGGGTTGAGCGCCGAGCGCGGCACGATCGCCTCGTTGCCGACCGAGTCCCAGTCCGATGCGTTGTAGGCCTCGATCCGCGCGATCGCCGGCGGCGTCGCGTGCGACCAGAGGTCGAAGAGGTGCCACGCGTCCGGCGCGCCGGCCGGTTGAAGCTCCGGGAGGCTCGTGCGGCGACCTCGTCGCGCCGCGCCGCCGCCCGTCGCGCGAGACGATCGATCGGAGCCAGGAGCGCGGGCCCGCGCACCGTCTCCGGCGGACGCCACCAGATCTCCTCCTGCGCGTACGCGGTGAACCCGGCCTGCCCGAAGAGCTCGAGGTTCTCGCGCACGTCGGCGCAGGCGGCGTGGAAGCGGCCGACGTCGTGCCGCGCGCCCTCCTCGATCAGGGCGCCGAGCAGGGACCAGCGGATCTCGGCGGCCATCGGTCGTCGGCCGCGTCGAGCTCGGTGATGGCCCAGTCGTCGCGGTGCGGCTCCTCGATGGCGCGGCAGCTGCCGACGATCTCGCCGTCCGACTCGGCGACGAGGTGGACGGACGGCGCCCGCAGCGGCAGCCACGACGGCATGAGCGTCGAGAGGCTGATCGCGGCGTCTCGGTCGAGGGGGCCGGCACGCCGAGGCTGCGGCGGTGCGCGTCAGCGGCGGCGTGCACGCGACGGGAGAGATCGGCCAGGGCCTGCCGATCGGTCAGTCGCGCGCCGGCGGATCGTTCGCTCGGTCTCGATCACGCGGTCGACCCGTACCCTCCGCCACCAGCTCGAGCAGGAGCCGATGCATTCGCCGGTCGGCGTCAGCTCCGGATGGAAGGTCGTGGCCAGCACGTTGCCCTGCCGGATCGCCGACCGGCCTGCCGTCGGGGTCGCGGGCCAGCACCTCGGCGCGCGGGCCCAACGTCCGTCGACGATCGGGGCGCGGATGAAGACGCCGTGGAGCGACGCCCTCGCCGAGGGCCGGGACGTCGAGCTCGGTCTCGAAACGAATCGAGCTGGCGGCCGTAGCCGTTGCGCTGGACCTCGATGTCGAGCATCCCGCAGCACCGGCGTCGTCGCCGTCGCTCGCTGCGCTCGGCCAGCAGGATCATGCCGGCGCAGGTGCCGAGCATCGGCGCCCCGCCGCGGGCCATCGCGGCGATCGGCTCGCGCAGCCCGTAGCGTCGATGAGGCTGCGCATGGCGGTCGATTCGCCGCCGGGCAGGATGAGCGCGTCGAGGTCGACGAGGTCGCGCGGCAGGCGCACCTCGACCGGCTCGGCGCCGATCTCGCGAATGGCGTCGATGTGGGCGCGGACGGCGCCCTGCACCGCGAGGACGCCGATCCGTGGACGGCGAGGAGCCTGCTCCATCGGTCTACCAGCCGCGAACGGCGAGGCGCTCCTCGGGCGGGATCTCTGCCGAGCTGATGCCCAGCATCGGGGCGGCCGAGGCCGGTGCTGACCTCGGCCAGGATCTCCGGGTTGTCGTAGTGCGTCGCGGCCTTGACGATCGCCTTGGCGTAGCGCTCGGGGTCCTCGCTCTTGAAGATGCCCGAGCCGACGAAGACCGCTTCCGCGCCGAGCTGGCGCATGAGGGACGCGTCGGCCGGGGTGGCGACGCCGCCGGCGCTGAAGTTCGGCACGGGCAGCGCACCGAGCTCGGCGGTCTGCTTCACCACGTCGTAGCGGCGCACGCAGCTCCTTGGCCGCGGCGAACAGCTCGTCCTCGCGCATCGCACTGCAGCTGGCGGATGCCCTTCTGCGACGGCGCGCATGTGCCGCACCGCCTCGACGATGTCGCCGGTGCCGGCCTCGCCCTTGGTGCGGATCATGGCCGCGCCCTCGCCGATGCGTCGCAGCGCCTCGCCCAGGTCGCGGCAGCCGCACACGAACGGCACCTTGAAGCGGTGCTTGTCGATGTGGTGCTCCTCGTCGGCCGGGGTGAGCACCTCGGACTCGTCGATGAAGTCGACCTCGAGCGACTCGAGGATCTGCGCCTCGGCGAAGTGACCGATGCGGCACTTGGCCATGACCGGGATGGTGACCGCCGCCTTGATCTCCTTGATCAGCTTCGGGTCGCTCATGCGCGCCACGCCGCCGAACTTGCGGATGTCGGACGGGACACGCTCCAGCGCCATGACCGCCACGGCGCCGGCCTCCTCGGCGATCTTCGCCTGGTCGGCGGTGACGACGTCCATGATCACGCCGCCCGAGAGCATGCGGGCGAGGCCGACCTTGGTAGCCCAGGTTGCATCGTTCGATGGTGGTCATTCGGGGCTCTTTCATGCATGCCGATGTCGGCGCTTCGCGCCGTCCTGCCTCGGCATCGCAATTCTACTCGGGAGCGCGTCGAGTGCCCAACAGCGCCCACGGTCGCGCCGTTCGCCCGCAGACGGGCCGAACGGCCCATGCGCCCCCGTCCGAACTCCGCATCATTGGAGCCATGTCACCCTGCGCGCATCGACGAGAATCCGATGCGCGCCCTTGCGCCGGATCGGTAGCATCGCGTCATGGGTGACCAGCCCGCCTCCCTCCGCGAATCGCTGAGCGAGCGCTCAATCGCGCTCGCGGAGCGTCACGAGGATCGCGAGAGCACCGTGCGCCGCACGGGCGAGCTCCTCGCCGCCGGCGGATCGGTCGATCCGGCCTATGGCGATGAGATGCTCGCGGCCCTCAAGGAGTATGGACCGTACATCGTCATCGCTCCCGGGGTGGCGCTCGCCCATGCCCGGCCGAGCCCCGCGGTCCGGGGCATCGCCTTCAGCCTCCTCACCCTGGCGCCGTCGGTGCCCTTCGGTCACCCGGAGAACGACCCGGTCCGCCTGGTGGTTGGGCTCGCCGCACCGGACGACGAGTCGCACATCGAGGCGCTGCGGCAGATGGCCGAGCTGCTCGGCGACGACACCCGGAGGGAGGCGCTCATCGGCGCACGGACGGTGGACCAGGTGCTCAAAGTGGTGGAAGGAGCGACCGGATGAAGATCCTGACCGTGTGCGGCATGGGGCTCGGGACGGGCCTTCTGCTGCGGATGAACACGGAGGCGGCGCTGAAGGCGATCGGTGTCGAGGACGCTTTGGTCGAGGTGGCCGACATCAGCTCGGCGAGGGGCATGGGGGCGTCGGCAGACATCGTCCTGACGAGCTCCGAGCTGGCTGAGCAGCTCGGTCCGGTGAAGGGGACCCTGGTCACCATCACCAACTTCTTCGACAAGGGGGAGATCGAACGCAAGCTGCGCGAGGCGCTTGGTCGATGACGGAACGCCCCCGCACCGGGGCGCACGGCAGCTGAGGGAGTGGGCCGCGGACACGCGGAAGAAACGGAGGAGACCCAATCGTGGACGTTATCGGCGGCATTGTCCGCTTCATCGTCGAGGAGATCCTGAGCCAGCCGGCGCTGCTCCTCGGCCTCATCGTGCTTGTCGGGCTCGTCGCCCTGCGCAAGCCGGCCGGCGACGTCATCGGCGGGACGCTCAAGGCGGTCCTCGGGTTCGTCATCCTCGGCGTCGGCGCCGGGGCGGTGGTCGGGGCCCTCACGCCCCTCGGCACGATGATCCTCGAGGTCTTCGGCGCCCAGGGTGTCGTTCCGACCAACGAGGCGATCACCGCCATCGCGGCCGGCGAGTTCGGCGTGACCGTCGCCTGGGTCATGCTCGTCGGATTCCTGGTCAACCTGCTGCTCGCCCGGATCACCCCGCTCAAGTACATCTTCCTGACCGGGCACCACATCCTGTTCATGGCCACGATGCTCGCGGTCGTCCTGTCGGCAGCCGACATCGTCGACGCGCCGAACGTCATCCTCGGCGGCATCCTGCTCGGCACGGTGATGGTCGTCATGCCGGCCCTCGGGCAGCCGTTCATGCGCAGGATCACCAACGATCAGCCGGTCGCCATCGGCCACTTCGGCACGATGGGGTACATCCTGGCCGGCCTGGCCGGCAAGGCCTTCGGTGGGCAGTCGCGCTCGACCGAGGAGATGAACTTCCCGAAGACGATCAACTTCCTGCGCGATGCGATGGTCGCCACCGCCGTGGCGATGATCCTCATCTACCTGATCTTCAGCATCTGGTACGCGCAGGTGGCGAGCGCCGAGCAGATCGCCGCGATCACCGGTGGTGACCTCGTCGTCTTCGGCTTCACCCAGGCGCTGACGTTCGCCGCCGGCGTGGCGGTGATCCTGCTCGGCGTGCGCACGATCCTCGGCGAGATCGTCCCGGCGTTCGCGGGCATCGGCTCGCGCATCGTCCCGGACGCACTGCCGGCGCTCGACTGCCCGATCACGTTCCCGTTCGCACCGAACGCGGTGCTCATCGGCTTCGTGGCGAGCTTCGCGGGCGGTCTCGTGAGCCTCGGCATCCTCGGCCTCACCGACGGGCTCGGCCTGTCGCTGGCGCTCATCCTGCCGGGCATGGTCCCGCACTTCTTCACCGGTGGCACCGCCGGCGTGTTCGGCAATGCGACCGGCGGACGGGTGGGGGCGATCATCGGTGGGTTCGTGAACGGCGTGTTCATCACCTTCGGAGCGGCATTCCTGCTCCCGGTGATGGGCGAGCTCGGCTTCGCGAACACGACCTTCGGCGATGCCGACTTCCAGTGGTACGGCATCCTCGTCGGCAACGTCGCCAATCTCGGCGGCGTGGTGGTCTGGATCGGCCTCGGCGTGATCGTGGCCGCGCTCCTGGCGCTCGGCATCTGGGTGCAGAACCGATTCGTTCCGCCGCCGCACTACGACGCGCCGGCGACCGAGGCGGCGGCCCCGACGACGCCACCGGCCTGAGAACCTCGCACTCGCAGCGAACGGCCGGCCTCCTCCGGGAGGCCGGCCGTCTCATTGTCCCGGGTCGCGGTCGCTCGGGATCGGCATCGGCGCCAGGGTCCGCACCGCGATTCCCGACTAGAGCCCGAGGACTGCGTGGCGCTCCAGCTTCGGCATGCCCGGCCCGCACCAACCGTCCCGCTCTATCGAGTCGGCCGAGTTGGTTGCTATGATCGCGCCAAGGTTCCACCCATGATCAATGCGCCGGTGCTGGTCCTGAACCAGAACTACGAACCGCTCAACGTCTGCGACATCAGGCGCGCCTTCAGGCTGCTCGGCGCGGAGAAGGCCGAGCTGCTGGCGCGAAATCACCAGGTGATCCGCACTCCCTCGATCGAGATCCCGGCACCCTCGGTGATCCGCCTCCAGTACCACATCAAGCGGCCGCAGCCGCGCGTCAGGCTCAGCCGGCGCGAGGTCTTCGTCCGCGACCGGCACACCTGCCAGTACTGCGGCACCACGAGCCGCGACCTGACGATCGATCACGTGATGCCGAAACACCGCGGCGGGCGCCACGAGTGGGAGAACCTCGTCGCCGCCTGCCGAGGCTGCAACCACCGCAAGGGTGGCAAGACGCTGGTCGAAGCGCGCATGCGCCTCATGCGCGAGCCGCGCGCTCCCAGGGCCGATCTGCGATATCTCTTCGGGACGTACCTGGCCGACGAACGCAACGACGCCTGGCGGACCTACCTCTTCCTGGAGCCCATCCGCCGACCTCAGCCGACGAGCTGACCGGCGCTCGCGTGGCAGCGCCCGACGTCGAGCTCGCCTATCCGGATCTGCCGGACAGCGTACGCGGCGTGCTCGCTTCATTGGTCGCCGCCGGGCACGAGGTGGTGCTTGTCGGCGGCTGCGTTCGCGATCGGCTGACCGGCGCGCCGCACGACTCGTGGGACTGGGATGCCGCGACCTCGGCTCCGCCGGAGGCCGTGGAGGCGCTCTTCCCGCACACGACGTGGGAGAACCGCTTCGGGACGGTGACGGTCAGAGGTACCCCGCCCGTCGAGGTCACCTCATTCCGGACCGAGGGCGCCTACCGTGATGCACGCCGACCCGAGGCGGTGCGCTTCGGTGCCTCGCTGCGGGACGATCTGGCGCGCCGGGACTTCACGATCAACGCCATCGCCTGGGTGCCCGTCGACCTCGTCGCTGCGGAGGCGCGGGGTACCGTGGTCGATCCCTTCGGGGGTGTCGCCGACCTCGCGCGTCGGCAGCTCCGAACCGTCGGCGATCCGCGTCAGCGGTTCGCGGAGGACGCCCTTCGCCTGATCCGCGCCGCGCGGTTCGCCGGACGCTTCGACCTTGCGCTCGACCCGGAGACCGAGCAGGCGATCGTCGAGCTGGCGCCGACCGTGGCCGTGATCTCGGCCGAGCGGGTGCGCGACGAGCTCGTCCGGATCCTGGCGCTCGATCCCACGCCATCGCGGGCGCTGCGGCTGCTCGAGCGCCTCGGCCTGCTCCGGGTCGTGCTTCCCGAGGTGGCGGCCCTGCGCGGCATCCCGCAGGACAAGCCAGTGGCTGGCGACGCGCTCGACCACACCCTGGCCGCCGTGGACGCGGCGCCGCCCGTCGCCCCGCTCGACGCACGGCTGACGGCCCTGCTCCACGACATCGGCAAGGCGACCACCATGGCGGACGGGCACTTCATCGGCCACGAGGAGGTCGGTGCTGAGCTGGCAGCGGGGCTGCTGGCGCGTCTGCGCGTCCCGCGCTGGCGGGCGGATCGCATCGCCGCAGCCATCCGCCATCACATGTACCAATACGACCGATCATGGACCGATGCCGCCGTGCGGCGCTTCATCCGTCGCACCGACGGGGTCGACCGCGACCTCCTGTTCACCCTGCGACGCGCGGACAGCACGGCCTCCGGCGTCGCAGCGCCCGGGGAGCGGAACCAGGACGAGCTCGAACGCCGGATCGCCGACGAGATCGAGCGGCAGCCCGGCCTGCTCGTCCACCGGCGGCTGGTGATCGATGGCCACGACCTCCAGCATGAGATCGGCCTGGCGCGGGGCCCGAGCATCGGACGCGTGCTCGCGGGACTGATGGAGGCGGTCCTCGAGGATCCCTCGCGCAACGAGCGCGAAACGCTCCTCTCCCTGGCCCGACAGCTCGCCGACGAGCGGTGACAGGGCGCACCGGCAGCGGGCCTCCACCGACCGGCCGTGGCTGCCACGCGGAGGGACGCTGCTACAATCGACCGTCCGGACCCATGTCTGGATGCATTCATCGATTGCTGCAACCGAGCGGAGGGACCGCGCACCGATGACCGCCAGCGTGCGCCGGGCCCTGCGGCTCGAGCACCGACTCACTCAGCCGAACGCGTCGCTTCGCGACCTCGAGGCCGCCGTCGCGCTGGCGACCGAGCACGAAGTCGCGGCGTTGACGGTTAGCCCGTGGCTGGTCAAGGCCGCCAAGCGCCAGCTCGGACGTTCTCGGGTGACGCTCGGCACGGTCGTCGGTTTCCCGTCCGGCGGCCAGATCCTCAGCGTAAAGGCGTTCGAGGCGTCGAAGGCGCTCGAGCAGGGAGCGACCCAGATCGACTTCGTGCTGAACGGGGGCGCGTTGGCATCCGGGGACGAGGAGACGGTCTTCAACGACATGCTGGCCGTGGTCGACATGGCGCACTCCGCCCTGGCCGCCGCCGGCGTCATTCTGGAGGCCGCGCCGCAGTCCGACGAGCTCATTCGGCGCGCGTGCCGCCTGGCCGAACGGGCCGGCGCCGACTACGTCGTGACGAGCACCGGCAGCGCCACCGTGCGGGGCACGATCGCCCGCACGCGCCTTGTGCGGGACAGCGTCGGCCCGCGGATCGGCGTCAAGGCCTCGGCACGCTTCCGAACGCTCGAGCAGCTCGCCGAGGCCACCACTGCCGGAGCCTCCCGCGTCTCCGCGCTGCTGACGGCCACCCTCGCGCGGTTGGCGGCCGATGCCACCCCGGTCCCGGCGGCGGCCCGCTCGTGATGGGGAGGGGCGTGGATTGAAGCTGCTCGTCGTCGGGGGAGCCGGATTCGTGGGTTCGACGAGTGTCGAGCATCTCGTCGAGGCTGGCCATGAAGTGGTCGTCTACGACAACCTGTCGAGCGGGCATCGTGCGGCGGTGCCCGAGCGGGCGCGCCTGGTCATCGGCGACATCGACGATCGCGCGCGGCTCGGCGAGATCCTTGCCGACGGCGTCGACGCGGTCCTCCACTGCGCCGCTCGCTCGCTGGTCGGGGAGTCGATGGCTGACCCGGGACTCTACTACCGCGTGAACGTGGCCGGAGGTGTCGAGCTGCTGGAGGCGATGAAGGAGACCGGCGTCACCCGCCTCGTCTACAGCTCATCGGCGGCGGTGTATGGCGAGCCGCGCCGCGTCCCGATCGCGGAGGCCGATCGCACCGAGCCGATCAACCCGTACGGGGCGACGAAGCTGGCCTTCGAGGGCGCCATGCGCTGGTTCTGCGCCGCGCACGACTTCCGCGCCATCAGCCTCCGCTACTTCAACGTCGCCGGGGCCACGCAGCGCAACGGCGAGGATCACGACCCCGAGACGCACCTGATGCCACTCGTCCTGCGCGTCGCCGCCGGCGAGGCGACTCACGTCCAGATTCATGGGCAGGACTACCCGACGCCCGACGGCACCTGCATCCGTGACTTCCTTCACGTCCGCGACATCGCGGAGGCACACCTGCTCGCACTCGAGGCCACCGGTGAGGGCGACGCCTCGCTCGAGGTCTACAACCTCGGATCGGCAGCCGGCTTCAGCGTCAGGGAGGTGGTCGAGGCAGCCCGACGCGTCACCGGCCGCGCCATCCCCGCCCGCCCGGTCAAGCGCCGGATCGGCGACCCACCGGTCCTGGTCGCATCGTCACGCCGTGCCCGCCGCGAGCTCGGTTGGCAGCCGAAGCACTCGTCGCTGGAGCAGATGCTCGCCGACGCGTGGGCATGGCGCGAGTCGCATCCGAACGGGTATGCGGACGCGGCGAGCGACTCCGCGGACCCCATGCCCCCGCAGCGAGTCGCGGCGACCGCCGGCTGAGCATCGGGCGGCCGAGCGCGGGGAGCCTCAGCCGCGACCCTCGGCCGCACGACAGGTCGCGCACAGGCCATAGAAGTCGAGCCGGGCGTCGTCGATGGTGAAGCCGAGGTCCGCGGCCACTCGCTCAGCGACCGGCGTGATGTAGGTCTCCTCGATCTCCTCGACCCGCCCGCAGCGGTCGCACGCCAGGTGGTGATGATGCTCCGGGCGGCAGGCGACGTAGCCATAGACGTGGCCGTCCTGCTCCAATCGCCGGGCCACGCCGGCCGCCACCAGCGCCTCGAGGGTACGGAACACGGTGGCGCGCCCGATCCTCGGCGCGCGGCGGCGAAGCCGATCGTAGAGGTCCTGCGCGGTGATCTGGCGACCGTGGGCCGCCAGCGCATCGGCGACGAGCAGCCGCTGGCGCGTGACACGCTCGCCGGCAGCCGCGAGCCGATCGGCGGTGGAGGTCGGATCGAGCACGGGAGCACCCATGGCCGGAGCCTAGCACGCATTGACCGCCGCGACCGGTGAGCCGATACTGCGTCTCACCATGACCATAGCTGCACCGCCGACCCTCGAGCTCCGCGGGCTGTATGCCGGCTACGACGCCGGGTGGGCGCTGTCGAACGTCGACCTTGAGCTGCCACCGGGACGGCTGATCGGCGTCATCGGGCCGAACGGGAGCGGCAAGAGCACCCTGCTTCGCGCGATCCTGGGACTCGTCCCGCGCCGGCGCGGGACGGTGACGCTAGCTGGCCGGCCGATCGATCGGCAGCGCATCGCCTATGTCCCGCAGCGCGAGGTGGTCGACTGGAGCTTCCCGATCAGCGCCGAACAGGTGGTGCTGATGGGGCGCTACCCGCGCATCGGTCCGGTGCTCCCGGCCGGTCCGGACGACCGGTCCGCGGTGGCAGCCGCCCTGGAGCGGGTCGGCATGCATGACCTGGCGCATCGACAGATCGGCGCGCTGTCGGGGGGACAGCAGCAGCGCGTCTTCCTCGCCCGGGCGCTGGTCCAGCATGCGGATGTCCTGCTGCTCGACGAGCCGATGACCGGCGTGGATCTCGCGACCGAGGAGGCGATCGGGAGGCTGATGCGCGAGCTGCGCGACGCGGGCACCACGGTCGTCTACGCGACGCATGACCTCGAGACAGCGGCCGACATCAGCGACCTCCTGTGCTTCGTCAACGGGCGGATCGTCGCCTTCGGACCGCCGGCCGAGACGTTCACACCGCACACCCTGCACGAGACGTTCGGCGGCGAGCTGATGATCGTCGACGCCGGCGATCATGCCCATGTCCACGGCGGCGGCCATCACGGGCACGTCGACGTGCCGAAGCGGTGAGCGACCCGTGGACTGGCTGACCGACCCGCTGTCACTCGAGCTCTTCCGCCGCGCGCTCATCGAGGCCGTCGTCATGGGGGCCACCTGCGGCGCGATCGGCGCCTACGTGGTCCTCCGCCGCCTCGCCTTCATTGGTGACGCGCTGGCTCACGCGGTCTTCCCGGGGGTCGTGCTGGCCTACGTGGCGGGCTGGCCGATCTTCGCCGGGGCGATGATCGCCGGCACGGTCACCTCGCTGGCGATCGCGGTCGTCAGCCGCGCACAGCGGATCCGCGAGGACACCGCCATCGGCATCTTCTTCGCGGGCGCCTTCGCCCTCGGCATCGTGCTGATCAGCACCCAGTCCGGCTATCAGCGGGACCTTTCGGCGTTCCTCGTCGGTGACCTGCTGGCGGTCGGCTGGGATGACATCGCCGTGAGCGCGTTCGCCGGGGCCATCGTCATCGGCATCCTCGTCGCGCTCCGCAAGGAGCTGCTGCTCGTCAGCTTCGACCGGACCTTCGCCCAGGCGCTCGGCTACCCCGTCTTCGCGCTGGAGCTGCTGCTGCTCCTCCTGCTCACCGCCACGATCGTCGTCAGCCTGAGTGCGGTCGGCATCATCCTCGTGCTGGCCATGCTGGTGACGCCGGCCGCCACCGCCCGCCTCCTGGTCGATCGCTTCACGCCGATGATGATCCTCGGCGGGGTGCTCGGCGCGCTCTATGGCGTGGTCGGCTGGTACGTCAGCTATCACCTCGGCTGGAGCCCGGGCGGCTCGATCGTGCTGACCGCGACGCTGCTCTTCGTGGTCGCCTTCGTGTTCAGTCCCACCCACGGCCTGCTCGCCCACCGGCTTCGACGCCATCCGCAGCACGACGCGGTGCGCCCGGCGATCGATCAGCCACCCGGCCACCGCCATGCTGGACCGGAGGACCCCGTGGTAGCATCGCTCGAGCGGCGGCACCCCCCGGGTCGCTAGCGCCGCGTCCGTTACGCCGCGGTCCGGCGACGGAGCGTGCCGGCGCCCGCCGTCGCGTTGACCCACCATCCCCGAGCGGAGCCCCGCTTGCCCGATACCGACAGTCCAGCAGCGCGACCTCGGCGCCGACGCTCCTCGCCCCCGGCGAACGAGCCGGCGTCGACCGGCGCCTCGCCGCCGACCGACGACGCACCGATCTCCGAGTTCGAGGCGGCCATTCGTGCCGCGGCGGCCGGCTACCGCTTCGGTGAGGTCGAGGTGCCGGCGACGATTGCTCGCGCGCTCGAGAAGATGGGCTTCGTCACCCCGACCGAGGTGCAGGCGCGTGCCATCCCGCCATTGCGCGAGGGCAAGGACCTGATCGGGCAGGCGCAGACCGGGACCGGCAAGACGGCGGCCTTCGGCATCCCGATCATCGAGAAGATCGAGCCGTCCAGCCACCACGTCCAGGCACTCATCCTCACGCCGACCCGCGAGCTGTGCGTGCAGGTCACCGAGGAGATCGCCCGTATCGGCCAGTTCCGGGGCGTCCGGGCCGTGGCGATCTACGGCGGCTCGTCGATGGATCGCCAGATCGAGGCGCTCACGCGTGGCGTACCGGTCGTGGTCGGGACCCCCGGGCGGGTGCTCGACCTCATCCGGCGCGGCGAGCTGAAGCTGGACCGGGTCACCACCGTCATCCTCGACGAGGCCGATCGGATGCTCGACATGGGCTTCATCGTCGACGTGGAGACGATCCTGTCCCGCTGTCCACGCGACCGCCAGACGGCGCTGTTCAGTGCCACCATGCCGTACGCCATCCTGCGCATCTGCGACCGCTTCATGAAGCGCAACCCGGCGCACATCACCGTCCGGCCCGACCTGCGGACCGTCGAGACCGTGCGGCAGCTCGTCTACTTCGTCGCCGAGCAGGACAAGGTCGCCGCGCTGGTCGAGCTCAACGAGCACTACGGCTTCGACCGGCTGCTCGTCTTCCGCCACACCCAGATCGGGGTGGACCGATTGGCCGCCACCCTGAAGCGACGCGGCAAGAACGTGGCGGCGCTCCACGGCGGGCTGTCGCAGCGTGAGCGGGATCGGACGCTGGCGGCATTCCGGGCCGGTCAGATCCAGTTCCTCATCGCCACGAACGTGGCGAGCCGCGGCCTCGACATCACCGACCTGCCCTACGTCCTCTCCTTCGACATCCCCGAGGATGCCGACACCTACGTGCATCGCATCGGTCGGACCGGTCGCGCGGGCCGAGAGGGGACCGCGATCACCTTCGTCGGTGAGTGGGACCTCGACGCGTGGGAGGCGATCCGCTCCGAGGTCGGGGCCCAGGTCGAGGAAGGTCGGCTCGAGCTGTACGACCGGGGGCCGACGGAGGCATAGCCCACGGTTCGAGCGGCCGACGTGCCGCCGTGATCGTGCCCGGGCGTCGCGCGGGGGCCGCCGATGGACTTCGTGGAGCCAGGCATCACCGTGCCGATCTATCGGGCACGGTGAGACGCCGGAGATGATTCGTGCGCATTGAGGCCGATGGTTCGGGCACGACGCTGCACGAGCGGCCTCGGCGCGACGTTCGTGCGCGCCACCGCCCGATAGATCGGGCACGGCAGGGCCGAGACGGACGTGATGCACCGCTCTGCCCGACACGTCGGGCACGCGCGGCCAGCGCACCGAAGCGGCCGGGCGAAGCGCGGGGCGCGCGGGGATCCGGCGCCGGTGCCGCCTCGACCGGGCCGTACCCACGGTCTACGCTGATCGAGTGATCGAACCGCCGCGTCCCCAGCAGCCGACGCCGGCGCGGGCCGAGATCGCCAGCATCGAGTGGCTTGTCGAGCCGTTCTGGCCAGGCGATCGACTCATCGTCCGCATCGCCGATGGCGCGGCCAGCGTCACCGACCACCGGGGCGCGGCCGCCGGCGCCGCGCTCGGTGACGTCGGCGAGCTGGTCCGGGCGGCCGCCCGGACCGAGCGCGCGGTGGTCGACGGCGTGTGGACCGCGCAGCCCTTCCTGTCGGAGGACCCCGCAAGTGAGCGCCGCGCCTTCGTGGCCGTCGACCTGCTCGAGCTCGACGGCGAGTCGCTGCTCGACGTCCCCCTGCAGGAGCGACGACGGCTGCTCGAGTCGGTGGTCGACGAGCGGGTGCAGGTGCGCGTGAGCCCGGCGGTGAAGCAGCCGATCGGCGGCTGGCTGCCCGGCTGGCGCACGGCCGGCTTCACGCACTACGTCGCCAAGCATCAGAACAGCCGGTACGCGCCGGGCGAGCGCGCCGACGACTGGCTGAAGATCGACCTGCGCGTCCCGACGTCGAGCGGGTTCGTCGCGCGCCTGGTGGGCACGCGCGAGCGGGTCCGCCGCATCCGCGACTGAGCCGTGTGAGAGCCGAGAGGGCCGGGCCGGGGCGGCTCGCGTGCTACCCTTGGATGCCCCGAGCGATCACCCCGCACGATCGAGGAGGCCACCCCTGACGTCCCAGCCAGCCGCCGCGCCCGCATCGGCACTCGACCAGGAGGGGCTCGCCGAGGTCCGGCGCATCGGGACCGCCGATCTCATGGTCGGGATCCCCTCGTTCGGAAACGCTGAGACCATCGGCTACGTCGTCCGCGCCTCGACGGCCGGCATGGTCCAGTACTTCCCCGACCTCAAGCCGATCCTGGTCAACTCGGACGGCAACTCGGCGGACAACACGCCGCACGTGGCCGTCAGCACCGAGAGCCCTGACTACCTGGAGAAGGTGATCCTCGTCAGCCCGAAGCACAAGCTGCAGCGGATCAGCTTCACCTACCAGGGCACCAGCGGAAAGGGCACCGCCGTCCGCGCCCTGTTCGAGGTGGCGCGGGAGCTGAAGGTCAAGGCCATGGTGATGGTCGACTCTGACCTGCGTTCGATCGTCCCCGAGTGGGTCGAGCTCCTGGCCGGGCCGATCCTGAAGGGCGGCTACGACTTCGTGGCGCCGATGTACGCGCGCTACAAGTACGACGGCACGATCACCAACAACATCAGCTATCCGCTCACGCGCGCTCTCTACGGTGCGCGAATCCGTCAGCCGATCGGCGGCGACTTCGCGGTCTCGGGTGACCTCGTCGCGCGGTACCTCGAGCTCGACACGTTCGACGAGCTGACGGCCCGCTTCGGGATCGACATCTGGATGACGCACAGCGCCATCAACGAGGGCTTCGCCGTCTGCCAGGCTCGGCTCGGCGCGAAGATCCACGACGCCAAGGACCCGGCCAGCGACCTCGGACCGATGTTCCGCCAGGTGGTCGGCACGCTGTTCCGGCTGGCCGGTCACTACGAGGACCGATGGCTCCGCGTCAAGGGCTCGCATCCGATCCCGGAGTACGGCTTCGAGCGGGTCATCGCGCCCGAGGAGATCAGCGTCAACCACGCGAAGCTGATCGACAACTTCGAGCAGGCGCGGCTCACCCAGCCCGATACGTGGGCCGAGATGCTCAGCGCCCGAGCAGCTCGAACGGATCATGGCGCTCGAGCTGCCCGAGGCGCCGGCCGACTTCCACTTCAGCGCCGAGCTCTGGATCCGCTGCCTCTACGACACCCTGGTCGCCTTCCACCGCCCGGGCGCCGACCGCGAGCGGCTGCTGGCCGCGTTGACCCCGCTCTATTTCGGGCGCACCGCCGGCTTCATCAGCGACACGCTCGAGATGACGACCGACCAGGCGGAGCGCGTGATCGACGACCAGGCCCGCCAGTTCGAGGAGCTCAAGCCGTACCTCGTCGGACGCGCTGGCGCGAGATGCGCGCCGGCGACGGGCGCGCCGACGCTGATGCAGCCTGACCGCAGCCGCACGACCCCGTACCGCATCCTCCTCCCGCTCGCCAACCCGCGAACGGCGCGCGACCTCGTCCGCATCGGTGCCGGCATCGCCAACGGCCGGCCGACCGAGATCACGGCGCTCGGCATCGTCGAGGTGCCCGAGGGCGTCAGCCTGTCCGAGGGCGCCACGCAGGCCCGGACGTCGCGGCGGCTGCTGCAGCGCGTGCTCGACTTCGGCGACGAGGAGGGCGTCGAGCTCCGGACCCTGGTTCGCATCGGCCGCCATGCCGCCGACGGCGTGATCGAGGCGGTCGGGGAGGAGGGCTCGGACCTCGTCATCTTCGGCTGGGGCGGACCGCCGACGCCGGCGCAGACGGCGCGCGCCGAGGCCGAGGCCGCTGAGATGGCATCTCGTCCGGCACCGCCGGCGCGGCGCGCCCCGTCTTCTCGCCGACCATCGACGCGGTCGTGCGCGAGTCGCCCTGCGACATCGCCGTCGTCAAGCAGCGCGGCCTCGAGCAGGTGCGAGTCGATCCTGGTCCCGGTCCGCGGCGGCCCGCATGCCGAGCTGGCGATGCGGATCAGCCGCGACCTCGCGAAACGCTTCGGCGCGAAGATCGTCGTGCTCCACGTGGTGCCGAAGGGCATCGGCGAGCGGGCCGTCGACCGTGAGCAGGCGGCGGTCGACGCCTTCGTCCGCGAGCATGCCGGAATCCGCCGCGCGAGCGGCATGATCCGCGAGGCGACGAGCGTTCGCCAGGCGATCATCAGGAGGCCGCGAATCACGACCTGGTGGTGATGGGCGCATCGGCACAGCCGACGAACGCCAGCGCCGGATGGACGCTACCTGTTCGGCACGCTGGCCGAGGCGGTGACCAGCAAGGCCAAGCCGACGGTGATCGTGGTGAAGACGAAGCAGTCGCTCGGCCTCGCCACCTTCGAGGAGCTGCGCGCCAGCGAGGGCACGCTGGCGCATGCCGACGCGTTCGTCGAGCGCAGCCGGTCACTGCCGGTGATCGTCGACAAGTGGTTCGCCGAGAACACGTTCCACGCCCACGAGTTCGCCGACATCGCGCAAGCTGCTGGCACTCAAGGAGCGGCACGGCGTCACGATCAGCGTCGGTCTGCCGACGCTGAACGAGGAGAAGACGATCGGCACCGTCATCAAGCGCGTGAAGACGCGCGCTGATGGACCGGGTTCCGCTCATCGACCAGCTGGTGGTGATCGACTCGGAGAGCACGGATCGCACCGTCGAGATCGCCACGGAGCTCGGGGTCCCGGTGTTCCGCCACCCGGAGATCCTGCCCGAGACCGGCACCCACGCCGGCAAGGGCGAGGCGCTGTGGAAGAGCCTCCATGTCCTCGACGGCGACATCGTGGCCTGGATCGACACGGACATCAGCAACATCCAGCCGCGGTTCGTCTACGGCCTGCTCGGACCGCTGCTGGCGCGAGCCGAAGATCCAGTACGTCAAGGGCTTCTACCAGCGGCCGATCAGCCAGGGCGACACGCTCCAGGCCGAGGGTGGCGGCCGCGTGACCGAGCTCATGGCCCGGCCGCTCATCAACCTGTTCTTCCCCGAGCTGTCCGGCATGATCCAGCCGCTCTCCGGCGAGTACGCCGGCCGCCGCGAGCTGCTCGAGCGCCTGCCCTTCTTCACCGGATACGCGGTCGAGATCGGCCTGCTCATCGACATCCTCGAGCAGGCGGGCCTGTCGGCCATCGGCCAGGTCGACCTCGAGCGGCGCATCCACCGCAACCAGCCGCTGCGGCAACCTGTCGCAGATGGCGTACGTCATCCTGCAGGGCGCGATCCGCAAGCTCGAGGAGCGACACCGGATCGAGCTGCTCACCGAGGTCGGTCGGGGCATGAAGCTGATCAACACCGGGAAGGACCACTTCAACCTCGAGGTGCGCGAGATCGGCGACGAGATCCGGCCGCCGATCTCCAGCGTCCCGGCCTACGTCGAGCGTCGGAAGACGTTGAAGGGCTGATCGCCACCCAGCCGATGCCAGACCACCCGCTCACCATCGTGATCGCCCCCGACTCGTTCGGCGGCGCCCTCGACTCCGTCGACGTGGCGGCCGCGATCGCGGAGGGATGGTCGGGGGTACGCCCCGGCGACACGATCGAGCGTCGACCGATGGCCGACGGTGGCGAGGGGACCCTGGCCGCGGTGGCCGCTGCGCTGGGGGAGCGGGCAGAGCGGCGATCCCTCGAGACCACCGACGCGCTGGGCCGGCCGGTCAGCGCCGACTGGCTGCTCCTCGACGATGGGCACGGCGCGTTCGTCGAGATGGCCGCGGCGTCCGGGCTCGCCCGGCTCGACCCCGCGGAGCGGACGCCCGAGAGCGCCCGCCGCGCCTCGAGCCACGGCACCGGCGACCTGATCCGCGCGGCCCTCGACGCCGGCGTCCAGCGCATCACCATCGGCCTCGGCGGCTCCGCGACCACCGACGGCGGGAGCGGGCTGCTCCGCGCGCTCGGTATCCGATTCCTCGCCCGCGACGGCGAGCTGGCGGAGGGCGGCGGAGCCCTCGCGGACCTCGCCCGCATCGACGCCACAGGCCTCGACCCGCGCCTGGCCGACGTGAAGCTGGTCGTCGCCTCTGACGTCACCAACCCGCTCTGCGGCGCGCGGGGCGCCGCCGCGACCTACGGGCCGCAGAAGGGCGCGGACCCGGCGGCGGTTGCCGAGCTCGACGCGGCGCTGGCCCGATACGGGCGTGCGATCGAGGAGGCGACCGGCCGTCTCGTCGCTGACCTGCCGGGCGCCGGGGCGGCGGGGGGCACCACCGCGGGCCTGCTCGGCTTCACCCGCGCCACGGTCCGCCCCGGCGTCGAGGTGGTCGCCGAGCTGGTCGGCCTGGCCGATGCCCTCGAGCGAGCGGACCTCGTGATCACCGGAGAGGGTCGCGCCGACGAGCAGACACTCCAGGGCAAGACGGCGATCGGCGTCGCCACGCTCGCACGTCCGCGCAACACGCCGGTCGCGCTGCTCTGCGGTGGCCTCGGTCCCGGAGCGGAGGCGCTCGACGCCGCGATGGCCCTGACCGTGGTGCAGCCGATCGTCGATCGGCCGATGGACCTGGCGGACGCGATGGCCGATACCGACCGTCTGCTCCAGGCAGCGGCCGGACGGCTGGCTCGCAGCATCGGCATCGGCCTGGGGCTCTCGCGCGCCTAGGCGCGCATCGGCACATGGCGAGGGGCCCGAGCCCGCAGAAGCGGGCGGCCGACCGGCGGAAGCGGCGCCGAATCGCACAGGTCGTCCTCGAGCGGCTGGGGGAGCGATACGACCATCCGGCCTGGGCCGGCCCCCGCGTCAGCCCGGTCGACGAGCTGATCCTCACCATCCTGTCGCAGAACACCGCCGACACGAACTCGTTCCGTGCCTTCACCGCCCTGCGGGCCGCCTACCCGACCTGGGATGCGGTGCTCGCCGCCCCCACCGACGAGCTGGAGGACGTGATCCGGCCCGGCGGCCTGGCGCCGACCAAGTCGAAGCGAATCCAGCACGTGCTCGCCGAGGTGCATGCCGCGACCGACGGCACCTGGAACCTGGGCTTTCTGGGTGAGTGGCCGCTGGAGCGGGCACGCGAATGGCTCACCTCGCTCCCCGGCATCGGCCGCAAGACCGCCTCGATCGTGCTCCTGTTCAACTTCGGGCGCCCCGCGATGCCGGTCGACACGCACGTCCATCGCGTGGCATGGCGGCTCGGGATGTTCCCGCGCTCCACGCCGCTCACGCGCGCTCACGACCTGCTGGAGGAGGTGCTCGCGCCCGAGGAGATGTACCCGTTCCACGTCGAGGCGATCCGTCACGGTCGCGACACCTGCCGCGCCCCGCGCCCGATCTGCGGCCTCTGCCCGCTCACCGACGTGTGCGCCTATCACGTCGACGCCGTCCGCGGGCGGGCGCCGATGGCGCCGGTGCCGAAGACGGCCTCCGGGGGCGGGCCGCCGCGCTTCCACGACGAGCTCATCCACGGCTGGCTTCCCCCCGAGGCCCGGGACTAGCCGCGCAGGTCCCTCCGCGCGAACCCCCACGCGCCCAGCCCGAGGCCGATGGTCGCGATGCCCAGCGCGGCCACGATGCCGACCGGGTCCCAGCTCCCGACCATCGGCTCGCCGTAGTGTGAGGCGAGGACGAGGTCACCGACCCAGTCGGGCAGCTCGAGCAGCGGTGCGATGATCTCGATCAGCAGCCAGCCCACGACGACGACGATGATCGCCGGCGCGGCGAGCGACGGGCGGATGAGGCCGCCGACGGCGATCCCGATGCCGGCCACCGCCACGCCGTGGAGGGCGAGAACGAACGATCCTGCGAACGGCGTCAGGACGTCCTGGCCCACGATCGCCACGCCGAGCGCGGCGGCCAGGGCGACCACGAGCGCCACACCCCCGATGGCGAGGTAGGTGCCGAGCCCGGTGAGGATGGCCCACCGCACCCTCGGCACGGGCGTGGTGAGCAGCAGCTCCAGGCGCCCCTCCGACTCGTCCGATGCCCATCCACCGACGAGGGCGGCCGCCGCGAAGCCGATGATCAGCGTGCCGATCTGCACGAAGAGGAGCTGCAGCCCGAACCCCGGGTCCGACAGGTCCACGTTCGGGAAGGCGGCGCGCATGATCTCCGCCAGCGACGGCGACTCCTCGATCACCTGCTGCAGATCTCGGCTCGAGGTTGCGATGACGAGCGCGTAGAGACCGATGCCGGCGCCCCACGCCACGATCGCGCCGATCCGCTCGCCGAGGACACGCCGCGTGGGCCCGCTGACGCCGAGCATCCAGCCGGGCAGGCTCGGAAGGCGCAGCGCGCCGACCTCGCCGAGGTCGCGGCGGACGAACGCGAGGACGCCGAGACCGATCCCCCCGGCGGCGATCAGCGCCGGCCAGGCCAGGGCGACCGGGTCGTGGATGCCGGCGATCGGCCGGTGGTCGGCGGTCCAGGTGAAGAAGCTGATCGGCGAGAGCGTGTCGAAGACCGGGACCGACTCCCGGTACCCGTTCACGATCCAGCTGCCGACCAGGACGAGGGCCGCAAGGCCGGCGGCCGCACCGCGTCCGACGAATTGCGCGAGCGCGAAGGCGATCCCCCCGGCGGCGAGCGCCACCAGGCCCATGAGCAACGCGTAGCTGAGCGCGTCGAGCAGCGGGATGGCGTCGCCGGGGAGCGTCCCGAAGGCGAGCCCGGTCGCCCACAGCACCACGGCGACGGCGAGCATCGCGATGGTCATGGCGGCCACGTGGGCGCCGACCTTCTCGACGGCGATCCTGGCGCGCGTGATCGGCGAGGCGGCGACGAGGTCCATGCTGCCGCGTCGCATCTCTGCCACCAGCGTGCCGGAGAGAGCCATGAGCGACCAGATGCCCGGCATGAGGAAGAAGATCAGGCCGTAGCGCCAGTTCGTGAAGCCGCCGATCGTGTCGGCGCTGATCGCCGATCCGCCGTACAGCCCGGTGAAGATTGCCGGCAGGGCTGTCGTCAGCGCGACGCCCTCGGCGCGCAGCTGCTCGGTCGGCCACTGTGAGGCGATGAAGGCGCCCGAGATGAGCACCATCAGCGCACAGAAGCCGCCGACGATGAGGACCGCCCGCCGCGAATCACGGAGCGACTTGCCGAAGAGGCTGCCGAAGCCGTAGATGCGGCGGCGCAGGGGCAGGGCGGTGGACGCGCGGATCGTGCCGACGTCAGCGCTCACCGGCGGGCTCCGATGACGGATCGGTGGGCGCGGCTGCCGGGCTGTACTCGGCCAGGAAGGTCTCCTCGAGGGTGGGCTCGCGGGACACGAAGTCGAGCAGCAGCTCATGGCGCGCGGCGGCCTTCACGACCGGCGTGATCGCCCCGTTCACCCGCATCCGCAGCGTGCCGTCCTCGACGCGAAGCTCGGACACTCCGGGGAGGCCCTCGAACTCCGTTGCAGGGGCCGGGCCGTCGAAGCGCAGCTCCACCTGGTGATGCGCCATGTCGCGCAGGGCGGCGACCCGATCGATCCGGACGATCCGGCCGTCGCGGATGATCGCCACGCGATCGCAGGTGCGCTCCACCTCGGAGAGGATGTGGCTCGACATGAAGATCGTGCGTCCCTCGTCCTTTGCCTCGCGGATGACGGCGTAGAACTCCTGCTGCACCAGCGGGTCGAGCCCCGAGGTCGGCTCGTCGAGCAGGAGCAGCTCCGGCCGATGCTGGAGCGCGATGACGAGCCCGATCTTCTGCTTGTTCCCCTTGCTGTACTCGCGGAACCGGCGGCTGGTGTCGACGTCGAGCCGGTCGATCAGCCGCTGCTGGTAGGCCCGGTCGACGTCGCCGCGGAGGTTCGCGAAGTACTCGATCGTCTGGCCACCGGTCAGCTTGTCGTAGAGGACGAACTCGCCGGGGAGGTATCCCAGGCGGCGATGGATGGCGACGGGATCGGCGGTGGTCTCGATACCGAAGATCGTGGCGCGGCCGCTCGTCGGTCGCAGGTGGTCGAGGAGGGTGCGGATCGTGGTCGTCTTGCCGGCCCCGTTCGGGCCGAGGAAGCCGAAGGCCTCGCCCTCGGCAACGCTCAGTTCGACGTCGACGATGCCTCGGTGGGCGCCGTAACTCTTCGTGAGCTGGTGGGTCTCGATGACCGCGTTCATCAGGCTCGGGTCCTTTCGCGGAGCCTATGCGGCGGCATCGGGCTCCGATGTGCTGTCGGCGCGGTGGAGACGCTCCAGGAGCGCCGGCCATTCGCCTTCGAAGAATGCGTACATGTCGCGCAGGTCCCGGAGTCGGGCCTGCGCGTCGGACGGCCGGCCGGCGATCAGGGTGAGACCCTCCTCCACGATCTCGCGAGAGGCGCGCATCTGCTCCGCTCCGCGCTCCATCAGGCGGCGAGCCGCGCGGGGCGGGATGCTGAAGTACTCGCGCCGATCACCCGGCTTCGTACCGCGACGGACGAGGCCGATGTGCTCGAGGAGCCGCGCCATGCCGCTGATCGAGCCGCGGCTCGCGTGGAGCCGCTCGGCGATCTCCGCAGCCGTGCGTTCCGGAGGCTCGCAGATGGCAAGGTAGGCCCACATCCGTCCGGCCATCGGTGGCATGCCGGCGCCCAGGACGCGGGCCATCGCCTCGATGAAGGTGTCCTCGTCGGTGATCCGCACAACGCCGCGAATCCTGCCACGAGTCGCAGATTTCAGTCAATACTGAACATGACGTACTTCGGCGCAGAGCATCTCGCAGCGCCCCAGGTGGCGGGTCCCGTGAGCCGCTGGTATCATCCGGCCTCGCGCGCGCCGAAGTAGCTCAGGGGTAGAGCATCGGTTTCGTAAACCGACGGTCGTGGGTTCGAATCCCACCTTCGGCTCCAGCATTACGCCATGGTTGCTGCAGCAACTGGCGGCTCGCACGCGTCAGGACCCGCATGAAGGCATCCGTGCGGCGCCATCTGGCCACCACTGGCCTGCTCACGCTGGGCATGGGGACGGCCGTGACCATCTCGTGGCTTGCCTTTGCCGCCCGCATCCAGGTCTATGACTTCGCCCCGACGACCATCTTCACGGTGTCGCGGCTGGCGGTGTATGGCACCCAGTTCCTGCTCGTGGCCGCGCTCGTCTTCGTCGTCGCGCGTCGTCGGCTGCCCGGCGCGTCGTTCGGTTTCCTGATCGGGATCGTCACCGCAGCCTGGGTTGGCGAAGGGCTCGTGCTGACGATCATCGCCGATCCACTCGTCGCCAACGAGCTGGATCCATCCGTCGCCTGGTGGTACTGGCTCGTGGCGACAGCCGGCCCGCTGCAGCCGGTGGCCGGCATCATCGGCGGCTGGATGGGCTTCCGCCAGGGGGCACGAGGGTCCGGCGGCTGAACGCGTGACGCTGGCGCGTCACCCTGAGCGATGCGGACGGAAGGCGATGATCGCTCCGAGACCGACTGCCACACCACCCACAATGAGTGCCCAGGGAACCGCTCCAGCAAGACAAGATCTCGGATTTCCATCACGCCGGGGGCGGTCCCGCGAAGCACGTGGTCGACCCGCAGCGTGAACTCGGAGCGACCCCACGCCGGATCGTCGATGCCGACGGCGGTGACCTCGCCGACGACGATCGTCGGGGCAGTCTCGATGCCACGGCGGAATGAGGGCGTGGGTCCGTCGCACGCCGCGAGCATGGATGCAGGCAGCGCCATCAGCCACGCAACCGGCACGAGCACGAGCGCTGCGGCGGCAGCAGCCGCCAGCGATTGTCGCCGGCCAACGGCCGCGGCCAGCCGCGTCGATGGCACCTCAGCGTGCCACCAGGTCGGGGGTGATCTCCTCGATGGAGCGGCATCCGGCGAGCGCCATGGCCAGCGAGAGCTCGTCGCGCACGATCTCGAGGACGTGCTGGACCCCATCAGCCCCGCCGACGGCGAGTCCCCAGAGCACCGGCCGGCCCACAGCGACCAGGTCCGCGCCCAGCGCCAGCCCCTTGAGAATGTCGATGCCGCGCCGCACGCCGCCGTCCACCACCAGCAGCGCGCGGCCGCCCACGGCCGCCGCGATCTCCGGCAGCGCGTCGATCCCCGCCACCGAGGTGTCGAGCTGCCGGCCACCGTGATCACTGACCCAGATGCCGTCGCACCCGAGGTCCACGGCCCGGATTGCGTCGTCGGCGCGCAGGACGCCCTTCGCGACAAGCGGGATGGGGCAGACCGAGCGCAGCCAAACCAGATCGTCCCAGGTAAGGGTTGGCAGCTCGATGATGCCGCCCTCGTCGGTCGGCTGGTCCGGGGACAGGTGCGCGCCGAGATCCAGCACGAAAGCGTTTCGCCGGTCCCGCTCCCGGTTGCCGGGCAGGGGCAGATCGACGGTGACGGCCACCGCCTCGTAGCCGGCGGCCGCGGCGCGCTCGACGAGCGACTGGCAGGCTGGCCGATCCGCGGGCGCGTAGAGCTGGAACCAGCGCGGGGCATCGGGCGCCGATGCGGCGACCTCCTCCATGGGCACCGATGAGATCGTCGACAACGTGAAGAGTGCGTCTGCGCGGGCAGCGCCGAGCGCGGTCGCGCGCTCCGCATCGGGATGGGCGAGGGCGTGGGCCGCCATCGGCGCCACGATCACCGGGTGGGTGAGCTCACGGCCGAACGCGGTCGTCGAGAGGTCGCGCGACGCGACATCGACGAGGACCCGCGGTCGCAGCCGCAGTCGATCCCAGGCGGCGTGCGCATCGGCCAGCGAGATCTCGTCGCCGGCACCTCCGGCGTAGTAGTCCCACGCGCCGCGGTCCATGGCATCGCGGGCGATCGGCTCGTACTCGGCCACGGTGATGGGGCGATCGGCATCGGTCATGCACGCTGATGATGCCATTCGAGCCTGGCGCTCACGGGCGATGTCGACCCAACGTTGGTATCATCCAGCGTCCGCGGTGCTGCCCGCCTCCGTGCCCCGGAAGAACGGCATCGGACTTGCTCGAAGGGATGGAGCCCTCGATCTGAGCTCCGCGGCTGTTGCCCACCGCCTGCTCATCCGGATCCATGGAGGATGAACCGTTCGGTGACGACCCCCCGGTTGAATGTCGTGACCTCCCCGACCATGAGCCTTCCGGCCGAAGCCGTGGCTCATGGGCTTGGCCGCGCCCTAAAGGCGGTCGGCGTCGACGTGATGACCGTGGACGACGGCATACCCCCCGTCGAAGCCGGAACCGTCAACCTGCTGGTGGCTCCGCACGAGGTCCTGCCATCCACGGAGCTCGAGTCCCGTGAGCTGGCGGCTCGGCTGGCGCGGACGGTCATCGTGTCCACGGCCCGACCGTCGAGCGCCGGATGGCGCCATGCCCTGCGGTACGCCCATGCATCCGCGGCCGTCCTGGACATCTCGGACGCGGGCGTCGCGGCGTATGCATCCGTCGGCCTCGCGGCGCGACGCCTCAGGCTGGGATACGACTCGTCCCAGGATCGGTCGTCGGGCGGGATCGACACGAGGCCGCTGGACGTCGTCTTCCTCGGGCGCTCGACGCCGCGGCGCCTGGCAATCCTGGCGTCGGCTGCACGTCACCTCTCCCGCCGGCACGTCGACCTGCGGTTCACCGACGGCGTGGCCAACCGGACGGACGCGGTGACCGATTTCGTGTCGGGGCCGAGCAAGGACCGATTGCTCGCATCCGCCAAGATCGTCCTCAACATCCATCCCGACGACGACCCCCTGTTCGAGTGGATGCGAGCACAGAGTGCGCTGAGCAACGGCTGCCTGTACGTCTCCGAGCTCTCATCCGGCGCGACGCCGCTCGACCCGGGACGGCATTTCGTGAGCGTCAATCACACGCATCTCGGCGCAACGCTGGACCGCCTGCTCGAAGAGCCCGAGCGCCTCGAGCAGGTTCGCGCTGCCGGAGCCGAGTTCTTCCGTACCCAGATGCGACTCGAGGATGAGGTTGCGGAGATCGCCGAGCTCGCGGCGGCGACAGCAAGCCGGGGCCCGCTCGTGCCGGACGCGCCAGGTCTGCCGCCCGCGCCGGACGACGAGGCCGGCGACTCGGAACGTGAGTCGGTCGCCCCCGAGGACGCGCTGCTCGCGACGATCCAGCGACAGAACGGCGTGCTGAAACGGCTGTTCGTCGAGATCCGCAGCCTGCGTCGCGAGGTTGCTCATGTGCGGCACGCGGTCGAGGATCCGGGCGAGCCGCTGGTCCACGTGGAGAGCACCGCCGCATGGGAGTCCGGCGCTCTGCACGATGTGACCGTGATCATCTCGCTGTACAACTACGGCCGGTTCGTCCGGGAAGCCATCGAGAGCGCCCTGGCTTCCCAGGGGGTGAGCGTGGAGGTCGTCGTGATCGACGACCACAGCTCGGACGACGGCCCGGCCATCGTCCGGCAGCTCATGGCCGAGCGGCCGGATGCAGCGGTCCGCCTCCTGGAGCAGCGGGTGAACACCGGAGCCCAGCGCGCCAGGAATCTCGCCTTCACCCACGCCCGGAGCCCGCTTGCCTTCGTCCTGGATGCGGACAACGCGGTCTATCCGAGCGGTATCGCGAAGTTGCGCGAGGGCCTGGCACGTGACGAGGGTGCGGCCTTCGCCTACGGGATCATCGAGCGATTCGGGGCGGAAGGCGGCATCGACCTGATGGGCCTCGAGGGTTGGGATGAGCGGCGCCTGGCCCAGTCGCACTACATCGACGCGATGGCCCTCATCCGCGTCGACGCCTGGAACGAGGTGGGAGGCTACGTCACCGATCCGGCGCTCGAGCTCGGGTGGGAGGATTACGACCTGTGGTTGAACTTCGCCTCGCACGGGTATCGCGGCCTGCACGTCCGAGAGATCATCGGTCGGTACCGCGTCCACGGCATCTCATCGCTCGCGATCACGTCGCTCGACACCACCGAGCTCCGCCAGAGGTTGGAGGAGCGGCACGCTCAGTTCTTCCGGAACGTCAACCGCGAGGCCTGACGGCGTTTCTCAGACCGTTGAGGCCCCTGCCCACGGCGGCGCCCGCGGCAACGGCCATCGGCACGGGGTCGCGGATCGACACGATGTCATAGGCATCCCACGGTCGCGAGGAGAGGATCTGGCGCCGAGAACCACGCTCCGATGAGTGGGAGGCCAGCCATTTGAGCTCGAGCATCGGCCGATGCCAGCGCCGTCCGACGGGATACGGCAGCGGTTCCTGCGGCGGCAGACGCAGGGCATCTCGCACGGCACGCTCCGCCGGCTGAAGGCCGAGCTTCGCCGGGAAGCCAAGAGATCCCCAGGCTCGGGCATTGACCTCGATCAGGCAGAGGCTGCCGTCGCCCTGACCGTAGAACTCGACATTCGCCAGGCCGGCATAGCCCGCGGCGTCGCAGACCCGCTCAGCGGCTTGGATGGCCATGGCCCCGACGCCACGATCGGCTGCGATGGTCTCGACTGCCGTCGCAATGCCGCCCTCGACGGGGTACTCGCGCAGGACGCGATACGCAAACCGAAAGCTCGTGAACTCGGCGCGGCGAACGATCGACACGTTGACCTTGAAACGGCGCTCGACGCGCCTCTGAATGATCGGGTCCAACCCCCAGCCGCGGATCGTTGCCACGGCATTCAGCGCCTCGTTCGGCGACCGAGCCACGACGGCGCCGGTGTGGCTCGCCACGCCCTGGGCGGTCCCCACCGCCGACTGGCGAGGCTTCACGATCACCGGCTCATCGAGCGGGACGCCGGGGTCGTCGGCACGCCAGGTGGCCGGATACGAGACCCCGGCCGCATCGCACGCCGTGACGAGGGCGTACTTGTCGATGACGCAATCGAGCGCGCGATTCATCTGCGGCACCGTCGGGAGCCCCAGCTCCAGGTTCCGAAGCCGCGCGATCGTTGCATCCGTCCCGATGACCGCGGCCGTCAGCTTGTGCGTCCGCGAGAGCTCGAGCACTGCCTGTCGGACCGGCTCGGCCGGCCCGTCCATGGACGGGAGGTGAAGGTATCCGGTCGCGAACCGGGATGCGGCGGCGTACGCGCGGTGGCGGGGCTCATGACCCCCCACCCAGACGGACCGGCCGGCACGTCCGAGGTCCCGAACCACGGCCAGCGCATGCCAGCTCCGTGGGTCCAGGACGAGGATGGGAGCCTGATCAGACGGGCCAGGACGCGAGGCGCCGACGGATCGATCCACTGTGCTGTTCCGCTCCGGTTGCTTCCTAGACGGATCGCTTGTTGGCCGCCTGCAGGACCCGGGTGGCCAGCGGCTTCATGTCTCGCGGGTCGATCTCCACCACGTCCCACGGGCGCGTCGTGCGAACCAGCTCCAGCAAGCCGCGTGCCGTGCCCTCCTGGTCCGCCAGCCAACGGAGGACCCCTCCCGCGTGGAAGCGCCGCCCGACCCGGTACGGGTGCTGGTCGATGGGCGCAAGGCCCAGCGCGAACCGGACGCCTCGCTCCGTGAGCCGCTGGCCGAGGCGTTCGGCGAACCACGTGGATCCCCAGAGACGAGGGTTGACATCCAGGAGGTAGAGCCGACCGTCCTGGCCGGATCGATAGAACTCGGCCTGCGCCAGTCCCCGATAGCCGGCGGCATCGCAGATCCGCTCCAGCTGTTCGACGGCCTCCGCCCCCGCGCCGCTGTCGGGAGAGATCGTGACCAGGCTGACGCCCATGCCGCCGGCCGCGGGCGCTTCTCGCAGGACGCGATGGGCATACCGGAACTCGCTCCGCCCCTCGTTGCGGATGACTGCTGCGTTCAGCTTGTCGACGAACGGGACTCGTTCCTGAAGGATGGGGACCAGCCCGGCGGCGCGTAGCTCGGCCACGGCCGCCAGGACGTCGGCAATCGTTCGACAGACCTGCGCACCCTTTGCTGCAGCCGCGCCACCCTCGTCGGCGGATGCGGAACGCGCGGACTTGATGATGAGCGGCAGCGGATTGGCAGCGGCGATGGACTCGACGTCGTCCTCCGGACCGATCATTCGGGTGGTCGGATACGCGACACCGGCGGAGCGGCTCAGGCCCTCGAGCGCGACCTTGTCGACGAGACGGCAGAATGCGGGACCGGTATCAGGGAAGCTCGGGAGCGGTAGCTCCAGGGTCGACAGTCGCGCCAGGGTCAGGTCGCTCGTTGCGACGAGGACGTCATACCCCTCGCGGGCGACGAGACCTCGCAGCGCATCGTCGAAGGCCGCCCGGGGACCGGCCGGGTCTGGGATCCGGTGGAAGCGGCGTACGAACCGCGACACCGCAGCCGGCCCTGCGAGCCGCCGCCGGTCGTACCCGGCGACGTCGAGAACGTACCCATCGGCTCGTCCCAGCGCGCGGCAAGCCGCCAGCGATGGTCGCTCCCAGGGGTCGAGGATGAGCGCCTTGATCAACGTTGGTCCCGTCTTGCGTGGTCTATGATCGATCCCGGTTGCGGGCCGGGGGCTCACCCATCCTGGCGACTCAGCGCGGCACTCCGCGGGATCGGGGTGGGTGGTGCGCGTAGCCTACAGCCATTCTTGGCCCTGGTCTGGAGAGGCAATTGTCAGACTCTCGGCGCGTCCTGATCACCGGAGCCGATGGCACGATCGGACGCATCCTGCGCGAGCGACTGGCCGGTACCTACCGTCTGTCGTTCCTCACGAGGCGACCGGCCGCGTTTGCCAGCCACGTGGGCTCGATCGAGCGACTGGATGAGATCGAGGGCGCCTTCAAGGGGGTGGATACGGTGGTCCACCTGGCGGGAGAGTCGTCCGTTGACGCGCCGTGGGAGCGCGTCCTTCCCGCCAACATCGTGGGCGCTTACAACGTGTTCGAGGCGGCGCGGCGAGCGGGCGTTCGCCGGGTGGTGTTCGCGTCGTCGAACCACGCCATCGGGATGTATGAGGCGGAGGGGGCCCCGGCGATCTACGAGCTCGATGATCGTCGCACCTACGCTGCCGACGTACCGGCGCGGCCGGACTCGCTTTATGGCGCGTCCAAGGTGTTCGGGGAAGCGCTCGGGCGCATGTACGCGGACCGCCACGCGATGGAGGTCATCTGCCTCCGGATCGGCGCCGTCCGCGCCGACGACGATCCGACGAACGCGCACGCAGGCCGTCCGTTTGAACCGCTGCCACCGCTCTCGCTCGAGGATGCCCGGAGGCGGCTCCGCGCCGTGTGGCTGAGCCACCGAGACTGCGTCGCACTCGTGCAGGCCGCCGTGGAGGCGGACGTGTCGTGGGCCGTTGTGTACGGCACGTCCGACAACCCGCGCCAGATGTGGGACCTCGGCGGAGCGCGGGAGCTCCTCGGCTACCGCCCGAGCGACTCGGCACCAGCCTGAGCCGTCGAATCCGGCGCGTGGCCGAGGCGGCGGATCAGCTGGTCGTGGTGCCGCGTCGCCACTCAGTCGGTGGAGTCGTCCCTGCCCTCGGCATCGGCGGCGCCCTCCGGCTGCGAGGACTCCCCGTCGGGCCGCTCCTCGCCGCTCTCCGCAGCGCCCTCGCCTTCGCCCTCGGCGCCCGCCTCGCCCTCTTCGCCCTCCGCGACGACCGGCTCCTCCTCGACCTCGACCCGCGGTGGGACGACGGTCGCGACGAGCGTCTCGCCGTCGGTCAGGACGTGGACGAGATCGCGGTTGAGGTTGAGGTCGGCGACGTGGATCGCCACGTCGAGGCTGATCAGGGTCGACACGTCGACGCTGATCTCGTGCGGGATGTCATTCGGCAGCGCCTTGACGCGCACGCTTGACAGGTTGTGGAGCAGCGTCCCGCCGGTCTCCTCGACCGCGGGGGCCTCGCCGGTGAAGATGAGGGGCACCTCGACCTCCATCTCGACCTTCAGGTTGACGAGGTAGTAGTCCACGTGGAGCGCCTGTCGCGTGAGCGGGTGGCGCTGAACGCTCTTGATGAATCCGCTGGAGGCGCGACCGGCACCGGGAAGCCGGAACTTGATCACCGATGTTCGGCCGGCTGCGCGGTAGAGCGTCTCGAAGGTCTTCGCGTCGACCTGGACGTTCGTCGATCCCTCGCCCTTGCCGTAGACGACGCCGGGCACGATGCCCTCTCGGCGCAGCCGCTTGTTCGCCTTGCCCTGCGCCTCACGCGCGTCGAGGGTGAGCTCCAGGTCCATCGGTCGTGGTGATCCTCTCTGGTGGTCGGGCGCCTCGGACGCTCATGGCGAGCGGCGGGCAGCACCGAACTGATCGAATGCGCAATCGGGGTGCGATGTGGAATGGTACCCCGCAACCCCGGGCCGGGCAAGCGCCGTGCCTCGCCCCGGTCATCGCGGACCGAGTGGTGCGGGATCGGCAGCCGTAGCGACCGGCACCTCGAGGGGCCGACCCGATGGTTCCTATACTGCCCCCGATGGATTCAACCCCCCGGCACGCCATCGATCGTCGATGCAGCGCGACTCGCCCCGCGACCACGGGTCTGCGTGATCGCTGACCCGTTGGCGATCCTCGTGCTCGGGGAACGCGCCGCCGTGGCGGTGCCCGCGTGCCGGGCACTCGCGCGAGCGGGCTTCACCGTGGGCGTGGCCGGGCGCCGCCAACGCGAGGAGGCAGCCTGGTCGCGCTCCGTCGATCGCTATCACCGCCTGCCTCGAGGGGCTGAAGGTGATGCGGCGTGGCGTCGGGCCATCGAGAAGCTCGTCGTGGCGGAGCGCTATGCCGTCGTCGTGGCCACGACCGATCGGATGGTGGCCCGCCTCATGCGCACCCCGCTCACCGTCCCGACCGTCCCGACCATTGGCGAGCCGCACCGGGCCCTCGTCGACAAGCAGGCTTTGGGACGCCTTGCCGAGACGGCGGGGGTGCCATACCCGCGGACGCTGCCCTTCGTCGAGGGGGCGTCCGACAGCCTGGCAGCCGCCCTTGGGCTGCCGCTGATCGTGAAGGCAGCCGTGCCCGCCTCGGTCGGGGAGGATGGAGCCGTTCGGAAGCTCGGCGGCGCCACCTTGGTGCGGGATGCCGACGATCTCGCGGCCGCGGCGTTGCGCATTCACGAGCACGGCCTGCGGCCGATCGCGCAGGAGCTCGTGGACGGTGCGAAGTACCAGGTGACCACGATTCGCCGGGCGGGACGGACCTCGTTCGCGTTCGCGATGCGGGTGGCCCGCGAGTACCCACGGCGTCGCGGCAGTGAGTCGATGCTCGAGGCGATATCCACCGACCGGGGCGTCGGCGGGGCCATGGTCGCTGCGTTGGGGCGCACCGTCGACGCCGCCGGGTACGAGGGAGTCGTCGGCGCCGAGTTCCTGGTGTCGGCGAGTGGCGACCCGGTCCTCGTGGACATCAATCCGCGGCTGACGGGCTCGCTCGCATTCGCCGAGGCTCTTGGGCTGCGCCTGACGGAGGCGGCGGTCAGCGACGTGCTTGGTCTCTCGCCGCCGCCCGCCGGCGAGGATCCATCGGGCCGGCGCTACCACCACCTGACACGAGAGCTCCGCTGGTACCTCGCCGAGCGCCCACCGCTCCGACGTCACCTGCGGACGTTCGGGCGCTCGGACATCTGGGATCTCCCGGCCATCGGCGATCCGCTTCCCGGCCTCGCGAGGGTCGCCCGCCGGCTCCGGGCGATCTCGGCCGGCACACCACACCGCCGCCGTCGGGTCGGGTGAGCGGGACGGTCCACGCAGCGCGATCGGATCGCCGGTCGAACGAATTCGGGTGCCCACCCGTATCACCTTCGATGAAGGCCGATGGTTTCCGCGCGGCGCTCGTCGGGCTCGCCGTGCTGGTCGTGGCATGCGGCGGCCCGATGACATCGTCGCCGGATGCCGTGGCCAGGACGCCCACCCCGCCCCAAGCGCCAGCGGAGTCGAAGGCGCCGGCAGCATCGGCGAGCGCGGGCCCTGCCGCGTCGGATGACCTGGCCACGCTGCTCGAGACGCTGGAGCGCAGCCATCCGGATCCGTTCCACGGCGTCAGTCGCGATGAATTCGTGGCCGCCCTCGCCGCGTACGAGGAATCGCTTCCCACCCTGACGCCCGAGGAGGCGGTCGTTGGGCTGATGCGCGTGTGGGCCATGCTGAGCCGCGAAGGGCGCGACGGCCACCAGTTCGCCGTTCCGGCGGAGGCGCAGCGCCGGCCCGGTGCTCCCGATCCGGGTCTACGAGTTCGTCGAGGGGCTCTTCATCACCGCTGCCCGTCCGCCGCACGAGGCGCTCGCCGGCGCGCGCATCACGGCCATCGCGGGCACGCCGATCGCCCAGGTGCTGGCCGCGGTGGAGCCGCTCGTGCCGCGCGACGGCCCGGCGACGGTGCCCGCGTTCCGTCCCGATCCTGCTGCTCCGCGCCCAGGTCCTGCGCGGTCTGGGGATCGTCGGCGAGGGGTCCGTGACCATCGCCGTGGAGCTTCCCGACGGGAGCGCCGCGACCGCCGAGCTCGAGCCGATCGCGGCGGAGGAGCACGCCGAATGGGCCGGTGGCTATGGCCTGCACCAGCTGCCGCTCGACCAGCGGGTCCGCTACCTGGCCGATGACGAGCCGTTCCGCGCCACGCTGCTCGACGATGGCACCCTCTACCTCCGCTACCGATCGATCCGGCCGATCGCCACGACCGAGGTGCGCGACCTCCTCGAGGGCGGCGGGGTGGAACGCGTCATCGTCGACCTGCGGCAGAACCCCGGCGGCGACAACTCGACCTACCTCATCCTGCGCGATCTGCTCGAGGGCTTTGCCGATGCAAACCCGGGGGCGACCACCGTCCTCACCGACCGCGTCACGTTCTCGGCCGCCTCGAACTTCGCGACCGAGATCGAGCGCTTCACCGACGCCCGATTCGTGGGCGAGGCGATGGGAGGCGGGCTCAACTTCTGGGACGACGTGCGGTGGCTGGACCTGCCGAATCTGCCGGTGCCGATGCGCGCCGCGATCAGCGTCCGCCACTGGGTCTTCGCCGACCCCGACGACCCGCGGCTGACCATCGAGCCCGATATCCCGGTCGAGGTGACGGCCGGCGACTACTTCGCCGGACGCGACCCGGCGCTCGAGGCCGCGCTCGCCGGCGGGTGATTGGTATCGGTTTCTTCAGCCGACGGAAACCGACGCGAACCCGATCGTTCCTATACTGCCGCCGCATGCCCGGCACGATCATGATCGTCGAGGACGAGCCCGCCGTTGCCCGGGGCGTCCAGGTCGCCCTCGAGCGCGAGGGCTACGCGGTCACCGTTCAGCCCACCGGCGAGGACGCGGTGGCCAACTTCGCCGACGCCGCGCCCGACCTGGTGGTGCTCGACGTGCGCCTGCCCGGGATCGACGGCTTCGAGGTGCTCCGCCGCTGCGCCGCGAGACGCGCGCGCCGGTCATCTTCCTCACCGCCCGCTCCGACGAGGTCGACAAGGTGGTCGGTCTCGAGATGGGCGCCGACGACTACCTCGTCAAGCCGTTCAGCGTCCGCGAGCTGGTGAGCCGCATCAAGGCGCTGCTGCGTCGCGCCTACGGCGAGCTGGCCGACACCGAGACCGGGCGGACGCTGCGGCGCGGGGACCTGGTGATCGACCTCGAGCGCCGGCGGGTGACGCGCGGCGGCGAGCGCATCGGACTCACCACCACCGAGTTCGACATGCTCCGCCATCTCGCCGCGCGGCCCGGGCGCGTCTACACCCGCGTCCAGCTCCTCGAGCTGGTCCGCGACTACGACGACGCGCTGGAGCAGGACGAGCGGACGATCAACGTCCACATCAGCCACATCCGCGACAAGGTCGAGCCCGATCCGTCCCATCCGCGCTACATCCGGACGGTGAGGGGCGTGGGCTATGCCTTCGCCGAGGACTGAGGCCCGAGCGGTCGGTCGCCGGCGGGCTGGGCGCGCTTCGACCCGCGCAGCCCGGGCGCATCTTCCAGCGGCTGAACATCCGGCTCGTCATGGCGCTCGCGGTCGTCGCGCTCGTCGGCCTGTCGGTGTCGGGCGTGGCGATCAGCCAGATCCTGCCCGGCTACTTCCGCGAGCAGACGCTGGAGCGGATGGCCAGACCGCCACCGCCTCGACCGCGCATCCTCCTCCAGCAGTACGTCGCCAATGCCCCGGAGAACTGGGCGGTTGCGCCCGAGATCCGCGACACGCAGATCGTCCCGCGCGTGGCGCGGACGCGTCCGCGACTTCTTCAACGCGACGGTCACGATCGTCAATCCGTCGGGCCGCGAGGTCGCCCGGCGAGACCCCGCCCGATGCCGAGGAGCTCGAGGCACAGGGACTGCGTCGCGATACCGAGGTGGAGGCGTTCGGGCTGCGCGGTCCTCATCGACCTCGGATGCCGGACTCGGTGGCCCGATACGAGGTGATCCTCAGCGATCCGTACACGACGCGAGCGGAGACGCTGACCCAGATCCAGTCCGCGCTCATCGGGGCCGGGCTGCTGGCGCTCGGGCGTGTCCCTCGTTCACCGGGATCATCGCCGCCCGACGCATCACCCGTGCCGATCGCCCGCCTGCGTCGCGTCGCCGGCCGCGTCGCGCAGGGCCAGCTCGACGAGCGTGCCGTTCCGTCCGGCGTGCTCGAGATCGACGAGCTCGGCCAGCAGTTCAACGTGATGGCCGACCGGCTGTCGGGCACCCTCCGCATGCTGGAGGCCGATCGCGACCGGCTGCGCGAGTTCGTCGCCGACGTCAGCCACGAGCTGCGGACGCCGATCGCCGCGCTGCGGATGTACACCGAGCTCCAGTCCGCGAGGAGGACGTCGACGAGGCGACGCGCGCCGAGTTCCTCGAGCGTTCGACCCAGCAGATCGGTCGGCTCGAGTGGCTGAGCACGAACCTGCTCGACCTGTCGCGCATCGACGCCGGCATCTTCCCGCTCGACATGCGCGAGCGGCGACCTCCGCGACCCGGTCCAGGCCACGGTCCAGGCGCTCTCGGAGGTGGCGGTGACGCGCGGCGTCTCGCTCGACAGCGAGGTGCCCGGCGAGCCGGTCGAGCTGCGCTTCGACCGCGAGCGCATCGTCCAGCTGCTGACGAACCTGGTCGGGAACGCCCTGAAGTTCACGCCGCGCGGCGGCGGCGGTGTCGGTCAGCGTCAGCGAGGCCCGCCGAGCAGGTGACGATCGAGGTGAGCGACACCGGCCCGGGCATCCCGGCCGACGAGCTGCCGCACGTCTTCGAGCGCTTCTATCGTGGAACGAACACCGGCGAGGCACGGGCGTCGGGGAGCGGGCTCGGGCTGGCCATCGTGCGCTCGATCGTCGAGATGCACGGCGGCGAGATCGAGGTCGCCAGCGTGATCGGCGAGGGGACCGAGTTCCGTATCACCCTTCCCCGGCTCCACGAGGCGCGAGGATGCGGGTCGGGCCAAGGTCAACGAAACTTCACCTGCCGCTCACCCGCTGCACCAACCCGCTTCCGTAGGCTCTGCCTGCCCGCCCGGCGAGGCACCCGCAGCAAAGGCACCACACCGATGACCACCGATCCGAATCGACCCAGCGACCGAGACGCGACCGAGCCGGTCGAGGTCCAGCACTACGGCCCGGCCTCCCAGGGTCCCGCCACCGGACGCGACCACCAGCGCGACGCGTGGGGCCAGGCGGCCCCGGCCTGGTCGAGCCGTCCCCCGTCGCCCCAGCCGGTCGCGCAGCGCCGACGGCTCCGGCGGCACCGGCGATCGTCGCCATCGCCGTCGTCGCCGGCATCGTCTCCGGGACCCTCTCCGCGGTCGGCGGTCACGAACCTCGTGGACGAGCCACCGTCGTCCACCGGCGTCGTCACCGAGTCACCGGCGAGGCCGAGCCGGTCAGCGAGGTGCGCATCAACGAGTCGAGCGCCGTCATCGAGGCGGTCGCCGGGTGGCACCGGCGGTCGTGCTCATCAACACCCGACAGGCGAGCGTCTGCTCGGCGGGGCCGAGGGAACCGGTTCCGGCGTCATCTTCGATCCCGCAGGCTGGATCCTCACCAACCGGCACGTGGTCGAGGACGCGGACACGCTGACCGTCGCGCTGAGCGATGGCCGCACGTTCAACGGCGAGGTCTATGGCATCGACACCTTCACTGACCTCGCGATCATCAAGATCGACGGCACCGATCTGCCGAGCGCCCCGATCGGCAGCTCGCGCGACCTGGAGCCGGGCCAGCTCGCGATCGCCATCGGCAACCCGCTCGGCTACGAGAACACCGTCACGACCGGGATCGTGTCCGGGCTGGGGCGGATGATCAACGCCAGCGACGCGAACCAGTCGAGCGCCCCCGAGACCCTGCGCAACCTCATCCAGACCGATGCCGCCATCAACCCGGGCAACTCGGGCGGGCCGCTCGTCAACAGCGCAGGGCAGGTCATCGGGATCAACACCGCGGTCAGCACCACCGCCCAGGGGCTCGGCTTCGCCATCCCGATCGACATCGCGAAGCCGATCATGGGCCAGGCGTTGGCCGGTGAGCCGATCGCCCGCCCGATGATCGGCATTCGCTACCTCCCGATCACCCCGGCGCTCGCCGACGAGCAGGATCTGCCGGTCGATTTCGGGGCGCTCGTCGGCTCGACGGGCGACCAGCCGTCGATCATCCCGGGGAGCCCGGCCGCTGCGGCCGGCCTCCAGGACGGCGACATCATCGTCGTCGGTCGACGGGCAGCAGATCACGGCGGAGCAGGACCTCTCCACGCTCATCGTGAACTACGCTCCCGGCGACACGGTCACGCTGCGGGTCCTGCGCGACAACACGGCCCGCGAGGTCGAGATCACGCTCGCCGAGCTGCCGCGGACCTCGAACTAGCCCGCGTCGGGGCCCCGCCGACGGAGGATGGACGCCTCGACGGTGTCGAACGACCCGTCGATCGGCGCCTCCGGCTTGCGGACGCGCACCTCGACCGCGTCGACGACCTCCGACGGCGTGGCGGCCAGGACGGCGCGCGCGATCGAGCCGGCCAGCCCCTCGATGAGGTCGTGCGACGTGCCCTCGACGATCGCGCGCACGAGGTCGAAGAGCGCCGCGTAGTCGACCGTGGCCGCGAGGTCGTCGCGCTCGGCGGCCTCGGTCAGGTCGGCATGGAGGACCAGGTCGACCTCGAACGGCTGCGCGTCCACCTTCTCGGTGGGCAGGACGCCGTGGCGGCCGAGGAACCGCATGCCGAGCAGGCTCAGGCGATCGGGCGCCGTCATCGTCGCATCATCGCATCGGCGACGGTACGGACGCGGGCCATCGTGCGCGACGTCGTGCACCCGCACGATGTCCGCGCCGGCCGCGATCGCGAGGGCCACGGTCGCGGCGGTGCCCTCGACCCGGTCGTCGGGCGGCGTCCCGCCCAACAGCTCGCCGAGGAAGCGCTTCCGGCTCGTCCCGACGAGCATCGGCAGCCCGCCAACGGCCGCCTTGAGCTCCGCGAGCCGATGGAGAAGCTCGAGGTTCTCGGCCGACCCCTTCCCGAAGCCGATCCCCGGATCGACGACGAGGCGATCACGGGGCACCCCACGCTGCTCGGCGGCCGCGATCGCCTCCCGGAGCCAGGCCGCCACGCCGGCGAACACGCCGTCGGGGTAGTCGATGCCGCTCCTGGTTGTGCATGAGGACGAGGTGCGCGCCGGCGGCGGCCGCCGCCTCGGCGGTGGCCGGGTCGCGGCGGGCGGCCCACACGTCGTTCACCATCGTCGCGCCGGCCGCGAGCGCGGCGCGTGCCACCGCTCCTTTGCTCGTGTCGATGCTCACGATCACCCGATCGCCGAGCTCCGCGGCCAGCGCCCGCACGACCGGCACGGCGAGGGCGGACTCGGTGTCGGCGTCCACGTCGGGATGATCCCCGTAGGCGTTGCGCGGGCGGCTCGACTCCGCCCCCACGTCGAGCAGCTCGGCCCCGGCGTCGACGAAGGCACGCCCCTGCGCGAGTGCCGCTGCCACGACGGCCGCGTCGTCGCGGTCCGGCGTGACGAGGCCGTCGCCGGAGAACGAGTCCGGCGTGACGTTGATGATGCCCATCACGTACGTGCGCGCGCCCCATCGCAGCTCGACCGGCATCAGGCCTCCTCGTCCATGCCGTTGATCATGCCCCGAACCGCGCCGACGAGATAGAGCGAGCCGGCAACCACCACCGGATCGCCGTCGGCGACGGTGAGCGCCGCTCCCAGGTCCGGGGCCGTCGCCGCGCGACCTCCGATGGATGCCCATGTCGCGATGAGCTCGTCGGGTCGGCAGGGCACCCGGGTCGTCGACCCGGGTGAAGACGAAGCGCGGCTCGAGTGGGGCGAGTGCCGTCAGCACGCCGCGCACGTCCTTGCCGCGCATGGCGCCGAACACGATCGTCGGACGGTGCAGCCCGAGGTCGACCAGGGCACGCGCCAGCGCCGCGGCGCCGGCGGGGTTGTGGGCTCCGTCCAGCAGCACCCGCCCGAGGCCGAGCGCCGACCCGTCAAGGAGCTCCAGCCGGCCCGGCCAGCGGACCTCGGCAAGTCCACGCCGCAGGGTTGCCTCCGGGATCGTGAGCCCGAACCGCTCGTCGAGGGCCTCGAGCAGTGCGATCGCGACGGCGGCATTATCGGCCTGGTGCGCTCCCAGCAGCCCGATGCGCAGACCCGTGAGCCGCCGTCCCGGGGTCCAGGCGTCGACGACGATGCCGTCCCAGCCGCCCTCGACCAGCCGGGCGCGGTACGGCTGCGCGCGACCGGCGCGGCGCAGCGGGACCCCGACTTCCTTGCACCGGTCGAGGATCGGACGGATGCCGCGTCCGTACGCGCCGGTGACCGCAAGGTTGCCCGGCTTGATGATCGCCGCCTTCTCGCGGCCGATCGCCGTCAGCGTGCTCCCGAGGTGCGCCTGGTGATCGAGCTGGACGTTTGTGATGGCCGCAACGCCGAGGTCGAGCACGTTCGTCGCATCCAGCCGGCCGCCCATGCCGACCTCGACGATCGCCAGGTCGATGCCCCGTCGGGCAAGCTCGCCGATGGCGGCGGCGGTGAGCGCCTCGAACTCGGTCGGCGGTCCGACCTCCGCCGCGACGCGGTCGATCGCCGGCAGCACGCGCTCGACGGCCGCCGCGAAATCGGCTGCGGGGATCGGCGCACCGTCCACCGCGATCCGCTCCCGGTAGCCGACCAGGTGAGGCTTCGGCATCGTGCCGATCCGATGGCCGGCCGCGGTGAGGACGGACTGGACCATGGCGACCACCGACCCCTTGCCGTTCGTGCCGCCGACCAGCGCGCCCCGCAGGCCGGCTTCCGGGTGGCCCGCCTCGACCATGAGCCGCTCGACGCGCTGAAGGCCCATCGAGATGCCGAAGCGCCCGCGCTCCGTCAGCGCGGCGACGGCCCGCGGGTAGGTGAGCCGATCGGGATCGGTCACGAGGTCAGTCCGCGCCGTCCTCGTAGAACACGCAGTCGGTGAACTGGCCGGTCAGGCACAGGTCGTTGGTGTAGCCGGAGTCGAGGTGGACGCCGCCGCGCAGCTCGCATCGGGCCACCGTGCCCTCCTGCTTGGTCAGTGTCCGCATGAGCTGCGGCGCCTGGATCGGGATGCGGCCCTTCGAGCCGTGGGTCAGGTAGAAGTGCGGACAGTGGTGGCGGCGCGGCTTCGTGTAGCCGAGCGGCATGCCGCGGCGACCGACATGGACAGTCAGCGGTTCGGCGGTGCCGGCGAAGCGCTTCTCGGCGATGACGCAGCGCCCGGGCTCGCACTCCTTGTCGTTGTGACAGCAGGCGCGCGCGGGGCCGATCCCGTCGACGGCCCACAGCTCCCAGCAGGGCCGGCGGAGGATGAAGGCCGGGCAGCGATAGCGGATGGTCAGGTCGCAGTTCTCGACCTCCCAGCACATCGTGCGGCGGTCGTCGGAGCGACGGTCAGGCGCGAACGGGTCGGCCGGTCTGACGGCGATCGGCCCCACCTCGGCGTTCGGTCTTGATGATCATGCGGGCTCGGGCATCCCTCCTCGCCGGGGAGTGTAGCGGCTGGCGGCGCCGCTTCGTGCGGCAGTGCCGGGACACAGAACGGCCGGCGCACGGGGCGCCGGCCGCGATCGGTGCGGAGATCGGGGTGGTCAGGTGAGGAACTGGCTGAGCCGCTCCTCCATGACCTCCTGGGGCATGTAGCCGACCAGGCGCGCGGCCTCGCGGCCGTTCTGGAACACGATGAGGGTCGGGATGCTGAAGATGCTGTACCGCATCGCCAGCTGCTGGTTCTCGTCGGTGTTGACCTTGGCGACCTGCATCTTGTCCTGATGCTTGCCGCCGAAGCTCTCGACGACCGGCGAGACGAGCCGGCAGGGGCCGCACCAGGCGGCCCAGAAGTCGACGAGGACCGGCTTGTCGGCCTGGAGAACCTCCGATTCGAAGGTCGACTCGTCGACCGGGACCGGAGCAGTGGTTGCCATGAGGGTGAAGCTCGCCTCCAACGTGAGCTACGTGTCTAGGCGGTCATCGTAGCACCGGGCCGCGCTCGTGGCCGGAGGCGGTGAGCGCGCTAGGGAGCCGGGGTCGGGGTCGGCGCCTCGCTCGGTGGCGGCAGCGTCGGCACCGGCGTCGGCACCGGCGTCGGGGTCGGGGTCGGCTCCGGGGTGGGCGTCGGCGTCGGCGTCGGCGTCGGTCCGGTGCTGATGCACCAGGTCGACCTGGCTCCCGGGCTCGACGTCGACCCCCTCGGCCGGATCGGTGGTGATGACGGAGCCCTCGGGGACAGTGGGATCCGGCTCGCGGTCGATCTCGCCGACCGACAGGTCGACGCCCGCCAGCGTGGTCTGCGCCTGCTCCAGCGTCTGGCCGCGCAGCCGCGGAACGGCTACCGACTCGGCGCCGCTCGAGACGAAGACGACCAGCGTCGATCCGTCGTCGACCAACGCCCCGGACTCCGGGTCACAGCGGATCACCCGGCCCTGCTCGATCTCCTCGGAGGGCTCGCTCTCGGTCTCCACCACCAGGCCGGCGTCGCGTGCCTGCGAGCGCAGCGTCGTGAGCGCCACGTCCTCGCACTGGGGCACGGCGACCTGCGAGGCGCTCGGTTCCGGGGTGGGCGCCGGCGAGCCACCGAGCAGCTGCGCACGCCAGGAAGCCGATCGCGCCGAGCAGCACCACCGCCAGCACGGCGAGGAGCCAGATCCACCACGGCTGGCCGTCGTCGTCGGTCCCGTGGTGGTGACTGGCCGCGGCGGGGCGGTGGCGCGATCGGCACGCGGTCGGCCGGCCGGGTGACTCTGGGTGGAACGTAGATCGTCGGCTCGCCGGCAGGCGGCGTGGCGGCTGCGTGGGGTGGCACCACGGTGCGGCGCCGGACCGGGCGAGCCGGGGTCACGCCGCCAGACCCGCAGCGCCTCGGCGAAGGCCCCGGCGTCGGGGAAGCGATCGGCCGGATCGCGCGCCAGGCCTCGCATGAGGATCGCCTCGAGGCCGGCGGGTACCGGGTGGCCCAGGTCGGCGGGGCGCGCAGGGTCCTCGTTGAGGCGCTTGAGCGCGACGGCGGCCGCGGAGTCGGCCTCGAACGGCCGCCGCCCGGTGAGCATCTCGTACAGCACGATGGCCAGCGAGTAGACGTCCGAGGCGCCCGGTGACCTCGTCGCCACGCGCCTGCTCGGGGCTGAAGTAGTGGACCGATCCGAGCGTCGTGCCGGTGACCGTCATCGAGGCCTCGGCGACCGCGCGTGCGATGCCGAAATCGGTCACCTTCACGTCGCCGTCGTCGGTGATCAGGATGTTGCCCGGCTTCACGTCGCGATGGACGATCCCCTTGCGATGGGCGGCCTCGAGCGCGCTCGCAACGGCGATCGCGATGCGCACCGCGTCATCGGTCGAGAGCGTGCCGCGTTCGCGAAGCACGCCGGACAGGTCGCGGCCCTCGACGAGCTCCATGACGATGTACTGCTCGCCGTCGACGCCGTCGGTGCCGTAGTCGTAGACGCTGACGATGTTCGGGTGGGAGAGGCCGCCGGCCGAGCGGGCCTCGAGCTTGAAGCGGGCCGCGAATCCGGGGTCGGAGCCGAACTGCGGGCGAAGCAGCTTGACCGCCACCTCGCGATCGAGCTGCTCGTCGACGGCGCGCCAGATCGTCGCCATCCCCCCATCGCCCAGCGGGGCGATGAGCCGATAGCGGCCGCTGATCAGCCTGCCGATCATCTCCAACGCGGTCGGTCCTCCACGGATCGGACGGGCCTGCCGCCGTCCGCATCCGCCTCAGTCTCGCAGGTCGAGCCCGCGGATGTATGCCCGGAACTCGTCGGCGTCATCGGACTCCAGGCCGACGGCCACGTTGGCCTTGAGCCAACCGACGCGGGTGCCGGCGTCGTGGCGCACCCCGTCGAACTGGTAACCGAAGACGGGCTGCTCGTGGATCAGGCCGCGGATCGCATCGGTCAGCTGGATCTCGCCGCCGGCGCCGCGAGGGGTCTGCTCCAGCACGTCGAAGATCTTCGGGGTGAGCACGTAGCGGCCGAGCACCGCGAGATCCGACGGTGCTTCGTCGACCGATGGCTTCTCGACGAGGTTCCGGATCTCGACCAGCCGGCCCTCCTCGTGGAGCGGGTCGACGATGCCGTAGCGGGTCACGTCCTTGCGCTCCACGCGCTGGACGGCGAGCACGGATCCGCGGTGCGCGAGGTACGCGTCGATGAGCTGGCGGGTGACCGGCTCGCCGGACCGGTTGAGCATGACGTCGTCGGAGAGCAGCACGGCGAACGGCTCGTCGCCGACGAGGTCCTTGGCCATCAGGACCGCGTGGCCCGAGGCCGAGCTGCTCGCGCTGGTGGACGAAGGCGACCGTCCCGAACTCGCTGATGCGGCGGATGGTGCGCAGCATCTCGATGTCGCCGCGCTCCTCCAGCCAGCGCTCGAGGGACGGGTTGGAGTCGAAGTGGTCCTCGATCGCGCTGCGCCCGGTGGCGATGACGATGATGATCTGGTCGATCCCCGAGGCGGCGGCCTCCTCCACGGCGTACTGGATGATCGGCCGGTCGACGAGCGGCATCATCTCCTTGGGGATGGCCTTGCGTCGCCGGGAGGAAGCGGGTGCCGAAGCCCGGCGGCGGGCAGGACGGCCTTTCGGACGCGCACGGTGATGAGGGAGCTCCTTGTAGCGTGGTCAAATCGGTCGCGCGGCGGATGGCGCGACCCGACCAGGCGGCCGCAGCGTGGCCGCGAGTGAGGTTCTCACAGGGGACGCCAGTATAGCAATCGACGTTGCAGTCCCGGCCGTCGCAGCGGCCCGGGACGGTACAATCGCGCCGCCGATGTTCAAGTCACTCGTCCGCACCTTCCAGGGGCCCAGCCGCGACCCGCGCATGGGCTACGTCAGCCGCCCGATGCCGCGCGACCTCCCCGATGAGCAGGTCGTCGAGGCGCTCGAGGTCGCGCTTGCCGCCGATCCGAACCCGGCTTACCTGGTCGAGACGCTGCCCGCCCGCACTGAAGCAGGTGACGGGGCGCGACCTCCAGGTGCTCGACCGATCCGTGCGCGACGTGACCGGCGCCTTCAGCAAGATGCAGGTGATGATCCGCGACGGCGACGTCGGCAGCTGGCCCGGCTACGCGGCGATGTCCTATCCGCTCCTCGCGCCGTCGCAGAAGGTCGAGGAGACGCGCGCGGCGATCGTCGCCGCCGATGCTCGCCGAGCGGGGACGAGGCACCGGCCGGGCCGAAGCCCGGGTGGGCTCCACCACCGCCGCCGGAACGCGCGCTGATGGGTCGTCAGAACGTTCCGCGCGACCAGTGGCTCGAGCTCGGCCACGAGTGCCCGCGCTGCGGTGAGCAGATCACCGAGGCCGACGTCTACTCCTGGCGCCCGGTCCCGGAGGATCCGAAGCTGCTCCTGCTGTGGTGCAAGAACTGCGGCGACCGCGTCGAGATCAACCACATCTGATCTGCCAATCCATCAGGCACTGGAGCCCGCGCTGGCGCGGGCGGATGCTGGCAGTCCGATAGATCGGGCACGGGAGCGCCTCAAGCGGCGAGCCGGGCGGTTCCGCGCTGCGCTGCCCGGCATATCGGGCAATGAGGGCCGTGAGATGCCGGTGGTGCGCATGCGCGCCCGATAGATCGGCGCCGATGTGCCCCGGGTGATCTGACGCTACTCCGGGTGCGCCCTGGCACGCTGCCGCGGCGCCGTGTGTGGTGCCCCCAAGGGGATTCGAACCCCTGATCTCCACCTTGAAAGGGTGGCGTCCTAGGCCTCTAGACGATGGGGGCCACGCCCGCGACGGGCCACCATCGTAGCAGCGACGCCGGCCTAGTTGATCACGAACAGCAGGAGCAGGATCAGCAGCCCCGCCAGCGCTGCGGCCGCCACGAGGGCCATGAGACCGGCGCCGACCGCGATCAGGACGGCCTGTCCCTGCGAGCGCTGGTGCGCCGCGCGAGAACCCCAGATCCATCCCTGCGCGTAGAGGAATCCGCCGACGAGCGCCCCGATCGTCCCGGCCGCCAGCAGCGCCAGCACCGACAGGTTCGAGTCGGTGCCGAGGAGCGCGAGAGCGGTGAGGGCGCCCGCGATGATGAGGGCCACGACCCCGATCACGACGTTGCGCAGCAGCGGATGCATCGGCGGCATTCTAGCCTGCCCCGCGCCGGGAGACGGCTACGGTGGCAGGCGGCTCGAGCGGTACGTATCTTGCTCTGGTCAGTTCCGATCAAGCCACGCAGCAACAGGAGGCGCCCTATGGCCGAGCGAACCAGCGCCGACCAGAACGGCTCCACCGTCGAAGGCAACATGAGCGTCCGGGAAGCCGGACGGAAGGGTGGGAAGACGACCCGTGCGCGCTACGGCGCCGAGTTCTTCCAGGAGATCGGCGCGAAGGGCGGCAAGGCCGTCAGCGAGCGCTACTCGAACGAGCACTTTCGCGAGATCGGCCGCAAAGGCGGGCGCCGCGTCGCCGAGCTGATCGCCCGCGCGAAGGGGATGGACGAACCCGAGGTTCAGCCCGAGGAGTAGCGCTCCTCGCGCCAGGGGTCCGCGTCGTTGTGGTAGCCGTTGCGCTCCCAGAAGCCCGGGCGGTCCTCGGCGCTGAACTCCACGCCCCGCAGCCACTTCGCGCTCTTCCAGAAATAGGTCCCGGGGACGATCGCCCGCAGCGGGTAGCCGTGCTCGGCCGTGAGCGGCTGGCCGTCGTACGACCACGCCAGGAGGCAATCAGGCCGCATCGCGGTCTCGAGCGGGATGTTCGCGGTGAAGCCGCCCTCCGAGTGGAAGATGACGTACCGCGCCGCGACCGTCGGTCGCGCCACCTCGGCAATGTGCGAGAAGGCGACCCCCTCCCATCGCGTGTCGAGCTTCGACCACCGCGTGACGCAGTGAATGTCGAGGGCTCGCTCCGCGATCGGCAGGTTCCGGAACTCCGCCCAGCGCAGGCTGAAGGGCTCCTCCACCTCGCCCCAGGCTCGGAAGTCCCAGCCGGACAGGTCGCCGTAGTCCGGCACCCGACCGAAGTGCAGCACCGGGAACTTGTCGGTCAGCACCTGGCCCGGCGGCACGCGCTCGGCCAGCTCCGGGGGGACGTTGCGCTTCTGCCATGGGAAGACCATGCGCGCAGCATCCGACGCGCCGGGCCGTGGGTCAAGACCGCGCCGCGTCGGGCTGCCTAGACTGCCCCATGGCCCCCGCCTCGTCCCCCTTTGCCGAGCTGGCCGACGTCGCCGTCGCCGTCGGGGCCACGCGCAGCAAGAACGAGAAGCGCGACCATCTCGCCGCCTTCCTGCGCGCCCTGCCCGCCGGCGATCTCGTGCCGGCGGCCACCTTCTTCGGCGCTCGACCACTGGTGGATCCGACCGCGAAGCTCGGCATGGGCTGGGTGCAGCAGAGCGCCGCCCTGGCGGCGGCGACCGGCGCCGGCGAGGAGCAGCTGCGGGCCGCCTATCTCCGCCACTCCGACTTCGGGGACGCGGCCGCCGAGCTCATCGGGGATCGCGCCCCGGCAGCGCGCCGTCTGACCATCTCTCAGGTCGCGGCGAACTTCGCCGCCATCGCGGCAGCGGGCAGAGGTGAGGAGCGGGTGCATGTGCTGACCGGACTGCTCACGCGGGCCAGCGCCGCGGAGGCCCGCTTCATCGGGCGCCTCCTTTCCCGCGAGCCGCGCATCGGCCTCCGCGAAGGGCTGCTCGAAGAGGCGGTGGCGGCCGCCTTCGACGTCGAGCTCGCGGACGTGCGCCGGGCACACATGCTCACCGGCGAGATCGGCGAGACTGCGGTGCTTGCCCGCGACGGGCGGCTGGACGAGGCGGCGCTCCATGTCGGCCGGCCCATTCGATTCATGCTCGCGTCGCCGGTGGCCGATGCGGCCGAGGTGATGCGTCGCGTCGGCGACGAGGCCTGGATCGAGGACAAGTACGACGGCATCCGGGCCCAGCTTCACATCGACGCCGCCGGCTCGGTGCGCCTCTTCAGCCGCGACCTCAACGACGTGACGCGCTCGTTCCCCGAGGTCGTCGAGGCGGCCGCCGAGCTGCGGGCCGAGGCGCCCCTCGTCATCGACGGAGAGCTCGTCCCGTGGCGCGCCGGATCGGTGCTCGACTTCGCATCGCTCCAGACCCGGCTCGGGCGAGTGCGCCCATCGAAGGAGTTGCTGGCCGAGGTGCCGGTCGTGCTCGTCGCATTCGACCTGCTCCATCACCGGGAAGATGACCTCCTCGCGACGCCCCTCCGCGAGCGGAGGTCGAGGCTCGAGGCGCTCGGGCTGCCGGAGCGGACCGGCGAGCGGATCCTCCGCAGCCACCTTGCCACGGCCCGAACGGTGGCCGAGGTCGACCGTGCCTTCGACGACGCGCGGGAGCGTCGCAACGAGGGGCTGATGGTGAAGGACCCCGGTTCCACCTACCAGCCGGGCCGCCGTGGGCTGGGCTGGCTGAAGCTGAAGAAGGCACTGGCAACCCTGGACTGCGTCGTCGTCGGGGTCGAGTGGGGACATGGCAAGCGACGGGGAGTCCTGAGTGACTACACGTTCGCCGTCCGCGAGGCCGATGCGCCGGACGCCCGCCTGCTCACCATCGGCAAGGCCTACACCGGATTGACCGATGCCGAGATCGCGGCGATGACCGAGCGCTTCAGCACCCTGACCGTCCAGGACTTTGGACGCTACCGAACGGTGGTACCCGAGGTCGTCGTGGAGATCGCCTTCGACCGCATCATGCGATCGTCGCGGCACCGCTCCGGGTTCGCGCTCCGCTTCCCGCGCATCGTCCGCATTCGCGACGATAAGGCGCCGGCGGAGGTGGACACCCTGGCCACCGTCGAAGCGCTCGTGGCCGAGCAGGCCTCGGGCCGAATCCTGCTCGCCACCGGTGCGCGTGGCGAGACCGAGCGGATCAGCGCGCGCGGCGCCGCGGACGGCTGAGCGCGGGGCGACTCGTCCGTTTGGGGGTCCAACGGCGGCGCGCGCCACCGTATCATCGACGCATGGAATCGGAGCTGCCCGAGCACGTCGCTCGAAACCGCATTGCCTGGGATTCGTGGGCCGCCGAGTACGTGGCGAACGGCGAGCGCAGCTGGGCGACCGACGAGTTCACCTGGGGCGTGTGGGGCGTCCCGGAGACCGAGCTCCACGCCCTGCCGGACGAGATCGCTGGGAAGGACGTCATCGAGCTCGGCTGCGGCACCGCGTACATCTCGGCGTGGCTGGCGCGCCGCGGCGCGCGCGTGGTCGGGATCGACAACAGCCCGAAGCAGCTCGAGACGGCACGCCGCCTCCAGCGCGAGCACAGCCTGGAGTTCCCGCTGCTCCTCGGCAACGCGGAGGAGGTCCCGTACCCGGACGCCAGCTTCGACATCGCGATCAGCGAGTATGGCGCCGCCATCTGGGCCGATCCGTACCGCTGGATCCCGGAGGCCGCACGGCTGCTCCGACCGGGCGGCGAGCTCGTCTTCCTGGGGAACGGCGTCTACTGGGTCCTCACGGTGCCCGAGCACGACGGGGAGGGCCCGACCACCGATCGCCTGCTGCGCCCGTACTTCGGCATGCACCGCTTCGAATGGCCCGACGACGACAGCGTCGAGTTCCATCTCGGCTACGGCGATCGGATCCGCCTGCTCCGCCGAAGCGGCTTCGAGGTGCTCGACCTGATCGAGGTGCGGCCGCCGGAGGGAGCCACCACCGACGAGGGCGAGTTTTGGGACCTCGCGTGGTCACGGCAGTGGCCATCCGAGGAGATCTGGCGAGCGCGCAGGGTCGACAGGGAAGCGTCCAGATGAGTGGGTTCGGACTCGAGGAATTCGCATCGGTCGAGTCGGTCGCGGTGAGGATCTACACGTCGGCGTACCGGATCAACGGGACGATCCATACGCCGTTCAGTCGCGTGGCGGAGATTCTTAACCAGCTGCCGTCGGCGTTCGTGACGATCGAGCAGACCACCATCGTCGAGCATGGCGGCGCCGCGCCGACGGCCCACGCCGCGACTGCGTACGTTGCGCTGGACGAGATCCTCGTCATGGTTGCCCCGGACATCGCGGGCGAGCCGCGGGCAGAGATGCGCATCCGGAAGCAGCCGGTCACCGCCGCGCTCTCGATGCCGCCGCTCCGGCTGTCCGGCACGGTGCACGTGCCCGTCGGCAGCCGTCCGATCGACGGCTTTCTCAACGTGGCCGAGCGGTTCGTGCCGATGACCGACGTGCACCTCACGTCGGCGGCGTACCCGGAGCTCGACGGCGAGCACCCGATCGTCGCACTGCGCCGCGATCGTGCGCAGGTGATGGTGATCAGCGACGGCGCCAGGGTCTCCGAAGGCGGGAAGGCGAGCCAGGCGGACGGAGCCGACGTCTAGGTCGGGCGCCCGTGCAGGTGCTCCGGTTTCCGAATGGCCTGCAGCTCAGCCGCCTCGATGATCGCGGTGGCCAGCCGGAGGCCGATCGCTTCGTCCAGGCGCTTGACGCGACCGATGCGGTTGGCCCACCACGGCGCGTTGTCGCTCGTGACCACCTCGATCTCGGGCTCCTCCAGCACCACGCGCGAGTGCGAGAGCGGGAAGGCGAGGGCCGGCTCGAGCGGAAGGTCCGCGAACCCGTGGTCGGCGGCCCAGCGGGCAAAGCCGCCTGCAAGTCCGCCGGCGTCGAAGCTCGGGTTGGTGCGGCAGCGGATCCAGCCGCGATGGCCACCGGCCTCGAACTCCCACGTGCGTCCGCGCACACGGAAGCGGCCGTGCCAGTCGCGCGCGGTGATGATGCGCACGCCTCCCGGTCCGATGAGAATGCCGTCCAGTCGCTCCGTGTCGCGGATCGGCAGCCGGGGGCCCAGGAGCAGCGTGTAGTCGTCAGCGAAGGCGGGCGCCAACAGGGTGCCGAGCCTGGAGACGATCTCGCGGCTGCGGTCCGGCCGCAGGACCCGCACCAGCCACGCGCCGCCGATGCCGATACCGAGGGAGGCAACCACGGCCAGGACGCCGGTAAGGGTCGCATCGGCCAGGCCGACAAGCGTCATCACTCCGGCCAGCATGCCGGTCGCGAGCGTCACCACGCCGAACGCCAACGATCGTCGCCGCTCCGACGAACTGAGGGAGCGGGGCCGGATCACGCGCATGCCCGCACCGCAGTCTCAGGTAGGCTGGACGCGTGACCACCAGCATCCTCGCCCGCATCGATCCGGCACGCAGCCGGGTGGAGTCGCGCAGCGGCGAGGGGCACCAGATCGTCATGGACACCGACCCGCCCGAGGGCGACGCCGCGGCCGCACGCCCGAAGGAGGTCCTGCTCTCGGCGCTGGCCGGCTGCACGTCCATGGACGTCGCGAGCATCCTGAGAAAGAAGCGCCAGTCGGCCGCCGGTTACCTGGTGGCGGTGCGCGGCGAATCGGCCCAGGAGCACCCGCGCGTCTTCACCACCATCACTGTCGAGCATCGGGTGGAGGGCGAGGTGGAGGCGGAGGCGCTGCGGCGGTCGATCGAACTGTCGTCGACGCGCTATTGCCCGGTCAGCGCGATGCTGTCGGCATCGGCGACGATCGAGCACTGGTATCGCCTCAACGACCCGGCACTCACCGGCGATGCGGTGCTGGTGGCGGTCACCGGACCCGGAGGCAGCCGGGTTCTCTGAACGGAGCTGCCGGATCACGACGCGCTGCGCAGCTCCCGGGCGCCATCGAGGGCGCGATCGACCGCCTCGCGGAAGGCTTCGAGGTCGAACGGCTTGGCGACCACGGGTCCGAGCGGTGCGAGCTCGGAAAGGCGCTCGCGGCTGGCCGCCGATACGAAGACGGCCGGGATCCCCGGCCACGCGGACCGCAGCAGTTCGGTGATGTCGCCACCGTCCCCGTCGGGAAGCATGACGTCGATCACGAGCAGGTGCGGGAGCGCCACGTCCATGAGGTCGCCGAGATCGACGATGCGCGAGCAGGTCACGACCCCGAAGCCCATCTCCCGCAGGAGGTCAGCCTCGAGGGCGGCGATGTCGGGGTCGTCCTCGAGGACGTAGGCACGGTACGGTTCGGGGTGGTCAGTCACCGGATCAGTCTCGCCGCGCATTCCGCATCGGTCTATGACCCATCGGCGTGGTACCAACGGGGTACTGAAGTCGCGCTTCGGAGCGCTTGCCGACCCGGTGTATAGTCACCGCCCGCGTTCGACGGCACCTGGCCAGGGCACGGCGAGGAGCGCGAGCGCCGCAACGGGAGCACGGCAGCACATGGCCCGATCGATGTGGCGGGGGGCGATCCAGTTCGGACTGGTCACCATCCCGGTCAAGCTCTACCTGGCGACCGAGACCGGTGGCATCGGCTTCAACCTGCTCCACGCGAGCTGCCTGAACCGGATCCAGATGAAGGTCTACTGCCCGTACCACGACGAGGTGATCCCGCGATCGGAGACGGTTCGTGGCTACGAGTGGAGCAAGGGCAAGTACGTCGTCGTCACCGAGGAGGACCTCGACTCGGTTCCCCTGAAGACGATGCGTGCCATCGAGATCGAGATGTTCATCGCTGCCGATCGCGAGAACAGCGGCACCCAGTTCGTGAAGCAGGCCTACTACCTCGAGCCCGACCAGATCGGCGCCAAGGCGTTCTATCTGCTGAAGTCGGTCCTTGCCGAGCAGGGCAAGACCGCGATCTGCAAGATCGTCCTCAAGGACCGCGAGCAGCTTGCGGCGCTCAACCCGTTCAGCAGGACGATGCTGCTGACCACGCTGCACTGGCCGGACGAGGTGCGCGCGGCCGACGAGCTGAACCTGCCCGAGGACGAGATCGAGATCAAGCCCTCCGAGCGCAAGATGGCCGAGCAGCTGGTGGCCAGCATGACCGGCGACTTCAGCGCCGACGACTACCAGGACGACTACCGGCAGGCGCTCATGGCCGTCATCGAGCGCAAGGTCGCGGGCGAGGCCCCGGTGCCCGCACAGCGCGCGGAGCCGACGAACATCACCGACCTGATGGCCGCCCTGGAAGCCTCGGTGGCCGCCGCCCGCCACGATCGCCGCTCGGCCGGGGCCGGTGCCGATGCCGCGGCGCCCAAGGCGAAGGCCGCCAAGCCGAGAGCGGCCCGGCGCAAGGCGGCCGCCGCGGAGGCCGAGGTCGAGGCCGAGGCCGCACCGAAACGCCGCCGCAAGACCGCCTGACTGCGCGGGCCGTGCCCGGAGACCAGCTCGACCTTCCGATCCCCGCCAGCAGCGGCGGCGGTCTGCCCGACCGCATCGCGCCGATGCAGGCGACCTCCGGCGTGGCCCCGTTCGACGATCCCGCTTACCTCTTCGAGCCCTGGTGGCCCGGCGTCCGCGCCCTGGCATGGGTCGAGGGCGGGCGCCTGGTGCGTCTCCGCGCCGAGGGCATGGCCGACGCGCTGACCGCCTTCTCCGAGCTTGGAGACGAGCTGCCCGGGTTGCTGATGGAGGACGGCGCGGTCCTCGACGGCTGGCTGCTGGCGCTCGACGAGGGGGGATGGCTCGACACCGGGCTGCTGCGTCGCCGGTTGGCCGGAGACCGTACGGCCGGACGGCCCGGCTTCGTCGCCGCCGATCTGCTGTACTCCGGCGGCGTTCCGTGGGCCCGTCGGCCGTTCTCCGCGCGTCGGCATCGCCTGGAATCGGTGCTGCGTGACGGTGATCGATCCGTCGTGTCGCATGCGCTTCATGGCGAGGGCACCCTGCTGGCGGAGGCGCTCGCGCGGTTCGGGCTCGAGTCGCTCTCAGCCCGTCGCCTCGACGCCCGCTATCGCGCCGGCTCGGCCGGCGAGGCCTGGCTCCGCATCCCGATCGCGCCGGTGACCCGCACCGAGCGACCACGCCTGGCGCTCATCCAGCGCCTCCCCATCCAGGAGGTCGAGGTCCGCGGCTAGGGAAGCAGCCGCTCGAGGATCCATGGGAACGGCGGCGTCGTCCGCAACCGCTCGGCATCGGGGACCAGGCCGTCGAGCGGGACGCCGCGGAAGCTGGCGATGTCGTAGGTCAGCGACGGGGTACGGCTCACCTGGTCGCGAACGGGGAACGGACCGCCACGGACCGCCTCGCCGATCCGAACAAGCTCGTCGACGGGCTCGCCCCAGTGGGTGTGCAGCACGGCCGCCAGCTCCCACGTCACGGGCTGGTCCGCATCGGCGGCCATCGCCGTGAGAAGCGACGCCTCGGCCGCCGAGCGATCACCAGCGAATGCGTGGGCGAGGGCCCTCGTGCCCGGTTCCGTGATGCGCTCCGGATCGAGCGTCTCGCCCATGACACGGCTGGCGAGCAGACGGTTGATCTCGATGGCGTCTCCGACGTCCTCCGCCAGCTCGACATCACGCACCTCGACGTTCCGCGGCCACGGAAGTGCGAGGCCGGTCATTCGCGCGACGAGCAGCGATCGACGGAATGCGTCGTCGGCGTCGTCGTGCCGGCCGATTGCCTCGTAGCCGAGTGCGGCGTTGGCGAGATCCGCCGTCCCGAACGGCGCCATCGCCACGGATCGCTCAAGGGCCGCCGCCCGACAGGCCAGGTCCTCGAGTCGCGCGCAGACGAGGTGAAGGTTCGTCCACGAGGCGCCGTCCCCCGGGTTGCGGGCCACGGCGTCCTCGGCCGCGTGCCGGGCCAGCTGGAACCGGCCATCGGCCGCCGCGGCGATCGCCAGCGCCTTCGGGGTGGCCGGGTGCCACGGGTCGATCGCGGCCGAGTGCGCGAATCGATCGGTGGCGATGGTCCATCGTTCGGCTCGCGCCGCGTCCTCGCCCATACGGTAGGCCACCGCCCCCGCATCGGCGGTGACCATCGACGCGAGCAGGAAAAGCCCGACGACGCAGGTGCCGGCCGCCCCCAGGCGACCGCGCAGCGAGCGAAGGGAGGGCACCGTGGCCCAGCGCACGGCGCCGGCATCGTCCAGGGCGACGGCGAGCAGCGCGATCACGAGCAGGTTGAAGTTCGGCAGGAAGGTGAGGTCCTCGAACAGCCCCCCGACCGCGATGCCGACGAGCACGATCGCGGCCGCGCGCCCGGTCGGGCCGCGCGATCGCCAGGGCCCGGCCACCCACGCCACCACCACCACGAGCACTGCCGCGGCGGCCAGCCCCACCACGCCCGCGTCGCCCAGGACGCCGAGCGGCAGGTTGTGGGAATGCGGCTGCCTGACCGGGAAGGTGAGGTCGGCGGCAGCGGCCTGTCGTGCGTAGGGCATGAATCCCGGCCCGATACCGAGCAGCGGATCGGCCTGCCAGGCCGCCAGCGTGTCGCGCCACAGGGCGACCCGGTAGAGGAGCGACGTAACGGCCGTCAGTCGCGGGATGGCGAGGGCCGCGACAACCGCGACCGCTGCCACCGAGCCAGCCGCCAGTAGGAGCATCCGTCCAGCCGATGCCCCGTCGGGGCGGAACCGCCGGCGCTGCGACCACGCCCAGGGGAGCCCGCCGATCACGACGGCGGCAGCGATCGCCAGCCACGCGGAACGCGAGCCGGAGAGGACGGTGAGTGGGATGCCCACCGCGACCAGGCCGCCGCGGATCGCGCGCCGCCAGCCGGGCGACTCGATGAGCCCGGCGAGAGCCCATGCCGGCCAGATGACGAAGGGCGGCACCGCGACCGAGCCGAACGGCGTCCCCTCGCCGGGCAGTCGGAGCGGCGGAAGGCCCGGCGCACCGGCGAGGATCCAGTCGACGCGGCGCGACAGGAGCACTACCAGCGATGGGACCGCCAACAGCAGGACGGGAACCGAGGTGATGACCCCGACCCACGACGGTCGATGCCGGACGGCCAGCAGCGCGATCGGCAGGGCGAGCGCGAAGGCGACGATGGAGCCCATGGCGCGCAGGCTCATGCCGTGGTTCATGGCCGAGGCGGTCGCCAGGGCGAAGGCAGCCAGGAGGCCGAGGATCGGGGTGTCGAGCGGGGTGCGCGGGAACGGGACGCCACGGGCGGCGGCCATGCCCAGCCCGATCGCAGCGCCCACCGCGACCAGGTGCAGCAGCAGCTGGAGCCGCGCGTCCCACAGAGCGCTGTCCCAGCCGAGGTACCCGAACACGGCGACCGCGGCGCCGAGGATCGCCCAGTCCGAGATGCTCCGGGCCCGCGCCCAGTCGCGGACCGCCGCCCCGCTCATGGCCCCGCGATCAACGCGAGGGCCCGCTCCAGCTTCGTCAGAGGCTCGGGCGTGAGGCCTGGGATGCCGCTGAGGCCGTGGGCCAGCGGTTCCAGGATCGTCTCGTCCTCCGTGCCGGCGACCAGCTCCAGCTCGACGACGTGCATGCGTCCGATCGACGCGCCGCCATGCTCGACGTCGACGGTATCGAGCGAGAGGGTTCCGATCTGATCACCATCGTGGATCACCCCGCGCTCGACGCGATGCTGGTGGAGGACGAACCGCTCGACGAGCGACGTGCCGCCGGTGAGACGTTCGAGCAGGTCCCGCGCGGCGCTCGGTGGCCAGGCCGCCGGGTCGCGCTCCGCGGTCGCCGGCCCCTCGGTCTCGGGACGGCGATGGAGCCATCCGCCGGCAGCCGGGTCCGCCGGCCCTTTGAGCGACAACGTCACTCGCGCGTTGCGGGTCCGGAGCCGGCAGGCCCAGCGCGATGCCGCCAGCGCTCCGCTGGCGGTGTCGAGGTAGACGTCCACCTCCGACGAAGCGGCGGCTGGTCCCAGCTCGGCGTCCCCGAGTCTCGCAACGGTGGCCAGGGACGCCAGCGGCTCCGGGCCGGACGCCCCGAAGCGCGCCTCGACCTCAGTCGCCATAGCGCGCCGCTGCCGCGCGCACCGAGGTTGCCACCGCCTCTCGCAGCTCGGCCGGCTCGAGCACCTCGACCCCCTCGCCCCACGACAGGATCCACGGCCGGATCTCCACGATCCCGTTCACGGTGACGGCCAGCTCGAGACCACCCTCCGGCAGCTCGGTGAGCTCCTGGGAGCGATGCCACACCGCCTCGCGGACGCGATGAGCGATGGCGTCCGTGAATCGAAGGCGGATGCGGGTGGGCGGCGTGGTCGCATCGGGCGACCAGATGCCCCACGAATTGGCGAGCCAGGCGTCAGGATCGAAGTCGTCCGGGATCTCGTAGCGCTCAGCGGTGAGGGTGGCCGTCCGGATCCGCTCGACCTTGTAGGTGCGCATCGCACCGGCGGGCTCGTCGTAGGCAATCAGGTAGACGCTGCGCAGCGCCGCATCAGGCTCGAGGAAGTACGGATGGACACGCGTCCGTTTCTCGGTCCCCGTTCCCGGGTCGTACGTCATCTCCACCACGCGCCCCTCCGCCCATCCCCGTGCCACGGCCGAGAAGCTGCGGCTGAACGGCTCGTTGGGGTCGTGGCCGCCGACTGCCACCATCGTCGCTGCCACGTGCCGGGCGATGGGCTGGGGAAGCGCATCGGCGAGCTTCGTGAAGGCGCTGACCACCGCGGCGTCGTACTGGTCGGACCAGCGGGCGATGAGTCGGGAGGCGAGGAACAGGACGATCGCCTCCGGGACCGAGAGCCGCAGCGGAGGCAGGAAGAACTTGCGCTCGATCCCGTATCGGCCTCGGCCGGCCTGGAAGACCGGGACGTCCAGCTCGTCCTCGAGCGCGCGGATGTCGCGGTAGACCGTCCGCTTGTTCATGCCCGTCAGCCGTGCGATCTCCTCGACCGAGACCCCGGTCTCGCCGCTGCCGCGCGAGAAGAGGATGGAGGTCACCGCCAGCAGCCGTGCGAGCCGGTCCCGCTTGCGGCCGATGCGATCGACCCCCTCGTCCCAGCCCGACCACTCGTCGCGCTCCGAGAGCGGCTGTTCCTCGCGCTCGCTCATGGTTCCGCTCCGACGGCGGCCGGGCGGGCGGGGTCGGACGACCAGTGGCTCCACGATCCCTCGTACAGCCCAGCACCCTCGATGCCGGCAAGCTCGAGGGCGAGCAGGTCGTGCGTCGCCGTCAGCGACGAGCCGCAGTAGGCCACCACTGGCCGATCCACGGCACCGAGCGACGCGTACCGGGCCTGAAGGCGATCCGGCGCAAGGAAGTGGCCGTCGACGTCGAGGTTCTCCGCCCAGGGCGCGCTGACCGCACCGGGAATGTGGCCGGCGCGCGGATCGATCGGCTCGGTCTCGCCCCGGTAGCGCTCCGGCGCCCGCGCGTCGAGGAGCAGCGTCGCGCCGCCCAACAGGTCGCGCACCGACGCCGTGTCGACGAGGTCATCGCGCGCTTCCCCGGGGGTCCAGGTGGCCGTGGGATGCGTCGGCGGGGCGCTCACCAGCGGCAGGCCCGCATCGGTCCAGGCGTCGATCCCTCCGTCGAGGACGGCGACATTGCCGTGATGGCCGAAATGGCGGAAGAGCCACCAGAGTCGCGCCGCGACGCTGCCGCCGGCGTCGTCGTAGGCGACCACCACGTGCTCGTCGGCGATGCCGGCGGCACCGAGGACGCGCGCCAGCTTCCCCGGTGACGGAACCGGATGACGGCCCGGACCCTCGCCCGGCGACGACAGCTCGTGCTCCGCGTCGAGGAACACGGCGCCGGGAAGGTGGCCCGCCTCGTACCGATCCCGCCCCGGCGGGCCGGCGAGCGACCAGCGCACATCGGCCACCCGCAGGCCGGGGTGGTCGAGGTGGTCGGCCAGCCAGGCGACGCCGACGATCGGTCCGGGGAGGGTCAGCACGGGGCCATGGTAGCGGGGCGGCGCACCGCGGCTCAGAGGGCGGACATCCGATCGATGGCCGCGGCGACCCGCTCGCGGTCGGCGTCGATGGGGACCGCGGCGAGGCCCCTGCCGATGAGGGTTGCCTGGCGATGCAGCGGTCCCCGGCGACCGGGGGGCAGGGCGCTCGCGACGAGGTAGAGCGTGTCGAGCATCGTCACCAGCACGTCGGCGTTGCCGTGCCCGTACTGGCGCATCTGGTCGAACGCCAGCTCGGTCAGCTCGGCGAAGTCCCGGTGCGGGACGAGGACGCGGAGCGATCCATCGTCGTCGTGGAGACACCGCTCGGGCTGGCGGCGCGATCCGGCGGCGACGAGGACCTGGCCGATCCGCTGGATGCAGTCGGCCGCGGAGGTGGGATCGTTGATGCCGGGTGAGATCGCGCGGAGCGCAACGTCGACGAGCTGGCGAATGCCGAACGCGGCATCCTGCTCCAGCGACCGCTGCTCCCCCACGGTCACGTGCTTCCTCAGCCGGTCCGCCAGCTCGTCACCCACCGTCTGCGTCGGCCAGACGGAGAAGAGGGCGGCTCCCTCCTGGACCCACTCACCGGGTCGCACCTCGAGGCGAACGACGATGAGGAGCTCGCCGGCGACCTTGCCCAACCCATCCCGGTCGACCAGCTGAAGATTGCCGCTTCGGCGAGCAATGATCACCCCGGCCGGGCGCTCCGGCACCGCATCGTCGTGGGAGACGGGATCCGCATCCGCGTCGCGCCACTCGGCGCGGATGCGTTTCGTGGTGTCGTCGGCGATGGCGGCGATGATCGTCGAGATCTGGATGCGCGTGGCGATGTGATGGATGAAGAACACGAGCATCCCGAGCGCCACGAGCGCCAGGACGATGCTCACCGAGACCGACAGCGACGGGACGAAGGCCTGCGCGTCGGTCGCCTCGCTGCGGATCGAGCGCAGGACGAGGATCGAGTACGTGAACGTGCCGATGAACGAGCCGAGCACGATCTGCGTCACGCGGTCGCCCATGAAGTTCCGGAGCACGCGCGGCGAGAACTGCGACGAGGCGAGCTGGAGCGCGACCAGCGTGATGGAGAACGTGACGCCGGCCACGGTGATCATCGATCCGGCGATCGAGGACAGGAGCCCGCGGGCTCCCTCTGCGCCACCACCGAAGACCAGCGGATAGTCGGTCGCGAAGTCGGGCGTCGCGCTGTCGACGGCGATCAGGGCAAAGGCGAGGGCACCGCTGGCGAGCACCCAGATCGAGGGGACGAACCAGAGGCTGTCGCGGGTACGTGGCCAGAACGTCTTCAGCTGCATGTGGCCACGATAGATGCACGACGCGCGCCAGTCGGTCGCCCGGCGTCTCAGCGATCGCTTGCCGACGGAGCGGGCGCGGTCTCGGACGGGCTGGGCGCGGGCGTGGGAGCCGGCTCGCCGGGCAGCGACGCGATGAGCGCGCGGTTGACCGCGTCATCGACGCCGATGAGCAGGAAGACGAACTCGCCGCTCGACCAGGTGTAGATCATCGTGCCGGCGGCCGTGGCGTTGTCCTCGGGGCGGACCCAGACCTGGTGGCCGCCCGCCTCGCCCGCCGCCCACGCCTCCGGATCGAGGCCGGCGATGCCGACGTAGCGGCCCGCGGTGGCGAGGTGCGGCTCGAGGTCGTCCGTGGCGACCGGGTCCCCGTCGACGCGCATGGCGTAGAGCGTGAGCCGGGGCTGCTCGACGTACGCGAGGGCCAGCGACGCGAATCGATCGCCGATGTCACCGTAGGCCACGCCGATGTCCCCGGGCGTCAGGGCGAACTCGCCGTATGGAGCCACGACCACCGGCACGCCGTTGGCCTCGGAGGGGATGAGCCCCGCCAGCTCGTCGTCCGGTTCGTTGGTGAAGCGCGGCGTCGGGGCCGGCGTCGGAGTGGGCATCGGGGTAGGGGTCGGTTCCACGCTGACGCTGGGCGCCGTGGACGCGGCGGTCGAGCTGGGTGTCGGGGTGGAGGTCGAGTCCTCGGTGGCGCAGGCGGACAGCGTGAGTGCGGCCGCGAGCGCCAGGCTCGCCGCCCCGGCCGGGCGCAGCGAAGCGAGGCGGGTGATCGTCATCGGCGGCGCGATGATACCTCAGGCCGCCCCGCGATCCTCCACGGCCGCCGCATCGGAGCCGCGCCGCCGCCGGCCGCGGTCCCGACGCTGGTTGACGACGACGGTCAGGGCATCCAGCACCTCGGCGTGCCAGGTCGCCGCGTCCGACCGCAACGCGGCAATTGCGTCGTTGCGGCCCATCCGTCGGAGGCCGACGCCCGACACGAGGGTGTCATAGGTGTCCGCGACGCCGATCACGTGCGCTCCCAGGGGACCGTGCGCGCGCGCCGAGCGACGCCGCCGGCGGGCCCCCTCCTCAGTCAAACGCTCGCGCGCCACGATCAGCGCCGCCGTATCGGCGAGTGCCGCGTGACGCCCGAGCTCGCGGATGCCACGCCGCTCGAGGACATGGAGCCGTCCCGCAAGCTCGACGGTGCGCTGCTCCTCCTGGCTCATCTCGAGGGCCGCCGCGATCGACAGCGCCAACCTGCCCACGCGGTCGGCGTGGCCGCGCTGGGCGGCATCGGTGCCACCGAGCGAGCGCGTGATGGTCACGAGGGCGTCGCGCAGGTCTGCCCGCATCACGGCCGCTGACGCCCATCTGCGACGCGCGCTCGACGAGATGCTCGACCGCGTGTTCGTCGTGGCCGTCGCGAAGGGCCGCGCTCGCGAGCTCGTCGAGTGTCCCGCGCAGGTCGCCGAGGTCGCGCGGCAGGCGGTCGGCACGAACGACGCGGTTCTCCCCGGAGCGCTTGCCGAAGTACAGGGCGGCGTCGGCGGCCGCGATCAGGCCACCCCGGTCGGTCGCCTGGCCCGGCAGCGTCGCGACGCCGATGGTGATCGTCACCGGGGTGACGTTGTCGGCGGTGAGGCGTGCCACCGCGGTCCGGATTCGCTGCGCCACCCGAGCCCCGGCGGGCGCGCCGGTGTGCGGCAGGATGAGGGCGAACTCGTCGCCGCCGTAGCGGTACACGCTGTCCTCGCTTCGGGCCGCGCCGTAGATGGCCGTCGCGACCCGGTGGAGCAGCGCGTCCCCGGCCGGGTGGCCGTGACGGTCGTTGTAGGCCTTGAATCGGTCGAGATCCATCATCAGCACCGTCAGCTGGCCCGCACTCCTCGGCGAGCCTCGACGTCGATGCCGCGACCCGCTCTCGCGAGGTCGCGCTGGAAGGCGCCGTGGTTGCCGAGCCCGGTGAGCGCGTCCGTCTCGGCGCGCTGGCTGATCGCCTGGTGCGCGTCGGCATTGCGAACGCAATCGATGCCTGCGCGGCGAAGAGCTGCACGAGCTCGAAGTCGCTCGCGCTGAAGTGGATCTCGGGCCCGCCCAGCCGTGACACGTTCAGCGACGCCGAGCACGTCGCCGTCGGCGATGAGCGGGACGATGGCGACCGCCTCTGGCTCGGCGGGCGTGCCCGGGATCTGGAGCGCCCGGGGATCCTCGAGCGCGTCGTTGGCGAGGATCGGCTGGCCGTGGTCGACCGCCCATCCCATGAGGCCGCGGCCGAACGGGATGTGGTAGCGGCCGACCTCCTCCGCGTGCCGCTCCCTGGTCAGCACCGGGATCATGACTCGCGCTTCTCGTGATCGGTCCGATAGATCGACAGGTTGTCGTACGACACGACGTCCCGCAGCCCGTCGGCGACGGTCTCGAGGACCCCCGCCTGGTCGAGCGTGGAGCGGAGCCGTTCGTTGATCTCCAGCAGCCGGCGCTGCGAATCGGCCCGACGCGCCAGCTCCGTGGACTGGGCGACCAGCTGCTCGTAGGTCTGGGCGTTCGCCATCGCCTGGGCGGCGTAGCCGGCGAAGATCCGCATCGTCTGCAGGTCGTCGTCGGTGAACCGGTTGAAGCCCAGCTGGGACAGGACGATCACGCCGAGCGCCTCGCCCTCGTACAGCATCGGGACGAGCGAGCATTGACTCGGGGACGTCGTCGGTGCCGTCGATCGTCTTGCCGCGCGGGTCGTCGAGCGCGTCGTTGATGAGGAGCGGCTCGCCGTGCTCGGCCACCCAGCCGGTGAAGCCCTCGCCGATGGCCACCCGGAGCAACGCTTCGGGTCCTCCGGCTGTCCGTCCAGCATCTCCCGCGTGAAGGCGATCGGGTCGCACACGCCGCGCTCGCGGTCCACGCGATAGATGCGGATGTCGTGGTAGTCGGCCAGGGTGCGTGCCTCGGTGACGATCGCCTCGCCGATGGCGCGGACATCGGTCAGCCGGTTGAGGCGCGCGGAGAGGTCCTGGATCGACCGCATGCGCGCCGCACTGCTCGGCGACTGACCGGTACAGGCGCGCGTTCTGGACCGTGGTCGCCGCCTGGTCGGCGAACGCCTGGACGAGCGCGACCTCGTCTTCCGGCCAGGTGCGATCGGTATCGTGATACAGGCCCACCACGCCGATGGAGCGACCGCGAGTGAGGAGTGGGACGATGCAGACCGTCCGGATCCCCTCCTCGAGGTAGGCGGTGCGCATCTCGCCGATGGTGCGGTCCGACCCGGCGTCGCGTGCCCAGCGGGCCCGGTGGTCGCGCATCGTCTTGATCGAGAGCGTGCGGCTACGACTTGTGAGCCGGGCACTGCGGGTCAGGAACCGATCGCTGAGGCCGCGGGTCGCGAGCGCGACCGGGTGGTCCGTACCGTCGAACAGCCACAGTCCGGCGCGATCCGCGCCGAACAGGGTGCGGGTGCGGTCGATGATGTCGTCCAGGACCTTGGCCAGGTCGAGCTCGCCGGCCAGCTCCCTGGTGACCGATGCCAGGGCCTTGGCTCGCCGCAGCTCCCGCCGCGCACGACCCAGCATGCGGGCGCTGGCCAGGGCCGTTGCCGCCGTCGCGACAAGGGCGTCGAGCAGCGCCGGCGCCAGTCCGTCGACGGTCGGGCCATCGACGATCATGCGGCCGACGTGGCCGCGCCGCGTCGCCAGCTCCATCTCCCTGTCGTCGACGTGATGTCCGGGTCGCGATGGTGGTGGGGTGGCAAAGCCAGCGTGGGCGGCGAGCTCGTCGCCACCATCGCCGGTCACGTAGATGGCCACCCGAGATGCGCCGAGATCGATACGGACCGCCTCGACGAGCGTGCGGGCCACCGCGCCCGTGGTTGGCGTGGTGGCGAGGCCGGTGGCGATGCGCCTGATCAGCGCGAGCTCCGGTCGTGCAGGGGCCGGGGCCTCGGTCAGGTTGATCCCGGTCCCGTCCTCCACGAGCAGGCGCAGCACGTCGCCGCGCCGGAAGCGTCGATCGCCGCGGGTGTTGATCCGGTACGCGGTGAGGCGTCCGGCATCGCACCATGAACGGATCGTGTTCGGATGCACGCCGAGGACGCCGGCCGCCTGCGCGACGCTGAGGAGGGAGTCCGACTCGAGTTCCGACATGGACGCCTCGTGGTGGACCGTCCCGCGCTCCATCAGGGCGAATGGAGCTTCTGGTAGGTACCGTGCATCGGATGCTAGAAACGTGAGGTGGACGCGGCGATGCCTCGATGGTCCGGGGAGACCCGGTACCGATCGCTGGCGCGGATCAGCCGATGAGCGCGGCGACGAGGGCGCCGACGCCCCCGATGGCCAGGAGCGCGATCCCGAGGCCGAGCCCGATCACGCCCGCCGCGGCCGCCCGTCGATGTCGCCCGCCGAGGACGCGCATCGCATCGTCGAGGGCCAGGTTGCTGACCAGGTAGCCGCCCGCCGGCGGCTCCAGGCGGACCGTCCCGTCCGCGTCACGCACCGGCTGGGCGACGACGAGGAGCCGGTCGGTGACGTTGAGCGTGCGCGTCACCGCGCGGGCCTCGAGAGGCGGTCCGAACCGCTCGACCAGGCGCGCCGCGGCCGAGGCATGCGGCTCCTCGAGATCGTCGGGGCTTCCGTGCCACGCATACGGGATGGTGATGAGCGGCTCGGCGGCGGCCGCCGGATCGACGGTCAGTGACCCGTCGTGGTCCCACAGTTCGAACGACCGCGTCTCGCGCATGCGCTCGACGCTCCGCCAACGCCCGCCGACGAGGACCTCGACGTCTCGATGAAACGCGACGAGGCGCTCGCCGTCGCCGGCGTCCAGCGGCTCCCGGCAGCGGATTCGGCCGACGAGCCGGACGGGACGGCGAGGGATCGCATCGGCGTCGCCGTCGAGGAGGCGACCGACCTTCTGCTCTGCCGGGCCCAGCCAGCCGGCGCGCAAAGGCCGGCCTGGCGACGCTGGCACGCAGCGCCATGAGCGACAGCAGCACGAGCACGAAGCCGCCGGGACGAGCGCGGCAAGACGAGGTGGCGGGCATGCGGCCGAAGCGACACCGGGCGCCCGTCAGCCGGGAGTCGCCTCGGCGAGCCCCACGACGCGTCCCCCGCTGGCACGGACGAGGTCATCGGGCGTGATGGCGAACACTGCGTCCGGAAGGCCGGCAGCGGCCCACAGCACGTCGTGGCCGAGGAGGTCGCGGTCGATCAGGACGGTCAGGGATCGCTCGTGGCCGAACGGCGGCACCCCGCCGATCGCGTAGCCGCCTGCCGCCCGTGCCTCGTCACCGGTCGCCCGGCGCACCTGCGTGGCACCCGCCGCCGCCGCCAGGTGATGCATGTCGACCCGGTTGGCCCCGGACACGAGCGCAAGCAGTGGGGCATCGTCGGCCATGAAGACGAGCGACTTGACGATCTGGGCCACCGAGCAGCCGATGGCGCGCGCGGCGTCCTCGGCAGTGCGTGTGCCCTCCGGAAAGCGCCGTACGTCGATCTCGAGGCCCGCCGCGCGGGCCGCCGCGACTCACGCGGTCGATGTTCGGGTGCATCGACCGATGATAGGGGGCGTGCTAGGCTGACGGGCACAACCCAAGAGACGACAGGGGAGCGCAGGAGCGCTGAGAGTGCGACCGCCGAAGCGGCCGCAGACCCTCGAACCTGATCCGGGTCATGCCGGCGAAGGAAGTCGACGCTGCACGTGCCACGGCGCGCCCCCTGAGCCATCGAGGCCAGAGGCGTGCCGTTCGTCGTTTCGCGGGACCGATCACAGCGGACAAGGAGCACGAATGCGATTCACGGTGGTGGCCTCCGGCGACCTGGCCGATGGCGACGAGCGCTGGCTCGTCGACGCCACGGTGATCGCCGCGGACGCCGGCGCCACGAGCCTCGATCGGCTCGGTCGCACCCCTGACCGCCTCGTTGGCGACCTCGATTCGATCCGCGAGGACCTGCTGGCTCGCCTGGCGGCTGCCGGCACACGCATCGATCGCCACCCGGTCGACAAGGACGCCTCGGACACCGAGCTGGCGCTCGAGGCGGCCATTGCGGCCGGCGCGACGGAGATCGTGCTGCTCGGCGCGATCGGCGGTCCGCGGCTCGATCACGAGCTGGCCAACGTCCTGCTGCTCGCGGATCCGGCGCTCGGCGAAGCCGACGTGCGGATCGTCCACGGACCGACCACCGCTCGCGTCCTGCACGCCGGTCGTCGGCAGGACCTCGAGGCCGCGGCCGGCGACCTCGTGACGCTGCTGCCGATCGGCGGCGACGCGACCGGCGTGCGGATCGACGGGGTTCGCTGGCCGTTGGCGGACGCCACGCTCCGGATGGGGCGATCGCGCGGCCTCGAGCAACGAGGTCGTCGAGCCGCCGGCATCGGTCTCGCCTGGAGCGCGGGACACTCTCGTCGTGGAGACGGAGCCAAGGAGAAGCGACCCGATGACCACCACCACCCGGGACGACGGCTGGCGCACGTCGACATCGTCGTCGCGGCGGTGATCGCGGTCGCCTTCGGCGTCGTGTTCATCGCCTGGAATGCGCTGTACGCGGCCACCGAGCCGTTGTTCGCCGCGCTCCCGCCGGCGCAGGCGGTGATGTACGGCATCTGGCTGCTGCCGGCGGTCCTGGTCGGCCTGATCGTTCGGCGTCCCGGCGCCGCGTTCTTCGGTGGTTTCGTGTCGGCGGCGGTGTCCGTGATGCTCGGGTCGCCCTACGGAGGTGACGCGCTGATCTCGGGAGCGATCCAGGGCGGTGCGCGCCGAGCTCGGCTTCGCGCTCGCCGTCTACCGCTCGTGGTCGCTGCCTGCCGCCGTCGTGGCAGGCGCCCTCGCGGGGTCGCCGCCGCCGTGCACGACATCGCCCTCTACTACACGGGGACCGGGCGCCGACTTCTGGCTCGTCTACGTGGCGGCGACGGTCATCAGCGGGACCGTGGTGGCGGGCCTCGGCGCCTGGCTGCTCGTCCGCGCCCTGGTCGGCACGGGTGTTCTCGCCCCGTTCGCGGTCGGTCGCAATCAACGGGAGATCTGACGCGTCCAGCGCCGACAATGCCGGCATGACCGCGGCCGACGGCGAAGGGGCGGCGCGACCCGCACGCATCGAGGCGCGCAACTGGGGGCGTGCGCCATCCCGGGCGGCGCGAATGGGCCCTGCGCGGAGTGAACCTGGCCGTCGAGCCGGGCGAGCGCGTTCTGCTCCTCGGGCCGTCGGGAGCCGGCAAGTCCACCCTCCTGACCGCGCTCGCGGGACTGATCGACCCGCGTGGCGGCGCCGAGACCGAGGGCCTTCTGCTGGTCGACGGCCGCGATCCTCGCGAGGCGCGCGACCGCACCGGGATGCTCTTCCAGGATCCCGAGTCGCAGATCGTGATGGGGCGGACCGGCGACGACGTGGCGTTCGGCCTCGAGAACCGCTGCGTCCCGACGGCCGCGATCTGGTCGCGCGTCGACGCGGCGCTCGATGCGGTCGAGTTCCCCTACGGCCGCGACCGACCGACCCACGCACTCTCCGGCGGGGAGCAGCAGCGACTGGCGCTCGCCGGCACGCTCGCCCTGCGCCCCGGACTGCTCCTCCTCGACGAGCCGACGGCGAGCCTCGATCCCGCCGGCGCCGCGGAGGTTCGCGAGGTGCTCGACCGCGTGCTGCGAGCGGACGCGGGCGACGATGCTCCTGGTCGAACATCGCGTCGACGAGGCGGTCTCGCTGGTCGACCGGGTGGTGGTCGTCGCCGCGGGCGTTGGCGTCGTCGCCGACGGGCCGCCCGGCGAGGTCTTTCGCACGCAGGGGGCGGCCCTGGCCGCGGCCGGGGTGTGGGTACCGGATCACCCGCCGGCCGCCCCGGCCGCACGTGATCGTCCCGCGCCGGAGGCGCTCGTCATCGCCGAGCGCGTCACGTTCCGATACCCGGCTGCCGAGACCGATGCGCTGGAGAGCGCCGACCTGGTGGCCCGGTCGTCGGAGGCGGTCGCGATCATCGGCCCGAACGGCAGCGGCAAGTCGACCCTCGCGCTCCTGCTCGCCGGCCTCCTCGTGCCGAAGACGGGGGCCGTCCGTTCCGCGGAGGCGCTCCGAGCGGGCCATGGTCGTGAGCCGATCGCGGAATGGCCGGCGAACGAGCTGGTCCGGCGCATCGGGACCGTCTTCCAGGATCCGGAGCACCAGTTCCTGACCGCGTCGGTGCGGGAGGAGCTGCTGCTCGGGCCGCGTAGGGCCGCGGTTCCGGAGGCGGTCGCCCGTCGTCGAGTCGACGAGCTCCTCGACCGGCTCCACCTCGCGCCGCTGGCGGCTGCCAACCCGTTCACCCTCTCGGGCGGAGAGAAGCGGCGGCTGTCGGTGGCCACGGCCCTCGCCACCGCGCCCGCACTGCTTGTCCTCGATGAGCCGACCTTCGGACAGGATCGGCGCACCTGGACCGAGCTCCTCCACCTGCTCGCCGGCCTGCGCGACGAGGGTCGCGGCGTCTGCTTCGTCACCCACGACCGCGCCTTCGCGCACGCCCTTGCCGATCGGACGCTGGCCCTGCCGGATCGCCCGGTCTGATGCAGCTCTTCTCGCCCCTCGTCCCCGACCCGCGCGCGCCGCTGGCGCGCGCCAATCCGGTCGCCAAGCTGGCGGCCGGATCGGTCCTGCTCGTCGCGCTCTTCGCCTCGCTCGACGGCGTGACCGCCGGGATCGTGCTGGTGGCGCTTCTCGCCCTCCTTCCGTTCTCCGGCCTCGCCGCTCGGGACCTGCTCAGCCGGGCCTGGCTGGTGGGGCTGGCGGCCATCTCGATCGGTGTCTTCAACGTCCTGTTCGCCTCGGAACAGCTGGGGCCGACGGTCGTGGCGCTGGGTCCAGTCCGCGTCGGCGCCGAGACGCTCGTCGACGGACTCGGCCTTGCCCTGCGCCTGCTGGGCGTGGTGCTTGCCGGGCTGCTGGCCACCGTCACCACGCAGCCCACCGAGCTGGCCGACTCGCTGGTGCAGCAGCTGCGCGTCTCGCCGCGGTTCGCGATCGGGGCGCTGGCCGCCTTGCGGCTCCTTCCGCTCCTCACCCAGGAGTGGCAGTCGATGGCGATGGCCCGGCGGGCGCGCGGCGTGGAGGCCGGCCGTTCAGCCGATCGCAGCCGTGCGCCTGTTCGCCGGCCAGATGCTGGCGCTCCTCGTCGGTGCCGTCCGCCGCGGGAGCCGGATGGCCCTGGCGATGGAGGCACGCGGGTTCGGCGCCGTGCCGTGCCGCACCGCGGCCCGCGTGCAGCGTATGCGCACCGCCGACTGGGCCTGGATCGGTGGTGCGGTGCTCCTGGCGGGGATCGCGATCGCCGTGAGCGTCGCGCTCGGGACCTGGCGCCCGCTTTTCGGATGAGGCCCCCGGTCGGCCGCGCGTACCATCGAAGCGTGATCCACCAGGAGGAGCTTCGCTTCCGCGCCGGTGACGCGTCGCTGGCTGGCACGCTCACGCTCCCCGAGGCCGAGCGACCGGCGGCCGTGGGCGCTCCTCTTGGCGAGCTGGCTGCCGCGGGACCGTGACGGCGGCTGGGACCGTGAGGGCCACCCCGCGCTGGTTCGCTCCGGCCGCCCCCGATGGGCGCGCCGCCCTCCTGGTGCGCCTGGCGGACGCTCTCGCCGAGCGCGGCGTCGCGAGCCTGCGCTACGACCCGCGCGGCTGCGGCGCGTCCGACGGCTCGTGGGAGGACCGACGTGTTCACCCGCATCGACGACGCGCGGGATGCCATCGGCGCCATGCGTTCCCGGCCCGAGCTCGACCTGCGTCGCACGGCGATCGTCGGCCATGGCGAGGGCGCCGGGGTCGCGCCATGAGCGTCGCGATCGGCGATCCCGGCGATCGGGGCCGTGGGGCTGATCGGCGCATCCGCCCGGTCCCTGCGGACGGTGTTCCGTCGCGGTGTCGCGGTGCGTGCGCGGACCGGAGCGGATCGCCACCACCCGGCGATCGATGCGCTCGACCGCGCCTCCGAGGAGCTGCTGGAGCGCGCGGAGCGTCGCGAGGCGTCCCTGGACCTTGCCATCGGCGACGGCACCGTGACGCTCGGCCTGGCGGGCTGGGAGCAGGCGATCCACACGCCACCGCTCGCGCTGGCCACGATGCTCCATCGCGAGACGGTGCTGCTCCATGGAGCGGACGACACGTGGGCCGACCCGGACGAATCGCGGCTGCTCGCCGCCGTCCTCGCCGAGGGTGGCAACGCGCCCGACCTGACCGTCGCGCCCGGCGGCCATGACCTGGCCGAGACGCCCGACTCGGTCATCGGCGTGTTCGCGACCGCTCTCCTGGCGCGCATGCAGCCACGCGACCTGCCGCCGGTCCTGCTGGCAATCGAGGAGATGGGCGGCTCCGGGTAGACTCCAGCTCATGAGCCGATTGTCCACCGGCGACGCCGCCCCGCCCTTCGAGCTTGTCGCCGACGGCGGGCAGCTCGTCTCGAGCGCGGCGCTCGCCGGCTCTCGCTACGTCCTCTACTTCTATCCGAAGGACGACACGCCGGGCTGCACCACCCAGGCCTGCGGCCTGCGCGACAGCTGGTCGCGCGTCGCCGAGGCCGGTATCGAGATCTTCGGCGTCTCACCTGACAGTGTGCGGAGCCACGCGAGATTCCGCGCGAAGCACGAGCTGCCGTTCCCGCTGCTAGCCGACGAAGGCCACGCGCTGGCCGATGCGTACGGGGTGTGGGTGCTCAAGAAGTTCATGGGACGCGAGTACATGGGCACAGAGCGAACCACGTTCGTCATCGACGCCGACGGCCTGATCGAGGCGGTGCTGCCCCAGGTGAAGCCGGACGAGCACGTCGACCAGCTGCTCGAGGTCCTCGCGGCATGAAGGACGAGCGCCAGCCCGTGGCTGCCATGACGGTGATCGTCGCCGCTTTCCTGCTGCTGGTGGCCCTCGCCGTGCTCGCCCTCGTCACCCTCCTGGATCCGATCCCGTGATCTGGCTGGCCACCGCGGTGGCGCTGGTGCTCTGGCTGGCGGGCGTGATCCTGCGCCTCGGCCAGTGGGTCAACCTGCTGCTGCTGCTCGCCGCGGTGCTGCTGGTGTACCAGGTGATCGAGGAGCGTCGTTCGTCGGGCGACTGAGCGCCTGGACGCGTGGCTGGCACGCAACCTGCGATAGGGGTTCGCGCGACGCTCGAGGCGCCGCGTGGAGGGATAGAAACGCTTGAGGAGAACCCGATGCTCTGGACGATCATCGTCATCCTGCTGGTCCTGTGGCTTCTCGGCCTGATCGGCAACATCGGCGGCGGCCTGATCTGGCTGCTGCTCGTGATCGCGGCCATCGTGCTGCTGTTCCAGCTCCTGTCCGGCCGCCGCACGGTCTAGGGAGGCACCAGATCCGTCGGTCGCGCGTTCCGCGAGGATCGCCGTGGGGGGAGCGACCGGCGCCTTGTTCCGCCAGCACCGGCCCGCCTCGCGACCGATGAGCTGACACGCCCATCGGCTACGCTGGGCGGGCCGTGTCGTTCCTGCCGTTTCGCTTCCTCCATACCGGTGACCTCCACCTCGACAGCCCGCTCGAGGGGCTGAGCGCCGAGGCGCCGGCCGAGGTCCTGCCGGTCCTCCGCAACGCCACCACCGACGCCTGGCGGACCATCGTTCGCCTGGCGATCGAGGAACGCGTGGACTTCGTGCTCGTCGCCGGCGATGTCTTCGAGGTCGCCAGCCCGACGCTGCTCGGCCAGGCGCGATTCCGCGACGGCCTGGCGCAGCTCGCCGATGCCGGCATTCCCAGCTTCGTCGTCCACGGCAACCACGACCCGATGGACGGACGCAGTTGGGCCCCCTCCCTCGCCTTCCCACCGGAGGTCCACCGATTCGGGACCGATGCTCCCGAGTCGGTGCCCGTCATGCGCGACGGTCGCGAGATCGCCCGCGTCCACGGTCGCTCGTATCCGCGGTCGGCGGTGACCGAGAACTACGCCGCGGGCTTTCGCGCCGACCCCGAGGCTCCGTTCTCGATCGGCCTGCTCCACGCCAACGTCGGCAACCGGCCCGGCCACGACAACTACGCGCCCTGCTCGGTCGACGACCTGCGGGCATCGGGGATGGACTACTGGGCGCTGGGGCACATCCACCAGCCGGGCCAGGTGATCGCCGACCCGCCCACCTTCTACTGCGGGATCCCGCAGGGCCGCGATCCTGGCGAGCTCGGGGCGCGAGGCTGCTACCTCGTCGACGTGGATGCCTCGCGCCGCGTGACGGCCCGCTTCGTGGCGACCGACACGGTGCGCTGGCATCCCATCGATCTGCCCATCGCCGACGTGGACGACGACGAGGCGCTCCATCGGCTGTGCCGCGAGGCCGTCGCCGACGCCATCGACACGTCCGAGGGACGGTCGCTCGTCATCCGTCTGCGGCTCGTCGGGCGCGGTCCGCTCCACGCCACCGTGCGACGAGCCGGCTACCTCGATGACCTGCGCCAGCTGCTCAACGAGGAGCGCAGCGCGCTCCCGCCGTTCGCCTGGGTCGAGTCGATTCGCGACGCGACGCGTCCGGACGTCGACCTCGCCACGCGGCGCGACGCGCCGGACTTCGTGGGCGACTTCCTGCGCACCGTCGCCAGCGCGCGGCGCAGCGCCCGCACGACCGACCCTGACGAGCACGACCGCTGGGCGACCACGCTCCGCTCCGCGATCGCGCCCCTCTTCGACGAGTCGCAGCGCGGCCGCCGGCTGCTGCGTGCTGTGCGCCCGCCCGACGACGCGGTCGTCGGCGAGCTGCTCGACGAGGCGGAGGCACTCGGGCTCGACCTGCTGCTGGCAGCGGAGGAGGAACGCTGATGCGCATCGAGCGCATCGAGATCGACGGTTTCGGCCGCTTCCACGACGAGCACTGGCCGCTGGGGACCGGGTTGACCGTGCTCGTCGGGGCCAACGAGGCCGGCAAGACGACTCTGCTCAACGCGCTGCGCGCGCTCCTCTTCGGCTTCGAGGCCACGCGGGACGGGCGCACCTGGTACCCGCCGCTCAGCGGCGGACGGCGCGGCGGACGCCTCGTGCTGCAGACCGCTGCCGGGGAGCGCTGGACGGTCGAGCGCCACGGTGAACGCGGCGGCGGCGGCGCACTGGCGGTTCGCGCGCCGAACGGCAACCAGGGCGGGCAGGAGACCCTGGACCGGCTGCTCCATGGCGCCGACAGAGACCTCTTCACCAACATCTTCGCCTTCGGTCTCGGCGAGCTCCAGACGTTCAGCAGTCTCTCCGCCGATGGGGTCCGCGGGCGGATCTACGGCGCCGGGGCCGGACTTGGCGCGACGAGCGCCATCGATCTTGAGCGGCGGGTCCGTCAGCAGATCGACGGCTCCTTCCTGCCGCGCGGCAGCCAGCGTCCACTCAACCAGCTGCTCGCCCGTATCGAGGACCTGCGCGGCGAGATCGCGGACCTCGCCCGCCAGCCCGAGGAGCACGCGGCGACGCATCGCGAGCGCCAGGTGCTCCAGCGCCGGGCCGATGCTCTGCGGGCGGAGGCACGCACGACCCGCGAGCACCTCATCCGGCTGACGCACCTGCGCGACGCCGGCCCGATCGCGGCCGAGCTGTCCGAGCTCACCGCGGAGCTGTCTGCGGGCGACGCGACCCTCGACGAGCTCCCGGAGGACGCCGTCCCGGTCCTCGACCGACGGCTCGCCGAGCTGGCCGAGGCCGAGGCGGTGATGGCCACCCTGGATGAACAGCTGGCCGAGGGTCGCCTCGAGCGCGATGCCATCACGGAGGATGCGGCCGTCCTCCAGGCCGCCGACGAGATCGTCGCAGTCGGCGACGCCCGCGCAAGGACGGCGGCGACGGCCGCACGTCGCCGCGATCTGCTGGCCGCCGTCCAGCGCCAGGAGGCCGCGCTCGCCGAACAGCTGGCACGCGCCGGTGGTTGGGAGGAGTCGCGGCTCGTCGCGCTCGACGATTCGATTCCGAGCGTCGAAGCGACCCGCGAGCACGAGGTCCGACTCGCCCAGACCCGCGCCGGCCGGGCCGAGGCCGAGCAGCGCCGGCGCGCGGTGCTCGACGAGCTGGAGTCGTTGGAGCGGGAGACGCCGGCCGAGGCAAGCGAGCCCGAGGCGGCCCTCGAGGTGCGGGCCGCAGCGTTCCGTGAGCTGGATGGGCTGCGGGCCACCCGTCCCCCACGGGCCGGGAGCCGCGAGGGCGTGGCGGTTGGTACCGTCGCCCTTGCGATCGGCCTCACGGTGGGCGTGCTCCTCGACGAACCGGTTCTCGGGCTCATCGCCGGAGCGGCCGTCGCGGCCGCGGCCATCCTGCTGGCGGGGCGTGGCGACGGCGTCGAGGGGACGTCGGCTGAGCGCCGTGCCGCGCTCCTCGCGGAAGTCGGTCTGCCGCCGACGGCCGGTTCGACCGAGATCGCGGCGGAGTGGGAGGAGCTCGTCGCCCGACGGGCGCGCCGAGAGCTGGCCGGAGAGGGTCGCGCGCGCCTTGACGCGCGGCGGCAGGAGCTCGAGCGCCGCGACCGCGACCTCGCAGCCGCGACCGAGGCGATGGCCGAGGCCGAGGCCGCCTGGGCCGCCTGGCTCGCCGAGCGCGGTCTCCCGGCGTCCGTCTCGCCCGACGCGGCTCGCCACCTGCTGGCGGTCGCCGGCCAGGCGCGGCGCGCGGCCGAGGATCGCGACCATCAGCTCCGCGAGCTGGCCACGCTGGACGCCGACGATGGCGCCTATCGCGAGCAGGCGGACCGCCTCTGCGACACCGTGGGCGTGACGCGTGCCAGCGACGACGCCACGCGCGATGCCCGGGTCGCCGGGCTCGTGGAGCGCCTCGATCGCGCCCGATCCGAGGTCCGGCGGGCCGCGGAGCTGGACGCGCGACTGCGGCAGCTCGAGGAACGGCGGCGCTCCGCCGACGCGGCCGTCGAGGAACGCCGCGTGACGCTTGCCGCGCACCTCACCACCACCGGGTGCCCGGATCCGGAGTCGCTCCGCCGGCGAGCCGCCGCAGCCGCGGAGCGCCATCGGATCCGCGGCGAGATTCGCGAGCACCGCGCTCGCCTCCTGGGCATCGCGGGCGGAGCGGCACAGATCGATGGCCTCGTCGCCGAGGCCGGCGCCGCGAATTCCGCCGCGCTGGAGGCGCGCGAGATCGAGGCGAAGGAAGCCCTGGAGCGCCTGGAGGCCGAGGAGCGGGCGGCGACCAGCCAGATCGGGGCACTCGACGCCGATCTCCGGCGCCTCGAGGCAGCGGAAGAGCTCGGCGCGCGCCGCCAGGAGCTCGTTGCGCTCGAGGGCCGCGCCGCGACGCTCGCCCGGGAGTGGGCGGTCAGGTCGCTGGCGCTCCGTCTCCTCGAGGAGACCCGCTCGCGCTACGAGCGGGAGCGTCAGCCGGACGTGATCCGGGCCGCGGAGAGCCACTTCGAGCGCATCACGGGCGGCCGCTACGCGCGGATCGTGGCGCCGCCGGGCGAATCGACGGTCCGGGTCGAGACCGAGGGGGGCGAAAGCCGGGTGACCGACGAGCTCTCGCGTGGGACGAGCGAACAGCTCTACCTTGCCCTGCGGTTCGGCCTGATCGAGGAATTCGCGCGCAACGGCGAGCCCCTTCCGGTGGTGATGGACGACATCCTGGTCAACTTCGACGCCGACCGCGCCGCGCGCGCCGCGGAGACCATCCGGGACCTCGCCTCCCGTCACCAGGTGCTCTACTTCACCTGCCATCCGTGGACGGCCGATCTGCTGGACCCGGAAGGCGAACGGACGCTCACCCTCGAGTGACTGCTACGATCGGTCGACCCCATGCCCGACGACAAGCTGCCGACCCCTGATCGCGTCCTCGTGGTGGCCGCGCACCCCGACGACATCGAGTTCGGCGCCGCCGGGACGGTGGCGCGCTGGGCGAACGAGGGGGCCGTGGTGCGGTACCTCATCGTCACCCGAGGCGACAAGGGCAGCGACGACCCCGACACCGACATCGGTGCACTCACGAGGCTGCGAGAGAGCGAGCAGCGAGCCGCGGCTGCCGAGCTGGCGGTCGAGGGGGTCGACTTTCTCGACGAGCCGGACGGGCAGGTCGAGGCGTCCCTCGCCCTCCGCGAGCGGATCACGTACGCCATCCGCGCATTCCGCCCGGAGATCGTGATGACCCACGACCCGACGGTGCTGTTCGTGAACAACGAGTGGGTCAACCATCCCGGACCACCGCGCGGTGGGGCAGGCGACTGTCGACGCCGTCTTCCCGACCGCCCGCGACCCGCTGAACTTCCGCCAGCATCTCGACGACGGGCTGGAGCCGTGGAAGGTCGCCGAGCTCTACCTGTGGAGCACGAACGAGGCGAACCAGCTCGTCGACATCGGCGCGACCCTCGAGCGCAAGGTGGCGGCGCTGGCTCATCACGCCAGCCAGTTCCGTCATTCGACGACGTGGCGCGCTGGGTCCGGCGGCGCAGCGAGGAGCTGGGCGAGCGCGCCGGCTACCGCGCGGCCGAGGGCTTCCGGCGCGTGACCCTGGCCCGATGACCCGGTCGCGGCCCGGCGCGCGCCGCGCCGCTGCTGATGGCGGTCGCGCTGGCCCTCGCCGCCTGCGTCGCCGATCCGACGCCCGAGCCGACCCCGGTCCCGACCACGTTCCCCACGGCACCGCGCGGCGGAGGCCGTCGACCTGAGCGCCGGGTTCGTCGAGGCCTGGGCGACCGGTGACCACGCCGCGATGTACGCGATGCTCGATCCCGCCCTCCGCGAGACCTGGCCGATCGAGCGCTTCGCCGACCTCCATGCGGCCTTCGCCGAGATGGCACGCGTGACCTCCACCACGGCCATCACCGGCGAGGCCCGGCTGGTGGCCCTCCCGCCAGAGCCGCGCCCGGCGGAGTTTCCGGCTCCGGAGCCCGACGCCGATCCCCACCGCCGACCCCTCGGCGACGCCCGACCCCTCGGCGACGCCGGTCCCCACGCCCGGCCCCTCGATCGACCCGGACGAGCCACTCGCCGGGCCGGTGCCCGGCCTCGCCGTGCCCGTCGATCTGGCGGTGGCATCGGCACGCTTCGGCGACCTGGAGCTCGACGCGTGAGCTGACCTGGGTGCACGGGGCCGACGGCTGGCTGCTCCGCTGGAGCCCCGAGGTGCTCTTCCCCGAGCTTGGTCCGGACGGGACGCTGCGGCTCGATCGCGAGCTCGGTCGGGGGCAGGATCCTCGGCGCCGGCGACCTGGTGTGGGCACAGACCCGCGACGACGGCATGCGCGTCTATCCGCAGGAAGGGCTCGCCGGGCAGGTCATCGGCTACCTGAGCGAGGTGACCGCCGAGGACCTCGAACGGCTCGGGCCGGACGCGGGCTACCGGGCCGGCGACGTCATCGGGCGCAGCGGCCTGGAGTTCGGCGCGGAGGCGCTCCTGCGCGGCACGCCGGGCTGGCGGCTGGTGGCGGTGGCCGCCGACGGCGTCGAGACGGTGCTCGAGGAGACCGCGATGGTCCGGGCGCCGACCTGGCGATCACGATCCGACCATCGGTCCAGGCCGCCGCCCAGCAGGCACTCTTCGCCGTACGCCCAGGCGGCGACCGCGGTCGTCGACCCGACCAGCGGCGACGTCTGGGCGCTCGCCAGCCAGCCCGGCTTCAATCCCGAACGCGATGACCCTCGGGACGACGCTTGCCGGCGATCCGCTGGCGCCCGCCGGCCAGGGCAGGTCTTCAACAAGGCCGTGCTCGGCGGCGTACCCGGCCGGCTCGTCGTTCAAGCCGTTCACCCTCGCCGCCGCGCTGAAGACCGGGGTGGTCACCCCATCGAGCACGCGCCCCTGTCCGCCGACCTGGCAGTACGGCAGCTTCACGTTCCGCAACTACCTCGATCACACGCTGCCGGGCAGCGTCGGCCTGGCGGAGTCGATGGCCTTCAGCTGCAACACGACCTACATGCCGCTCTCGCTCGAGGTCTACGAGGCCGATGAGACCGCCCTGACCGATCTCCTCAGTTCGAGTTCGGCTTCGGCGCCGCGACCGGCATCGGCTACCTCACCGAGGAGACCGGGATCGTGCCGGACGACACGTGGCTCGCGGCCAACGGTCGGGGCGGCTACTCCGGCTTCGAGCAGATCCAGCTGTCGATCGGCCAGGGCGCGTTCCTCGGCACGCCGCTCCAGCTCGCCAACGCGTACGCGGCGATCGGCAACGGCGGCACGCTGTGGCGACCGCGGATCGTCACCTCGGCAGCCCTGCCGGACGGGACGGTCATCGAGCGGGTGGAGCCGACCGCGGTGCGGCAGATCAGCGTCGCGGCATCGGACCTCGCGTTCGTGACCGACACGCTCCAGGCGGTGATCACTCTGCCCTATGGCACCGGCACGGCGGCCTTCGCCGGCTTCGGGATCCCGGTGGCCGGGAAGTCCGGGACCGCCGAGACCGGCACCCCCGATCCGCACGCCTGGTTCCCGGCCTTCGCCCCGGCCGATGCCCCGACGGTCAGCGTCGCCACCGTCCTGCCGTACATCCGCGCTGGGCACCGGCGGCTCGGACGCTGCGCCGCTCGTCCGCCGGGTGATGGCGGCCCACTTCGCCGACTGACCGGAGACGTCGCCTTGCGCCGAACGGCGGCGACCGGGTAGCATCGGCCTCGCCGCTCCTTTCTAGCCCCATGGTCAACGCAGCCCGGAGAGCGACCACGTCGCAGTGATCGCGATACCGCGATTCCGCTGAGGTTCCAGACCGCCGAGGTCGGCGTCGACTGGCTCCAGTGCAATATCGAGTGCCAGGAAGGTTGCCCGGTCAACACGAATTGCCGGGGCTACCTGATGCTGGCCGCCGAGGGCCGGTTCGAGGAGGGCTACATCCTCGCCCGCGATCCGAACCCGGTCGCTGCGATCTGCGGCTACGTCTGCAGCGCCCCGTGCGAGAAGGCATGCCGCCGCGCCGACATCGACAAGCCGCTCGCCATCCGCGCCATGAAGCGCTTCCTGGTCGACTGGCACTACGGCAACAACATGCCGGACAACGTGGTCGTCGCAGCCGCCGACCGGCCGCAGCGTCGGCGATCGTCGGCGCCGGGCCCGCCGGACTCGCGACCGCCAAGGAGCTCGCGCGGCTGGGGCCACGAGGTCCACGTCTACGAGGCGCTCCCGTCGGGCGGCGGAACGACCCTCATCGGCGTCCCGGCCTTCCGCCTGCCGCGCGACGTCATCGAGCTCGACGTGAACTGGGTCGCCAAGCATGGCGTGCAGTTCCACTACAACGTCGAGATCGGGCGCGACATCACGCTCGAGCAGCTGCGGGCCGATCACGACGCGGTCGATCGTGGCCACCGGCTGCATGTACCCGGTCGCCATGAACATCCCCGGCGAGGAGCTCGACGGCGTGATCTACGGCGTCGACTTCCTGAAGCGCGCGAACCTCGGCCAGCCCCAGTGGGTCGGCGAGCACGTGGTCATCATCGGCGGCGGCTACACCGCCATGGACTCGTCGCGCACCGCTCTCCGGCTCGGCGCGAAGACCTCCACCATCGTCTACCGCCGCGGGCCGGAGGAGATGGTGGTCGACGAGGAGGAGCAGCACGAGACCCGCTTCGAGGGCGTCGCGCTTCGAGTACTTCGCCTCGCCCGAGTCGAGGTGCTCGCCGGGCCGAGAACGGCAAGGTCACCGGCATGCGCTTCCAGCGCACCCGTCTCGGCCCGCCGGACGCGAGCGGGCGTCGCAGCGCCGAGCCGATCCCCGGCAGCGAGTTCGACGTCGCCTGCGACATGGTCATCCCGTGCACCAGCCAGGCATCGGACAACAACGTCCTCGGCGAGTACGGCGCCAAGCTGAACCGCCACGTCGGGGTGACGGACACCCGCGACCGTGGTCGAGGGCGGGTCCCTCTCCTCCTGGCGCAGCGGCGCCGCTCAACGGCACGACGCCGACAGACGCGTCGGGGCGGCCGATGAACTCGCTGACGTTCGAGTTCAACCGGGCAACGTCACGATCAACGCGGACACGTTCGGGACGAACACCGACGGCATCTTCGCGGTCGGCGACTTCGTGACCGGCCCGGCCACGATCATCGAGGCCGCCGGGCTGGGCGCCGGGCGGCGCGCATCGGTCGATCGCTGGCTGGCTGGGCTGCGCGGCGACGGAGCTCGAGGAGCTGCCGGTCATCAACCGCGCGGTCATCACCCAGAGCCTCGAGCACGATATGCCGCGCTTCTACGAGGCCACCCATCGGCAGGAGATCCCGATGGCGCCGCCCGAGCTGCGCCGCGACTTCACGCAGCCTGGTGGAGGTCGGCTACGACACGCGCGGCGCGATCACCGAGGGCAGCCGCTGCCTCCAGTGCAACCACAACATCAACATCGACGGGCCGCGCTGTATCCTGTGCGGGCTCTGCGCCGACGTCTGCCCCGAGGGCGTGATCTACATGATCGACAAGGCGCAGGTCGGCGGCGACGACCCGGAGCAGGACTTCTTCCAGTCGTGGCCGCGCGGGATCGCCATGATCATCGACGAGGAGCGGTGTATCCGGTGCAACCTCTGCGTCGAGCGCTGCCCAACGAACTGCATCACGATGGACCGGCTCGAGCTCGAGCGGTTCACGCCTGACGGGAAGGTTCTGTTGGAGAGCTACAAGGACAACGTGCTCGGACAGGTCGGCCAGCAGGCCGGCATGGCGGTGGACCGATGAGCAACGGTCAGCAGCGGGAACCCGATGACCCGCTAGGTGAAGGAGTCGCCGGTCTGGCGCAGCCTCTTCCGCCAGCCGTACCCGACCACCAGCCGCACGCGCGCGCTGGCGGTCATGAACAACGTCTTCCTCCACCTGCACCCGGTGCGGGTGAAGCGCCACGCCGTGCGCTACACGTACACGTTCTGCCTCGGCGGGATCAGCTTCTTCCTGTTCCTGGCGCTGACCGTGACCGGGCTGTACCTGATGTTCTTCTACGTCCCGTCGATCAGCCGGCCTACCAGGACATCCAGGCCATCGAGGCGTCGGTCGCCTTCGGCGCGCTGGTGCGCAACATGCACCGATGGGCCGCGCACCTCATGGTGCTCACCGTCTTCCTGCACATGATCCGGGTCTTCTACCACGGCGCCTACAAGCCGCCGCGCGAGTTCAACTGGGTCGTCGGCGTGCTCCTGCTCTTCCTGACCCTGGCGCCTGAGCTTCACCGGCTACCTGCTGCCGTGGGACCAGATCGCGTTCTGGGCCATCACCGTCGGCACCCAGATGGCCACCGTACGCGCCGCTCGCTCGCCAGCGAGTCGAGCTTCTTCTGCTGGGCGGCATCGAGGTCGGGCAGGGCACGCTGCTGCGCTTCTACGTCGCCCACGTGATCTTGCTTCCCGCTGATCGCCGCCATCTTCATGATCGTCCACTTCTGGAGGATCCGGAAGGACGGCGGCATCAGCGGGCCGGTGTAGTGGAAGGTGCAGAGCCGATGACGATCGAGAAGCGACCGAACGCGACGGCCGACAAGAACGCCCGACGCAGGCGCCGTGAGCGCGCGCCGATCGTCGCTCCCGGGACCGGCCCGAAGCTGCCCGGCCCGCCTGGCGTGCCGGGCACCGAGCGGTTCCGCCTGCTCGCCTACGTCAAGCAGGAGTCGATGGTCCGCGTCGACAAGCGCCCCGACGAGACCGTTCTCACCTGGCCGCACCTGCTGCGCGCCGAGTTCCTGATGGCGATGCTCATCACCGGGCTGCTGGTCGTGACCTCGGTCTTCATCACCGCGCCGCTCGAGGAGATGGCGAACCCGGCGGTCACGCCGCACGTCGCCAAGGCGCCGTGGTACTTCCTCGGCCTGCAGGAGCTGCTGAGCTACTTCAACGCCGACCGTGGCGGGCGTGCTCGTGATCCCGGTCTATCTCGGCGGGCTGATCATCATCCCGTTCATCGACGCAGTCGCCGTTCAAGGCCGCCCGTGACCGCAAGCTCATGTGGGTCTTCTTCCTGTGCCTCATGGTCGGCGGCCTGATCGTGACCTTCATCGGCTCCTTCTTCCGCGGCCCCGGCTGGAACTGGACCTGGCCGTGGGTCGACGGGCTCTTCTTCACGCTATGACGCAGCAGGCTGCACCGTACGGCCCGGTTCACGGGCCGCCCAAGGGCGAGATCACGCGACGCGGGCTTCATGCGCCGCATGCTCGGCGTCGGCGTCGGCATCCTGTCGCTCGAGTTCCTGGGCGGCACGATCGCCTTCCTGTGGCCGAACCTGACCGAGGGCCTCGGCGCTGATCTCGACCTCGGCACGCCGGACGACATCCTCGCCGTCTGGCCGCAGTGGGCCGAGGGCCTGCCCTACGTCTACGGCGCGGCCAACCTGTTCTTCGTCAACGTGCCGGCCGCCAAGGCGCTGGTGGCCCAGGATCCCCGGGAGTGGACGCCGGCGGCGCCTCGCTCCCCGATGCCGGATCCCGGCACCGACGTCGCCGAGGAGCTGCCGCTCCCCGATCGATCGGTCCTGGCGCTCTACGGCGCAAGTGCCCGCACCTCGGCTGCCAGGTGCCGCAGGTCTGCGACGCGAGCCAGTGGTTCGAGTGCCTGTGCCACGGATCGAAGTACACCGTCCTTGGCGAGAAGCGCGACGGCCCGGCCCCGCGCGGCATGGACCGCTTCGAGGTGCACGTCGCGGGATGGCCGCCTACGTCGTCGACACCCGCGCGGTCGTGACCGGGCCGCCGCCCGGCACCGTGTCGTTCGACGATCGCGGGGGCCAACCGCTTCCAGCCCGCACTGCACGGGCTGAGCGTATGCGACTCAAGACGCTCGGCGTCCTGCTCGTCACCGTCGTGAGCCTGTTCACCATGCTGTTCTGGTTCACCGATGCGGCTTCGCCGCGACACGATCGCGGCCGCCCAGAAGAGGAGCTGCTAGCCTTCGGCGAGGTCATCTTCGCGACGACGCGACCGAGCCGGCCGCCGCCGGTTGCGCGCGCTGCCACGGGCCGACGGGGAGGGCGGCCCGATCCCGAACGACCCGGACGGGCGCCGCGCACCGAGCCTCCTCACCGACGTCGCTCGCGAACAAGCTGCGCGTCAACCCGAACTACGTCCGGCTCGCCGTCAGCTACGGAGGCGTGGTCGTCTCGGGAAATGTCAATTCACCGATGCCGGCGTGGAGCGACGAGGTCGGCGGCCCGCTGAACGAGGCAGCAGGTCGACGCGGTCGTCGCGCTCGTACGAGGGGCGACCGAGGAGGCGCGAGCCGCCGGGCGACGTCGCGGACACGGTCGAGGCGGGGCCGAGGTCTTCTGTCGGTCGGCTGCGTCGGCTGCCACGGCGCGACCTCGGCGGCGGCGTCGGTCCGGCACTCACGAATGTCGGCAACGAGATGGGCAACCTGCCGGTCGAGGTGTCGCGGACCAGGACCAGTAGATCGCGGACTACGCGGACGACAAGCGGACGGCGCTCGAGAAGTGGATCCGCGACTCGGCCGGCAACTACAACGACGGCACGGCCACCGGCATGCCGCCGCATCCGGAGAGCGCGGTCGGAGAGCCAGCTCCGCGCCCTGATCACCTTCCTGCTATCACAGACCGGGTGAGTAGATGAGCACGACCGCCTATCCGATGTACCGTCCCCGAGGCGGCGATGAGCCGGCTGCTCGGCTGGGCGGACGACTTCATGAGCTGGTTCCTGTACGGCACGAGACCTGGCTCGTCGCGCTCCTCAAGGGGGTGCCGCTCTTCCTGTTCATCTACTTCGTGCTCTTCTACCTGCTCGAACTACCTGTACTACCTGGTGACGGTCGAGATCCCGTTCCTTCGAAGTTCAGCGACGACGTCGGCTTCCTGATCGCGAACGGATTCGGCATGACGACCTCGCGCTCCTGGTCGTGCTCGCCCTCCTCGTGCAGGCTGCCCGAGGTCGCCGAGGAATCGGCTGGTCGGCGATCCGCATCTTCGTCCTGCTGAACTACCTGTTCGCGGTCCTGCTGCTGATTCCGCTGATGGCCTTCAACCTGGCCGGCGGATCGTTCTGGCCGGCGAGTTCCCGTTGCTCGGCATCGGCTTCGGCATGGTGGTCGCGGGACTGGGGCCGCCGCCTGCGTGTACCTGTACTTCGAGTTCCGGCGCATCACCCGCCGCGACGCCGAGACGGCCGCGCTGCAGAGCGCGGCCCTCGCCCGGCGCTGAACCGCCCACTTCTCGCCCATCTCGCCTGGACGGGGCTCATCCTCGCCGCCGCCGCGACGCTCATCGGACTGGAGCTCGGCGCCGACCGTGCCCGCCCGGCGGCCCGCTCGCCTTCGGTGACTGCGAGCGACGTCCGCCCGTTCGCGATCATCGTGGTCGGGCTGGCGGCCGTCCTGTACGTGGGCGGGCTGTCGGCGGTCCGCTGGTGGACGAACGGCCTGCGCGCCGCGGCGTGGCGGATGGCGCGCGCTCGGGACTGGTATCTGCTCGCGGGCGCACTCGGTCTCCTGGCGGCGCCGCTGCTCGCGTTCACGCTCGCGTCGGCCCTTCGCTAGGATGGACGCATGAGCATCGCCACCGTCGCCGACCTCCGCGCCCGCCTCGACGGCGTCGCCACCATCTCGGACACCGGGCTCGCGCGTCGACGACGAGGCGCGCTGCGCGGCGAGCTGATGGACGATCTCGCCTTCGCGGCCGTCTTCAACGCCGACGCGGACCTCCGCGACGCGGCGCGCTGGGTGATCTGGAGCGCGTCGCAGGCGCTCGGCTGCGGCTCGACCTCGATCCACGAGCTGTACCGCGCTCGCGGACGCGGGCGAGGTGCCAGCCGACGCGTTCACCGTGCCGGCGATCAACGTCCGCGCCTCGACCTACCTCACGGCGCGCCAGGCCTTCGCGGCGGCGCTCGAGCGCGACGCGGCCGCGGTCATCTTCGAGATCGCCAAGTCCGAGATGGCGTACACCGACCAGCGACCGGCCGAGTACACCGCCGTCATCCTCGCCGCGGCGCTGCGCGAGCGGCTGGCGGACGCCGGTGTTCCTGCAGGGCGACCACTTCCAGTTCAACGCCACGAAGTGGGCCGTCGGAGCCGGTCCCGAGCTGCAGGGCCTGCGCGACCTGACCCGCGAGGCGATCGCCGCCGGCTTCCTAAACATCGACATCGACAGCTCGACGCTCGTCGACCTGTCGCAGCCGACGGTCGCCGGAGCAGCAGCGCGTGAACGCCGAGAACACCGCCGAGCTGACCCGGCTGATCCGTGAGCTCCAGCCGGCCGGCGTCACGATCAGCATCGGCGGCGAGATCGGCGAGGTGGGGAAGTCGAACTCGACCGAGGAGGAGCTGCGCGCCTACCTCGACGAGTACCTGGCGCGCGCTCGGGGACGACGGCGTCATCGGGTCAGCAAGGTCAGCATCCAGACCGGGACCAGCCACGGCGGTGTGCCGCTGCCGGACGGCACCGTCGCCGCGGTGAAGATCGACTTCGACACGCTGGATCGCCTGTCGACGCGTCGCACGCGAGGAGTACGGGCTGGCCGGCTGCGTGCAGCACGGTGCCTCGACGCTGCCGGACGAGGCGTTCAACCACTTCCCGGAGCACGGGACGGCCGAGGTCCACCTGGCCACCGGGTTCCAGAACATCCTGTACGACGACGGCGGCCTGCCGGACGAGCTGCGCGACGAGATGATGGCGTGGTGCATCGGACGAACTGCGCGGGCGAGCGCAAGGACGGGGAGACCGACGAGCAGTTCCTGTACAAGACGCGCAAGAAGGCGATCGGGCCCTTCAAGCACCAGCTCTGGACGCTCCCGGCCGATGCGGCCGACGAGATCGCCGGCAACCTGCGCGCGAAGTTCGGCCTGCTGTTCGACGAGCTGCGGATCGCCGGCACCCGCCAGCTGGTGGAGCGGCACGTGACCCTCACCCCGGTCGCGCGGCCGCTGCCCGCCGGGCTCGGCGGAGACGGCGTGCACCACGCGACGGCCGGCGATGCCGTGTTCGAGGACGACGGCTCCGGGGAGTGACGCTCAGCGGACCCCGATGAGCTTCTGCAGCACCGGCTGATCGGCCAGCGCCACGAGCCTTCGCGCGGCGGCCGGCGGCAGCTTCGACAGCGCCTCGAGCGCGCGTGCCATGTCATCCGGTCCGAGCTCGCCGAGCATGCTCCACAGGCGCTCGACGGCGGCGGGCTCGAGCCGATCCAGCGCGGCGAAGAGGCCCTCGATCGAGCGCGCGTCCCCGCGGACGAAGATCTCGACCCCGCGGTCGAAGCGGTGGACGAAGTCGAGGAGCGCGTCGAGCCGCTCGCCGAGATGCGCCATCTCCGGATCGGCATCGAAGGTCGCCGCTTCTCGGGCCTCGCGTGGCGCAGCGCTCGATGACGGGCACCACCGGGTCCGTCTCGCGTTGCTTGCGGGCCGCGGCGACGCGCCGAAACCACTCCCAGTGATCGTCGACGACGGTCCACGCGGTGGCCGCCGGTCCGCGCTGGCCGGAACGGCGTGGCGCCTCCGCGCGCTCGATCAGTCCCCACTCCTCGCACTGACGGAGGGCGAGGCTGGTGGCGCGGTGGCTCATCGCCAGGGCACGGCGCACCTCCGGCTCGGAGAGCGGGCCGTCGGAGACCAGCAGGTATCCCTGGACCGTGGCGGTCGACGGAGCGATGCCCCAGGCCGCGCCGATCGACGCCCCATGCCGCGGCGAAGGATCGGCGCAGCTCCTCGGCGGCGGAGGTCGCGTCGCCGACAAACGTGCTACTCACGTGAGCATGTTACCGCGGAGCGCGAAGGAGCGCCGACACCGGTACTGCTGCCAGCGCTCAGGTCAGCACACGAATGACGGTGCTCCGGCGGGGCCCCTGACCGCCCCCGAGCAGTCACCGGGCACTGTTGGCGGCTCTCCCGTGACGCCGGTGAGTGCTCCCACCGATCGATGCGCGGGAGGTCATGTGGCCAGGATAACGACGAAGCCCCGGCCGGAACCGGGGCTTCGTGCGCGGAGGAGGAGCGGCTCAGTGGGCGCAGCCGCCTGCCTTGGCGGGCGCGCCATCGGTGTTGAACGAGGAACCGCAGGCACAGCTGCTGACCGCGTTCGGGTTGTTGATCGCGAAGCCGGAGCCCATGAGCGAGTCGACGTAGTCGATCTCTGCGCCCGTCGACGTGCTGCTGGCTGAACTGGTCGATGACGACCGGCACGCCGGCATGGTCCTCGACCTTGTCGCCGTCGTTGATCTTGTCATCGAAGGCCAGGCCGTAGCTGAAGCCGGAGCAGCCACCGCTCTTGACGAACAGGCGGAGCCGGGCCTCTTCCTTGCCCTCGCGGGCGCGCAGCTCGACCACCTTCTTCGCGGCGGCCTCGGTGACCGACACGAGCAGCTCGCCGGTCGGCAGGCCGCCATTCAGGGAGATCGGCTCTCGGGGAGTCTCGGACATCGTCATGGGGTAATTGCTCTCCTGGGCGCCGGGGGGCGCATCGGTATGAATCGCTTCGGAAAGTATAGCAGCGCTGATGCTTGCCTCCGCAACCACCCGCGTGCGCCGGTCGGCGGGCGCGATCGGTACACTAGTGACTCCGAGCCACGACGATTCCCGCACTGAGGCACCTGCCCCCGTGAAGCCAGCCAGCCGCATGGAGCGGATCGGTACCGAGACCGCCTTCGAGGCCGCAGCGCGCGCCCGGGCGCTCGAGGCGACCGGTCGCTCGGTCATCCACCTCGAGATCGGCGAGCCCGACTTCGACACACCGCGCAACGTCTCCGAGGCCGCCGCGCGGGCCCTGCTGGACGAGGGGGCGACGCACTACACGGCGGCGACCGGGATCGCGCCGCTGCGGGAGGCGATCGTCGCCGATGTGAAGCGCTGGAAGGGCATCGAGACCACCCCGGAGCGGGTGGTCGTCACCCCCGGCGCCAAGCCGATCATGTTCTTCGCGATGCTCGCGCTGATCGACGAGGGCGACGAGGTCATCTACCCCAACCCCGGCTTCCCCATCTACGAGTCGATGGCCCGCTACGTCGGCGGCACGCCGGTCGCGGCGCCGCTGCGCGAGGCGAACGACTTCCGGATGGACGTCGACGAGGTGGCGAGCCTCATCACGCCGCGCACGAAGCTGCTCGTCTTCAACACGCCGCACAACCCGACCGGCTCGGTGCTGATCGAATGACGACATCCGCCGCCTGGCCAAGCTGGCGGTCGAGCACGACCTGGTGGTCCTGGCCGATGAGATCTACGGCCGGCTCCAGTACGCCGGTGAGCTGCTCTCGATCGCCACGCTGCCCGGCATGGGGGAGCGCACCATCACGCTCGACGGCTTCAGCAAGACCTTCGCGATGACCGGCTGGCGGCTCGGCTACGGGGTCATCCCCGAGTGGCTGGCGCCGCACTTCAGCCGGCTTGTCATCAACAGCGTGTCCTGCACCAGCGCCTTCGCCCAGTACGGCGCGATCGAGGCGCTCACCGGCCCGCAGGATGCGGCCGATGCCATGCGCACCGAGTTCATCGCCCGCCGCCAGCTGATGGTCGACGGTCTGAATGCCATTCCGGGCGTCACCTGCGTCATGCCGCACGGCGCCTTCTACACGTTCCCGAACATCAGCTCCTTCGGTCGCACCTCCAACGAGGTCGCCGACCACCTGCTCTACGACGCCGGGGTTTGCGGCCTCTCCGGCACCGCCTTCGGCAAGCACGGCGAGGGCTACCTGCGCTTCAGCTACGCGAACTCGCGCGAGAACCTGGCGGAGGCGCTGGAGCGGGTGGGGGCTTCGCTCGCACGGCTGTCGTCGAGCGGTGAGCCGGCGACCGCAGCGTCGGTGCGCGCATGACCGCCACGCGTCCGGCGGCGGAAGGCGTCGACGACCTCCATCGCCGCGCCTCCGAGTCGTTCGATCACTGGGACGTCGTCAAGGACCTCGTCGACGAGGTGATCGACCTGATGCTGAACTACCGGCAGAGCGGCCACCCCGGCGGCTCGCGCTCGAAGGTCCACCTCTTGCTCGCCACCCTGCTCTCGGGCGCCATGCGCTGGGACATCCTGCGTCCGTGGCGCCCCTTCGCCGACCGCTTCGTGCTCTCGGCGGGCCACACCGTGCCGCTGGTCTACGCCTGCCTCGCGGTGCTCAACGAGGCGCTGCGCGCCCGCTCCGCGCGCGACCGGCGACGATCGGTTCGCCTTCCCCGACGACGGACGGTGCGCCCTGACCTGGGAGGACCTGCTCGTGCTGCGCCGCAACGGCGGCCTGCCGGGCCACGCCGAGATGGAGGGCAAGACGCTGTTCCTCAAGTGGAACACCGGCCCGTCCGGCCACGGCATGCCGCCGGCGGCCGGCGAGGCGCTGGCGCTGAAGCTCGCCGGCGCGGGCGAGGTCAAGGTGTTCGCCGTCGAGGGCGAGGGCGGCCTGACCCCCGGCGCCAGCCACGAGACCCGGAACACCGCCTGGGGGCTGGGCCTGTCGAACCTGGTCTTCCTCATCGACTGGAACGACTACGGCATCGACGACGACGCCATCTCTCGGTCGTGCACGGCACGCCGCGCGAGTGGTTCGAGCCCTACGGCTGGCGCGTCACCGGCACCGAGCAGGGCTCGGAGTGGGGACCGGTGACCCGGGCCGTGCTCGAGGCCGCCCGCGGCGACAACCCGGACGCCGCCCCGTCGATGGCCTGGTTCAAGACGCGCAAGGGCCGCGGCTACCTGCAAGTACGACAACAAGTCGCACGGCACGCCGCACCCGCATGAACCGCGAGCGTTCTGGGAGCACTGCGCAAAGCGTTCATGGACGAGGTACGGCGTCGAGTACGAGGGCGTCGACCAGCCCGCGCCGGCCGACGCCGCGGAGCGCGAGGCACAGGCCGCGCCGCAACTTCGAGATCGCCATCAGCGTGCTGCGCGACGACGACGCCGCGGTGGACTGCGCTCAGCGACCGTCTGCTGGAGCTCGCCGGCTCGGTGCCGGAGCGACGTGCGAGGGCTTCCACGCTGGGCGGACGCGGCGCCGGATCTTCGACGATCCGCGTTCTACGACTTCCGACAACTACCCGGCGTCGATGTGGACGCAGCCGGGCGACAAGGCGCCGAACCGCGCCGCGCTGGCCACCTGGGGCGCGTGGGTCAACGCCTCGGCCCGCGCCGAGTACGACCGCCCGCTGTTCCTCGCCTGCTCGGCCGACCTCGCCGAGTCGACCAACATCTCCGGCTTCGCCAAGGACTTCGACGGGCAGTCGAGGGCTGGGGCTGGTACGACCGCGACACGAACCCGCGCGGCGCGCTGCTGCCGCAGGAGATCACCGAGTTCACGAACGCCGGCATCTGCGTCGGCATCGCCTCCGTCAACCTGGCCGACGACCCGATCAGCGCGTTCAACGGCTTCTGGGCCGCCTGCTCGACCTACGGGTCGTTCTCCTACCTCAAGTACGGGCCGATGCGGCTGTTCAGCCAGCTGGCCCAGGACTGCGATCTCAAGGTCGGCAAGGTGATCTGGGTCGCCGGCCACTCCGGGCCCGAGACGGCCGAGGACTCGCGCACCCACTTCGGCATCTTCGCGCCCGGCGTGACGCAGCTGTTCCCCGAGGGGCACGTGATCGACCTGCACCCGTGGGAGTACAACGAGGTGCCGGTCGTGCTCGCCGCGGCGCTGCGCGAGCGACGCGCCGATCGTCGCCCTGCACCTGACGCGGCCGGCGATCGAGATCCCGGACCGCGAGGCGCTGGGCATGGCGTCGCACTTCGAGGCGGCGCGCGGCGCCTACGTCCTGCGCCACGCGTCCCCGGACGCCCGAGCGCGGGGACGGTCTATCGTGCAGGGCACGATGTCGACCGCCAACCTGGTCAAGGTCCTGCCCGAGCTGGACGGCCGGGCTGAACGTGCAAGATCGTCGCGGCGATCAGCCCGCAGCTGTTCCGGCTGCAGGACGCGGCCTACCGCGACGAGATCTGCTCGCCGGCCGACCGCTGGGACGCCATGGCGATCACCAACCGGGCATTCAAGCTGATGCGCGACTGGATCGACGACCCGATCGTGGAGGAGTACTCGCTGACCTCCGACTGGGACGACCGCTGGCGCACCGGCGGCACGGTCGACGAGGTGATCGACGAGGCGCACCTCTCGCCGGAGCACATCCTGGAGGGATCGAGCGGTTCGTTCGCGATCGCGAGGTCCGCCTGCGACGGCTGCGCGACCTGGTCGACTCCGTCGAGCGCGGGCATCCCGCCTGAACCTGATGAGCGTCGAGGTGGGTCGCTAGTCGTGCCGGAGAGCCGATTCAAGCTGCCCGATCTGTCGACGCCGCACAAGTACGAGCATCAGCGTCCGCGCCGGCCCTCGCACCTGCCGAAGCGGCTCACACCGCCCCCGGAGCGCGCCGAGCCGCCGGACCTCAGCCTGTTCCTCTACGCCGGGATGGTGCTCCTGATCATCCTCCTGGTGCTGGCCATCCCGTACCTCATCGGTTACCTCTTCGAGATCATCCGCTTCTAGGCCTGGGCGGTCCAGACGAGGATCCGATCCGACTCCACCTTGACGCGTGGCTTGACGAGGTCGGGGAGGTCGATCGGGTAGGCTTCCGCGTCGCCGGCGTACGCCCCCTGCGAGCGCCATCGGCCGCGGCTGTTCGCCAGCCGTCCCTGCAGATCGAAGCTGGCCCCATGGCATGGGCAGCGGAGGTCCTGCCAGTCGGGCCGGAACTGGAGCGTGCACTGCATGTGGGTGCAGACCGACGACAGGGCCCGGATCTGTCCGGCGTCGTTCACGACGAACCCGTCGAAGGCGACGGTGCTGAACCGGAAGGCCGATCCGGGCGGAACGTCGGCAAGGGTCGCGATCTCGGCCCAGAACCCGTCGCCGCCGACGAGCGGGCCATCGCCAACGGGATCCGCCACGGCATCGCCGTTCTGCCGAAGCGAGATCCCCACCACCCCCGCGGCGAGGCCCGCGGCGGCGCCGATCCCGGCCTGCAGCAGCTCGCGCCGTGACAGCCGCCACGGCCGGCGTCCGGCAGGCTCAACCGCCGTCCGCTCGCGGACGGGGAGCGGCTCGCGGATCGCGGCGATGCCCGCATCGGCCTCCCGCATCCTCCGTCGCAGCTGCTCGACGAACGCGGGATCCGGCTGGGCTCCACTGGCTGGCGCCATCGTGACCGCCAGCTCCGCGGCCAGGCGTGCCATCTCGGCCTCGTCACCGTCCGCGACGCTCTCCGGGGAGGGCCGGCCGGCGCCGAACAGCGCCTCGAGGTAGTCATCGAAACGGTCGGCCGCCTCGTCGGGACGGCGAGGGTCGTCAGCCATCGGCGGTCTCTCCGATCAGGGCGGCGCGACGCAGGGCGCGGTACTGGAGGACGCGGGCGTTCCCGTTGCTGATCCCCATCGCCTTTGCGGTCTCGGCGACGGTCAGCCGTTCGAGGAAGCGGAGCTCGAGGACGCGGCGGTACTGCTCCGGCAACCGATTCAGGAGCGCGCGCACCCGATCGGCGGCGCCGTCGTTCGGCTCGGAGCGCGGGCGCGCCGCGGCCTCGTCGACCGGCTCCCAGCCCGGGGCCACGTGGTCGACTCCGACCACTGGCAGGCGGTAGAACGCGCGCCAGTAGTCGGCGACGGCGTTCTGCGCAACTCGGTAGAGCCAGGCGGCCACCTGGCCCGGCGGGCGATCGGTGTCCAGCTGCTCCACGGCGCGCACGAAGACCTGGGCCGTCAGGTCCTCGGCATCGGGGTGATTGCCGACGCGCGCATAGATGAACCGATAGATCCCGACGACATGAGCGTCGTAGACCCGCTCGAACGGTCCCGGATCGATGGACATGTCACCGATGCGGTACGCGGCCCGTTACGCGCGCGGTCGCAACGGAGCCAGGAGCGCGGCGACCTCCTCGAGGAACCGCGCATCGGTGCTGTCGAAGGCATCGAGGTCCGAGCCGTCGATGTCGATCTCGCCGACCACGTCACCGTCCGCGAAGATCGGCACCACGATCTCGCTCCTGGTGCTGGCGAAGCAGGAAAGGTAGCGCGGATCGGCGTTCACGTCCGGCACGATCTCGGTCTGGCCGGATGCGGCGGCCGCGCCGCAGACGCCCGTCCCGATCGGGATGCGAGTGTGCTCCGTGGCCTGCGGCCCGACCCACGGCCCGAGGACGAGGTCGCTGCCGTCCACCCAGTAGACGCCGACCCAGTCGTAGTGCGGGAAGCGGTCGTGGAGGGTGTCGACCACGCGCTGGGCGGCCGTCTCGGGACCGGGGGCCTCGGCGAGCTCGGAGCGCAGGGCGTTGAGGGCGTCACCGTGGGCGAGGGGGCGCTCTTCGGCGATCGGATGGCTCACTGGTGGGTGGTCCAGCGCTCCGCCCAGCGGTCGATGCCGGCGATGGCGCTTCGGAGGTCGGAGCCCTTGTCGGTCAGCGAGTACTCGACCCACGGCGGCGTGTCGCTGATGGCGTGGCGGGCGATGAGCCCCTCGTCCTCCAGCAGCTTGAGCCGCTGCGAGAGCGTGGCCGAGTTCGCGCCGCCGAGCGCGTCCTGGAGCTCACAGAATCGCTGGCGCCGGCTGCCGAGCTCGCGGACGATGCGCATGACCCACTTCTGGCCGAGCACGGTGAGCGCTGCCGTGGCGGCGCACTCCGCCCGCTGCGCCGCCGCCCGCCGCGCGGCGCGGGATCGAGTTGAGGTGGGGGTCGATGCGGAGAGCCCGGCGTCCATCAGGACGCGAACCCTAGCACCGCCCCCTGCCCCGATCAACCGAGCTCAGCCCTCGACGACCACCGTCATGTTCATGCTCGGGTGGAACAGGCACGTGATCTCGTACTCACCGGGCTCGTCGAACGTGAATGCGGTGGCGGCGCCCGGACCGACCTGCGCGTTGATGATCGGGTCGGCGGTCGCCCGGCCGTCGGTCCCTTCGGTGACGGTGTGGGCCGCGCTGTCCGCGTTCTCGAACGTTACCTCGGTGCCCGCAGGGACCGTGAGCTGTCCGGTGCTGAACGCGAACCCGCTGAGGGTGACGGTGAAGTCGTTCTCTGCCACCTCGGAGGGCTCGGCGGCAACCGACGGCTCCGCGGGCTCGGACGCGGCCACCGAGGCGGGAGGCTCCTCCGACGCGGCCTGGGACGCGGCCTCGGACGGTGTGCCGTCATCAGCGCAGGCGGCGAGAACCAGGGTGAGGGCGGCAACGGCCGGGAGGATCGATCGGGGTCGGTGCATGGCAGATCGTTGGCTCCAGCTTCGAGCGAGGGTGACGCAGCACCATACGCCTCCGGTTACGGATCGGACGGTTTGACGCCCCTTGCCGGGCACCGCATAGTGCGGGAGCCCACTTCGCCCCCGCGTGTCGAGCATGCCGCAGACCACCATCTACGTCTCGCCCCGCTCCCTCGGGGCGCCCGATCAGCGTCCGCCGTCGGTCGCCACGACCGATCTCGCGCGCCTGTTCGCGGGCAGCCCCGCGCTGGCCGGGGTCTCGCTGCGGGTCGATGCCGCGCGGACGATCGCCCTGCTCGGCTCGAACGGGGCAGGCAAGACGACCCTGCTGCGGCTGCTCGCCACCGCCATCCGGCCGTCGTACGGTCGCGGGCAGGTGGACGGGCTCGACCTCGACCGCGACGCCGCCCTCGTCCGCGAGCGCGTCGCCTACCTCTCGCATGCCACCGGCCTCTACGACGACCTCACAGCCCGCGAGAACCTGCGGTTCGCCGCCGCCATGCTCGCCACCCCTGACGCCGAGGAGCGCGTGGAGCGGGCCCTGGCGGATGTGGCGCTCGACGCCCGCGCCGCCGATCGGGTGCGGGACTTCTCGGCCGGCATGCGCAAGCGCCTGGCCCTGGGGCGCATCCTGCTCGGCCGGCCGTCGCTCGTGCTCCTCGACGAGCCCTACGCGGCGCTGGATGCCGATGGCATGGCGATCGTCGATCAGCTGCTCGTCGCCTGGCGCGAGGCCGGGGTCAGCATCCTCATCGCGTCACACGCCACCGACCGGCTCGCCCCCTACCTCGATGGCACGGTGGTGCTGGAGCGCGGCGTGGTGGCGGCGGTCAGCGGCGAGGGCGTCGCGAGCCTGCCGGTCGGCCCCGCCGGCGCGTCGGCCCGGGTGGCGGAGGCCGTCCAGTGAGCGCGCTGCGGGCCGAAGCGCGCACGGCGCTGGCGATCGCGCGCAAGGACGCCGTCGCCGAGCTCCGTGGCCGGCATGCCACGGTGAGCACGTTGTTCTTCTCCGCGGTCGTCCTGCTGCTGTTCGGCTTCGCGCTCGGCCCGGACTCGGCGCGACTGGCCGCCGCGGCACCGGGCCTCCTGTGGCTGGCGGTCGTGTTCGCCGGCCTGCTGGCCGTGAACCGGCTCCACCTGATGGAGACCGATGACGGTGCGCTTGAGCAGCTCGCCCTCTACCCGGTCAGCCGGCGCGCCATCTACGCCGGCAAGGCGCTCGGCGGCCTGGCCGTGATGCTCGTCCTGGGGCTCGTCGTGCTCGGGGCGGTCGGGATCCTGTTCGCGGTCGACGTGGCCTCGGCCTGGCTGCCGCTGCTGACGACGGTGCTGCTCGGGGCGGTCGGGATCGCCGCGGTCGGGACCTTCTACGCGGGAGTCACCGTGCGGCTCCGCGCCCGCGAGGTCATGCTGCCGCTGCTCATGCTGCCGGTGCTCGCGCCGCTGCTGCTCGCCGCCGTGAAGGCGACCGGGGCGGCGCTGGCCGGGGACCCGTTCGGCGAGCTCGGCGCCTGGCTGCAGCTGCTCGTCGCCTTCGACGTGATCATGATCGTCGCCGGTGCGGCGACGTACGGCTACCTGCTGGAGGATTGATGAAGACCCGCATCCTGGGGTTCGTGGCGTTCGCGGCGGTGGCCGTCATGACGGCGACCGCGCTCTTCGTGGTGCCGGCCGACCTCAACCAGGGCGACGCTCAGCGGATCATGTATCCGCACGTCGCATCGGCCTGGCTCGGCTACCTGTCCTTCGGCGTCACCGCCCTGGCAGGCATCCTCTGGCTGTGGAGGCGCGACCTGCGCTTCGACGCGATCGCCGTCTCCGGCGCCGAGATCGGCGTCATGTTCACGGCCTTCGCGATCTGGGGCGGGATGATGTGGGGCCGCCCGATCTGGGGCGTCTTCTGGCAATGGGAGGACCCGCGGCTGACGACCACGGCCCTGCTGCTGGCGCTGTACGTCGGCTACCTGCTCTTCCGCCGCCTGACCGATGACCCGGAGCGTCGCGCGACCCGTGCCGCCATCGTCGGGATCGTGGCCGCGGTCGACATCCCGATCGTTCACTTCAGCGTCGAGTGGTGGCGCGGACTGCACCAGACCGCGACGATCGCCTCACCGGATCGGGTGCTCAACCCCGCCGCGCCGATGGTCTTCGTCGGCACGCTGCTCGGCATGCTCGGCGCCTTCACGCTGGCCTGGGGCTACCTGATGATCCGTCGCTACCAGCTGGCGCGCGCCGAGCTGGCACGCGAGGAGGCGGTGCGCATCGGTCGCCTGGAGGCCGCGCGCAGCGGCGTCGTGTCGTCGGAGGTCGCCCGATGACCGATGCGGCCTTCGTGATCGCCGCCTACGCGGTCATCATCGGCGGACTGGCCCTCTACACGGTGACGCTCTGGCGGCGCCTCGCGTCGGTACGCCGCGAGCTCGACCGCGACGACGAGGCCCGATGACGGTCAGCGCCCCGCCCGATCCGATCCTGCCGCCGCCGCGGCGCCCATGGGGCATCCTCGTCCTGGTGGGCGTGGTGCTCGTCGTCGTCGCCTACCTGGCGTTCAGCAGCATCGGCACGGCGCTCGTCTACTACCTGACGCCGACCGAGCTGCTCGCGCGCGGCGAGGCGGGCGAGGGGCAGACCGTGCGGCTCGGCGGGGTCGTCGCCGAAGGCAGCGTGAGCGGCCCGGCCACCGATCTGACCTTTGCCATCACCGACGGCGACAACGAGATCACCGTCCACTCGACCGTGGCGCCGACCCGCTCGTTCCGCGAGGGGACCGGCGCCGTGGTGGAGGGTGCCCTCGGGACGGACGGGATCTTCGAGGCGACCCAGGTGATCGTGAAGCACGACGAGAACTACGAGGCCCCCGAGCCGGGCGAGCAGCCGTCCGACCGCTACTTCGAGCCCGGGGACGAGTGACGGGCGCGTGATCCCGACCATCGGTCACGTCGCCGTCCTCGTCGGGCTGGCCCTGAGCGCCTACGCGATCGTCGTCTTCGTGCTCGCCGGCCGGTCGGGCGACCCGCGTCTCGTCGTCAGTGGCCGCCGCGCGATCATCGGCTCGTTCGTGGTCGCCGGCATCGGCTGCGGGGCGATGATGATCTCGCTGCTGGCGCACGACTTCAGCGTGCTTTACGTGGCGGAGAACAACGCCACCACCACCCCGCCCTTCATCAGCGCCATCAGCCTGTGGGCCGCACTCGAGGGCTCCATCCTGTTCTGGACCTTCCTCGCGACGGGCTGGGCGACCCTCGTCATGTGGCGGCACCGCGACCGGTTACGGCTGCTGATGCCCTGGGTGGGGGCCACGCTCGCATCGGTCAACCTGTTCTTCTTCGCCGTCATGACCTGGCCGGGAAACCCGTTCGTCGCGCACCGACCCGGTGGCGCTCCAGGGGCTGGGACCCAACGCACTCCTCCAGAACCACCCGTTCATGGCGCTCCACCCGCCGCTGCTCTACCTGGGATACACCGGCCTGGCGGTGCCGTTCGCGTTCGGCATGGCGGCGCTCGTCACCCGCCGCCTGGACAGCGACTGGCTGCGCATCGTGCGGCGCTGGACGCTCGTCCCGTGGGTCTTCCTGACGCTCGGGATCGTGGCGGGGGCGTGGTGGAGCTACGAAGTGCTCGGCTGGGGCGGGTACTGGGCCTGGGACCCGGTCGAGAACGCGGCGCTGCTCCCGTGGCTGACGGCCACCGCCTTCGTCCACTCCGCCATGGTCGCCGAGCGGCGCGGCGGCCTGCGGATCTGGACGAACGCCCTCGTCATCGCCACGTTCGTGCTGACCCTGGTCGGGACGTTCCTCACGCGGTCGGGGATCGTGGCCAGCGTCCACTCGTTCACCCAGTCGGCGATCGGGCCGTGGTTCCTGGGAGGAATCGTGGTCGCGATGGCGATCTCGCTCACCCTGCTCGTCTGGCGCCTGCCGGAGCTGTCGGGGGGCGGTCGGCCCTCCGGCCTCGTCAGCCGCGAGTCCGCCTTCCTGCTGAACAACGTGCTGTTCCTCGGCATCACCTTCGCCGTCCTGTTCGGCACGCTGCTGCCGCTCCTGGTCACCATCACCAGCGGCGACACGATCAGCGTCGGCGCGCCCTGGTACAACGCCGTCACCGTCCCGATGTTCGTGGCCCTGCTGTTCCTCATGGGCGTGGGACCGGCCCTGCCGTGGGGCGCCGCCTCCTGGACCACCATCCGCGAGCGGTTCACGCTGCCGCTCATCGCCGCCGCGCTGGTGGTCGCGGGTGCGCTGCTGCTGGGGCTGCGGCCGGCCGGATCGCTCGGGATCCTGGGGCTGGCCGTCTTCGTCGCCGCCATCATGCTGGACGAGGTGCGGCGCGGTGCCGGCGCCCGCGCTCGCGGACGAGCCGAGGATCCGGCGACCGCCACCTGGCGGCTGGCAACGCGCAACCGGCGACGGTACGGCGGGTATTCCGTCCATCTCGGGGTGCTCGTCATGGCGGTGGGCGTTGCGGTGTCGTCCGGCCTGGCGATCGACCGGACGGTGACGCTGTCGCCGGGCGAGAGCGCCGAGATCGGGGCGTATCGGATCACCCACGAGCGCCTGGTCATCGAGCCGCTGCCCGACGATGCGCGCGTGATCGAGACGCGTGCCGAGGTGACGTACGACGGCCCGCAGTCCGGCTCGCTGGGAACGGCCCTGCGGGACTACCCGAACTCGCCGACCTCGATCGCCACGCCCGCCGTGCGCACCTCGCTGGGCGAGGACCTGTACGTCACGCTGCTCGCCTCCGATGCCGCCTCGCAGACGGTGACGCTCCACCTGTTCGTCAACCCGCTGGTGGTCTGGATCTGGATCGGCGGTGCGATCGTGGGCCTGGGCGCCGTCTTCGCCATCTGGCCGGAGCGCCGGACCCGCCGGGTAACCGCGGATGAGCCGATGCCAACCGCTGCGCCCGCTTCGGTCGAGGGCGCCTGACCGATGCGTGCGCTGCGCTGGCTCCTCGTTCCGCTGCTGGTGGTCCCGGTGACCTGGTTGCTCCTCCAGGGATTCGGCCGCGACCCACGCGAGGTCACCTCGCCGCTGCTCGACCGGCCGGCGCCGTCGTGGACGCTCACGACCCTGGACGGGGAGCCGCTCAGCTCCGACGACCTGGCTGGCCGTCCCTACCTGGTCAACTTCTGGGCGTCGTGGTGCATCCCGGCCTGCGTCGACGAGCATCCCGTCCTGGCGGCGGCGCAGGAGCGGTACGGCGACGAGCTCGCCATCGTCGGGGTCCTCTACCAGGACGCCCCGGACGACGCGCGCGCCTTTCTCGCCCGATACGGCGACGCCGGCTACCCGCACGTCGTCGATCCCGACGGTCGCCTTGCGATCGACTTCGGCGTCACCGGCCCGCCGGAGACCTTCTTCGTCGACGCTGACGGCGTGGTGCGCTACCGGCAGTTCGGGCCGCTCAACGATGAGCTGATGGCCGACCGACTGGCGTTGATCCTGCCGGTGGCCTCGCGATGAGGCGCTGGCTGCCGGTCGTGGCACTGGGCCTCGGCATCGCGGTTGCCGGGATCGTGATCACCCTCGTCACGGCGTCCGGGGCGCCTCCGACCGATGCGGAGCGCGCCGCCGCCCTGGCCGCGGAGCTGCGCTGTCCGGACTGCCAGGGGCTCTCGGTGGCCGACTCGCCCACCGCGTCGGCGCGCGAGATCCGGCGCCAGATCAACGAGCTGGTGGCAGGCGGCGCCACCGACGACGAGGTGCGTGCCCACTTCGTCGCACGGTACGGCGAGTGGATCCGGCTGGCACCGAGCAGCACCGCGCTCTGGCTCATCCCGTTCGGCGTTGTGCTCGCCGGGCTGGTCCTGCTCGGGGCGTGGCTCGTCCGCCGCCCGTCGGAGATCGCCACCGTCGAGACTCCGCCGTCGGACGCGCAGCGACGCGCCGTCCACGAGGAGGCGGAGGCGCTGGATGCCTGAGCCGATCGTCCTCGCGCTCGCCCTGGCCGCGGCGGGTGCCGCGGTCCTGTGGCCGGTCTGGCGCGCCGCGTCACCCGGTGGTGGGACCGACGATGAGCGCCGGTCCGCCGAAATGCGTCATCGCGTGGCGCTCGAGGCGCTCCGTGACGTGGAGACCGATCACCGTGCCGGGTCGCTCGACGACGGCGCCTACGCCGCGGCCCTCGCGGAGGCCGAGGCCCGCGCCGCGGCCACCCGCGCAGCGCTCGACCAGGTTCCACCCGAGGCGCCGGCCCCGACGCCCCGTGGACGCTCCTCCGCGCCGCCGGCGGTCGCCGTGGTGATCGGCGTCGCGCTCGTCGGGGGTTCGCTGCTCCCCGCCGCCGGCATCGCCAACCGCACCGAGATCAACGAGGGCCTGGCCGCCGCCCAGGCGGCGGAGGCGGCCCGCCAGCAACGGATCGAGGAGCTCACCGAGGCATTCGCCGCCGATCCGCAGGACCCCGCGGTCCTCTCCGACCTTGCCGACGCGTACCTTGCCGGTTCCTCGGACGCCGACCTCGCCGCCGCGGCCGCGGCGCTCCAGCTGCTCATCGCCGTCGAACCGGATCGGCCCGATGCCTACGAGCGAATCGTGGCCGCCTACATCCGCGCGAACGACTTCGCGAATGCGCGGGCCGCGCTTGACAGCTACGAACGCGTCGCGTCGGCGGACCCGGTCGAGGTGGCCTTCCTCGACGGCCTCATCGCCCTGCGCGGCGAGGGGGACGAGACGCGCGCAGCGGCCGCCTTCGATCGCTTCCTCGAGCTGGCGCCCGACGACCCGCGAGCACCGATGATCCGCTCGCTTCGCGCCGAGGATTAGTGAGCGCCGTAGGTCGCGTTCGGGTGCCGGATCGTACTCCGGCGAGCACGGGTCGTTGCGCTGGTGCGCGCGTCCGCTGGGAAGGGGTCAGGCCTCGTCGTCGAGACGCGTGAAGGCGCGTTCCACCGCAGCCAGCTCATCGGCGGAGAGGCGATCCAGGAAATGCTCGGCCACGCCCCGCAGGTGGGTGGGCGACGCGCTGCGCAGTCGCTCGTAGCCGGCATCGGTCAGCGAGGCCCACTGGCCGCGCCGATCGTCATCGCACATCACGCGTTCGACGAAGCCCTGGGCGACCAGGCGATCGACCAGGCGCGTGGCGCCCGACCGTGACAGGATCAGCCGGTCGGCGAGCTCGCTCATCCGAAGCCGGCGGTCGCCGGCATTCGCCAGCTGGACGAGCACGTCGTAATCGGTGAGTGCCATCCGTTGCTCTGCCTGCAGCTCGCGCTCCAGCTCGCGGACGACGCGGGCGTGGGCGCGCAGGAAGGCGCGCCAGGCGGCGAGACGCGGATCGTGGCGGGTGATCGGCTGGGCCATGGTCGCGCCGATTCTACGGCATCTGTAGTTGCGCAGGCAATTACTGGTGATATGATTGCGTCGTCAATCATCATCGCAACCACCCCTGGAGCCCCGATTCGCATGACCTGGACCCTCGACCCCGCACACTCCGCCGTCACCTTCAGCGCGAAGCACATGATGCTCACCACCGTCCGCGGCAGCGTGGCGATTCGCGACCTCACCCTCGCCTTCGATCCGCGGGACATCCCGGCCTCGTCGGTCCGCGTGAGCCTCGACGCCGCGTCGATCGACACCGGGCAGGAGGCGCGCGACCAGCACCTGCGCTCCGCCGACTTCCTCCAGACCGAGACCCACCCCACCATCGACTTCGTGAGCACGCGTATCGAGCGCGACGGCGACGGCTTCCGCATCCACGGCGACCTGACCATCCGTGGGGTGACCCGCTCCGTGGTCCTCGCCGCGGCGTTCGGCGGCCTCGTGCCGAACATGCAGGGCGGAACGCGCGCCGCGTTCAGCGCGTCCACCACGATCGACCGCGAGGACTTTGGCCTGACCTGGAACGTCGCCCTCGAGCAGGGCGGATGGCTGGTCAGCAAGACGATCAAGGTCGAGATGGACATCGCGGCCGTCTCCCAGATGGTTGAGGCCTCCGCCGACGAGGCCGCCTGACGACCGTCCGACGCGTGGGCCCCACGGGGTGGGCCTGCGCGCCTCGGAGACGCCGCCTACGATGGCGCCGATGAGCAGCCTGACCTACCCCACCGCGCCGACGTCCGACCAGGTCGATGACTTTCACGGCGAGCGCATCGCCGACCCGTATCGGCCGCTCGAGGATGCCGATGCCCCGGCGACGCGCGCCTGGATCGAGGCGCAGAACGCGCTGACGGCGCGGGTCCTCGAGGGAGCGGGCGCCCGCCCCGCCATTCGGCGCCGTCTCGCCGAGCTCTGGGACCACCCGCGCACCGGCGCCCCGTGGCGTCGCGGCGAGCGCTGGTTCCAGCTGCGCAACACCGGCCTCCAGGACCAGGACGTCCTCTGGGTCGCGGACGCACCGGAGGCTGAGGGAACGGTCCTCCTCGACCCGAACACGCTGAGCGACACCGGCACCACGGCGCTCACCGCCATCGAGGTCAGCGACAGCGGGGAGCTGGTCGCGTACGCGGTGAGCGACGCCGGCTCGGACTGGCGAACGTGGCGCGTCCGGCGCACCGCGACCGGCGACGATCTCGGTGACGCCATTCCGTGGAGCAAGTTCAGCTCGGCGGCCTGGACGGCGGACGACGCCGGATTCTTCTACTGCCGCTACCCGCAGCCCGCGGCGGAGGACGCCTACGACGCCCCGAACCGCGACATGGAGCTGTGCCATCACCGCCTCGGCACCGATGCGGCCGATGATCCGGTCGTCTTCAGCGCCCCGCACGAGCCCGAGTGGGGCTTCGAGCCCGAGGTGACCGATGACGGACGGCTCCTCGTGGTGAGCATCTGGCGCGGGACCGATCCCACCAACCGCATCTCGGTCGCCGACCTGCGCGCGGATGGACGCGAACGCCACACTCCGGCCGCTGATCGAGATCGACGACGCTCGGTACGAGCCGATCGCCGCGGTCGACGGCGTCGCTCTACCTGTCCACCGATCACGACGCGCCGAACGGGCGGGTCATCGCGATCGACGTCGCCGATCCGGCCAGCCGTCGCGAGGTCATCGCCGAAGGGCCCGACGCGATCGAGCAGGTGCGCCTGGTGGGCGGGCGGCTGGCGGTGGTGACGCTGCACGACGCGCACCACCGGCTGGCCATCTTCGAGATCGATGGGCGGCATGTCGCCGACGTGGCGCTCCCCGGCATCGGCACCGTCGCCGATCTCCGGGGGCGGAAGGACGACCCCGAGCTGCACCTCACCTTCACCACCTTCGCGGCGCCGGCCACGGTCCTGGCGGTCGGGATGGCCGACGGCGCGGTGCGGACCGTCGGCGAGCCACGGCTGCCCTGGAACCCCGACGACTTCGTCAGCGAGCAGGTCTTCGTCACCTCCGACGACGGCACGCGGGTGCCGCTCTTCCTGACCCACCGACGTGACGTGCAGGCGACCGGCGACGTGCCGACCCTCCTGTATGGCTACGGCGGCTTCCACGTGCCGATCGGGCCGATGTTCAAGCCCGAGTGGCTGGCCTGGGTGGAGCGCGGCGGCCTGCTGGCGGTGGCCTCGCTGCGCGGCGGTGCCGAGTACGGACGCGCCTGGCACGATGCCGGGCGGTTGGCGAACAAGCAGAACGTCTTCGACGACTTCGCGGCCTGCGCCCGGTGGCTGGCGTCCTCGGGCTGGACGAGCGCGCGGCGCATCGGCATCAGCGGTCGCTCGAACGGCGGCCTGCTCGTCGGGGCCAGCATCACCCAGCGTCCGGAGCTGTTCGGTGCGGCCGTCGCGGAGGTGGGCGTGATGGACATGCTGCGCTTCCATCGCTTCACCATCGGCTGGGGATGGACGAGTGACTATGGATCCCCGGACGACCCGGAACAGTTCGGGTGGTTGCGCGCGTACTCACCGCTCCACAACATCCACGATGGCGTTGCCTATCCGCCGACGCTTGTCACGACCGGCGATCACGACGATCGAGTCGTGCCCGGGCACAGCTTCAAGTTCGCGGCCGCCCTCCAGGCCGCGCAGGGCGGCGACGCGCCGGTTGTCATCCGCATCGACACCGACGCCGGGCACGGGGTCGGGAAGCCGGTGCGCAAGCTGATCGAGGAGCGCAGCGACGTCATCGCCTTTCTCGAGCATGCGTTGGGGTCGGCCTGACGCTCCCGTGCCCGGAGCTGAGCGGACGTCAGGCCGGGGCGCGTGGGATGTCGATCCAGAAGGTCGACCCCACGCCTTCCTCGGAGCTGGCGCCGGCGGCGCCTCGGTGTGCCTCGGCGATATGTCGGACGATCGCCAGGCCGAGGCCGGCACTGCCGCCCAACTGCTCGGCGTCCCGCTCCCGCGCCCGAGACCGATCGACCTTGTAGAACCGCTCGAAGATTCGCGCCCGGTGCGCCTCTGACACGCCGATCCCGTCGTCGGACACGTTGAACCGGATCCGATCCCCGTTGGGCTCCCAGCCGATCCGCACCTCACCTCCGTGGTGGCTGTACTTCACGGCATTGTGCGCGAGGTTGAGCAGGGCCTGGCCGATACGCCCCGGGTCGGCCAGCACGCGACCCTCGTCGGCCGGCGGCTCGAGCTGACGGACAGCGACACCGCGTCGCTCGGCCACCGGGCGGATCCGAGCCACGCACTCGGCCACCACCGTGTCCGGCGCCAGCTCCCTGAGCTCGAGCAGCGTCTCTCCCGACTCGATGGCCGAGAGATCGAGCAGCTCGTCGACCAGCTGGGCCAGGTGATCGGCCTCGCGCTCGATCTGCGTCGCGAAGTCGCGCATCGTCCCAAGGTCGTCGACCGTGCCCGAGGACATCGTCTCGCCGAGCAGCTTGATCGACGTGAGAGGGGTTCGCAGCTCGTGCCCGATGTTGGCGACGAAGTCGCGCCGCACCCGCTCGCTGCGCCGCAGGGCCGTCACGTCGTGGAGGGAGAGGACGAGGCCACGCGCCAGCGGGACGGCGTCGACCGCGAACCGCCGCGCGCCCAGGTGGCCGAGATCGGCCTCCCCGGTCGTCACCGTGCCGGAGGCGAGCGCCTCGCGGGCGAGTGCGTCGAGCGCCGCCGATCCGAACGCGGCGATCAGGCTCATCCCGACCACGCCCTCGTCCGATCGATCCGCGAGGTCCGCGGCATCGGCGCCCGCTCGGAGGATACGAAGCGACCGGTCGACCACCAGCAGCAGGTCGCCACCGCGACGCTCGAGGAGGGCCTCGAAGATGGCCGCGCCGCTCGAATCGGTCACGCCTGCCCCGGCGAGAAGGCGTAGCCGACGCCTCGTACCGTGCGGAAGTGATCGTGGCCGCTCCGACCGCGCAGCTTGCCGCGCAGCCAGCTCACGTGGACGTCCACCGTGCGGCCGTCGCCGACGTAGTCGTAGCCCCAGATCCTCGCCAGCAGCTGGTCGCGGGTGAAGATGCGGCCCGGCGCGCCGGCCATGTGGGCGAGCAGGTCGAACTCCTTGGTCGTGAGGTGAATCGGATCCCCGTCGACCGTCACCTCGCGCCGTGGCACGTCGATGCACACTGCCCCGAACGTGAGCTCCTCGCGCCGCTCCGGCTCGTCGGCCTCGCGTCGCTGCCGGCGCAGGACCGCCTCGATGCGGGCGAGCAGCTCCGGGCGGCTGAATGGCTTGGCGATGTAGTCGTCGGCGCCGACCTTGAGGCCGACCACCCGATCGATCTCGTCGCCCTTCGCCGAGAGGATGATGACGGGGGTCGCCGATTCCCTCGCGGCGGAGGACGCGGAGGACCTCCACGCCGCTCATGCCAGGAAGCATGACGTCGAGCAGGACGAGGTCGAGCCGGTCGCTGCGCGCTGCCTCGAGCGCGGCCTCGCCATCGGCGGCGCTGGAGACCTCATAGCCCTCGCGAGTCAGGTTGAAGGTCAACGCCTGCCGAAGGGTCGGGTCGTCCTCGACGATGAGCAGGCGCCGGCGCATGTGGCCCCCTAGGGGTTGAGGTCCTCGACCTGGCCGGTGGCCAGGAAGACCACGTCCTCGCCGATGTTCGTCACCCGGTCGCCCAGGCGCTCGAGGTGGTGGGCGGCGAAGAGCATGTGGGTCGCCTGGCGGGCACGTTCCGGTGCACCCTCCATCAGGCTGATCGCGTCCTCGTAGACGCCGTTGTAGAGGTGATCGATCTCGTCGTCGCGCTCGCAGACGCCACGTGCGCCCTCCTCGCTCACGTCGACGAGGGCCCGCATCGCGGCGCGGAGCTGCTCGCGGCAGATCTGCTCCATGCGCGGGATCTGCTTGAGGATCGGCGTCTCCGGCTCACTCGCGAGCTGCTGCGCCAGCTTGGCGATGTTCACGGCGTAGTCGCCCATTCGCTCGAGCTCCGCCGACGCGTGGTAGAGGGCCAGCAGCTCGCGCACGTCACGCGCGACCGGGGCCTGGGTGGCGATGAGCGTGGTGATCTCGGTGTTGATGTCGCGCTGGAGATCGTTCACCTCGCGGTCGTCCCAGCGCACCGAGTCGGCGAGGTCGCTGTCGCGTTCGGTGAGGGAGCGGCCGGCACGCTCCAGCGCCTCCTCGACCTTGGCGCCGAGCCGCAGGACGTCGTCCTTCACCGCATCGAGCGCCCGGTCGAAGGTCGCACGGGGGCCGAAGTGCTCGCTGGTCGAGTCGGCTGGTCGGTCCATCGGTCTCCTCTGGGTCAGCCGAAGCGGCCGGTGATGTAGTCCTCGGTCAGTCGGTTCGTCGGCCGCGTGAAGATGTCCTGGGTCGGGGCCATCTCGACGAGGTAGCCGGCGCGATCATCGCCCATCGTCAGGAAGGCCGTCACGTCGCTGGCACGGGCGGCCTGCTGCATGTTGTGCGTGACGATGACGATCGTGTAGTTCTCCTTGAGATCGCGCATGAGCTCCTCGATCTTCAGGGTGGCGATCGGGTCGAGCGCGGAGCAGGGCTCGTCCATGAGGATGACGTCAGGCTCGACGGCGATCGCCCGAGCGATGCAGAGGCGCTGCTGCTGGCCGCCCGAGAGCGCGGTGCCCATGGTGTCCAGCTTGTCCTTCACCTCGTCCCAGATCGCGGCCTTGCGGAGGGAGCGCTCGACCAGCTCGTCGAGCTCGGCCCTGCTGCCGCGAAATCCCGCCACCTTGGGTCCGAAGGCGATGTTGTCGTAGATCGACTTCGGGAACGGGTTTGGCTTCTGGAAGACCATGCCGATGCGACGCCGCACCTCGACCGGGTCGATCGCCGGGTCGTAGAGGTCGACGCCGTGGTAGAGGATCTTCCCCTCGACCCGCGCGGTTTCGACGAGGTCGTTCATCCGGTTGAAGCTGCGCAGGAGAGTGCTCTTGCCGCAGCCGGAGGGACCGATGAGCGCCGTGATCTCGTTCTGCCGGATGTCGAGCGAGATCTCGCGCACCGCGCGGAATGCGCCGTAGTAGCAGGACAGGTCCTGGAGCTCGAAGACGACTTCGCGCTCGCCGCCCGCCAGCTCGTCGCCACGCTCGACCGTCGCCACCTGCACCATGCGACGTTCCTCCGCTTCGTGCGCACCCGCCTCGGTCCGCTCGCTGAGTCCGACATTCACCGGGTCTACCACCTTCGATCGTACCGATTCCTGAGGATGATTGCCGTCGCGTTGACGATGAGCAGCACCGCCAGCAGCACCACGATGGCCGCGGCCGTGTTCGCGCGGAAGTCGGCTCCCGGCTGCCGTGCCCAGCTGAAGATCATCGTCGGCAGGGCCGTGTACGGCCCCTGGAGGGCGTCCACCGGGTCGCGCGCCGTGAACGCGAAGCCGCCGGTCACCGCGCCGACCATGATGAGCGGCGCCGTCTCGCCGAAGGCGCGCGCCAGCGACAGGATCGTGCCGGTCAGGATCCCCGGCGCCGCGTACGGCAGCACGTGGCTGCGGATGACCTCCCAGCGGGTCGCCCCGACCCCGAATGCCGCCTCGCGGATGGTGTTCGGGACCGCCCGCAGTGCCTCGGCAGAGGTGATGATCACGATCGGCAGGACGAGGATGGCCAGGGTCAGGCCCCCGGTCATCAGGCTGCGGCCCGCCCGTTCCGGCCCGGTGACGTTGCCGAGCAGTACGGCGAAGACCGCCAGGCCGAGCAGGCCGTACACGATCGACGGGACACCGGCGAGGTTCCGGATCACCGTGTTGAGGAAGCGCGTCAGCGGGGTGTCGCGCGCGTACTCCTCGAGATAGACCGCGGCCGCCACGCCGGTGGGGAACGCCAGCACCACCACGAAGATCATCAGGCTGATCGAACCGACGATGCCCTGGAGGACGCCGGCCCGGTCCGCCCGCGCCGACATGTTGCTCGTCAGGAAGTCACCGCCGCGCTCGGTGAGCACCGGCATCGCCCGGATGAGGACATCGGTGAGCAGGGTCACCAGGATGCCCAGCGCCACCAGCAGTGCGAGCAGCAGCATCCCCTCGAAGAGGTAGCCGCGGATGTCGAAGCGCCGCCCGGCGAGCGCCTGCGAGACCACCTCCCGCGTCGTGACGGCCATCAGTAGCGCTGCCTGACGCGGCGCACGAAACGCTCGCTGACGATGTTGAGGACGAGCGTCATGCCGAAGAGCAGCAGCCCGATGAAGAAGAGGCTCGGAAAGGCCAGGCTGGCGCCGCGGACCTGGTCGGAGCCGGTCGCCAGCGCGGTCATCGCCGCGGTCATCGTCTGGCCCGGCTGGCACGGGTTGAGGCTGAACAGCGAGCCGCCGACCGCGCCGGCGGCGATGGCGACCACCATCGTCTCGCCGATGCCGCGGGAGAGGCCGATGATCAGCGAGGCCACGATGCCGCTCACCGCCGCGGGGACCACCACGAAGATGCTGGTCGCCCGCTTCTGCGCTCCGAGACCGTAGGAGGCCTCGCGGAGCGAGTTGGGCACCGCGTGCATGGCGTCCTCCGCGATGGAGGCAATCAGCGGGGTGATGAGGATGCCGACGCCGATGCCGGCCGCCGCGAGGTTGAAGAGCGGGGTCGCGCCCGGGCAGACCGGATCGATCAGCGTGGGGCTGATGACGGTGAGGGCGAAGAAGCCGAGGACCACGCTCGGGATCCCGGCGAGCACCTCGAGGATGGGCTTCAGGATGCGGCGCGTCCGCGGGCTGGCGTACTCCGCCAGGTAGATCGCGGCGCCGATGCCGAGCGGGGTCGCCACCACCATGCCGATGCCGGCGACGATGAGCGTCCCGGTGACGATGGTCCCGATGTCGAACTGGTCGCGCCGCGGGAACCAGCCGTCGGTGAACAGCTGAGAGAGGTTGACCTGGCTCGCGAAGCTGAACGCCTCGCCGGCCAGGGACAGGATGATGGCGGCGCTGATGATCACCGAGATGCCTGCGGCGAACAGGAAGCCGCCGCGGATCAACCCCTCGCGACGGCGCCGCGCGGGACTGCCCTCGAGGCCGCGCAGGGCGCTCATCGGCTCGCTCCGATGGCCGCATCCCAGGCAGCGCGCGTCGCCTCGGCCTGGGCATCGGTGAGCTGCGACGTAGCCGACTTCGTCGGCCGACCGAAGGCCGGCGTCGCTGATGTAGAAGTCGACGAAGCCGCGGAGCGCCGCGCTGCGTCCGGCGCGATCCAAGATTGACGTAGACGAACAGCGGCCGCGCGATCGGATAGCTGCCGTCCGCCACCGCCTCGTCGGTCGGAGCGACGCAGCCGCCACCACCATCGATCTCGAGCTGCCGCACGAAGCCGGTGGACTCCTCGGCGAATGCCATGCCCACCCAGCCCAGGGAGGTGACCGTCCCCGCGATGCCCTCGAGGATGACGTTGTCGTTGGGGCTCGCCACGTAATCCGGGCGGGTGGTGTGGTCGGTCCCACGTTCGTCGGCGATCGGAGCGATGACGATTTCGACGAAGGTGTCGAAGGTCCCGGACTCCTCGCCGGGAGCCGTGACCACCAGGTCGCCCTCGGGGAACGGCGCCCCCGAGGCCCCGAACGTCGTCCCGAGGTCAGCGGCCATCTCGTTGGCCAGCGCGTCGGCGGCGGGCCACGTCCGGACGCCCTGTGACTCCGGGCCGAGGAGGGCGTAGAGATCCAGGAAGCTGAGGCAGGCGACCGCGTCGTTCTCGGCGGAGGTGATCACGGTGAGCCCGTCGTAGGCGACCAGCAGCTCGACGAACTCGACGCCGTTCGCCTCGCAGGCTTCGATCTCGCTCGGCTGGATGGGACGGGAGGCGTTGTTCAGGTCGGTCTCTCCGTTGCAGAAGAGCGCGAAGCCGTCACCGGTCCCGGGGCCCTCGACCTGGTACCCGAAGGTGGCATCGCGCTCGTGGAGCTGCTCCGCCACGATGAGGGTGATCGGCTCGACGGTGGACGATCCGGAGGCGAATACCGATCCATCGAGCCCGCCCGCGGGTGGCTCGGAATCGTTGGTGAGGGCCCACAGCGCAGCGAGCGCAGCGATCGCCACGATCAGCGCGGCGAGACGCACCATGCCGTTGCTCCATGCTGGGCCTTCATGGCGGTCAGCATGGAGCACACGGCCGCATGGTGCGATCTCGCTGGGTTAAGGCCGTGTTAAGCAGGATCGGGGACCGTCATCGGCCCTCCCAGGCGGTCCTCGAGGCGGCCATCTCGTCGCCGGACAGGTTCACGTAGCCGACCTCGCCGGCCGCGTCGAGATTCGCCAGGTAGTAGTCGACGAATTCCACCAGCGCCGGGTTCTCCTCGGCGCGCGCGTTGTTGACGTAGATGAACAGCGGCCGAGCGATCGGGTAGCTGCCGTCGACGACGGTCTCGTCGCTCGGGGGCACACAGCCGTCCCCGCCGTCGACCTCGATGATCTTCACCGCGTCGGCGTTCTCGGTGGCGAACGCCAGCCCGACCCAGCCGAGGGAGGTTGTCGTCCCGGTGATGCCCTCGATGATCACGTTGTCGTTGGGGCTCGCCACGTAGTCGGGACGCGTCGTCGCGTCCTGGCCCCGCTCGTCGGCGATGTCCGCCAGGGCGATCTCGACGAACGAGTCGAACGTTCCGGACTCCTCGCCCGGCGCGGTGATCACCAGGTCGGCGTCGGGATACGGGGCATGGACCTCGCCGAAGCCGTCGGGGAGCTCCGTGGCAAGGTCATCGGCGGCCGCCCAGGTGTCGAAGCCCTGCGACTCCGGCCCGAGCAGGGCGTAGAGATCGGCGAAGCTCAGGCAGCTCACCGCCTCGTTGTCGGCCGAGGTGATGACCGCGAGGCCGTCGTAGGCGACGAGGATCTCGGTGTACTCGATGCCGGCCTCCTCGCACGCTGCGATCTCCTCCTCCTTGATCGGGCGTGACGCGTCCGAGATGTCGGTCTCGCCGTTGCAGAAGAGGGCGAAGCCGTCCCCGGTGCCGGGACCCTCGACGGTGTAGTCGAATCCGCCGTTCTCCTCGGCGAACAGCTCCGCCACGAGGGCGGTGATCGGCTCGACGGTGGACGAGCCGGAGACGAAGACCGATCCGCCGGCGGCGTCATCGCCGCCTCCGCTGCTGCCGGCGTCGGCGGTGCCGCAGGCCGCCAGGATGACGGTGGCCGCGACGGTGATCGGGAGCGCCGGCCGCAGCCAGCCTCGGGCAAGGTTCAATGCATCTCCTCCGTGATGTCGGCCCGGCGCACGGAGGCGGCGGGCACACGTTGACGCGCACAAGCGTCGCGGAGGTCGCTTAACCAGGCCTCATCGCGCGATCAACGGTTGGTTAAGCGCCGATACCGCCCTGGGAGGCGGCGCTAGCCGAGGATCGGCTTCAGCAGCATGTACGCCAGGGCGGCGGTCGCGCCCGAGGCCGGAAGCGTCAGGATCCAGGCCACGACGATGCTCCGCGCGACGCCCCAGCGGACCGTCTTCAGCCGATCGGAGGAGCCCACGCCCATGATCGCGGAGCTGATGACGTGGGTGGTGCTGACCGGCATGCCCAGCTGCGTGGCACCGAAGATGATCGAGGCGGCGGTCGTCTCGGCGGCGAAGCCGTGCACCGGGTCGAGCTTCACCACCTTGGTCCCCATGGTCTTGATGATCCGCCAGCCGCCAGCCGCCGTCCCCAGACTGATCGCCGTGGCCGCTGTCAGGATGACCCACAGCGGCACTTCGAAGCTGTCGATGACGCCGGCGGTGACGAGCGCCAGGGTCATGATGCCCATCGTCTTCTGCGCGTCGTTGCTCCCGTGGCTGAAGGCCATGTAGCCGGCCGAGAGGACCTGCAGTCGTCGGAACGTCGCATTCAGCCGCACGGGATGCGCGCGCCGGAAGACGTTGAAGATGACGATCATGAGCGTCAGCCCGAGGACGAAGCCGATCACCGGCGAGCCGATGAGCGGCACCAGCACCTTGTTGAAGATGCCGTCCATCTGCCATGCACCGAAGCCCGACGCAGCGAGCGCCGCGCCGAGCAGCCCGCCGATGAGCGCGTGGCTCGACGACGACGGGATGCCGAGCCGCCAGGTGAGGAGGTTCCAGAAGATCGCGCCGACGAGAGCGGCGGCGATCACCGTCTGCGATTCGACGTTCGTATCGATCAGGCCGGAGCCGACGGTCCTGGCCACCGCGGTCCCGGTCAGGGCGCCGACGAAGTTCGCGGTGGCGCTCATCGCGATCGCCCATCCCGGCTTCAGGGCGCGGGTGCTCACGCTCGTCGCGATTGCGTTGGCGGTGTCGTGGAAGCCGTTGATGTAGTCGAACGCGACCGCGAGGGCGAGGACCGCCAGGAGGACGAGGGTGAATCCCTCAGGCATGCTTGACGACGATCCGCTCGATCACATTGGCCGCGTCCTCGCACGAGTCGATGGCGTCCTCGAGCAGCGCGTAGAGATCCTTCCACTTGATGATCTCGATCGGTTCGCTGTCGTCGGTGAAGAGATCGGCGATCGCCCGGCGCGCGATCCGGTCCCCCTCGTTCTCCAACCGGTGGATCTCGATCCAGTGCGGGCCGATGTCCTTGAATCGGCGGAGCTTCTGGAGTGCCTTGACGATCTCCTCACACTGCCGGACGAGGATCTCGGCCTGGTCGTGGGCCGTCGCCGTCGGTTCCTCGATCTTGTAGAGGATGCAGGTGTCCGCCACCTCCTCGATGAAGTCCATCACATCATCGAGGCGGCTGATGAGCTGGTGGATGTCCTCGCGGTCGAACGGCGTGACGAAGGTCCGCTCCAGCCGGTGGCCGATGTCGTGGCTGATCGTGTCGCCGCGATTCTCGAGGTCCCGCAGCTGGCTGGCGATCCGCTCACGTTGATCGTAGGAGCGGAAGAACTCCTCGAGCAGCCGCGCTCCGGCCAGGACGTTCTGGGCGTCCTCCACGAAGAGCTCGAAGAACTTCTCCTCGCGGGGAATGAATGGCAGGCGCATGGGGGCCCCACAGCGGGCACCATCTGCGACGGCTCCTCCGTCGTCCTCGTGCCGCGCGCCACTGTACCCTGCGCGGCTACCATCCGACCGATGCGACGCGTACTGCTCTGGATGGCCCGCAACCCGTGGCTCCGACGTCAGGTGCCTCGGCTCTGGTTCGTGCGGCGGGCGCTGCGCCGCTTCATGCCGGGAGAGACGCTCGACGACGCGCTCACAGCCGCGGAGACGTACGCTCCGAACGGGATTGGTGCCCTCTTCACCCATCTCGGCGAGAATCTCGTCGACCCCGCGGAGGCCGATGCGGTCGCCGCTCACTACCTCGACGCGCTCGAGCAGATCCGGTCGCGCGGGATCGACGGCGAGATCAGCCTGAAGCTCACGCAGCTCGGCCTGGATCTCGACCCGGAGATGGCCCGGCGACACCTCGCGACGCTGGCGGCACGGGCACGGGAGCTCGGCGCCGGGACGGTCTGGATCGACATGGAGGGGAGCGATTACACCGAGGCGACCGTTGCGCTGTACGCGACGCTGAAGCCGGACCACCCGAACCTCGGGATCTGCCTCCAGGCCTACCTGAAGCGCACCGCGATCGACATCGAGCGGCTGCTGCCCCTGCAGCCGGCGATCCGCATGGTGAAGGGCGCGTACGACGAACCGGCGCGGATCGCGTACCGCACCCGCACGGAGGTCGACGCGGCCTTCGTGGCAGGGTGCGTCACCATCCTGCGTGGCGGCAGCGCCACGCTCGGCCTCGGCACCCACGACGTGCGGCTCATCGAGCAGATCGGCACCTCCGCCGAAGCGTCAGGCATTCCGCGCGAGGCATACGAGGTCCAGATGCTCTACGGCATCCGCACCGGCGAGCTCGAGCGGCTGGCCCGCAAGGGGTACCGGGCGCGCGTGCTCATCGCGTACGGCGAGTTCTGGTATCCGTGGTATGTCCGCCGGCTGGCGGAGCGCCCCGCGAACGTGACCTTCGTCCTCCGTCAGCTCCTGCCCTGGTAGGACGGCGTCAGCTGATGCCGGCCACCCGCGCAAGCGCGGCGGCTGCGGCGGCGACCAGCACCACCGCCAGCGTTGGGAGGCGCAGTGCCAGGGCGACGATCGCCGCGCCCACGCCGACGATCCGCGCGTCCGCCACCAGGGCCTGACCCGAGCCGAGGGTGGCGGTGGCCACCAGCGCCGCGAGCAGCGCCGGGGCGAGCAGGGCGACCACCGCCTTCACCCGGGCCGGCAGCGGGCGGCTGCCGAGGAGCACCGGGCCGGCGGCCTTGATCGCCATCGTGCCAAGGCCCATGACGGCGACGATGGCCCAGGCCTCCCTCATCGGTCCAGCAGCCCGATGAGCGCCGCGGCCGAGGCGGCGATGATCGGCACGCCCGGAGGCGTGAACGGCGTGAGGGCGATCGCGATGGCGCCGCCGAGGAGGGCCGCCGAGACGGCGCCACGGTCGGTGAGCTGCGAGGCGAGGAGTGCGAGGAAGAGGGCCGGGAAGGCGGCGTCGAGTCCCAGGGCCGCCGGATCCCCGAGCGCCTCGCCGCCGATGACGCCGATGACCGTGCCGCCGACCCACGCCAGCCACATCACGATGCCGGCGCCCAGCAACCGGCCCGCCGCGAACTCACCGCCACCACGGGCGGCGATCGCCCAGGATTCGTCGATGACGAGCTGCGCCTTGAGGAAGCGGCGCAGCGGGCCGCCGGTCAGCACCCGCGCCACGCTGATCCCGATCGGCAGGTAGCGCGCGTTCAGCAGCAGCGCCGCGGCCACCGCGGCGATCGGCTGCCCGCCACCGGCCATGATCGAGGCGGCGGCGAACTGCGCCGAGCCCGCGAACGTGGTCGCGCTCATGACGACCGCCGGCAGCGCCCCCATTCCACCGGTCGTGGCCGACAGGACCCCGAACGAGACGCCGAACAGCCCGACCGCCACCGCCAGCGGCAGCGCCGTGACCGCACCGCGCCGCAGCTCGGTTCGGATCGCAGTGGCTTCCTCGGGCCTCATTGTCATCGAGGGCGCATCGTAGCCGCAGCCGGCCAAGCCGAACGGCCCGGACGGATCGGGCCACATGGCAGGCGGGTATCTCAGTCGGAGTTGAGACACTCACGCCTGAGATGACGACGCATACCCACCCTGTCGCGTCCATCCGGCCGGATCGCACCGCAGACGGCCGGGACGTGCGGTGGGCCGTGGCCGGTGCGGCTGTCGTGTGGATCGTCCTGTACGCGCTGAACGAGCTTCTCTGGACGCCGGTCCTCGGCGGGCTCATCGGCCTGGACCTCGACTCCCGCCTGGGGGACGCACTCCACTTCTTCCTGTACGACAGCGTCAAGATCATGCTGCTGCTGATCGGGCTGATCTTCGCAATCGGTCTGCTGCGCGCCTTCTTCAGCGCCGAGCGCACCCGCTCGCTGCTCATGGGCCGCGGACTGCTGGTCGGCCTGGGCCTGGCGGCGATCCTCGGTGCCGTGACGCCGTTCTGCGCCTGCAGCTCGGTGCCGGTGTTCATCGGACTCGTTGCCGCCGGCATCCCGCTCGCCGTCACCATGACCTTGCTCATCTCGAGCCCGATCATCAGCGAGGTCGGCGCGGTGATGATGGGCGGCCTCTTCGGCTGGCACGTGACCGCGATCTACCTGGCGGCAGGCACCGTGCTGTCGATCGTCGCCGGCTGGACGCTGGGCCGGATGAACCTCGAGCGCTGGGTGGAGCCGTTCGTCTTCACCACTCCGGTCGGCCAGCTCGCCGGCGACGGCGGCAGCCCCACGCTTCGGCAACGCGTGGACGCGGCACGGCAGGAGACCGCCGAGATCGCGAGGTCGGTCTGGCCCTACGTCCTCGTCGGCATCGGGCTCGGCGCCGCCATCCACAACTGGGTCCCCGCCGACTTCTTCGCCACCGTTGCCGGGGCCGACAACCCATTCGCCGTCGTCATCGCCACGCTGGCCGGCGCGCCGCTGTACGCCAACCCGGCGGGGGTAGTGCCGCTGGCTGAGGCGCTGACCGCCAAGGGCGTGTCACTCGGCACCGCGATGGCCTTCGTGATGAGCGTTGTCGCCATCAGCGTGCCCTCGACCATCCTCCTGCGCCGAGTCCTCAGGCCCCAGCTCCTGGCGATCTTCACCGCCGTCGTGGCCGTCGGGATCATGACCACCGGCTTCCTGCTCAACCTCATCTCGTGAAAGGACGCTCCACCATGGACATCAAGGTGCTCGGCCCCGGCTGCAACAACTGCATCCGACTCGAGGCCAACACGCGCGAGGCGCTCGGCGCCCTGGGACGCACGGCATCGATCGAGAAGGTCACCGACATCGGCGAGATCGTTGGGTACGGGGTCATGAGCACGCCCGGCCTCGTCGTCGACGGGACGGTCGTGGTTTCCGGGCGGGTGCCTTCCGTCGGCGACCTCAAGCTCATCCTCGGGGCGTGACAGCGGTGACAACGCCCATCGAGCTGCCCGTCATCCCGACGGCACGCACGGAACTTCGGGTCCCGGAGGTCGCGGCCGCGGTCGCCGCCGCTGGCCTGCTCTCGGACCGCACGCGGGCCTGCATTCTCGGGCTGCTCGCCAGTGGACCGCACTGCGTATGCGAGATGGCGGCGGCGACCGGGGAGCGTGAGAACAACGTCAGCAATCACCTCGCGCGCCTGCGCGCCGCAGGCCTCGTCCGCGCCAGCCGGCATCGGGCCGACGCCCGCTGGGTCTACTACGAGCGTGACGAGAAGGCGTGTGCCGCGGCCCTCGCCCGCCTGAGCGACCTCCTGGCGTGATCCTCCGGTTCAGGACCTGGAGGCGACCGCCTTCCTGACCGCGGGGGCGACCACGGTCCCGAACAGCTCGATCGAGCGCAGCACCTTGTCGTGCGGGATCGTCCCGATCGTGAACTGGATGAGAAATCGGTCATGGTGGAAGATCTCGTGCTGGAGCAGGATCTTGGCGACCACTTCGTCGGGACTGCCGACGAAGGTCGCACCGTCCAGTCCGCGCGACGCCTCGAACTGGTCGCGGCTCATCGGCGGCCAGCCGCGTTCGCCACCGATGCGGTCCATCATCAGCTTCATCGGTCCATAGGCGATCTCGGCTGCCTCGTCGCTGTCGTCGGCGATGAAGCCGTGCGAATTGATGCTGAACGCCGGCGCCGGGTCGTGGCCCGCGGCCTTCGCGGCGCGGCGGAAGATCTTGGCGAATGGCGCGAAGCGAGCCGGCTCGCCGCCGATGATGGCGAGCGCCATCGGCAGGCCCATCGATCCGGCGCGCACCGCCGACTCCGGCGTGCCGCCGACCGCGATCCAGATCGGCAGTGGGTCCTGGATCGGGCGGGGATAGACGCCGCGGTTGTCGATCGCGGCCCGGTGACGGCCCTCGGGCCAGCTGACGACCTCGTTCGTTCGCACCTCGAGCAGCAGCCGCAGCTTCTCCTCGAACAGCGTGTCGTAGTCCCGCAGCTCGTGGCCGAAGAGCGGGAACGACTCGATGAAGCTGCCGCGCCCGGCCATGATCTCGGCCCGGCCCCCGCTCAGAAGGTCCAGGGTCGCGAACTGCTGGAAGACGCGGACCGGGTCGTCGGAGCTGAGGACGTTGACGGCGCTCGTCAGACGAATCCGTTCCGTGCGCTCGGCCGCCGCCGCCAGCACGACCGCCGGGGCCGAGACCACGTAGTCCGGCCGGTGATGCTCGCCGACACCGTAGACGTCGAGCCCGACCCGATCGGCCAGCTCGACCTCCTCCACCAGGTTCCGCAGCCGCTGCTGCACGCCGATCAGCTCACCGGTGCGCGCGTCGGGTGTGACCTCGCCGAAGGTGTAGATCCCGAGCTCCATGCGTCGATTCTCGCAGAGCGGCGCTCTTGGCGGCGCCGATGTATCGGGCACTTCGGCGCACATCCGCGTCCTGCGCGCTGCCATGCCCGATCTATCGGGCACTGCGGCGCGTGAGACCGGTTGCGAGCGACTTCCCGCGCTCACGTGCCCGATCTTTCGGCTCCAAAGCGTCACGCAAGACGGCCAAGCGCCACTCTGCCCGATCTATCGGCACGGGGGTGGCGCGCGACTTGCCCCGCGGAGTCTCGAGGAGGTGGCGGAATGGACTTCGAGGGAGCGATCGAGCTCCTGGGACTGGCGATCGACGTCGCTGCGGTGGTGGTCATCTTCGGTTCGTCGATCGCCGCGGGGATCGTGTTCGGGCGCGCCTTGCTGGTTCGATCCACGCCCGTGGACGAAGGCTATCGGCAGCTTCGGCGGGGGATCGGGCGCGGCGTGCTGCTGGGACTCGAGCTGCTCGTGGCCGGCGACATCATCCGCACGGTGGCCATCGAGCCGACGTTCGAGAGCGTCGGGGTCCTCGCTGCGATCGTCGTCGTGCGCACCTTCCTCAGCTTCGCCCTGGAGGTCGAGCTGACCGGTCGCTGGCCCTGGGACCGCCAGGCATCGTCGAGCTGACGTGCCACGCGGTCGTCACCCCGCCTTCACAGACAGGACATAGACTCGAGGCGTGCATCGCTGGTCCGTCGGAATCGTCGTCGCACTCGCGCTCGCCGCCTGCGCCGGCGAAAGGGCGCGCCAGGTGAGCGGCGTGGCCGATGCCGTCGGGGACGCGGTTGCGCCCGGCGTCGCCGATGCCTCGACCGACGGTGGCGGGTCTCCGCGGCGCGCGACGGCTCCGCCGATGCCGGACTCGGCGAGACGCCACCCTGCGGTGCTCCCGTCCTCCGGCGCCGTCCCGAAGGAGCGCTACGGGTCGTGCGCGGCGATCGGGCCGGACGGACGACTCTGGATCAGCCACGGGTTCACGTCCGACGGCACCAGGTTCGCCGATACCGTCGCCTACGACTTCGACACCGGGACCTGGACCGACGAGACGCCCGACGGCGACCTGCCGGTCAATCGCTGCCTCCACGGCTGCTGGTGGACCGATGACGGCTCGTTTGCGCTCTATGCCGGCCAGACCACTGGCGTGACGGCCCTCGGCGACCGATGGGTCCTCACCGATGCGGGATGGACTCGCGTCGAGGGCACCGCGCCGCCGGACCGCAATCTCTACGCGCGCGCCAGGGTGCCCGGAGCCACGCTCGTGATGGGCGGTCAGGCGATCGATGGCGGCTTCCTCGCCGATACCTGGCTGCTCTCCGATGGTTCCGCGGACGCGCGCGCCGTCCAGGTCTCCGGCACCGCACCGCCCGGCCGAGCCGGTGGCGAGCTCATCGCGGACCCCGCCCGCGATCGGCTGCTGCTGTTCGGAGGTCGAGACGGCGACGGCGCATTCGCCGACGTCTGGGAGCTGTCCGGCGACCTCCCCTGACCTCGTAGCCGGGCGACGCCGCTCGACGCCCCGCGTACACTGCGCCGATGCACGTTATCGCGAAAATCGGGCCGGCCTTCCAGCCGCAGCCGGCAAGCCCGGAGACGATCATCGCCGCCGGCGTGGTCGTGATGCTGATCGCCGTGCTCTTCGTGGCGCTGCTGGCCGTGGTCCGGCTGGCCCTCGCTCGCTAGGCCGGCGACCCGGCCCGAACGGCCGCGATGTCGGCGGTCCATCGGCGCGGCGGCGTCACCGGCGGTCGGGGAGCTCGACGAGGATCTCGGTCAGCGGCTTGCGCGCCAGGTCCGGCACGGTCGCATCGGCGGCCGGGAAACCCACCGGGATGACGACGTAGGGACGCTCGTTCTCGGGGCGGCCCAGGATGTCGCGCAGGAATCCCATCGGGCTCGGGGTGTGGGTCAGGGTCGCAAGGCCCGCGTGCGTCAGGGCGGCCAGCAGGAAGCCGACCGCGATCCCCACCGACTCCCGGACGTAGTAGTGCTTCACGTGCGACGTCCCGTCGCCGTCCCGGCGCCAGCCCATACACCTGCTCGAACACGACGATCAGCCACGGCGCATCGGTCAGGTGCGGCTTGTGCCAGTCGGTCCCGAGCGGCGCCAGCGCCTCGAGCCACTCGGGCGCCATGCGGTGCTCGTAGCTCTCGCGCTCCTCGGCCTCGGCCGCCTCGCGGATTCGCGCGCGCCGCTCCGGCTCGTCGCCGATCAGCACAAAGGTCCACGGCTGCTGGTGTGCGCCGCTGGGCGCCATCCCGGCCACCCGGATCGCTTCGACCACGAGCTCGCGCGGCACCGGCTCGCTCGAGAAGTCGCGCACGGATCGGCGACGTTCCATCACGTCACCGAAGCGCGCCAGCGTGTCGGACTGCTCGTCCGGGGTCATCGGCGAGCGGGGGTGGGGGATGCGCGGGAGCGTCATGCCGCCGATGGTAGGCGCTAGCATCGGACCGTGAGCTGGATCGAGCGGATCGGGTACGAGGCCGCGACGGGGCGCCTGCGGACGATCTACGACCGGATCCGCGGCCCGCGCGGCGAGCTCGACAACATCCTCACCGTGCACAGCCTCCGTCCCCACACCCTCGAGGGGCACATGGCGCTCTACAAGAACGTGCTCCATCACACGGCGAACGTGCTTCCGACCTGGTGGCTCGAGGTGATCGGCGTGTACGTCAGCGTCCTGAATCGATGCACCTACTGCGTCGACCACCACGCCGCCGGCCTGGCACGCCTGTTGGCCGATGAGCCGCGCGCCGTGGCCATCCGCGCCGCCCTGGAGGCCGACACGCTGGAGAGCTTCGATGCGCGCGAGCGGGCGACGCTCGCCTACGCCCGCGCGCTGACGCTGGACCCGGGCGCCCTCAGCGAAGCGTACCTCGAGCCGATGCGCGCCGCCGGCCTCACCGACGGCGAGATTCTCGAGGTGAACCAGGTCGTCGCCTACTTCGCGTACGCCAACCGAACCGTGTCCGGGCTCGGGGTTACGACCCACGGCGACGTCCTGGGCCTCTCACCGGCCGATACCGAGGGTGACGACTGGGGGCACGGCTGACAACAGCTCGTCGTCGCGTTCCGGCGAGCTGCGCGAATGATGGCTGGAGGGCCGTGTGGGATTCGAACCCACGACACGAGGATTAAAAGTCCCCTGCTCTAACCGCTGAGCTAACGGCCCACGCTGCTTCCCGAAGTGTATCGGTCCTCGGCCTGGCTTCGGTCCCACCTCCAGGGTCGTGGCCCCCCTTACAGTCGGCGAGGGACCGATCGGCTACCGTTCGAACCCATGCGCATCCATGAGCTGCGACCGATCAGCGTCGAGATCGCGGCGCCACAGGCGCTCGTCTTCGAAATGGCCGCGGCGACCGGGGGCGTGCTGCCCGGATCACCGGCCCACAGCGCGGAGGTTCTTGAGCGTGACGGGGACACCCTGCTGGTCCGCTATCGGACGCCGGCGGTGATCACCGATCTGGTGATGCTCGAGCGTGTCCGCCTCTACCCGCCTGATCGAATCGAGTACGACGTCCTCGAAGGGCCGATGGAGCACGTCCGCGAGACCCTGGACTTCGACCCGATCGAGCCCCATCGGACCGTGGTCCGCTACGGCGGAACGGTCGGCAGCGACCGCGCCGTGGTGGGTGGCCTCATCGCGCGATGGATCGCCGTCCCGGCGTACGACCGGTTCATGCGCCGCCAGCTGCGCGCGCTGCGGATCGCCGCCGAGGCTCGAGCGGTCCGATCGCGACGGTACCGCCGCCCCGACGCGGCGTGACTGCCGACCGAGCCGCTCGACGCCTGCCCGGAGGCTGGTTCTCCGTCTCGGGCGTCGGCGATTGGTTCCTGGCCGTCATCGGTCAGGCGGTCCTTGTCTGGATCCTTCCGTGGCCCATGATGCTCGTGGGCCGGTTCGGCTCGTCACGCGCCCGCCATGCCGTCGAGCAGGCGTGGGCGCGAGCTGCCGCCGGCATGCTGCGACTCGACATCGAGCTGCGCGGGCGGCGCCTGGTCGATCCATCGCGCGCGTACCTGGTCCTGCCCCTCCACGAGGGCCTTGTCGACCCGCTGGTTCTCTACCGCCTGCCGATGCCGCTGCGGTTCGTCGCGCGTGACGAGCTGCGGTCGTGGCCGGTGGTCGGCCCCTACCTGCGCATGACCGGTCAGCTCACCGCGGTCGATGGCAGCAGCCTCCCGGCGCGCGCGCTGGTCCGCGGTGCGCGCCGCGCGGTCCAACGGGGCGAGAGCATCGTGGTGTTCCCGCAGGGATCGGTGCTCGGCATCGAGGTTGGCTTCCGGCCCGGGGCTCTCCGGCTGGCGCAGTCCCTCGGGGTCGCGGTCCTCCCGATGGTGATCAGCGGGACGCACCGGGTCTGGGAGCATCCATTCAGTCCGCGGTTGCGACTTGGCCAACGCGTCACAGCGACCGTCCTGCCCCCCGTCGACGTTGTCGGGCTGGACCGCGTGCAGCTGGCCGCCGCGATGCTCGACCTCGAGCGCGCCATGAAGGCGATCGCGATGGGTCCCGATCACGCTCCGCCGCGCCGATACCGCCCCGGCCGCGACGGGACCTGGGATGGTTACGCCTTCGTCGTCGATCCTGTCTTCACCGATGTGGCGGCCGAGCTGCCGCACCGGGTGCGGGTGCTCGCACACCGCTGAGCGGCGGTCCTCATCTCCCGCCGGGACCGCCGGGATGCGTGCTGCACGAGGACGGCGATGGCGAGGGGCGTCGCGCCCCGGTCACGATCGAACTTCGCCCAGGCCTGCCCAGCGACGTGCGGGACTGCTCTCGGCGATCGGGTGTCGCGCCCCAGCCCGCCGGGCGGAAGCCGACCAGACCCAGCATTCGCGCCATCCAGGGCCGGCCGATCATGGCTGCCACACCGTGGTGTCCGGCCGGAAGATCGCCCAGGCGAACCAGAAGGGCTGGTCATTGGGGATCGGTTCCAGCTGGGCACCGGCCATCGGCCCTTCGATCGCGCGTCCTGCCAGGTCCCAGGTGGAGTCGGTCTCGGTATCTCGCATCTGACCCTCGCCCGCCGGCTCGAACTCGAGGACCATCCCGTCCTCCAGGGTTCGGGCGAACACGACCGCGGACCCGACCTCTTCGCCGCCGGCCACGGTCGCCGCGCCGAGGCCCGACACGGTTCCCGGCACCCAGAGCACCACGATCGGCTCGGTGCCGACGATGTCGTTGACCACGCCCGTCTCGGGAAGGGCAGGAAGCGGGTAGGCGACCGACTCGTCATCGATCACCACGCCGACGATCCGGACCTTGGGACTGAGGCGACCGTCGATCAGCGTCCAGTCATCCAGCAGGAACGGGTTGGTGTCGACCTTGTCATACCCCGCGTACGGGTTCGACCCGTAGCTGCGGATGTGCCCCGTGTCCCGCGACAGGACCACGCCATCGGGATGCAGCTCACGGAATTGCTGCCAGCTGATGAGCTGGGAGGGCAGGAACTCGAGCGCCGTTCCCGTGTAGAAACCCACGATCCCGCGCCCGGTGGCCTGCTGCCACCAGGACTCCGTCAGACGGTCGTACATCACCAGGTCCGAGTGGCGCAGGTTGCCGCTCACGCCGAAGTCCAGCACGGTGCCGTCGACCGTGCGGTCGAACACGATGGACGTGTGGCACAGCGGGCAGAACGTGACGGCCACCGGTGTGCCCGCGACCGTGTCGTTCACGATCTCGTGCCACATCAGGATCTGGATCGGATAGGCGCGCCACTCGTCGCCGATGCCGAAGGCGATGACCGGCTCCTGGTCCTCCAGCCAGTCCACGTCGCCGATCGGCTGGAACCTCGGCTCGTCGATCGCGGGGATCCCGTCCTTGCCGGGTCCGCCGCTGAGGAACTCGTTGAGTGGCACCTCGTGCCGGCTGAAGTCCGTCGCCCACCCTGACGAGCTGACGCTCAGCTCGGCGCTCAGCTCCGGTGGCTGGGAGGCCACTCCGCCACCGGGCGAGGGCGCATCGCCGGCGTCCGGTGGAGGCGGCTGCCTGTCTTCCACGCTGCACGCGCCCAGCGCCAGGAGTCCTGCGACGCCGACGGCCACCGATCGGGGGAAGGGCCTGATCATGCGACCACCATCCCCCTCGGAACCGATGCGTGCCGTAAGCGGCCTCACATTGGCGGCGAGCTGGCGAGCCAGCGGCCGGCACCCCGACGCGCTCAGCGGTCGATCTCGGGGTCGCGGGCGGCAGGGTGAGGGGGCTGACAGACCCGGCCCGACGCCGAGCTATCCTCACTAAATGCACCCACGTAAGAGCTCATGAAGCCAGCCGTCGCGGATGTCCCGCAGGCGTTCAGCCCGGTCGGTCTGATCACTACGGCGTCGCGGCTGAAGCAGGAGTACGGCTGATGGAGCGCTTTGACCTCATCGTCATCGGCAGCGGGTCGGGCCTCGAGGTCTCGGCGGCGGCCGCCGAGCGGGGGTGGCGAGTCGCCGTCGTCGAGGAGGGACCCTTCGGCGGGACCTGTCTCAACCGCGGATGCATTCCGTCGAAGATGCTCGTCCATGTCGCCGACGTGGCGCGCACGATCGCGGACGCGGGCACGTTCGGCATCCAGGCTCGGATCGAGAGCGTCGACTGGCCGGCGATCGTGAAGCGCACGTTCGCCGAGATCGACCGTGACGCGGCCGCGATCCGGGAGGGCAACCGTCGGTCGGAGCACATCACCGTGTTCGAGGGAAGCGCCAGCTTCATCGGCCACAAGCAGCTCCAGGTGGCGGAGGCCCGAATCACTGCCGAGACGATCGTGATCGCCGCCGGAACGCGGCCCTCGATCCCGCAGATCACCGGTCTGGTCGAAGCTGGCTTCCAGACTACCGACACGGTCATGCGGATCGCCGAGCTGCCGCGCCGGCTCGTCATCATCGGCGGTGGGTTCGTGGGTGCTGAAATGGCGCACGTGTTCGGCAGCCTTGGCTGCGATGTGACGATCGTCACTCGGGGACCCGAAATGCTCCGCTACGAGGATCGCGACGTGTCGCACCGCCTGACCGAGGCGTACGGCCGCCGCTTCCGGGTCATCCTCGGGTCGGAGGCGCGGCGGGTGACCCGGCGTGGTGATGCGCGGGTGATCGAAATCGGTCCCTCCGGCGACCCGGACGCGGATCCGACAGCCTCGATCGAGTGCGACGAGATCCTGGTCGCCGCGGGCCGGGTCTCGAACGCGGATCGGCTCGAGGTCGAGCGCACTGATGTCGCCACCAATGATCGCGGCTATGTCGAGACGGACGAGTACCTGCGCACTGACGTCCCCGGGATCTGGGCGCTGGGAGACATCGTCGGACGCTACGAGCTCAAGCACAGCGCCAACCTGGAAGCCGCCCACGTGGCCAACAACATCCTCAATCCCGATGCGCTGGCCGCGGTGGACTACCACGGCATGCCGTCAGCCGTCTTCGGGGCACCCCAGATCGGGAGCGTGGGGCTCACCGAGCAGGCGGCAGAGGAGCGCGGCGTCGCGTACGTGACGGCGACCGCCGCGTACGACAGCACTGCCTATGGGGGATCGATCGAGGATCACGACGGGTTCGTCAAGGTCCTGGCCGATCCGGAGTCCGGCGAGATTCTCGGCTGCCACGTCATCGGCACCGATGCATCGACGCTCGTGCAGGAGGCGGTCAACCTGATGCGCTTCCGGCTCCCGGTGGACGTCATCCGCCCGCTCGATCTACATCCACCCGGCGCTGCCCGAGGTGATGCAGTCGGCCTTCGCGTCGGTGGCGCAGCAGGTGGCGCGGGCGTCGGACCACGATCACGACCATGGCCATGCCGACGATGCACACGGCGACGCCCATGACGGCGAGGCGACCGCTGACTGAGCCCGCTGCGTGAGCACGGTTACAGCATCGTCGTCGACCGTGATGCATGCTCTCGCCATGCATCGAACCCTCGCGATCGCGGTGGGCCTGGTCGTTCTGCTCGCCGCCTGCTCACCGAGCGTCCCGAACGCTGAACCCTCGAGCGCGGACCCGGGTCCGCTGCTTTCCTACGAGCTGACCGACGTCCGCTCGGGCGCGACGTTCACCCTGGGAGAGCTGGCGGCCGATCGACCGGTCCTCGTCGAGACGATGGCGATCTGGTGCTCCACCTGCCTGCGCCAGCAGCGCGCGGTCGTACGGGCTCATGACCTCGCGGACTTCCACTCGGTCGGCATCAACGTCGACCCGAATGAGAACGCCGACGACCTGGCCGACTACGCGGATCTCGAGGGCTTCGACTGGCGATTCGTCATGGCCGATGCCGAGCTGGTGAAGCTCCTGACCGATCGCTACGGCTTCGGGGTCACCAACCCGCCGTCGACCCCGACGTTCATCGTGTCCGACGGCTCGATCCGCGCGCTCGAGTTCGGTCGGGTCCGATCCGCCGAAGAGTTGATCGCCGAGCTGGAAGCCGGCTGAGGGGGACGTGGAGGTCTACCTCGGGGCGCTGCTGGCCGGCATCGGTGCCACCGTGACGCCGTGCATCCTGCCGCTCTATCCGGCGTTCCTCGCCTACCTGACCACGAACACGTCGGTCGCCGCGACCCTGCCAGCGGGGCCAGTTGACGCCGCACCGCGTCTGCGACCCGCGATGGCGGCCCTGCTCGTCTGGGCGGGCGTGGTCACCGGCATGCTGGCCATCGGCCTCGCGATCGCTGCGGTGGCGGTGCCGCTCGGCGACTTCAGCCGGATCGTGCTGCCGATCGCCGACGGCCTGCTCATCGTGCTCGGGCTGCTTCTGCTGGCGGGCATCAACCCGTTCGCCCGCCTGCCGCAGCCGTCCGCCGCCGCGCTCGGCGGCCGAGGTCCCCAGGCGGGGGCATTCCTCTACGGGCTGCTCTTCGCGCCGATCGCCATCCCGTGCAGCGGTCCGTTCCTGGTCGGCATCTTCGCGTTCAGTCTCACGATCGGCGACGCGGTCGGCCGCGTCGCCTTCTTCGGGGTGTTCGGCGTCGGCTTCGGGCTGCCGCTCTTTCTGCTCGGGTCGATCGGGCAGGCGCGCGGCGCCCAGCTGGCACGGGCCGTGGTTCGCTACGAGCGTCCGCTGCAGCTGGTCCTCGGCTCGGCGCTGGTGGCCGTCGGGATCTGGGACCTGACGGTCAACCTGCCGCTCATCCTGGGCTGATCCCCACGACCGAACGCCTCGCCTTCAGAGGTATCGGTCGTGGGGGTAGCACCAGGTGAAGCCGCCGCCCTGGGGGGTGGCGTAGATCACCGGGTGCCCGGTCTGGTTGGCGTGGATGCGGGCATGTCCGGCCTGCGAGTCACAGCACCCGACGTGACCGCAGGTCGCGCACAGACGGATGTTGAAGCCGCTGCCGCACTCCTGGCACTTCGTGGCCTGCGCCGCCGGGACTCCCTCCGGGAGGTGTTCGCACGGCTCTGAGCCGGCGAAGAGCTGCTTGATCATCTGCATGCTCGGATCGTGTCGCCGTTGTCGGCCGCCCGCTGTGACCGTGCTTACGATCGTGGCCGAGTCGCGTGGGCTCCCTTACAGCGCGCGCGCTGCCGCGAGTCGCACGATGCGAGCAAACCACCAGCGAGACCACATCCCATGCGACCCGACATCGTTCCCGGGGCCCGGTTCCCCGACTATGAGCTCACCGATCACACCCGCCAGCGGCGCACCCTCAGCGAGCTTCAGGGCGGCGACCCGATGATCCTCGTCCTGTCGCGCGGCCACTTCTGCCCCAAGGACCATCAGCAGCACCTGGAGCTGGCCGCCTTCTACTCGAAGATCGCGGTGAGCTACACGAAGATCGTGACCATCACCACCGACAACCTGCTCGAGCTCAATGAGTTCAGGGCATCGGTGGGCGCGCAGTGGCCGTTCCTGTCCGATCCCCGTCGGGTCGTCCAGAAAGACCTCGACATCGCCGAATACACCGACCCGACCCACGATCCGATGATCCCGCACACCATCGTCCTTGAGCCGGGGCTCATCGTGCACAGCGTCTACAACGGCTACTGGTTCTGGGGCCGCCCATCGACCGACGATCTGCGTCGGGACCTGCGGGAGGTGACGAGCAAGGTGCGTCCCGACTGGGACATCACCGATCCGGAGCTGCGCGCGGCGTGGGAGGCCGGTGACCGATCCGCCTTCTATCCCTACCGCGCTCCATCGGCCCTGAGCGAGAAGAGCGCGTGATTCGTCTGCCCGGGCGCAGCGCGCGCACCGAGCGAGCTGGTGCGGGGACGGACGCCGAGCTGCTGGAGGGCGCGAAGGCCGTACTGGATGCGAACTGGACCGGCAGGTCGACCCTTCCATCCCGCGACCTCTATCCGCACCAGTGGAGCCGGCGCACATGATGCAGCTCGATCCGCGGCGCCGAAACGCACTCCTCGTCTCCATCGCCGGCGCCGTCGCGGCGGGCGTCGCGTGGCTCGCTCTCGCCATCGCCACTGGCCTGATCTTCCACCTCATGCCTGCCGGCCCGCCGCTGCTGGGAGCGTTCCTGCTGCGCCGGGGACAGCCGCGGGCCATCACGGACCTGGTGGCGGTCATCGGCACCGGTGCCGCTATCAGTCTCGCCGTCGCCCTGGCGCTCTCCCGCCTCGGCCAGCCGCTTGACGATCCGCAATGGACGCTCGGGTTGCTGGGCATCGGTGCAGGAATCGGGCTGGCGATCGCGCGCTGGCCGTCACCGGTGGCGCGGTCCGAATAGAGGTCAACCTAGACGGACGAGCGGCCCTTGATCGAACCAGGCGCCGGCGGGCATGCCGAGCTCCGTGAAGATCGAGGCTGGGAGGCCGATATCGGCCAGGAACCCTACCCCGGAGAGCCGACGCCCCTCGTCGAGCGACATCCCGGTCTTGGGCAGGGCAAGCGCCAGCGTGGCATCGGCGCTGACGGCCGAGCCCGGTCGCGCGCCGCTGCTGGCGTCGATCCCGGACGGGATGTCCAGGCTGATCACGGCTCCATGGCCGAGGCTGGCAAGCTCGATGAGGGGCTTGTAGACGTTGTCGGGCGCTCCCTTCAGGCGGTAGCCGATGAGCGAATCGAGGACCGCATCGGCGTGCATGATCTCGCCGGCGATCTCCGCGTGAGAACGATCATGTCCGGCGACCGCGGCGCGGACGCCGGAGGCCAGCATCGGCTCGATCTGGGCGCAGGGACCGGGGCGGAGGCGGAGCAAGGGCCGCGCGAAGATGACACACACATCTGCGCCCCAGCCGGCGAACCGGCGAGCGGCAACCATGCCACCACCCGCGTTGTTGCCAGTACCGGCAAGGACGACGACCAGGCGTCCGCGGACGGTCCCGCCCAGCGTCAACCGGGTGAGCTCGGCGAGCTGGAGGCCGGCGTTCTCCATCATCTGCAGGAGGCTGAGGCCGACGCGGTCGGTCGCGATGCGGTCGGCGGCGAACATCGTCGCCTGGTCGACCGTTGGAACCGGATCACGCGCCGTTGGAAGATCGGGAAGCCGCCAGCGGCTCGACGCGACGGCTGCGGGCTCGGACATGGCGCCATCCTCGCCGAGCGCGCCAGCGGCGCGCTGTAAGGGAGCAGACAGCTCGCCTACTCCCCGGCCAGGTCTCGAACTCGATCGAGATCGAGGACCACGACGCGCTGGTTGTGCATCTCGATCACGCCCTGCTCGCGCAGTGCGGCGACCGTGGTGGCCAGCGTTTCGCGGGACGTGCCGATCATGTCGGCCAGCTCCTGCTGGGTGAGTCGTGCGTCGATGGCCGTCCCGCCATCGGCGGGCTGCCCGAAGCGCTCGACGAGCTCGATCAGTCGCGCGGCGAGCCGCTGCTCGACCGATCGGAAGGCCATCACCTCGCGCTCGCGCTCCGACACGGCCAGACGGCCGGAGAGGTAGCGGATGATGTTGACTCCGACGCTGGGGAAGCGGTCGATCAGCCGCTGAAGCTCCTGTGGCGTGAAGCTGCAGATCAGCGCGTCCTCGATTGCCTCCGCGTAGGCATCGGTCAGCTGCTGCCCGAGCCAGGCCATCCGACCGACGATCCGGCCCTTGTCGAGGATCTCGAGGGTCAGCTGCTTGCCATCCGGCGTGAGCCGATACAGCCGCACGCGCCCGCGTTTGATGACGTACAGCCGCTCGTCCCGGTCATCCGGCGAGGTGACCAGTTTTCCCACGTGACAGGTCTGCATCGGCAGGGTCTGGCTGACCTCCTTGAGCTGCGCCGGCGAAAGTCCGGCGAAGAGGTCGACCTCGCGGAGCAGGCCCGCCTTCAGGTCCTCCTCGGTCAGCGCCGGACCGCTCGGTGGCTCCATGGCAGGGCTTGACTGGCGGTCGAGGAATCGCTTCAGCATGGCCCTCATGATGCTCCCCTTTGTCGGCCACGTCAGCGTCGGAGGCGTGGCTGCCGTCCGGGCGACCGCCCGGCTCGAGGAGCTCTCGGCTGAGTTGCTCGGCAGGACGCTCGGATCGGCCTGAGCGTCAACAGCACGCTCGGGGCTGCGCAGGTTAGACCTCGTCGGCCGGTTCGACCAGCAGTGTCAGCCGATCGCGGTCGGTGACGCGGATGCGTGCCCCGTGGTCGATCGCCGCGTCGCTTCGCGCGCGCCACACCTCGCCCCGCACACGAACGCGACCGATCGGACGCAGGGGCTCCACGACCCGCCCGGTCGAGCCGATCAGGGTCTCCGGTCCGACCTTCGGCGGCGCGCGCCGTGACCACCAGAGCGTGAAGGCCGTCTCGCTCACCTCGACCGCGACGGCCAGGCCGATGACCGGGAGGGTCCACGCGTCGGGCACCACGAAGACCGCGATCGCGATCCCGGTGAGGAGAATCATGCCGCCATTGTCGCCCCAATCCGGGTCGGGTCCGATGGGGGTCGCACCGCGGCGTAGCCCGCACTGGTCCAGATGACCGCCAGACCGACGGGCACGGGCGGCCGGTAGACTCGGCACGATGCACGTACCGCGGCTGGCCGGTTCGCTCACCTGGGCGGCGATCCTCGGGCTCATGGCGATCGTCCTCGTGTTCGCCGCGATCCGGGTGGTCGGCGACGTGCCGAGGATCGTGTCCGGCTCGCTTCCGAGCGCCGACACCTTCGAGTACCGCTACGTGGCGAATGCGTGGCTGGCGTACGCGCACATCGCGCCCGGTGTCGTCTACCTGCTCCTTGCCCCGATCCAGCTCTGGCGCGGGTTCCGGAATCGACACATGCGCTGGCATCGGCGGATCGGGCGCATCGCGCTCGTGTCGGGGCTGGTGAGCGGGTTGCTCGCGATCGTTGTCGGTGCCGTGATGCCGTGGGGCGGGCTGCTCGAGGGCAGTGCCGCCGTGCTCTTCGGAGTCTGGTTCGTCGCAGCCCTGCTCCTCGCCTACCGAGCCATCCGCCGGCGCGACATCGTGACGCATCGGCGATTCATGATCCGCGCCTTCGCGATCGGCCTTGGCGTGGGGACGATCCGGATCTGGATCGGGCTCCTCGAGGGCTTCGATCTGCTGGAGTTCCGCGAGGCCTTCGGCGTGGCGTTCTGGCTCGGGCTCTCGATGCACGCTGTTGCGGCCGAGCTCTGGCTCCGCTGGCGACCGGCACCCGACGATCCCGCCCGCGCCCTGGTCGGCGCCTAGCCCTGGGCCTGGGCGAGCGCCTCGCGCAGCGTCGCGACGGCGTCGAGGAGGCGGTTCGGGAGCCGCACGACCGCGCCGTCACCGACCTCGGCGGCCCGGAGGCCACCCACGGCGATGACAAGCCGCGGATGGGTGGCATGGAGCGCCCGCACGACCGCATCGGCTCCGGCGACGTCCTCGTCCATCACCACGCCGAAGGCGACGCCTCGCGCGCCGGTTCGCTCCGCGGCGGCCACCCACGACGCGGCGGGCACGTCCGCGCCGAGATAGATGACCGGCAGGCCCGCCCGTCGGGCAGCGGTGGCGAACGCCAGCGAAGCGACTTCGTGCCGGGCGCCCGGCGGCAGACCCACCAGGATCGGCGCGCCGCCACTGGGCCCGCCCGCCGCCTCGAACATGAGCGATAGGCGGCGGACGGCCGCCGCGCTGGCCGCGTGCTCTCCCGCGACGTCGATGTCTCCCCGCGCCCACCCGTCGCCGAGGGCATGCAGGGCGGGGTAGAGCCGATCCTCGACAATCCGCTCGAAGGTGCCGCGCGCGAACATCTCGTCGAGGGCGCGCTCGATCGTCGTCGCGTCGATGCGCGCAGCGCCGTCCACGAACGCAGCGGTCAGGTCCGAGTTGGTGGTCTCGGTTCCGCTTTCGGACGCCGCGCCGGGCTCGCCGCGATCGGCGATCTCGGCGAGCTCCTCCACCGAGGCCCCGGCGATTCGGACAGCCGCCTGTCGCGGCGACCAGCCCTCGTCGACAAGCGAGCGCATGGCGCGCAGCCGGTCGATCGCGGCGTCGTCGTAGAGCCGATACCCCGATTCGGTGCGGGTGGGGGCAACGACGGCATAGCGGCGCTCCCACGCGCGAAGAAGGGCGACGTTGAGTCCGGACCGCTGGGCGGCCTGCTTGATGGTGTACATGCTTCGTCTAACTATACTCAGGAACAAACCCTTGACAAGTCCACTGTGGGGCCTGTACAGTGCGGCGCATGGCTGGACAAACGTTCGACATCGAACGCACCGACACCGAGCTGCTGGAGGGCATCGCGCACGGCGACGAGCCCAGCCTGGCAGTCCTCTATGACCGCTATCACCTCCTCGCATTCAGTCTCGCGCTCCGGGTCGTCAATGACCGCGGGCGTGCCGAGGACGTCGTCCAGGACGCGTTCCTCTCCGTCTGGCGCAAGGCCGGCTCCTACGTCTCGGGACGGGGAGCGTCAAGACCTGGCTCACCAGCATCGTCCGCAACCGCGCCATCGACATCGTCCGCGCCCGTCGCGAGTCCGACGGGGACGACGAGGCCGTCCTGCTTGCCCTGCGCGACCCTCGCCCGGGCGTCGTGGAGCAGGTGACCGCGTCGCTCGACCGCCAGACGATCCGTTCGGCCATCGAGGAGCTTCCCTTGGAGCAGCGCCAGGCCATCGCCATGGCCTACTTCGAGGGACTGTCCCACTCCGAGATCTCGGATGCCACAGGCCTCCCCCTGGGCACGGTGAAGAGCCGCATCCGCCTCGGCATGCATCGGCTCAAGGGCCTGCTGCTCGACATCGGCGTGATGCCGGTCTGGAGCGAGTCCTCGGCGCCGATGCCCGTCCCCGCCATGGTCGGCTCGCGCCCCAGCTGACCGCCGGGCCGATCACACCGTGCGGGAGTGGGTCCCTCCACTCCTTGCACGGTGCGGCGGTCGCCGCCCCACCTCGAGAGCCGCGGATTTCCGTGCTAGGATCCCGGTACGGCCACCGACCGCGCTGCACGTGACCCGCGCAGCCACGGAATCGGTAGGCCCCGGCACTCGAGATCCTGTTGCGCAGACGCGTGCCCTGATCGGAAACACGCTGAATCAGGTGACCCATGCGAGTTCTGCTGGTAGGTGTCGGCACGGTGGGCGAGGCGATCGCCCGCATCTCCGCGAACGCCGACTGGTGCGAGGCCATGATTCTCGCCGACTACGACGAGTCCCGCGCCCGAACCCTCTCCGATGCGCTCGGCGGCGTCCCGAAGTTCCCGTCCGCGCAGATCGACGCGCGCGACGGGGCATCGGTCACGGAGCTGGCGCGCGCCCACAAGGTGGACCTGGTGATGAACGCGGTCGACCCGCAGTTCGTCATGCCGATCTTCACCGGTGCCCTCGAGGCCGATGCGCACTACATGGATATGGCCGTCAGCCTGTCGAAGCCGCACCCGGATCGGCCCTTCGAGCTTCCCGGGATCAAGCTGGGTGACGAGCAGTTCGCCATGCACGAGGCGTGGCTGAGCCGAGGCAAGCTCGCCCTTGTCGGCATGGGGATGGACCCCGGCCTGACCGATGTGTTCGCCGCGCACGCTGCGAAGCATGCCTTCGACGAGGTGCACGAGGTCCACGTCCGCGACGGCGGCGACCTCGAGATCCCCGGCCTCGCCTTCGCCCCGGTGTTCAGCATCTGGACCACGATCGAGGAGTGCCTCAACCCGCCGGTCATCTGGGAGAACGGCGACTGGCACACCACCGAGCCGTTCAGCGGCGCCGAGTCATTCCCGTTCCCGGAGGGCATCGGGCCGGTCGAGTGCGTGAATGTCGAGCACGAGGAGGTGCTCCTCGTCCCGCGCTGGATCGAGACGCGGAAGGCGACCTTCAAGTACGCGCTGGGCGACGATTTCATCGACAAGCTCAAGACGATCCACGCACTCGGGATGGACCGCACCGATCGGGTGCGCGTGAAGGGGGTCGAGGTCGCCCCGCGCGACGTGCTGGCCGCCATCACCCCCGACCCGATCAGCCTCGGCGACAAGTTCCGCGGGCGCGCGATCGTCGGCACGTGGGTGCTCGGCACGAAGGACGGCAAGCCCCGCGAGACGTTCGCCTACCAGATGGCCGACGCCGAGGAGATCTGGGCGAAGCATCGGCTGCAGGTGGTGGGCTGGCAGACCGGCTTCAACCCGACCATCGCCCTGGAGCTGCTGGCCACGGGCGCGTGGTCCGGCGCGGGCGTGCTCGGGCCGGAGGCTTTCGACCCCGATCCTTACCTCGGGCTCCTTGACCTGCACGGCATCCATCACGCGGTCGTCGAGATGGAGCCCGGAAAGCACCGCCCGACCTGATCTCGCGGCCTCGCCGGCGACACTCGCGACGGTTCCAACCGACCTCGGCGCCCCTGGCATGGGGCTGACCTGGTCCCGGATTGTGCGGGCCGGTACCCCGAGGCCGCTATCGACACCCGGCGGGATACTGGATGCACTGCAGACAGGAGAACAGACCGATGACGAACGTGGCCAGTGAGGCGATCACCAGCACCCTCGACGCACTCCACGTGAAGCGCGTGTTCGGCGAGCCGATCGAGCGTGACGGGGCGATGTTCATCCCGGCCGCCAGGGTCCGTGGCGGCGGAGGGGGTGGCGGAGACAGCGACGGCAACGGCGGATCCGGCTTCGGCCTCACCGCGAAGCCGGCCGGCATGTACGTGATCCGCGACGGCAAGGCGAGCTGGCAGCCCGCCATCGACGTCAATCGGGTCGTCCTGGGGGGCCAGATCGTGGCGATCGTGGCGCTGCTCGTGCTTCGCGCGATCCTGAAGCGCCGCTGACCAACGTTTGACCGAACTGCGCCCCGCCACTACCATTCCAGGTCGCGGGGTGGAGCAGTGGTAGCTCGTCGGGCTCATAACCCGAAGGTCGGTGGTTCGAATCCATCCCCCGCAACCACGCATACCAGATCGAAAGCCGCCTCCCCCGGGGCGGCTTTCGTGTTGCGCCCCGATCCGGTCCTACAATCGCGCCGTGACCTCCGGCAATGATCCCGCGGCGATTGTGCTGTCCGGGTATGTCGGCGGCCTCGGCCCCATCCGGTCGCTCGGGGAGCGAGGCGTGCGGGTCGTGCTAGGCGCGATCACTCCCAAGGATCCCGCACGCCTGTCCCGGTTCGTGTCCGAGACCCTGCCCCTTCCGGACCCGGCCCTGGACGAGATCGGCTTCGTCGTTTCGCTCGAGATGGCGGCCGGACGCCATCCCGGCGCGGTGCTGATCCCCGCGGATGACGAGACGCTCATCGCGGTCAGCCGGAACAAAGACCGGTTGGCCGAGCGCTTTCGCGTCGCCTGCGGCGATTGGGACGCGGTGCGCGTGTTCATCGACAAGCAGTACACGTACCAGCTGGCTGCGGCCGCTGGCGTGCCGGTGCCGCACACACTCGTTCCGAGCTCGATCGAGGAGGTGGATGGGTACGCCGCCCGGGCATCGTACCCGGTGCTCGTGAAGCCGAGCCAGAGTCACCTGTATGCGAGGCGCTTCGGTCGCAAGCTCACCGAGGTGGAGGACGCCAACGGCCTGCGCGCGGCGTACGCCGCGGCCGCCGACGCTGGGCTGGATGTGATGCTCCAGGAGCGAATCCCGGGGGCTGACTCCCAGGGCACGAACTACAACTGCTACATGTGGGATGGAGTGCCGCTCGTGGAGTTCACCGCGAGGAAGGTGCGCCTCCAGCCGTCAGCGTACGGCCGACCGAGCTCCGTCGTGAGCCGGTGGATCCCGGAGCTGGTCGAGCCGGGGCGGGCGGTGCTTCGGTCCGCCGCCTACAGCGGATTCGCGAACGTGGAGTTCAAGCAGGACTTGCGCGACGGGGCACACAAGTTGATGGAGGTCAATGCGCGCATCAACTTCTCATCGCTCCTCGCCGCCCGGAGCGGGGTCGACTTCGCGTGGCTGATGTACCGCCACGCGGCCTTCGGGGAGGTTCCGTCGGGCCTCCGCCAGCGAACGGGCCTGTACTGGATCGATGGTGGGCGCGACCTGATCAGCGGGGCGAGGGCGGTCCTCGGCCGCAGGTCGCCTCTCCGGTCCCTGGTCGAGCCGTTCGCTCGCCGGCACATCTGGGCGGCATTCGATCGTCGTGACCCGTACCCGGCGATCGCCCGCTACGTCGGTGCGGCGCAGCGTACGGTGGATCGCATGCTCCACGATCCCGAGAGGCCGGCGATCGACGCAGCCTCCCCGCACCGGTGAGCCCGCTGGTCGCTCCCGGCCCGCCGGCCGCCTTCGGACCCGCCGGCTGAGGGTTCGATGGACGCGTCGCGCGGCGAATCTGGTTCGGTACAATGCGGCGGCCTACTCCGCCCCGAGCGAGCCCCATGGAGGGTCGACGCGCACCGATGACGGTGAACCGCAACCCCAAGAAGAGCCGACCCTACGACACGCCGCCGAAGCGGCGTCGGAGCCTGATCCCCGGCGGGCCCGACAGCGCCGCCACCGGCTTCGTCGTGGCTGCCGCGGTCTGGCTGGCGATCGCGACCGGCATCGGCGCGCTGGCGATCGCCATCCGGATCGTGCCCTTCGAGCTCTCCTACCCGTTCGGGATCTTCGACCTCGGCTTCGAGCTGGACGAGCGTCGCGTCGACGCCGCGTTCGCCAACGCCACCGTCTACGGGTGGCTGTCGAATGCCGGGTTCGCCGCGATCGCCTTCATGACGCCCCGCCTCTTCGGGCGGCCGCTGGCCGGCGAGAAGCTCGTCAACGTGGCGATGGCGATCTGGAACCTTGCGCTGGCAGGCGGGATCGGCGCCCTCTACGTCTTCGACCTGGGCCCGAACGCGCCGCTGACCGCCATCCCGTGGTTCATCGGCGGCGGGCTGGCCCTGGGGGCCCTGCTCGTCACCGGCTCGTTCCTGGCGACCGCGGGCACCGGCATCCGCACCGGCTACATCAGCACCTGGTTCGCCGGCGTGGCCCTGCTCGGTCTTGCCGGGCTCACCGGGCTGAGCGCCACCCTGGGGCTGGTCGCCTTCCTCATCGACCTTCCGAGCCTGACCGTGGCGCTCGTCTCGGTCTTCATCGAGCGGGCGGTCATGACCATCTGGCTGCTGGGCATGGCGTACGCGACGCTCCACTACCTGGTCCCGCGGGCGACGGGTCTCCCGCTCGCCTCCGCCGGGCTCGGCCTGCTGACCTGGTTGACCTGGCTGGCCCTCGCTCCGGTCTCCGCGGTCGCCGAGCTGCGCGACACGCAGGTGCCCTACTTCGTCACCACCGTCGGCTCGGTCGCGACCATCCTGCTGCTCGTTCCCGCCTCGCTGGCGGTCGTCAACCTGGCGCAATCGATGTCCGGCCGCTGGAGCGCCGTCTTCGGTCGCGGGGCGCTCGCCTTCGCCGCGGTGTCGGCCACGTTCCTCCTGGCAACGGCACTGCTCGAGGCCATCGGGGCGCTGGCATCGGTCCAGGCGCGCGTCGCGGGCACCGAGTGGGAGCGCGGCGTCTTCCTCTGGGCTGCGTATGGCGCCTTCAGCCTCGCCGCGCTCGGTCTGGTGGAGCACGCGGCGCCACGCATCCTCCATCGTTCGTGGGGACCCGGCGTGCTCACCAGCGCGACGCTCTGGCTCGCCTTCGGCGGTGCGGCCTTCGGCGGCGTGGCGCTGATGGGCGCCGGCCTGGCGGAAGGCTCGCTCCTCGCCTCCGGCACCGCTCCCGACGAGATCTCCGCCGCCCTGCTGCCGTACCGCGTCACGGGCTTCCTGGGGTTCGGCCTGGTCGCCCTGGCGGGGCTCAGCACCCTGATCAACCTGTTCCTGATGTACACCAGCGGCGAGCCCGCGGACTACACGGTCCCCGGTCAGGCCGCCGCTGCCGCAGCGGGTCACTGAGAGGCCGATGACCGTCCACACTCCGATCGAGACACGCTCCGGCGGGCTGCCGCCGTGGGCGATCCTGCTCACCCTGCTCGTCTTCCTGGTGGGCGGCGTGTATTTCGCCGCCAACCTGGTCGGCGAGAACCCGCCGCTGGCCATCCCGGGTGAGAGCGCGGGCGCGCCGCCCGGTGACGGCGAGCCCGATCCTGCCGTGGGCGAGGCCCTCGTCGGCCAGGCGACGCCGCAGTGCTCCTCCTGCCACGGGGCCGACTTCGCCGGGTCCGGGGCGTTCCCGAGCCTGCGCGGCGTCTCGGAGGGTGCCGTCAGTGAGAACCTGCAGGAGTTCGCCGCGGCGAATCCCGAGAACTGGGCTGAGCTCTGGATCGCGGGTGCCCCCGAGGTGGAGGGCATCGAGCGACTGGGCATGCCCGTCTACGGCGACCAGTTCAGCCCTCAGCAGATCGCGTCCATCGTCGCCTACCTGAAGAGCCTCGAATAGGCCGGTGAGCGATCCGGCCGCGCGCCCGTCGCGCGGTGTCCCCGTTCTCATCGGCGCCGATGAGATGGCGCGCATCGACGAGGCGGCCCAGAAGCTCGGGCTGACCGAGGACGCCCTGATGGAGTCCGCCGGCGCCGCGGTCGCCGAGATTGTCCACGCCGAGCTCGGGCGCCTGGCGGAGCGCGTGACCGGACCTGGCGGCCCGCTGGCCCGGCCGCCGCTGGTCGTGGTGCTGTGCGGCCCGGGCAACAACGGCGGCGACGGCTTCGTGATCGCCCGGCGCCTGGCCTCGACCGGGAGAAGCGTCCTGTGCATCCTCGCGGCGGACGCATCCCGCATCACCCATGGCGCCGCGGGGCACAACTGGGTGGTTCTCCAGGCCATGGCCTCCGCGGGCTCCCTGGAGCTGTTCGTGGCGCCCACGCCCGAGCTCCTGCTGCGGCTTCGCGAGCGGATCGCGGAGGCCACCATCGTCGTCGACGCCCTGCTGGGCTCCGGTGCCTCCGGGCCGCTGCGCGAGCCGGTCTCCACCGCCGTCGACCTCGTCAACGCCACTCGCGCGCATGCGCAAGCCGCCGGGCGGCCCTGCTCGGTGGTGGCGGTCGACACGCCGACCCGCGTCGACCTCACCGGTGGTGCCCGATCAACGCCGGTGGTGACCGCCGACGTGACCGTCACCTTCCACCGCGGCAAGGCCGGCTTCGCACTCGACCGCGAGGCGCGAGAGCTGGCCGGCCGCTACCTCGTGGCGCCGATCGGGATCCCGCTCGAGGCCGAGGAGGGGATCGTCCCGCCCGACGGGGAGTGGCCCCCCGCGCGCATCACCGAGGTGACCTGGCAGGAGCCCATTGCCCGCGAGGACGCGGCGCATCGACCGGGCGGTGGGGTGGCCGCCGGACCCGGCCGCACGGACTGACGCGCCACCGTTAGCCGCGCTAACCTTCTCGCGATGTTCGAGATTGCCGAGGCCGCCGTGGAGGCGGCGATCGCCGCCGGTGCACGGTACGCCGACGCCCGGGTCATGGACCGCCGTCACGAGTCGATGGCCGCTCGCAACGGCGAGATCGAGGGGCTCGCCCAGGAGGGCTCGGTCGGGCTCGGGGTCCGTGCCCTCATCGGCTCGGGCTGGGGCTTCTTCAGCACTGCCGACCTGACGACCGATGCGGCCCGCGCCGCGGGCGCGCAGGCGGCCGCGATCGCGCGCGCCAGCGCATCGGTTCCCGGAGCCGACCTGGAGCTCACGCCGGTCGACGTCCGGCAGGACCACTGGTCGAGCGCGGTAGGGGAGGATCCGCTCTCGGTGCCGCTGTCGGAGAAGGCGGACCTGCTGATCGCCGCGACGCGGACGATGCGCGAGCACGGCGCGGACACCGCCAACGCCGCCTACGACGTCTGGGACACCACGAAGTGGCTGGTCAGCAGCGAGGGGCACCGGATCGACCAGCACATCGTCGAGTGCGGGGCGCGGATGGACGCGACCGCCAACGGCGAGACCGAGACGCAGCGACGCAGCTATCCGGGTATCCGCGGCCAGTACGGGACGCGTGGCTGGGAGCTCGTGCGCGAGCTGGACCTGCCGGGGAACGCCGCCCGGATCGCGGAGGAGGCGCGGGCACTGCTGACCGCGCACGAGTGCCCGAGCAGCGATGCGACCGACCTCATCATCGGCTCCGAGCAGATGGCCCTCCAGATCCACGAGTCGGTGGGGCACGCCGTCGAGCTGGACCGCATCCTCGGCTGGGAGGCGGCCTTCGCCGGCACGTCGTGGCTCGACCTGGCGCAGCTCGGCACGCTCCGCTTCGGCAGCGATCTGATGAACATCACCGCCGACGCGACCCTTCCCGGCGCACTCGGCAGCTTCGGCTACGACGACGAGGGCACGCCGGCCCACCCGGTCGACATCGTGCGCGACGGGATCTGGGTCGGGGTCCTCTCCGGCCGCGACTCGGCCGCCCTCGCCGGGCTCGAGCGCTCGGGCGGCGCCGTCCGCGGCGATGGCTACAACCGACTGCCGATGGTGCGCATGACGAACGTCGGCCTCCTGCCCGGCAGCTCCAGCCTCGACGAGATGATCGCCGCCACCGACGACGGCATCCTGATGGACACCAATCGCAGCTGGTCGATCGACGACAAGCGGCTGAACTTCCAGTTCGGCTGCGAGATCGGCTGGGAGATCAAGGACGGCAAGCGCGGGCGAATGGTCAAGCAACCCGACCTACACCGGCATCGGGCCGCAGGTTCTGGCAGAGCCTCGACATGCTCGGCAACGCGTCCGAGCTGACGTACTGGGGCACGCCGAACTGCGGCAAGGGCCAGCCCGGGCAGGTCGGCCACACCGGCCACCCGGCGGTCCCGTGCCGGTTCCGCGGCGTGCGCGTGGGCGTGAAGTCATGACCGGGCCCATGGACGTCGCCGCGCGCGTTATCGCCCGGGTCGGCGACCGTGCCGAGGCCGAGGTCACCGTCACCACCGGCGCCGAGGCCCTCACACGCTTCGCCACCAGCTTCATCCACCAGAACGTCGCCGATGCCGTGCGCGGCATCCACCTCCGTCTCGCCGTGGACGATCGCGTCGCCGAGGCGCGCGGCAACCAGTCCGACGACGCTTCAATCGATCGGCTGGTGCAGTCGACCCTCGACGCCGCCGCCCTCCAGCCGGTCGATCCCGCCTGGCCCGGACTCGCTCCTCCGACCGCCGATCACGGCGTCGATCACTGGGACGATGCCACGGCGGCCGCCGAGCCCGATGCGCGCGCCGGGCGCGTGGGCGCCTTCGTGCGGGCCGCCGGGGAGCTCGAGAGCGCGGGCTATTGCTCGACCGAGGGTGTCGAGATCGCCTTCGCCAACTCCGCCGGGCAGCGGCTGACCGGTCGCGCCACCATGGCGACCCTGGACGGCATCGCGCGGACCGGGACCTCCGACGGGAGCGGACGCGCCTCGTCGCGACGCCTTATCGATCTCGACGGCGATGCCATCGGGCGGTTGGCGGTGGACCGTGCGACCGCGTCGGCCGACGCGAGCGACCTCGAGCCCGGTCGCTACGAGGTGCTCCTCTCGCCCGACTGCGTGCTCGACATCCTGTTCTTCCTGTCGCTCTACGGTTTCAACGGTAGGGCGGTGGAGGAGGGACGCTCGTTCGCGCGTCTCGGCGACGCCCAGTTCGACGAATCGCTCTCCCTGGCCGATGACGTCACGCATCCGATGTCGGCCGGGATCGGCTTCGACGCCGAGGGAACGCCGAAGCGGCGCGTCGAGCTGATCCGCCGTGGCGTGACCACCGGACTCGTCCATGACCGCCGCACGGCGAAGGCCCTCGGCGCGGAGTCCACCGGCAACGCCGTGGCGAGTGGCGGCTCCTTCGGTGCGATCCCGGCGAACCTGGTGCTCGAAGCCGGAACGGCCTCACGCGATGAGCTCGTCGGCTCCATGGAGCGCGGCGTGATCGTCACCGACTTCTGGTACACGCGCATCCTCGATCCGCGCACCCAGGTCGTCACGGGCCTGACCCGCAACGGCGTGTGGCTGGTGGAGCACGGCCGCATCGTGCGACCGGTGACGAACCTGCGCTTCACCCAGTCCTTCGTCGAGGCGCTCGGTCCGGGCGCCGTTCGCGGCATCGGGTCGGACCTGACGCTGGTCGGCGGCGGCACGTTCGGGGTCGGCGCCTACGTCGTGCCCTCGCTCCACCTGGCATCCTGGAACTTCACCGGCAACGCCAAGGGCTGACCGGGCGGCCCGTTCCGCTCGCTATTGCCGATCTATCGGGCAGCGCCGCGCACATTCGGCCGTCGTGCACTCGATTGCCCGATCTATCGAGCACGCCGGCGCAGTAACGCGCCGAATCAGGCCCACCGGCGCACGAGTGCCCGATCTATCGGCCCCTGCGCAGACCAACCGGCCCACCGGCGCTACGAGTGCCGATCTATCGGCCCCCTGCGCAGACCAACCGGCCCCACCGGCCCACCGGCGCACGACTGCCGATCGATCGGCGTCAGCTGCTGCCGGGCTTCCGCAGCGGGACACCGTCTGTGCAGAGCGGACAGTCCGCCGGTTCCCAGGACGGGACGTCGATCCGCCCGAGGGCATGGAGCGTGATGCCGAGCCCGACCGGGGCCGTCGATCGGTCCACGATCACCGCCGCCGCGAGCGGCTCCACGCCGGCGGCGCGCACGGCCTCGACCGTCTCGACCAGCGAGGCGCCCGTGGTCAGGATGTCGTCGACCAGCACGACTCGCTCGTCGGGTGCCACCGGCCAGCCGCGTCGCAGCGATCGCCCGCCCCCCGACGCTGGCTCGGCGAAGGCTGCGCGCACCGACTCGCCGAGCTGCCGCGCGGTCTCGAACGACAGCAGGACCCCTCCCGTGGTCGGTCCGATCACGAGCGTCGGCGCGTGCGGCGCCAGTGCGGTGGCGAAGCGGCGGCACAGCTCGACCCCGATCGACGGGTGCTGGAGCACCAGGAACTTCTCGAGGTAGCGGCCCGCGTGCCGGCCGGAATTCAGCAGGAAATGGCCGTCGAGCAGCGCGCCGGAGCGCTCGAACAACGACTCGACCGAGGCGTCGCGCAGGGACGCATCGGCATCGGTCATTCGTAGACCGCGGTGAAGTCGACCGCCGGGTAGCGTTCGGCCAGCGCCTCGGTGACCCAGTGCAGCACGTCGGCGGGGTCGTAGAACTCGGAGATCGTCCGCGCGGTGGTGACCATCAGCCCTTCTCGGCGCGGCGAGACGTCACCGAGCACGTCCTGCGGCCGGTCCGACAGGTCGAGCGAGGTCTCGAAGCGGCCATCGGCGCGCAGGGTGAGGATGTCGTCCGGCTCGTCGAGCAGCGTGAGATCCCCGGTACGGAGCAGCACCTCCTCCGCGTTGGAGCTGAACTCGCGAAGAAGCTGCGACTGCGCCGTGGAGAGCTGGCCGCGGTACGCGTCGGCCAACTGCCAGAGCCGCTGCGCCGCGAGCGTCTCCTGCTGAGTCGGCGGCAGACCGGCCTCCCAGTCGTCGGCGACCTCCACCAGCTCCTCCTCCTTCTGCAGCTCGTCGGCCGAGAGGAGGTGGCCCGGGGCGTCGCGAGAGGCCTCGAGGATCCACGCGAAGATATCGGCCGGGTTGTAGAGCTCGACGAGCTCGGCGATCGTGTCGACCAGCTGCTCCTGGTCGTACCACTCGCCGTCGGCGGGGTCCTGGTAGGTGAGACGGGTCGTCCACGTCTCGTCGACGGGGTGGTAGAGCAGGTAGTCCTGCTCGTCGTCGACGATCTTGATCGGGCCGACCTCGCGCAGGCGCTCCCGGTTCTGTTCGAGGAAACGGCGCAGCTGCTCCGTCGCCTCGTAGAGGAAGTCGCGTCGCTCGAGCTCGGCCTCCGCCGCGAGCTCCCGGAGCGCAACCAGGCGCGGCGAGCCCTTGGCGGTCCCCTTGCTCACGGCTTGAACACGAAGTCCGGCCCCATCCGCTCCCGCAGAAAGATCGTGTGCTTCGAGTCGAACACCGACTCGGCCACCCGGTGGCCGAAGCCGCGCATGCCCGGATCGGCGTAGAGCTGGTCGAGGACGGCGTAGTTCGGCAGGTCGAGGATGAGGACGTTGTTCCAGGTGGATCCCTCGGTCACGTTGAACCAGCCGATGAAGCGGATCCCGTACTGCTCCTCGGTCTTGCGCGCCTGGCGCGGAAAGATGTGCCGCATGCCGCGCTTGAAGATCGCGTCGCGACCCTTGCGGACGTTGAAGAAGGTGACCATCAGGGGCACGAGGCTTACTCCGAGCGGGTGTTGTTGCCGCGGGCGGCGCCCAGCGCGACGCCGATGGCGAGCCCGATGGCGATGCCTACCCCGACGTTGTCCATCGCCACGCCGATGCCGGCTCCCATCCCGATGCCGATCGCGATCCAGGCGCCCTGGGCGCGCCTATCGTCCTTCATCCGAGGCCTCCTCGTCTCCCGAAGCGCTCGTCTCCGGATCGGTGGTGACCACCCGTGTGACGGGCCGCGCGGCGCCGGTCGTGCGGCCGCGACCCCTGCGCCGGTCCGCGAAGAAGACGCGAAGCAGGAAGACGCTCGTCATGCTCACGAAGAAGAGCAGGAACAGGTCGATGAAGAGCAGGGTCGCCAGCACCCAGACCGGCCAGTTGAAGACGAACAGGCCCACCGGGATGAGCAGCAGCAGCAGGGCGAACAGGATCGCCTGGGTGACGAAGCAGCCGAAGCCGGGACCCTCGTTGGGATCCAGCTCCTCGTTGTAGCGAATCGACAAGCCATTCCTCGATCGGTCTGGGCGGCGAGTGGCGCTCCGCATGGTCCCACATCGCGCACACGACCGCAGGCTCAGGCTCGGTAGGTGATGCGCCCATCGGCCACCGTCATCCGCACGACGCCGGGGAGCTCCATGCCCAACAGGGGCGTGTTCGACGAGACCGATGCGAGCGTGCCGGCCTCGACGCGCCACCGCGCGTGTGGGTCGAAGAGGACCAGGTCGGCCGCGCTGCCCGTCGCCAGCCCTCGCTGCTCCCCGATGATCGCTGCCGGTCGCGTGGACAGGGCCGCCACCAGGGTCACGAGGGAGAGCCGGCCGGCTGCGACCGCGGCCAGGCCCAGTGAGAGCGCCGTCTCGAGGCCGATGAGGCCCGGGGCCGCCTCGTCGAACGGCACGAGCTTGTGGTTGGCGGTGTGCGGCGCGTGGTCGGTGGCGATGGCGTCGACCGTGCCGTCGGCCACGCCCTCGAGGAGGGCCAGCGCATCGTCGCGAGTCGTCAGCGGCGGGTTGACGCGGCATGCGCCGTCGAACGCACGACTGACACCGGCTCCGATCGGCCCGGGCTCCTCCCAGGCGAAGCGCCGGTCCCCGGCGACCCACGCCTCGGTGAGCGCGAGGTGGTGCGGCGTCACGTCGCAGGTGACCGCCACCCCGCGGGCCTTCGCCGCCCGGATCGCAGCAAGCGCGCCGCCGGTCGACAGGTGGGTGACATGGATCGGCGCTCCCGTCTCCTCCCCGAGGGCCAGGTCGCGCTCGACGATCGCCAGCTCGGCGGCGGCGGGCCAGCCACGCAGGCCGAGGGCGACGGCGGCCGGTCCGGCGCGCATCACGCCGCCGTCCGCCAGCGCTTGATCCTCGGCGTGCTCGATCAGCGGGCGGCCCGTGCCGGCCAGCGCCGCGAGTGCCGCGCGCGCCAGGTCCTGCCGCGACACCGCCACACCGTCGTCCGAGAATCCGATGGCGCCCGCGGCCATCATGGCCGCGAGGTCGGCCAGCGCCTCGCCGGCCCTCCCCGTGGTCACGGCGCCGATGACCCGCACGCGGCAGGCCGCGTCCCGGCCACGCTCGGTCATCCGGGCCACGCTGACCGCGTCGTCGGTCGGCGGGTCGGTGTTCGGCATGGCGCAGATGGTGGTGAAGCCGCCGTGGGCGGCGGCGCGAGCTCCGCTCTCCAGGTGCTCTGCGGCCGGATCGCCCGGGTCGCGAAGGTGGACGTGGAGGTCGCAGAGGCCGGGAGCCACGACCAGGCCGCTCCCGTCGATCTGCTCGGCCCCTCCGTGCACGTCGCCGGGCAGCACGATGACCCCGTCCCGGACGCCGATGTCGGTCACCTCGTCGAAGCCACGCGACGGGTCCACGACTCGGGCGCCGCTTACGAGGAACGTGGCCGGGGCGTCGCTCAGCCGGCCGAAGCCAGCGTCGGTCATGCGTAGCCGGCGACGAGCGCCAGGACCGCCATGCGGACCGTCACGCCGTGCTCGACCTGCCGGCCGATCAGGCTGCGTGGGCCGTTCGCGAGGTGAGCGGTGAGCTCGACGCCCTCGTTCGTCGGTCCGGGGTGCAGGATCGGCGCGCCGGGCGCGGCGAGCAGCATGCGGTCATCATCGAGCCGCCAGGCGCGCACGTAGTCGGTGAGCGTTCCCACGCCAGCCACGGCGCCGCGTTCCGTCTGCACGCGCAGCGTCATCACGGCATCCGCCCCGTCGAGTGCGGACTCCAGCGTCGTGGCCACCTCGACCCCGGGCCGGCCCTCGAACCCTTCGACCCAGGCCGCCGGACCGCCGACCCGGACGCGAGCACCGAGCGCATCCAGCGCGTGGATGTTCGAACGCGCCACGCGCGAATGCGCCACGTCCCCCACGATCGCCACCGTGCGACCGTCGAGGCTGCCGAGCGCCTCCCGCAGGGTGAGCGCGTCGAGCAGGGCCTGTGTCGGGTGGGCATGCGCTCCATCGCCGCCGTTCACGATGCTGAGGTCCGTCTCACGAGCCGCGAGGTACGGTGCCCCGGAGGACCCGTGCCGCAGCACGACGATCGTGGCGCCGACGCGTCGCAGGGTGCGCAGCGTGTCCACCAGCGACTCGCCCTTACCCGCGCTGCTGCGCTCGACGGCCAGGTCGACGACGGTCGCGCCGAGGGCCTTGGCGGCCAGCTCGAAGCTCACCCGGGTGCGGGTCGAAGGCTCATAGAAGGCGAGGGCGACCGTCTCGAGGTCGAGCAGCGATCGGAACTCGCGCGTCTCGCGGGCGGTGCGCATCTGATCCGCGAGATCCATGACGCGCTCGATCTCGGCCCGCGTCAGCAGGTCGACGTCCAGCAGGTGCCGATGCGTCCACGCCGGCGTCGGCGTGCCGACCGTCATCCCGGGCTCTCTGGCTGGTCGATGACGACCTCGTCGGCCTCGTCGGTCTCGACGAGCCGGACGTGGACGAGCTCGGTCGGGCTGGTCGGCAGGTTCTTGCCCACGAAGTCCGCACGGATGGGCAGTTCGCGGTGCCCGCGGTCGACGAGCACCGCCAGCCGCACGGCCCGCGGCCGGCCGTGGTCGGTCAGGGCGTCGAGGGCGGCCCGCACCGTTCGGCCGGTGTAGAGGACGTCGTCGACCAGGACCACCGTGCGTCCGGCGACATCGGCTTCGAGATCGGACCGCTGCACGATCGGGGCATGCGCAATGCGCGTCAGGTCGTCGCGGTAGTAGGTGATGTCCAGGGAGCCGACCGGGATCGGCACGCCCTCGTGCTGCTCGATGAGGGCTGCAAGGCGCTGCGCGATCGGGACGCCCCGGCTGCGGATGCCGACGAGCACGATGTCGTCGGCGCCACCGTTGCGCTCCACGATCTCGTGGGCGATGCGGGTGAGGGCTCGGCGCAGCTCATCGGCGCCGAGGATGCGGCGTTCGCTCAAGATGGCGTCTCTCCTTGGCGGCCTCGCCGGACCGCGTTAAAGGGCTCGCCGAACAGGATACCGATGGCCGCCTTGCTCAGTCGGTAACGGAGTCCCGCGCGTACAGCGCCGGCCCGTACCACCCGGGGCCGGTCTGGTTGAGGACGCTCACCTCGTCGGGCACGTCGCCGGTGTTGCGTGTCACGAGCAGGAGATCCGCCTCTGCGACCGCGAGGTCCCCGGGCACCGGATAGCGGACGGTGATCGCCAGGTGCCGGCCGGTGCCGGCGACCTTCACGTCAACGACCGACGCCCCTTCCGGCACGTCCGCCTCGTCGAGCGCGTGCGACTGCGTCACGTGCCGCGCGTCGGTTGCTCGCCCGAGGTAGACCCGGCGAGGATCCGGGTACGAACCCGATGCCGTCTGCGGAATGCCGGTCCACGCCGCGTCCCAGATGGCGAAGGCGTCGCTGTCGACGCCCCAGGTAATGGCGGCCGAGCTGAAGGCGTCGCGACCGATCGTCACGTCGGTGAAGACCTCGCGCGACGACTCGAACTCGTACCCGGCCCCGCCGTCGTTGATGTTCGTCGCGAGCCACGGTGCGCCGCCTTCGGAGAACGCCCACTCGTCGCCCGATCGGGACATGCGCCCGGTCCAGTAAATGACGAGGGTGCCGTTCGGGCTCAGGAGTGGCTGGAAGACGTTGCTGGCCGAGGCGAATGGGCTGTCCGCCGGGTCGCCGGCTCGAATCTCGCCGGCATCGTCGTGGAAGATGAGGAGGTGGCTCAGCGGCGTCTCTCCCGCGGTGCTGACCCACAGCAAGGAGCTGCCCGCGGCCCCGGCGGCCCAGCTGCCAGCGTACGCGTTGCCCACGTCGGTGAGCTGTGAGACCGAGCCGTCGGCCGGCTGGAAGACCCACACGTCGGTGCCGTCCCCATCGGTATCGATGAGCGTGAAGGCGAGGTATCGGCTGTCCGGCGACCAGAACAGGTGCTCGACAAACGGGCTGCCCGCCACGCCCTCGCCGAGGACCACGGTCTCGCCGACCGCAACGTTCGAGCGGACCGCCTCGACATCGGTCGACTGGGCCATGCGAACGGCCCGGACTTCAGTGAATCCGCTCCCGCCCTTCTGGCTGAGGTAAGCGACCCACTGGCCGTCCGGGGAGAGCTCACCCGCGATGGGTGGACCGCTCGGGGCGTTGGCCTCGGTGATCCCCTCGCCGGTCGGACCGTGGCGGACCGTCAGGAGTTGGTTGTCGAACGGCCCGGTCACCGCGAGATAGGCATCCGGCTCTGGACTGCGCTCGATCGGCGTGGCCGTGGGAGCCGGCTCGGCCGAGCTGCTCGGCCATGCCGAGGATGTCGCGATCGGCGCCAGCGTCGGAGGTGGCTCGGTGGCGCTCGGCACGGGCGCGGAGGTGGCCGGGGTCGCTGTCGGCTGGCCCACGAGGGAATCGTCCGGCGATGCGTTGATGATGACGATTGCCAGGAGTGCGCCTGCGACCACGGCGAGTCCGCCACCGACACCGGCGAAGATCGCGGGCGGGCGCCGCCACCACGGCCCGGCGGTCGCCGCGGCCTCGACCCCCGTCCGCACGCGGGCACCGAGGTCGCGCGGCGGCGCAAGGTGGCGCAGGCCGGCGACGATCCGGCGCTGGTCGCTGAAGGCGGCAAGCGTCTCACGGCAGCGGGCGCAGCCGTCGAGGTGTGCGTCCAGCAGCCGGCGCTCCTCACCGGTGAGGTCGCCGTGGAGCGAGGCGCTGATCAGCTGTTCGTAGTCGTCGTGGCGTCCACGGTCCATGCTCATCGCGCGAATCCCTCGGCGGCGAGAGCCCGACGCATCTCACCCCGCGCTCGGCAGAGCAGTGTGCGCACCGCGGCGTACGAGAGTCCCATCACCTCGCCGATCTGCTGCGCGCTCATGTCTTCGAGATCGCTGAGCAGGAGGCACTCCCGGTGGTTCGGGCGAAGGGTCATCAGGGCGCGCTGGACGCGCTCGTCGAGGGTTCGGGACATGACCTCGGCCTCGGGTCCGGGTCGGTGATCGGCGCGGTTGGCGAAGGTCGGCGCGTCATCGGGCATCGAGGTGGTCATCCGGCGGCGGCGCATGTCGTCGATCGCGGTGTTCGTCGCGATGCGGTAGAGCCACGAGCGGGTCGCGGCCGCATCGGTGACGGTGTCGAGCTTGCGATATGCCTTGATGAAGGTGTCCTGGGTGATATCGGCAGCCCGATCGGCATCGGCCACCATGCGGAGGACGTAGTTATAGATCGGGGCCGAGAACTCGTCGAAGAGCCGGGCGAAGGCGTCGTCGTGGAGATCGGCAACCGGTCGCGTCACGGCTGCGCTCCATGAGGCCCCGCCGGGCAGCGCCATCGACTGCACCTCGTCCTCCAACTGTGTGGGCCCCCGCCTGTCCGCCCCTGACGCACGACCACCCCCGATCTGTTACCGACGCAGATGATCGCGCAGGACCTCGGCCGCGTGCTCGGGCGCGGCCGGGTTCACGGCAAGGGCCGTCGCGCGCTCCAGCCCGGCGATCACGCGCAGCCGCGGATGGATCTCCCAGTGCCAATGGAAGGTCTGGTCGAGGCGCTCGCCGGCGGGGGACGTGTGCAGGAAGAGGTTGTACGGCGGGTCGCCGAGGGCGTCCAGCGCGTGCAGCGCGCGTTGGAGCGTGGCCGTCACGTCGGCGATCGCCTCGTCGTCGAGCGTCGTGAAGTCCGCGGCATGCTCGCGCGGGACGATCACCATCTCGAATGCGGATCGGCTGGCGGCCGGGGCGAAGACGATTGCGTGGTGGTCGGAGAAGATCAGGCGCTCGCCGTTCTCCTCCTCCGCGCTCGCCAGCGCGCACCACACGCAGCGTCGATGCTTGATCACCTGCCGCGCGCCGCCGCCGATCTCCTCGGCCACCCAGTGCGGGACCTGCGGGATGGCGTAGAGCTCGAGGTTCAGGTGCTGGCTGCGAGAGCCGGCCTGCATGCCGTAGCTCTGGACGACCTGGATGTAGAGCGGCTCCTGCCTCCCGTCATCGTCCGCCGGCCGCGGCTCCGAGCCGAGGGCGCGCATCGCGTCGCGAGCCGCTCGAACGAGCGCGTTGGCCAGCTGCGGGCTCGCGTCGGCGAGGCGCTCATGGTGGTCCCGCGGACCGACCAGGATCTCCCAGGCACCCGTGGCGCGCTCGACCTCGCTCAGCGACAGCTGCGCCGCCTGGGCCTTGGTCGGATCGATCTGGTGGAAGGCGTGCGAGCGCAGGGCGATCCGCCGCACCAGGTGCGGTGGCTCCTGGTCGGGAGCCTCGTCGCAGTGGCGGCAATGGGTTCCCTCGACCGGCTGCGCCTGGACCTGGAACGCCTCGCGCGCGAACGCCCGGTCGGCGACGATCGCGGACCACCAACCGGTGACCGGGTCGCGGCGCAGCTCGAACACGGCCGCATCGTACTCGATGGGGGCGCCGGATCCGGTGGCCTCGCCCGGTCAGCCGAGTGCCGCGATGACCTCGTACGGGTCGCTGCCGACGATCGGCGTGCCGTAGAGCTCCATGGCGCCGATGTCGGACGGCCGGCTCATGGGGTCGCCGCGGTCGACGATCCGGACGATCGGCGGAGTCGCGCTGTCCCCGTTCAGCGGACTCCGCCACAGGGCGAGGTTGAACGATCGGACGCCCAGCCGGTCCCGGTAGGCGGCCAGCGCCCGCCAGGTCGCATCGGTGAATGCCAGGTCTCGCTCGTCCATCCCCGGAGGCCCGACCACCAGCAGCTCGCGCTCCTTGACCGGCGTCAGATGGGCGACCACCGTCACGCCGCCGGCGAGGTCACGAGCGAGCCCGAGATCGCGGTGCACTGCCAACAGGTCGGTGACGAGGTCGGCGCCGTGGGCCGCCCGATACCCCGTCACGTCGCGGAGAAAGCGGTCCAGCGCTGCATGGTGGCGGCCGCGCCCCAGCAGGGCCTGGGCGTGCCCGTGGATGATCGAGCCGCCGGCCCGCCACAGGCAGTTCCAGATGAGCAGATAGCGGTCGGCCGCACGGTCGTCCGCGCGCGCCCGTTCGGCCCAGGCGCGCCCGGTAGCGAACAGGTCTCTCACGAGGTCGGCATCGATCGCCAGCGGATCGTGATGGTCGAAGACCAGGACAGCGTGATGCGCTTCGGCCAGCGCCGCGTTCGCGCCCGACAGCATGCGCGCGCCCCGCACGCGGCCGAAGCCATCGGCCGGCGTGTGGTGCTCCGGGTCGCAGAAGGGATCGCCCTCGGTGGCGGCGATCTCGGCCTCCAGCTCATGAGGACGCATGCCACCATCCACGGGTCGTCGTGCGCGCAGCGCCGCGAACACGGCGGACTCGAGGGTCGCGAGGTTGGTGACACGGACCAGCCGCTGATGGCGGACGGCCTGCACGGAGCCGAAGGTGTCGCGCAGCCACGGCTCCAGCGCTGCCGGGGGAACGGTGCTTCCCTGGATCGGCACGGCCTCGACGAGTCGCCCGGCACGCTCGCGCGCCACGCCGGTCAGGCGGGCGATGCGGTCGGGCAGGTCGAGGATGCTCGTCAGCCCTGCTCCCACTCCGTCTCGCGCGGTGGCAGTTGCCGCCACTCCTCGCTAAGGATCGACATGATGTGGATGTCGTGGTGGACGCCGCCCGAGAAGTGAGCCCGGCGCTGCGTGCCCTCGTGGACGAATCCCGCTTTCTCGTACGTTCGACGACCGCGGTCGTTGCCGTCGTAGTAGCACAGGCTGATCCGCTCAAGCCGGAGCTCGCCGAATCCGAAGTCGCAGATGGCACGGGTCGCATCGGTTCCGTAGCCCTTGCCCCACTCGGCCTTCTCGCCGATCGCGATCCCGAACTCGGCGTTGCCGTTGACGAGATCCAGTCCATGGAGCCCGATGGTGCCGATCGGGCGGCCACCCTCACGCAGGCAGATGACGAAGTGGTAGTCGGAGGTGCCCTGCGCCGCGAGCATGCGGTCGTACCACTGGACCTCGGCGGCGTCGCTCATCGGTGAGCGCAGGGCGAGGTTCCGGGCCACGTCGGCGTCGTTGAGCCAGCGCACGAAGGTCGGCACGTCGCTGCGCTCGGATGCCCGCAGGAACACCTGCTCGCCGCGGATGATCGGTCGAGGTTCGGGTACGCTTCCCATCTGCATTCGAGTCTAAGCCAAGGAGCGCAGCGAACCGATGGGAACCACGCGAACAGCGACCGTCACCTGGACCGGCGCGCTTGCCGACGGATCCGGGACCGTCTCGGCCGGAACCAGCCAGCTCTTCACCGACCTGCCGGTGTCCTGGCCCTCGCGGACCGAATCGGCCGACGGGCGGACCTCGCCCGAGGAGCTGCTTGCTGCCGCGCATTCCTCCTGCTTCGCCATGGCGCTGGCCGGCGGTCTCACCCGGGGCGGGACGCCGCCCGACCATGTGCACGTGTCGGCCACGGTCACGTTCGACAAGGTCGGTGACGCATGGACCGTGACCCGCTCCGAGCTCGACGTGGTCGGCGTCGTCCCCGGTCTGAACGAGGCGGGTTTCGACGCCGCGGCCCAGGCGGCGAAGGACGGTTGTCCGATCTCGCGCGCGCTGGCCGGCAACGTCGAGATCTCGGTCAGCGCCACGCTAGAGGCCGAGCACGACTGAACCGGCTCGCTGCGCCTCGGCCTGTGGGTTCAGACGTCGCTGAAGGCCGGCGGGTAGACGATCGTTCCCGGCGTCAGCCGCTGCTCCCGGGCGTGCCCGGACGCGGAACGCCTCACCGGCTGCGTCGTACGGACCGTGCATTCCGAGCGGCAGCGCGGGCACGAAGCCGAAGCGCGCGTAGAAGGGCGGCGAGCCCAGGACCACGGTGAAGGGCTCCTCGAGAAGGTCGGCGCGGTCGACCGCCTCCCGCATCAGCGCGGATCCGATCCCGCGTCCCTGGTGCGGCGGGAGAACCGCGATCGGCGCGAGGGCCAGGACGGGCAGTCGCGTGGCCTCGGGTGCATCGGGCTGAAGCTCGACCCGACTGATGAGGACGTGGCCGAGCACGCTGCCGTCGTCGGTCACCGCGACGAGCGAGAGCTCCGGGACGAAGTGGGCTGAGCTGCGGATGGTATCGACGAGCTCGGCCTCGGCCGGACCGGCGAAGGCCGTCCGGTGGAGCTCGTGGATCTGATCGAGATCGATCGGCTGCTCCGGCCGGATCGTCCAGGCGGGCGCATCGATCGCCTCGTGTGGGGTGAGGGTGGTCATGGGGTCGGCATCAGCATACGCCGCACCAGTCGATGGATGATTCCGAGCGCCGTTGAAACCTTTCGGGAACGAGTTGGCTCGTATCGGGTGAAGGCGCATTTCCGCGCCGCCACAGACGGGAGCCTGATCCGTGCACTTGAAGCACTTCCTCCAGTCCGCCCGAACCACCGCCCTCGCGGTCGGCGCAGTCCTCGTGCTCGCGGGCGTCACCTTCGCGACCGGCGGCGCAGGCCCGCTCGCCGGCGACGAGTCCAACCTGGTCGCAGCCTCTGCCTCTGCCGCCGCGTCCGCATCAGCGGAGCCCAGCTCATCGCCTGGGGACGATGACGCCGACGACGACGCCGGCAGCACGTCCGTCTCGGAGTCGCCCGACGACGATGGAGATGACTCGGCCGAGCGAGCGGAGCCGAGTGCATCGGCCCGTATGGGGAGACGGCCTGAACGCATCGGCCTCGCCGGATGACGATGACGATGACGACGCGCCGACACCGATGACGACGCCAGTGGCGGTCCATCGGCCTCACCGGATGACGATGACGACGATCACGACGACGATGGCGATGATCACGACGACGAGGGAAAGATCGCGATGACGATGATGCTGACGACAGCTCAGGACCGGGCGACGACGGGGACGACGATCGCGACGACGATTGATCGACCTCCATATCGATCGGGATGTGGCCCGCGAAGTGGCACGATGGGAGCGTGGACGACCACGCTCTCGTCGGCGCCCTTCGGGCCGGTGATCGCCAGGCCTTCGACGTGCTCGTCGAACGCGAGACACGCGCGGTGTACCGCGCCTGCCTTCGGATCCTCGGTCAGCCTCACGACGCGGAAGACGTGACACAGGAGAGCTTCGTGTCCGCCTATCGCGCCATGGCGACCTACCGAGGCGAAGGCTCGATCCGGGCATGGCTGCTGCGGATCGCGACCCGCCAGGCGTTTCGGCGCCTGGCTCAGCGACGCCCGACCGCCGACCTCGACGCGATTCCGGAGCTCAGGCTCGCCGACGCCGCGAGCGACCCCACGAGCGTTCTCATGGCACTGGAGGGCCAGCGTGCCATTCGCGGCGCAGTGGCAGCGCTGCCCGAGCCGTATCGGGAGGTGGTGGCGCTCCGCTTCTTCGGCGACCTGTCGCTGATGGAGGTGGCCGAGACCACCGGTCGGCCGCTCAACACCGTGAAGACGCACCTGCGGCGCGGGCTCGAGCGCCTCCGCACCGTCCTCGAGGAACGGGCGGACCGATGACCCGCCATCACTACGACCCGAGCGAGATCGATCGCGTCGACCCGGAGCTCGATCGGATCGCCGCCGAGCTCGAGCGGTACGCCGACGGTACTGCGAGCGAGCCACCGGTGGGCCTGACGGCCAGCATTCTGCGTGCGATCGACGAGGAGCCTGCCCCGCCGATGACGGGTTGGGCGGCACTGGTGACGCGATGGGCGTGGCCGATGCGATCGCTGGCGGCGGCCGTCATGCTCGCGGCTGCCGTGGTGAGCGGACTCGCGCTCGGGGGCCTGCTCGGTCAGGCGGAGCCCGACCTCGGGGCATCGCCCACTCCCGCGATCAGTGCCAGCCCGTCGCCGACACCGAGCCCCACACCAACCGCGACCTCGTCGCCGACCTCGGTTCCGGCTACCCTCTCGCCGGTCCTGACGCCCACGCCGGCTCCGACGCCCACGCCGGTCCCGACGGCCACGCCGGTCCCGACGGCCACCGACGACGACGAGACCCCCGAGCCGAGTGAGTCGGACGATGACAGCTCAAGGAGCGGGAGCGGCTCGGACGACTGATGTCAGGTTTGGGCATTCTCCCAGAGCGCGATCTCGTTGCCCTCGCTGTCGTTGAGGACGGCGTACCAGCCCATACCGGGCACCTCGCGCTTAGCCTGGACGATCGACCCGCCCAGCTCGGCCACGCGGGGCAGCACGGCGTCGATGGCGTCGACGGAGACGTACGTTCGCAGCTTCTCCGGCGCCATCTCCCCGCGCTTGCCGATGGCCCCGCCGACGGCCTCTTCACCCGCCGGCGTGGCGAACATGTAGTAGCCCGCGATGCCGGGCACTTCCTGGAACTGCCAGCCGACGAGGCCGGCGTAGAACGCCTGCGCGCGTGCCGGGTCGTCGGCGGGAATCTCGATGAAGGTGAAGTCACCGTGCGCCATGGGGTATCTCCTCGGTCCGTGTGTCAGCGGAACGAGAGTCCCGCTCTTGCCCGTACGACGATTGTCCTCGTCCCACTTCGACAGGTGTCGTGCGGAACAGCGGATCCATCGGAGGCCGGCCGGCGTCAGGGAGGCATGGCAACCCCGGAGCTGATCTCCCTCATCGTCGCGCTCGTCCTATGGATCGCGCTCCTCGCCGGGATGGCGCCCGAGGCCTGAGCGGCGCGCTACCCGCGATCGAAGAGCGCGAGCAGATCCGGCGGTACGCGCGTCGGCCGGCCGTCGCCGGTCCTGATCCAGATCCACTGCGTCTCGATCTCGGTCGTCAGAAGACCGTCCGCCTCGCGATGGATCTCGGTTCGGCGCAGGCCGCGCACGCCGCCGATCTGCTGTGGCAGGGTCGTCACCAGCACGACGTCCCCGTACTCCACCGCTCGATGGTAGGTCACGTGATGCTCGCGGACGACCCATGCGCCGCCCTTCTCGGCGGCCCAGTCGCGCCCGAATCCCAGTGCCTCGACGTGATCGACGGCCACCTGCTCGACCCAGTTGAGATAGACCGCGTTGTTCACGTGACCCAGCACGTCGAGCTCGTACTGCCGCACGGGGTAGCGGGCCGTGTACCGCCAGGGGTCGATCCGCTCGATAGGGCTGCTCACGAGCCACAGGATACGGGCCGTCGGTCCAACGACGTATCCCGGGCATTGCCGACGAGTGCTGCGCGGCGTCGGCCCGGTCGCTCGCGTCGTTGTCTGGGGAGTGGATGGAGCGGGAGACGGGGATCGAACCCGCGGCCTCAACCTTGGGAAGGTCGCGCTCTGCCAGCTGAGCTACTCCCGCCCGGGAGCGGATCGCGATTCTAGCTCAAGCGCTGGGGCGGAACCAGACGCCGACACCGAACGACGCCAGGATTGCTCCCGACGTCGTCGTGCTGTGGCATGAACCCGGTGGTCGATCCTCAGCGCTCCGCGTTCGCGTGCGAGCTGCCGGTCAGGGCGGATGCGACGCTCCGAGCGGCCCCGGTGGCCGCGGCCATCAGTCGGGCGGCCGTGAGCTGGCGGGCTCCTTCGTGGTTGATGGGGCGCTGCGTATCGCGGCGATGGTTGGACACCATCTGAAGGCGGGCAGAGTGTTCGAGCCGCTCCTGGTGACGGTGGTTCGCCAGGTGGGTGGTGCTGAGGCTGGGACCGAACATCGGGTTCTCCTTCAAGCGTCGTTGCGGCTGATGTGAGCATCATCGGTCCGGCCCGGGGAAGGGTGTGATCAGCTCGCCGACCGTTCGCCGGTCGATCGCTCGACCCGGCTGGCGTCACCGAAGCGACACCCGGCCATGCCTTGACGACAGGGCGCGCGACGGGCCAGAGTGTGGGCACTGCCCGTTCCGAAACACGCTCATGGGGATCCGCGTGCTCGATCCTGCCCTGGCGGTGGAGAGTCTCCGTCGGTGCGCGCTCTTTGCGCACGTCGACGAGGAGGGGCTGCGCGCCATCGCGGGCCAGATGCGTCGGCGGCGGTTCCGGCGCGGCGAGGTCATCTTCCACCAGGACGATATGGGCGACTCGCTGCAGGTGGTGGTTGCGGGGAGCGTGAAGATCGTGCTCCCGTCCCAGGAGGGTGACGAGGCGATCATCGCGAGCCTCCACCCTGGAGAGTTCTTCGGCGAGCTGGCGCTCCTCGACGGCGCACCACGCTCGACGACGGCCGCGGCGGTCGAGCCGACCGAGACGCTGGCGCTGCCCCGTGAGCCGTTCCTGGCCCTCCTCGAGAGCGATCCCCGGATCATGCGCGCCCTGCTCCAGACACTCGCCGAGGAGCTGCGCCGGCTTACCGGGCATGTCGAGGAGCTGCACTTCCTCGACCTCGCCGGCCGTCTCTCGATGCGCCTCGTCAGGCTCGCGCGTGACGCCGACCCGAACGCCTCGGGCCGCGTCGATCTGAACTGGCCCTTCACGCAGTCCGACCTCGCCGCCATGATCGGCGGGACGAGGCAGAGTGTGAACAAGCTGCTCAGCGGCCTCGTCGATGATGGAATCCTCACGATCGAGCGCGATACGCTGACGATCAACGATCTCGGCCTGCTCGAGCTCCGGGGTGGCCGATGACCTGTCGGCGAGACGACATGCAGGATGTCGCGCGCGCGATCGGAGGGCCGCGGGGCACAGCATAGGATGACGGCAACGCGGATCACGCCGCTTGCACAATGGCAAGGAGGTACCCGTGGACGACTTCCGGCGGCGAACGCCGATGGAAGGCTTCTCCCGACCGGGATCGCTCGGTGGGGAGGCTTGGCAGGACGACGATAGTGTGGAGGGTCATCTCATGGACGATCAAAAGCAGGACCAGGACGTCGAGGGTCACCGCTTCCAGGCGACGGACGACGACACCGAAGGCCACCGCTTCCAGGCGGCCGACGACGACACCGAGGGCCATCGCTTCCAGGCCGCCGGCGACGACGACACCGAGGGGCACGCTGCCCTGAAGGCGACGGACGACGACACCGAAGGCCACCGCTTCCAGGCGGCCGACGACGACACCGAAGGTCATCGCTGGAAGGCAGATGGCGACGACGACACCGAGGGCCATCGATTCCAGGCCTCGGACGATGACGACGACACCGAGGGTCACGCGTCGCTGAAGTAGCGCCAGATGGCCCAACCACGAATGGATGCCGCGCTCGCCGCCCTCGTGGCGGCGGCGCGGCGTTCCGCCATCGCACGTCGCGTCCAAGGCGACGTCGAGACGCGACTCCTCCAGAGCATCGTGGACGCAACCGCTCGACTGTTCGATGCGGAGGCGTCCTCGATCGCGCTGTTCGAGCCCGATCCGGACCGGCTCGAGTTCCGCGTCGCCGCCGGCGAGAAGGGGGCCGGCGCCATCGGGCTGACGGTTCCACCCACCCAGGGCATCGCCGGCTATGTGTACTCCACGGGGCAGGCGCTGGCGCTGTCCGATGTAGCGAGCGACCCGCGCTTCAACCGCGACGCCGCCGAGCAGACCGGCTACATCCCGAGATCCATCGCGGCCGCCCCGCTCTTCGACGAGCACGGAACGCTGGGCGTGCTGCAGGTGCTCGACAAGCGGGGGTCCCCGACCTTCTCGCTCGCCGACATGGAGCTGCTGGCCGTCTTCGCCAGCCAGGCGACGGTGGCCATCGCCGCCGCCCGGGTACAGCGCGACACGGCGCGCCTGCTCCGGTCCGTGCTCGGGTCCGTGGACCCGGATCTGTCGCCCGACGAGGTCGAGCAGCTCGTCAGTGCGGCCACGGTCCGCCTCGATCCCGATGACGACGCGCCCTTCTGGGCGCTGGTCGACCGCATCGCCCGCCTGCGCGAGCTGGGCGACGGCGAGACGAGCCTCGTAGCCGACCTGCTCGCGGTGCTCGCCACGCACGCCAGTCGCACGCGACGCGCCGGTCGGGGATGAGCAACCAGAGCCTGCCGGCCTGGTCCGAGCCGTTCGCCGACCCGCGCCGGCAGCTCAGGCGCGGGCTCCGGCTGAAGGGGGTGACCCGTACGTGGGCCTGGGGCGACGCCACCGGCGCCGGTGTTCGTGTCGGCATCATCGACTCGGGCCTCGAGAACGCCCATCCGGCGCTCCACGGCCGGGTCGTCGAGAACGTCACCGTCGAGATGACCGACGACGGTCCGAAGGTCGTTCCTGACGAGCCCGTCGACCTGTTCGGCCATGGCACGGCCTGCGGCGCGATCATCCTGTCCCTCGCGCCCGAGGCCGAGCTCGTCTCGATCCGCGTCCTGGGGGCCGACCTGCGCGGCAAGGGGACGGCCTTCGCCGCCGGGCTGGAGTGGGCGATCGATAACGGTCTGCAGGTCTGCAACCTCAGCCTGTCATCGAAGAGCGAGTCCCTGTATCCGGTCTTTCACGACCTCGCCGATCGCGCGTACTTCCAGTCGATGGCCCTTGTGAGTGCGGCGAACAACGTCCCCGCGCCGAGCTATCCGTCGCTCTTCTCATCGGTCTTCTCGGTGGCGGCTCACGGCGAGCCCGACCCGTGGAGGGTCTACTACAACCCGTCGCCACCGGTCGAGTTCGGCGCCTGGGGCGTCAACGTGCCGATCGCCTGGAAGGACGGCGGCAGCACCGTGGCCACGGGCAACAGCTTCGCGGCACCGCACATCGCCGGCCTGGTGGCGCGCATCCTGTCGAAGCATCCCGGGCTGAGCCCGTTCGAGCTCAAGGCGATCCTCGCCAGCATCGCGGACAACCCGGGCCGTCGGCATCCCTGGCGTCACCGGCCGGCCTCCGCGCCGTGAGCCTCGTCCGGACCTACCGCGAGCTCTTCCGTCGCAATCCGGCCCTCGCCCGACTGCTGGCCGGCGAGTTCATCTCGGGCATCGGCGACTGGCTCTACCTGGTCGCGATCCTGGTCGTCGTCTACGCCGAGAGCAACTCGCCGGTGCTGCTGGGGATCATCGGCGCGGCGCGCATCCTCCCGTACGTGCTCCTCTCGGTGCCGGCCGGCATCGTGGCCGACCGGTTCGATCGGCGGATGGTCCTGCTGGTCACCGACGTCGCGCGCGGGGTGATCATGATCGCGCTGGCCGCGGCGGTCTCGGTCTCGGCGCCGACCTGGGTCATCATCGCGTTCTCGATCCTGGCCGCCTGCTTCTCGACGTTCTTCGGGCCGGCCATCGGCGCGCTGCTGCCGAGCCTCGTCGACGAGCGCGACCTCGGCACCGCGAACAGCGCGTGGGCGACGCTCGACAACGTGGCGTTCATCATCGGTCCGGCGATCGCGGGGATCCTGCTGGCGAGCGGCGGGCTCGGCGTCGCCTTCCTCATCAACGCCGCCTCGTTCGGCGTCGTCGCCGTCATCCTCTGGTTCCTGCCGGTTCCCGGTCGAGCGGCGCCGAAGGCCGCCGACGCCGACGAGACGAAGGAGCCGACCGACGGCGGCTGGCGCACGATGCTCCGCCCGCTGGCGGGACCGCTGGTCCTCGACTCGGCCACCAGCTTCGTCATCGGCGGCATCAACGTCATGACGGTGATCATCGCGGTCGACGTCCTGGGGGCCGGTGAGTCCGGCACCGGTTTCCTGCAGGCGGCGACCGGGGTGGGCGGCGTGGTGGCCGGCGTGAGCGGCGGCGCCCTGCTGGCGCGGCGGTTGAGCGTGCCCCTGGTGATCGGCGGGGTCGTCGGCGGGATCGGCCTGGCGTGGCTCGCGCTGTCCGGGGGGCTGGTGATGGCGATGCTCGCCATCGGCGTGGCGGTGGCGGGCCTGCTGCTGCTCGAGGTCGTAAACACGACGATGATCCAGCGCATCGTGCCCGACGAGCTCCGCGGGCGCGCCATGGGCGTGCTCCAGACCAGCTCGGCCATCGTCTACTCGCTCGGTTCGCTGCTGATGCCGATCCTGGCCAGCCTGTTCGGCGTCCCGTTCGTCCTCGTCGCGGCGGGCGTGATCGTCGTCGGCGGCGTGACCGGTGCGCTCCTGCTGCTCGAGGCGCGGCCGGCAGGACCCGCGATCGATCCGATTCGGCTGCGCCTCCTCGACCAGGAGATCTTCGCCGGCCTGCCACCTGCCCGCATCGAGGCCGCCGCACGACAGCTGGTTGCCGGTCCCGGTCGAGGCCGGCCAGGTGGTCGTGCGCCAGGGCGACGTGGCCGACCGCTTCTACGTCGTCGACGCCGGCACGATGCGCGTCACGCAGCGGCAGGACGGAGTCGAGGCCGAGCTCCGCGAGCTGGGCCCCGGCGCCCTCTTCGGCGAGATCGGCCTGCTGCGGGACGTGCCGCGCACCGCGACCGTCACCGCAACGTCGCCCGGCGTCCTGTACGCGCTCGACGCCGATGCCTTCGGCGAGCTGGTCGGCTCCGGACCCGGGCTCAGCTCGCGGCTGCTCGACCTCTACCGCGGCGCGCTGAGCCGGTAGGCCGCTCCCTCAGAGCGCCGCCACGGCCTCCTCGAGCCGAGCGGTGGCCGTCGCCGCGTCGGTGCCGGCGTCGAAGCTGATCGGCTCGCCGAAGATGATCTCGACGTCGCCGCGCGGCGACGAGCCGGGCCCGCGCTGGTCGATCCAGGACAGCCGCTTGATCTTCACCTTCATCGGCACCACCGGGATCGCGCTCTCGACCGCGATCAGTCCGGCGCCTGCCTTGAACGGCTTCATCGGTCCACCGACGGTCAGCTCGCCCTCCGGGAAGATGAGGACGCTGAAGTCGCGATCGAGCCGGGCGCCGAGCAGCTCGAGGGAGCGACGGATCGCCCCCTCCCGAGCGAGCGGGAACGCGTTGCCGATCACGGCCGCCCCCAGCCCACGGAGCCGGTTGCCGAAGATGTCGTCAGCCGCTGCCGCCACCGACAGCCGCCAGCGCCAGGCGAGCGGCAGGTGGGTCAGGATGATGGCGTTGTCGCTGTGCAGGTGGTGATTCGGCGCGAAGATCACCGGCCCCTGGAGGCCCTTCAGGTGATGCTCTCCGAGGATCGTGACGCGGTAGAAGAGCCCGACGAACGGCACCATCAGCAGCTCCTGGAAGCCGATGCCGATCGCACGCACCACCGGGTTGAGCGGCCAGCCGAAGATGCCGGTCTCGGGGCGGGCGTCGCGCGCCGCCTCGACCAGGCGCTCCAGCTCGGCGATGGTCGCGTTGGGCTCGACCTGTCCGTCGTCGATGAACGCGCCCAGCTCCTCCTCGATGACGCTCAGCAGCTCCACGCGCCCCAGCGAGTCGAGCCCGAGGTCGGCCTCGAGCCGCGCGTCGGGCTGCGCGCGCAGGTCCGGCACCTGGGCGACCTGCGCGGCCAGCGCCGCGACGGTGGCGACCTGAGGGCGGGTCGGGGCGGAGGCGGAGGCGTCGCCATCGGCCCCGCCATGGGTCGGGGCGTCCTGTCGCGACAGCTCCTGGAGGACCAGGCGCTTCTTGACCTTCAGCGATGGCGTGCGCGGGAAGTCGTCGTGCGGCCACACGCTCCATCCGCGGATCTGCTGGTGACCGGCCAGCGCCGTGTTCGCATGACGCACGATCGGCTCGGCCTGCGACGGATCGTCGAGCAGCAGCACGGCGTGGACCCGCGCGCCGGTTCCATCGGCCGCGAAGCCGACCACGCTGGCATCGCGCAGTCGTGAGTCTCGCGCCAGGACCGCCTCGACGTCGTCCGGGTACACGTTCTGACCGTCCGGCAGCACGATCATGTCCTTCTTCCGGCCGCGGAGCGTCAGGTAGCCATCGGCGTCGAGCTCGCCCACGTCCCCGGTGTGATACCAGCCCTCGGCGTCGATCACAGCCGCCGTCGCCTCGGGGTTCTGCCAGTAGCCGATGAAGCGGTTGGGCCCGCGAACGATCACCTCGCCGTCCTCGGCGATCCGGATCTCGACCCCGGGGATCGCCTCGCCCACGGTGCCGATCCGGTTCCTCGACGGCCGGGTGAAGCTGATCACCGGGCTCATCTCGGTCGCGCCGTAGCCCTGCAGGCAGTCGATCCCCATGTGGCCCCAGCGGTGCGCGAGCTCCGGCTCGAGCGCCGATGCGCCGACCGCGAATGTCCGCAGCCGTCCACCGAACTGCGACAGCACGGGCCGGAACAGCAGCCGTCGGGCGAAGCGCGGCAGGCGCGGCGCAATGGCGTGGAGGCGCTCGAACTGGCCTCGCCTTCCGGACGCGTCGACCTTGCGCTCGACGGCGTTGCTCAGCAGGCGCAGGCCCTGCGGCACGATCAGGAACATCGTGACCTTGAACTCGCGGAACGTGCGGACGAGCACCGCGGGCTGGCGGCTGACCGGATAGACGACCGTCTTGCCGGCGGCGAGCGGCGCGAGCAGGTCGCAGGTCATGCCGAACATGTGGGACAGCGGGACGACGGAGAGCAGCCGCTCGTCGGGCCCGAACGGGAAGACGTCGATGAGGGTCCGCGCGTTCGACGCCACGTTGCCGTGGGTGAGCATCACGCCCTTCGGATCGCCCGTCGTGCCGGAGGTGAACATCACGACCAGCAGGTCGTCGGGGCCGACGTCGGCGGCCGGAAGGGGATCGTGGTGTTTCGCCAGGTCCGGCAGCGTCTCGATGAGCACGACCGGCAGGCCCAGGCGTCGGGCCGCCTCCTCGGTCTGGCGTGACGCGAGCACGAGCTTCGGCTCGGTCTGCTCGACGACCCTCGTCGCGAAGTCGTCGGCGCTCCGGACGTCGAGCGGCACGCCGACCAGTCCGGCGTGGGTGGCGGCGAGGAAGCCGATCGCCCACTCGGGACGGTTGACCGCCCAGATCACCACGCGGTCACCGCGCTCCAGCCCGAGATCCACGAGCGCGCGGGCGACCCTCGGCACCTGCTCCCCGAGGTCACGGTAGCGCCAGGTCCGGGTCCGGAAGGCAGGCTTGATGAGGAGTGCCGGGTGCCGGTCGTAGCGGCGAACCGCATCGGCCAGGAGATCGGTCACGGTCTCCATGGCGCGAGCTTCGAGGTCGTTCTGCGGATGGGCCCCTCCGTGCGCCGTCATGACGTCGCCTCGTCCGCGAGCGTGCGAAGCGTCGCATTGGCATGGTTGCGCCAGGGCGGATAGTGCGACAGGGCGATCGTCTCGACGTCGAGGGCCGCGAGCCGCTCGACCGACCCGCGGGCGCCGGCATGGTCATGGCTGAAGAAGGCGCTGGCGTACGTCAGCCGCCCCCTGATCACCTGCAGCACGTCGCCGGTGAACAGCGTCCGCGAGCGCTCGAGGTAGAGGCAGATGCTCCCGGGCGTGTGCCCCGGCGTGTGGACGACGCGGAGCCCGCCGAGGATCGGCAGGATGTCGTCGCCCTCCAGCGGGGTCGGGTCGGCCGGCGTGCGGGTGAGGTACTGGATGATCCGCCCCCGTCGCTCGCCGTGCGACTCGGCGGTGGCCATCGCCTCCCGGAGCGGCCGCGTCAGGCCGGCCAGGTCGTCCGGGTGGATCAGCACGGCGACGTCGTCGCGGTCCCGTACGAGCTCACTGATCCCACCGATGTGATCGGGGTGGCCGTGCGTGCAGATGATCCGGTCGAGCTCGTCGAGCCGGCGGCCGATGCGACGCAGGTAGCGCTCGAGCAGCAGGCGCGACCCGACCATGCCGGCATCGATGAGCGTCAGCCGATCCTCCTCGAGGAGGAAGGCATCGGCGCCGAGCATCCGGACCTGGTGAACGCCCGGTGCGATCTGCATGGTCGCGCGATTGTACGGCCGCCCTCAGCCGGCGAGATCACCGGTGAGCATGCGGCGATAGGAGTCGTGCCGATCCTCGGTGACCACGCCGGCTGCCACGGCAGCCCGCAGCCCGCAGCGCGGCTCGTGGAGATGGGTGCAGTCGTTGAAGGCGCAGTTGCCCAGGTGCTCACGGAACTCGGGGAAGCACCAGGCGAGCTCGGTGGCGGGGATCTGCCACAGGCCGAGCTCGCGGATGCCCGGCGTATCGGCCACGTGCCCGCCGGCGGGGCCGTCGAGCGGGAGCAGCTCGGCGTGCGTGGTCGTGTGCTTCCCCTTGCCCTCCTCGGCGCTCGACACCTCGCCGGTGGCCAGGTGCAGGCCCGGCTGGAGCGCATTGAGCAGCGTGGACTTGCCGACGCCCGACGGGCCGGTGACGATCGAAAGGCGTCCAGCCAGGTGTCCGCGGAGCTCTTCGAGGCCGATGCCGGCCTTCGCGCTGGAGTAGACCACCCCGTAGCCGATGCGCTCGTACGGCCCGAAGATGGCGCCTGCCGCCTCGTGGCCCAGCAGGTCGACCTTGTTCGCCACGATGATCGCCGGCACCTCGTTGTACTCGGCCACGACGAGGAAGCGATCGATCAGCCGCGGGTTCGGCGGCGGGCGATCCACGGCGAAGACGAGGGTCACGAGGTCCGGGTTGGCGACCATCACGTCCTCGCGCCACGTCCCGCGCGGCCCGGGCTGGCGGCGGCTGAAGCGACGCTCGCGGGGCTCCACGAACGCGATGGCCCCGGTGCCGTCGGGCAGACGCTCGACGAGCACCCGATCGCCGATGACCGCGAGGTCCGACGCCTGTCGCTCCTTCTTGACCCGGCCCCGCAGCCGCGCCTCGACGAGGTCCCCCTCGTCGGTGGCGATCGTGTAGAAGCCGGACCGGGCGCGGAGGACCAGTCCGCGGCTCGTGCTCACCCGAGCGCCCCGATGGCCATGCCATACACGGTCTCGTCGCGTCGGGGCAGCTCCGGACCGCGCCCCATCCGACCGTCCCACGGCTCGATCTGCACGCCCAGCTGCTCGAGCCATGCGGCGCCCGGGGCGTTGTTCGGTGGGAGGTTGAGACGCGCATCCACGGCATGCGGCATGAGGTCGAAGGCATGCCGGAGCAGTGACGCCGCGAGCGCGGGGGTCTCGGCCACCATCGGTCCGATCCGCGACTCGTCGGTCCTCACGCAGGCGTAGCCGGTCACGCCCCTCGCGTTCTCCGCGAGCAGGGTCACCACCTCCGTCGCGTCCATCAGGATCTGCAAGAGGGTCCGCCGATCGCCACCGAATCGCGGGAGGTCGTAGGCGGCCAGGGCGTGCAGATCGGCGCGCGAGGCGCGACGCATCGCGGCATCCGGGTCGGGTTCGAGCGCCGCGTCGCGGGGGATGCGTGCCGTGGCGCTGTTGCCCCGGCTATGGAACCCGTGGCGCTCGTACAGCGGGCGTCCCTCGGACGTGGCATTCAGCTCGAGACGTGCGCAGCCGGCGTCCTCGAGGTACGCGACGATCGCCGCGAGGATCGCCGAACCGACACCGCGCCGCCGATGCGGCTCGGCGATGATCATGTTGCCGATGAAGCCGAGCGGCCCGTAGACGATCCCGGACCCGACGCCGGCCACGGCGCCATCGCGGTCGACCGCGACGAGGCACCGCGCGTGCGTCTGGCCGATGACCGCGTGCAGCGCCCAGCCCGCGACACCCCAGCCGACGGACTCGCGCAGCGCGGCGATGGCGGGCAGGTCGTCGAGCGTCGCGTCGCGCAGGCCCAGGTCGGACGGAAGGCTCATCGGCCCGGAGTCTATCCGAGCATCCTGCGCACCCGCGGCTAGCATGGGGAGGTGGGACGCGCGGACGACACGACGGACATTCTCCTCGTCGGGGGCGGCGTGGCGTCGGTGCGGTGCGCGCGGACCCTTCGCCGGGAGGGCTTCGAAGGAAGCATCCTCCTCGTCGGCAACGAAGGGACACCGCCATACAACCGGCCACCGCTGAGCAAGGAGCTGCTCCGCGACGACCTGCCAGACGAGCTCGTGCTGGCGGAGCCGGAGCGCTGGTACGAGCGGCGTGGCATCGACCTGCTGCTGGGCGCTCGCGTGGCCTCCCTCGACGTGGATGGTCGCGTGGCCGAGACCGCCGATGGGCGACGCATCAGCTTCGACCGCAGCCTGATCGCGACCGGCGCCGCCCCGCGCGACCTCCCGATCCCGGGTGCCGAGCACGCCCTGGAGCTTCGAACGCTCGGCGACGCCCGCAGGCTTCGCCGCGCCGTGCTCGAAGCGGGGGATGGCGCGCCGGCGGTGGTGATCGGCGGGGGCTTCATCGGTGTCGAAGTGGCCTCGTCGCTGGCGGCCTTGGGGCTCCGGCCGACCATCCTGGAGCGCACCGATCGGCTCTGGTCCGGCGCGCTCGGGTCGCTGCTGGCCGGCTGGGCGGCGGACCGGCTCAAGGGGGCCGGCATCACCGTGCGGACCGATGCGGAGGCCACCGCGATCGAGCCTGGCGCCGTCTGGCTCGGCGATGAGCGACATGCCGCCGCGCTCATCGTGGCGGGGGTCGGCGTGCGGCCGCGGGACGAGCTGGCGGCGCATGCCGGCCTCGACGTGGCCGACGGCATCCTCACCGATGCCGCGAACGGCACCAGTCATCCGGCCGTGTGGGCCGCGGGTGACGCGGCGCGCGTGGCGGGGCGCCGGATCGAGCACTGGCACGCAGCACGGGAAGGCGGTGAGCGCGCGGCCCGCTCGATGCTGGGGATGGCCCTCGAGCCGGCTCCGGAGCCGTGGACCTTCTCGGAGGTGGCGGGCGCGGCAGTCGACGTGGTGGGAAGCCCCACCGGGTGGGACGACGAGACCTGGATCGTGCCGGATCGGCTCGTCGCCTTCATGCAGGAGGGACGCGTGGTCCAGCTCGCCTCGGTCGATTCGGCGCTGCCTGCCGGCGAGATGCGTCACCTGGTCGGCGCCGGAGCGACCGTCGCGGACGTTGGCTCGGCCCTCGAAACCGGGGTATGAAGTGGACGGGTCCTTTGGCACTCGTCCGCCGACCCTCCGACCGCCAGGCTGGAGCGCAAACACGCTTATACGAGGATCGTTCGAAATGAAGGTCGAGGACATCGAAGGCATCGGTCCCGTCCATGCCGCCACGCTGCAGGGGGCCGGCATCCGTACCAGCGACGCCTTGCTCGAGCGCGCCGGCCCGAAGACTGGCCGCGAGGCGCTGGCCGCCGAGACCGCCATCAGTGGAAAGCTGCTGCTCGCGTGGGTCAATGCCTGCGACCTGATGCGGATCAAGGGTGTCGGCGCCCAGTTCAGCGACCTTCTCGAGGCAGCCGGCGTCGACTCGGCGTCCGAGCTTGCCCAGCGGAATCCGGAGAACCTCGCCGCGACGTTCCAGGAGCTCAACGCCGCCCGCCCCACGACCCGAAGGGCGCCGACCGAGACGATGGTCGCCGGCTGGATTGCCCAGGCAAGGCACCTGCCCAAGATCGTCACGCACTAGATCGACGACCGCGTGATCCGTCCCCGCCCGCTGGCCGTACTGCCGGCATGGATTGGACGTACCCCACGACTCATCCCGACCGCCGAGCAGAGGGCATCGCCGAAATGGCCCGCCGGGTGGTGGACCAGATCGGCGACTCGCATCTCCCCGGAACGCGGTTCACCTATGACGCCCGCGAGATGCTGCGAGCGACGCGAGAGATCGAGTCGTCGGTGCACGGCGGAGGGAAGCTCTGGGTGGGCTTCCAGAACGCATCCAAGCTCGACCACGAGGCCACCCGCTATGCGGACCTGGCCGCCAGCGGCGCGGAGATCGTCGCATTCGGCACCGGGCGCCCCGGCCTCCCCCCGGAGGTTGCGCTGAGGTGGATCGAGGTCGAGCCTTCGACGGTCGATCTCGAGAACCAGTGGTTCCTCGTGTCGACCGCCCCCGATCCGATCGCCTTCGTCAGCTGGGAGGTCTCTGAACCGGCGCAGTTCGGCATCGGCGGGATCAGCGCGCCGGACAAGGAGTTCGTCGGGTTCGTGACGGACGACAGCCGGGTGATCTCGGCTCTCGTCTCGCACCTGGATTCCGCCGCGGCGGATGTGGATGCGCGATGACCAGCACGATCCTCCTCGCCACGGACGACGGGCGAGATCCGGCCTATGCCGAGATGCGCGAGCCCGTCCTGCGCTGGGCAGCCAGCCAGCAGGCGCGGGTCGTGCTGTACGACCGATCGGCCGAGTCGTACTTCGTCGATCCCTATCCGAGCGGTCCGTGGACCGCCGATGTCGAGGGCGGACCCGAGCGTCGAGCCCTCCTGGAGCCCCAACAGCTCGAGATGATGGGTCGCCACTACCTCGCCGAGCAGGTTCGTTCCGCTCGCGAGGCAGGCGTGACGGCGGGCGGATGGCTTCCGTCGCGGCCGGGCACCCGCGGCATGGACGATGCCGTCTCGGCCATCGGCGCCGATCTGGTCATCCTGCCGGCTCCGGCATCCCGGCCCTCGCTCCTCGACCGTGTCCGGGGCAACACGCTCGCCGGATTCCGAGAGGTCCTCTCGGTACCGGTTGCCGTCGCGGACCGGAGCGGCGTCTCGGCCGACGTGACGATTCCCGCCGGTTGACCGCGACCCCCGATCGGGGGACAATGAGCCCGTAACACCGACCAATTCGGTCGGGATTCGCCGACATCGCGATGAGGAGGGGGAGCCACATGAACGTTTCTCCGCACCATCAACATCCGACGAAGTACCCGTGGCCCGGCATGGCGTCCCGCCCGATCGTGATCGTGGCCGTCGTGGTGGTGCTGCTCATCGCCTTCATCCTCATCGCCGACCCCTTCGCAAACGACAACGACGACGCCGATCCGACCGCGGTGCGGACAACGGCCGCACAAGGTATCTCGCACGCTGGACTCTCGTCCCGATCCTGACACGAGGAACGCATGGCCCTTCCGAACCCCGCCCTGAGCCAGATCCCCGACAGCTACAAGTACGGCTGGCACGACGAGGAGAAGCCGCTCCAGATCTTCAACAAGGGTCTGGACGCTGAGACCGTCGCGAAGATCAGCACCATCAAGGGTGAGCCGCAGTGGATGACCGACCTTCGCCTGAAGGCGTATCGGCACTTCGAGGCGCGCCCGATGCCGAAGTGGGGCGCGGACCTGTCGGGGATCGACTTCCAGGACATCTTCTACTACGTGACCGGGACCGATAAGGCCGTCCAGAGCTGGGACGACGTGCCGGATTACATTCGCCGCACGTACGACCGGCTGGGCATCCCGGAGGCGGAGAAGAAGTACCTCGCCGGCGTCGGCGGGCAGTACGACTCGGAGGTCGTCTACCACAACATCCGGGAGGACCTCGAGAAGCAGGGCGTGATCTTCCTCGGCACCGACCAGGCGCTGAAGGAGCATCCGGAGCTCTTCCGCGAGCACTTCGGCACGGTGATCCCGGCCAACGACAACAAGCTCGCCGCGCTCAACACCGCGGTCTGGTCGGGCGGCTCCTTCATCTACGTCCCGAAGGGCGTCCACGTGGAGCTGCCGCTGCAGGCGTACTTCCGCATCAACACCCAGAACATGGGCCAGTTCGAGCGGACGCTGATCATCGCCGACGAGGGCTCCAGCGTGCACTACGTCGAGGGATGCACCGCGCCGACTTACTCCACCGCCAGCCTGCACAGCGCGGTGGTCGAGATCATCGTCAAGAAGGGCGCCCGCGTCCGGTACACGACGATCCAGAACTGGAGCTCGAACGTCTACAACCTCGTGACCAAGCGCGCCGTGGCCCACGAGGACGCGGTGATGGAGTGGGTCGACGGCAACCTCGGCTCGAAGGTCACCATGAAGTACCCGTCGATCTACCTGCTCGGCGAGCGTGCCCACGGCGAGGTGCTGAGCATCGCCTTCGCCGGCGACGGGCAGCACCAGGACGCCGGCGGCAAGATCATCCACGCGGCGCCGAACACGACCTCGCTCATCACCTCGAAGTCGATCTCCAAGGGCACCGGCCGCACGAGCTATCGGGGCCTCGTCAAGGTCTACCCCGGCTGCGAGAAGTCGAAGTCGACCGTCCGCTGCGACGCGCTCATCCTCGATGATGACGCGCGCTCCGACACGTATCCCTACATGGAGATCGACGAGGACGACGTCACGATCGGCCACGAGGCGACCGTCAGCAAGGTCGGCAGCGGAGCAGCTCTTCTACCTGATGAGCCGCGGCCTGTCCGAGGCCGAGGCCTCGGCGATGATCGTGAACGGCTTCATCGAGCCGATCGTCAAGGAGCTGCCGATGGAGTACGCGGTCGAGATGAACCGCCTGATCCAGCTCCAGATGGAAGGCGCGGTCGGCTGAACCGATGACGATCACGCGACCGCACCGGCCATCGACGCCGGCGCGATCGGGCGCATCAGCGACCGATACGACGAGCCCGACTGGCTGCGCGAGCTCCGCTCCCGCTGGTGGGAGCGCGCCACGGCGACTCCCGAGCCCGACCGGCCAGGAGGAGGAATGGCGCCGCGCGCCGACCTCGACGGGCTCCCGCGCGCGCCGAACTCCTGCTCGACGTCCCCATGCTCGAGGCGCATCTGCCGCCGGGCGCCGCCGAGGCCGGAGTCATCCTCACCGACCTGCGTACCGCCGTCCGGGAGCATCCGGAGCTCGTGCGGCGGGCCTGGGGGAGGTGGACGGGCCCGCCTCGCACGCTCACTTCTGGGCGCTGGCCCACGCCGCGTGGACCGGCGGCCTCTTCTGTCTACGTGCCGCGCGGCGTCGCTGTCGATGGCACGCTCGTGGCGCGCCAGCACCCGCCCAGCGCTCGGTCTCGACCTTCCACCCGGTCACGCTCGTCGTCGCGGAGGAGGGTCCGACGTCACGCTGCTCGAGGAGATCGTGTCGCCGGATGGTGACGCCGGGTGGTATGGCGGCGTGGTCGACCTGCGGGCCGGTGCCCGGCGCGCGTCCGCTACGCGAACCTCCAGCAGCTCGGCGACGGCGCGTGGCACATCGGTGCCGAGCGGGTGGTGGTCGGCCAGGACGCGGAGGTGACGACGCTCAACGCCGAGGTCGGCTCGAGTCTGACGAAGGTCGGCGTCGACGTCCTGATGACCGGCAAGGGCGGCACCTCGAAGGTGCTCGGCATCCTCGCCGCCGGCGACGACCAGCGGATCGACATCAACACGGTCCAGGATCTGGCCGCCGATCACACCACCAGCGATCTGCTGTATCTCTCGGCCCTCTACGACCGGGCGCATGCTTCGTTCTACGGCGTCACCAACGTGCGTCACGGGACGAAGCAGACGAGCAGCTACCAGGAATGCCGCAACCTGCTGCTCAGCCCGGACGCCGGCGCCGAGCCGATTCCCGGTGCTCGAGATCGAGGCGAACGACATCCTCCGCTGCGGCCACGGTGCGACGGCCGGCGCGATCGACCCGACCACGCTCTTCTACGCGCAGACCCGTGGACTCGACGCCGACGTCGGCCGAGCGGATGATCGTGCGCGGCTTCTTCGAGCAGGTGGTGGCCAAGATCGACGACGAGACGATCCGCGCCCGGGTCCTCGCCGCGCTGGCGCGGCGCATCGGCGTGGCCGACAGCGACGAGGTGGCGGCATGACCGCGCTCGAGCAGACGCCGAGCGGATTCGTCACTGTCGCCCGCACCGGCGATGTCGAGCCCGGCACCGTCCGCGTCATCGAGGTGGACGGCCGCTCGCTCTGCCTCGGGTTGACCGAGGACGGCGAGTGGGGTGCCATCGACAACGTCTGCACCCACGACGGCGGCACGCTCGGCGAGGGGGAGCTCGACGAGACCGGCGGTCGAGTGCCCGCGCCACGGCGCCCGCTTCGACCTCTTCAGCGGCCGCGTCCTGGCCCTGCCGGCCGTGCGTCCGGTGACCGCCTACGAGACCACCGTCGACGGCGACGAGGTCCGGGTGCGGCTGGGCTGATGCGATGAAGATCAGCACACGCACCGAGTACGGCATCCGGGTCCTCCTCACGCTGGCGCGCACCCAGGACGATCGGTGCCTCTCGCTCACCGAGATCGCGAAGCGCGAGAAGCTGCCCCACGCCTACCTGGAGCAGCTCGTCGGCGACCTCCGACGGGCCGGGTTGGTGAGCGCCACCCGCGGCCAGTCCGGCGGCTACCGACTGGCGCGTCCGGCAGCGGAGATCGCGATGACCGATGCCGTCCGGGCGCTCGACGGGCCGCTGCTCGAGATGCCGTGCGCCGGCGCCGAGCGACCTCGAGCACTGCGATCGGCCCCAGCCGTGCAGCGTCCACGACATCTTCCAGCGCGTCTACGAGTCGCTGAGCCAATCTCTCGGGGCGACGAACCTCGCGGAGATGGCCGCATCGGCCGGTGGACCGCCCTATCCGCCCGAGGTGCGCCGCCGGCGTGCCAACGGCCATTCATCCACGATCCACGCAGCAGGCAGCAAGGAACGCATGACCGACGAACTCGTCATCTGCCGGGCTCGAGGTGAGCATCGGGGAGAAGAAGATCCTCAAGGGACTCGACCTCACCGTCCGCCAGGGCGAGGTGCACGCGCTCATGGGCCCCAACGGCTCGGGCAAGACCTCGCTGGCCTACACCCTGATGGGCCACCCCGACTACCGGCCGATGCCGGCACGCCACCTGGCGCGGGCAGGACCTCCGGGGCGCCGCGGTCGGGAGGCGCCGGACAAGCGCGCCCAGCTGGGGGTCTTCCTGGCCTTCCAGTACCCGAGCGCGATCCCCGGAGTGACGGTCGCGCGCTTCCTCCGCAACATCTACAACGCCATCCACCATCCGAAGCCGGCCGACGCGGACGGCGAGAAGCTCGATCCGCTACACCGGCATCCCGCTCGCGAAGTTCCGGAAGCTGATGGAGGAGAAGATGGCGGTCCTCCGCATGGACCCCGCCTTCGCCACGCGCTACGTGAACGAGGGATTCTCCGGCGGTGAGAAGAAGCGGCTGGAGATGCTCCAGATGGCCGTTCTCAACCCGGAGATGGCGATCCTCGACGAGACCGACTCCGGCCTCGACATCGACGCGCTGAAGACCGTGGCCGAGGGCATCAACGCCACCCTCTCGCCCGAGATGGGGGTGCTGATGATCACCCACTACCAGCGGATGCTGAACTACGTGAAGCCGCAGTTCGTCCACGTCCTGCTGGACGGCCGCGTGGTCATGAGCGGTGGCGAGGAGCTCAGCCACCAGCTCGAGGCCAACGGCTACGACTGGGTCCGCGAGCAGGTTGGCCTACCCGCCGGCATCGGCGACGCCGCATCGGCCCCCGAGCCGGTCGCGCCGCACTGACCGCGGCCGGCGAAGGAACGCAGATGGCTCTCGAGCAGGCGGCTCGACCCGGCGTCGTTCCCGGAGCCGCGCTGCGTGCGGACTTCCCGCTCTTCGATCGTCCTCACCGGTCCGAGCGGCCGCTCGTCTTCCTCGATTCCGCGGCCTCGTCGCCGAAGCCGCGGGCGGTGATCGATGCCCTCGCCGACATGTACGCGCATCACTACGCGAACGTCCATCGGGGCATCTACGAGCTCAGCGAGGATGCGACGGCCCGCTTCGAGGCGGCCCGCCGGGCCATCGCCCGCTTCATCGGCGCGCCGAGCGAGCGTGAGGTCGTCTTCGTTCGCAACGCGACCGAGGCGATCAACCTGGTGGCTTACAGCTGGGGCCGGGCGAACGTCCGCGCCGGCGACCGCATCCTCTCGACCGAGATGGAGCATCACGCCAACCTCGTGCCGTGGCAGCAGCTGGCCGCGGCCACCGGTGCGACCATCGAGTACGTCCGCATCACCGACGACGGCCGCCTCGACGTCGACGACCTTCGAGCCCGGTTGCCGGGGTCCCGCCTTCTGGCCTTCAGCGCAGGTGAGCAACGCGCTGGGGACGATCAACCCGGTCGCCGAGATCGCGGCGCTGGCACGTGCGGCCGGCCACCGTCACGATGCTCGACGCCGCGCAGAGCGTCCCCCACATGCCGGTCGACGTGGCTGCGCTGGGCGTGGACTTCGCGGCGCTGTCCGGGCACAAGATGCTCGGCCCGTCGGGCATCGGTGTCCTGTGGGGGCGTCGCGAGCTTTTGGACGCCATGCCGCCCTTCCTGACCGGCGGGAGCATGATCACCCGCGTCACCCTCGACGGCGCCGAGTGGAACGAGGTCCCGTGGAAGTTCGAGGCCGGCACCCCCGCCATCGCGGAGGCGGTGGGGCTCGCGGCGGCCGTCGACTACCTCGAGCGGATCGGGATGAATGCGGTCCGCGCGCACGAGCGCACCCTGTTCGAGACGGCATGGGCGGCCCTTGCCGCGACGCCGGGGATCCGCCTGCTCGGTCCCGGCGAGCCGGACGCAGCATGCCGGCGTCATCAGCTTCGTGGTCGATGGCGTTCATCCGCACGACGTGGCCACGATCCTCGACAGCGAGGCGGTGGCGGTGCGCGCCGGCCACCACTGTGCGCAGCCGGTGATGCTGCGATACGACCTGCCGGCGACGACGCGGGCCAGCTTCTCCGTGTTCACGGACGTCGACGACATCGACCGCCTGACAGATGCGATCGCGGCGGTCCGCCGTACCTTCGGGATCGCCTGATGGACAACCTGTACCGCGATTTCATCCTCGAGCACTACCGGAGCCCGCACAACACCGGCGTGCTCGATCCCCACGACCTGCACTTCGCGGACTCGAACCCGACCTGCGGCGACGAGATGTCGATCACGATCCGCCTCGACGACGCGAAGGAGCGCGTCGCGGATGTGGCCTTCACCGGTCGGGGCTGCGCGATCAGCCAGGCATCGGCCTCGATCCTCACCGACGAGCTGCGCGGCCTGACGCTGGGCGAGCTCGAGGCGATCGACCCGAAGGAGGTCGTCGAGAACCTCGGTGTCCCGATCGGCCCGGCGCGGCTGAAGTGCGCCCTGCTCGTCTACAAGGTGCTGCAGGGCGCCGTCATCGGCGCCGAGGCGCGCTGGCCGGACGAAGCCGAGGTGCTGGCCGGGGCCAACCAGGGCGGGTCGGCGCCTTGAGCCGCGACGCGCTGATGGCGGTGGTCGCCCGCGGTCAGTCGACAGAGTCCTGTCCGGGCTGACGACGACCTCACGATTCGACCCGACCCACTGCCGCAAGGACCATTGTCGATGACCGATCACCCGAGCCACGCGTTCCGCGACGCCGACACTGCCGAAGCGGTGCGACTCGCGAAGGACGGCTTCCACGTCATCGACGTTCGCGAGCCGAGCGAATGGGACGCCGGCCACATCGCCGGCGCTACGCTGCTTCCGCTCGCCGAGATCGTCGGCCGCATCACCGAGATCGTCCCGGATCGGGACGCGCCCATCCTCCTGTACTGCGCGGTCGGCGGACGCTCGGCGCGTGCCGCGTCCTGGCTGATCCAGCTCGGCTACACCAACGTCGTCAATCTGAAGGCGCCCATCACCCAGTGGAAGGGCCGCGGTGGCCAATGGGAGGAGCCGGCCCGCCTCCTCACGCCAGCCCAGCAGCGTCGCTACGCTCGACAGGTCCTCATCCCCGAGATCGGGCAGGGCGGCCAGCGCACGCTGCTCGACGCGAGGGTGCTGCTCATCGGCGTCGGCGGGCTCGGCTCGCCCACCGCCATGTATCTCGCGGCCTCCGGCGTGGGAACCATCGGGCTCGTCGACGACGACGTGGTGGACGAGTCGAACCTCCAGCGACAGATCCTCCACGGGGTGGATCGGCTCGGGATGCGCAAGGTCGACTCGGCCGAGCTGACGATCCGCGGGCTCAACCCGGAGGCGACCGTGGTGAAGCACACCGAGCGACTGGGGGACGAGAATGTCGAGCGGCTGATCGAGGGGTACGACGTCATCGTCGACGGCACCGACAACTTCGACACGCGCTACGTCCTCAACGATGCGGCCGTGAGGCTGCGGAAGCCGGTGGTCCACGGCTCCATCTACCGATGGGATGGCCAGGTCACGACCTTCGTGCCCTTTGAAGGGCCGTGCTACCGCTGCATGTACCCGACGCAGCCACCGGCCGAGCTGGCGCCCGCATGCAGCGTGGCGGGGGTGCTGGGTGTGCTGCCCGGGATCGTCGGCCTGATGCAGGCGAACGAGGTCTTCAAGCTGCTGCTGGGCGTGGGGGAGACCCTCGCCGGTCGGCTGCTGATGTTCGACGCCATGGGCACCACGTTCGACGAGGTGCGCATCCGGCGCGACCCATCCTGCCCGGCCTGCGGCGACGGGGCGACGGCCGAGGCGGCGGCGTCGCCGCTGGTGTGCGCGCAGCGATGAGCACCGTCCGCGTTCCCCTCGTCCTGCGCGCGAACACCGGTGGCAGCCGGATCGTGGACGTCTCGGGCGCGACGGGGAGCGCCGCGGTGGTGAGGGACGGCCTGTCGCTGCCGCTCACGGTGGTGGAGGCGCTGCTGAACCACGCACGCGCCGAGATGCCGAACGAGGCCTGCGGGTTGCTCGCCGGCGACCTTGCCTCGGGGAGCGCGTCCTCCTACCACCCCGCCCGGAACGCCGATGCCAGCCCCTACGTGTACACGGTCCACTCCGACGACCTGGTGAGGATCGTGCTCGGGATCGAGGACGGTGGCGAGGACCTGGTGGCGATCTTCCACTCGCATACGCACACCCCGGCCGTTCCGTCGCCGACCGACCGGCGGCAGGCTCGCTATCCCGTGGTCTATCTGCTCGCCACGCTCAGCGATCCGGACGCTTCGCCCGCCGAGTGCCTGCGGGCCTGGCGGATCGTGGACGGGGAGAGCCGCGAGGTGGGGCTCCGCCTGGTCCCGGGTCGAGGTCAGCAGTCGTCGATATCGGAGGACAACAGCGATCCGTCGCTCGCGTCGACGGTGACGTCGATACGGCAGGAGCCCTCTTCGCCGCCTGACCGATAGCTCAGTCGGAAGTGGCCGCGGTCCGCCGGGAGGAGCCAGGCGACGGTCCCCAGCACGAGCTCATGTCGATCGATGGCAGGCTCGACAGATCGGGCGACCGCGTCGAGCTCCTCGACGAGCTCCCTCGGCATCGCCCGAAGCTCAGCGGTCACCAGGGTGGCCGCGCCATTCACGACCTCGAACACCCAGAGGTCCTCGCCCTGCCCTCCCTCCAGCGTTCCGGCGAGCTCCAGCGTGCACACTTCAGGGCCACACGTTCCGCTGGCCGCCGACGTCACCCAGGGCGCGCCTCGGTAGCTCCAGATGGCGCCGGCCACCTGACGGGCAATGGCAATCGTCTCCAGCGCGTCCGGCACTCCGCCCGGACGCCGGCTTGTCGCCATGATGTCGAGGATGTCGGCCGCGTCGTAGGGCTGGCTCAGTCTCGGAAGCTCGAGGGTCGGAGCTGGCTCCCCGGACCCCTCGCTGGTTGCCGGAGGGTCGCTGGCGGGCGATGGGGCGGTGGCGGAGCCCGGCAGCTCGGGTTGGCTCGCGGTGGAGCGAGGCGAGCCGCAGGCCACCAGCAACCCGAGGATCATCAGGGCCGGGATGGCTCGCGTGCCGCGCATCAGGGACCGTATCCACGGTGCAGAAACGCGGCCATCTGTCCGCGCGTGACCGTGGCGTTCGGGCAGTACGACGAGGCATCGCAGCCCCCGGTGATGCCGGCCGCCGCCAGTGCGTTGATGGCGCCTTCGTGGATGCTGCCCTCATCATCGTCGAACGCGTCCACGTTGCTGGGGGGCAGGTCGAGGGCGCGGACGAGGAACGACGCCATCTGGGCGCGGGTCACCATGCTGCCGGGGCAGAACCGGTTCGTCGCGCACCCGCCGGTGACGGCGGCTGCGGCGATGGCGTTGATATCGGCCTCGTGCTGGCTGGAGGCGTCGTCTGTGAAGTAATCGGCTGTTGTGTACGGCAGGCTGCCCGCACGACGCAGGAAGGACGCCATCTGCTCTCGGGTCACCGAGGCACCAGGGCAGAACCGATCCGTCGAGCATCCGGCCGTGATGCCCTCCGCGGCCGCCCACAGGATATCGCCACGGAACTGCGAGTCCTCGATGTCGGTGAATGGGCCGTGGATCGCCCAGGCGAGGCCGTACGGCTCCTCGGCGGCGTCGAATCGGGTCTGTCTGACCTCGATGCGCAGCGTGCCGCTGGAGGTCGCGCGGATGTCGACCGCCTCGTAGGCGTTGTCGAAGGTGTACGAACCAGCCGATGCGCCGCTCGGCGTCACCAGCCGCAGGTCAAGGTCTGCGGTCAGCGTGTTCGACTTTTCCGTGTTGGATGAGCCCGACGTGCTGCTGCTCCAGGCCAGCGCGGCGCGAACCGTCTGCCCGGCGATGACCGGGACCTCCTGGATGATCGTCTGCCCTGCTCGCATGGAGCCGATCCGGTAGCCGCCGGACGGCCCGCCGCCGTCCACAAGGATCCGGTTCGACCATAGCGCCGAAGCCGTGCCGACGCCTTCGTGGTCGGGGCTGTAGCCGCCGGTCGGGTGGGGCGTGCGTCGGTACGCCCCCGCCATGATCAGCGCACGTGTGCCCTCCGGCCAGGCAGCAAGCACGGGCGCCCGCGCAATCAGCTGAGCGGCGATCCCGGATACGATGGGCGAGGCGACACTCGTTCCGTCCCCGATCATCCCGTTGGCCGTGCGAACGCTCACCGCCGGGGCAGAGACGTTCGGCTTGTTGTAGTCGCCATGCGAGTTCCACGGTGCGTCCGTCCGGTCCCGATAGGCGGCCCCGTTGGATCCCGGGACGTACCACAGCCGATCGTCGGCCGTGCTGGTCGTCCCGCGATCGTTGATTCCGCCGACCGTCAGGACGTTGTAGCCGGTGCCGGGCGAGACGACGTCCCAATGGCCGAAGGTCACGTAATTGCCGGACGCAGCCACCACCAGGCGACCGTCCTCCCGGACCGATGGAGTCGAAGTAGCGGCGCGCCTCCTCGGCTCCGGTGGCCGTGTCCTGGCCGATGCTGGCGTTGACGACGTCTGCGTTTCCGCCGGCCGGGCGACACGGACCAGTCCGCTGCCGCGATGATCGCGCGATCGGTGGCGAGGCTGGCTGGTAGCCGCCGGTGGACGCGCTCACAATGCTTGCGCCCGGGGCGACCCCCAAGTAGGCGGAACTGCGGCTACCGATCGCGCCAGCGACCCAGGTCGGGTGGTCGCCCGCGCCCGAACCGTACGAGAGCGTTCCGGTCGTGCTGTACGAGCTGACCACGCGGCCCGCCAGGTCTCCGGTGTTGGCGGCGTTGTGGTACTCGACCACGGCCACGCGGACGCCATTGCCCTGGTCTCCGCTGCCACTCGTCCAGTTTGCGCCGACGGTCGGGCCCGCGCTCGACATCTGGTCCTCCCACCCGCGCTCCAGGCCGATGCTCTGGATGACGCTGTGCTGGGCCAGCATGTCCAAGCCGGACCGCGGGACGATCGACGAAGACGAGCGGCGCTGAGGTGCTCACGTAGCGCGATCGTGCCTCCCGCGGCCGCCACCTCATCGCCGAGCGCCGCCGCCGCGCAACGCGTACTCGGTCCTGCGCGCCTCCCACATCTCGGCCCGTATGCGCGCGAATCGTCTCAGATCGTCTGACCAGCGGCCGGCCGCCGTCCACACGACAGGCCGGGGTGGCGCGGCCCGTACCGCGCTCTCGGCCGCGCTGGTGTCCACAAAGAGCCAAATGGCGACGGGGATGATCTGTGAGGCGGTGGCCTTGGTGAGCACGTCTCGCGAACGGGGCGTCGGCCTTGCGCTGCCAGCTCGCCAAGCGAGGAGCGCTCCCGCACAACGGCCTCCTGCAGGTACGACGCGTCCGAGGCCAGCGTCTGCGCTGCCGACCTGTAGACCACCTGCACCGCGCCGGAGCGCCGGTCAACGAACTTGCCGGCCCAGTCAACGCCGCTTTCGCCAGCTGGCACGGCGCGCTCATACACGAGCTCGAAGTCGCTCGGTTCGCCGCCATGCAGGGCGGCAAGTTCGCGGGCCGCCGCTGCCTCGCTCGGTTCCGCACCCCGAACACGATCAGGGACAAGGGCAGAACAGACGAGCACCGCGCTGGCAATGAGGGTTGTCGCAGCCCTCATGATGAACCTCTCAAGCCGCTGGTTCCTCGACGTATGACGCTGTATGACATTGTGCACCCTCAGCGCAGGCTGAGCGTGGACGTCGCGCAACGCGAGCGCAATGGCCCATCGGTGTAGGCTTCGGTCATGACCCATCGGGCGTTCGACGTAGACAACTCGGCCGCCGCCGAGCATCGCGATCGCATGTGGCGTGCCGCGGCGGCCGCGGGTGAGCGTGGCGTCGACGCGCTGCTCATCACCCCATCACCGGACTACGCCTACCTGCTCGGTTATCGCGCGCCGGCGATGGAGCGGCTGACCTGTCTCGTGGTGCCGGCCGACGGCGAGCCGACTCTCGTCGTGCCTCGCCTGGAGGAGCCGCTCGCGCGCCACGAGCTGGGCGCCCTGGCCGACGACGTGCACCTCGTCGCGTGGGAGGAGACCGAAGATCCCTTCCGCATCGTGCAGAGCATCGTCGGCTCCGCGATGCGCGTGGCGGTTCAGGACCAGATGTGGGCGCGCTTCGCCCTGCGCCTGGCGGCCGCGCTCGACCCGGCGCAGGTCGTGGAGGCCGGCCACACGATGAGCGCCCTGCGACGTGTGAAGTCCGCCGACGAGGTGGCGGCCCTCCGCGCCGCAGCCAGCGCTGCTGATCGCGCTATGGAGGCCATCACCGACGAACGTCTGTCGGGGCGCACCGAGAGCGAGGTCGCGCGACACATTCGCGAGCTGCTGCTCGAGGCGGGGCACGACACCGCGGAGTTCGCGATCGTGGCCTCAGGGCCGAATGCCGCCAGCCCGCACCACGTCCCGGGCGACCGCGTCATCATCGGGGGCGACGCCATCGTGCTCGACATCGGCGGCACGGTCGACGGTTACTGCAGCGACACGTCACGCACCGCCTTCGTCGGAGAGCCGCCGGCCGAGTTCGCCGCGCTGTACGAGGTCCTCCGCCGGGCGCAGCGAGCGGCGTGCGACGCGGTCCGGCCCGGGGTGCCTGCCGCGGCCATCGACGCCGTCGCCCGCGACAGCATCACCGAGGCGGGCTACGGCGAGGCATTCCTCCATCGGACCGGCCACGGCATCGGCATGGAGACCCACGAGGAGCCATACATCGTCTCGTCGAACGAGGAGCCGCTGGTCGCCGGCAACGCGTTCAGCGTGGAGCCGGGGATCTACATCCGCGACGCGTGGGGCGCTCGCATCGAGGACATCGTGATCTGCACGGACGACGGCGGCGAGCGGCTGAACACCAGCTCGACGGACCTCTACCTGGTGGAGTAGCGGACTCAGCGGCCCTCGCGGTGCGAGCTGACCAGGGCGACCAGGACCTGGTCGATGGCGGCGTTGGCCTCATGAACGGCGCTCGTGACGTCGCCCACGTCGGCCGCGCGACGCCGGAGATGGCCGGTGATGGCGTCGATCACCGGCGAGCGGAAGAAGAGGAACGCCTCGACCGTCTCGGCCAGGCTGAGTCCCGCCTTCGAGGCCTCCCCGCCGTAGAGGCCGCCCATCTTCTGAGCCTCTTCGAGCAGGAGCTGGCGCTCGGCTTTCTTCGTCGCCGCCACGTACTCGATGACCAGCTGGAAGGTGCGCTGGCCCCAGCGACGGAACTCGTCGCGCTGCTCCGCGGAGAGCCGGGCCTGCCAGGGCTGGCCCGAGTACCCCGTCCGCTGCATGCGGCGATGGAGCTCGCCGGCCATCGTCTGGCGTGGAGTCCGGCAGCCGCTCCATGCCGTAGCGATGCCGGCGGGGAGCGTTGATCATCGCCTCGAGGCTCGATCGCAGGAAGCGCCGATGCCCCCCTGGCGTCTGGTAGCTCTGCACCTTGCCGGTGTCCGCCCAGCGCCGGAGGGTGTCAGGACCCACGCCCACCAGGCGCGACGCGGCGCCGAGGGGCAGCCACGGATCGTCCGAACTGTGCTCGGGCGGCGGTTGGGGAGTGGGCACTGGGCGCGTGAAACTCCGAAATCTTGGTGAGGGCAGAACGCTACGCGCGCGCCGTGACCATCGTCAAGCGGGCTGTGGGTGCTGGAGGTCGTCCTTCGACATGGCCCCCAGCTCGGCCCACAGGTGGACGAGCGACACCATGCCGTCCCGGATGTTTCGCAGGCTCATCCACTCGTTCGGGGCGTGGAAGTTCCCCGTCGGGTTGGCGAAGCCGACCATGAGCGTCTTGAGGCCGAGCTGCGCGTCCAGCGCCGCCACCACCGGGACCGATCCTCCGGAGCGCTGGAAGAGGGGTGCCTTCCCGAAGCCGGCGGTGAGCGCCCGAGCCGTCGGCCCGATGCCGGGATGGTCGAGCGGCGTGATCACCGGGGCGCCGCCGTGAATGATCCTCACTTCCACCCGGACGGTGGGCGGGGCGATCGACTCGAGGTGGGCCTTCATGGCCCGCTCGATCGCCCGGTAGTCCTGGTCGGGAACGAGGCGGGACGAGACCTTCGCCGCCGCCCAGGCGGGAATGATCGTCTTCGCGCCGTCGCCGGTGTAGCCGCCCCAGATGCCGTTGATGTCGAACGTCGGCCGGGCGGAGAGGCGCTCGAGGAGGGTGTAGCCAGCCTCGCCGTCCATGGCGGCGCGGACCCCGGTCTCATCGCGCCACGCATCCTCGGAGAACGGGAGTGCCGCGTAGGCGGCTCGCTCCTCATCGGTCAGTTCGCGGACGGCGTCGTAGAAGCCGGGGATCGTGACGCGCCCCTCGCCGTCGACCATCGAGGCGAGCATGCTGACGAGGACGTTGGCCGGGTTGTCGACGCCGCCGCCGTACTGGCCGGAGTGGACGTCCTGGCGTGGGCCGTGAACCCGGACCTCCCAATAGGCGACACCGCGCAGCCCGTAGCCGATCGCCGGGGTCCCGTCGTCGTCGAACGTGTCACCGTCGCTCACCACGCACACGTCGGCGCGCAGCAGATCGCCGTGATTGGCGATGAACTGCTCGATCGGCTCCGAGCCCACCTCCTCGTCCCCCTCGAAGAAGAATCGCAGGTTCACCGGCAGGCGGCCGGCGGTCCGCATCCAGGCCTCGACCGCCTTGAGATGCATGAAGAGCTGGCCCTTGTCGTCGCCCGCCGCCACGGGCGTAGACCCGTTCGCCCTCGCGCCGCGGCTCGAATGGCGGACGGATCCACTCGTCGGCGGGTCGGCGGGCTGCACGTCGTAGTGGCAGTAGACGAGGACCGTCGGGGCGTCGTCCCCGGCGTGCATCCACTCGGCGGTGACGATCGGGTGGGCGTTCGTCTCGTGGATCGTGGCTCGCTCCACGCCGAGCCGCGTCAGCTCGTCGACGATCCACTGCGCGGCGCGGCGGACATCATCGGTGCGTTCCGGGTCCGCGCGAGACGCTCTCGATGCGGAGGAACTCGTCGAGCTGTGCGAGGTGCTCGGCATCGTGCTCGCGCAGGTAGTCGGCGGCGGCGGTCGCCGCGGAGAATCGGTCTGGCTGCTCATCGGCCGATGATAGGCGTCTCGGAGGGCGGGAACCTGCGCCGGGCTCCCGGCGTCCGGGGGGCATGCCAAGACTGCTGCGTCCCCTTCTCGCCGTTGCCGCCGCGCTGGCGTTCACGGCCGTCCCCACCGTCTCCGTGATGGCCTGCTCCTGCATGGAGATGTCCGTCGAACAGGCCGTCGCCGAGTCGGATCTCGCCATCGTCGGCACGCTGGTCGCCGTCCAGGCGCCGCCGGCCGACGCGATCGATCAGCCGATGGCCATGGAGTGGGCCATCGAGCGATCCCGGGATCCGCTGGAGGTCGTCTCCGCGACGATCATCGGCTGGCCGGACAACGGCGCCAACTGCGGCGTCTCGTTCGAAGTGGGCGACCGATGGCTCGTGCTTGCCTCGATGACCGACGTCGGGCTCGAGACGAACGGCTGCCTCCCCAATCGCCGACTCGAAGCCGACGACCAAGAGTCCGCGGCGATCGTTGACGCCATGACGCCGGTGGGCGAGCCGACGACACCGACCTCGGCACAGGGGATGGAGCTCCCCCTGCCGCTCATCGGCGGCGCCGTGGCGTTCCTGCTGGTTGCCGTCCTCTCGGTGCTGGCATTCCGTCGGCGCGCGCCGGGCGAGTCCTAGTCGACGACACCGAACACGAATCCCATGAAGAGCGTCAGCGCGATCGCCGGCACGACGCTGGCGACGCGAAGGAAGGCCGGCCACCCGGGACCGCCGGCGAACGCGTAGGCAGGGATGGTGAGCGGGAAGAGGACGACGCCCGCCGACCAGCCGATCCGTGCGCGAACGCTGAGATCGGTTCGATCCTGGATGTCCAGCCAGTAGGCGGCGATCATCAGGAAGCCGCCCACGGCGAGCACGGCGAACAGGGTCCAGATCAGCGGAGAGCATGCCGCGATCGATGCTAGCGCGACGCGCGCCGGCGGGTGATGTCGTCCGCCCCGTTGAGGAGGTCGGTGAGGAACGAGAGCGGTCGCCGGCGTGGCAGGCGTGGTTCCTCAGTCGGCAGCAGTGCCGCGACCGCCTCGCGAATGCGGACATCGAGCGCCGCGCGGGCCTCGCGGCCTCGGACGGCCTCGGTCTCGATGGGTGGCCCGAAACGGATGTCGATGCGGCGCCGGAACCAGAGGTCCGTGCTGCCGACGATGGCGCACGGGACCACCGGGACGCCGACTGGCGACGGCGAATGCGGCGGCACCGTCCTCGAACGGCAGAAGCCCGGACTCGCGGAAGCCGATGCGACCCTCGGCGAAGATCCCCAGCACGCCCGTGGCTTCGAAGACGCGTCGCACCGCGCGAACCGCACTGGTCAGGGTCGTCCCGTCCGGGCTGTAGGGGATCATCCCCCCGAAGAAGCCCATCACCCGATTCTTGAACCCGCGGCTGAAGTCGGCCTCCTTCGGGCCGAACCAGGTGATGCGCGGCTCGAGGGGCACGATCCGATCAGGATCATCGGGTCCCAGCCGTTGTGGTGGTTGCAGACGAGCTGGAACGGGGCCGGAGGCCAGTGCTCGCGGCCGCGCGACCCGCACGTCGAAGAGGATCCCGATGAGCAAACGAAGGCCGAGCCACTCGAGCCGATAGCGTGCGCGTGACGTGGACATCCAGCGACCGCGGGCCAGTCCGACGCTCGCGATCGCGCCTGGTCATGGCTCCTCCACGAGCTCGCGGCGCCGCGGGTCGACGCGGGTGAGGGCCAGCGCCGCGCCGGCGACGTAGAGGATGCCGATGGCGATCGCCACGCGCGGTCCGAGGGAGACCTCGAAGACGTCGCGCAGCGGCCCGGCGACCACGAGATACGCAGGACCGGCCATGGCGGTCCCCGCGTTGAGGATCCCCATGTAGCGTCCGGCGGTGTGCTTCGGGATGACGTCGGCCATGAGCGCCCAGTCGGCGGAGAGGAAGATCCCCATGCCGATACCGAACGGGACGAACGCCGCGATCCCGAGCTCCGGGGTGGGAGCCAGCGGCCACGCCCGCGAGGCCGACGGCGACGATCGCCGCCGCCGTCCAGATCACCGGGCGCCGGCCGAATCGGTCCGAGAGCCGTCCACCTGGGATCGCGGCGGCCGCGGTCATCAGCCCCACCACGAGCGTGCCGATGAACAGGTAGACGGTTGCGTCGTCCCGGGACAGTCCGTGCGAATCCTCGAAGTAGGCGACGACGAAGCGGGTGACCGCGTAGGCACCGAGGAAGAGCAGCCGGACGAGGAGCAGCCACAGCACGCTGCGCTCGCGGAGGATGTCGGTGCCCCACGCCGAGAGCGCGATCTCGCGCCAGCGGCGCGTGCGTGGCGGCGCGGAGCTGCCCTCGTCGACGGTGAGGACGAGGAGGACCATCGTGCCGAGCTCGACGATCGCCAGCGCGAGGGTCGACAGCACGATCGTGTCGGTGAGCTGCCCCAGCGTCGCGATCCCGATGCCGGGATCGTGCCGAACACGATCATCATCCCCATGAGGCCGCTCGCCAGGCCGACCTGCGAGGCGGGCACGAGGTCGGGCACGTAGCCCTGGAACGGCCCCTGCGCGAAGTTCGAGCTGAGTTGCAGCAGGAAGTAGAGGGCGACCAGCGCCAGGAACCCGTTCGAGGTGGCGAGGGCGACGACGAAGAGGACGTCGAGGAGCGTGCCGATGAGGATGTATGGCTTGCGGCGCCCCCAGCGCGTCATCGTGTAGTCGCTGATGACGCCGACGGTGGGCTGAATGATGATCGGGGCAATGACGCCGACCACCACGATGAGCGCCTGCAGGCTCCCGGCCGATGCGCGGTCATGGTCGAGGAGCCGTTGCGGGATGACGACGCTGTCGAGGCCACCCCAGATCGTCAGGATGCCGAGCCAGTAGATCGACAGGGTGAGCAGCTGCGAGAGGGGAAGGCGCCCGCGCATCGGCTCTGCAGCGGTCACCATCATGCGATCCCATCTCCCCGAGTGTTGGCGGGACTCTACGCTTCGTCCGGGGCCGGAGACAGGCCGTCGACATGACGTCGGCGGCACTCGAGTGCGACGAGCCGCTACGCTCGCGACTCATGGACCGACGACGCCGGAGCAACCCGTTTCGCCGTCCTTCGACACCCGGATCTCCGTCGATACCTGTCGGCCCGCCTCATCGTCTCGCTGGCAACGCAGGTGCAGACCGTGGCCGTGGGGTGGCAGGTCTTCCGCGTCTCCGGCGACCCGTTCGACCTCGGACTGGTGGCGCTCTCCCAGTTCCTCCCGTTCGTCCTGCTCATCCTCCCGGCCGGGCACGTCGCCGACCAGTACGACCGCCGCCGCGTCCAGCTCGCGACGTACGTGGTCCTGGCTGCCTGTGCCGCGATCCTGCTGGCGCTCGCCCTCGGCGGCGTCGAGAATCTCGGCCCCGGTGTTCGGGGTCATGGTCCTGTTCGGCATCGCGAGGGCCTTCAATCACCCGACCGGTCAGGCCCTCCTGCCGAACCTGGCGCCGTCGGGAACTCTTTCCGCGGCCGTGGCGCTCAACTCGTCGCTCGGGCAGGTCGCGACGATCGTCGGGCCGGCGCTCGGTGGCGTCCTGGTCCTCTTCGGCGTCGAGGTCGCCTACGCGCTTTCCCGGTGTTGCTCATCGTCGGCGTCCTGCTGGTGATCGGGTTGCGTGGCGGCGGCCGCGCCGAGACGTCGAGGGAGCCAGTCACTGTCGCGACGCTCCTCTGCGGCATCACTTCGTCCGATCGCGGCCCGATCGTGCTCGGCTCAATTTCGCTCGACCTGTTCGCCGTCTTGTTCGGCGGCGCGACGGCGCTGCTGCCGATCTACGCCGGCGAGATCCTCGACGTCGGATCGGTCGGGCTCGGCGCGATGCGGGCCGCCCCTGCCGTTGGAGCGGCGCTGCTCGCGGCGTGCCGTGGCACGATTCGACCACTCGACAGGCATCTGGGACGCTGGATGTTCGGCGGCGTGCTCGTCGTTCGGGTTCGGCACCATTGTCTTCGGCGTCTCGACCGAGCTTCGTGCTGAGCCTCGTTGCCCTGTCGTCGATGGGCGCCGGCGACATGGTGAGCGTCTATATCGTCACCTGCTGGTCCAGCTCGAGACGCCGGACGCGATCCGCGGACGGGTGAGCGCGGTCAACTCGGTCTTCATCGGCGCATCGAACGAGCTCGGCGAGTTCGAGTCCGGCATCACCGCGGCCTGGTGGGGGATCGTGCCGGCGGTCGTGGTCGGTGGTGCGGCGACCCTCGTGGTCGGCGGGGTCTGGACCCGTCTCTTCCCGGTCCTCTGGCGCCTCGATCGATTCCCACAGGGCCGCCGGTTGCGCTGCCGGCATACGATGGTCCGGACCATGGATGAGCCATGCATCTCATGCGGGCGGGCCACTCGCGCAGGCACGGACCTCTTCAGCGCCCGGAAGCGCGGCCGCGATACCGCTACCGGCCAGGAGGGATTCCTGTGCCTGGCGTGCCAGGCCGGTTCCGCCGGGGCCGGAGCCGAGCAGTCGATCCCGCTCAGCGGGCGCTACGTGGTAATCGACCTTCCGCAGCTGGGCCACGGCTGAGGCATGACCTGATCGACGCTAGAATCGGCGGGTGATCGATCCCGTCGCGTTCCAATCGGTCCCCTCCAGGTGCACTGGTACGGGATCATCATCGCCAGCGCCGTGCTTCATCGCCGGCCTGCTCGGCACTCGCGTCGCGCGTGTGGCTCAACGAGGATCCGGACGACGGCTGGTCGATGCTGCTGCTCGTCATGGTCCTGGCGGTCATCGGCGCTCGCATCTACCACGTCATCCACCTGTGGGACTACTACCTCGAAAACCCGCTCTCGATCCCGCAGATCTGGAACGGCGGGCTCGGAATCCCGGGCGGCGTCGGCGGTGGGCGCGCTCGGCATCTGGCTCTCCACGCGGGCACGAGGCCGCAACACCGCGCGCTGGATGGACGTCTTCGCGCCGGCGCTGCTGCTGGGCCAGGTGATCGGCCGCCTCGGCAACTTCGTCAACCAGGAGCTGTACGGCCCGCCGACCTCGCAGTGCGGCGACGGGACGTTCCCGCCGTGCCTGCCGTGGGGCATCCAGATCGACGCCGACCATCGCGTCGGCACGCCATGGGACGCGATGAGCTTCCCGCCCGAGACGACCACGTTCGTTCCGCTCTTCGCCTACGAGATGGTCGCTCAACCTCGTCGGGATGCTCGTCATCCTGTTCGTGATGCGCCGGTTCGCGCCGCGGCTGTTCGCGGGCGACGCGGTGCTGATGTACATCATGTGGTACGGCACGGTGCGGACCCTGCTCGAGACGTACCGCGTCAACAACTGGACCATCCTCGGCGTTCCGACCGCGATGTGGATCGGGATCATCGGGGTCGTCCTGGCGGCCGCCTGGCTCTGGTATCGCCACCGTCGCGGTTGGGGCTCGCCCATGATCCGACCCGAGGACGAGCCCGAGCCGGAGCCGGCCACCGCCGCAGCCGCACCGGGAGCCGAGCGCTGGCTGAGCCGGCGGGCGGTCGCATCCTGCCCGACATCACGGCGGCCGTGGGCAACACGCCGCTGGTCGCCCTCGATCGCCTGGCGGTCGACGTAGCGCCCCGCATCGTCGCGAAGCTCGAGCACATGAATCCCGGAGGCTCGACCAAGGACCGGATCGCCCTGCCGATGATCGAGGCGGCGGAGCGCGCCGGGCTGCTGAAGCCCGGCGGCGTGATCGTGGAGCCGACGAGCGGTAACACCGGGGTCGGCCTGGCGCAGGCGGCGGCGGTGAAGGGCTATCGGTGCATCTTCGTCATGGCCGACAAGCAGTCGGAGGAGAAGCGCGCCCTGCTGCGCGCGTACGGAGCCGAGGTCGTGGTGTGCCCGACCGACGTCGACCCCGAGGACGAGCGCTCCTACTACAAGGTCTCCGACCGGCTCGCCCGCGAGACCCCCGGCGCCTGGAAGCCCGACCAGTACTCGAACCCGGCCAACCCGCAGGCCCACTACGACGCCACCGGACCCGAGATCTGGGAGGCGTCCGACGGGAAGGTGACGCACGTCGTGGTCGCCGTGGGAACCGGCGGTACGGTGTCGGGCGTCGGGCGTTTCCTGAAGGACCGGAACCCGGCGATCCAGGTCATCGGCGCCGACCCGGACGGGGTCGGTGTACTCCGGCGACACGCCGCGCGCCTACCTCACCGAGGGCGTCGGCGAGGACTTCTGGCCGACGACCTACGACACCCGCATCTGCGACGTCATCGTGCGGGTCGGCGGACCGGGACTCGATGCTCATGGCCCGCGCCGCTACCGCGCGCGAGGGCATCCTGATGGGCGAGTCGGGTGGCACGGTGCTGTGGGCCGCCCTCCAGGTGGCACGCGAGGTGAACGACCCCGCCGCCCTCTTCGTGGTGCTGCTGCCGGACAGCGGCCGCAACTACGTCGGCAAGCTCTACAGCGACCGATGGCTCCGCGACAACGGCCTGCTGGGCCCGTACGAGGAGGTCGCCGACTACGACTGGCGTTCCACGCGACCCGACGTCGTGCTGCGCGGCGACGAGATCCCGCAGCCGCGCTGACCGCGCACCGAGGCATCGACGGAACCGGTCGCTGACGGGGCGGGTGCGGCGGAGTATCGTTGACGTCCCACACACCGAGCGCAACGAAGGAGCGTCATGACGCACGTCGCAGAGCCGACGGTCGGAGCCGATGACCGGCCCGGCGGCACCGAGCGAGTCAACCACTGGATCAATGGGACCCGCGTCGCGGGGGCGAGTGGTCGCAGCGGTCCGGTCTACAACCCCGCGACCGGCGAGGTGGCCCGCGACGTCGACTTCGCCTCGACCGAGGAGGTCGCCGAGGCGGTCCGCGTCGCGCGCGACGCCTTTCCGGGGTGGCGCGCGACGAGCATCAGCAAGCGCACCGAGATCCTGTTCCGCATGCGGAACCTGGTCGAGCAGCACCGCGAGGAGATCGCGGCCCACCTGACTCGCGAGCACGGCAAGGTGCGCCTCGACGCGCTCGGCGAGGTGGCCCGCGGCCTCGAGAACGTCGAGTTCGCGACCGGCATTCCGCATCTGCTGAAGGGTGGCTTCAGCGAGCAGGTCAGCACCGGCATCGACGTCTACCAGATCCGCCAGCCGCTCGGCGTCGTGGCCGGCATCACGCCGTTCAACTTCCCGGCCATGGTGCCGATGTGGATGTTCGCCAACGCGATCGCGTGCGGGAACACCTTCATCCTGAAGCCATCCGAGAAGGACCCGTCGGCATCGGTCTACCTGGCTGAGCTCTGGAAGGAGGCCGGCCTGCCGGACGGCGTGTTCAACGTCGTGCACGGCGACAAGGTGGCGGTCGACGCCATCCTGGAGCACCCCGACATCGCGGCCGTCAGCTTCGTCGGCTCGACGCCGATCGCGCGCTACATCTACGAGACCGGCACGGCCAACGGCAAGCGCGTCCAGGCGCTGGGCGGGGCGAAGAACCACATGATCGTGCTGCCCGACGCCGACATCGACATGGCGGCCGATGCCGCCGTGTCCGCCGCCTACGGCTCCGCCGGCGAGCGCTGCATGGCGATCTCGGTCGTCGTGGCCGTCGGCGACGTCGCCGATCCGCTGGTGGACGCGATCGAGGAGCGGCTGCCGAAGATCACGATCGGCCCGGGCCACGAGGAGAGCTCCGAGATGGGACCGCTCATCACCCGGGAGCATCGCGACAAGGTCGCCTCGTACCTCGATTCGGGCGTCTCGCAGGGGGCCACCCTGCGCGCCGATGGACGGCAGCACGTGCTGTACAGCGAGTCGCGAGGGCTTCTTCCTCGGCGTCTCGCTGCTCGACAACGTGACGCCCGAGATGGAGTGCTACCGCAACGAGATCTTCGGACCGGTGCTCGAGGTGGTGCGCGTGCCCGACTATCCGATCGGCCCTCGAGCTCGTCAACGACAACCAGTACGGCAACGGGACCGCGATCTTCACCCGCGACGGCGGCGCGGCGCGCCAGTACCAGTTCGACGTCGAGGTCGGCATGGTCGGCATCAACGTCCCGATCCCGGTGCCGGTCGCCTACTACAGCTTCGGCGGCTGGAAGGCGTCGCTCTTCGGCGACCTGCACATGTACGGTCCGGAAGGGATCAAGTTCTACACGCGCGCCAAGGTCGTCACGGCCCGCTGGCCCGATCCCGGCACGTCGAGCGTCGACCTCGGGTTCCCGCGCACCCGGTGAGCGCCACCGACCGCGATCAGGGGGATCGATTCGAGACACTCGCCGTCCACGCCGGTGCGGAGCCCGATTCGCACACCGGCGCGGTGGTGCCCCCGATCCAGATGAGCACGACGTTCAAGCAGGACGGCGTCGGCGGCCTCCGCGGCGGGTTCGAGTACGGGCGCAGCGCGAATCCGACGCGCCTGGCGCTCGAGGAGGCGATCGCGGCCCTCGAGGGCGCCACGCATGGACTCGCGCTACGCCTCGGGGCTCGCCGCGACGCAGAACATCCTGTATCTGCTCGAGCCCGGGCGATCGCCTGCTGATGAGCGATGACGTCTACGGCGGCACCTGGCGGCTGGCCGACAAGGTCTGGCGACGCTACGGGATCGTGACCGACACCGTCGACCTGCGGGACCTGGCCGCGGTCGAGAGCCGCCATCGGCTCCGGCAGGCCGCCGCGGATGGTGTGGATCGAGACGCCCTCGAACCCGCTGCTCAAGGTGATCGACATCGGCGCGGTGGCGCGGCTCGCCGGCGGAGGCGGGCGCGCTGACGGTCGTCGACAACACGTTCGCGACGCCGTATCTGCAGCGACCGCTCGAGCTCGGCGCCGATCTCGTCCTGCATTCGGCCACGAAGTACCTCGGCGGGCATTCCGACGTCATCGGCGGCCTGGTGGCGACCAGCTCGGATGAGCTCGCCGAGCGGCTGCGCTTCCACCAGAACGCGGCCGGCGCAGTTCCGCGCCCGTTCGACTGCTTCCTCGTGATGCGCGGGCATTCGGACTCTCGCGCTGCGGATGGATCGTGCCTCGGCCAATGCCGCGGCGCTCGCCGCGTGGCTCGTCGATCGGCCCGAGGTCTCAGCGGTCCACTACCCGGGCCTGGCGACCATCCCGGCGCGCGAGCGTCGTCGAGCGGCAGATGCGCCTCCCCGGCGCGATGCTCAGCTTCGAGCTCAGCGGCGGGGAGGATCGGCGCCCGCGACTCGCGGCCGTGCGACGCGGCTCTTCACGCTCGCCGAGTCGCTCGGGGCGGTCGAGTCGCTCATCGAGCGTGCCGGCGCCGATGACGCACGCCTCGGTGGCCGACTCGCCGCTCGCCGTTCCGCCGTCGCTCGTGCGGTTGAGCGTCGGCATCGAGTCCGTCGAGGACCTGCGGTCCGACCTCGAGGCGGCGTTCGCGGCCGCGGCTCCGTGAGCCTCGACGACTCCGGAACGCCAGGACGGCCCGACCGAGCTCGTCGAGGGAGCCGACGGGGAGCTCATCGAGCGCCTCTCGGGCGGCACCGCGACGGTCTGCTCGTCTGGCTGATCGGGGTCGGGGCGCTCTCGACGCTGCTTGCCGCCTGGCTGTTCGTCTGGATCGTGAGCGGCGAGCGGCTCGGCCTGGGCGCCCTGTTCGGCGGCTTCGGCATCTACACCGCCCTCGCCGGTGCCGCCGGACCGTGCGTGCTGTGGCTGGCGGGTCGTGCGCAGGGACACACGCTCAGTTGGTTTCTGCTGACCTCGGCGAAGATCGCGCTCGTCATGGTGGCCGTCGTCGCCTTCTTATCGCCGGTGCGGCGCTTCTCATGGCCGGCGCGCTGCCGGGAGTCGGCGCCCTGCTGGGCGCCACGCTCATGACGCGGGATGGCGCTCGCGCTGAGCCAGCTGTGGGCCGTCGCCACCTGGGGGGCCGATCGGTGGATCGCCCGCGCACGAGTCGATACCGAGCCTCAGTCGCCGACCTCGTAGGTGCGGCCGGGCTCGGCCACCGCGACCGGGCCATCGAAGACGTCCGAGGCCTCGTCACGCGCCCAGGATCCGTCGCCGTTAACCGGAAGGTGCGTCAGCATGAGGCGAGGCGTTCGCGTTCCGCGCCGCCTCGCCGGCCTCGGCCGGTGTCAGGTGGCCGCGCGGCTCGGGGGGCTGCGCGTCCTCCGCCACCGACCGCAGCGTTGCCTCGCTCAGCAGCAGGTCGGCTCCATCCGCGATCGGTGCAGCCCCTCGCACGGACCGCTGTCGGCGGTGTAGGCCAGCCGGGTGCTGTCGGCCTCCACGCGGAAGCCCCAGCAGGGGATGTAGTGCTCCGTCTCGACCGGGGTCAGGGACATGCCGGCGAAGACGAAGGCGTCGAGCCGTCGTGCTCCGACAGTCGGAAGCAGTCCTCGAAGTGCCGGGCGCTGCCGACGCCGCGGGCCAGGTCCAGCATCTGGTCCGCCGACCCCGGCGGCAGGACGACACGCAGTCGCTCCTCGCGCGGGCGGGCGCGCCACGGATAGACGTAGCGCAGGGTCACCAGGTCGAGCATGTGATCCGCGTGCATGTGACTGACGATCACGGCATCCAGCTCGTCGGGATGATGGCGCGTCAGCAGCTGGGCCACCACGCCGGGGCCGATGTCGAGCAGCACGCGGGCGCCTCCACCTTCCACCAGGTAGCCGGCGCAGGCCTCTCCGGGGTTGGGCGCGGCGGGTGAGCGCCCGAGGATGGTCAGCTTCACGTCGTCGCGTTCAGCGCTGCTCGATGGCCAGGTAGTCGCGTGACGCCGGGCCGACGTAGACCTGGCGCGGCCGGCCGATCTTCGTCTCCGGCGCCTCGATCATCTCCTTCCACTGGGCGATCCAACCGGGGAGTCGGCCGATGGCGAAGCAGTTGGTGAACATGTTCTTCGGGAAGCCGATGGCTCGGTAGATGAGCCCCGAATAGAAGTCCACGTTCGGGTAGAGCTTGCGGCTGACGAAGTAGTCGTCCTCGAGCGCGACCTCCTCGAGCTGCTTCGCGACCTCGAGGAGCGGGTCGTCGGCACCGGTGGCGAGTCAGCACCCGGTCGGCGGCCGACTTGATGATCGTCGCGCGCGGATCGAAGTTCTTGTACACGCGGTGGCCGAAGCCGATCAGGCGGAACGTGTCGTCCGGGTCCTTTGCCTTGCCGACCCACTTCGACACGCCGCCGCCGTCCGCGACGATCTGCTCCAGCGTGTTGATGACCGCCTCGTTGGCGCCGCCGTGGAGCGGGCCCCAGAGGGCGCATGATGCCGGCGCTGATACGGACGCGTACAGGTTCGCGTGGCGCCGACCCGACCAGGCGCACGGTGGAGGTGGAGCAGTTCTGCTCGTGATCGGCGTGGAGGATCAGCAGCAGGTCCAGCGCCTCGGCACATGGCCGGGTTCGACCTCGTACGCCTCGGCTGGAACCGCGAACATCATGTTGAGCAGGTTCGGCGCGTAGTCGAGGTCGTTGCGGGGGTAGACGTACGGCTGGCCCGATCGCCTTCTTGAACGACCAGGCGGCCAGCGTCGGAAGCTTGGCGATCAGCCGGTTGATGGTGATCTCGACCGCATCGGCGCTCGAAGATGTTCTGGCTGTCGGGGTAGAAGGTGCTCATCCGCCACGTCGCCGAGGCGAGGACCGCCATCGGATGCGCATCGGTCGGGAACGAGTCGAAGAAGTGGCGCATCTCCTCCCGGATGCAGGGTGTGATGCGTGACCTCGGCGACGAACCGGTCCGAGCTGCTCCGTCGTCGGGCAGCTCGCCCCAGATGAGCAGGTAGGCGACCTCGAGGAAGGTCGATCTGCTCGGCGAGCTGTTCGATCGGGTAGCCGCGGTAGCGGAGGATTCCCTCCTCGCCGTCGAGGAAGGTGATGGCGCTGGTGCAGGCACCGGTGTTGCCGTAGCCCGGGTCGAGGGTGATCATTCCCGTGGTGCTGCGGAGCTTGCCGATGTCGAGCGCGTCGTCGCCCTCGGTTCCGCGGATGATCGGCAGATCGATCGTTGCTTCGCCGACCCGCAGGCTCGCCGCGTCGACTCCGGTCCTCGACTCGGTGGTCATCCCAGCAGGTCCTCCACCGCGGCCCGCTCCTCGAGCAGCTCGGCGGTGGTTGCCTCGACCTTCTCGCGAGCGAACGCTCCGTGCTCGATCCCCTGGACGATCTCGACCTGTCCGGGTGCCGTCGCGCGCAGCGGATAGCCGAAGACCAGGCCCGCGGGAATCTCGTAGCCGCCGTCTCCCGGCGCCACGATGGCGGAGCTGAACTGCTCCCCGGTCGGTCTGGCGATGTTCCGCACGGTGTCGATGACCGCGTTGGCGGCGCTGGCTGCCGAGCTCTGGCCGCGGGCCTTGATGATCTCTGCGCCGCGCTGCTGGACGTTGGCGATGAACTCGCCGGTGAGCCAGGCGTCGTCCCCGACCGCATCGGGCGCCGGTCGGCCGCCGATGGTCGCGTGCCACGCATCCGGGAACTGGGTCGACGAGTGGTTGCCCCAGATCGCCAGGTCGCGCACCTCACTCACGGGCACGCCGGCCCGTGCGGCGAGCTGTGACCGGCCACGGTTCTCGTCGAGCATCGTCATGGCGAACCATCGGTCTCTCGCCATGCCGTGGCGCGCCGCGGCGGTGGAACCGATGAGCGCGTTGGTGTTGCACGGGTTGCCGACCACGAGCACCCGGCAGTCATCGGCCGCGTTCCGGGCGATCGCCTCCCCCTGCCCGGTGAAGATGCCACCGTTGATGCTCAGCAGGTCCTTGCGCTCCATGCCCTGCTTGCGGGGCACCGCGCCGACGAGCAGCGACCAGTTGGCGCCGGCGAAGGCCGCGTCGGTGTCGGAGGTGCACACCACATCGGTCAGGAGGGGAAACGCGCAGTCCTCGAGCTCCATCCGCACGCCGTCGAGGGCGGGCAGGGCGGCTTCCAGCTCCAGCAGCTGAAGGCGAACCGGGGTGTCGGGGCCGAAGGCCTGGCCTGACGCGATCCGGAAGAGGAGCGCGTAGCCGATCTGTCCGGCGGCGCCGGTCACGGCCACGGTGACGGGGGAGTCGGGCATCGGTCTCCTGTGGCTGAGGGGTCGATTGAGTGTACCGCAGGCGAGCAGGCGGACCGGTCAGACCTGTCGCAGGAGGCGCTCACGTCGCCTTCGAGAAGCCGCCGTCACGCGGGGCCATCCGTGCGGGCCCAGTCGGCGATGGCCTGGGCCATGGACGGGAACGCGATCAGTGGCAGCCATCCGGGGATGTCAGGTCTCGCCACCCAGGCATGCTCGCTCGATTCGAAGTCGATCTGCACGCTGATCGGTTCCACGGGACGGGCGCGGAACACGGCGGTCACCGCGTTGGCGGCTGGCGAGTGGTAGACGCCCGTCAGACCGGCCAGCTCGACCGTCAGACCGGACTCCTCGCGGGTCTCGCGCACCGCGGCCTGTTCGAACGACTCGTGCGGATCGAGGTAGCCGGCCGGCAGGTCCCACGCCCCCGACCCCGGCTCCACAGCGCGACGCAGCAGGAGGATCTCGACCCGGCCACCGTCCGCCGGCCGCTCGACGAGGACCGCCGCAGCGGGCCTCGGGTTGGCGTACCAGCGCCACGAGCACCGCTCGCAGACGATCGGCTGCTCATCGGCCTCGACACAGTGCGGACAGACCGGGACGCTGCGACTCACCCCGCGAGGGTAGCAGGGGACCGAGGGTGGCTAGTCGCCGCTGCGGCCCGGTGCCGGCGACGGCAGATCGGTCCCGCCGGCCGCCAGCAGGAACTCCCGGATCCGGTCGCGCAGACGCTCGCGGGCGACCCGAAAGGCGGCCAATCGGACGGCCTCGTCGCCCGCCACCGCCGTTGGGTCGTCGATGCTCCAGTGCGCCTGCTGACGAACTCCGGGAATCGTCGGGCACGCCTCGCGGGCCTGGTCGCACACCGTGATGAGCCAGTCGAACGCCTCACCCATGAACGGCTCGAGGGTCTTGCTGGCGTGGTCGCCGACGTCGATCCCGATCTCGCGCATCACCTCGATGGCCTCCGGCCGCACGCGGGTCGCCTCGGTGCCGGCGCTGAGGACCTCGAAGCGGTCGCCGCCCCAGGCGCGAAGCATGCCCTCGGCCATCTGGCTGCGGGCGCTGTTGTGAGTACAGACGAAGATCACGCGCTGGCGGTCGACCCGGCCGGTGCTCATGGCAGCGATCCTAGGAGGGTTGGGTCAAGCGGGTGTCAAGCAACGGTCAATGTCCACCGTTGGGGATAACCTGTGGATAACTGCCCGCAGGGACCCGAAGTTGGTGGAGAAGACCTATTGCCGGCTCGCCCGGCGCGTCGGTACAGTGACGTCGTCCCGAAGGGGCAGCCAACGGCACCAGCGATTGCATCAACGGTCCGACGGCGGTTCCTTCGGGACATTTCGTTGCCCGGCGATCTCGCAGTGGGATCAGGACTCGCGGCCGAGGTTGCGCTGGAGGTGGCGGACCACCGCGGCCGTCTCGTCGTCGGGATCCCGGCCGGGCTCCGAGGCAGGCCCGGCAAAGGTGCCGAACTGCCGGTCGCCCGCATCCCCCAGGCCGGGCACGATGTACCCGCGCTCGTTGAGGTGCGAGTCGAGCGCGGCGACGTGAATGTCCACGTCGGGATGGGCATCCCGCAGGGTGGCCACGCCCTCGGGCGCCGCGATGAGCGAGACCTGCTTCACGCGCGCCGCCCCCCACTGCTTGAGGATGTCGATCGTGGCGGCCGCCGATCCTCCGGTGGCCAGCATCGGATCGAGCACCAGGCAGACCTGCACCGTCGCCGCGTCCGGCAGCTTGTTGTAGTACTCCACCGGCTTCAGCGTTCGCTCGTCGCGGTAGAGGCCGATATGCCACACCTCGGCGGTCGGCAGCAGCTCCAGCATCGCGTCCACCATGCCGAGGCCGGCACGCAGGATCGGAATGAGGCCGACGCGCGGCTCGAGCCGCGCCGCCGTCATCGGCTGCAGCGGGGTCTCGATCTCAAGTGGCGCGACGGCAAGATCGGCCATCGCCTCGTAGCCGAGGAGCCACGTGAGCTCTCTCACGATCTCGCGGAACTTCTTGGGCTCCGTCGTCTTGTCCCGCAGGATGGCCAGCTTGTGGGCGACCAGCGGGTGCTGGCTGACGTGGATCGGCATCGGCGCCGATTCTAGACCTCGCCGGATGGGCAGAATGCGCCGATGCGCCGTCCCGCCGCGTTCCTGCCATTCGCCTTCGCCATCTTCGGCGTCCACTGGGGCGCCTGGCTGGCTGCGCTGCCCGACCTGGCCGGCCACTACCAGCTCTCGACCGGCCCCCTCGGCGCGATGATCACCGCCGGCTTCGCCGTCGCGCTGCCCGTGATGCTGGCCAGCGGCCGGCTCCTCGATCGCCTCGGCGCGGCGTGGGGGATCGGGGCTCCCGCGGTCCTCATGGCGACCGGCCTGATACTGGTCGTGCTCCTGCCGCCGATCCCGGTGCTCATCATCGGCATCATCCTGATCACCGCCGGGAGCGGCGCCTACGACGTCGGCATCAACGGCGTGGCGATGGGCGACCCCGGCTGGAGCCGATCGGCTCGCCTGACCCTGCTCCACGCCTCGTTCAGTGCCGGCGGCATCGCCGGAGCGCTTGCCGCCGGCTCGTTGATCGGCGCCGGGGTCGGATTCACCCTCGTGTACGTCGGCCTCATCGGCGCGCTGCTCCTGGCGGCGATGCTTGCGGGCCGGGGCCATTGGGCGGTGGCGACGAGGGTCGGGGCCGTGCCACGGGGTATCGCCGTGGCGATGCTGCCCCTCGCGGTGCTCGCCTCCGTCGCGTTCGTGGCCTCCGGGTCGCTGGAGACCTGGTCGGCGATCTACCTGCGCGACGAGCTGGGAGCCGGGGCCTTCATCGGTGCGCTGGGACCGGCAGCCTTCCACGTCGCGATGCTCACCGGCAGGCTGCTCGGCGCCGCGGTTGCCGGCCGCCTCGGTCCGGCGACGACCCTGGGCATCGCCGGGCTTGCGACGCTGACCGGCATGTCCCTGGCGTTGGCCGCCACCGGCCCGGCCCTGGCGATCCCGGGGATGGCGTTCGCCGCGCTCGGCTCCTCGTTCATGATCCCGCTGATCCTGAGCCTGGCCGCTCGACGATCGGGTGCCCATGCCGGACGAGCCGCCTCGTATGTCTTCAGCCTCGGCTACACCGGGTTCCTCGTCGCGCCCACGGCGGTCGGGTTCCTGAGCGAGGCGGCCGGCCTGCGCGTCGGCCTGCTCGTGATCCCGGTGGCCGGCGCGATCATCGCGTTCGCGTCGCGCTCGAGGGTGGCGCGGGACTGAGACGCCGGCTGGCACGCGCATTGCCAGAACGGGTGACTTCGGATCTACCTCCGACGGCGACTTGCTGGTAGGCTATCGATCCCTGCAACGACCCTATCGCGCACGGACCGTGCCCAGCCCGTCGCCGGCGTACCTGAGGAGGTTAGGAGAGCATGGTCTTCGGATCAAAGCGTGAAACCAAGCCGGACAGCCTCTCGCGCGAGGATGTGGTCGGGAACCTGTATCCGGATAGCCTGACGAGTGAGGTCGACGTGGCACAGTCACCCAGCGAATTCCCCCGCACTTCGGATCGCGGCAACGAGTCGGTCATCGACCCGCATGCCCGCTTCAACGGCAAGTACGTCAGCGACCGCGACCTGCGGATCGAGGGCGAGGCACAGGGCGAGATCGAGTGCCAGGGAACGCTGATCATCAGCCCACAGGCCCGTGTCCGCAGCGCGATCAAGGCCCACAACGTGATCGTCAACGGCGACTACGAGGGTGACGTGGACTGCGGCGGGCGCTTCGAGATCGGCTCCACCGGCCGCGTGAAGGGCGCCATCAAGACCCAGGTGCTGGTGGTCAAGGAGGGTGCCCACTGGGAGGGTGGTGTCACCATGACCCGTGAGCCCGGCGCGCGCCCGGCAGCGACCACCGCGAACGGTCCGGCGGGCAACCAGGCTCCATCGCGATCGGGCGGCTCCGGCTCGGGCGGAAGCATCTTCAGCAAGGGCGAGCGCCAGGGCGGCGATTCGGCCTCCGCCGAGCGCGAGGGCGAGCCGGCGACGCAGGGTGGCAGCGGCGGCCAGTAGCGGCCGCCTCCCCATCTCCCGGTGACGCGGGCCCGTCGTACCCCGGCATCGGCGCCGCCGGTGCTGGTCGAGGTGATTCGCGGAGACCGCGTCGAGTCGGCACACCGCGGCAGCATCGTCGTCGCGGCGCCGGACGGCTCGCTGGTCGCATCGGTCGGTGATCCCGACCAGTTCATCTTCCTGCGCTCGAGCGCGAAGCCGTTTCAGCTCGCCCCATTCGTCGCCTCGGGTCGCTTCGACGAGTACGGCCTCGGATCCGAGGCGCTGGCGATCATGTCCGCCAGCCACTCCGGGGAGGACCGGCACGTTCGGCTGGTGCAGGAGATCCTGCGTCGCGCCGGCCTGACGAGCGCCGTCCTCCAGAACCAGGTCCACGCCCCGTACGACACCGAGACGGCCCACCGGCTCCTGCGCGACGGCGAGAAGCCGAACGTGCTCCGCGGCAACTGCTCCGGCAAGCACAGCGCGATGGTTCTGTTCGCCAAGGCCTCGGGGTGGCCGATGGAGACCTACTGGCATCCCGACCACCCGGTCCAGCGCCTGGCCCTCGAGACGATCTCCGCGCTCTCCGATGTGCCGGTCGAGGCCATCGCCACCGCTACCGACGGCTGTGGCGTGGTGACCTTCGGGATGCCCATCCGGGGCCTGGCCATCGCCTTCGCCCGTCTGGCCGACCCGTCAGCCGTGGCCGACCCGCCGCTGCGCTCGGCGCTCATCCGCATCCGCGATGCGATGATGCCGCACCCGGAGCTGGTCGCCGGAGAGCGGCGTCGGATCGACACCGCGCTGATGCGCGCCTATCCGAAGCGGGTGGTCAGCAAGGGCGGCGCGGAGGGCGTCCTGGCCATGGGCCTGCCGCCTGGCGCGCTGTCGGACGCCACGCGCTTCGGCCCGGGACCGATGGGCATCGCGGCGACCATCGAGGACGGCAACCTGGCCCGACGCGCCGGCGACGCCGCGTCGCGTCGCGGTGCTGCGCCAGCTCGGCCTTGTGGGCGAGCCGCCGCCCGACCGCCTCGTCGAGTTCGCGGCGCCGCCCGTCCTCGATCCGCGTGGCGAGCCGGTCGGCGAGGTGCGGGCAGCCTTCCAGCTGACCTGATCCTCAGCCCAGCAGATCGCGAATCGCCGCGGCGAGGCGGATGAAGATCGGTGCGAGGAGCAGCGCCGGGAGGAAGTTCGCCACGCGCACTGGCCTGAGCTCCAGCAGCCGCAGCGCCACGCCCAGGAGGATCACGCCGCCCGCGGCCGTGATGGCGAGGATCGTGGGCGGATCCATCACGTCGCGGAGGAGGAAGGCGCCGCCCGCGATGCTGCCCTGGACGAGGAAGACCGTGATCGCCGAGAGCGCCACGCCCGGTCCGAGCGCGGCCGCGAACGCGATGCTCGCGACGCCGTCCAGCAGCGACTTGATCGCGAGCAGCCGGATGTCGCCGGTCAGTCCGTTCTCGAGCGAGCCGAGGATGGTCAGCGGGCCGACGCAGAAGACCAGGCTGGCGGTGACGAACCCCTCGCTGATGCGGCTCGGTCGCTCGGATCGGGCGAGGCGGCGCTGGAACCAGCCGCCCAGCCACTCGAGGCCGTCGTGGAGTCGCAGCGCCTCGCCGATGGCCACTCCCACGAGCACGGCGGCGAGCACCGCGAGGTCGTCGCCGGGCTGCGCCGCCGGATCGTTGAAGATCTGGATGCCCATGCTGACGGCGATGAGGATCGTGAAGAAGCCCAACCCGGTGACCAGGCTCTCCTGCATCCGCGGGCGCATGCGTGAGCCGATGAGGAGGCCGATCACCGTCCCCGCCAGGACGGTGGCGACGTTGAGGAGCGTGCCGCTCAGGAACATCGCTGGCGGCCGGAGCGACCCGGTCGCGGCACGTCTCATGCGGTGTAGCGTAGCGACCGCGATGCGACCGCGCGCAGCCTCGATCATCGGCCGCTGCTGGCCGGCTCGCTTGCCGGCTGCGCCTCGGAGCCGCACGCGGCGAACCATCGCCCGAACACCGGGAGGAACGCGTGCGTTTCGTTCCGCTCGGCGACTCGTACACGATCGGCACGGCCGTGTCGGAGGACGAGCGATGGCCGAACCAGCTCGCCTGCGTGTGCCGCAGCTGGAGCTGATCGCGAACCCGGCGGTGAACGGCTACACCTCGGCTGACGTGATCGAGCGCGAGCTGCCGGCCCTCGACGGCGCTGCGACCCGAGCTCGTGAGCGTGCTCATCGGCGTCAACGACGTCGTGCAGGGGGTCAGCGACGTCGCGTTTGCCACGAACGCGGCGCGTCATCCTCGACGAGCTGGAGGGCCGTCTCGGGCCGGGCGCGGATCGGCGTCGCCACGCCCGACTACACGGCACTCCACGCGGCGCCGACTACGGCGACCCGGCGATGCGAAGCGACCGATCGTGCGGTTCAACGCCATCCTGCGCGAGGACTGCGAGCGACGCGGGATGACGTTCGTTGCCAGACATCTTCGAGATCAGCCAGCGGGCGAGGACGGACGCCGGCCCTGGTTGCGCGAGGACGGGCTGCACCCGAGCGGCGCGCAGTACCGGCGCTGGGTCGACGCGATCGCCCCGGTCGTGAGGTCCTGCTCGGCGGCTGAGGCCGCAGGCCGGCCGCGCCAAGCGCGTCGCAGGATCGCGTCGCTCTCCGTCCGGCCGCCTCCGAGCAGCCGCTGACGTCGAGGCAGGCAGAGCGCCCGCGGCAGCGGAAGTCGAGGGTCGCCCACGCCTTGGCCGCGCGATCGTATGCGCCGGCGGCGTCGGCCTCACCGTCCAGCACCGCGACGCCGGCGCGCATCGGGATCACGGTGGCCTGGGCGGCTCGCCCGGTGGGCCCGGGCCGCCGAGCTGACCGAGCGACGCACGCGCCGCCGCGAGGTCCCCCTCCACAGGGAGCAGCGTGCGCCCAGCGCGCGCTGATAGGGCGGGTCGCTCCGACGAATCCCGCGACGGCAGCGTCGGCGAGGGTTCGCGCCTCGTCGACGGCGCCGCCCAGGAAGCCGACCACGCGCGGCCGTGGTGCACGGATGCCAAGACCTGCGTGTCGGTGTCGGCGTCGAGCGGCCGATGGCGTCAAGCGACGCAGCCGGGGTCGGATCCCCGCGGAGCGCCAGGATCGTCGCCGCCGTCGCCGCCAGGACGATCACGGTAGGCGTCGGCACAGGCCGCGGTCGCTCAGCTCGTCGATCGTCGCCAGGGCCCACGCCCAGTCGCCGGTCTCGACCGCCGCGGTGCACGCGATATCGGCCAGCGGGATGGCCAGCCTCACCCAGCCCCATGGCGGTCGCGAGGTCGAAGCCCTCCCGGGCGATTCGCATCGCTTCGCGCGGGTCGTCACCGAGCAGCCAGCCACGCCAGGTTGTTGCGCGCGCGAAGCTCGGTGTTCAGGGCGCCAGCCTCCTGCGCTCGGGCGATCGCGTCGCGGAGATCGGCGAGGCCCGCCGCGTCGTCCGAGCGTCAGTCGCGCGGTGCCTCGTGTCACGAGGACGTCCATCTCGATCGTGGTCACGTCGAGGCGTCGGCCGCGGCAAGGGCGCGGTCGGCCCACGCCAGCGCCTCGGCATCGTCGCCCATCAGCAGGCGCGCGCGGGCCAGCTGCGACGCCAGCTCGAGCCGGACGGGATCGACGCTCCCAGCCTCGCGACCGTGCGCATCGCGCGCTCAAGCTCCCCGAGCGCAGCCTCGTTGCGCTGCGCCGACAGCAGTACGCTCGCCAGCCGTGCTCGCGTGCACGCCGCCGCCCCACGCTCGCGTGCGGTGAACTGGATGCGCGATGAGCTCGCGCAGCCGCTCCTCCGCGATCTCGAGACGGCCGGCGGCCCGAGCCGCGTGGCCGTCTCGGCGAGCACCGCGGTCGTTCGTCCGTTCCCTCGCTCAGCCGCAGCGCCCGCTCGAGGAGGTCGAACGCCCGATCGGGCACGTGCACCACCATCGCCTGTCGCGCCGCCGTCCGGAGTGCGGCCACGGCCCGTCGCGCGAGTCGCTGCCGCTCCCGTGGATCCTCGGTGAGCCGGTGTGCCTCGGCGAGGTGCCCCGCCAGCACGTCGGCCGCATCGTCCCCGCGCGACTCGAGGTAGCGCGCGGCGCCGAGGTGCAGCGCCCGACGTTCGTCGTGCGCCAGCGTGCCGATAGGCGACCTCGCGCACGAGCCCCTGCACGAAGGCGAGCTCGCCGCGGCCGGGTGAGTTGAGCTCCTCGTCGAGGGCGAGCAGGTCTCGCTGCACGAGATCGCTCACCCGTCGCCGCGTGGCCGACTCGCCTCTCGGCCCGCGACGGCCGACGAGTGCCTCGGGCCGGAACCGCTGCCCGAGGACCGCGGCCGACAGCAGGAGCCGTCGCTCGGCGGCCGGCAGCGAGTCGATGCGCGCCGCGATGACGCCGTGGAGCGTGTCCGGAACCTCGATGGCGGGCGCAGTCCGTGGCCGTGAGTGCTCGGCGCTCGTCGCGGCCGCGCGCGAGGAGGATGCGCGCGACCTCGACGGCGTAGAGCGGGACCCCGCCCGCGTGCGCCAGGACCTGCCGCGTCACCTCCGGCGGCAGCCCGTCGCGCGGCTCGATCGAGCAGCCGATGCATCGGCTCGTCGTCCAGCCGTTCGAGAAGCAGCGAGGTCGAGCTGCCCCCGCCGCTGCCCCACGACGGGCTGCCGGTCGATGATCTCGGGTCGCGCCACCGTCACGATCAGGATGCGGTGACTCGCGCGTCCAGGTCGCCAGGTGCTCGACGAACTCCAGCGAGGCCGGGGTCCGCCCACTGGAAGTCCTCGAAGGTGAGCACCACCGGCAGCGGTCGGAGACGCGTTCGAAGAAGCGTCGCCACGCCGCGAACAGCTCGTCGCGATCGAAGCGTGGTCCGGTCGTCACCGCGCTCGAGCAGGACGGCAAGGCGCGGCTCGATCCAGCGCCGCTCGGCCTCGTCGGCGATGAACTCGTCCATCGCTCGCGGCGAACTGGCGGCGCACGATCCGGGCGGGCTGTCCTCGTCGACGCGGATCCGCCGGCGGACCATCTCCGCCACCGCCGCGAACGCGATCCCCTCGCCATAGGCCGGCGAACGGCCGTCATGCCATGCGATGGCCGCGTCCGATCCGATCCGCCCAGGTCCGCAGTTCACCGACGAGCCGGCTCTTGCCGATGCCGGCGATCCCCGACCACCGACACCAGCCGCCCGTGCCGATCTCGGATGACGCTGGTCAGCAGGTCCTGGAGCTCGCGGAGCTCGCGATCCCGACCGAGGAACGGGCCCCGATTCGCCCCTGCCGAACGCGCCAGCGGCTCCGGCGAGAGCGCGTCGGCGCGATAGGCGGAAAGGCGGGCGGCACGGCCCTTCAGGGCGAGCGTTCCGACACGGGTGTAGCGCGCGGCCGTCGGCGCCAGGGCGCGCGTCGCGTCATCGACGAGTGCGCCACCGACCGGTGCCCTGCCCTGCAGGCGCGCGGCGACGTTGACGAGGTCCCCGGCCACCATGCCCTGCCCCGCCGCGCCGACCGTGACCGCCGCTTCGCCGCTGGTCACCGCCGCCCGCGCGCGCAGGCCACCTGCCTCCATGGAGCCGCCGAGCCGGTCGACGTCGTAGACGATCGCCAGTGCGGCGCGCACGGCACGTTCGGCGTCGTCCTCGTGGGCGACGGGGGCACCCCAGATGGCCATGACCGCGTCGCCGATGAACTTCTCGATCGTTCCCGCCGTAGGTCGCCACGATCGATCGCGCCACCTCGAAGTAGCGGGATTGAACGCGACGCACATCCTCGGGATCCATCGACTCGGCCAGGCTGGTGAAGTCGGCCAGGTCGACGAAGAGGACGGAGACGCGGCGCCGCTCGGCGACCGGCGCCGTGTCTGTGGACTCACCCGACGGTGCGGCGATCGTCGGCGCGGCCGGCGCCCCACAGCTCGCGCAGAACCGAACGCCGGGCTGGAGGCCGGCCCCGCATGCCTGGCAGGCAGCCGCAAGGCGGTTGCCGCACATCGCGCAGAAGCGCGCCGAATCGGTGTGCTCCGCACCACAGGACGGACAGGTCATCACCGCCTCCGCGCCGTCCCGGCCCCTCGGCCGGTCGGCGGCCGCCGGCCCGGGCTCGGCCTAGGAGCCCTCCTCCTGCTTGTGGAGTAGACCGCGCCGGTGTCGTGGCCATCCTGCGTGACGATCACCGACTGCTTCAGCGCGCCATGGTCCGCTCATGGTTGAGGACGAGCGAGCCGATGTGGCCCGGGTGCTCGAATCGCCATCCCGCACGTCGATTCCCGGCACCTTGCCGGACAGGACGAGGTGCGGCTTGTGGATGAGCCACTCCGCCTCACGGGAGCTGCTCTTCGTCTGGAGATAGGAAACGTCGAACGGAAGGTTCACGAACTCCGCGATCACCGGATCGGCCAGCGCCTCTTCGGTGAAGAGGCTCCTGTCGTTCACCCTCCGCTTGACGTTGAACCCCTGGTCGGGGCCATACCCCAGGTCGGCTCCGGCCGGGAAGCGGTCGTACGCCTCGTTCTCATCGAAGTCGCCATCTCCCTTGGTCGCCATCGTGGACCCTCCGCATACAGTGCAACGGATGATAGGGGCGCTTCGGTGCGATGCCTACCCTTCGTGCGGGGCTGCTAGCATCGGCGCATGGATGAACCGATGCGCGTGCGCATGGCCCCGAGCCCGACCGGACCGCTGCACATCGGCACCGCGCGGACGAGCCTCTACAACTACCTCGCCGCGCGCCAGGCGCGGCGGCACCTACGTGCTGCGCATCGAGGACACCGATACCGTTCGCAGCACGGTCGAGTTCGAGGCCGACATCATCGACAACCTCCATTGGCTGGGCATCAGCTGGGACGAGGGCCCGCAGGTCGCCGGCGGCGACGATGTCGGGCCGTTCGCGTCCCTATCGCCAGAGCGAGCGGATGGAGCGGTACGCCTGGAGGCGGATCGGCTGCTTGCCAGCGGCGCGGCCTACCGGTGCTGGTGCACCCCGGAGGAGCTCGAGGCGGTCCGCCGGGAGCAGGAGGCGGCGAAGGCGGCACCCCGCTACAACCGGCGCTGCCTCAACCTGGCCGATGCGGAGCGCGACCGCGTTCGAGGCGGAGGGACGTCCATCGGTCATTCGCTTCAAGGTCGAGGCGGAGACGATCGTCTTCGACGACCTGATCCGCGGCGAGGTCGAGTTCGACAACGCGCTGCTGGGCGACTTCGTGATCGTGCGCAACGACGGGATGCCGCTCTATCACTTCGTGGTGGTGGTCGACGACGAGGCGATGCAGATCACGCACGTCGTGCGCGGCGAGGATCACCTGAGCAACACGCCGAAGCACATCGCGCTCATCCGCGCCCTCGGCTACCGCGAGCCGCGATTCGGCCACATCCCGCTCATCCTCAACCCCGATCGCTCGAAGATGAGCAAGCGGAAGTCGCAGACCTCGATCACCGCCTATCGCGAGGAGGGCTACCTCCCGGAGGCCATGGTGAACTTCCTGGCCTTCCTCGGCTGGTCGCCGGGCACCGAGGAGGAGATCTTCAGCCTCGACGAGCTGGCGAAGCGCTTCGACCTGTCGAAGGTCCACAAGGGCGGCGCGTCTTCGACCGCGATCGGCTCGACCATCTCAACGGGGTGTACATCCGGAACATGGCCGACGAGCAGCTCGCCATCCGGCTGCGCGCCTGGATTCCCGACGCGGTGGCCGATGCCGACCTGCTCCGCATCGTGCCGCTCATCAAGGAGCGAATGGTGACGCTCGGCGATGCCGCCGCGCTGGTCGGCTTCGTCTGGGAGCCCGACGAGGTGGTCGCCTGCTGGTACGCGCCCGAGCTGCTGCACCCGAAGAAGGGCGGGCCCGGACGAGGCGCGGCGCGCGCTCGAGGCGCGCGGGCGCCGCTCGGCGAGCTCGACGACGCTCGACTTCGCCGCCGAGTGCTCGGAGCAGCGCTGCCGCGAGGCGGCCGATGCCGCCGGCATGAAGGCCGGCGAGACTTCTTCTCCCCGATCCGGGTGGCCATCACCGGCCGCACGATCTCGCCGCCGCTCTTCGCATTCGCTGGAGCTGCTGGGTCGTGACCGCGCACTGGCGCGCATCGACGACGCCCTCGCCAAGCTCGCCCGGTCGGCGCCGCATGACCGAGAGCGAGCTCCGAGGCTCGACGCGCTGGTCGACGCGATCTCCTGGTGCCGATCCGCTCCTCGTCGGGCGAGGCCCCCGACTCGACGCGACTCGACGATCGACGCCTACCGCCACGGCACCGACGAGGCCGGCGAGCGCTTCATCGCCGCGTTCACCACCATCGACATGCTCCGGGACCACGGCCCGCCGGGAAGCGACCACGTCCGCATCGCCGCGCGCCACCTGTTCGAGCGCGCCGATGCGGCGCAGGAGCGCATCGTGGTCGACCCGGGCACGCCACGCCAGGTCGAGATCGCGGTCGGGCGTGCTGGCCGTTCCTGGCCGGCGGGCATCGACCCGAATCGGCCGGACGCCTGCGCGCGCGACATCCCCTCGGCGAGAGCCCGGCGCTCGACGCGCCCGAGCAGATCCCCGAGCCCGTTCGGGCGCGAGCTCGTCGCCGCGCTCGAGGCGATGCCGCAGGTCGAGCGCGCGTGGCTGCTGCGCGCCGGCACGTCATGGATCGGCCGGGATCCAGCTGGTGCCGGATGCCGTGCTCGGAGACTTCGACGCCGTACGCAACCGCCTTCATGCGGTCGCCACCGAGCATCTCGGATCGCGCCGCCTGCTCGCCGTCACCGACCTCCGGGCGCGGACGCTGCGCGACCTGTACGACTCGATCGCCGCCCCGTTCTACATGCGGCGCGCGGCCTCGAAGGGGATCTTCGGGAAGATCTTCGGCGGCTGACCCGGGCGCGGGAGCCACGAGGACGCGGCGGGACCAGGACGAGCCGGCCTTCCCGGAACCCGCGCCGGGCGTGCGCGCCGGCCGCCGCGTCGCCAGGGCCATCGGCTCGATGTCCCAGCGCAGGCGCTGCGTCGCGCGAGGCGGACCACGTCGCGCAGGTCGTCGCGGCGAGCCCCATGCGACGGTCGTGAACCACGCCTCGATGGTCGGCGCTGTCGAAGCCGAAGGGGGATGGCCGCCGGCCTCGCCGACGAGCAGGATCGCGCCGCCCGGAGCGACCACCTGAGCGCGGCGTGGGCCAGCGTGTCGTCGGTGCCGACGAAGTCGAGCACCACGTCGGCGCCGCCCACCCAGGCCGGTGCGCGTGAGGGCCGACTCGACGTCCAGCAGGCCGACATCGGCACCGAGCGCGGCCGCGCGTTCGAGGCGCGCGGGATCGAGCTCCCGGACCCCGACGACGAGATCCCGGCCGCCGCCGGGCAACAGCCGAAGGAACTGGAGCGCGAACTGACCGAGCGCGCCGGCGCCGATGACGAGGACCCGTGCACCGGGATGCAGCCACGCTTCGGCGCGGCGGACCGCGCGGTACGGAGTGATGCCGGCGTCCGCCAGCGGGGCGGCGTGGGCCGGGTCGAGGTCGCCGAGCGCGACCAGGTGCCGTGGATGCGGGACGAGCATCGCCTCGGCGTAGCCGCCATCGGCCTGGAATCCCGGCGCGACCGAGCGCTCGCAACGCTGGTCCTCCCCCTGAGCGCACTCTCCGCACTACCGCAGCCCCAGCCGCCGTACACCACCACCGGGTCACCGATGGACAGGCGCGCGCGGCGCAGGGCCTTCGCGGCCTCGGCGCCGATGGCATCGATCCAGCCGGCCACCTCGTGCCCGAGGGTCCGCGGCAGATCGACGCGTGACTGGATGCCGTCGACGATGTGGAGGTCGGTGTGGCAGACGCCGGCCCCGCCGACGCGCACGCGGACCTCGGTGCCGGCCGGCTCGGGGAGGGCCACCTCCTCGAGCTGCAGCGCCTCCCCCGCGGCGTTCAGGCGGACGGCCCGCATCGGCCTGCCGGCGCTCAGGTGCTCGGGGCGGCGTCCTCGGTCGCGGCCGGGATCGGCTCCGACAGGGCGCGCATGGCCTGGTCGACGATCGCGTCCGGATCGACCGGGTCGATGACCGCGCGAATGACGCCCTCGCGGTCGACCGCCAGGGCGATCGGCGATGCGACGTTGACGTTCTCGCCCGCGGCGACCGTCTCGATGCCGAGCACCGCGACCGCGGTGCGGCGCTCGTCGCTCAGCAGGAGGAACGGAAGCTCGTGCTTCTTCGCGAAGTCGGTCTGCTGCTGCTCGGAGTCGGTGCTCACCGCGACGATCGCGATCCCGGCCTCCCGCAGCCGCTCGTGCCCGGCCGCGACGCCCTCGATGGCCTTCAGCGCCCCGCCGTCGCGCGGCCCCGGCATGCGTGGGCGCTCCGAAGAACAGGAGGAGCACGGGCTGCTTCGTCACGAAGCTGCGCAGGTTGAGGAGGTAGCCGTCGGTGGCGCGCAGGCCGACCGAGGGCAGGGAGTCACCGACCGAGACCTTCACAGCTCATGCGCCGATTGTAGTCGCGCCCAGACGCACCACGCCTTCAGCCCGATGGATGCAGCCCGTCGTGCTCGAGCGCCGCTCAGCACCCCCGCCCATCGGTCGTCGTCCAGGGCGGGTCCGACCGCCGCGTCGGCCTCGATCCGGCGGCGCAGCGATCGCTCCGCGAGGCCGCCTCCGTCGCGCTCGGCGAGCAGCACGGACGACGGCTCCCCGGTACGCGCGGTCCGAGCCACGCAGCGGGGCCTGGCGGGTGACCGGGACGTGGGCTGCGGCGCCGCGCGATGGGCAGCCGTCGGCGATCGGGCAGGCGTCGCATCGCGGCGCCCGTGAACGGCAGACCGACGCCGCCGAACTCCATGGTGGCGTGCGTCCAGTCGGCGACTCGGTCATCGCGACCCACGGTGGCCAGGGCATCGGCCACGCGCTGGAGGTCGACCGGACGATCGGCCACGGCGAGCCGGCGGATCAGCCAGCGGCGCACGTTGGTGTCGACCACGCCGACCGGCCGGCCGAAGGCGAGCGAGGCAACGGCACGGGCCGTGTACGGCCCGATCGCCGGGAGCCGCTCGAGGCCGTCCACCGTCTCGGGCCAGCCGTCCCGCGCGACGGCCGCCGCGGCGCGCTGCAGCGACAGCGCGCGACGGTTGTACCCGAGCCCGCTCCACTCGGCGAGGAGCTCCGCCGTCGGGGCGCCGGCGAGCGCGGCCGCCGTCGGATAGCGTGCGAGGAAGCGCGGGAAGCCGCTCGGCGATCCGGGCGGCCTGCGTCTGCTGGAGCATCACCTCGCTCACCAGCACGGCGTAGGGATCGGTCAGGCCGCGCCAGGGAAGGAGCGATGCTCGCGGTCGTACCAGGCGAGGAGCGCGGCGCGGATGCGCCGGACAGGTCGCGGTGCGCTGGGTCCGGTCACCGGCGCGAGGGTAGCATCGCGCCGGTGGCCCACCGCCATCGGCCAGGCTCCGTGTGTGGCGCACGAGTGCGCTAGGGTTGCACGACCATGAGCCTACCGACTGCTGTGCCTCGATGCCGGCTTCACGCTGCTGACGCCGCGTCGCACGCTGGCCGACGCCCTCTCCGGCGTGCTCGCCGAGGACGGTCACGCGATCAGCGATGAGGAGCTCCGCGCGGCCTGGGAGCAGGCCGATCGCTGGTTCTGGGACGAGTACCACCGCCCCGGCAATGACACCTGGACCGATGACGGGCGGATCGAGGAGTACTGGCGCAGCTATCACAGCGTCATGCTGGGCCGGCTCGGGGTGGAGGCCCGCCACGAGATGCTCGACCGCATCCTCGCCAGCCAGTGGGCCACGGATGCCTGGGAGCCGTATCCCGACGTCGAGCCGATGCTGACCGCGGTGCGCGGCGCCGGCATGCAGGTCGGCGTGGTGAGCGACTGGGGCTCGAACCTGCGCGGCATCCTCGCGGGCCTCGAGCTCGACCGGTTCTTCGACTTCGTTCTGCCCTCCGGCGCGGTCGGCGTGGCGAAGCCCGACCCCGCCTTCTACCGCATGGCGCTGGAGCACGCGCGCGTGGACCCATCGCGAGGCGCTCATGGTCGGCGACTCCTATCGAGCCGATGTGCGCGGCGCCTGGTCGGCCGGCATGGACGCCGTGTGGCTCCATCGCCACGAGGGCGCCAGCATCACCCCCAGCGACGAGCCCGAGCCGACCGACGTGCGACGCATCGCCGGCCTCGACGAGCTCCCGGCACTGCTCGCGGCGGGCGGGCCGCTCCCGCGCGGCGAGGACGCGCCCACGCCCGACGCTGCATCGGGCTGAGGTTCAGATGGCGAGCGCGGCGGTCGAGGTCGTCGTCGACAAGTTCGGCGGATCGGTCCTGCGACGCCCCGAGGACATCGCCGCCGCCGTCGACGTCGTCGCGCGACAGCGGGAGGCGGGGCTCCGCCCGGTGGTCGTGGTCAGCGCGTTCGAGGGCGTGACCGACACGATCCTCGGCGCCGCCCGTGTGCTCCTCCCCGACGGGGGGACATGGCTGCGCGACCCGGGCCAGGATGCCGCGTCGGGCCTCGCTCGCGAAACCGACCGCGCGCTGGCCACCGGGGAGGCGCTCTCCGCCGCGCTCTTCGCGCTCGGGCTCCAGGCGCGTCGCATCCCGGCCCGCTCGTTCTCGGGCGCCGAGGCCGGGATCCGGACCGCCGCCGCGCATCTCGGCGCGGAGGTGCGGCGGGTCCTGTCGAGGCCGCTGCGCGCCGCGATCGAGGACGGGATCGTCCCGGTCGTGGCCGGCTTCCAGGGGATCGGGACGCACGGCGAGCTCACCACGCTCGGCCGGGGCGGCACCGATCTCTCGGCGGTGGTCCTGGCGGTCGCGCTGCGCGCGCTGCGCTGCGAGCTCTTCAAGGACGTCGGTGGCGTCCTCGAGGCCGATCCGCACCTCGTGCCGGCCGCCCGCTTCCTCCCCGCTGTCGACGCCCTGCAGCTCGAGCTGCTGGCCGAGATGGGCAGCGAGATCGTCCACCCCGTCGCCGTGCGGCGGGCGCGCCGCGGCCGGCTCAACCTGGTCGTCCGTGCGCTCGAGGACGACGCGCCGCAGACCGTGGTGCGACCCGCGTCGCGCGACGAGGAGGGCGTGCTGATGCTGGCGGTCGATCGCAAGGAGCGCATGGCGCGGATCAGCCTCGTCGGGCCGGCGTCGCTGACGCCCGAGGTCCTTCCGCTTCCGGCGCATGGGGAGGGGGCGTTCGACGAGGGCGGCATGCGCGTGGTGTGGGCGGAGGTGCCGCTCGCCTCTGCGGCATCGGCCGCGCAGGCGGTGCACGCCTCGTTCATGACGCGCGGGATCGGCTAGAGGCGCGTCGACTCGTCGTCGGGGGTCCGGCAGTCCCCGGGCGGAGTGGGACGGTCGACCAGGCTGGGCCGGAGGTAGAAGTGCTTCACGACCTCGTCGTCGCGGACGAAGACGAGAAGCAGCCGGTTGTCGTACGGATCCCCGCCGACCACACCCCAGGAGAACCCGAGCCGTTCGTCGACGTCGGCCTCGGTCGCCGACGGGGAGAAGACGCACACGCGGTCCCAGGCGAAGTCGGTCACGTCGGCAAGGAGCGGGTCACCGTCCGCGCCGATCTGCTGCAGGCGCTCGGCCAGCTCGAGGTCCGGGAAGCCCTGGGTTCCTCGCGCGACGATCCCGACGCCGGTGACGATCAGCGCGCCGAGCACGAATGGCCCGAAGACCCAGAGCAGTGGAAACCGCGGGCCGCGCCCGAAGTCATCTCGCGAGAACATCCGACTCTCCCTCCTCGGTTGCGGTGACCACCGCCTCGTGCTCCGCTGAGACCCCCGGTCGGAGCTGGAGGAGGATGGCGGCGCCAAGGATAAGCCCACCGCCGACGACCTGGACCGCCGCGGGCTGCTCGGCGAGCAGCCACGCTGCAAGGGCCACGCCGACCACCGGCTCGAGCGTGGCAAGGATCGCCGCCTGCGACGGACCGAGGCGACGGATGCCGGTGATGAACGCGAGCGTCGGGATGCCGGCCCCGATGACGCCGGCCAGCACGACCGGCACGATCGCCTCCGACGATGCGACCGGTTGGGCTAGGGCGTCCAGCGACCCGAAGCCTGCGACCGCCAGCCCGACCGCGATGAGCAGATACAGGCCGGCGGCCCCGCCCATGGTGAAGGCCGCGGCCTGCGGGCCGGGCACGTGCGCGAACCCGTGCCGCGCCGCGAGCACGTAGAACACCTGGGCCATCGCCGCGACGAAGGCCAGCGCGATGCCCAGCGCATCGATCGTGCCGAGCGACTCGGCGCCCGCGACGACCAGGGCCATGCCGCCCAGCGACACCGCGAGCGCCGTCCATCGCACGCGGTCGAGGCGCTCACCGAACCAGAGCGTCGAGGCGAGGGCGACGCCTGCCGGGTAGAGGTAGAAGACGAGCAGCGTCAGCGCGATGGTGATGCGCTCGAAGGCGATGAACGCGGCCAGGTTGAGCACCATGTTGGTCCCTGCGGCTGCCAGCATGAACCAGCGGTCGCGCACCGGGAGGTCACGGAACGAGACCGGGCGGACGCCGCTGCCGAGCAGCCGCACGACGATGTAGGCGGTCACGACCAGCGCGCCGAGCGCTGCGCGCCAGGTGACGAGGGTCAGCGAGTCGACGCCGGCGTCGCCGGCGAAACGGCTCAGCGGACCGAGGGTCCCGAAGCAGGCCGCCGCCAGGGCGACCAGCCCCGCCCCACCGAGGTCAGGGCCCGGCCGCCCGGACCGATCGATCACCGGGTGGCCACGGGTACATCGGCGCCGGCCCCGGCCTCCTCGAGCTCGGCGGTGAGCCGCGCCACCTCGCGGGCTGCCGGCTCGGAGCGGTCGCGGAGGGTGTTGTGGCGATCGACCAGCTCACGGACGAGCGTCGCATCGGTGTAGATGGATGGATCGGCGAGGCGCTCGCTCAGCTCGGCGAGCTCGCGTTCCACCGAATCGGCATCGGCCCGTGCCGCGGCGAGGTCGCGGACCAGGTCGCGCGTGCGTCGATGCCGGGCGTTGCGCTCCTCCGCTTCACGACGCTTGCGGTCGGCCGCCGCTTTCGCCGACTCGCGCGGCTTCGGGGCCGACGCGACGACTCCCCGCGGCGTGGAGCGTGCGCCCTCGACGGCCCCGCGCGTCTCGATGTCGACGCCGCGTTTGGCGGCGTAGTACTCGAAGTCACCGGGATAGACGGTGGCCTGGCCGTCGTTGACCTCGATGATCGTGTTCGCCACGCTGCGGATGAGGTAGCGGTCGTGGGTGATGAGCACGATCGTGCCGCCGAACGCGTTGAGCGCATCCTCCAGCACGTCCCGCGACTGGATGTCGAGGTGGTTGGTGGGCTCGTCGAGGCACAGCAGGTTCGCCGGATCGGCCAGCAGCTTGGCCAGCGCCAGCCGGGTCTGCTCGCCGCCCGAGAGGACGCCGACCGGCTTGTCGACCGCCTCACCGCTGAACAGGAACGCGCCGAGCAGCTTGCGCACCTCGGAGGTCGACATCCTGGGCGCGGCGTCGTTCAGCTCCTCGAAGACGGTCTTCGTCGGGTCGAGCGCCTCGATCTGGTGCTGCGCGAAGTACGCGACGCGGACGTTGCTGCCCGAGCTCCCGGGTTCCGCGCTCGACGTCGAGGACGCCGGCCAGGATCTTCAGCAGGGTCGACTTGCCGGCGCCGTTCGGACCGATGAGCGCCACGCGCTGCCCACGCTCGAGGACCAGGTCGAGGTCGCCGGCGTAGACGACGTTGTCGCCGTAGCGCTTCTCGATATCGGTCAGGGTGATCACCGTCCGTCCGCTGCGCGGCGGCTCCGGGAAGCGGAACTTCACGCTGCGGGTGCGGCGCTGCGGGCCGGCCACGCGGTCCAGCTTCTCGAGCGACTTGACCCGGCTCTGGACCTGCCGCGCCTTGGACGCCTTGTACCGGAAGCGGTCGATGAAGGCCTGGGTGTGCGCGATCTTGCGCTGCTGGTTCTTGGCCGCCGCCTCGAGCTGTGCCATGCGTTCGGTGCGCTGCTCGACGAAGTCGGCGTAGTCGCCGACGTACTCGGTGGCGCGCTCGTCGTGCAGCTCGAGGATGCGGTTGGCGACCTCGTTGATGAAGTCGCGGTCGTGGCTGACGAGCACGATCGCCCCCGCGTACTGGGCGAGGAAGCCCTGCAGCCACTCGACGCTCGCCAGGTCGAGATGGTTGGTGGGCTCGTCGAGCAGCAGGACGTCGGGGTTCTGGAGCAGCAGCCGGGCGAGGGCGACGCGCATCATCCATCCGCCGGAGAACTGGCCGATGTCACGCGCCATGTCCGCATCGGCGAACCCGAGGCCGGCAAGGATGCGTCGCGCCTCCGACTCGAGGCTGTAGCCGCCCATCGCCTCGAACCGATGCTGGAGGCGGCCGTACTCCTCCATCAGCTCGTTGAGCTCCTCCTCGTCGGAGGCGTCCTCCAGCTCCTGCTCGATGTGTCGCAGGCGGCGGCCGATGCCGCTCACCTCGCCGGCGCCGGCGAGGACCTCGGCGAGGACGCTCCGTCCCCGGCTCTCGGCGACCTCCTGGCGCAGGTACCCGATGACCGTGTCCTTGGCGCGCGTGATCGTCCCCGTATCGGCCGTCTGGTCGCCCGTGATGAGCTCGAGCAGCGTCGTCTTGCCCGCCCCGTTGGGGCCCACGATCGCGATGCGCCGCCCGGCACTGATCATCAGGCCGAGGTCGCTGAAGAGATGCTGCGCGGCGTGGCTCTTCGACACGCCCGCGATGGTCACGAGGCTCATGAATCCGTGATGGTAGTCGGGTCGGCGCCCGAGGTGCGGAAGCCTACTCGGCGACGAGCCGGGCCCCGGCGGTGTCGAACCGCAGCCGCGTCGCCATGCCCGGCACGCCGGCCGCGTTCCAGGCCTTCTCGACCGCATGCGCGTCTGCGGGGGAGTCGCAGATGGCGAGCACCGTGGGCCCGGCGCCGGAGAGGCTGGCACCGGCGGCACCGCGCTCGTAGGCGAGCTCGATCAGCTCGCGCGAGCCCTCGAGCATCGGCAGCCGATACGGCTGATGGAGCTCGTCGTTCATCGCCGCCCGGAGAAGGCCGGCGTCGGAGGTCATGATGGCGGTCGCCAGCAGCGCGCTCCGCCCGGCCTGGCGCGCGGCGGCGGCATGCGACACCGTCGATGGCAGGACCTCGCGCATCTCGAGCGTGCGGCTCTCGCGCTGGGGAATGAAGGCCACGGGGATCCATGCCTCGGGAACGCGGAAGCGTCGCAGGACGACGCGCTCGTCGGCGCTCGGTGACCGCGACCGTGAATCCGCCGTAGAGCGCAGCGGCGACGTTGTCGGGATGGCCCTCCAGGCGCGATGCCAGGGCGAGCAGCTCGTCGGCCTCGACCGCGTGGCGACCGACGGCGGCACCGAGCACAACCCCGGCCACGATGGCGGCGGCGCTGCTGCCGAGCCCGCGGGCCGATGGGATCATGCTCGACACCTCGATCCGCCACGAGGCGGCGCCGGGCGCGGCCGAGATCCGCAGACCCTCGCGAAAGGCCCGGATCAGCAGGTTGTCATCGGCCGGCTCACCGTCGCGCGGGATGCCTTCGCCGCGCGCGTTGAGCAGAATGCCGGCCTCCTCACCCGGCCACAGCTCGGCACGCAGCTTCAGCGAGAGCGCGGCGGCGAAGCAGTCGAACCCGCTGCCGAGGTTGGCGCTCGAGGCGGGAACGTCGACGGAGGCGATGGGCGGCATGCGACCGCGAGTATAGGGTCGCCGATACGTCATCCGGCCGCGCGGTCCACGCCCAACGTCCGATCCGGGTCGCGACGTCCCGCGGTGGGAGATCACCTCGGGGCTCGGCAGACTGCTAGGCATGACCGTCGTGCTCGGCCCTGTGACCCGCCCCGCGATGTCCGCTCGGATGCGCCCGTCGGTCCGTGCCGCCCTGACGGCCGATCCCGTGGCGTGGCTGAGCTCCGTGCAGGCCGACGGCCGGCCGCATGTAGCGCCCGTCTGGTTCCACTGGGACGGCGAGCGGATCGTCGCCTTCAGCAAGCCGAACGCTCGCAAGATCGACAACCTGCGCGAGCGGCCGACCGTGATGCTGGCGGTGGGGACCCCCGGACCGGAGTTCGCGGTCGAGCTGATCGAAGCGACGGCCGAGCTGCCCGACCGACCCGCGACCGAGGTCATGCCCGAGGGCTTCAGCGCCAAGTACCGCGATCTGCTCCGCCGCGCCGGGCTCAGCGTCCAGCGGTTCGCCGAGATCTACTCGCAGCCGATCGTGCTGCGTCCCACCCGGTTTCTCGGGTACGGCGGTCGCGGCTGGCAGCGAGCCGGCGCCCTGGCGACCTGAACGGCGCTCAGTTCCGCGTCGCCCGCTCCACGGCGTCGATGAGGTCGTCATAGCCGAAGGGCTTGGCGACGAACGCGGCAGCCGCCACCTCAGCCGCCCAGCGAGCGGCATCGCGGGCGGCGGTCATGACCACGATCGGGATGCCGTGGTTCCGTCGCCGCATCTCGGCCGCGAACGCCCACCCGTCGAGGACCGGCATCCGCATGTCGAGCAAGATCACGTCCGGTGGTTCCGCCTCGACCCGGGCCAGGGCTTCGGCGCCGTTGGCCGCCTCGGCAACCTTGTAGCCCTCGATCTCGAGCATCGCCGACACGGTGGCCCGGATATCCGGCTCGTCGTCGACGACGAGCACGCGCACGTCAGGCATCGGCGGCCGCCTCACCGGCGATCCGCCGGGGGAGCTCCATCTCCGGCATCGGCTCCGCCTGCGCTGCGATCTCGTGGCTCGCGTCCAGTGGCAGGTCGATGACGAACGTGCTCCCGCCACCCGGCGTCTCGTCGTGGCGAATGCGGCCATCGTGCTCCTCGACGATGCGACGGCAGATGTAGAGGCCGAGGCCGAGGCCGGTATCGGTGACATCCTGCGCGTTCGACGCTCGGTAGAAGCGCTCGAAGACTCGCTCCCGCTCCGCCTGCGGGATGCCGACGCCACGGTCGATCACCGAGATGCGCGCGTAGGCGCCGGCGGGTGAGACATGGATCTCCGGCGCTCCCGGCCCGTACTTGAGCGCGTTCTCGACGAGATTGTCGACCACCTGCTCGATCCGCGGACGGTCCATGGCGCTGATGAGTGGCTCCACCGGGCATCGAACGCCGATCTCGACGCCGTCGCCGGCAAGCCTGTCGCGGATCGTCGAGACCAGCTGGCAGACGTCGGCCGGGCTGCGGTCCATCACCGCACGACCGTCCTCCAGCCGCTGGGCGTCGAGCAGCTCGGCGACCAGATCGCGAAGGCGCCGGGCCTCCCGGACGATCCGCCTGAGCCCGGCTTCGTCGACCGGGCGCCCGGGGTTGCGGCTGGCGCGGCGCTCCATCAGCTCGGCCTGTCCGAGCACCACGGTCAGCGGCGTACGCAGGTCGTGGGCGGCGGCGGAGAGGAACTCCTCCTTCAGGCGCGTGGCATCCTCGCGGGCGCGCAGCTCGCTCGCGTGCGCCGTCAGGGTGCGCGCTTCGAGCAACAGTGCGGTCTGCGAAGCCAGGAGCTCGAGCAGCCAGAGGTCGTCCTCGACGAAGATCGGGGCTCGCTCGGCGTAGACGCTCAGGGCGCCGATCCGGCGATCATCGGTGCTGATCGGCGCGGCGATCACCGTGTGGGCGCCCGCCTGCTCGTAGGCGACCGCGTTGTCGGGATCAGCCTTGGGGGCATCGTGCACCACCAGGCGGCGCTGCTGGGTGAATGCGCGGCCCGCGATGTACGCATCGTCCGCGAACTCGACCCATTCGCCGCTGGCGCTGGCGTACCGGAGGATCCCTCGCTCCGGCTCGGCGAGGCCGATCGACGCGCCTCGCGCGCCGAACGCCGCTGCTGTCGCGTGCTGGAGCTCCGTGAGCGCATCGTGATCGTCGGTGACGCTGGCGAGGTGGACCGAGCTTTCGAGGAAGCGGCGCAGGTCGGGCTCTCGCCACGCGCGGCGGACCCACGACGGAGGGACGAAGCCGAGGAAGAATGACGTGACGGCCACGAGCGCCAGCACCTGCGCGAGCAGCGAGCCGATGGGCTCGAACGGCTCGACGAGGACGCCCACGAACAGCGCCACGATGGCGGCGATGAAGAGTGCCGCTCCGAGCGTCACGGCGGTCATGCGGCGTCGCGTGATCCCGTGCGCACGGCGGCTCTCGGTCGCGAAGGCAACGGCGGCGTAGCCGCCCACGGCGGCGAAGAAGGCGATGGTGGCGATGGCCAGCGGAGGGCTCACCTCCCCCGTGCCGGCGACCGTGAGGGCGCCGAGCGCGACGAATGCCAGGGCGCCGGCGACCTGCGCCCAGCGGGGCGAACCACTGAAGTCCTCGACGAGCCGGAGCATGGCCAACGGCACGGCGTTCAGCGAGATCAGGGTCAGGCTGGTCACGAAGGGATCGCCGGCGAGACCGGCCCAACCGGCCGCGCGGGCGAGCGCCACGGGCACGGCGACGCCCCCGAGGAGGAGCGCCGTGTTCCACGACGCCCGCGTCCGACGTCGCAGGGCGTGCCACAGGACGACCCCGAACAGGACGACGAAGAGGACCTGGTTGATGAGGCTGATCAGCTCGAGGGCGGTCATCCGGGCACGCGCGCTAGGTTGCTGTCAACCCTGCACGCGGCGTGCCACCATCCGCCCCGATCACAGCCCGAGGACGAGACCTGCGACCAGGAAGTACACGAGGAGCCCCGATGCGTCGATGAGCGCGGTGATGAGCGGCACGCTGACGACCGCCGGATCCAGGCCGATGCGCTTCGCGACCAGCGGCAGCGCCGATCCGATCAGCGACGCGAGGGAGCACGCCATCAGCAGCGTGATCCCCACGACCAGCCCGATCTGCGGCTCGACCAGCACCCCGATCGGGATCGACGCGACGAGCGCCAGCGCGGCGCCCAGCAGCAGGCCCGTGCTGACCTCGCGCAGGACGACCGGTGGCAGGTCCTCGAGACGCACCTCGCCGACCGCCATGGCGCGGGTGATCGTGGTGGCCGACTGCGCACCGGTGTTGCCGGCGGTGCCGATCACGAGCGGGACGAAGAACGCCAGCGCGACGGCGCTCGCCAGCGATGCCTCGAAGGCGGACAGCACCTGGACGGTGATCGCGCCGGCGCCGATGAAGACGATGAGCCAGATGATCCGGCTGCGGGCAAGCTGGAGGACCGAGGTCGCCAGGTAGGGCCTGCCCAGCGGATTGGCGCCGGCGGCGCGCGCGATGTCCTCGGTCTCCTCCTCCTCGAGGACCTCCATCGCATCGTCCACGGTGACGATGCCGACAAGCCGGTCCTCGTTGTCGACGATGGGCAGTGCCAGCAGGTCGGCCTCGCGCATCAGACGCGCCACCTCCTCCTGGTCGGTGTCGACCCGCGCGGAATACACGTCGGGATCCATCAGCTCGCTGACCGCGGTGTCGGCGTCCGCCAGGACGAGGTCGCGCAGCCCCAGCATCCCGACGAGTCGCCGACGGTCGTCGGTCACGGGCAGGGCGTAGATCGTCTCCGAGGCACGCCCGACGCGACGCAGGCGATCCAGCGCATCGGCCACCGACATGCCGGCGCGGAGGCTGGCGACCTCCGGCGACATCAGGCGACCGGCGGAGTCCTCCGGGTAGCCGAGAAGCGTTGACGTGAGGCGCCGTTCGTTGGGCGAGAGCCCCGCGAGCAGGCGGTTCGCCACCTTGGCGGGCATCTCCTCGGTGAGCCGGGCCCGGTCGTCGGGGTCCATCTCCTCGAACAGCTGGCGGACGTTGGTCTCGCGCAGGCCCTCGAGGAGCTCCTGCTGGACCGAGGGATCGAGCAGCTCGAAGACCTCGAGCGCCCGGTCCTTGCCGATGAGGCGGAACGGGACGGCCCGACGCTCGCGCGGCAGGCGCTCGAGCTCATCGGCGATCTCGACCACATCGGCCTGGGTCAGCCAACGGTCGATGAGCTCGAGATCGTCGCCCTGCAGCAGGTCGGCGATCTCGATCGCCGGGACGGTGTCAGGGGTGCCGGTGAGCGTCGGTCGGGTCACCGGTGGAGGATAGTCCCCGTCGGCGGCGGAGCGAGGCGGACACGACGAAGCCCGGGCCCCGCTGGGCCCGGGCGCGCGGTTGATTCGGCTGGGTGCTGGCGCTAGACGCTCGAGCCGGCGACGCCGAGTCCGCGGAGGCGGAGGGTCCAGCTGCGGCGCCCGATCGTTGGCGGGCCCATCGGCTCCGCCGTCATCAGGCGATGCGGGCGGCGCTCGATCTGGCGGCGTCGATCATCCTCGATCGCCCGGGACAGCATCAGCGCGGTGACGGAGTCCATCTCCGTGCTCCTTTCGTGTTCGTCGTCGGTGGTGCGTGGGTCCGTGGTCCGAAGTGTGCGGCCGCGGCCGCTCCCGGTACGACGGCCTCCGGTCGCGGGCGCGTGGACGATCTTCGGCCGAGGTGGCGCTACGTCATTCGTCCGCGGGATCGATGGGCGACGGGCCGTATCCTGTCAGCATGGAGCGCTCTGAGACGCCCACCGCCGTCCTCACCTTCCTCTTCGCCGACGTCGAGGGCAGCACGCGCATCGCCGAGGCTCACGGTCCCGCCGCGAGCGTCGCACTGTCCCGCTACCACGACATGGTCGGGCGCGTCGCCGCGCAGCACGGAGGTCGCCTGTTCGAGCGCATCGGAGACGGTGCGTATGCCAGCTTCCCGGACGCAGCCGAGGCGGTCTCGGCCGCGGACGAGCTGCAGCAGGCCATCGGCGACGCGGACTGGGGGGTTGTCGGGCGGCTGCGGGTCAGGATCGCGCTGGTCACCGGCGAGGTCGAGATCCGTGGCGACCGGTACTACGGCAGCCCGCTCTTCCGAGCCGCCCGCCTCCAGGCATTGGGGGGTGGCGGGGAGACGCTGCTGGCCGGCACGACCGTCGACGCCCTCGACGGCGCCGTTCCGGATGGAACGGTGCTCCGCGACCTCGGCGCGCAGCGTCTGCGCGACGTTGCCGAGCCCGAGCGGGTGTTCGCGCTGGTGCATACTTCGCGCGCGCGCCCCGCTGACGCGTCACAACCTGAAGCAACCGAGAAGCAGGGGATCGAGAGCGTGACTGGGGAAGAGGGACCGATCCGCGTGCTGCTGGTCGACGACCACGCGGTCGTCCGACGGGGCCTGCGCGGATTCCTGGAGCTCATCAAGGACTTCGACGTGGTCGGCGAGGCCGAGAACGGTCGCGAGGGCGTGGCGGCAGCCGATCGCCTGGCGCCCGACGTGATCCTGATGGATCTGCTGATGCCCGAGATGGGCGGTCTCGAGGCGATCGCGGCCATCAAGCAGGCGCACCCCGAGATCGAGATCGTGGCCGTCACCTCGTTCATCGAGGAGGAGAAGGTCACCACGGCCCTGGAGGCCGGGGCATCGGGCTATCTCCTGAAGGACGCGGAGGCGGAGGAGGTGGCGCAGGCCATCCGCGCCGCCTACAACGGCGAGGTGCACCTCGACCCGGCCGTCTCCCGGCTGCTCGCCCAGCGCCTGCGCGCCCGCAAGGACGCCGAGCCGGTCGAGCCGCTCACGTCGCGCGAGAAGGAGGTCCTCTCGCAGCTGGCCAAGGGGGCGTCCAACAAGGAGATCGCCTACGAGCTCGGCATCACCGAGCGGACGGCGCGGACCCACGTCTCGAACATCCTGGGCAAGCTGGGCCTCGCCTCGCGCACCCAGGCGGCCCTGTACGCGGTGGAGCACAAGCTGGTCTAGCGGCCGCGCCTCGCCGGCGCCGATAGATCGGGCACCGGGGCGCACATTGGCGGTTCCTGCACCCGCTTGCCCGCTGGATCGGGCAGGAGAGCACTCAAGCGCGCGCTGCAACCCGTTCCTGCGCCGGCGTACCCGATAGATCGGCCGGATCGCCCCCAACGCTGCCTTCCCGCGCCCGCATGCCCGATAGATCGGCCCAACGGGGGCGCCGTGCCACCCACGCGGCCGCGCGGGACGCGCCGGCCGTCGAAGGCGCAGGAAAGACCCGGGCGCCAGCCGTCACGGATTCCGCGGCCTCTGGACCCTCGGCGATCGGTCTCGAGCGCGGGACGTGGCGAGGACCGGCACAATGAGGCGCCCCGCCCGGATACCCGGACGGGGCGCGAGGGAGACGGGCGGTTCAGCCCTCGACCACGAGGGTCCCGGTCATGTTCGGATGCAGCGAGCAGTCGAAGAAGTACTCGCCGGCATCCAGGGCGGGGAGCTCGTAGACGACGGTGCCGTCGGTGACCATCTCGCCCTCGAAGAGCTTCTCGGACTTCGAGGAGTCGGTGTAGATGGCGATGTTGTGCGGCATCGCGTCCTCGTTGACGAGGGCGATGGTGAAGGTCTCGCCCGCCGTGACGGTGACCGTGCCCGGGTCGAATGCCATGTCGGCCGCGGTGACCGTGACGTCGGCATCGACCGGATCGGGGCTGGAGTCGCCACCGGCGGAGGTGGCCCCGCACGCGGCGAGGACCGCCGCCATGGCGACGGTGACGAGGGAGAGGCGGATCGGCTTCATGGGTGGCGGCGCTCCGTGAATGCGGGCGAGCCGGCGAACCGGCCCGCCCATCGGGACCAAGATCAGGCGGGGGAGGCGAAGGCGCGGAGGCGCGCCGGCAGGACCGGGGCGACCGAGCCGAGAGCGGCGCGGACGAGGCCCGCCGGGCTGCCGTAGACGCGCACCACATCGATGGTCAGGGCGGCGATCAGCGCGACTTCGATGCCCTTGGCGATGAAGCCGAGGGTGAAGTACGGGCCCATCACCAGATACCCGGCGATCGTCAGTGCGGTATAGCCGGCCAGGGCGACGCGCGGGAACCAGCTGAAGCGCCGGACGATCGTCATCGGAGCCGCAGCGCCGATCACGATCAGGCCGGCGAGGCCGATGTAGCCGAGGCCGTTCAGCGTGAACAGCAGGCCGCCGAGGCCGAGATGGATGTATCCCGTCGCCAGGGCGAGGCCGACGATGACGGTCGTGACCGCGAACCCGCCGGTGCGGCTGCGAAGTGCCGTGAACATTTCGTGAGACCCTCCTGCGATATCCGGCAACGGCGTGGACGTCGTCGCTCGTCTGTCGATGCCACATGCTCCCTGCGAGCACCTGTCCACGGAATCCGCCATGAGCCCGACGACGGTCCGGGACAAGCGCGCGATTCGGTGCTCGGCCGGATGACGTAGGGCGCATCGGCCGTCCGCCGGGTGGGGACGCCGGCATGCGATGGCGTATCCTCACTGGCGCCGATGACCCGAGCTCCGACCCGCAAGGAGACGCACGCCGTCGCCGCGGACATCGAACAGCCCGAGACGCACGCATTGCTCGCGCGTGCCGTCGAGGAGGTGGCGCGCCTGCTCGACGCCGACGGGGCGATGGTCTACCTCGTCGACGACGACCGGCGCATGCGGTTCGCGGTGGATGCCGGAATCCGCAATCCCGAGGCGCGTCGGCTCATCCGCGACCTGTCGCTGCCGGTCGGCGTGGGCCTGTTCGGGCACGCCGTGGCGACCGGCGAGGTCGTGGTGTCGGGCGACTACCCCCACGACGAGCGCTTCGCGCACACCGACATCGCCGACCGGATCGTGCATGTCGCCGACATGCAGTCCATGGCCGCCGCCCCGCTCATCGCCGAGGGCGAGGTGCTCGGCGCCCTGGGCGCCTACTCCTCGCGTCTCGATGACTTCGACGAGGCGGAGGTGGCGCTGCTGCGCGCATTGGCCGACCATGCCGCGGCCGCGATCGCCAACCAGCGTCTCATCGAGCGCCTTGCTCGGTCGCAGGACGAGCTGGCGCGACGGGTCGATGCGCAGCACACGCTGTCGCAGATCACCGCCTCGATCGCGGCCATCCGGGGCCTGGACGACGTGCTGCACGAGGTGGTGGACGCGGCCCGCCGGCTGCTCGGCTCGGACGGGGCGCACCTCACCCTCATGGACGACACGGGCGAGTTCCTGCGACCCACCGTGCTCACCGGAGGCAACCCGGCATGGACGGAGGAGTGGCTCGCCGAGCTCGAGTTCCCGGTCAACGGCGGAATCAACGGACTTGCCGCCGGCACCGGCGAGGTGGTCGCGACCGAGGACTACCTCGTCGACCCGCGGATCCCGCACGAGGAGTCGGACCAGTCGGTCGCCGAGCGGCTCGGCCTGCGCGGCATGGCATCGGCGCCGCTGCGAGGGCCGGAGGGACAGGTCATCGGGACGCTGGCCGTCTCGTTCGACGAGGTGCATCGGTTCAGCGAGGACGAGCTGGAGCTGCTGGTGGGGCTCGCCGACCAGGGCGCCATCGCCATCGCGAACGCACGGCTGCTGGAGAAGGTGTCGAGCTCCGAGGGACGCTTCCGCCACCTGGTGACCTCGTCGCCGGACCTCGTCTGGGAGACCGACGTCGAGGGGCGCTTCACCTTCCTCTCGCCGCGCCTCGCCGAGCTGACCGGGTGGGAGCCGCGCGAGCTCCTCGGGAAGTCCTGGGCGGCGATCGTGGCGCCGGAGTCGATGCCCGATGCGCAGGCGACGTGGGAGCGCCTCCGGTCCGATCCGTCGGACGTTCGCAAGATCCGGTTCATGCTTCGTCGCCGCGACGGCCCGACGATCCCGGCCGAGGTGTACGCCATCGGCAGCGACCGCGACGGCGTCTTCAGCGGCGCCCACGGATCGATCCGTGACCTGACCACGTCGGAGCGACTCATGGAGCGCCTGCGTGAGCAGACCGATGAGCTCGCCCGACGAGTCGAGGCGCAGCGCACGCTGGCCGAGATGGCGGCGCAGCTGACGTCGCTGCGAGACCCATCGGCGGTGCTCGAGCAGACCCTGATCGCCGCCGTCCGCCTGCTCAAGGGCCAGGGCGGACAGATCGGGATGGTCGCCAGGGACGATGACGGGGTGCTGCGCTGGGAAGACGGCCATTCGCTGGTCCACGGCGACCTGGTGGCGTTCACCAAGGCCGACCAGACCCCGGTCGACGAAGGCATCTCGGGCCGGGCGGTGCGGGAACGCAGAGCCGCCTGGACCGAGGACTACCTCGCCGATCAGAGCTTCCCGCACGAACGGAACTCCGATGTGATCGCGCGCCGGCTCGGGATCCGCGCGGTGATCGCCGCCCCCCTCGTGGCGGACGACGAGCCCATCGGCGCCATCGGCGTCTACGCCGAGCACCCGGGCGCCTACGATGCCGATGCCGGCGAGCTGCTCGGTCTGCTGGCGGACCAGGCGACCATCGTGCTCACCAACGCGCGCCTGTACGCCGAGGCCGAGGTGGCCGCGGACAAGCTCGCCCACCGGGTCGAGGCGCAGAAGTCGCTCGGCGAGATCGCCGCGGCCATCACCTCGCTCCGGGATCCTGCGGCGGTCCTCGATCGAACGGTGGCCGAGACCAAGCGCCTGCTGGGCGCGGAGCACGTCGTCATTCACCAGGTCCGGGCCGGCACCCGGGAGCTCGCCGACTACCGGCAGATCCTGACCGCCGGGGCCGACGGTCCGTTCGACGACGTGACCGTCAGCATCGGTCAGGGGATCGCGGGGCGCGCGATCGAGACCAAGACGGTCACCTGGACCGACGACTATCTCGCCGACCGAACGTTCGAGCACACCACCCTGGCCGACGACTGGATCCGCCGTGCCGGCTACGTCTCCCAGATGAGCGCTCCGCTCATCGGCGAGGAGGGGGCACTGGGCGCCATCACCGCCTACGCCAGCCGCCCGGCAGCCTTCGGCGGCGACGATGCGCAGCTCATCGGCGCGCTCGCCAGCCAGGCGGCCATCGTGCTCGGCAACGCCCGTCTCTACGAGGAGCTTGAGCGGCGGGTCGAGGCGCAGCGCTCGCTCGGTGAGATCGCGGCGCGCATCACCGCCATCCGCGACCCGGGCGACGTGCTCCAGCGCACGCTCGACGAGGCCGTGCGTCTCCTGGACGCGGACGGTGGCCGCATCGAGCTGCTCGCCGAGGGCGGCGGCCTCCACTGGGCCTTCGGCCATTCGGCCATCGACCTCCCGATCGAGCGCGACGAGGACGCGGATCCCGTGCAGCTCGACGAGGGCGTGTCGGGCCGCGCGGTGCGCGAGCGCCGTGTGATCCGGACCGGGGACTATCTCGCGGACGAGACGTTCATGCACGCCGAAGCGCCCGACCGGTACATCCGGCAGCACGGCATCCGATCGGTGATGAGCGCCCCGCTCATCGGCGAGGACGGCGCCATCGGCTCGCTCACCGTGCACTCGCAGGCCCGCAACGCGTTCGATGCCGCGAACGAGGAGCTGCTGGAGGTCCTGGCCAGCCAGGCGGCAATCGCGGTCAACAACGCTCGCCTCTACGAGCAGCTGCGCGAGCGGATCGACGCGCAGCAGGCCCTGGCCGCCATCAGCGCCGAGATCGCCGCGCTCCACGACCCGGCTGCCGTGCTCCAGCGCACGGCCGAGGAGGCGCTGCGGCTGCTCGACGCCGACAGCGCGATCATCAACCCGCTCGAGGACAACGATGCGCTGCTCGGATGGCCGATCGCCTACGCCCCGATCGACGGGCCGGCCGACGACATCCCGGTGCGCATCGGCGAGGGCATCAGTGGTGTGGCGATGGCCGAGCGGCGGGTCCGGCGGACCGGCGACTACCTCGCCGACCCCGCCTTCGCGCACAACGACGAGCTCGACGAGTACATCCGGCGCCGCGGCATGCGATCGGTGATGACGGCGCCGCTCATCAGCAGTGCCGGCGGCCTCGGGGCGCTGACGGTCCAGTCGAGCCGAGCCCACGCCTTCGACGAGGGCGGGGAGGAGCTGCTGCGCACCCTCGCCGACCAGGCCGCGATCGCGATCACGAACGCCCGCCTCTACGACGAGCTCGGCGAGGAATCGGCGGCCCTCGCCCGCCTGGCCGACTCGCAGCAGCGCCTGCTCCAGATCAACGAGCGGCTCCTTCGCACGCTGGATCCGGCATCCGTGCTCGACCTCATCGCCGATGGGCTGAAGAGCGTGGTCTGGTACGACAACTTCAGCATCTATCGCGTCGACGACGAGATGAAGGTCCTCAACCCGGTGCTCGCCCGCGACCGCAACGCGCACGCCGTCCTCGAGTTCCCGATCGAGCGCGGCCGCGGCCTCACGTGGTGGAGCGTCGAGCACCGCGAGCCGGTGCTCATCAACGACGCGCTCCACGACTCACGCGTGATCCAGATCCCGGGGACCGAGGAGGAGGAGGAGGCGATGATCATCGTGCCGCTCATCAGCGGCGACGAGGTCATCGGGGCCATGAACATCGCGCGCACCGGTGGCGACGAGGTCGCCTTCACCGATGCGGACTTCGCCCTCGTCCAGCTCTTCGCCGGCCAGGCGGCCGTCGCGATCACCAACGCCCGCCTCGTCGAGCAGCTGCGTACCCGGGTCGATGCCCAGCGCAGCCTCGCCGAGATCGCCGCGCACATCGCCTCGCTGCACGAGCCGCAGACGGTGCTCGACCGCGCGGTCGCGGACGCCGCTCGCCTGCTGGGTGCCGACCGCGCGCAGATCAACCTGCTGGGCGAGGACGGAACCCACCTCGACCCGCCGATCACCGCCGCGCCGATCCCACCGTCCGGGGAGGACGTCGTGGTGCCGATCGGCTCCGGGATCGCCGGTATCGCGGCGGCCGAGCGGCGGGTGACGTGGACCGGCGACTACCTCGCCGACCAGGGATTCCCGCACGACGAGGGCGATGCGTGGATCGAGGTGCAGCGGATCCACTCGATGATGTCGGCGCCGCTGCTCGGTCCCGATCGGCTCATCGGCACGATCACCGTCCAGTCGACCGAGGCGAACGCGTTCGACGACGAGGACGCCGAGCTGCTGAAGCTCCTCGCCGACCAGGCGGCCATCGCCCTGACCAACGCCCGCCTCTACGCCGAGGTCGAGGAGTCGGAGCGACGGTACCGCCATCTCGTCGACAACTCCCCGGACATCGTGTGGGAGGTCGACGCCGAGGGGCGCTTCACCTTCTTCAGCGACTCGCTCGAGGAGCGAACCGGCTGGAAGCCCGAGCAGCTCCTCGGCCAGCGGTTCACCGTGCTGGCCGGCGCCACCACGCTCGCCGAGGCGACCGAGGCCTGGCGACAGCTGCGCAGCGAGCCGAATCGGGAGCAGCGCGTGCGGCTCGACCTGCCGCTGCCCGACGGCCGCGTCGCCAAGACCGAGGTGGCGATGACGGGCACGATCGTCGACGGCCGGTTCGTGGGCGGCCATGGCTCGGTCCGCGACATCAGCGAGCGCGAGCGCCTCGAGGGCGATCTCCGCGACCAGGCCGCCGAGCTCGCCGCGAGCCAGGAGCGCGCCCATCTCGCCCGCGAGCTCCACGACTCGGTCACCCAGGCGCTCTTCAGCATGGGTCTCACGCTGCGGACACTCGAGATCCTGCTCGAGACCGATCCGGCGGCGGCAACGGAGAAGCTGGTGGAGCTGCGCGAGCTCCAGAAGGATGCCCTCGCCGAGATGCGGACGCTCATCTTCGAGCTTCGCCCCTCGAGCCTCGAGTCGGACGGCCTCGTCCAGGCGCTGCGCACCCACGCCACCGCCGTGCAGCGCCGGACCGCGCTGGCGATCGTGGTCGACGCGGAGCCGATCGATCGGTTGCCGCTGCAGGCGGAGGAGGCGCTGTACCGCATCGGCCAGGAAGCCCTCCACAACGTGGTGAAGCACGCCAACGCGTCGCATGCCACGATCCGCATCTGGCGGGAGGGGGACCGCGTGCGGCTCTCGGTGAGCGACGACGGCGGGGGCTTCGACCCCGACGCTGTGCCGCGTGGCCATCTCGGGCTGATCGGCATGCGGCAGCGGGTCGACCTGGTGGGGGGCGAGCTGCGCGTCGAGAGCCGCACCGGCAAGGGCACCAGCATCGAGGCGGCCGTCCCCGGATCGGCGGAATGACGTAGACGTCAACGTCCGAACGCCCACTCGTCGTGTCGCGGCCTGGCGCGTACCCTTCTGACATGCAAGCCACTGCGCGCCCCCACGCACCCTCCGTACCGAGGGTGGTGATCGTGGATGCCGATCGGCGGGTGCAGCAGAGCCTGTCCGACCTCCTCGCCCTGACCGGCCGCGTGTCGATCGTCGGGCGCGCCGGCGACGTCCGTGCCGCGCTCGAGGAGGTCGAGAAGGCCGCGCCCGATGTCGTGCTCCTCGACCCGCGCCTCCCCGACGTGGAGGCGGGTGTGGCACTCATCGCCGGCCTGCGACGGGCCTGGCCAAGCATGAGGGTGGTCCTCACCGGCTGGGCCGACGTCGAAGGCCACGCCGCGCTCGACGGTGCGCGATCGTGCTACGTGAGCAAGGGGAGCTCGCCCGAGGAGTTCGTCGCCGCCATCGTCGACGCCTGCTGCCCGGGCTAGAGGTCCATCGCCTCCCGGATCGATCCGAGGTCCGCGGGGATCGGGGTCAGCGAACCCTCCTCCGGCTGGACCGCATCGGGGTCCTTGAGGCCATGGCCGGTCAGGACGCAGACCACCGTCTCGTCGCGGCCGATGCGGCCCTCCGCCGCAAGGCGCCGCACGCCGGCGACCCCGGCCGCCGAGGCGGGCTCGCAGAAGACGCCCTCGAGCGTGACGATCATTCGCTGCGCCTCCAGGATCTCCTCGTCGGTCACGACCTCGATGGCTCCGCCGGACTCGTCGCGCGCGTCGGTGGCGCCCGTCCACGAGGCCGGGTTCCCGATGCGGATCGCGGTGGCCACGGTCTCCGGCGCCTCGACCGGCGCGCCGCGCACGATCGGCGCGGCTCCCTCCGCCTGGAAGCCGAGCATGCGCGGCAGCTTCGCGCCCGGCGTGCGGCCGGCCTCGGCGTAGCGGCGGAAGCCCCGCCAGTAGGCGGTGATGTTGCCCGCGTTCCCGACCGGCAGCGCCAGGACGTCGGGGGCGGCACCGAGCGCGTCGACCACCTCGAAGGCACCGGTCTGCTGGCCGGCGAGCCGATCCGGGTTGATCGAGTTGACCACCACCGCGGCCCCCTCCTCGCCGAGACGGCGGACCGCGGTGAGCGCCGCGTCGAAGTTGCCGTCGACCATCACCAGCCGCGCGCCGGCGACGAGCGCCTGGGCGAGCTTGCCACGCGCGACTTTGCCGGCCGGCAGGATGACGTGACAGGGAAGGCCGGCCGCTGCCGCGTAGGCCGCCGCCGAGGCCGAGGTGTTGCCGGTGGAGGCGCAGACGACGGCCTTCGCGCCACCGGCCACGGCCCGGTTGACGGCCAGCACCATGCCACGGTCCTTGAAGCTCCCGGTCGGGTTGGTGCCCTCGAACTTCAGGTACAGCCGCTCGAGCCCGAACTCCGCTCCCATCCGGCGTGCGTGGACCAGGGGCGTGCCACCCTCACCGAGGGTGATCGGGAACGCCTCGCCGTCGCGGGCGAGCAGGTCACGGTAGCGCTCGAGCAGGGGCTGGGGGGTATCGGCCACGACGGCGAGTATAGGGACCGTGGTCGCGGCGGCCGCGACTGGACAACCTGCTTCTGAAGGGCGCCTGGTTGCCAGCCGCGAGGCGCCGACTCGAAATCTGCCTGCCTCTGTGAGCGTTAGCCGTGCGGCTACGCCGGATCACGGACTGTGGCACGCCCAGCGGCTCCTGGCCAGCGCCGCGCCGGCCGGATAACGTGCCGCAGAGCGAGCGGATTTCCAGTCGCGCGACATCGGATGGGAAAGATGCGGCCGAGCGTGCAGGTTTGAGTCAGCGCGACAGGGCCCGGGAGAAGGCCGCCACCGTCATCAGCGCTCCGCCGAGGTAGACCGCTGCGACGTGGTAGACGGTCGCCGTCAGGCCGAGGTAGGTCGACTCGGCGACCGGCTCCGGCATCGAGCATCCACACAGCGCCCGATGCCACAGCAGCAGGCCGCCGATGATCACCGCCGCGGCGATCCAGCCGGTGGCGATCACAGCGCCCAGGCGCCGTCGCCTGACGTAGGGCTCGCGAACGACGAAGGCGCCGATACCGCCGAGCAGCGTCAGCGCGACGAAGAACGGCACGAGGTCGAGGTCGCCATCGAGCTGGGAGACGACGACCGCGGCGGCCGCCAGCAATGAGGCCGCGACGGCGAGGAGGCTGCGGGAGAGCATCGGTCCAACCCTCCTGTGGTCAGCGCTCGGTCAGCGCCTCCCGAACGATGCGCGCCTGCTCCACGGCGTGGGCGGCGGGATAGCCCTCGGCCGGTCGCGAGCGCTCGGGGCGGGAGATGTCGCCGAGCGGGATCTTGTACGGCACCAGGTGCCGGATGCGTGGCAGGACGAACTTGCGCGCCCCCATGTTCCGCGGCTCCTCCTGCACCCAGGCGAAGGACTCGATCTTCGCGTACCGATCGAGCACGGCCTGCAGCTCGTCGACCGGGAACGGGTAGAGGCGCTCGACCCGCACGACCGCGATGTCGGTGGCCGCCGCGAAGTGCTCGGAGCCGATGAGGTCGTAGTAGATCTTGCCGCTGCACAGGAGGACCCGCCGCACCCGTGCCGCGGCCTTCGGGTCCGAGAAGCGCGCATCGTCGAGCACCGGTCGGAACGAGCCCTCGGACAGCTCCGCCGGGCGAGAGGCCGCGGCCGGCAGGCGCAGCAGCGACTTCGGCGTCATCACGACCAGCGGCCGCGCGTCGTGGTGGTGCGCCTGTCGGCGGAGCAGGTGGAAGTACTGCGCCGGCGTGGTCGGGTAGACGACCCGGATGTTGCCCTCCGCGCCGCAGCGCGAGGAAGCGCTCCAGGCGCGCCGACGAGTGCTCGGGACCGGATCCCTCGTAGCCGTGCGGCAGGAGGAGGGTGAGCCGCGAGGTCTGCCGCCACTTCGCGAGCCCGGCGATGATGAACTGGTCGATGATGATCTCGGCCCCGTTCACGAAGTCGCCGTACTGCGCCTCCCACAGGACCAGCGCGTCGCGGGCCGTCACGGCGTAGCCGTACTCGAAGCCGAGGGCGGCGTACTCGCTCAGCGGCGAGTTGTGGACCTCGAAGCGGCGCGCGAGGCGGGCAGGTGCTGGAGCGGCACGTGGCGCTCGCCGGTGACCGCGTCCCACAGGGCGGCGTGGCGCTGGCTGAACGTGCCGCGCACGGTGTCCTGGCCGGTGAGGCGGACCGGGCGTGCCATCGGCGCAGCAGCGAGGCGACCGCGAGCAGCTCGGCGTGCGCCCAGTCGACCGATGGCTCGTCGCCGTCGAGCGCCGCGCTCCGCCGGTCGAGCATCTTCACCAGCTTCGGATGGATGGTGAAGCCGTCGGGCACGCTGCGCGAGCTCGGCGTTCAGCTCGCGCAGCCGATCCGCCGGCACGGCGGTCTCCGGCTCGCCGAACTCCTCCGGCGGGATCGCCTCCGGAGCCGCGGTCGAGCTCGCACCTCGCGGCTCCTCGGCTCCCTTGCGGAGCGCGGCCTGGTGCCCGGCCAGCTCGTCGTGCGATCTCCTTGACCTTCGCCTTCGCGTGCTCGGCGGACTACCACCCCCGCCTCGACGAGCTGTGCCTGGTAGAGCTCGCGGACCGACGGGTGCTCGGCGATCGTCGCGTACATCGCCGGCTGCGAGTAGGCCGGCTCGTCGCCCTCGTTGTGGCCGAAGCGCCGATAGCCGACGAGGTCGATGACGACGTCGTGCCCGAATCGCTCGCGGTACATCATCGCCAGGCGGGCGGCGGCAAGGCACGCCTCCGGGTCGTCGGCGTTGACGTGGATGATCGGCACGTCGAAGCCCTTGGCCAGGTCGGAGCTGTAGTCGGTCGAGCGGCCCTCGCGCGGCCCGGTGGTGAAGCCGACCTGGTTGTTGGCGATGAGATGGATGGTGCCTCCGGTCGCGTAGCCGTCCAGCCGGGCGAGGTTGAAGGTCTCCGCCACCACGCCCTGCGCGGCGAAGGCGGCGTCGCCGTGGATGAGGATCGGCAGCGTGATCGCATGGCTCGACGGTGACCTTCGGATGCGAGCGGTCGGTCTGCTCGGCACGCGATCGGCCCTCGATCACCGGGTTGACCGCCTCGAGGTGGCTGGGATTCGGCGACAGCACGACGTGCACGATCTCGTCCTCGGCGGTGAGGTAGCCACCCTCCGCGCCAAGGTGGTACTTCACGTCGTCGGAGCCGCCCTTCGGCGAGCTGGGAGCCCCGACCCCGGCGCGGCCCGGCCTCGAACTCGGCCAGGATCGCCTCGTAGCTCACGCCGACGACATGGGCCAGCACGCTCAGGCGGCCGCGGTGCGCCATCCCGATCATCACCTTGCGCGCGCCCTGGTCGGCCGCGTCGCCGAGGATCACGTCGAGCATCGGCACCATGGCATCGAGGCCCTCGATGCTGAATCGCTTCTGGCCCAGGTACGCTCGGTGGAGGAACCGCTCCAGCGACTCGACGGCGATCAGCCGCTCGAGCAGCGCGACCTGGTCTTCGGGCTCCATCGGCCGCCGATGCTCACCCGACTCGATGACCTGGCGCAGCCAGACGCGCTCCTCGTGAGAGCCGATGTGCTCGACCTCGTAGGCGATCGTGCCGCTGTACGTCTCCTGGAGGTGGGGGAGCGCCTCGGCCAGCGTGGCGCCGGGCACGTAGATGCGCAGCAGCTCGGCCGGGATGCTGGCCATCAGCTCCGGCGTCAGGCCCAGCGGTTCCGGGTCGAGGGCCGGGTCGCCCACCGGCTGCGAGCCCAGCGGATCCAGGTTCGCGCGCATGTGCCCGAAATGGCGATAGGCCTTCACCAGCGCCACACCGGCCGCGACCGCCTTGAGCCGGTCACGGTCGTCGCCGGTGCTCGCGTCCGGTGCCGGTGCCGGTGCCGGTGCGGGGAGGGGGCGGCCACCGCCTCTGCCGGCGACGGCGTTGGCTCGTCCGTTGTCACGTCCGCGGCTCGGGCGCCCATGGCGCCGAAGGCATCGGCGTAGAAGCCGTCCTCGCCGGTCAGCAGGCCCTCGATGCGCTGCAGGAAGAGCCCGGACTCCGCGCCCTGGATGATGCGGTGGTCGTAGGTCGAGCTGATCGTCATGCGGCGATCGCCGCCCACGTCGCGGATGGTGCCGGTGGCGACGATCGTGCCCTGGTTCGGCATCAGCCGCGGGACCGATGCGGTCGTCCCCAGCGTCCCCGGGTTGGTGAGGGTGATCGTGGCGCCGGCGAAGTCGTCCGGGGCTGCCTTGCCGCTCCGCACCTTCTCGACCAGCTCCTCGTAGCGGGCGTGGAACTCCGACGAAGTCCATGTCGTCCGCGGCCTTGATGACCGGCACCATCAGGAATCGCGAGCCGTCCCTGCGCTCCACGTCCACCGCCAGGCCGAGGTTGATGCTGCCGGGGTCGACCCGGTGCGCCTGGCCGTCGAACTCGGTGTAGGCGTGGCTCATCGAGCGGTGCTCGGCCGCGGCCTGCACGATCGCCCAGCCGATGAGGTGCGTGAAGCTCACCTTGCGCGGGGCGATCTGGCCGTTCAGCTCCTTGCGACGCCGCTCGAGCGTCGCGACCTCGATCTCGCGGAAGCTGGTGGCGGTCGGCACGGCCAGGCTGGCCGTCATGTTCTGTGCCAGGCGCGCTGCAGGGCCCTTGATCGGGGTGGCGCCGTCGGGGATCGGCGTGGCGGCCTTCTCCGGCGCCTGCTCGTGCCTGTCGGTGGGGGCCGCTGCGGGTGTCTGCAGCCGGCGCGTCGGTCCGCGCCTGCGACGACGCATCGGTCGGCGCATCCGGCGGCGCATCGGCGGATGGCCTGCCATTGCCGTCCCCGGGTTCTGGAGCCGCGACCGGCTCGAATCCGCCGACGCCGGAATCGAAGAGGGTCCGCCACCCGGCGTCGACGCTGGTCGGGTCGCGGCGGTACCGCTCGTAGAGATCCGCGACGTACCCGGCGTTGACCAGGTTCAGCGCATCGGTCGGGTCGTTCGGGGGCATGTCGCCCTCAAGGATACGGTGCGTGGGCACCGGGCGTCGGAGCCGCGAGGTGTCCTGGCGCTTGAACGCCGCCGCGCACTCAGGCGCGGTTGGCGGCTCTCCCTCGGCGCGCGTGAACGCTGTCAGCAGTGAGGTGCGGCGCTAGTCGGCTGAGGGCTCCCGCTGCATCAGTCCCCTGGCCAGGATCACCACGCCGATCCCGATCACGACCACCGGCAGCACCCAGTCCGCGATCGGCAGGCGCTCGCCGCTGAGCCCGATGATGCCCTCGAAGAAGAGGAAGGCCACGGCGAAGAAGGCCAGGCCGCCCAGCATCGCCCAGGTGCCGGCGCGAATCTCGGAGCCGCTGCCGGTGCGGATCCCCCAGAGCGCGAGGCCCAGCCCGCTGGCGGCGGGGTAGAGGGCCCAGGCATAGGCCCAGCTCTCCCAGTGGCCGGTCGCGTCCTGGTACGTCAGGATGAGCCCGGTGGTGGTCACGATCGTGCCCGCGATGACCAGGCCCTGCTGGCCGAGGACGGTCAGGCCGAGCAAGAGCAGCACGGCACCGACCGCGACGATCCACAGCGGCCACCCGAGGTCGCCGATCGCGAAGTCGGCGAGCTGGGCGACGAGCAGGATGGCCCCGACGGTGACGAGGATGGCGCCGATGACGAGCGCGGGCGGACCCGAGGGTGACGCCGGCCGCTCGGGGGGTGACGTCGTTTGCATGCGTCGATCGTACGTCGGCCCACAAGTGCCATCCGTACCATGGGCCGAACGGAGGCGGCATGGACCTGAACGCGGATCTCGGCGAGAGCTTCGGCCACTGGACGCTCGGCGACGACGAGCGCCTGGTGCCGCACCTGACCAGCGCGAACCTGGCCTGCGGCTTCCACGCCGGCGACTTCCGGGTGATGGAGGCGACCGTCGCGCTCTGCGCCCGGGCCGGGCGTGGCGGTCGGCGCGCAGCCCGGATATCCCGACCTCCAGGGCTTCGGCCGTCGCCCGATGCCCTTCACCCCCGACGAGGTCGAGTCGCTCGTGCGCTACCAGATCGGCGCGCTCGAGGGCTTCTGCCGCGCCGCCGGCGTCGAGCTGCGGCACGTCAAGCCGCACGGCGCCCTCTACAACCAGGCCGCCGCCGATCCGGCGCTGGCCGGCGCCATCGCCCGGGCCACGGCGCGATTCAGCCGCGACCTCCTGCTGTTCGGCCTGGCCTCGTCGGAGCCGATGGCGTCCGCCGCCGCCGATGCCGACCTGCGCTTCGTCCCCGAAGCCTTCGCCGACCGTCGCTACCTGGCCGATGGATCGCTCCAGCCGCGCTCCGAGCCAGGCTCGGTCCTGACCGATCCGGACCGCTGCCGCCGCGCAGGCCGTGCTCGATCGCCGGCGGACTCGGTCGACCGCCGCGGACGGCTCGGGCGTCGCGCTGCGCGCCGAGAGCATCTGCTGCCACGGCGACACGCCCGGCGCGGTCGAGATCGCGGCGGCCGTGCGCGCGGCGCTGGAGCGGGCCGGGGTCGCGATCGGTCCACCGTGAGCCGCGATCCGCCCTTCGGGGAGTCGGCGTTCCTCGTCGAGCTCGACGACGCCGAGGCCGCCCAGGGCCTCGCGGCGTGCGCTGACCAGTGCGCCGATCGACCGGCGTCACCGGCGCTCGTGCCCGGCCGATCGTCCCTGCTCGTCGAGTTCGACGCGCTCGTCGCCGACGCCGATGCGCTGGGCGTCGGCGCTGGCGCGTCGCGCCGTGCCGTGCCGCCGGCTGCCGGCCGGCATGCGGCGCATCCCGGTCGTCTACGACGGGCCCGACCTGGCGGAGGTGGCCGAGCTGGTCGGCCTGTCGGAGGCCGAGCTGATCGATGCGCATGCCGCCGGCGAGCACCGCGTCCTGTTCGGCGGCTTCGCGCCGGGCTTCGCGTACGTGGGCGGCCTGCCGCGCGGCGTGGCGCATCCCGCGCCTCGCCACGCCGCGCACGCGAACGCCGGCCGGGTCGGTGGCGGTGGCCGACGGCATGACCGGCATCTACCCCGCCGAGCTGCCGGGTGGCTGGCGCGTCATCGGCCGCACGCCGGCGATGCTCTTCGACCCGCATCGGCGAGCCACCCGGCGTATCTCGAGCCCGGCGACCTGCGTGCGCTTCGAGCCGATCCCTGTCGCTGACCGAGTGGGAGCGGCACGTCGGGCCTGCCGGGCGACTGGTGAGCATCGACGTCGTCGAGCCCGGCGTCCTCACGACGGTCCAGGACCCGTTCGGCCGGCGGGATTGGCGCCACGTCGGCGTTCCGGTCGGCGGCGCGGCGGATCCGTGGAGCGCGCGGCTCGCGAACCGGCTCGTCGGGAACCCGGACGACGCGGCGCTGCTGGAGATCACGCTCGCCGGCCCGACGCTGCGCTTCTGCGAGCCCGCCCTCGTGGCGTTCGTGGGCGAGATGGCGGCCACCATCGACGGGCTGCCGCTCGCACCTCTGGGGCCGCCCGGACGCGTGCGGCCCGGCGCGCGGCTGCACGATCTCGGAGGGCCGTGACGCCCGCGCCTACCTGGCCGTCGGCGGCGGCCTGGCCGTCGGAGCCGGTCCTCGGGTCGCCGTCGACGGACCTGCGCAGCGGCTTCGGCGGCCTCGACGGTCGGGCGCTGCGCGCGGGCGACCGTCTGACTCACGGCGCGGCCAGCGGCGCGGGCTTTCCGCTGGGTCGGCGCGCGCCCACGGGTCCGATCCGGATCGTGCCCGGCCCGCATCCCGCGATCGAGCCGCTGACCGAAGGCGCGTGGCGCGTCGGCCCGAGGCGGACCGCGGCCAGGCGTGCGGCTCGATGGCCTGCGGCTGGCGGCCGCCATCGGGCGAGGTGCGCCTCCATGGGGCTGCCGCTCGGCGCGATCCAGGTGCCGCCCGACGGCCGGCCGATCGTCATGCTCGCCGACCGGCCCGTGACCGGCGGTTACCCCGTGCCGGCCGTGGTCATCGGGGCAGACATCGGTCGCGTGGCGCGGCTGCGACCGGGCGACGAGCTGCGGTTCGCATCGGTTTCTCTGGAGGAGGCGCGGAGCGCGCTGCGCCGGGCAGAAGACGAGCTCGCCGCACTCGAGGCGCTCGATGCACCGGGCGACGACGAGCTCGGTTGGGCCGGCTCGCACCGGTAGGTCAAGGCCGGAGCCCCCCGTCCTGGCCCTTCGGGCGGAACACCAGCTGCGGGGTGCCGTTCTCCTTCGTCACGTCGATGGCGGCATCTTCGAGCGGAGCCGCGAGCTCCTGCGCGACGAAGACCTTCATACCCTCCTGCTCGGCGACCTGGTCGCCGGCGGCCGGCTGGTCGGTGAATCCGAGGCCGATGGTGACCTCGCCCGGCTGGTTCGCCTCCGGGAAGACGCGCAGGCCGTAGTCCTCGGGGACGTCCTGACCCTCGCGAAGCTCGGTCAACAGGTCGGCAGCGCCACGGGTGATCTCGAGCACAATCTCTCCTTGGAATGGGTGTACCGCTCCCAGGGCCGCAAGACCGATACCACCCTGCCCTGCTAGCCTCGAAGCCGCATGACCGATGACGCCGATCGCAGCGATCCAGCGGCCGAGGAGCCGGCCGACGAGGCCGATCGGACTCGCGCCGAGCGCTATCGGCTGGTGGCAGAGATCGAGGCGGTGCTCGACGGGCCGACCACGTACCTGGCTCTCCTGTTCGCCGCGCTCCTCGTCGCCGAGATCGCTCTCACCGCGCAGAACATGGCCGTCCCGGCGGTGCTCGGATGGATCCAGCTGGCGATCTGGGCCGTGTTCGTCGTGCACTTCCTGCTCGGCATCACGATCAGCCCGGACCGCGGTCGGTACCTGCGGCGGAACTGGCTGACCGCGCTCTCCCTGATCGTGCCCTTCCTGCGCGCCTTCCGGGTGCTGCGCGCCATCCGCGTTCTGCGTGCCACGAACTCGCTGCGCGTCCTCGCCGGGTTCAACCGGACGGCCCGCAGCCTCCGCGGGGCATTGGCCTGGTCGCGCGCCGGATACGCCAGGGGCCTGTGCGCTCACCGCCGCCTTCCTGGGCGCCGCCGTGCTGCTGATGTTCGAGGCCGATGCGCCGAACTCGCAGATCACCGATTACGCCGAGGCGCTGTGGTGGACATCGGCGACGTTGACCACCGTTGGCGCGACCTCCGAGCCGGTCACGCTGGGCGGCCGGATCGTGGCTCTGCTCATCATGCTCGGCGGGCTCGTGCTGCTCGGCTACGTCGCCGGCGTCCTGGCGGCGCTGCTGTTCGGCAAGCGCCCCGAGAACCCGCTAGTCGCGCCAGCCGGAGACGTTGCGCAGGGCCGAGTCACCGCGCCGTCGCACGCCTCGCCGATGACCGAGAAGCTGCCATCGGTCTCGAGCACCACGGCGTGCACATCGGCCACGCTGGCGAATCCCTGCTGGCGGACCGCCTGGAGGACCTCCTCCTCGCTGACGCGCTGGGCGCGGATCGCATCGTCCAGCTGACGTCCGCGGAAGACCAGCAGCGTCGGGGTCGGACTTGACGAGCGCCGGCACCACCTTCGTCCGCACCGACAGCCAGGTGATGGCGAGCTGGAGGCCGATGAGCAGCGCGAATGCCGCCACGCCCTCCGCCAGCGCGACGTCCTCGGACAGCAGGATGGTGGCGAGCGTCGATCCCAGCGCCACGGTCACGATCAGGTCGAAGGCATTCATCTTCGCCAGCGTCCGCTTTCCGGCGACCCGTACCAGGGCGATCAGCGCGACGTACGCCAGGGCACCGACCACCAGCGTCCGCCAGATCCCGGTCCAGTCGTCGAAGAACATGCGCTTGCCCGTCGCAAGCCACGGGCCACTCAGCCAATGATCTGGCGGAGCGTCTCGGGGCCGACGTTGCGGCCGGTGGTGACGATGGCGACGTTCCGATCGGTCACATCGACCACGCCAGCCCGGAGCGCGGCGATGCCCAGGGCCGCGCTGCCCTCGAGCAGGGTGTGCGGCACCTCGAGCGCCCAGCGCATGGCGTCGGCGATCGCGTCCTCCTCCACGAGCACCACCTCGTCGACGAGCTGCCGGCACAGCTTCCAGGTGATGCTCGACTTCTCGATGTTGCCCGACACGCCATCGGCCAGGGTCGGCGCGATCGGCATCGGGTCGGTGCGAGCCGGTCTCGAAGTGCGCGTACATCGGCGGCGAGGCGGCCGGCTGCACACCGATGAGCCGCAGGCCCGGCTTGATCGCCTTCGCCCACAGGCCGATGCCGGCGATGAGCCCGCCGCCCCCGATCGGCACGACGATCGTGTCGACCTCGGGCCAGTCGGTGAGGATCTCCGACGCCGACCGTCGCCTGACCGGCGATCACCTCCGGGTCGTTGTACGGCGGGACGTAGATCGCGTGGCCGGCATCGTCGCGTCGTCGGGCCTCGGCCTCGGCGTCATCGGTGTCGTTGCCGAACAGCTCGACGGTGATGCGGCGCGTCTCGAGCGCACGGAGCCGTTCCAGCTTGGCCGGAGAGACGCTCTTGCCGACCAGCACGGTCAGCCGCATGTCGTGGCGCACGGCCGCGGTCGCCACCGCGATCCCGTGGTTGCCGCTGCTGGCCGTCACGAGCGCCGCCTCCGGGCCGACCCTCGGCCAGGATCCCGACCTTGTTGTGCGCGCCGCGCGTCTTGAAGGCGCCGGTCGGCTGCAGCTCCTCGCGCTTCAGGCGCACGTCCGCCGCGCCGGGTGCGCCTCGGCGAGCTCCGGGCTGCGTTCCAGCGGGGTGTGGAGGGCGATCCCGTGCAGGCGCGCTCGCGCGGCGTTGACATCGGCGAGGGTGGGCATGCGCGGCATGGCGTTGAGTCTAGTGGCCGGGGTGCGCTGCCGCCGCGTGGGCGTATCGGCGACTCAGTTGCGCATCGTGCGCCCGGTGGTCGTTGGCGATGCTCACCGGCCGGTGCGTGGCCGTTGCGCTCGCGACGCGCACATCCCGCAATCCAATGGCCGATATGCCCCCCCGGGAGAGCCGCCAGCAGAGAGCCCGGAACTAGGCGGCGGGCATGGGCTCCGGCGCGGGGCCCTGGGACAGATCGGTGTCGCGGAGCTCGCGCAGCCGCATCCCGATCCGCATGAGCGACCCGAGCCGGTCCTCGACGCGCGCCCGCTCGACGGGCGTGGCCCAGTGGCGGAGCGTGTAGTCGATCTCGTGCTTGTGACGCGTGGCGGTCGCGAACAGGTCCTCCACCCGACCACGGACATCGTCGCCCGGGCGCTGCCCGATGATGGCGCGCTGCGACTCGAGGATGTCGACGTAGTAGGAGGTGGCCAGGCGGTCGAGGTCGCGCACGGCGTCGTGCTGCCACGGCTCCGGCGGTCCACCGAACCCGTACCTGCGCCACTCGTGCGGCTGCGGCTGCTGCATCGCGTCCTCTCTCGTCTGGTCGTTGGTGTGTGGACCCCCCTGAGGCAGCCACCGTATCGGTTGCCGGGCGAGCCGGGCGAGTGACCGAGAGGACTAGGCCGGCCGTTACCTACGGCGACGCTCGACTCGCACCACACCGATGCGGACCACGGCGCACCCGAGCATGCGGCAGGAACGCCGCTAGACTGCCGCCGATGCCAGCACCCGTGAGCCGATCGTGACCCGCCTCGTGCGGGTCGTCGCGCCGCCCCGGTTCGGCGTCGGCTTCCGGTGGCTGCTCGGGTCGTCCTGGATCTCGAACCTCGGCGACGGCGTCGCGATCGCCGCAGGCCCGCTGCTGGTCGCCTCGCTGACCGACGACGCCCTGCTCGATCGCGGCCGCCGCCTTCCTCCAGTGGCTGCCGCCGCTGCTGTTCGGGCTCTACGCCGGCGCCCTGTCCGATCGGCTCGATCGGCGTCGGGTCATCGGGGCCGTCAACGTCAGTTCGGGCGCTCGTGCTCGGCCGTGATCGCCGCGACCATCCTCACCGACACGGTCTCGATCGCGGTGGTGCTGGGATGCCTCTTCGTGCTCGGCACGGCCGAGGTCTTCGCCGACAACGCGTCGCAGACGCTGCTCCCGCTGATCGTGAAGCCGCGACGACCTGGCGATCGCCAACGCCCGCCTCCAGGCCGGGTTCATCACCCTCAACCAGCTGGCCGGCCCGCCGCTCGGGGCGGCGCTGTTCGCCACCGGGATGGCGCTGCCGTTCATCGGCCAGGCGGTGCTGGTCGGGCGCGGCCGCGGTGCTGGTGAGCCGGATCGCGCTGACGCGCACGCCACGCGGGCCGGAGCAGCAGACCCACATCCGCCACGACATCGCCGAGGGCTTGCGATGGACGCGCGACCACGCGGCGGTGCGGACGCTGGTCCTGACGATCTTCATCTTCAACATCACCTTCGGCGCGGCGTGGTCGATCCTGGTGCTCTACGCGCTCCAGCGCCTCGGCCTCGGCGAGATCGGCTTCGGGCTGCTCACCACGTTCATGGCCGCCGGCGGCCTGCTCGGAACGCTGTCCTACGGCTGGATCACGCGACGGGTGAGCCTCGGCAACCTGATGCGCATCGGGCTCATCATCGAGACGTTCACGCACCTCGGCCTGGCGGTGACCACCATTCCCGCCGTGGCGATGGCCATCTTCTTCGTCTTCGGCGCCCACGCCTTCGTGTGGGGCACGACCTCGGTCACCATCCGCCAGCGCGCCGTCCCGCTGGATCTCCAGGGGCGGGTCAGCAGCGTGAATGCCGTCGGAACCTATGGCGGGCTGGTGATCGGCGCGGTGCTGGGTGGCCTGCTGGGCCGGGAGCTGGGGGTGACGGCGCCGTTCTGGTTCGCGTTCATCGGCTCCGCGATCTTCGTGGTGCTCATCTGGCGCGCAGCTGGCACACGTCTCGCATGCCGATGAGGCCGAGGAGCCACTTGCCGGTATCCTCGACGAACCACCTGGAGACATCCCGCCCGCCCGATGATCGACAAGCTCCTGCCGAAGCGACTGCGCCCCGCCTGGCGGGTCGTGCGGCGGACGGTGCGCAACTACCTCGACGAGGAGGGGCTTCAATGGTCGGGGGCGGTGGCCTTCTACCTCGTGCTGTCGGTGCCGCCGCTGCTCATCGCGGCGGTCTCGATCGGGATCGTGCTCGTCGGAGCCGATGCGGCGCGCAGCTTCCTGGAGGACCAGGTCGCCCGGTTCCTGCCGACGGAGCGGGGGATCATCGCCGAGATCGTCGACCAGACCGTGCAGGCGAGCGGCGCGGCGGCCCTGGCCGCCGTCGGCTTCCTGCTCTTCTCCGGCAGCCGCGTGTTCGCCAGCCTGATCGCCGCCATCAACCTCATGTGGCACGAGATCGAGATGCCCGGCTTCTGGCGCCGCCAGCTCGAGCGCACGCGTGCATGGTCCTCACCGTCGGCGCGCTCCTGGCGCTGGCCGGGGTGGCCGATGTGGCGCTCGCGCTGGCGAGCGACCTGCTCGACCTGCCGACCTCCCTGCGCGTGCTGGTGCAGAGCCAGGTGGTGCCGGCGCTCTTCATCGGCTCCGGGCTGTTCCTGCTCTTCTACCTGATCCCGCGACGGGCGGCGACCTGGCGGACGGCGCTGGCCGGCGCGATCTTCGGGGCGGTCGCGCTGCGGCTGGCGCAGGCGCTGTTCACCGGCTACCTGCGCGACTTCGGCGGCTTCGACTCCGCCTACGGACCGATCGCCGGGCTGGCCGCCGTGCTCACCTGGGCGCTCGTCGCGTCCGGGATCATCCTGCTCGCCGCGCACTTCGTGGCCGTGCTCAACTCGCCGGATCGCGAGCCGCGTGCCGAGGAGCACCAGCTCCCCGGCGAGGCCGAGGCGCGCCGCCGTCCAAAGCCCCATCGCCGCGACGACTGATCGGCGGCTGTTTGTGGGGGATCGGCGCGCTCGGCTACAATCGGCGCCGCACCGATGAGCGCCACGCGCTCACGCTCGTTGGGGAGTGGCCAAGCGGTAAGGCGCCTGACTCTGGATCAGGAGACCGAAGGTTCGAATCCTTCCTCCCCAGCCACTACCTCTCAGGGCCGACACCGGCGTTGGCGTCGAGCCGTCACGCGGGCCACACCGATTCAGAAGGGCTTCGTCACCATCAGGACGACGATGACGACGAGGACCGCAAGGCTGCCGATCGTGTAGCGGAGGCTTGTCCGCGCTGCGGCGCCGAAGGCCTCGCTGTCCGGGTCGCGCTCGGCCTCTGCGATCACCCGCTTCAGTGCCGGCCCCATCACGCTCATCCCGGCGATCGCGAGCCCGACGTACAGGACGAGCGCGGTGAGGACCCAGCCCTCGGTGAGGTCGTACACGCCGAACCAGACCATCAGGCCGCCGGTGAGGACGAGCAGGCCGAAGGCCGGGATGGCGACCTGCTTGTCGAGCCGCCGGATGCCGCCGATGGCGAAGCGCAGCCGATCGGGGTCGCGCCCGGCGTGACGGAGCCAGAAGATCGCCGTCGCATTTGTGCCGACCGCCAGCGTGGCGGAGAGGATGTGGACCAGCTTCAGGAGCAGGATCAGGGTCGTCACGCCATGAGTCTGCCATCGAATGTCGACCTGTGCATACACAACCGGGCCAACTTGGGCGATGATCGAGCTGTCTGCATCGTGACGCGTTCGAGGTGACCGTGGCCATAGATTCGAACCTCGCTCCTGGACGGTCGGTGAGGGTGGGCATCGACATCGGCGGGACCTTCACCGACATCGTCCTCTACGACCGATCGGGCCGCCTCTGGGAGCAGAAGGTCTCGACCAGCACCGGCGACGAGGCGCGCGCCGTGGTGAGCGGCACGGTGGCGCTCCTCGAGCGCGCGGCCGTCCGCCCCGGTGAGGTCGTGGAGGTGGTCCATGCCTCGACGGTGGCGACGAACGCGATCCTCGAAGGATCGGGGCCGCGCGTCGGCCTCGTCACGACCGCCGGCTTCCGCGACGTGCTCGAGATTCGCCCGCATCCGGACGCCGCGCCTCTACGACCTCGACTGGGTGAAGCCGGCGCCGCTCGTCCCGCGACGGCATCGATACGAGGTGGTCGAGCGCATCGGAGCGTCCGGCGAGGTCGTGACCGCGCTCGACGAGGACGGCGTGCGCGCGGTCGTCGAGCGGCTGCGTGAGGCGGGGATCGTCGACGTGGCCGTGTGCCTCATCAACTCCCCCGTGAACCCCGCTCACGAGCGCCGCATCGGCGAGCTGATGGGCGGGGCCTACCCGGAGTGCACGGTCTCGCTCTCGTCGAGCATCCTGCCGGAGCTGAAGGAGTACGAACGGACGAGCACGACCGTCGTCAACGCGTACCTCCGCCCCGTCATGCGCCGCTACCTCGACCAGCTGCGCGATCTGCTGCGCGGCAGCGGGATCGACGCGCCGCTGAGCGTGATGCGCTCGGACGGCGGGATGATGTCTGACCGTGCCACGTGCGAGCGCCCGGTGGCGGCCGTGATCAGCGGACCGGCGGGAGGCGTGACCGCCGTGCAGGTCCTCGCCGAGCGCAGCGGACGCCGCGACGTACTGGCCTTCGACATGGGCGGAACGACGGCGAAGGCGAGCCTCATCGAGGATGCTCGCGTCCCCCGGGTCAACGAGTACGAGGTGCGGGACGGCATCTCGACGCCGAGTCGCTTCATCAAGGCCGGCGGCTACCTGCTCGTGGTTCCGGCCATCGACCTCGCCGAGGTCGGGAACGGAGCAGGGAGCATCGCCCGCGTCGACGCCGGCGGCGCCCTGCGCGTCGGCCCCGAGAGCGCGGGGGCCGAGCCGGGACCGGCGTGCTACGGCCGCGGAGGCGTCGAGCCGACGGTGACGGACGCGAACGTCGTCCTCGGGTACCTCAACCCGCTCCGCCTGGTCGGGGGCGCGCTGGCGATCGACGCGACTCGATCCGAGGCGGCGATCCGGGAGCGAGTCGGGGCACCCCTCGGGCTCGACCTCGTCCGTGCGGCATGGGCCGTCCACGAGCTCGCGAACTCGAACATGATCCGCGCCATCCGTGCCGTCTCGGTCGAGCGAGGGCGTGACCCGCGCGCCTTCGCCCTCGTCGCCTTCGGCGGCAGCGGTCCGGTGCACGGGGCCGGCATTGCCGCCGCAATGGGCATTCGCACCGTCGTCGTGCCTCGTTTCGCCGGTCTGCTCAGTGCGCTCGGGCTCCTCGCCGCGCGGGTCGAGCATCAGGCCAGCCAGGCGTGGCTGCGGCCGCTTGCGGAACTTGTCCCTGAGGAGCTGGACGGGGCGTTCGAGCCGCTCGTCGCCCAGGCGTGTGACCTGCTGCGCGCCGACAACCGTCACTTGGAGGAGGTCGAGCTGGTCGTCGACCTCCATTTCGCCGGCCAGTCGAGCACGCTCGGCGTTGTGTTCGATCCCGCAGCCGGAGACCCCTTGGGCCGGCTAACCGCGGACTTCCGGGACGAGTACCAGCGCACGTACGGCCATGTCCTTCACGACGAGCCGATCGAGGTGATGACGCTGCGAGCGATCGCCCGCGGTCCCGCCCCGACCCAGCCGCCGTACGGGACCGCCGGGCTGGGCGCGCCGGCATCGGCCGAGCAGCGGGAGGCGTACTTCGGGCCGGAGCTCGGCTGGCTCGGGACCCCGGTGCTCGGACGGACGCATGTCGGCGAGGGAACGGCCGGTCCGGCCGTCGTCGAGGAGTACGACACGACGATCGTGGTGCCGCCGGGCTGGACGGCCGGGCTGCTAGAGGACGGAGACGTCATCATGGAGCGTGACCGATGAGCCGACGCGACCCGCTGACGCGCGAGCTGGTCAAGAACGCCATCGACTCGATCGTCGACGAGATGGCCTACACGGTGGTGCGCACAGCGCGCTCGGAGATCGTCAAGGACGTGATGGACTATTCGACCGCGCTCTGCGACGCCGACGGGCGGATGGTCGCGCAGGCCAAGACGATCGCGCTGCATCTCGGCGCCGTCCCCGAGGCCATGGCCGCCGTCGGCGCCGCCTTCGGCGACGACCTGCGCCCCGGCGACGTGATCGATCGTGAACGACCCGTACGAGGGCGGCATGCATCTGCCGGACATCTTCATGTTCAAGCCGGTCTTCTAGGGCCGCGACGGCTTCGGGCTGGACCGATCGTCGTGGCCATCACACCGACATGGGCGGGCGCGTGCCGGGCTCCAACGCCAGCGACTCGACCGAGATCTACCAGGAGGGCCTGCGCATCCCGCCGCTCAAGCTCTACGACGCCGGCGAGGCCCGACCGGACGCTCATCCGGCTGCTCGAGAAGAACGTGCGCGTGCCGGACCGGGTGCTCGGCGACCTGCGCGCGCAGTACGCGGCCTGCCGGATCGGCGAGCGGCGGCTGTCTGGCGCCTGGTCGAGCGCTACGGCGGCGACGATCGCCGGGACTACTTCGACGACCTGCTCGACTACGCCGAGCGCATGACGCGGGCCGAGATCCGGACCTGGCCCGACGGCACCTACACCTTCACCGACTACATCGACGGCGACGGCTTCGACGAGCGACCGATCCCGATCCCGGTGACGCTCACCGTCGCGGGGGACGCCCTGAGCGTCGACTACACGGGCTCGGCGCCGCAGGTGCGCGGCGCCATCAACTCGACCCTCTCGTTCACCCAGTCGTGCACCTACCTGAGCGTGCGGCTGATCGCGCGAGGACGTCCCGAACAACGCCGGCGTCTTCCGCTGCCGATCGAGGTCAACGCGCCCGAGGGCTCGGTGCTCAACTCCGCTTCCCGGCGCCGTGGCCGCCCGCGCGCTCACCGGCTACCGGATCGTCGACACCATGCTCGGCGCGCTCGCCCAGGTCGTGCCGTCGCGCGTCCCGGCGGCCGGCGAGGGCGGCAACACGGTCGTCTGCCTGGCGGGCGCGCGACGACCGCAACCCGTTCATCGTCGTCGACATGATCTGCGGCGCCTGGGGCGGGCGCGCCACCGCAGACGGCATCGACGGCGTCACCAACCCGGCGCAGAATCTGTCGAACACGCCGATCGAGATGCTGGAGGCGCAGCACCCGGTGCGCGTGGAGCGGTACGGCTTCGTCACCGACACCGCGGGCGCTGGCCGCTTCCGGGGTGGCATGGCGATAGAGCGGCAGTACCGCATGCTCGCCGCCGGGGGCGGCCTGCTCCAGCTGCGCAGCGACCGCTCGGCGCACGCCCCGTGGGGCCTCGAGGGCGGTGGGCCGGGAGCGACCTCGAGGCAACGTCCTCCTCGAGGTCGACGGCACCGAGCGCGAGCTGCCGAACAAGGTGACGATGGACCTGGCGCCGGGGCAGGGCATCCGGCACCGGATGGCGGGCGCGGGCGGCCATGGCGACCCGCTGGCGCGCGATCCGGCACGCGTCCTCGACGACGTCCTGGACGAGCGGATCTCGGCCGCGTACGCCCGGGAGCGGCACGGCGTCGTGGTCCGGGACGGGAGCGTGGACGCGGACGCCACGACGACGCGCCGCGCGGACGCGTCGCGACGGCGCCGGACCACGGACAATGAGGAGGACCGATGACCGACGATGAGCTGCGACTGCTCGTCACGCAGTCCTGCAAGATCCTGTACGACCAGGGCCAGGAGCACTACCACCTCGGGCACGTCAGCGCCCGCGCCCCCGGATCGGAGACCATCTGGGTCAAGCCCCAGGGCCTGGGCCTGGGCGAGATCCGGCCCGAGGACGTGATGGCCATCGACCTCGACGGCAACCAGCTGACCCAGGGCCAGCCGCTGCACCGCGAGATGCCGATCCATACCGAGATCTACCGCCGCCGGCCGGACGTCAACTGCGTGGTCCACACCCACCCGTTTCACGCCTCGGCCCTGGCGGCGACCGACGAGCGCCTGCTGATGGTCGGCCAGGACAGCCTGCTCTTCAGCGACGGTATCGGCCGCTACGATAGCCCCGAGTTCGTCGTGACCCGTAAGCAGGGCGGAGGCGTGGCGGCCGCCCTCGGCGACCGGCGCGCGGTTCTCCTGCGGAACCATGGCGTGGCGGTGGCCGGCGATTCTGTCGCGCACGCGACGTACCTCGCGCTGTCCTCGAGCGGGCCGTCCGCTCGCAGCTGGCCGCCCGGCAGCTCGGCGCGGTGCGCGAGATGACGCCCGAAGAGGTCCGCACCATCACCGACTACCTCGACACCAGCTACCACGACGCACTGCCGAACACCTGGCGCTATCTCCTCCGGCAGTCGGGGCTCGCCGGCCGATGAGGGTCCTGATCACCGGTGCCGGCATGGTCGCCACCCATGCCTCGCGCCGGCTCGTCGAGGCGGGGCACGAGGTCGCGCTATTCAGCACCACGCCGCGCCCGGACTTCGTGCGCCGCGTTCGCCCAGGCCGAGCCATTGCCGTGCACTGGCCCGCTCACCCACCGTGCCGGCGAGAAATGCCGTCAGCAAGGGTTGCACTCCGACGATCAACGCCGACACGCCGGCCGGCATTCCGTGCGCGATGGCCCACCAGACACCACCCAGATAGGTTGCCTGCAACAAAACCCCGACAAGCGCGACATGCAGCCACTGCTGTAACGAGCTTGGCCATTTGGCGCCGCTGGCCAGGATCAGCGGCAGCAGCACCAGCACGACTGCACCGAAACGCCAGAGCAGAAAAGTCAGCGGCGGAGCATGCGGCGCCGCGTACTTGGCGACGATGAAACCGGTGCTCCACAGCAGCACGAACACGACCGGCATGGCGGTCATGGCCACGCGCGCCGAATTCGCCGCGCGCAGTTCAGCCAAAGGTCTGCTCCACGTGCTGGCGCTTGCGGCAGCGATGCCAGTGCGTGTGCGCTGCCTGAACGGTATTGAAATGGGCATGCACCGTGGCATCGAGGTCGCGCCCGTAGCCGCCGGCCATGGTGACGACAATCGGTACGCCGAGCCGATCGGCAAGGTCGAATACACGCTGGTCACGCGCTTGCAGCCCCGCGAAAGTCAGGCGCAGGCGGCCAAGACGGTCGCCTTCGTGCGCATCGGCGCCGGCGAGGTAGATCAGGAAGTCGGCCACAAATCGCTCACGCAACTGCCTGAGCGCACGATCCAGCGCAGCAAGGTATTCGTCGTCGCCGGTGCCGTCCGCGAGGTCGATATCGATGTGGCTGGCGCAGCGGCGAAACGGATAGTTGCGCGCACCATGCAGTGACAGCGTAAAGACATGCGCGCTGCCGTGGAAGATCGAGGCCGTGCCATCGCCCTGGTGCACGTCCAAGTCGACGATCGCAATGCGCCCGGCGCGCGCCAGGCGATCGCCACTGCGTAGTGCTTCGGCCGCGACGGCCGCATCGTTGAACACGCAATAGCCTTGGCCGCGATCGCGATGAGCGTGATGGGTGCCCCCCGCCAGATTGACGGCGATGCCGTCGACGAGCGCCGCGTCGCAGGCAGCCAGCGTCGCACCGACCGACCGCCGCGAGCGCTCGACCATCGCTGCAGTCCAGGGGAAGCCGATGACACGCTGCTCGGCCGCAGACAATCCGCCCCGCAAAACCCGCTGCAGATAGTCAGACTCGTGAACGCGCAGCAGCTCCGCCTCTGTAGCCGGCGCTGGCTCGCACAGCACGATTTCTGGCAGTTCCTCTGCGACGCGACGTCGCAGTGCCGCGATACTTGGCCATCGGGAAACGGTGGCCCGATGGCAGTGGTAGGACAAAGCGGTCGCTGTAAAAGGCTTGCACGAAGGTTGCCTGCCAGCTGGAGCAGCGATTCTAGCGACCGGGCACTAGCGCCTTATGGCTATGTCGCGTCGCGGCAAAAACGCAGGAAACAGGCCGACGGCATCGAGAAGCAAGTACACAACGTGTTGTTTTATATGAATTATGTTGATAGAGAATCAATTTGCGGCGCCGCAACATTTATTCTTGACTTCAATGCCCCGAGCACCCATAATTCGTTTGTGCGCTGCACCAATCAACAACGTCGCGGCGCTTAGTCAGCCCGTTCGTTACTGAAACCTTGTTGAGGAGTTGAAACCATGATCACCACCCCCGTTCAAATCGCTGAATTCCAAAAGAGCCAGCTCGACACGCTGTTCGCACTGTCGCACACGATGTTTGACGCCACCGAGCGCATGATCGACCTGAACCTCGCCGCCGCCAAGGCGATGATGGAGGAGTCGGCTGAAAGGGCGCAGACGATGATGGGCGTGAAAGACGCGCAGGAACTGCTGACCGTCGGCAGCAGCATGGCGCAACCGGCGCTGGACAAAGCGGTCAGCTACGGCCGCAACGTGTACGGCATCGCCTCCGGCGCTGGCGCCGATGTCACGAAGATCTTCGAGACGCAGATCGCGCAAAGCAACAAGAAAGTCGCGGAAATGGTTGAAGTTGCCGCCAAGAATTCCCCGACCGGCTCGGAGCCCGCGCTGTCGATGTTCAAGAGCGCGGTTGCCGCCGCCAACACCGCCTATGACACCTTCAACAAGGCGACCAAGCAAGCCGTCGACATGGCGGAAACGAATTTCAGCGCCGCCACCTCGGCGACGATGAAAGCGGCCAACGACGTTGCCAAGCCGAAGGCGCGCAGGGCAGCTTAAGCTGACTGGCGGATGGGCAAGGCCCATCCGCCACTGGTAGATTGCAGTCGTGATGAGGTCAGGCAAGAGCGTGAACACCCGCTCCACGGTCTGATTAGCGGTAAAGTGACCGGCGCCGGGGATGTGGGTGGTTGTAATTTGGGGATTCAGGGTTGTGGCCAGGGTGGCCGTTTCGGGGGTGACGATGGCCGGACCGGAGGAAGTGCGCGGCTGGCGTCGGCCGTTATGAGCAGGGTCGGTGCTTGTAGGCGGCGGGCGGTTTCCGGCCAATCGGCCATAGGTGTTATATCCATGTCGAAAGTGTCAATGCTGACTTGCGTTTTAGCCAAAGCCCAGGGCGGGAATTCTTCTTCCGACCAATTAGGATTCAATTCCTGGCCCATGCCGGCTATTTCTTCCAACGGCTCTGATTGTATTCCGGACAGATAGTCCCCAAATGCTTTAATGCCGACATGGCTTTCCTTTAGCTGATTGGTTTGGGGTTCAACCATACGGGATCTTCCAGGATGACGCAGGAGATGAGCTGCGGGAAATTGGCAGCCAGGAGAGCAGCGACGGATGCGCCGAGGGAATGGCCCATGATGGCCGTTTTGCCCAGATCCAGGTTGGTTAATAGCCCCGCTACATCAGCAGCGTGATCTTGAATACTGTAAACTTCCGCAGGTTTGCTGGAACTGCCGTGGCCGCGCAGATCGACCATGATGATGTCATAACTGCCGGCCAGATCCTGGGCCAAACGCAGCCAGCACAGCCCATTATCAGAAATGCCGTGGATTAACAGTAGGTGCGGATTGGCAGATTCGGCGCGGTAATAATGTATGGTCTGCCCATTACAATTTCTAGCCCCTTCTGTCCAAGCTGCCGGTTTGATATCCATTTTTAACCTCGATTTAAATGGTTCGTGGTAACCGCTTTAGCGGTAAATCGAATGAAATCATTACGAAAAACAGAGTTGTCATTTCGTAAGATCGTATGTGAAAATATCGTTAAAAAAATTATATTTCTCAGCTTTCTTGCCGTTTATGTTTTACTATTAGGTAACAATATACCCCAGCATCGCAGCCAAAACCAATCATTAAGGGGAAAAATGAATAAAAACAGAAATCTTCAATTCATTTTAGGTTTGGTGCTCCTCTGCACTTTACTGCTTGGAATTTGGGCAATAGATGTTCGGGCCGACCCGAATGCCCATGCCTGGGTGGGCAATAAATTTAGCGGCAATGGACATGAAGCGTGGGACCCGGGTGATGTCGCTTATGTCACAGGCAATGTAGATGGTTTTGCTGAAGGAGACGCGGTCCCATTCCGGGTTTCTGTCGATGGGGAGTTAGATGGCGAACAGTTGAAATTCCTGATTTGCCTGGATCTGGATGTCATCGAATGGTAGTTTTGGTTTCACCGAAATTGAACCATGGACAACCACAATTGCAGTACCCGGCTCACCGCCCACTTTGGCGAATTTGACCGGCGAAGTTGGTGAGGTGAATGCTGCCAATGGCGTGATAGACAGCGTTACTTTTCTGGGTGAAAACGTGGCGACTGATGGCGAGAACTGTGGCGATGATTATCTCGGTTGGCTGGTTGAATTTACGGTAACCGACGCCGGCCAGCTCACCTACATCTTATATGCTGGTCATTTGGCTGCGCCAGGGGATATGTACATCACTGCGCCCGCGGGAACACCTGCGGCAGTGCCTGCCGGTAAGGGTGCTTCGAATGTAAACGGAACATTTCAAGCCCGCTTACAAAGTACTGGATCGGGTATAAAACAGTTAATTTCCAGTTCAACCTGATTGATGAGGATCCTACGGCGATAACGCTGCAGGGATTAGAAGTTAACGATGTTAATACGCTGCCGCTAGCAACCGCCCTTGTGTTAATGATTTCGCTCTTCGGCATCACTTTGTTTTTGCGGAGAAAGGGGACAAGCAGCCTGTAACAATTAAATCTGTGCTTTAGATGGTGCGGCGTATTGCGTCTTGTGCATTTTTCTTTTGACTACACAAGACGCAATACGTTTTTTTGTCTTGGCAATTTAGGCAAATTGCCGTACAGGATACATCTTTATTTTGGTATGTGGTTGGCCATGAATTATAATGATTAAGGATAAACTTATATCCTAAGGTCTTTTATCAATATTGTTCAACCAGGGATGACTTGTTGGTGCAGTTTATTATTGCCACGGCCGTTAATGCTTCTGGCGAATAGTTTACAGTTTGGTGGCGGTGCGACTTTCCTTACTGGAGGGGGCTGGCGGCCATGCAGGTGCGTAGCCCTTCAGGGGTTTGGACGGCTCGTCCTTTGCCATCTGGATTGGTTAGGTGCATAGCGGTTTTAAGTGCTTTGGCTTCATCTTCAGGTGACTGCATTTACGGCCCCGGTCCGGAAGCGTCACATTGTCGCGAACGGCCTTTTCATCCTGGGCTTTTTTTGCTTTTGCTCTTAATTGATTATCGGGCGAATTATGGCATGGATTACCAGCAGCAGAACTTGATCTATCTAAGTGAAAATTGGCCTGGTTGGGGGAAGTTGGTGGGGGAGAGAAAACGGCCGTTGGCGCTGCTGCAGAAGATTTGGCGGTTGAATACGGCCGGTGGATCCTGGTAAGTTTATCAGTGCCCTGGTGCCGGTATTATTCGTATAGTTCCCATCGATTTTCAAGGAGGGCAATTTAGGCAAATTGCCGTAAAGGGTTACTTCTTTATTTACGTAGTTGGGTAATTTCGACAAGGGGTAAAGCGCGGCGTAGATCCTTGGAACTGAGGATGATCGTGCTGCCGCGCAGGCCGGAGCCAATAGAAATTTCGTCCGGCTCAAAGATGGTTGGGTCGGCCAGGTGCGCAGGGGTTGCGGCAGGCCGAAGGGGGAGACAGCCCCGCGCTGGTAGCCGGTGATGCGCAGGACTTCTTCTTCACTGGCCGTGGTCAGCCGCTTTTCACCGACATAACGGCGCAAGGTTTTCCAATCCACCTGCTGCGCTCCAGCCATGAGGGCCATAACGAAATCCACTTCGGACAGGCGAAAGAGCAGGCTGCGGATGATCTGCTCAGGCTGCTGACCGCGTTCTGCGGCCGCCTGTTCTAAAGATTGCACAGGGCCCGGGTGGGTGAAGACGCGGTAGGGAATATGCAGGCGATCAAGTTCTTGAGTGACTGGAGAAGAAAACATAATCAACAGAAAACGGAAAACAAAAAACGGAAAATGATAAACAGTAAACAATAAGTTTTTACGAGTTAGAAAAAACCTGCTACTCGCCACTCATTGATCCTGGCACTCCGCATGCCGGAAACAGGTATGACATGGTCATTAACCATGCCCACGGCCTGCATGAAGGCATAGCAGATGGTGGGGCCGACGAAGCTGAAGCCGCGCTTTTTGAGCGCTTTGCTCATGGCCTGGGATTCGGCCGTTTCCGCCGGGATTTGTCCATGGTTTGGAAGTTGTTCTGAATAGGTGCGCCGCCGACGAACTGCCACAGGTAATCTGAGAATGAGCCTTCATTTTCGAGAATGTCCAGATAGCCACGGGCGTTTTTTATGGCTGCATTGATTTTTAGGCGGTTGCGCACGATGCCGGGATTGGCCATAAGTTCGGCGATTTTGTCATCGTCGTAGCGAGCGATTATGTGCGGGTCGAACTGGTCGAAGGCGGCCCAGTAATTTTCCCGTTTACGCAGGATGGTGATCCAGCTCAGCCCGGCCTGGGCGCCATCCAGGATGAGCTTGGCATAAAGCAGTTGATCATCATATATGGGTACGCCCCATTCTTCATCATGATATTGGACAAGGAGCGGGTCGGTGCCCGGCCAGCCGCAGCGATTTTTATTTTTCATAGAAGACACTTTATGGTTGATGGCGATCTACTAAGAATGAAAAACCCGTTTGAAAGAACGACTTCAGTCTCGCGCCACCGCTGAAGCGGTTACTACAAACCAGAGATACGGAAGTATACCTCACAATCGCGATCCAAAACGAGCAGTATTGGCGTTCTAAGAGGGCATTGGCCGGTTTAACAGAGGAAAGCATATGCCGGCCGGAGCAGGAGAGAGGTGCAATAAGGAAAGAAAACGGCCGTGAGGCCATGAATTCCGCTTTTCGTCGATTCGTTAAATCTTAGAGACCCGGTGGATAGGATCTCGGCTTTTTTGTGTAAATGGTTTGTAGTAACCGCTTCAGCGGTGACACGCCTGAAGTCGATATAACGAATGGGGTTTTGACAAATGCTTTACTGGCACGATTGGTCCCAACCCACCTGGTCCGTTTGAAAGGGTCGAAACTGCTGCAAAATTTTCCCCGTCGATTTTTTTTAATAAATGGTTTACAATTTCGATCCGCCTTTTTGGTACAAAGGTCTTGTTTATTGGGGTAAGGTAGAGAGCCATTTTTGTATTCGGCCGATAACCGGCATAAGGAGTGAATGATGAGCACTGAAGAAAGACCCTATCCGACTGATTACAATGTTGTTGCTTTTGTTTTCGACAGCCAAAAGTTAGCGGAGGGAATTGCTAAAGATGTCGAGGATAATTATTTATTAGAAAAATACCACATTTTAGCCAAAGCAGTGGTTACCAAAGATAAAGATGGCGAAGTAGAGTTTATTGTGCCAAGCGGGAGTGGCTTTCAGGGCGCAACTGCTGGGTTTGTTGCCGGTGGTTTATTGGGTTTGATTGGGGGGCCAATTGGGCTGCTGGCTTTTTCAGTGGGTGGTGCCGTCATTGGTGGGATTGCCGGCCATTTGCATACTGGAAAGACCCTGCATGAAGAGGATTTAGAGGAATTTGGTAAGGCTCTCCAGCCCGACAATTCAGCCTATATTGTTTTAGCCGGCAGTGCGGATACGGATAATGTGATTCTGCAAATGAGTGGTTACAACGCGACGGTAGTCATACTGTCGGTCAATCCGGAACTTTGCGCAGAGATTACGGCCGCTGTGGCCGCTGGTTATGGCCAGGAAGGTGATTCTGAAGGGTAAGCGGCGGCTGATTCCTGATATTAATAGCAATGGAAAAACTCCCTGAAGGGGCGGTTCTGTTGATCATTGATGTGCAGCAGGGGCTTGACGACGCCCCATTGTGTTTCCACTACCGCGCGCATGGCGGGGAATCTGGGTTTTGATACTTTTGTTGTATCTGACGCGACGGCCGCTTTTGAGATCACAGACCAAAAAGGGCGCAAGTTTAGCGCTGATGAGGTTCATAATCTCTCTTTAGCGGCGTTGGATGGGGAATTTGCCACGGTTGTGGAGACAACGGCCGTCTTAGAGGCTTTATCCTAATTTTAGATTTTCATTAGTCGCATAAACCGTTACCACCTTCAATCAACTCTTTTAACTGCTGGGTGAATCGCGCTGCAGGCGCGCCATCAACAATATCATGATCCACGCTGATGGTAACGCTCAGGTACTCACGGATTTCTATCCGATCTACAGCGATTCCAGGTTTTTTGGCGATGCCGCCCAGGGTTATTTGCAGCGTATGGTTAGGAACTGGAATGCCCCAGCCGCTTCCTGTTCCAAACATCCCCAATGAACTGACCAGCACCGTGCCGTAATAATCCTTGACCAATCGCGGGTTCTTTAGAAGGATCTTTAAGAATAACCGCCTGACAAATCCAGGTAACAGAACAAATCGTTCTATGAACTTCGATTCTTGACTGCTCTCGTGTTCCTGTTGGAATGAGCGGATTTCCTGATGAATCTCCCGCAAGCTCTTTTTATTCACCCCTCGGATTATATGGGGGCGAATCGTCTTCTTTCCATCCACTTCAACTTCAAATAAGGTGTTTACATCTACCTCTTCAAAGATGATCAACTGGCTGTTCCAATTTCGATAGGCATGCATGGACTTGTTCGTCTCGAGCGCTTTTCCCAGGCAGGCCAGGATGAACGCCGTGAAGGATAGGGTTTCGCCTGTTTGTGCCTTGTGGCGGCGAATGGTTTCACGCGCATCCGTGATATCAAACTCAACCAACCCATGCACGGTATGCTTGCGCAGCCCCAACTGCCCGCCATCGGCCATGAGCAGGCGGGATCGGGGATAGGGTAAAGAAGTAACGAAATCCTGTTTTGTTTTCATAGCTCTCACTCGTTTGCTCCAGTTGCAGGGGCACCAAAATAATGCCGGACGATTTTCACAGCATTCTCGACCCCATTTTCAGCGCGAATGGTTTCTGCGCAGGCATAAGCGCGCTGTTTCATTTCAGGATCAGTCACCGCAGTTCGGATGGCGGCGGCTAATCTATCGGCCGTCAACTTCTTTTGCGGAATAGGATCCGGTCCCAAACCTAGCGCTTTGACCCGTGCTCCCCAAAAGGGTTGGTCAAGGATGAAGGGAACGATCACTGATAGGCACACCGGCCCGGACGCCTTCAGCGGTAGTTCCCGCACCGCCATGATGCACCACCGCCGCCATGCGCGGGAACAGCCAACTGTGAGGGGCAGAGTCAAGCACGAACACATTGTCCGGCACCAACTCAGGCGTTAAACCGCCCCAACCCCTGAGCAGCAGCCCCCGTTGGCCGGTTTGGGCGAGCGCATCCAGGACGAGCCGGGCCAGATGCTCCGAGTTACGGCCGGCCATGCTGCCAAACCCAATATAAACCGGTGGGGGGCCGGCATCCAAAAACGCTTGCAGGGCGGCAGATGGCTGCCACTGCGCCTGCGTATCCAGAAAGAAGTAACCGGTGACGTGAAAATTATTTGGCCAATCTTGCGGATGCGGGATGATGCTGGGGCTGTAGGCGCTCAGCATGGGCGTTGAGCGCAAGGCGCGGTAGAAACACCTAAACGAATAATCCGGTAATCCCAACCGCCGTCTAAAATTATTGACAAAAGGACGATACCAGAGCCAGATTACCAGAAGCATAGCCACACCCGAAAAATTGTTAGCCCAACGGCCCAGATCGCGCTGTACCGGCCAGGACGGCGCTGGGAACACTCCGGTCCTAAGCAAGGGGGTCGGCTCTACATTGAGGACTGGGATATGCAGTGCTTCGGCGATCGATTGTCCAAAAGCGCTAAAAACGCCTAAACAGATCAGGGCATCAGCATCTTGGCAGGCGGCATAGGCATCCTCGGCCATGCCCATCACGATTGGACTAATCATTGTTCTCACTGCGCGAATGGATTTGATAGGATTCGCGCCGCCCGTCTCCATGAACTCCCGCCCGGTGTCAGCGGCCATTATCTGTTGGACATCCCCGCGCAGTGGATAAAAGTCCACGCCATGCTGCTGGATGAAAGCGGTAAAATCTTCGGGAGCGGCCAGAGCGCACCTGATAACCCGCTTGTTGCAGACCTAGAGCCAAAGCCACACAGGGCTGGATATCACCTTGTGAGCCTGCGGCGAAGATGGTTAATTTTTTCATCCAAATCCTCCAATCACACCCCCGAGGTTTTTAAGCACGAAATTAAATTCTCACTTTGTTAAAAACCTCGGAGGTCTCATCTGAAAGTACGCCTTAGGATTCCGGCATTAGCACATCAGTGATCCCGGTTCCTCGCTCGAACATCTTCCGACGGTTTAGCCAGACGACGATTACGGCAATGGCGATGAAAAAGTAGATGTCGTAGGGCTGGGCATCGGGGAATATGGGATTCATCATCTGGAAGTGGTACAAGATGGCGATCAGCAGACTGCCTTTGGAAACGTTGAACAGAGGCGTCTGGATGATGGAGATGGCGATGATGCCCAGGAAGAAAGGGCCAAAAGCCCAGGCACTCTGGGGCGTCCCGCTCATAAGGAAGGAGGGAATGTGCCAGATCGCCCAAATGACGCCGAGGATCAAGCCGGCCCAGATGGGAGCGAACCGGCGCTGCAGCAATGGCAGAGCAAGCCCACGCCAGCCAAACTCTTCGATGGGGCCGAGGAACAAGGCCAGCGCCAGTGCGGGCAGCAGCTCAGACCAGGAAGAGAAGGATATCGGGTCGGAAATTGTGCCTTTTATGGCTGCGCCCGTGTAGACGACTACAGGGATTCCCAGAATGATGAACAGCCACCATTTTAGAGGCGCGCGCCACAGGGTCAGGCGGCGCAGGAAGCTGCCCAAGCCCTTCAGCCCGTAGTGCCACCAGACCAGAACGAAGCCGGCAATGCCTGGTGCATATACGGCGAGGATGAAAAGGGGGTTGGACATGCTCACTTCGCCAAAAAGGGCGACCATCTGTTCATTGAACAGAATGACGAGGGCAACGATACCCCAGGTCAAGCCAAAGGTAATTGCCAGGAAAGAAAAAAGGGTATTTGTTGTTACACCAAGTCTGTTTTTTACTATGAGCTGCATCGTATTTTCTCCTATATTGGTAAGGCGGGTTATTCTGGTGAAGTTTAGGTAATAGACGCCCGGTTTTTGAAATTAACGACCTAATAACCGGGTGTCTTGAAACGAAAACGGTTTTCCAGGTTGCTATTAGGATAAACAAAAAACTCCCCAGATACATCGGGTATCTGGGGAGCTTAAAGGCTGGTCAGTTGTGGGGATATTTTCCTGGTCAGATGACCAGTTATGTCGTATTTGTTTCTAGGGGCTGGTTAAAAATATTCTTTCTAGGGGCTGGTAACAAATGCCGCCTCGTTTGGAGACGGCATTTGTACCTTTGGGAAGAGGAGAAAGGAAAAGCTGAGATACGCGCGATTTGGAAATCGCGTTTACGAATAAGCTAAACTCTCGCGCACGCTGATGTGCGAGGCGCCACGGGCGGGGAGGGCGCTGGCGACGATGGCCAGCAGGGTGATGATGATCAGCCACAGGCCGGCGCCGGTGGGAGTGAACTGGTATACGAGCTGCTGGTTGAGGGCCAGGGAGAGGCCCTGGGTGGTGAAGAAGTAGGCGATGGGAATGCTCAAGGGCAGCGCAATGATCCAGCTGATCAATCCTAAGAGCACCCCTTCGCCGACAAAGAGACGGATGACCTGCCAGGAGGAGGCGCCGATGGCGCGCATGACGCCGATTTCCCGCCGCCGTTCCAAAACGCTCAGGGAGAGGATGCCGCTCAGACCAACACCGCCGACGAGGGCGATGACGATGGCCATGACTGCCAGCAGATTGAGGATGATGGCAAAGCCCTCACCGGCGCGAGCGGTGATGCCGGCCATGGTTTTCTCACCAAAAGTGCTGGAGGGGTTGACGCTGACACCGCTGCTTACTAAAACAGCTTCCAGTTGTTCGGCCACGGCGGTTTGCGCAGCTTCATCAACGGCCGTTGTCTGCACCCAGATGGTATTGGCCAGTCCGGTATAGCGCAGATCATGCTGCAAGGTTTCCAGGGGCAGGTGCAATGAGGTGTTGGTAGCCGGGTCGAAGAGCGTGCCGACGATTTCAGCTTGTAGTTCACGGCCGTTTTTCTCTTCAATGGTGATGATGTCACCAACAACCCACCCTTTCTGGTTGGCTATCTGCTGGCTGACCACGACGGCATTACTGTCGCCGGCCTGCAGCCAGCGACCTGTTTCAATTTGCGGTTGGTATAGATTTGTGTCCGCCGGACGGCCAAAGAGGGTGATGCGCGCATCGCTTACAGAGGCTTCCTGCTGTGTGGCGCTGCGCGCACTGCCGGAGAGTACCAGCCAGGATTCTACAGCCGCCACTTCATCCAGGCTGTTTGCTGCCTCTTCAACCGCTTGAATGCGTTCCGCATCGGCGAAGGAGAGGGTTACCTGATAATTGTTGATATCGGCCAGTTTATTGCCGAAGGTGTAGTTGGTGGCATCATTGACGCCAACGACCATCATGAATATAGCGCCGGCAACGACCAGAGCGATTTCGATAATGATCACGCGCCGGCGATTGCGGAATGTATTGCCGATAGTCAGCAGAATGGAATAGGGAATGCGCACCGCTTTGGCAACCAGGCGGTCCAGGGTGCCGGCAGAACCGTTGAGGCCGTAGCTGCTGATCGCTTCACGAACGGTAATGCGCATGCCGGATCTGAGCGGGAAGAGGGCAGCCAGCATGGGAGCGATGAGACAGATGGCGACCTGGACATAAACGGCCGTCAGATCAAAGCGCACTTCATAAATTTCCATATTTAAAAAGTCGGCGAAGAAGCCTTGCAGCCCCAAAGCGGCTGCACCGCCGACCGGTACAGAGATGATGGCCGCCAGCAAGCCGTAGCTGACCACCAGAATTAAATATCCCCCAATAACTTGCCGGGATGTAGCGCCGATAGCCTTCATGGTCCCGATCTGGCTGATTTGCTGGGTCACAATAGCACTGATGCTGTTGTAGACCAGAAAGATGCCCAAGATGACGACGATGGCACCCAGGAGACCGAGAAGAAGGAACAAGGCATTAAGGATCGCTTCGGCCGGAGAGACATCAGGCGAAGTGATGCGATCTTGGAAAGGAAATGAGACGCCGACAGAATCGACATTGATATCTTCAAAATAATCTTGGATAGCTAAATCAGTGGCTTCAGCCCGCTCCTGGTCGAACTGCACATCGCGGGTTTGAATGAGATTATAGGTATTGATGCCAGTGATGCGCTCGAAGGTGCGACCTTCGGCATAAAAGGTTTCGCCAAAGACGGGGGTGGGGCCGACGGGGTCCATGGTGGCCACGACGTCAACTGTCCGCACACGCTCGCCAAAGCGCACTTCGATGGTGTCGCCTTCAAAAACTGAGGGCGAGCCGACAGAGATTTGCCCCACGCCGATACTGTTGCGGCCCGGCCATTCGCCGCTCACAAGCCCGTCAAGGGTCATTTTTTGCTTTGTGTAATCGTCGCGACCGTTTAATATGCCGGTCTGCCACTCTTCGTCGCCAGGGAAACGCCATTCGACGGGCGCTGATTGCAGCCCTTCGATTTCGGCCACGCCCTCGATTCGGCCGACTCTTTCTAATTGGTCTTTGGTCAGTTGTGGGGAAACGCTGAGTTTAATATGCGCCGGCTCGGCAGCCTGGGAGCCGATTAGGACGGAGTCGGAAATGAGATTGCGCCCACCGATGACCAGGCCGATGGCGATGGCGCCCAGGGCGATCACCAGCACCACCTGCAAGGTGCGCGATTTGTCTTGCCATAAATCAAACCAGACTTTGTTGAGTAAAGTAATCATGCTTCCTTCCCTAAAAAAGAATCCATCCTTGTAAAGATGGTTTCTTTACATACTGCCAACTATTAAACTGCTGTTTTGGGGAATTAATTTCCCCTTTAAGAATCCGTTAGATTTGCCGTTGGAGGCAACCTCAATGATTTCGCGCTGTGGCACCGGGAGGGCGCTGCCGGCCCAAACTGGAGCGCGGGTGTCTTGGGCGATACGGCCGTTGACGATTTCGACTTTGCGCGGGATACGCGCGGCCAATTCCTTGTCATGGGTGACCATGAGCATGGTTTTTCCTTGCTCTTCAATTAAGCGCATGAAGAGGTCGAAAACCTGTCCGGCGGTTTTGGCATCCAGGTTGCCGGTCGGTTCATCAGCGATGAGCAGAGGCGGGTCGGTAGCCAGGGCGCGGGCGATGGCCGCACGCTGCTGCTGTCCGCCGGAGACCATGCTGGGCAGTTTGTTGGCCTGGTCGGCCAGATCGACCATGTCCAGGAGGTGCAAGGCACGCTCACGTCGTTCGGAACGGGCGTATTTCTTGGCAAATTCCATTGGTAAGACCACATTTTGCAGCAGGCTTAAGGAGGGCAGCATTTGGAAAAATTGGAAGATGATGCCCACTTCCTGGCCGCGCCATTTGGCCAATTGGTTTTCGCTCATGGCGTGCACATTGTTGCCCATTACAATTACTTCACCGTCGCTGGGGTGGTCGATGCCGGTGACCATATTTAATAATGTGGATTTGCCGTTGCCCGATGGGCCGACGATGGAAACAAACTCTCCCCGTTGGATGTCCAGGGAGATATCATGCAGAATGGTGATCTCATCGTCGCCAACCGGGAAAGCTTTGACGATGTTTCTAAGTTCAATTACTGCTTTTCTATTTCCGTTTTCTGCAATCATTTCCAGCCTCTAAATGGTATTTCAGGTTGATTTGTTCACTTACAATGGGCATTATACAAGTATGCAAACTATTTGTCAAGTAATTGTCGATATATTGTTATAAATAGTGCGTGGAGCGTAGATTGCGTAGGGCAGCGGTGGTTTTATAGCAAAGGGGGCGACAAGTGTGTGGGGAGAATTTGGGGCATTATATGGGTATTGATTTAGTAACAAAGTTTTGGAGAAATCTTATGTCTATCCATATGCCAACCAATGATCAAATAACTGCACAATATCAAGCGCGAGAGCCGCGGGTAACGGCCGTTGCTGTTTCCAGCGGTTTGATTATGGCTTTTGTCCTCTTTTTCATCGGTCTGCCGCTGCTGGTTTCGGCCGGCTTATGGCTGCTGGGGATGGCTCTGGTGTTTATTGGATATGCATTTGTTTCTTATCACCGCTTCGCCATTCCCGTATGGGACACGGCGATCGCCGGGCAAATTGTAGGCTTTGTGGGTATAGGGTTGTTGTTGATGGCCTCCTTAGTAACCGTTTGACGAGTCTTCTCCTCCTAATCTTCCCACTAAATGGGCGGCACAATGCGGAAAAATGGACCCGCAGAGCCTATGTTCTCCCCGTGTTGTGCCGCTCTAGTAAATTCCTCTTTTAATCTCCCCATTATTCTTGCTGTTTTTCCTTGATCGCTCTGTCTTCGCTGATGGGTTGACATTACAGGTTTATTTATTTTATAATGTACGTACGTTTATAATTGTACCGTACGTATTTTATGTTGTGAGGGAATATGAAAACTGTAACGCCAACAGAATTGCGGGCAGATATTTATAATTTGCTCGAGGAAGTTTTGCAAACCGGTTTGCCCTTAGAGATTAAAAAAGGCGATAAAAAATTAAGGATCATCCCCGTTGAGCAGCCGGACAAAATACAAAATTTGGTTTCCAGGCCGGAAGTTATTCATGGAGATCCGGAAGAACTGGTCGAATTAAGCTGGGAAGACGAGGTGAAACTTGATCTACCTTGATACGCATGTGGTGGTATGGTTATTTGCAGGGTTGATCGACAGATTTCAGCAGTCAGGTTTGGATTTGATCAACCGCCATGATGTTCTAATTTCACCTATCGTGCGTCTTGAATTGCAGTACCTATACGAGGTTCGAAGAGTTCTCGAGGTTCCCGATGTCATTGTAGGCGATCTGGCCAAGCGCATTGGTCTGCAAATAGATGACAAGTCTCTTGACGCTATTGTCTCTCGTACTTTGGATTATTCTTGGACACGTGATCCATTTGATCGTTTGATCGTTGGCCATGCTGCAGTGGACGACGAATTGTTGTTGTCAAAGGATCGGAAGATTCTTGAGAATTATCCTTATGCAAGATGGTAGATGAGATAGATTTTCCTGGCTGTCAGATTAGATCAATATCTTAATTGCCTTAAGAATAATCTCACAACATATTTCCACTTTTTATGGAGAAATTAAAGAAAAATTGAAGAATGGTGGAATTTGTTTATAATTTGATGTATGGAGATGAAATATGGCATTAAACATTAAAAATCAAGATGTAGAAAGTCTTGTAGAACAAGTTGTGCAAATGACTGGGGAATCCAAAACGGTTGCAGTTCGCCGCGCATTGGAAGAACGTTTGAAGCGGCTTTCACTGCGTGCACCTGGGGATCGAAATGTGGATAGGCTAATCGCATTTCTCCAAGATGAAATTTGGTCAGAGATCCCCCCAGAATTATTAGGAAAAAGTGTTACTAAAGAAGAAGAGGAAGAAATTCTAGGCTATGGGGATTGTTTGACCTATGCTGTTGCAAAAGTGGCAAATTTACCACTTCTCTATGTTGGTAAAGACTTTAGTCAAACTGATTTAATTGCGGCATAAGGATTTTGGATTTCTCCAGCTAGATTGGACCAATCTTTAAGATTGGTCCAATCTTGTTTACTACCTATCGGCCATTTTGATAGGTATCGATCAGGGAATGTACTTTTAGGTTTCCATTCAGACCCCGGTTTTTTCCCTTCAGTGCAATGGTCGTTGTTTGTCCCGGACGTAAATGGAAGAAATTGTCGCTGAAACGGTGGGCTTCTTCTTCTATCCCCCCTTCCAACCAGACCCATAAAGCGGGCTTTTGGGCTTGTAATTTCACCCCGGTTACCGAACCATCTTCAGTGGTTATCAAGGCCATGTCGATTTGCGGATCGTGTAGGGCCAAATGTTTTCGGCCGTACAAATGTCACCAGGTTTTTAGCACGAACTTCACCCCAGCCATCAACCAGCTCCAGCCACACCAACAAATCTCGCGCTCCAAATTGATCAATAAACGGTTGTAATTCCAGTAAGGTTACCAATTTATTGGCCAGGGCCGGGATTGTTAAGGCCAGGCTGCCGCGGGAAACAGGATCACCGCTGACTGTGGTCACCTGCCAGCGCACCTCACCCGCTTCCTCGCTTACCTGATCGCTGGTGACATGCACGGCAACCGTGCCTCTTTTAGATCTTCCACGCCGGAGATCAGCAGCGGCGCATAGAAAGCGGCGGGCCATATAGTGCAGCGCTTTCCAGTTTCCGTAATAATCGATAGACGACCAACTGGCCACAGGCCAGCAGTCGTTAAGCTGCCAGTAGAGGGTGCCCATGCCGCGCGGCATGCTGCGCCGCCAATGTTCGACGGCGTATCGCATGGCTGGTGCCCTGCACGATCTGGCTCAGCCAGAGGGTATTATCGAATGAGGCCGGCAGGCGGAACCAGTCCAGCATATAATGGATGATCGTTTGGTTGCCGATGTCACTGCGCTGGTGTTCTTCCATGATGTAACTGGTGATATTGCGTTCTTCGGGGATGGTGTAGGCAGCCACGGCGCGCGGCTCCGGAAAGGATTGAAAGCCGAATTCACTGCAAAAACGGTGATCGCAGGTGCGATAATATTCAAAAGGCTTCTTGCCGTGCCAGACTTCCCAGACATGGGCATCACCCCATTGCGGATTGTTCCAATCATAGCGATTGCCGTGCGGGCTGTGCGGGCTGCTGGGCCAGTAATCGCGTTTGCGGATCATGTTGGGCCACGAGGTCGGGCAAGCAGCTCATCAAAAAGACGGCCGTAATCATCCATACCCATGGACATTTGCGTCCATTCGGGACTGACCAGTCCTTGTTCCAGCTCATTGTTGCCGCACCAGAGGGCCAAGCAGGCATGGTGGCGCAGGCGTTGGATATTGTCGATAGCTTCCTCCTGCACGGATGCCATGAATTCTTCATCAAAAGTGGGGTAGGTGGCGCAGGCAAACATGAAATCCTGCCAGATCGTGATGCCCAATTCATCGCAAAGGTCGTAAAAAATATCCTGCTCGTAGATGCCGCCACCCCAGACGCGCAGCATATTCATATGAGCCACAGTAGCGTCCTCCAACAGGCGGCGGTAATGATCGTCGCTCAAGCGCGTGATGAAGCTGTCGGCGGGAATCCAGTTGGCTCCCTTGGCGAAAAAGGGCACGCCATTGGCCCGAAATTGGAAGGATTCGCCCCATTCATCTTCGTGACGATCTAATTCCAGGGTGCGCAGGCCGATACGCCGCTGCCACTTATCCAACATGCTGCCCTGCCCATCTTCCAGGCGCACCTCTACGCTGTACAAAGACTGTTCTCCTAGACCGTTGGGCCACCAAAGCTGCGGGTTGGAAATTGGGATTGTAAAGAGGGCCTGATCCCCCGCCAAAGCAGCTTCCTGCTGGGCGACGACAGCGCGTGAGAAGGTTACGGTACAGACGGCCGTTAATGGCTGCCCTTCCAGAGACTCGGCCTGGACTTGAATGTCTAGTGTTACCTGACCTGTCTGGCTGTGATCCTGAGTGATATGGATGTTAGCGAGATGTGTATCAAAGGCGCGGATCTCTATATCGCGCCAAATGCCGCAGGTGACCAGCTTGGGACCCCAATCCCAGCCAAAGTGACAGGCCGCTTTACGGATATAGTTGCCTCCGGGTAATTTGTGGCTGTCGGTGCTCCAACTGTGAATATATTTGAGGGCCAGTTTTTCCTGGCCAATTCTGAGGGCCGAGGCAAACTGGATCTCAATCTCGTTTTCCCCGGGATGGACGAACTCGCGGATATCAAAATCCCAGGTGCGGAACATATTATCGGTACGGCCGATCTCTTGGCCATTAATCCTGATCGTGGCCAAGGTGTCCAATCCGGCACAGTGCAGCAGGAGATGTTCCTTAGCAAATAAGGTGTCCTTAAGGACAAACGAGCGCCGGTAGAGCCACTCTGCTTCTCCTACCCACATGACCTCTTTTTCATTATCACGGTAGAAGGGATCGGGGATGGCTTGAGCGGCCATCAAATCGGTATGCACACAACCGGGGACGGCTGCCGGGAGCCAATCGCTCTTCGCTAGGCCGGCCTGGCGCAGCTGCCAACGGCCGTTTAGAGTTATTATTTCCATCGATTCTCCTTTAATTTCTTTACAAACCTAATTTTCCGGGAAAATTTAACGATTTTGCCAATCATGATTCACTTTCCCGGAAAATGAACCATCACCGGCCAATGCGCAAGATACCGGCACTGGTAGCGGTATAAATCCAGCCATC
>CAVPGY010000002.1:0-639130 GCA_963704115.1 uncultured Chloroflexia bacterium
CTTAGTGAAACAGGTCTTCGGTGAGGTCGTCACCGAGCTGGATATCAGTGCGGAGGATCCGGATGCAAATGCCGATATTCAGGAATTGTTTGCGAGGCTGAACAGCCTGGGCGTATTTTCAGATGGTGCCGAGCGCGGGTTGGTGTCTGCAATTCAGGCAAGAACCCATCTTAATGACACCTTCAACCAGATAAATGGCATCGAAAGCGATCAGGATCAAGATGGCTTTTCCGCCCCCATCGACTGTGATGATGAAGCGCCGGACGTCTATCCCGGGGCCGTTGAAATATGCTGGGACGGCATTGACCAGAATTGCGACGGAGTGGATTCCGCATGCCGAACCTGGTATCGGGATGCAGACGGAGATACGTTCGGTGACCCGGAAACAATCTTGGACGCCGCCGATGCCCCCGCAGGCTACGTGCCGGACTACAGTGACTGCAACGACACGGATTCGCGCATACACCCCGGCGCCCTGGAAATACCCGATGACGGCATCGATAACGACTGTGACGGCATCGCTGTTGATTCGCCCCCGGAACTGATCTGGGAAGGGGACGCCGCCATTGAGAGCCAGGATGATTTCGCCCTCTTGGCCGGTTACACCGCGGTGCATGGCGATTTGACTATCGGCAGAATTAGCTGCAATTTTCTCGGCTGCCCGCCAGTTGTGCCGACTTCATTTGAAAGCATATCAGAACTTGGCAGCCTGAAATCCGTTACCGGCAGTCGCCTCTTCGATATGACGCCTACCACTGTTCAGAAGCCCGAGCGATCGCACTCTGGCAAGCCAGCGAGGCAGTTTGGCGGCTCCCGGCCGCCGAACGTACCCGACGGTAGCCGAGGCTACGTCATGGCGGTCGGTAAGGCCCTAGCCTTGCTGGAGGCATTTCTTGTCGGGGCGCCAACACGGTCGCTGGCTGAGCTCGTACACACTGTCGGGCTCAGCCAGACGACCGCTCACCGTCTTCTCGCGACTATGGAGCGCCATCACTTCGTCGAGCGGACGCCAGATCTGCGCTATCAGCTCGGGATTCGGCTGTTCCAGCTTGGCTCAGCGATCGGCCAAAGCCTGGCGCTCGTCCGGGCGGCTGAGAAGCAGATGACGCTGCTCGCCGATGAGCTTCAGATAGGCTGCTTCCTGTCAGTTCTGGATGGAGATAGGGCGCTCTGCCTCCATCGGGTGGACCGTGGGCAGAGTCATTCTGGCTCCTTACCTGACCGGTCAAACGCTCCCCCTGAACGTCGGCGCGGCACCGATGGTCCTTCTTAGCGCACTTCCTGAGGACGCGATAGAGCGAGTCTTGAACGAGGCCATCGAGGAAATGACCCCAGCTACTGCAACTAACCCCGCGACAATCCGGCGCCGCCTGCGTCGAATCCGGGCCGACGGGTACTGCGTCGCGATTGACGGGGACATAGCCGAGGGAATCTCCGCCATTGGCGCGCCCATCGTTGACGGCCGAGGCGCCACTGTGGCGGCCCTCAGCGTGTCGGGCTTATCGCAGACCATTGAGCCCAGCCGGGAGCGCATGGTCGCTCTCGTTCGGGCAGCGGCTACTAGTATCGGTGCGTCCTTAGCTGGATCCGGCGAGAGCGCAAAGCCGGTGAGTCGCTCCGCAGACTAGCGGCATCGCCTGGCGGCCGGGCTGGGAGTCGAATCTGGCTACCCACTCAAACCGAGGAAAGGTCGCCGCCAGCCAAGTCCTCGCTGATCGCTCGCTCCACGCCCACAGATCACGTGAAGCGCCACTCTCCGGACGCGAGCAACTCCCACCTCGCCCGGTACTCTGACTGCGCCTCGACCGTGCAATCGCAGAGCGCACTCGCTGGTTCCTTCGGCGCTCGTCGCTGGGGAGAGACGATACCGTCAGCTGGCGGCGAGCGACGCGACCTTCCCGGCGACTTGGCACGGCCGGCGCTTGATGCGGGAACGCGCAGTTGTGGGATCCGACTCCCGACTCGAGGATTGGTCCTTCGCAAACGGCCATTCGTTCCAGCGAATAGGTGGGGCCGACTCCCTCCGCCGAGCACAAGGGTAGGCACAGCGCTCAGGTCTGGAGGCTTGGAAGGCTGCCGCTCTGCCAGCTGAGCTACTCCCGCTCGGATTTCGCCGGTTTCGTGCTCAGCCGGAGCGCGTAACCGCCGTCGCTGTCGTCTGCCATCTTGCCACAGCGCTCGGAGAGCGCATCATCGGCCTACACAGAGCAGGATCGGCCCGGGTGTCTTCAGTCGTCGGCCGATGGAATGTAGGCGTTGAAGCGCAGCCGGTTGGTTACATCGAATCGCCGCTTGAGCTGCCGCAGCCGGTCGCAGGTGGCTGACGGGAATGCTGCAGCCACCCGCGCAGCCGTCTGATCGAGCTCGGGACAGTCGAGGTAACCGCCGCCTCGAAGCAAGAGAGGCCCCACTGAGTCGGCCATGCGGCGCGCCCAAGCGATCTCCCGCTCGTCGGCCTCCGGGTCATTCCAGATGGCGAGCGCCTTGACGTTGGCAACGGCGGCACATCCTCCAAATGCCGCGGAGGCCTCGGGAACTGGCTTGTCGCGGAGGATAGCTCACGCTGGAGCGCCGACGGCCGGTCTGGTGGCGTCGGATCCGTCCAATGGGCGACCCCCACGCCCGTGCGTCCGACGCACCCATCGTCACGTTGCATGACCGGGTGCACGGCGCCTGACCGAGGACCACTTGATCGTCGTCGTGCTGACCAATCTGGGTGGCCAGCCACAGCCAAAATCGGGCCATGCGGCTGGCCATGGCGGCGCCCTCCGACTGACCTGTTCGGCGGCAGCCGGGAACGATCAGACCTTCGCTTTCCGATCGCCGTACCAATTCGCCACGTTCGGCTCACCACGCTCGCTCGGTTGCCGCGGTGTTTGACGCGCGGCGTACGCTCCAGAAGTTCGCGCACCTCGACGAATATCGAACGATTCGGCCCTCGCTATCGCCATTGGTGGTGAGCAGCCCGGATGATCCGGGCGAACGGAGGCACCGATGGTGCAGAGTGACATGGTCGAGCTGGCGAGGAGCGGCGACCGAGAAGCATTCTCGGCTCTGGCAGGCAGCGTGGTCGACCGACTCTACGCCACCGCCATGCTCATCCTGCGCGACCACTCCATGGCCGATGACGCGACGCAGGAGACGATCGTGCGCGCCTGGCGCGACCTGCCGTCCCTTCGCGATCCGGATCGCTTTGACGCCTGGATCCGCCGCCTGCTCGTCAATGCCTGCCACGACGAGGGGCGGCACGAACGGCGGCGGCGTCCCGAGATGACACTGCTGCCCATCCATGAGCCCGCGGTCGGCGACTCCAGTGGCGCGCTGGCGGATCGAGACGCGCTCGAGCGCGGCTTCCGTCGGCTGTCCTCGGAACATCGGGCCGCAGTGGTGCTCCATCACTATCTCGGGCTGTCGATACCCGAGGTGGCAGACGCGACCGGTGTGCCTCTGGGCACCGCCAAGTCGCGTGTCCATCACGCGACGCGTGCACTGCGCGCCGCGCTCGAGGCCGATGCCCGCGGCGGCATGACGACAGGGGGTTCGGCATGACCCGCAACGACGACTTCGATCGGACCCTAGAAACGTGGCTGCGCCGCCAGGCCCCACCCCAGGCCCCTGACCGGGTCCTCGAGGCGGCGCTCCAGCGCGCCGAGTCCGAATCACAACGACGCGGCTGGCGCCACCGCCTCGCGGGAGGAACCCCCATGACCCTCATGATCCGCATCGCGGCCGCCGCCGCCGTGGTCGCCGTCGCGGCCTTCATCGGGCTGCAGGTCGGCAATCCGCCCGACAACATCGGCTCCTCGCCCACACCGATCCCGTCGCTGTCCCCTGAGCCGAGCCCCTCCGTGGCGCCCAGCGTAACGCCCCGGTCCGCATCGCCGTCGGCCGAGTCATCGGTGGAGCCGAGCGCCGCCGCGCTGGTGCTGGAGCTCAGCGGGGCTGGCGAGGCCGGCCCGCTGCACGTCATCACGATCCTGGACGACGGTCGCGTCATCAGCACCGACCCGTTCCACGTGAGCCCGCCGACTGAGCGACGCCTGACCGCTGAGGGCATCCAGCTCGTTCGCGACGAGTTGGCCGCCACGCGATTGACCGAGACCTCCGCCAACTACCTTCCGGTGGCAAATCCCGGGGAGGAGCTCGTCTACGGCGGTGCCGGTCCCGTGCTTCATATCGGCCAGGCCCGCGGCGATCCCATCGTCGTCAGCTGGTACCTCTTCGCCGACACCGAGCTGGACCTTGCCGCGCCGCAGCCCGAGGCGGAGGCACTTGAGGCACTGGCCGCCAGGCTGACGACGCTCGAGGACTGGCTTCCTGCGAGCGCCTGGGCCGATGCGACCGCCGACGCATTCGTGGCGGAGCGCTACTTCATGTCCATCGGCCTCCAGCCTCGACAGCCCGGCGACGACGGCTATGTCGAGGTCTCGAGCGTGTCGTGGCCGCTAGAAGAGGGTTTCGACGTCTTCGGCGAGCCGTCGGATCCGCCGATCGACGCCGTGCGGTATGGCTGCCTCGGGGCTGCGGACGGGCGGGTCGTCATCGAGGCGCTGGAGTCCGCGGGGGCCGGCATTCTCAGCGACGAGGCGTCTCTGGTCCGCGAGTTCGCCCTCGGTAACGGTCCCGAGCTCCAGTATTGGATCACCGTGAGCCCGGTCCTCTACGACGTGCCTCCGAGCTGTCAGTGATGGGAGGAAGCTCTCGCCGCCACACGAGCCATGATTCAGAGGGATGCTCATGACACGCCTGGAGCCGGCTGCTCCGCCAGCATCACGCGGCGCGCGCGTAACCGAGTGGATTCGCCGCCATCGACGGGCGACCGGCACCGGTGCCGTTGTTGTCGCGCTGGCGCTGTCGGGCGTCGCGTTCGCGCTCGGGTATGCGCGTTTGGGGCGCGCGGCCCCGATCAGCCGGCCGGCCGTAACCGCCTCGTCCAGCCTCGAGGCCGATGCCTCCACGACGCCGGTCCCGAGCGACTCAGAGGCGCCGTCAGCCTCCGCGTCGGCGGCACCGAGCGCGACCATCGACCTCGCCTTCGCCTGGCCGCCGGTCGGCGTCCGGGGTGGAGATCTGTCGGGGACGTACAACGTGTGGGCCGTGATCGATGTCGACGACCTGAGCGTCCGCTCCGGCCCCGGGCCCGATCACGATGTTGTCGGGCAGCTCGACAGTGGCGACCTCGTCCTCACGCCGTACGGATTCCATCCCGACCTGTGGGCGCAGGTCATCGGCGACGAGATCGCCGGCTACGTGAATGCCGGTCCGTCCGATACGCCGTTCCTCCTGCGCGCGCCGACCCCGTGGAACGCCTACACGGCCACGCTCGTCGGCGTGGCCTCGAATGGCAGCGAGTACCTCGCCTACGGCTACGGCTCGACGCAGGACCACCTGCCTCTGGCGGGCGACTCGACACCCTTGCTCCTATTCTCCGAGGACGGCCAGTCGTGGTCGCGCGTCGAAGCGGGACCGCTCGCGGTGCACAGCCTGGCGGGTGGGCCGGATGGCTGGGTCGCGCTCTCATTCGGTCATGGCGGCACATCGTTCGTCACGTTCTCGCCCGATGGCCGGACCTGGAAGGACTCGACGATGCCGGGATCAGCGGTCGCACACGGACCGGGCGGATGGGTCGTCACGAACAGCAACCTCCTCTCCCGTTCGGCCGATGGCATGAACTGGGACAACGTCGTGGAGCTCGGCTCAGATACAGCCATGACGGCGATCACCGGGTCTGATGCCGGCTACGTCGCCTACGAGCGCGGCGGGAGCCAGCTGATGGCGTCGCGCGACGGCATCACCTGGACCGATGTGACGCCGCCGGGCGCTGCCGGGACCGCCGACGTTGACATTGTCGGCGATCGGGTCCTCGCGCTTTTCAGCTCGGAAGGGAGCAGCGTCTCCACAGTGCAGTTTGGCGTCTTCTTGGGAGGCTCCGGAACGGTGACCTGGGAGGAAGCGGCGCCAGAAGCCGTCGACGGGAATGCGTTCGGCATCCACAGCATCGCGGTTGGACCCGAGGGCCTTCTGGCCGTGGGCTGGAACGTCGCGGACCTGACGCCGGCGGCGTGGGAATCCTCGAACGGCGACGAGTGGACGCGGCTGAACTTGGCTGTCGATGCGCTTGGCGGGTCCGTGGCGGCAACGCCAGCGTGGGGAGCGGGCGGCTGGGTCGCACTGGGGACTGCGCCCGACGGCGCCGGTGCCGCTCCCCCCTCAGGGATCGTCAGACGTGGCGCCGCGCTCGACGGTACCGCGCAGGCGCTGTGGGCCTCGACCGACGGCGGGTTGTGGGAGCGCACGGTGACCATCGCGTACGACGGACCGACCCCGTCGTGCCCACCGGCGGCGGAGGTCACCACGCTTGTGCTGGAGTATCTGGGCGCGTTCGCGCGCGACTGCCTCGGGGACGAATCGATGATCATCACCGGCTGGACGCCTGAACCCCTGGGCCTGGGTGGGTGCTGTTGGCCAATTGCCGATCCCACTTGGCTGGCCGGACCGTACCCGAGCAGTTTCTTGGCCCCGGCTCGGACGGCGGAAGCCGCGTTTAGTCTCGGGCTCTACCTGCCACCGGGGTTGAGCGTCGGGAAGAGCGAGGCGGGAACGAAGCTGGAGGTCGTCGGACACTTTGACGATCCGGCGGCTGCCACCTGCCGCAGGACCCCTGGCGACTATCCGGCGGACTACCTCGAGGCCCCCCGCGTGACCCGCAACGACTGCGCGTCGCGATTCGTGGTCGAGTCGGTCACCGTGCTCGAAGAACCCTGACCGATGAGAAGCGCACGCACACCCTAAGTTCGCTATCCTCGGCGCCGGCTGTCGCGCCCCGTCCCGGCTCCGACGGACGGGCACCACGCCGTGGGGCTGTCCCGCCTGCAGCCCGGGCCTGGGGTCGCCCCACCTGGCGGGCTGTCAAGCGAACCTCCGTTCCAAGCCGGCCGATCAGATAACCGACCGACTGATCTGAACTGGGACCGCCGGGGACATCCAGAGTGGCCGGTCGATTGTGACCCGCTGCCCATTCAGGAATGACGTTTGGACAGCGCATAGCTGGTAACGAAACGCCGGGCTCGGCACCATGGGGAGCACAGCGCTCAGGTCCCGAGGCTTGGAAGGCTGCCGCTCTGCCAACTGAGCTACTCCCGCACCGTGGCGCGTTGCGACAGGATACCCGACCGCCGCGGGCGCAATCGACGGTCCGTTTGGCCTGTGGCTGACGGGACCGCCGGCAGTGGCAACCGGCGACGTGCGAGCGCATGCTGGCGTCACCCACCTTCGAGAGGCATGTTCCATCCGCAACCCGCTCGACACCGCGGCCACCTCAGCGGATCCGCGCGCCCTCGTCCAGGCGCCGATCGTTGCTGCCCTGAACGGCATCGTGTGGCGCGGCGTCATCGGCTTTGCGCTGGTGGCGGGCGTCGCGGCGCTCCCCCTCCTCGTCCACCTGGATGACACCATCCACTTCGCGGCGCACGTCGCCCTGCCGGCCGTCTGGGTGGCATACGCGGCCATCTCGGCGGCCCTGGCCTACATCCGCCGGCAGCGCGTCGAGGGAGACCCGTGGCATGCGGCCGCGGAGGCCGATCCGTCGCTGACCGCGTTTGCGCGCATGGTGACCGGGTTCATGATCGGCGGCTGGCTGGCAGCGGTGGTCGGGGTCATCGCCCATCACCACCTGAGCACGACGCAGGACATCCTCCGCACGCTCTCGGTCGACCTGCCGGTCCTGCTCGTCTCCTGGGGACTTGCCTCGTGGGCCTGGACCCGCAGTTCGCGCCGCTCCCTCGCGCACGCCGTCGCCGAATCCGAGGGCCGGTTCCGTCGCTACTGGGGCCACCGGCGCACGCCCGACCGAAGCTGAAGTGGAGATCCGATGCGCAGGTTCATCCGCGGACTCCTCGTGACCCTCGTCATCGGCGTCGTGGCCATCCAGCTCGTCCCGTACGGACGAGCCCATGAGAACCCGCCCGTGACCGCGGAGCCTGCCTGGGATTCGGAGACCACCCGTGCGCTGGCGGTCACCACCTGCTTCGACTGCCACAGCAACGAGACGGAGTGGCCGTGGTACTCCTCGGTCGCGCCGTTCTCGTGGCTCGTGCAGGGCGACGTCGACGAGGGCCGGGAGCACCTGAACTTCTCCGAGTGGGGCCCTGGGCAGGAGAAGGACGACGTGGTCGAGAGCGTCGTCGAGGGCGAGATGCCGCCATTCAGCTATGCCCTGACCCACCCCGACGCTCGCCTCTCCGATACCGATCGCGCCATCCTGATCGAGGGTCTGCGAGCGACCTTCGGTGGCGGCTGAACGAGCTACTCGACCGAGATCTTCTCGTGCTGGCGGCCGCTCTCCTTCGCCGCCTCTACCTCGTCGAGCCGCGCGATCCACTTGTCGACGTAGACGCGCGCCGCCAGGAGCTGCTCGCGGGTCGCCGCCTTGAGGTGCTTGCGCGCCTCCTCGGGGAGGATCCCGTGCACCATGGCCCAGAAGGCGGTCTCCATTCCGGAGCGGCCCTCGTCGACGGTGCTGCGCCAGGTCGACCGCCTCTCGAGGTCGGCGATCCGGGCCTCGAGCTCGGCGGTGCGGTCGGCGGGGGGCTGATCGGTCATCGGGTCATCTCCTTCGCGCGATCGGGGGTACCGAATCGAATCTTGAGCGTTCCGTCGTCGAACTTCGCGCCTTCGGTCGGGGCATCCACCAGGATGCGGGGCAGGACCAGGGTGCGTCGCCAGGTCCCGAGGTCGATCACGAGCTCGTCACCGTGGCGTGAGAGGTCGATCTGCTCCTTGTCGGTGAATGGGAGGTCCACCGACAGCAGGTAGCCACCGTTCTCCGCGTGGACGACCTCATACGGGCGGCCACGGTAGTAGAACTGGGTCGGATCCTCGCCGTCGTACAGCTCGACCGCCAGCTTCCGCAGCAGGTCGATCCCCACCATCTCGCGGTCGAAGTAGGGAGCCTGCCGCACCGGGATGGGGTGGAAGGTCTTCTCGACGAGCGGACCGTAGCCCTGCTGTGCCTCGTACCAGCCGCGGAAGTAGGTGCCCACATCGTCGGGCAGCACGCGGTTGGCCACCACCAGGTCGGTCGGGTAGTTGTAGAGGTGGAAGTAGGTGAAGGAGCGCTGCGCCTCCTTGATCACCACCTGCTCCAGGGTGAGAACGACCCGGACCGAGGTCTTGCCGTGATCCGTGAGGAGCGTGTGCATGTGCTCCAACTGGCGAAAGAGCTCCTCGCCGGCGTTGAAGACATCGTCGCCCGGCATCGGCATGCCGACCACCCGCTGGATGAGCGGGCCGGTCAGCTTTGAGATCTTGCGGCCGATCGGCTCGATCTTCTCCATCCACCACTTCGCCGCCTCCGGCAGCGAGAGCAGTCGAAGCGTCTCGCCGGTCGGCGCGGCATCCACCACCACCACGTCGTAGTCGCCGGAGTCGTGGTGGTCGGCGATCCAGAGCAGGCTGCCGACCTCGTCCATGCCGGGGAGCACCGTCATCTCCTCGGCCATTACCTCGTCCAGGCCTCGCCAGCGCAGGACCGATGCGGCGTAGGCCTGGATCCGTCCCCAGTAGCGGGCCACGTTGAAGAAGACGTCCGACTCCTGCGCCCAGAGGTTCGGGGCGATCTCCTTCGGCGTCGGCCCGAGGTCGACGTTGAACGCGTCGCCGAGGCTGTGGGCGATGTCGGTCGACATCACGATGGTCCGATAGCCGCGATCCGCGCATGCCAGGGCCGTGGCCGCGGCGACGCTCGTCTTGCCGACGCCGCCCTTCCCGGTATAGACGAGGATGCGTGTCACGTGGGCTGGTGTCCTCCGGCGGCGATTCTACCTAGGCCGACGTCGGGGTCCGCTGCTTCGGGGCGATCCGCCGGATCGCGACCGACGTTACCCGCCGCGCGTCGACGTCGATGACGGTGATCTCGAGATCACCGTGGCGCAACAGCTCACCGACACGTGGCAGCCGACCGAGCCGCCGCACGACGAGGCCGGCGATCGTCTGCACGCCCGGGTAGGAAAGCGTCAGCTCGTACTGCTCGGCCACTTCGCCGAGTGGGGTGCGCCCGTCGATGATCGCCGTGCCGGTGCCTTCCGATTCGGGTGTTGGCGCGGGCTCGCTCCCGGTCTCGCTCTGGATCTGGCCGATGACCTCCTCGACGATGTCCTCGAGGGTCACCAGCCCCGCCACCGACCCGAACTCGTCGGTCAGCATCACCAGGTGATCGCCGGACTCCTGCATCCGTTCGAGGACGCCGGCGATCGATGCGAGCTCCGAGTCGAAGGAGACCTCGCGCATCGTGTCGCGAGAAGTGGCCCCGGCCCGGCCATCGGCGTACGCGGCGGCGACGTCGGCGACACGGACGACCCCGACCACGTCGTCGGTGTCCCGCACGTAGACCGGCAGGCGCTGGACACCGTGCTCCTGCATGAGGCGAGCAGCCTCCGCGATCGACTGCTCGGCCGCCACGAAGACGATCTGGGTACGGTGAACCATGATCTCGGCCGCCGGGCGATCCTGGAGCCGCAGGGCGCCCAGCAGCATGCTCGACTGCGTTTCCTGCAGCGCGCCGGCCTCGACGCCCATTGCGATCGCGGTGCGGAGCTCGCCCACGCTCAGGTGCGTCGCGCCGGTTCCGCCGCCGACCAGGCGCATCAGTCCGCGCCCGAACAGGTCGAAGGCGGCGACGACTGGCAGCATCACCCGGATCCACGCAGTCAGAGGCAGGGCGTAGGCGCGGGCGAGCGCCCAGTCGTGGTGGAGGGCGATGGTCTTCGGGCCGATCTCGCCGAAGATCATGAGCAGCACCGTCACGCCGAGCGTGGCCACGAGCACCGCCTGCCCCTCCTCGCCCACGATCTGCGTGGCGATCAGCGTGCCCACCGCCGCGCTGCCGGTGTTGACGAGGTTGTTGCCCAGCAGGATGGCGGAGAGCATGCGCCCGGGCCGCGCGAGCACCTGCCCGACCTGGCGCGCACCGCGTGCCCGGGCGCGCTGCATCGTCTCGACACGAACGCGGTCGAGCGACGTGAACGCCGTCTCGGAGCTGGAGAAGAACGCCGACAGCGTCAGCAGGAACCCGAGCAGGACCACCTCGCCCACCACCACTACCTCCGCTTCGGTTGGTTCGATCGTCGCGCCGCCGGGCGCTAGGTCCCGGCGAGCCGTTCCACCACGGGATCCAGCTCCCCGAGGCCGCCGACCATGATGGACGTGATTCCCAGCTCGGATCGCAGTCGGGTGAACTTCTCCACGAAGCCGTCGACGGTGTTCACGAAGAAGTGCGGGGAGTCGAGCACCTCCGCGGCCGAGATGGCGACCCCCGATCGCTGGGTCAGCGACTCCGCGAACGCTCCGGCGCGACGGAGCGGATCGTCCACGATCTCCGGCGCGACGCCGGACGGGTAGACGTTGAGCACCAGGTCGTCGAACCGATCACCCGCGGCGTCGCGCACCCAGCCGAGCTTCTCGCGGGTCCCGTCGAAGGTGATCGAGGCGGGGTCCGGCGCGCCGACCGGCAGGATGCGCGGCGCGAACCCGACGGTGTTCGCCTCGCGCGCCGCGAGCGTCAGGGTGCGGCGGCCGCCGCCGCCGATGAGGATCGGCGGGTGCGGCCGCTGGATCGGTTTCGGGTGCGCGTCGTGATTCGTGATCGTGTAGTACGTCCCGCTGAAGCTGAACGGTTCGGGACCGAAGCAGCCCTTGAGCACCGCGATCGCCTCGGTGAGTCGCGCTTGGCGGACGGGCGTGGGATTGAAGGGCAGGCCGATCGCCTCGTACTCGGCGCGATTCCATCCCGCTCCGATGGCGACGTCGAGCCGTCCACCGGAGAGCACGTCGATGCTCGCGAGCTCCTGCGCGAGCACCGCCGGGTGGCGCAGGTCGTTGTTGAGGACGAACCCGCTGACCCGCAGGCGGTCGCTGATGGCGACGACGGCTGCCATGCCGGCGATGGGACCCAGCTGCGGGATCAGGTGATCGGGAACGACGAGCGTGTCGATGCCGATCGACTCCGCGCGGCGGACCGTCTCGCGAAGCTCGTCCAGGCTGGCGATGGTGCGCGCATCGGCCAGGAAGCGGAAGGGTCGTGGCACCGGTCCATTGTGCCCGTTTCGGGCTGGGTACCGGGGTCGGATGGGCCCCGTCCCAGACGAGTGAGTGCGCTCGGGTGCACTCCGGTGCGGATGAGCCGGGTTGTCACCGGTACTTCCGTCGTGTCCCATAGGTGCCACGATGGCTGCAAACGACCGATTCCGCCGCCACAGGATGGAGGGAGATCGCTTCCGCACGTTCTCCGCGGCGGTCGATCTGATCCGTCGTGGCGAGACGGTGCTGACGCTGATCGACCCGCGCGCCCGGGGGCGTGATGCCGACAGCTACGAACGATGGCTCCAGGCCCGGCTCACCATCGCATCGCTGCCGCGCCTCCTGTTGCCTCGGTGCGACGCGCGCTGCCATCAGCTCAACCATGACCCGGACGATCACGTCGTCCTGACCGACCTGGCCGTCGATCCGACCACCCCGCGGCCCGCAACATGGTGGGCGGGCTGGAACGAGACGCTGCAGGAGCTCCACCAGTCGGGGCCGGTGGTCTACGCCGGGAGCCCATCGCTGCCGCTGACGCCGCCAGATCGTCGCCTGCCGTCCGGGACACGACTGCGGCGCCTCGCGACGACCGATGCAACCTGGGTGACGTATGACGGCACCGTGCAGGAGACGCTGTACCAGATCATCACCGGGCCGATGGCGGGGCGCGCCCTGATCGCGGTGACGTTCGGGCCGGCGCCGCTGCTCCCCGCGCTGGCCGGCGCGTTGATTGCGCCCGACCATCCGCCGGCGCGCGACGCGAACGTCGTGATCCGCATGCTCGCCGCCGGCTGGGCTGCGGTCGAGCGCGGCCTTCCCTACGAGGATTGACCGGCAGGCAGATCGCGCTCGGCCTTGCGGATGCGCCCCGGCCCGCCATCGTCCCCGTTGACCTGCTCGGTGGCTCCGCTGGGGGTCCGCGGCGAAAGCGTGGCCGGACCGCCGGAACGCACCGTGTCCGCGTGGATCAGGTGCATGACCGCGTTGATCAGCGCCAGGTGGGTGAACGCCTGCGGGAAGTTGCCGAGATGGCGGCCGGTGTCGCGGGTCGAGCTCCTCGCCGTACAGCCCGAGGGGCCTGCGCGTAGCGACAGCAGCTTCTCGCACAGCTTGCGAGCGCGCTCGACCTCGCCGATCTCGACGAGCGCCGAGACGAGCCAGAACGAGCAGATCGTGAAGGTGCCCTCCTCGCCGGCAGAGCCCGTCGTCGGTCTCGTCGGTGCGGTAGCGGAGCACGAGCCCGTCGTCGGTCAGCTCGTCGGCGATGGCGAGCACCGTGCGGCGGATGCGCTCGTCGTCTGGCGGGAGGAAGCGGACGCAGCGGCATGAGCAGGAGCCGACGCGTCGAGCGCATCGGTCTCGTAGTGCTGGGTGAAGACGCCGCGCTCGTCGAGGCCGTTGGCGCAGATGTCGGCGTGGATCTCGTCGGCGGCGGCCTGCCAGCGCTCCGCGTGCTCCCGGTCCTCGCGCAGGCGCGCGAGCCGCGCGCCGCGGTCCGCGGCGACCCAGCACATCAGCTTCGAGCTGGTGAAGTGCCGTGGCTCCCCGCGAACCTCCCAGATGCCGCGGTCCGGCTCCCGCCAGTGCTCGAGCGCCGCCTCGACCTGTCGCACGAGGATCGGCCAGATGCGCTCGTCGAGGTGGTCGCGGGAGCGGGTGTGCAGGTAGACCGAGTCGAGGACCGCGCCCCACATGTCGTGCTGGCGCTGCCCGTACGCGTCGTTGCCGATGCGGACCGGGCGAGCGCCCTCGTACCCGGACAGGTGGTCCAGGGTCTGCTCGGGGAGGGCACGCTCGCCGTCGATCGCCGTACATGATCTGGAGCTCGGGATCGCGTTCGGCGACGTCGGCGATGAAGTAGAGGTAGTCGTTCGCCTCCCAGTCGAAGCCGAGGGTGTACAGGCCCCACAGCGCGAACGTCGAGTCGCGGATCCAGCTGTAGCGGTAGTCCCAGTTGCGCTCGCCGCCGGGGGTCTCGGGCAGCGAGGTCGTGGGCGCCGCGATCACGGCCCCCGACGGGGCGTAGGTGAGGCCCTTGAGGGTGAGCGCCGACCGCTCGAGGAACGAGCGCCACGGGTGATCGGGGAACGTGCCGCGCGCGAGCCAGTGCTGCCAGTGGTGCGCCGTCCACACCAGCCGCTCGTACGCGTCACCGGCGCTCCGCGGGACCTCGGCGCCCTTCCACGAGAGGGCGCAGAAGCGGGTCTCGCCCTCCTTGATCAGGGTGCGCGCGACCGCGCGCGGCCCCTCGAAGCCGATGTTCATGTCGCTCGTCAGCACCAGCTCGACATCGCTGCCCTCGGCGCGGCAGACCCCCTGCCGGTAGCCGTCCTCCGTGTAGCTCCACGCGCCGAAGTGCCGGCCGTAGTCGAACATCGGCTCGCAGTCGAGGGTGAACTGCATCTCGCCGTTCACGCAGCGCACCGTCCGCAGCAGCACGTGGCTCGCGTCGTAGTCGGTCGGCGGCCGGCGCTGGGTCGTCGACCGATCCTCCGTGTGACGCCACGGGCCGATGAGGAGGACGTCGCGGACGATCACCCAGCCGGTCGGGGAGCCCCAGCTCGTCTCGAGGACCATGGTGCCGGGGAGGTAGCGGCGCGCCGCTGGAACCATGACGTCGGACGGGCCGAACCGGAACCCGCCCGCGTCACGATCGAGGATCGAGCCGAAGACGCTCGGCGAGTCCATGCGCGGCAGGCACATCCACTCGACGTTTCCCGAGGGGGCGACGAGCGCGGTCGTCTCGCAGTCGGAGAGGAACGCGTAGTCGCCGATCGGCGGGAACGGCGAGCCGTCGAACCGGTCGCGGGTCCTGGCGCGTGGCCGCATCGCGGGACCGTCCATGCCGGTCCGCGGGCCGCTGCCGTTGCCATGGCCATGGCCATTGGCGCTCATCGGTCAAGCTCCCGTGCGGGGCCGACAGTCTCACACGTTCGGTCAACCGCGCCAAGTGCGGCCGCGGAGGATCAGAGGTCGGCGTCGAACGTGTCGCAGGCGTCGGCCGTCGCCGCCCTCGAGGCCGTTCATGAACCACTCCTGGCGCTGTTCCGAGGAGCCGTGCGTCCAGGTCTCCCGGTTCACCTGCCCCTGCGTCTGCTCCTGGATCCGATCGTCGCCGATGGCGGAGGCCGCGTCGAGCGCCTGGTTGACCTGGTCCTGCGTCAGCGGCTCGAGGTAGCCGGTGTCGACAGCGTTGCCGGCCCACACCCCCGCGAAGCAGTCGGCCTGGAGCTCGACGCGAACGGCGCCGCCCTCCGCGCCGGCATCGCGCCCGCCCTCGAGGAAGCCGAGCAGGTTCTGCACGTGGTGGCCGTACTCGTGGGCGATGACGTACATCTCCGCGAACGGGCCGCCCTCCGCGCCGAATCGCGACTCGAGCTGGTCGTAGAAGCCGAGGTCGATGTAGATCGTCTGGTCGAGCGGGCAGTAGAACGGCCCGACGGCGCTGGTGGCGCCGCCGCAGGCGGTCGTCGTCTGCTCGGTGAACAGGACGGTCGAGGCCTGCTGGTACTCCCGGCCGGCGGCCGCGAACGCATCGGCCCAGTAGGCCTGCACGCTATTGACGGTGCCGACGATGCGGCAGTCGAGCCGCTCGTTCGCGTCGGCGCCGGTCTCGCACTCGGACGTTGCCTGGCTCCCGACCGGCCCCTCCTGGACCGGGCCGCCGGTGAGGCCGCCAACGATGTCGCCGAGGTCGCCGCCGGTGAGCAGGACGAGCGCCACGAGGAGGACCACCCCGCCGATCCCGCCGCCCATGGCGAGGCCGCCCCCGCGGACGCGGCGGCCGCGGCGATCGCTGACCTGGCCGGGATCGAGGTTGGCGTCGGGGCGGAAGGTCATGGTGTTGGGGTCACTCCAAGCTGGTTTGTGCGGTGCTCATGCGCTTGGTCGCTCGCGCGTTGTCTGCTCCTAGCGTCTGGCGTGCCAACCTCAACTCCACGCGTCAGGGAGCGAGGCGCTCCGCCAGCCAGCCGATCGCCTGTGGGTATCGCCACTCCATGCCGCCGTGGCCGCCGTCGAACAGCTCGAACCGAACCCGGTCATCGTCCACGCCGGCGGCCGCCAGCTCCCGCCGGAAGGCCTCGGCGCCGAGATCGAGGTAGTACTCGTCGCTCCGGCCAGCGTCGATCCAGACGGCGCGCAGGCCGCGCAGCGCCTCGGCGTGCGAGGCCGCCATGCGCACCGGATCCCACGCCAGCCAGCGCTCCCAGATCTCCGGGATCAGCTGGCCGGTGGCCACGTCGAATGGCATCCGGATCGTGCCGTCCGCATCGGCCGAGTAGCAGGCGGCCATGGCGTACTCGTTGACGATCGCCGGGTCCGAGCGCCTGGACCGCCCCGGCCGCGAGCGCAGGTCCGCCCAGAAGGCGTCGAAGGAGCCGCCGTACTCGTCGCGCAGCGCCCGCGCGGCCTGGGGGAACTCCGGTTGGTAGCACACCTCGAACAGCGCATCGCCGGCGTGGGTGACCAGGCCGCCGAACAGATCGGGTCGCAGCATCGGTGTGACCATCGCGCCGTAGCCGCCGCTCGACTTGCCGGCGATCCCGCGGTGGGCGGCACCGGGCAGGGTGCGGTAGTGCGCATCGACGAACGGGACGAGCTCGTCGCACAGGTAGGTGTGGTACCGCCCGGTCCCCGGCGAGTCGAGAAACTGCGATCCGCCGTAGCTGGTCCACGCGTCGACGTAGACGACGATGGCCGGCGGATGGCCATCCGCGAACCAGGCGTCGACCGACTCGAGCACCGACGGCGAGAACGGCTTTCGGTTGCGCCACATGTCGACCTGGCCGGTCATCCCCTGGATCAGCCAGACCGATGGATAGCGCAGATCGGGGTCGTCGTCGTAACCGGGCGGCGTGTACACGTAAAGCGGGCGCACATGCGAGTCGCCCAGCGGATTGCCGGTGAGGGCCTGGCTGTCGAAGGCGTGCTCGTGGAGGCGGCCCGCCCAGGCGCGGCCCCACGGTGGGTCGAATTCCATCAGGTGCTCCTCTCAGACCAGGATTCCGTTCAGCCGGTCTCGCCCCGCAGCTCGACGCGTTCGAGGCGGCGGATGGCAATGACCATGGCAACGACCGTGATGATCACGCCGACGACGAGCGCCGGCCCGATCTCGAGCTGCGCCTCGATGGCGCCCTCGCCCCCGATCGCATCGGCGATGGCGAGGGCGTGCTGGCGGACCGAGAGGATGCGGGTGCCCTCGAACAGGCCGGCGACCGCGCCCTCCCAGATCACGACGTAGGCCAACCCGACCACCAGCGCGCGCGACGTCACGAGCGAGAGGGCGAGGAAGGCGGCGGTGTACTCGAGCGCTCCGAACCCGGCAGCCACCGCGTACGCCGCGCCGAGATCCGTGCCGCCGCTCGCCACGATGCCCGCGACGAGGATGGCGGGGGAGACGAGGAGCAGCACGATGACCCAGGCGACCACCGTCTTGACGACCGCGACCAGGCCGCGGGGAATCGGCTTGGCGAGGAGGTAGATGATCGTCCCGTCGTCGAGCTCCGAGCCGATGGCGGCGGTCCCGACGATGACGGCCACCACCGGCAGCAGGACCGCCAGCCCGAAGTTGCCCAGCAGCTGGCCGGTGAAGGCGAGCGCCTCGTCCTCTGGCTGATCGGCCAGCTGGAAGAGCACCGCGACCAGCACGACGAGCGCACCGAACAGCCCCAGCAGCAGGGTGCGGCGACGGTTGAGCAGCCCGCGCAGGCTGATCGTGGCGAGGGTCAGGATCACCTTCGCACCAGGTAGCTGAACACCGACTCGAGTGACTCGTCGGCCGGGCGCAGCTCGAGGATCGAGACCCCCGCGCGCTGCGCGGCGGGCGCCACGGCGCGGGTGAGCTCCCCGTAGTCGCCGGCGTTCACCGACAGCAGCCCTTCCCGCAGGTCGATGCCCTCGACGCTCGCGGTGGCGAGCAGCTCACGTGCCAGGGCACGATCGTCGGTGGAACGGATGGTGAACCGATGCGGACGGTCGGTCATCAGGCGCCGGATGCGGCGAAAGTCGCCCGACGCCGCCAGCCGGCCCGCGACCACCACCAGCACGCGGTCCGACAGCCGCTCCACCTCCTCGAGGATGTGGCTGCTGAACAGGATCGTGCGTCCCTCGGTGGCCATGCGGCGGAGCAGGCCCATCATGTGCAGCCGCTGCCGGGGGTCCATGCCGTTGAACGGCTCGTCGAGGATCAGGGTCGACGGATCATGGACGAGCGACGCCGCCACCTTCACGCGCTGCCGCATCCCCTTCGAATAGCCGCCGATGGCCCGGCCGGCCGCCGCCTGCAGGTCGACCATGTCGATGGCTCGATCCGCGGCCGCACGCGCGTCGTCGAGGCCCTGGAGCCGGGCCGACGCCTCCACGAACTGCCGGCCGGTGAGGAAGGGCTGGACCGCCTCGCGCTCCGGGACGAACCCGATCCGCCGGTACAGCTCGGGGTGGCGCCACGTCGGCGTGCCGTCGAGGCTGACGTCGCCCGCCGACGGCGCCAGGAAGCCGGCCATCATGTGCAACAGGGTGGTCTTTCCGGCGCCGTTCGGCCCCAGCAGTCCGGTGATCCCCGGTCCCACCTCGAAGGTCACGTCGTTGACCGCGACCACGTTGCCGTACCAGCGCGAGACGGCCGCCAGGTTCAGCTGGCTCACGTCGACACGCTCCGGTAGCGCAGGGCAAGCACCGCCCAGCTGATGACCAGCAGGACGGCGGCCGCCAGCGCATACAGCGGGAGTGGCACCCCCGCGGAGGAGACCGGCGAGCCGGCGACGCTCTCGCCGAACAGCCACTCTCGGGTCCCGTCCAGGATCGAGAGCGGGTAGGCGAATGGCGCAAGGTCCTGGAGGCCGTTGCCGAGCTCCGTCAGGGTGGTGCTCATCACGCTCCCCACCAGGAAGACGGCGAGGATCGCGGCGGCGGCGTAGGCGCGACGCCCCGACAGCGAGCAGATCGCCAGGCCGATGCTGGCCAGCACGACGGCGTACAGCAGCCCGTTCACGAGAATGGCGGGCAGGAAGCCGAGCTCGTCCCCCAGCGCCCCCACGACGTCCTCCGCCGCCAGGACACGCCCGAGGAAGAGCAGCAGCACCGGCAACAGCGTGAGGGCCAGCAGGCCGATGGTCAGCGCCCCGAGCTTGGCGACCACGTAGTCGAGCCGGCTGATCGGGCGGCTGAAGTAGAGCGGCAGGACGCGCTGCCGCATGTCATTGACGGCGAGCTCGGGCGCCTGCGCGGCGAGAAAGATCGGCAGCAGTCCGCCGATCTCCCACAGGTAGTTCTGGTAGTTGTAGAGCTCGATGATGTCGCCGGCGAGCACCCGGATCGAGATGGCCACGACCGCCGGCAGCACGGCCAGGATGACGGCGCCCCACGGCAGGATCTTCGACCGGCCGGATCGGCCCAGGCCGAAGACCGCTCGCAGGCCGGCCCCGACGATGGCCGAGATGGCGCCACGGCGACCCAACCGAGGACCGTCGTAGCGCCGGTAGCCGATGTCGTAGATGGTGCCCGTGGTCTCAGGCGACGCGTTCATCGGTGCCTCCCGCGTCGTCCCGGAACAGATCCTCGAGCTGGTGCCGGCTGTGCTCGATTCGCACCAGCGCCAGGCCGAGCGCCACCGAGTCGTCGCGCACCGCGTCCTCCACGGCGTGCTCCCCGTCGCCGCCCGTGGCGACATCGACGACGAGCGTCCGTCCGCTGGCGCTGGCGTCCATCCCGCGGGCGACGAGGCGCTCGGCGAGCGGCGCCGCGTCCTCGTCGGTCTCCACCAGGAGCTGGCCGGTCCGCTCGGTGAAGCTGGTCAGCGGCGCCGTGCGCAGGAGGCGTCCGGCGTCGATGGCCACCAGCCAGCCGGCGATGCGCTCAATCTCGCCGAGGAGATGGCTGGCGACGATGACCGTGATGCCGAAGTCGCGGCCAATGCGCTCGATGAGCGCCAGCATCTCGTCGCGACCGGCCGGATCGAGCCCGTTCGTCGGCTCGTCGAGAAAGAGGATGCGCGGGTCGTGGACGAGCGACTGGGCGAGCTTGACCCGCTGCTTCATCCCGGTCGAGTAGCCCCCGATCGGCCGATACCGCTCCTCGTAGAGGCCGACGTGGCGCAGGACGTCGGCAGTCCGCTCGCGTGCCGCCCCGGAGGGCAGTCCCGACACCCGGGCCATGTGGGTGACGAACTCGGTGGCCGAGACATCGGCCGGCAGACAGTCGTGCTCGGGCATGTAGCCGACGAGCTCGCGGATCGCGCCGCCCTGGGTTGCCGCGTCCAGGTCGAGGACGCGCGCGCTCCCGTCGGTGGCGGGGAGGAGTCCGAGCAGGATCTTGATGAGCGTGCTCTTGCCTGCGCCGTTGGCACCGACCAGGCCGATCACCCCTTCACCGATGTCGACCGTGAGGCCGTCGAGCGCGGTCACGCCGCCCGGATAGCGCTTCGTCAGGGCTCGGGTGCTGATGAGTGCCATGCGGCGGCCAGTGTACGGGAGCGGGTGGCGCGCTGGCCGCGGCACCGCGGCGGACGCTCGTTCGCCTGACTGGCATGCGCTGAATCGGTGCATGAACAGGGGGCTGGACACCGCCTCGGTTAGCGAAACGGTGCCAGGTCACGGAATTCGTACCAGACGGCCCCTTACGGCACGTGGCGTGCATCTCCCGACCCTCGTGAACACCAGCATGCGCGTCGTCGACGCGCTCGAGCGCCAGGATGCGAATCTCGTTGATTCGCACGGTCCGGTGCTGTTCGCGGTGGATGACGACGTGGTCACGCTCGAGCTGCTCTGCGAGATCGCGCAGGAGGCGGGCTGGGTCGCCTTCGGCTTCGCGAGGCTCTCCGAGCTTCATGCCGCGCTGGATCGGCGACGTCCGCGTGTCCTGATTCTCGATGACGACCTGGTCGACGGACGGGGCGGCGACCTGGCTCGTGAGCTGCGCGAGGAACCGCGTATGGCCGACGTGATCCTGCTGGTCTGCACCGCGGCGCACCCGATGCGGGCGGCCGAGATCGGAACCTGGGCGCCGGTGATCTCCAAACCCTTCGAGCTGGGCGAGATCGAACGCTTCCTCGACGCCGCCGGCCGCCGGGAACCCATCACCAGATACGGACGGTCGGGGTAGGCTTGGGCGCGTGCGCGCGCTCATCCTCACCAACGAGTTCCCCCCGGCGATCTACGGCGGCGCCGGCGTCCACGTCGACGAGCTGACGCGGCACCTGCGCTCGCTCGTCGAACTCGACGTCCGTACCTTCGGCTCCCAGGCCGATGACGACGCGGCCTGGCGGGTCCACGGCTACCCGGTGGCCCACGACCTTACGGCGGCGGATGACCGGTTGCGGCCCATGCTGGCCGCCCTGTCGCGTGACCTGGGCATGGTCGCCGACCCGGTCGACGCCGACGTCGTCCACGTCCACACCTGGTACACGCACTTCGCCGGACTGCTCGCCCGCCTCGCCTACGGCATCCCGCTGGTCCTGACCGTCCACTCGCTCGAGCCGCTGCGACCGTGGAAGCGGGAGCAGCTGGGGGGCGGCTACGACGTGAGCTCGTGGATCGAGCGCACGGCCATCGAGTCGGCCGATGCCGTCATCGCCGTGTCGGAAGGCACTCGCGCGGACGTCATCCGCCTCTTCGATGTCGACGAGTCGCGCGTCCACGTCATCTACAACGGCATCGACCCGGACTTCTACCGCCCCGACCCGGCGACCGATGCCCTCGAGCGCCACGGCGTGGATCCGACCGTTCCGTACGTCCTGTTCGTGGGTCGCATCACCCGCCAGAAGGGAATCATCCATCTCGTGCGCGCCATCCGCCACCTCGACCCCGGGATCGGGGTGGTGCTGTGCGCCGGGCAGCCCGACACGCCGGAGATCGCCCGCGAGATGGAGGAGGGCGTGCGAGCGGCCCAGGCCGAGCGCGGCAACGTCGTCTGGATCGGGGAGATGGTGAGCCGGACCGACGTGCGCCAGCTGTACTCCAACGCGGCAGTCTTCTGCTGTCCCTCGGTCTACGAGCCGTTCGGGATCATCAACCTCGAGGCAGCGGCCTGCGAGACCCCGGTCGTGGCATCGGCCGTCGGCGGGATCCCCGAAGTGGTGGTCGACGGCGAGACCGGACTGCTCGTGCCGGTGGACCTGCGCCTCGACGACCCGATGTCGCCGGTCGACCCCGATCGCTTCGAGCGGGGCCTCGCCGCCGGCATCAATGCGCTGATGGCGGACCCCGGCGCCCGCGCGGCGATGGGCCGGGCTGGGCGCCGGCGCGCCGTCGACCGATTCGGGTGGCAGGCGATCGCGGGCCAGACCGCGGACCTGTATCGCGCGCTCACGGACGTGCGACCGTGACCGGCACGCAGCGGGGGAGCCTGATCGCGGGGACGTGGCTCGTCGCCATCGGCTCCGTCTTCCTGGTCCAGCAGGCCCTCGACCTGTCATGGGCGCGGGCGTGGCCGCTGTTCATGATCATGGCCGGGGTGGGCAGCGGCGTTTCGGCACTCATCGGCCTGGCGGGAAGGCGCACCGGTCCGCTGGCGGTCGCCTGGGCGCTAGTGTGGCCGATTCTCCTGGCGGCGGTGGGCACGCTGCTCTTCCTGGACCTCGCCGGGCTCGTCGAGATCGACACCTTTGGCCTTCTCGCGCGCTGGTGGCCGGTCATCCTGATCGTCATCGGCCTGCTCGTCCTGGCCGGTGCCGTCTGGCCGCGCGGGCGGGGCGTCGAGGACCACATCTCGGTGCCGGTCGCCGGCGCGGCCTCCGGGGAGGTCGTGCTCAAGTTCGGTGCCGGCCAGCTCGACGTCGGCCCCGGGACGTCGGGCGTGCTCGCGGGCGGGACGTTCGAGGGCGGTGTGCTGCGCCGGGACCGCGGTCCAGGCCGGGTGGAGCTCGAGGCCGATATCTCGCAGATCTTCCCGTTCGGCAACCAGCTCCATTGGACGGTCGGCCTGGCGCCGGATCTGCCGCTCACGCTGCGCCTGGAGGGCGGGGCGTCGAAGAGCGTGCTCGACCTGGCCGAGCTCAACGTGACCTCGCTGGTGGTGAGGACCGGGGCCAGCGACACCCGGATCGTCCTTCCGCGGGACGTTCCTCGCTGCGACGTTCGCATCGATGCCGGTGCCGCGCAGGTCGTGGTCGAGATCCCGGCGGGCGTGTCCGCGCGCATCCGGTCGCAGGTCGGTCTGGGAAGCACCACCGTCGATGCGGCTCGCTTCCCCCGGACCGCGCATGGCTGGGAATCGACCGACTTCGCGACCTCCGAACGTCGGGCCGAGGTCCGCGTCACGGGCGGCCTCGGATCGGTCCGGATCGGCTGAGCAGCGCCATGAGGGCCGTCGAGGGGATCCTGCGCTTCGAGGCGATGGCCCTCTTCGTGGCCGGCGTCCTCGTCTATCTGCAGCTCGGTGGCGAAGCGTGGTGGCTGCTCCTGCTCCTGCTGGCGCCGGACATCTCGATGCTGGGCTACCTCGGCGGACCGCGGCTCGGCGCGGTGACCTACAACCTGGTCCACAACCTGGTCGTTGGCCTGGCGGCACTGGCACTCGGCTGGTTCGCAGCGATCGCGCCGCTGGCGATCGCGGGCGCGGTGCTCGTGGCGCACGTCGGGATGGACCGGACGCTCGGCTACGGGCTCAAGCTGCCGACCGACTTCAAGGACACGCATCTCGGGCGCATCGGCCGATAGGTCAGGGCCTCCAGGCGCGTCGCGCGGATGGTGAGCTCCCGTGTCCGGGGTCGCGCGCCCAGCCCGCGGTGGGTCCGCCGGCTGGTGACCAGCGTCCCGTCCGTGCGGGCCATTCGGCCGGTTCGCACGCGCACCCGGCGATGCACCATCAGGGAGCGACACGGCACCGTCGCCAGCACCAGGAGGCCACCGTCATGCGCAACGAGACCGCCGACCTCCGCGTCGGCAACCTGATGACGCTCGATCCGATCGTCATCGACCCCGAGGCGGCCGTCAGCGAGGCGGAGCGCCTGCTCAAGACGTACCGGGTGTCCGGCCTGCCGGTGGTGGAGGGCGGCGAGGTGATCGGCGTCATCAGCCAGTCGGACCTCGTCGTCGCGCGCTCCAGCGAGCTGATCGGCGGCCACTGGGACCGTCTCCGGGTCCGCCACCTGATGTCGATGCCGGCGATCACCGTGCACACCACCGCCACGCTGCGCTACGCCGCGCGCCAGATGGTGTCGCGCCACATCCACCGCCTGGTGGTGGTGGGCGACGATGGTCACCCGATCGGCGTGCTCACGCCGCTCGACCTGCTGCGTGCCCTGGTCGAGCTCGACCTGCCGGTGCCGCTCAGCTGATCTCGGGGATCGCGCAGTCGGTCAACGGGTCGCGCTCTCCCGAGTGGGTCACCAGGCAGTGGCAGCCGATGCACTCACCGAGGGACGTCGGCGTGCCGGACAGCGGGCAGATGACCTTGCCGTCGGTGACCTCGCGAATGGCGCCGCCGCAGACGACCCACTGACCGGGCGCATCCGATGCGCTCGGCGCGTCGATCGGCAGCGCGACGCGGCGGCTGACCTGGTCGGCGGAGGGATGCGAATGACGCACGGCGGACCTCCGGGAGGGTGGGCGACCAGCGTCGCCTCCCGGTGGCGCTTCCGATAGGGCCGGACGGCCGGTCAGTTCGGTCGGTTGGTCACCACCCGGGCGACGTCGCGCGCGATGACGATCTCCTCGCGTGCCGTGACCACCGCGACGGCCGGTCCGCCCCTCGTGACGAGCCGGTCCTCGTCCGCGTCGGATGCTGTCGGGCTGGAGACGCCGAGAGCCCCCAGCCGCTCGCAGATGGCAGCCCGGACGGACGGGGACCGCGAGCCGATGCCGCCGGTGAAGACGAGCGCGTCCAGCCGGGACAGCGCCGTCGCGGCGGCGGCGATCTCGGCGGCCGCGCGCGCCACGAAGACCTCGATCGCCAGACGAGCTCGGTCGTCGCCCGCCGCTGCGGCCGATTCGAGCTCGCGCATCCCGGCCCGGCCGCCGGAGAGCGCGGCCAGCCCGCCGCCGTGCGAGATCCCCTCGGCGAGTTCGTCGAGCGCGACCCCCTCGCGCAGGAGGTGGATGGCGATCCCGGGATCGATGCTGCCCGAGCGGGTGCCCATGACGAGGCCCTCGAGCGGGGTCATGCCCATCGAGGTGGCGACGGAAGCGCCATCGCGCACCGCGGTGACCGACGCGCCGGAACCCAGGTGCGCGACGACCAGCTGGAGGTCGGCCGGATCCGCGCCGACGAGCTCGCCGGCACGCTCGGTCGCCCAGCGCACCGACAGGCCGTGGAAGCCGTACCGCCGAATCCCGAAGCGCGCCACCCACTCGGCGGGCAGAGCGTAGGTGCGCGCCGCGCGTGGCAGCGTGGCGTGGAAGGCGGTGTCGAAGCAGGCGACGTGGGGGACGTCGGGCAGGCGCGCTTGGAGGTCGCGGATCGCGGCCGCCGCCACCGCGTTGTGGAGGGGAGCGAGGGCATCGAGCCGCTCGATCTCCGCGATCAGCTCGTCGTCGACGAGCGACGGGTCGTGGTGCTCGCCGCCGTGCACCACGCGATGGCCGACCGCGTCGACCGGCGCGGCGCCCAGGCGTTCCAGGGCCGCCGCGAGGTCGCCCTCGTCACCGGCATGACGCGTTGCATCGGCACCGCGGTCGAGCTCGTGGGTCCCGGCCAGCTCGTCGCCCGGCTGAGCGACGACGGACAGCTTCAGCGAGCTCGAGCCCGCGTTGACGACGAGGATCCGCATCGGCCTCAGCCGGGCCACGTCCAGTCGCGGATCGCCGGATCGTCCACGCCGTGGTCGCGCGTGTAGGCCCGCGCGGCGAGCCGCCGATCCTGCATCTCCTGACGGATGTGGCCCGCGCGCTCCGCCAGGCCTGGCACCCGGTCGATGACGTCGATCACGAGGTGGAATCGGTCGAGGTCGTTGAGCATGACCATGTCGAACGGCGTGGTGGTGGTGCCCTCCTCCTTGTAGCCGCGCACGTGGAGGTTGTCGTGGTTCGTCGCCGGTAGGTCAGCCGATGGATGAGCCACGGGTAGCCGTGGTAGGCGAAGATGATCGGCTTGTCGGTGGTGAAGACGGAGTCGAACTCGGCCCGTGACATCCCGTGCGGATGCTCCTTCTCGTCCTGGAGCCGCATGAGGTCGACCACGTTGACGACCCGGACCTTCAGGTCCGGCAGCTGCCGGCGGAGGATGTCGACCGCGGCCAGCGTCTCCAGCGTCGGGACGTCACCGGCGCACGCGAGGACGACGTCCGGCGTGCCGTCGTCGTCATTGCTCGCCCACTGCCAGATGCCGATGCCGCGCGTGCAGTGCAGGACGGCGTCGTCCATCGGCAGGTAGTTCAGAGCGGCCTGCTTGCCGGCCACGATGACGTTGACGTAGTTGCGACTGCGCAGGCAGTGATCCGCGACGCTGAGCAGGGTGTTCGCGTCGGGCGGCAGGTAGACGCGGATCACCTCCGCCTTCTTGTTGACGACGTGGTCGATGAACCCGGGATCCTGGTGGCAGAAGCCGTTGTGGTCCTGGCGCCACACGTGGCTGGAGAGCAGGTAGTTCAGGCTGGCGATCGGGCGCCGCCACGGGATCTCGCGCGTCGTCTTGAGCCACTTGGCGTGCTGGTTGAACATCGAGTCGACGATGTGGATGAAGGCCTCGTAGCAGTTGAACAGGCCGTGCCGCCCGGTGAGCAGGTAGCCCTCGAGCCACCCCTGGCAGTTGTGCTCGGAGAGCATCTCCATCACCCGGCCGTCGCGGCGCCAGCTGCTCGTCGGTCGGGGTGCCGCTCGGCCATCCAGGCCTTGTTCGTCACCTCGAACACGGCCTGCAGCCGGTTCGACGCCGTCTCGTCGGGGCCGAAGAGGCGGAAGGTCCTGGGGTTGAGCCGGATCACGTCGCGCAGGAACTGGCCGAGCGCGCCGGTCGCGCTGCTGAACGTCGCGGCCGGCGCGTCGACCTCGACGGCGAAGTCGCGGAAGTCTGGCAGTCTCAGCTCGGTGAGGAGCTCGCCGCCGTTGGCGTGCGGGTTCGCGCTCATCCGGCGCTGGCCGGCGGGCGCCAGCTCGCGCAGCTCGGGCAACAGGGTGCCGCCATCGTCGAACAGCTCCTCCGGCCGATAGGAGCGCATCCACTTCTCGAGCACGTCGAGGTGCTTCTTGTTCTCGAGCACATCGGACAGCGGCACCTGGTGCGAGCGCCAGGTGCCCTCGACCGGCTTGCCGTCGATCCTCTCCGGCCCGGTCCAGCCCTTCGGCGTGCGCAGCACGATCATCGGCCAGGTCGGTCGCGCCAGGTCGCCCTTCGTGCGGGCGCGGCGCTGGATCTCGGCGATCTCGTCGAGCACGGTGTCCAGGGTCCGGGCCAGCTGGCGATGCACCTCGTCGGGGTCATCGCCTTCGACGACGTGGACCTCGTGCCCGAAGCCCGTGAGCATCGAGCGCAGCTCCTCCATCGGGATCCGGTCGAGCACGGTCGGGTTGGCGATCTTGTACCCGTTGAGGTGCAGGATCGGCAGGACCGCGCCGTCGGTGACGGGGTTGAGGAACTTGTTCGAGTGCCAGCTGGTGGCGAGCGGACCGGTCTCGGCCTCACCGTCGCCGATGACGCAGGCGACCAGCAGGTCCGGGTTGTCGAACGCCGCGCCGTAGGCGTGCGACAGGGCGTAGCCGAGCTCGCCGCCCTCGTGGATCGATCCGGGCGTCTCCGGCGCCACGTGGCTGGGGATGCCGCCGGGGAAGCAGAACTGGCGGAAGAGCTCGCCGAGTCCGTCGAGGTCGTACGTGACCGATGGGTACACCTCGGAGTACGTTCCCTCGAGGTAGGCGTTGGCCACCAGGCCGGGCCCACCGTGGCCGGGGCCGGTGATGTAGATCGTGTCGAGGTCGCGATCGCGGATCACGCGGTTGAGGTGGGCGTAGACCAGGTTGAGCCCCGGTATCGTTCCGAAGTGGCCGAGAAGGCGCGGCTTCACGTGCTCCGGGCGCAGCTTCTCGCGCAGCAGCGGGTTGTCGAGCAGGTAGATCTGGCCCACTGACAGGTAGTTCGCGGCACGCCACCAGGCGTCGATGCGGGCGAGCTCCTTGCGGTCGAGCGTGGACCCTCGGGTGGTCGTCGTCATCGGGTTCTCCGCCTACGAGTCAGGAAGGTACGCTACCGAGCCTAACAGTCCGCCACGTGGTCGACGCAGGGCTCAGCCGGCATAGGGCCGCAGGCTCGGTTCCATGGATTCGTGATGGGTGCGCATGGGAAGGTGCTCGGTCGAGGGTTCGAGCGACCGGAGCATGCGCAGCGAGACGGCGATGCCCAGCAGGCACGCCACGCCGAAGATGACGATCGGCTCAATGGCCGGGACACCGGTCACGATCCACGACGAGACCATCATCGACGCGATCGCCGCCGCCATGGCGACGAAGCTGACGCTGTACGCCGCCGCCGCCGCCAGGCCCGCCGGATGGCCGCGCAGGGCCGCGACCGCGATGACGAGCGAGATCGGCACCACCAGGCCCAGGTCGAGCGCCTGGACGGTCATCGTCGTCTCACCGTGCAGCTGCGGCGCGGCGTCGGTCCCGAGGGCCTCGCCGATGCGTCCCGCCCACATCACGGTCAGCAGACCGCCCATGCCGATGCTCAACGCCGCCCACGAGCGCCGCGGGAAGCGCTCGGAGAACCGCCGGCCGATGCCCTCGGCGGCGATGAGCGCGCCGAAGCCAATGAGGCCCGCCACGCTGGCCGCGAACAGGGTGACGAAGAGCGGGAAGAGCGGGCCAAGCGCCCAGGTCACCGCATACTCGAGATGGAGGTAGAGGAGGTAGCCGAGCAGGCCGGTCGCGACGAGTGCCGCCCGACTCGACCCACGCCACGTGCCGATCGCCGCGAGGAGGAGAGCGGGGACCGCGGCAACGAGGGTGAAGACGTCCCATCCCACCCCCTCCGCCACGACCTGGAGCGCGTTGTTGGCATAGACGCCGGTGGTCGCCATCTCGTAGACCTCGCCGCGCGCGCTCGTCACGGTGACGAACGAGCCGTCACCGCGGGCGAAGACGCCGAGCGCCGCCGCGGCGCCGGCCAGCAGCGCGACGCCGGCGGCGAGCACCGCCAGCGCCGGCCGCCAGGACGAGTGGCGCGCCGTGGAGTGCGCGACGTCGCTCATCGGGGCGCCGTCGCGGCGGACAGCTGGTCGGCGACGTCGGCGGCCCAGGTACGGATCGCGTCGAAGTCGCGGAAGTCGCCATCGGATGCCTTCACCATCTTCGTGATCGTTCGTTCGACCCATCCCAGGTCGGAGTTGTTGACGCGGCCCGCGAAGGTCCGGTGCTCCCGAGCCTCCAGCTCGCCCAGCAGCCGGTGCCCGTCGGCCGGCTCCTCGGCCGGCTCGAGCGGATCGCCGATCGGCCCGCTGGAGAAGAGCCACACCGGCAGCCGGCGCAGAGCGTGGTGGTGACGCTCGCTGAACCGGCGCGCGGTATCCATCCAGCGGCCCGCGTAGATCGCACTGCCGAGGATCACGGCGTCGTAGCCCTCGAGCGACGTGACGTCGCCGGGCTCGTGGACGTCGACCTCGAGGTCATGCTCGCGCAGCTTGCCGGCGATGGCGTCGCCGATCTCGGCGGTCGCCCCGTGCTTCGAGGCGGTCGTGACGAGGATCTTCATGTGGGCCTCCTGGTGTCGGGTGGCCCGGGCGCTCGGAACCCGGGCCGGTGCCTCAGCCGGCCGCTGCCGGCTGCGTCTCAATGGGGTGATGAGCCATGCCGCCGCGCAGCGTGCGCCACGAGGCGAGCACCACGGCGCCGAGGCCGAGGATCGACAGGATCGCGGTCACGAACGGCACCAGGCCGATCACGAAGCCGACGACGAGCCCGAGGGTCGCGGCGGCGTACGGGCGCTCGGCCGGGACACCCTCCGGATTGCGGCGGCCGAGGAGCCACTCGCCCAGCCAGATGGCGGCCACGATGTAGCCGATGAAGGCGATCGCCGGCCAGAGCACGACGAGGAGGCCGATGCCGGCCGGGATGCCGATCACCGTCACCATCAGCAGGACGGCAACGATGGGTGGCACGACGATCGCGAGCAGCCCGGCGAGGATCGTCATGCCGGTCTCGCGGCCGATGAGCGCGGTGGCGGACCGGACCTGGCGCGCGGCGAGCCCGGCGACCAGCAGCCCGACGAGCAGCGTCGCCAGGCCGAAGCCGATCCACAGGATGATCGCCGCCGCCCCGATGAACAGGCCGAAGGCCGCGATGTCACCGCTCAGGTCCCGGATGCTGCCGCTGATCTCGACGCCGTCGGCGCGGGTGATCGTCGAGCCGAACCGGTGGATGTCGCCGAGCACGGTGGTGCCCGCGGCGAGTTCGGCGCTGCCGTTGATCACCGCCAGCGTCTCGAGCGTGGCGCCCCGCGTCGTGGCCGTGCCGTCGATGACGACGAGCGCGTTGACGGTGCCGTCCACCCGGGCGTGGCCGCCGATGACGACCACCGCGTCCGCCTGCTCGCCGGCGGGAATCTCCACGTCGCCGCCTGCCACGAAAACGACGCGACCGGTGTCGGGGAGGGCCTCGTCAGCGCCCAGCGCCCCACCGGCAAGTCCGGCGAGGAGCGCCATCGCGGCGAGGAGGGGAGCAAGCGTCTTCATCGGTTCCTCCGTGCGGGCATCCTTCCTCACGTCGGCGCGACACGCGCCGCCGACCCTCCCGTCGATGCTGTGCCGACCAAGCGTGGCGAACCGCGGATGGTACGGACAGGGCCGGAGGTCCCGAGGACGGCCGCCGAATGGCCCCGGCTCAGCCGAGCGAGGTGCCGAGCAGCGTCCCGATGCCGAAGGTGATCGCGGCGGCCGCCATGCCGAAGCCGAGCTGGCGCAGGCCGGCGACGAGCGGGTGCTTCCCGGTCATCAGCGTGATGGCGGCGCCCAGTCCGAACAGGGCCACGCCGGACATCGCCGATGCCGCGACGATCGCCCACACGCCCGAGCCGACCAGGAACGGGATGAGCGGCACGACGGCGCCGACCGCGAAGAGGGCGAACGAGGTGAAGGCCGCCACCCAGGCCGAGCCACCCAGCTCGTCCGGGTCGATGCCGAGCTCCTCGCGCGCCATCGTGTCGAGCGCCACGCCCGGGTCGCCGGTCACGATCCGATGCGCCAGCTTCCGCGCCTCGGGCGGGTCGAGGCCCTTCGCCTCGTAGATGAGCCGCAGCTCCTCCTCTTCCTCCTCGGGGAAGGCGATCAGCTCCTCGGCCTCGATGGCGATCTGGTTCGCGTACAGCTCCCGTGAGCTCTGGACGCTCAGCCACTCGCCGAGCGCCATCGAGAGCGAGCCGGCCAGGAGGCCCGCGACGCCCGCGATCACGACCGGGGTGTTCTCGGCGCTCGCCCCGGCCACACCCATCACCAGGCTGAAGTTCGAGACGAGGCCGTCGTTGGCGCCCAGCACGCCGGCCCGCAGTGCGTTGCCGCCGATCGCGCGGTGCCGCCCCTCGAAGCGGGCGAGCATGGCGCCGCTCGCGCCGCCGGTGATGCCGTGCAGGATCCGGGCGTGCGACCGCTCGTCCTCGGGGAGGCTCGTGCCGGCCGCCTCCGGCTGCTCGTCGTACATGAACCGGCTCTGGCGCTCGTCGCTGGCCACCGAGGGCGCGACGAGTCCGGCGCCGAAGCGACGCGCGATGAAGCCGAGGATGCGCGCTCGTGCGGACGGGCGCGGATCGACGCGCACAGCGGCGGCTTCCAGGCGATCGCGCCACAGCCTGGCGTGCCGGCCCTCCGCCTCGGCCATCGTGACGTACAGCTCTGCGAGGCGCGGGTCGCCCGCGTTCGCCGCCATGGCCCGATAGAGATACTCGCCGTCCACCTCGGCCTGGAGATTCGCGCTCCAGCGGGCGCGATCGGCAGCAGCCGTCATATCGTGCGGTTCGCCGACGCGAGGGCGAGATCGGTCCAGCCCGTCAGTCGCGTGAGCTGCGAAGCCGACAGGCGGTCGCAGGCCCAGCTCCAGTGGAGCGAGACCCACTCGCCTGGCTCCACGCCGCCGAGCAGCCCGCCCGGCCCGCGCCAGCCGTTCGCCAGCTCGGTCTGCTCCGGCCCCAGCGCGAGGCGGCCGTCGACCAGGTCGAGGCGACGAGCGGCGACGAGGACCTGCTCACCGATCACGTCGACCACCCTACCCCAGCGGATGCGGCAGGCATCCATTGTCTCGATGACGGCCTCGCGTGCACCGCCGCGCAGCAGTCCGACCCGCGGGAAGATCTCCAGCACGTGGAAGGCGTGCATCGGCCGCGAGCCTCCCGCCAGTGCTGCCTCCAACCAGCGCCACTCGCTGATCGCCATGCGACCGCGGAAGCGCTTCGCGAGGTCGCGGTGCATCGCGCCGGGCTTGACCGCCGCGGTGAGCGGGCTGCCGAGCCAGTAGGCATCCACGACGCGCTCATCCAGCGGATCGGCGAGTTCGTTCTGGCGCGCGATGAGCTGCAGGTACGGATAGGCGCCCTCGAATCCGCGGGCCAGATCTCGGAGCTCCGCCTCGGCGCCGGCCGCGGCCCCGTCGAGGAGGGAGGGCGCGTCCGCTGGGCCGCACAGGCCGAGGCGGTTCGGCGGGTAGGCGTAGCGCGCGAACAGCACCGGTCCGCTCGGTGCGGGCCGGACCTCGGGAGCCGGTTGCCGGACGGTCATGGCGATCCCCGTCAGGCCTCGGCGGCGCGTGTCGTGGCGGCAGACGGCCGAAGCGTCAACCAGGCGATCGCGACCACCGCCGCGAGCACGGCGCCATGACCGGCGAGCGCCGCGGGCGCCGGAACCTGCCCGTTGGCCACGAGTTGCAGGGCGGCGGTGATCGGGGCGCCGAGGGTGAGGACGGCGGTGACCGCGCTGGCCGGTGCGCGCCGCAGTGCGGCATACCAGGACGCGACGTAGGCCGACAGGAGGGCTCCGGTGAGGAGCACCCAGGCCCAGTGCTCCATGCCGAGTGCGCCGATCCCGCCCAGTCCGCCACGCACCGCCAGCCAGCCGAGCAGGAGGACCAGGCCGATGCCCATCCGGGCGGCGGCGGCGATCGGAGAGGGGACCGTTCGCAGCACCCGCTTGGCGACGATCACCTCCACCGCCCACATCCCGGTCGCGGCCGCGATCATCCACTCTCCGGCCGTCCAGGCGAGGCCATCGGCCGGCAGAATGAGCAGCTGGGCCACGACGAGCACGGCCAACGCACCGACCTGCAGGCCACCGAGCCGCTCGCGCAGCAGGACGGCGGCCAGCAGTGCCACCCAGACGAAGAGCGTCTTGTGGATCAGGGCTGCGGCCGGCGCGCTCGCGTTCGCAAGGCCGGTGAAGAAGAGCACGAACGGGATGCCGCCACCGATGACGCCGATGAGCGCGAGCCCGGCCACCGATCGCGGTTCCAGCCGGCGGACTCGCGAGGGCGCGCGATCGACCACGACCAGGGCGATCGTCGCCAGCACCACGGCGGCAACGCCGTTCTTCAGGGTCGTGAAGAGCACCGGGTCGGCGAAGGCCCGGACGGCGCTCGCGTTGACGAAGACCGAGAAGCCGCTGACGAGCGCGGTGAGGGCCGCCAGCCCCATGCCGATGGTGCGCCGATGGCCACGCGCCTCGAGCGCGCGAATGCGAGCGATCATGCGTCGTCTCCCGATGCGGTGCGGACCGCGGCGGCGAGCTCGGTCGCCACGTCCGCGGGAATGATGCGAATCAGCAGGCCGGCGCTGAGCAGTGCCCAGTCGCCGACCCGGACGTCGGGCACCGCGAGCGTCGAGGCGGTGCGTTCGAGGCTGCCCGAAACGATGGTCGCCGTACCGTCGGCCGCGATCGCGGTGACCCGGACCGGGGCGGTCAGGCACATGCCGGCATCCTCCTGGCATGGGCGAGGACGCGGATCCAGTGACCGAGCCGGGCGGCCGCCGGCGCGACGGCGTCGACCACCGGGTCCGACAGCGGCGCACCGATGCCGTAGGCCGCCCCGGCAACGCCGATGAAGCGGCCCTCGGGGAGGCTGCCGGCGAGCTGCTCGACGATACCGAGGACCATCGGCAGTGGCAGCGCATGCGTGGATCCCGGGGCGACACCGCCCTCGACCAGCTCGGCGAGGGAATCGATCGGCAGGTCGATCACGGAGCCCGCCGGGAGGCCGTGGACGGCGTCGACGAGGATGACGGGTGCCCCGGCCCCGATGAGGTCGTCCGGCATGAGCGCGCCGACGTGGCAGACCTCGGTCAGGGATCGCGTCGTGGCGGGCAGCGAGCCGACGATCTGCTCGGCGACCGCGTCGTCGCCGCGCATGGGCTCGCCGCACACCAACAGCGTCACGCGTCGCATCACGGTCACCGTCCGGTCACGCTGAGGTCGAGGAAGTGGGTCGCACAGCTGATGCACGGGTCGTAGCTGCGGATGAGCTGTTCGAGCCGGTGCGTCGCCTCGGCGTGTGGCAGCTCGAGGACCGATGGCGCGAACGTGGCCAGGTCGTGCTCGATCGCCGCCTGGTTCTGGCTCGTGGGAGGCACGATCTGGGCGCGTCGCACGAGGCCGAGATCGTCGACCTCGTAGCGATGGAACAGGAGGCCGCGCGGCGCCTCGGTCGCCCAGGCGGCCACCCCGGCGCGCGGCGCCCAGGGTGCCATGGCCGCGGCCGGCGCCACGTACCCGTCGACGATGTCGGCCGCCTCCGCGAGGGCGTGGAGCAGCTCCACCGCGCGGGCCACGATGCTGCGGAACACGCTGGTCCGCAGCTCTGCGCCGAGCCCCGTTGCGGCGAGCGCCTCGCGGGCCAGCGGGTGCAGCTGGTCGTGGGCGAGCGTCACACGCGCCGTCGGCCCGAGCAGGTACGGCACGCCGTCGCGTGCGCGCGCCTGGAGTGCGTTCGACCAGGGGACCTGGTGCTCCTCGAAGGCATCGGGCCAGTCCTGCGGCGCCACGTCGATCCCGTCGCTCGAGACGATGCGGCCATCGCTCATCGGGTATTCGTCGGGATGGCGCAGCGAGACGAGCCGTGGCTCCCGGTCGTACGGCGGCGGCGCCAGCGAGGCGGTCCAGCGAACGGTTTCCTGCGCCTCGCCGATGGCGACGGCCAGGTCGGCGCGGAGCGCGTCCAGCTCGTCACGGGTCGGCACCCGTGAGAAGCCGCCGACGCGCACGCTCACCGGGTGGATGGCGCGCCCGCCGAGGAGCGCCACGATGCGGTTGCCGAGCTTCTTGATGCGCAGCCCCCGCTCGACGACGTCGCGATGATCCGCGGCGAGCTCGACGGCGCTCGGGTAGCCGAGGAAGTCCGGGGCGTGCAGCAGGTAGATGTGGAGTGCGTGGCTCTCGATCCACTCACCGCAGTAGAAGAGCCGTCGCAGGACGCGAATAACGGGGTCGACCTCGACGGCGAAGAGCCGTTCGAAGGCGTGGACCGCCGACATCTGGTAGGCGACCGGGCAGATGCCGCAGATGCGGGCCACGATGTCGATGACCTCGTCGGCGTCGCGTCCGACCACCAGGCGCTCGAAGTAGCGCGGCGCCTCGAAGATCTCGAGGTGGGCGGTCGTGACGGCACCATCGCGTACCGCGAGCTCGAGCCGGCCCTCGCCCTCGACACGGGTCAGCTGGCGGACGGTATAGCGAGTGACATCGCCGGCGTCGCCGTCCGGGGCCTTCAGGCGATCATGCATCCTCGGCCTCCTCGTGAGGCGGCTGCGCCGCGTGGACGGCTCGCGCCGCCGGCTCGCGGAACGGTGGCGCCCAGCCGGTGAATCCGGCGAAGAGGCGGTCGGTGGCCTCCGGCCCACGCTCGGCCGAGATCCAATGATGGAGTGACGCGACGTTCGCCTCCTCCCGCGGGCCGAAGCAGGCGTAGCAGCCGCGACGGTAGGTCGGGCAGAGGGCGCCGCAGCCGCCCTGCGTCACCGGGCCGAGGCACGGGACCCCGTCGGCGACGAGGACGCAGATGTTGCCGGCCCGCTTGCAGGCCTGGCACACCGACTCGGATGGCAGCTGGGGCCTGCGGCCGATGCGGAGCGCGGTGAGCAGTTCGAGCAGCTGGTCGGGTGAGATCGGGCAGCCACGAAGCTCCGCGTCGACGACCACGTGCTCGGCGATCGGGGTCGCGGTCGCCAGGGAGCTGACGAACGCCGGCTCGGGATAGACCGATGCGCGCCACGCCGGCTCGTTCTCGGCGTTGCGCAGCGCCTGGATGCCGCCGGCCGTCGCACACGCGCCGATGCTGACGAGCAATCGGGTTCGGGCCCGCAGGTCGACGATCTCCTCGGCCTGCTCGGGTGTGCTGACCGATCCCTCGACGAGCAGGATGTCGTAGGGCCCCTCGGACCGATTCGAGGACGCCTCTGGGAACTCGATGAGGTCGAAGCGCCCGAGAATCGGCAGCAGCTGATCCTCGAGGTCGAGGAGCGTGAGCTGGCAGCCGTCGCAGGAGGCGAGCTTGACGACGCCGACCCGTGGCCGGGGCTGCTCGGTAGATGGGGACATCACAGCCCCTCGCGCCCGAACAGATCGCCGAGTTCGGCAACGCTGAAGACCGGTCCGTCGCGGCAGATGAAGTAGGGACCCATCTGGCAGTGCCCGCACAGGCCGATGCCGCACTGCATGTGGCGCTCGAGGGAGACGAAGATGCGCTCCGGTGCGATGCCTCCGGCCAGCAGCGTCCGCACGGTTGCCTGCATCATCCGCTCCGGGCCGACGACGAAGGCGGCCGCCGAGCGATCGTGCCAGTCGCGCTGGTCGAGGAGCTGGGTGACGATGCCGACCCGGCCCAACCAATCCGATCCGGCACGGTCCACGATCTCGCTGACCGCCATTCCGGCACCCGGCCATGCCGCAAGCTCGTCGACGAAGAGACGGTCGGCCGGTGTGCGGGCGCCGTAGGCGAGCAGCAGCTCGCCGAAGCGGTTGCGATCGCGGAGCACGGCGTCGATGAGCGGCCGCAGCGGGGCGAGTCCGATCCCGCCGGCGACGATGACCACGTCGCGCCCGACGGCGCGTTCGATCGGCCAGCCACGACCCAACGGTCCGCGCAGCCCGATCTGCGATCCGGTCCGCAGCCCGATGATGGCCGCGGTGGCCGCGCCGGCGGCGCGGATCGTCAGGTGCAGTGCGCCGTCGGCGACACGGGAGACCGAGATAGGCAGCGCGGGGAAGCCGGGCAGCTCCAGCATCACGAACTGGCCGGGCCGCGCGGCGAGCAGCCCGTCGTCCGACGGGACCACGGCGAGCGTCGAGGTGTCCGCGGTCACCGGCGTGATCGAGCGGATCGTGCCCGGGACGAAGGTGCCCGGCGAGGCGGCGACCACCGGCAGCTCGGTCAGGCTCGCCTCGTACGGCGGCGCGATGGCGGCGAGCTCCTCGCGGACGTCGATGCCGACCGGGCACCAGGCGATGCATCGGCCGCAGCCGACGCAGCCCGACGTGCCGAACTGGTCGACCCACGTCGCGAACTTGTGGGTCAGCCACTGGCGGTAGCGATCCTGGCGCCGCGGCCGGAAGTTGCCGCCGGCGACCGCGGCGAAGTCGCCGGTGAAGCACGAGTCCCAGCGGCGCTCGATGCGGGTCGTGGCGCCGTCGAGATCCGACTCGAGGCCCGCGCTCGTGCAGAAGCAGGTCGGACAGACCATGGTGCAGTTCGAGCACGCCAGGCAGCGATCGGCCACCTCCGCCCATCGCGGGTGGTCGAGCTGGTCCATGAGGCGATCGCGCAGGCCTTCGGTGGCGACCGGCCGTCCCTGGGCCGCGCGCGCTGCCGCGACGCCAAGGGCCACCGCCGACTCCTGGTCGGGGGTCGCCATCTCGAGCCCGAGCCGCCCCAGGATGCGCTCTCCCTCATCGGAACCCGCGGCGGCCACGAAACCGGCGTCGAGCTCGCTCAGGACGATGTCATGGCCGGCGGTGACCTCCGGGCCGGTGCCCATCGATGCGCAGAAGCACGTGCTCCACGATCGCGTGCACTGCACGGCCACCACCAGGGCCGATGCGCGCCGGACACGGTAATCCTCGTCGGTGAAGGGCCCGCCGGTGAGCACCCGGTCCTGGACGAGGAGCCCCGCGATCTCGCAGGCTCGCACCCCCAGGAAGGCAAGACGCGGAGCGTCCGGCACCACCGGTGTGAAGCGCGTCGCGCCGTCCGGGTCGCGCTCGGCGACCGTCACCGGAACGCGCGAGGGGAACGTGTAGCGTTTCAGCCCCTGCGCCGGAGGGGCAACGTCGAACGTGCGCTCGCCGGATCGGCTCAGCCGATAGGAGCCCGGGCCCTGCTCATCGGTCCAGCCGTCCGGCAGGTCGGCCGCGGAGGCGATCGGCGCGTAGACGACGGCCCCATCACGCACGACGGGGCCGATGACGGTGCGGCCGCTCTCGGCCAGGACGGCGATCAGCCGATCGACGTCCTCCCGAGCAAGGAAGCGGGCGGTCACCATGGCACCACCTGCCGCTCCTGGGTGTAGAGGTCGAGAAGCTGCTGACGCGTCGCGCTCAGGCGCCGACCGAGGGCCTCGAGGAGTCGAGGGTAGAGCGTGGCGGCCAGCGCGAGGTCGGCCTCGAGGAGCGCCCGCAGGGGTCGCGCCTCGATCACGAGAAGGGTCGACTCCTCGATCGCGACGGCCGTGGAGGTCGACCGATGCGGTGGCACGATGGCCGACCAGCCGACGATGTCGCCCGGCTCGACCGTCAGGATCGTCGTCGTGCCGCGCTCCGGGACATGCATCTGCAGCGCGACCCGACCGCGGACGACGATCGCCAGCAGCGACGTCTCCTCTCCCTCACGGGTCAGGGTCGTCCCCGGCGCAATGACCTGGAGCGAGGCGAACTCGCTGAGCCGTGACCGGGCGTGCACGGAGAGCCCGGATCCGAACCAGCTGGATGCCAGCTCCGCATTGACGGCGTCTCGCTGCTCCATGCGTCCACGCTACGGCTGCCCGACAGCGCGCAGGAGAGCCGCATGGTCGTCCCTGAGGTGCCATCCGGCCCGTCCGTCCCTCGGCCACGAGGCTGCGCGCGGCACGAACCGCGGAGCCGTCGTGTGCGCCGGCCAAGAGACGGGGCGACCGTCTCCGTGGGCCGTTCCGCCCTCAGGCCGGCTCCCCCTCGCGCATGACCAGCACCGACCCGTCGAAGTGGGTGAGCACGTTGCGCGCGACGGAGCCGAGCAGCAGCCGGTCGAGGGCTCCGAGGCCGCGCGAGCCGGTGATCACCAGGTCGGCACCGTGATCGCGCGCGGCCGCAAGGATCTCGTGCGCCACGTCGCCGCTGCGCACATGGGCCGTCGCCGGGATGCCGATGGCCGACAGCCGCGTCGCCATCGCCTCGGCGCTGCGGCCGTACCGCTCATGAAGCTCCTTCCGCTTGCCGGCGAGCCGTTCGTCACCGAGCGTGTACAGCCCGACGATGAGCTCGAACGCCGGGGAGTTGGAGATCGAGACGCCGACGACGTCGGCCGGCAGGCCGTGGAAGAGGCCCCAGGCTTCGAGCCGATCCGGGATGTGCTCGGCGCTCGGTGACCCGTCGGTCGCGACGAGCAGCCGCGAGACCGACGTGCCACGCGCCACCAGGACGGGGCAGGGTGCGTGGGTGGCGATCTCGGCCGCGACCGATCCGAGGAGCGTCGCGGCGATCACGCCGCGACCTCGCGATCCGGTGACCACCAGGTCGGCGTCGATCGACCGCGCGAGATCGCAGATCGCGGTCGCGGCGCGCCCGCGCAGCACATGCTCGATGGGCCTGATTCCCGCGGCGACGAACGGCGAGCCGAAGGTGGTGAGCGTCTCGTGCAGGGTGTCCTGCATGGCCGACTCGGCGTCGTCGATCCAGGCGAGGCCGGCACCGAGCTCGGGCGTCCAGTCGGTGGGTACCTGGTAGACACCCACCAGGTGCACCTCGGTCGAGTCCGGCAGCGGAAGGGCCACCACGAGGTCGCGGGCCATCGCCGCTCCCTCCGAGCCATCGAGCGCAATCAGGATCTTCATGGGACCACTATCGAGGCGTCGCGTGTGCCGGGCAAGAGCCGATTCGCCCGCCGCGGCGGGCCGGAGGGACCACCCGGATCGTCGGGGAGCGACGTCCGCGCTGGACGCCGCTCCTGAGTCGCGTGGCTGCCGGCTGAAGCGCCGGCCTTACGATGGGTCAGATCGGGCGCGCGTGGTGCACGTACGAGCCCCGGGTCAGGTACCGGACGATCGCGTCAACCACGAACCCGAGGACGATGCCGCCGACCAGGGCCGGCACGACATACAGGCCCTCGAAGGCATAGCCCCACGTGCTGAAGGCGCCCAGGGCCTCGCTGCCCAGCCAGCCGCCGACGAGGGCGGCCAGAGCCGCCACGGGGCCCTCCCAGCCGGTCATCACGTCACCGATGAAGTGGGCGATCACGCCCAGAATCATGGCGCCGAGCACCAGGAGGATCGCCGCGTAGGCGCTCATCCCGACATCCCATCCGAACAGGTCAAGCATCGAAGGCCTCCTTGCCGTTGCAGCGTCGCTCACCGTCGAGCGTCACCCGCCGGGCTCATGGTCGCCAGTGCCGATCTTCGCGATGGGGGGTGACCATCGGCCCCTCCCGCGGGAGTCCGATCAGACGTGGTAGCGACGCCGCGCCTCGTGCCGGAGCTCGTCGCGGAAGTCGGGGTGCGCGAGGCCGATGAGCGCCGCGGCGCGCTCGCGCACGCTGCGACCGAAGAGCTCGGCGACCCCGAACTCGGTCACTACCGTTCGCACGTGCGCCCGCGACGTGACCACGCCGGCGCCCTCGGCAAGGACGGGGACGATGCGCGAGACGGCGCCGCCGGCTGCGGTCGACGGCAGCGCGATGATGGCGCGACCCTCGGCCGAGAGCGCCGCGCCGCGCATGAAGTCCATCTGCCCGCCGACGCCGGAGTAGAAGTGCGTCCCGATCGAGTCCGCGCTCACCTGCCCGGTGAGATCGATCGAGATCGCCGAGTTGACCGCGACCATCCGTCGGAACCGGCGGATGACCGTCGTGTCGTTGGTGTAGTCGACGGGGCGCATCTCGATCATCGGGTTGTCGTCCACGAAGTCGTAGAGCCGCTGGCTGCCCATGAGGAATGCGGTGACGATCTTGTAGCGGTTGATCTCCTTCGCCGCGCCGGTCACCACGCCGGCCTCGACCAGGTCGAGTACCGGATCGGTGAAGAGCTCGGTGTGGATGCCAAGGTCTCGCTTGCCGAGCAGCGACATTCCGACCGCGGTGGGGATGGAGCCGATTCCCATCTGGAGCGTCCCGCCGTCGGGGACGAGTTCCGCCACCAGCTCGCCGATCCGCCGCTCGACGTCGCCGATCGGCGCCGCGTGATGCTCGTGTGGCGGTTGATCGACCTCGACCGCGTAGTCGATCTCGTCGACGTGGATGAACGAGTCGCCGAGCGTCCGGGGCATCGAGGGATTCAGCTGGGCGATGACCGTCGTCGCGGCGCGGGCCGCCGCCAGGGACGCATCGACGCTCGTGCCCAGCGAGCAGTACCCGTGGACGTCGGGCGGGGTGACGTTGATGAGCGCCGCGTCCAGCGGCAGCACGCCCGTCGAGAAGAGCTCGGGCACGTCCGACAGGAAGACCGGCACGTAATCCGCGCGCCCGTCGTTCACTGCCTCACGGGCGTTGGCGCCGATGAAGAGGGCGCGATGGCGGAAATGCCCGGTCATCGCGGGCGCGAGGTGCGGCGCCGGTCCCTCGGTGTGGAAGTGGACGATGCCGACGTCGGCGAGCTCCTCGGCGCGGTCCGTCAGGGCGGCGAGAAGCGCGTTCGGCGTGGCGGCGCCACCCTGAACGAACACCTGGTGGCCGGACCGGATCACGGCCACCGCCTCGGAGGCGCTGAGGATCTGCATGTCGGTCAGTGTACGGACAGGCCGGCCCGTGCTCGGCGTCACCCCTCGGCGGCGAGCGCGACGAAGTCCATCGCGGCCAGGACCCCGATCGGCCGGCCCTGGGTGTCGATCACCACCAGTCGATGGAGGTGGTCGCGATCCATCATCCGCGCCGCATCGGTCAGCTGTGCGCCGGCGTCGATGGTGATCGGCGGAGCGCTCATCACCTCGCCGACCCGGATTCCGCTGTCCCGGTGATGGATCAGCTCCCGGACGCTCGGGGCGGCGAGGTAGAGGAGATCGGTCTGGCTGATGACCCCCACCAGCCGATCGTCGGCGTCGATGACCGGCAGCCCGGTGATCCGGTGCTGGCGCAGCATGGCCTCCGCCTCCTCGATCGTGGCGTCCAGGGGGATGGATACCGGGTCGAGGGTCATCAGATCCGCCACCCGCAGGTCTGCCGTCATGCTCGTCATCGCTGTCACTCCTCGCTGCCCGGGGCCCGGGATGGTCAGACGCGCCCCTTGGGCACGGTATGCCAGTAGGTCTTGTTGAAGACCACCTTGCCGAGATGCCACAGGCGGTTGGGCTTCGGCGGCTTCGGAGGATTGTCGTAGTCGAACTGGAGCAGCGTGCCCTTGCCGTCGCCGACCTCGAAGAAGCACATCACCTTGCCGGTGTAGTTGCCGGCCACGGCATCCGGCTCGCGTCCCTCGATGGCCGCCACGATCCGCTCGACGACGATCGGCGCCTCGAAGTGCGCGGTGGAGCCCGCCTTGGAGAGCGGCAGGTCGGTCGCGTCGCCGATGGCGAACATGCGTTCCTGCCCCTGTACCTCGAGCGTGTGATGGTCGGTCGGCAGCCATCCGGCCGGCGGGGCCAGCCCCGAGTCGATCACCAGCTGAGCGCCGCGGTGCGGTGGCACCAGGATCAGCAGGTCGTAGGTGAGCTCCTCGCCCTCGAGGCTCTCGACGACCCGACGTTCGGGGTCGATCGCCTCGACGTTGAAGAACGTGTGCAGCTCGATGCCCTTCTCCTCGAGGATCGGGGTCGCCATCTCGGAGACGCTCTCGATAGTGAAGGCGCGTCCGATTGGCGAGCAGTAGTGGATCTCCGACTTCTCGCGCAGGCCGCGATTGCGGAGCTCGGACTCGACGAGGAAGGTGACCTCCAGTGGTGCCGGCGGGCACTTGTAGGGCATTCCGGCGATGCCGACCACGATGCGGCCGCCTTCGAAGGCATCGAGGGCGGCACGCAGCCGCTCCGCCGCATCGGCGCCATAGAAGTGGTGGGCCTCCTCCGCGAAGTGCGGGATCTCCTCCGGGACGATCCGCGATCCGGTGGCGATCAGCAGGTAGTCGTACGCGAGCGGCTCGCCGGTCTCGAACTCCACGCGGCGTGATTCGGGATCGATCCTGGTGGCCCGGGCGATGACGAGCTGGATGCGTCGATCGAGCAGCGAGCGCTCGGGACGATGCAGCTTCTCGGCTCGCTCACCGCCCATCGCGATGTACATGAACCCCGGCTGGTAGACGTGCTCACCACCCTCGTCGACGAGGGTCAGCGCGACGTCGCCCGCGTCGATGCGACGCTTGAGCTTGCGCGCCAGCAGGTTGGCGGCGAGGGTTCCCCCGACGCCGCCCCCGAGGACGAGGATGCGCTCCATGGCCCCTACCTCTTCTTCTCGATGATGATCTCGTCATGCCCGTCGCGGGTCTCGACGCCGACGAGGTGATGCCCCGCCTTCTCGACCCACTTCGGGATGTCGATCCTCGATCCGGCGTCGGTGGAGAGGACGGCGATCACGTCGCCGACGGCTCCCTCGCGAATCGCGCGGATCAGCTCCATCAACGGCCCGGGGCAGTAGCTGCCGCGCGCGTCGACGGTGCGGGTGATGGGGACCTGGACGACCATGATTACGTTCCTCCTCGTGACCTAGATGAACAGCGCCGGAACGCCGTTCGCGATCTTTTCCATGACGGTGGCCGCGCCCGCCGGCTCATCGAGGCCATCGATGAGGTCGTCGCGCGTGAGGCCGAACATGTCCATCGTCATCTGGCAGGGGATCATCCGGACCCCGAGCGCCATGGCGACGCCGAGCAGCTCGTCGGGGAGGGCGACGCCCTGGCTCTTCGCCAGGCGCTTGGCCATCCACGGACCCATGCCCATGAAGTTCAGCCGGCTCATCTTGATGTGGTTGATCCCGGGGCGGTTCATGAACGAGAGCATCTTCTGCATCCAGTTCTGGCCGGTGATGCGGACGCCCGGCTTGACGAGCGGATAGAAGCCCCAGAACGTCAGGAAGATCGAGACCTTCATGCCGGACGCGGCGGCGGTGGTCGCCATGATCAGGGTGCCCCACGTCCGCTCGAGGTCGCCGCTCTCGAGAATGATCAGCAGCTCGTCCTTCGCGGCACCCGGGGTCGGCTCCACCGGCTCCGGCTCCACGGCCGGGATCGGCGGCGCTTCGGTGGTCACAGTCATCGGTGGTGCCTCACTTCCTGCGAAGGAGGAAGCGGAAGACACCGCCCTCCTCGTCCTGTTCGACCAGCTCGTGGCCGGTGGTCCGGCTCCAGGCGACGAAGTCCTTCGTCGAGCCCGGGTCGGTGGCGAGGACCTCGAGGAGCTCGCCTGAGCTCAACGTGGCGATCGCCTGGGCGGTCTTCACGATCGGCATCGGGCACGCCAGGCCCCGAGCGTCGACGCGATGGATGGTCTCGGTGGTCATGTCCGTTACCTCGTCAGATGAAGAGGACCTGGCCGGTCTCGGCGGTGGACCAGAAGGCAGTGACGCCCTCCACCCCATCGACGAGCGGATCAAGGTCCGCCTCGGTGATGTCCAGGAGGTCCATCGACAGCGAGCAGGCCTGAATGTCCACCTCGCCGATGTCCTTGGCTGAGCGGAGCGTCTCGCTCCAACTGGCGCCTCCCTGGGAGCGAAGGCGCCGGACGGCGGCCTCCCCCTCGGCTCCCGCCTCAGGGGCGAGACCGTGATCCGTCTCGATGCGTTCGCGGCGGAATGCATCGAGAGCCCAGTACTGGAGGAAGACGTGCACCGGGCGGCCGAGCGCCGCCGCGCCGGCGACGAGGACGGCGGCAGCATTGAGCTTGTCGTCGGTCCCCGAGAAGAGGCTGATGGCGAGCGGCTCGCTCATGGATGAGATACCTCGATGTGTGCTGGTTCGTTGATGTCATCACCGTGACCGATGTGGCCTCGGAATCCGTAGGGCCAGCCGGCCCTCTTGGATGGGCCATCCATCCCTCGCCCCACGTCGAGGCGTCCCGGCATCGGCCGGATACGAATCGACCGGCGTCTCCGCCGGCCGACTCGTCACGGGAGGGTGTGTCCACCCTTGGATGATGGTGCGCTGCCCATGAGCGCCCCTTCATCGCTGAGCATCAGCCTAGGCGGACCAGGGTGCGCGTGGAGAGAGGCCGCTCGGCCCCTTCTCCCGGGCCCCTTGTCCCGAACCGTGCGGGGTATTCGGCTCTCCCGCGCCACCCATCCTCGGCGGTCCAATGGCAGCCGACGCCGCGCAAGCCGGACGGCCGGCCCGCGCGTTCGACGTCCACCTCGACACCACGGAGCACCGATGCAGCGCACCTTCGCCTACTTCGCCGCCTTCACCGGAATGGGGACCGTCTTCGTGGCGGCGATCGTGGTCGCCGCGCTCATTGCAGGCGGTGCCGGCCCGACCACCGGAACGACTCCGAGCCAGGCGGCCGGACCGACCGCGGCTCCGAGCGCGGCCGCCGAGGGGCCGATCGGCGAGATCACGATCACCGCCTTCGATCTCGGCTTCGAGCCGGCCATGGTCCACGTTGATGCACCGGGGACCTACACCGTCACCTTCGTCAACGACGGCGGGATCTTCCACGACGTGATGTTCGCCGATGGCACCGTGATCGGCGCGGAGGGCCACGAGACCGGGTCCGGCGAGGTGACGATCCCGGCGGGCGGCATGAGCTTCATCTGCTCGGTGCCGGGACACGCGGACGGTGGCATGCGGGGCGACGTGATGGTCGCCGTGGCGGGCGGACCCGGCGAGCCGGAGCCATCGGCCAGCGAGCGTACCGCCGAGCAGATGCGTGAGATCGACGCGGCCATCACCGCCCAGTTCCCGGCAGCGACCGAGGGCAAGGGCAACGTGATCCTGGAGCCGGAGATCGGCGACGACGGCGTCCTGCAATGGGAGCTGACCGCCTCGGTGATCGAGTGGGAGACCGAGCCGGGCAAGGTCGTCGAGGCGTACGCGTACAACGGCATGGTGCCGGGGCCGCAGCTCCGTGCCGAGGTCGGCGACACGGTCCGCATCATCCTCCACAACGAGCTCCCCGAGCCGACCACCATCCACTCCCATGGCCTTTTCGTGCCGCCGGACATGGACGGCGTCCCGGCCATCAGCCAGGACGCGGTGCTGCCGGGCGAGTCGTTCACCTACGAGTACACGCTCCGCAACGCCGGATCGCACATGTACCACAGCCACTTCATGGCGGAGCACCAGGTGCCGATGGGCCTGCTGGGCGCCTTCGTGGTCACCGATCCGGTCAATGCCAACCCGGGGCTGGCGACCGACGTCGACTACGCGATGGTCCTCAACGACGGCCCCCTCGGCTTCACGATCAACGGCAAGGGTTTCCCCGCCACCGAGCCGCTCGTCCTCAAGCAGGGGCAGACGATCCGCATCCGCTACATGAACGAGGGGCTGCAGATCCACCCGATGCACCTGCACGGGATTCCGCAGCTCGTCGTCGCCAAGGATGGATGGGACCTGCCGCAGCCGCACTTCGAGGACACGGTGCTGGTGGCACCGGGCGAGCGCGTCGACGTCATCGTCAAGGCCACCGAGCTCGGCGTGTGGGCGTTCCACTGCCACGTCCTGACCCATGCCGAGGGCCCGGACGGCATGTTCGGCATGGTGACGGCCATGATCGTGGAGGAGTGATGGCCGCCGCCGCCGATCTCACCCGCGACGAGGGCTTCGTGCACCTGGCGGCCTCGGTGCCGCTGCGCGCGGACCCCGATGTCGTGGCCGCCACGCTCGAGCGCGGCGTTCCGGGCTGGGAGAAGCGGCCCGGGCTTGACGACATCCGGCGCTATGCCGTCGACCTCCGGCTCCGCCTCGGAGGCCCGGGCGCGGCGCTGACCACGTTCCGGAAGGCGGCGCTCGTCGACATCGGCACGGTCCACAGCGTGCCGGACGGCCACGAGGTCGAGATCCAGTGGCGCGCCGCATCGGCGGCGCCGCTCTTCCCCGTCTTCTCCGGCGTCCTCCACATCGGTCCCGACGAGCTCTCGGTCAGCGGGCTCTACGCGCCGCCGGGCGGCGTCGTCGGGCGGATCGCCGACCGCGCCCTGCTTCACGTGGCGGCGGCGGGAACGGCGCGCTGGCTGCTCGGGGAGATCCAGCGGGAGGCGCTCGCCGCCCGCGCCTGAGCGGGATCGGCCTAGCGCGAGGGGTCGCCGAGCCGATGCTTGGCCACGAACGCCGCGGCCTGCGTCCGGCGCTGGAGGTTGAGCTTGGAGAGGATGCTGCTCACGTAGTTCTTCACCGTCTTATCGGACAGGAAGACCTCGCCCGCGATCTCCTTGTTGGTCTTGCCCTCCGCGACGAGGAGCAGGATCTTGCGCTCCTGGCTGGTGAGGTCCGACAGCTCGTCGTTCGCGGTGCCGGCCGCGGCGGCTCGCACGCGCTGCAGCACCCGTTCCGGTGACCGCCGGGTCGAGGAGCGACTCGCCGCGACCCACGGACTCGAGCGCGGTGACCAGGTCCCGACCTCGGATCTGCTTGAGCAGGTAGCCCGATGCGCCGGCGATGATCGCGGAGAGGACCGCCTCCTCGTCCGGGTAGCTGGTGAGCATGATCACCCGGGTCTCCGGGCGCGCTCGCCGCGGATCTCGCGGCAGGCCTCGATGCCCGAGCCGTCGGGCAGGCGGACGTCCATGATCACGAGGTCCGGCGCGAAGCGCGCGGCCTCGGCGATCGCCTCGGCGACGGTCCCGGCCTGGGCCACGACGTCGAACCCGTCGCGACGATCGAGCAGGGCAACCAGCCCCTGGCGGACTACCTCGTGGTCGTCGACCACCAGGATGCGCAGCGGGCGCCGTTCGGCTGTCTCGTTCATCGCTTCACCTGTGCTTCCGTGGGCTCGGGCCTGACCCGCAGCACCACGATGATACGGGTGCCGCGGCCCCGCGCGCTGTCCACCTCGAACGTCCCCCCGAGTGACTCGACCCGCGAGCGCATGTTCGCCATGCCGTGATGGCCTCCCCTGCCGCGCTCGAGCGGGTCGAATCCGCGTCCGTCGTCGTGGATCTCGAGGCGCAGCAGGTCGGGAGCCGATGTCAGCAGCACCCGGCAGGCCGACGCCTCGGCGTGCCGCGCCACGTTGCTCAGCGCCTCGCGGACGACGGCCAACAGCTCGGCGACGGTCTCGATCGGGAGGCGGCCCAGGTGGTCGTGCCCGTCATCGACCGAGATCGTCGCCGCGACGCCTCCACCGCGGCGCAGCTCGGTGGCGAGGTGCTCGAGGCCCTCAGCGAGGTCGCCGGACTCGAGGAGCACCGGTCGCAGGCCAAAGATGAAGTTGCGGATGTCGCGGATCACCGCGTGAAGCGCGTCGATTGCCGCATCGACCCGACGGCTCGCCTCGGCCGGGTCGCTGGCGGCGATCTCCGGGACGTCGTCGAGCGCCAGCGTCTGGGCGTAGATCGCCTGGATCACGCTGTCGTGCAGGTCGCGGCTGATGCGCTCGCGCTCGTCGACCACGGCCAGGCGGCGGACCTGCTCGTGAAGCCGCGCATTGTCGATGGCGATCCCGGCATGGAGCGCGAAGACCTCGACGAGCGCCTGGTCGGCCTCGCTGAACTCGGACGCCCCCTGCTTGTTGGTGAGGTACAGGCGTCCCACCGCGATTCCGCGGTTCGTGATCGGCATGCCCAGGAAGGACGACATCGGCGGGTGGTGGTCCGGGAAGCCGTAGCTCTCGGGGTGGGCCGAGATCTCGGGGATCCGCACGGCGCGCTGATCTCGGATGATGAGTCCCAGCAGCCCGTGGCCGCGCGGCAGGTTGCCGATGCGCGCGCGCTGCTCGTCGCTCATGCCGCTGGTGATGAACCGCTCGATCATCCCCTCGCGGTCGACGATGCCGAGCGCCGCATACTCCGCGTCGACCAGCTCGCGCACCCGATCGACGATGTGCTGGAGCACGCGATCGAGGTCGAGGTCGCCGCTGATGCCGCGGACCGCCTGGTCCAGGGCCTGGACGGCGGGCGGCAGCAGGCCGGGGTCATCGTGCTCGTCGTGGGTGCGCTGCTCGGAGGGTCGGCTGGGCATGCGCGAAGGCTAGCGCGTCACATCGGCCAGCGACACGCCGTCGAGCGTGTCGAACACCGCCTCCTGTGCCCGGAAGAATGCGTCGTGGACGTCGCAGGCGCCGTCGCGCCGGCACGGCCCGCCACGCAGCACGCAGGTCTGGCGCCGCCCGGCACCCTCCACCGCTTCGACGATCGCGAGCAGGCTCACCTCGCCCGCGGGTCGGGCAAGCCGGTAGCCGCCGTTCCGTCCCCGGCGGTTGGCCACCAGGCCGGCGCGCACAAGGTCGCCCATGACCTGCGGCACGTAGCCGACGGGGATCCCGGTCGCCTCGGCCAGTGCCGCCGCGGTCAGCTGGCGGGTGTCGGGCCGCGCGAGGGCCAGCATCGCCCGGACCGCGTAGTCACCCCGTCGAGTCAGCTCGAGCCGCATGTGTTCGCTCCCTGCATCGTCGGTCTCCGGCACGGTCAGTCCGATCAGCCCGGGCCGCCCGGGACAGATGGCACGTGCCTCCCCATCGGTAAATCCTTACTACTACGGTACACATTTACGTCACCGAGCGCTGAGGAGAACTTCGATGCAACGAGCCTTCTGGTACACCGGCCTGGCGAGCGGGGGCCTCGCCGCCTTCGTCAGCCTGGTCGTGGTGGCGGCGCTGCTCGTCAACGGCGCCCTGTTCGGGTCGGGCGTCGTCGCATCGGTCGACGGCGGCACGACGGGGGAGATGAACCATGGTGGGGGCACCGGCGTCGCGGCTCCCGTCGAGGCGAACCCCGAGGCGCCCGCGTATGTCCTGCGCGACCCGACGGCCCCGGAGGTCGCGACCGGCGAGGTCCACGAGATCGAGCTGAGAATGACCGAGCGGCAGATGACCGTGGCAGAAGGCTACGAGCAGCTGGTGTGGACGTTCGGCGACGAGGTGCCGGGACCGGTGCTACGCGTCAAGGTCGGCGACCTCGTTCGGATCACGCTCGTGAACCCGGAGGAGAACACCATGCCGCACTCGATCGACTTCCACGCGAGCATGGTCGCCTGGAACGACGAGATGCGGTCGATCAGCCCCGGTGAGGAGCTCATCTACGAGTTCGAGGCGAAGTACGCCGGCGTCTGGATGTACCACTGCGGCACCTCGCCGGCGCTGATGCACATCGCCAACGGGATGTTCGGCATGATCATTGTCGAGCCGGAGGGCGGCCTCCCGGAGGTCGACCACGAGTTCGCCTTCGTCCAGAGCGAGTGGTATCTCGGCGCACAGCAGGCCACCATCGATCTGACCAAGGCCGCGGCCGGGGCCCCGGCCCCCGACTTCGTGGTCTTCAACGGCATCGCCAACCAGTATCTCGACCATCCGATCGAAGTCGGCGTGGGCGAGACGGTGCGGGCCTTCGTCCTCAATGCCGGCCCGAGCATCGACTCCAGCTTCCACGTGGTCGGGACGATCTTCCACTCGGTCATCAAGGAGGGCGTGATCCTCAGCGAGGGCAACGAGGGGAACTGGGGATCACAGGCGGTCGACCTCTCGCCGGCCCAGGGCGCCATCATCGAGATGCGCTTCGACGAGGATGGCCTCTACCCGATCGTGACCCACGCCTTCAACTTCGTCGGCAAGGGTGCCCTGGGGCTCTTCCAGGCCGGTGATGGCGGCGCGCCTGCGGAGGGCGGCCATTGATCGAGATCGAGCCGATGCCGGCCGGCCGGTCCAGCTCCCGGCCGGCCACGTTGCCGCGATTGACCGAGCGCCACGTCCTGGCGCTCGGTCTCGGTGCCGCGGCGCTCTTCGTGGTCGCGGCCGGGGTCGCGGCCGTGGGCCCGCTCCTCGGGGGCGGCAGCCCGTGGGCGTCGCTCCACCTCGCCCTGGTCGGTGCCGCCACGGTGGCGATCGGCACCTTCATGCCGCACTTCGCCGTCACGCTGGCCGGCACGCGACCGGCGCCGGCGGCCCAGCGCGTGGCGGCGATCGCCCTGCTCGCCATCGGCGCCGCAGCGGTCGTGGCGGGCATGAGCGGCCTGGGCGCCGGCTGGACGCTCGCCGGGGCCGGGCTGGCCCTGGGCGGACTCGGGCTGACCGCCTGGCATACCGTGGCACCGACCCGCGACCCACTCGCCCGCCGTCATCCGATCGCGCTCCTGGCCTACGGGCTGGCGCTGGCCGAGCTGGCGACCGCGATGTCGATCGGCGCTGCCGGCGCCATCGGCGTCCCGGTGGTCACCACCGCCTGGGCGACCCTGCGCCCGGCGCACGCCTGGCTCTCCCTGTTCGGCGCCGTGTCGCTCACGATCTTCGCCACGCTGGTCTACCTCGCCCCGACGGTGAACGGCGCGCGGCTGCGGCCGAACATCCCGCTGGTCGTGGGCCTCGTCGGCGTCGCGATCGGACCGCTCCTGGCCGCCACGGGGTTCGCTCTCGACCTGCGGCCCGCGGTGGTCGCTGGCATGGCCGTGACGTTTGTCGGGGCGGTCGGGCAGGTCGCCTACGCCCTCGATGCCTACCGGCGACGCGGTCCGTTCACCACCGAGCACGACTGGCGTCGAACCGTGGTCTGGCACCTGGCGGCCGGGACCGCCTGGTTCGCCGCTGCCGTCGGCGTCTCCCTGGCTGGCGTCATCGGCGGCGATCGCGTCGCCGGCTGGTCGGTCGGCGCACTCGCCGTGCCGATGGTCGCCGGCTGGCTTCTCCAGGAGCTGGTCGGCTCGTGGACCCATCTCGTGCCGGCGGTGACGCCCGGCGGACCGGTCGATCACGCCGCGCAGCGCCGCACGCTGGCGATCGCGTCGCGCTCACGGCTGGTGGCGTGGAATGTCGGCATCGGCCTGGCGTGGGCGGGCCTGGTGCTCGACGTGGCGCCGATGGTGGCCGCGGGCGTGGCACTCGTCGGCGCCGCAGTGGCCGTGAGCGTCGTCACGCTGGCGAGGTCATTGACCCGCGCTCCATACTGAACTCGCTCGGAACGGAGGTCGAGTAGGGGCGGCGACCGAGCGCTGCCCGGAGGTGGGACCCTGGATGTGCGCGCACCGCGCGTGGCGGTGATCGACGATGACGAGGAGTTCGCCTCGCTCATGGAGGCCCTCCTTGGCGAGGAGGGGTACGCCTTCGTGCGTCCCGAGATCGACGGGACCGACCCGGCCGACGCCGTCATCGCCGCCGGGCCGGACGTGGTCATGCTCGACCTGCGCGGGGTCTACGACGAGGGAGGGCTGGCCCTGCTGGCTCGCCTCCGCGCTCGCGAGGAGCTCGCCGACCTGCCATTCCTCGTGTGCTCCGCCGATATCCAGGCGATTCGCCTCCACGCCGCCGAGCTCGCGGAGATGGGGGGGGTGGCGGCGCTCGAGAAGCCGTTTCGCATCGACGCGCTGATCGGCGCCCTCGAACGGCTGCTGGCCGGATCGATGCAGCCGCCGGCCGTCGGGACGCCCGACCCCGAGGCCTCGCCTGCTCTCGAGCTGGTGCTGGCGGGCCTCGCCGATGCTCTCGGGTGGCCGGCCGTCGACGCCTGGGTGCCGGACTCGCGGCCCGGCATGCTGCGGTGCGCCGCGGCGTGGGTCGCGAACAGGGGGCTGGCCGCCTTCGCCGAGGTGAGCCGCCGGACGCTGCTCCCGTTCGGCGGAGGACTGCCGGGCAGGATCTGGGTGAGTGCACGGGCGGCCTGGGTCGAGGACCTCGCCTCGGACATGAACTTCCCCCGCCTGCCGGCGGCACGCGCCAGCGGGCTCGTCTCCGCGTCCGGCGTGCCGGTGTTCGAGCGCGACCGGGTCGTCGGCGTCGTCGCCGTCTACGACCAGCGGCTGCGCTTCAGGGATGACGCCGAGCTCGATCGCCTCGACGCATCCGCCCGCGAGGTTGGTCCGCTGCTCCGGGCCGCCGCCGGCCTCACCGCACCCGATGCCGCATGACACCGACTGCCGGCCCCTGACGGCCCCACATCGACCCGTCCCACACGAAGGAGGAATCGCCCCGTGTCAAGCCTGAGGAACATCGTCACCTGGATCGCCCTGGTGGCGGCGCTCATCCTGGTATGGCTCCAGCTGCCCGAGGACTGGCCGATCACCCGGCCGGAGGGTGGCCTCAACACGATCCTGACGTGGGTCTTCTGGATCCTGTCGATCGTGGTGGTGCTGATCCTGTTCACCGACCGTCGCCATCCCGAGGCCACCGAGGTCGAGGTCGAGGGCCCTGCCTTCGCGCGCTACCTGTTCTCGAACTCGCGCGCCGGCCTGTTCTGGCTGCCGATCCGCCTCTTCCTCGGCTTCTCGTGGCTGACCTCCGGTTGGGGCAAGGCCACCGGTGAGGGCTGGCTGGACGGCGGGGCCAGCCTGGTCGGGTACTGGGAGCGGGCGGTCTCGATCCCCGAGCAGGGCCGTCCACCGATCTCGTATGACTGGTACCGCGACTTCCTGCAGTTCCTGATCGACTCGAACTCGGAGGGATGGTTCTCCTACGTGATCGTCGCCGGCGAGATCCTGGTGGGCATCGCCCTGATCGTCGGCGCGCTGACGGGCGTCGCGGCCTTCTTCGGTGCGCTGATGAACATGTCGTTCCTGCTGGCCGGATCGGCGTCGACCAATCCGGTGCTGTTCACCGCGGCGATCGGCCTGATCCTTGCCTGGCGAGTCGCCGGCTACTACGGCGTCGACCGCTGGCTGCTGCCGATGCTCGGCACCCCGTGGCGCGCCCCGTGGCGGAACGGAGCCCGCACACCGATACGGCCTGACCGATCCGCGTCGTCGAACGCACATGGGCCGGCCGCAGGAAGGCCGGCCCAAGGGCAATCCCGGATCCGGGCAGGGTCTGCGCCGACGCCGCCCTCGGGGCCATTGGACAGCGGTGGTAGGGTGAGATGGCTCGCCCACTCGACGAGTAAGCACGCGAGGTACTGCGATATGCGCCCCGTCGTCCGCGCTTTGGTCGGTGCTCCCATCGCCGGCATGCTCGCGCTTGTCGCGGCCGCCCCCGTGGCCGCGTTCGAGCTCAATGGTGGCTGCACGCTCGATCTCACATCGTCGGATGCTTCCGGTGCCACGCTCGACGCCGCCAGCGGGGCGCCGGGAGGCGGCAGCGGTGGGAGCCAGGGGGATCCGTTCCTGGTCGACTGGGACGGCAGCGTCTCCTGGGACGGGAGCTCGGGTGACCAGGTCTTCATGGAGCATTCGTGGAGCGTCTCCGTCTTCGGCATCCCGACGCCGGTGCGCGGCGGTGACCCGAACGACGCGGGGAACACCGCGGCCGAGGGCGCAGCGGGCGTCTCCGAGAACGCGCCGTTCCAGTTCACCGGCCTCTATTACGTGTCCGGAGAGATCAACGGGGAGGGCGGGACGCACTGCGACGGCAACGGATGGTTCAAGCTCGCCGGAAACCCGCTCACCACGCTGCCGTTCTGGGTGTCCGTGGCCATCGCGATCGTGGGGGCAGTGATGCTGGGGATGGCGCGTCCGACCACCGCGAACCCCGCCCGGCCTCCCACCGGAGCAACGACCGTGAACGTGCATCGACACCCGATCCGCGGCCTCATCGGCGGCGTCGTGCTTGGCATCGGGATCGGCTTGATCCTCATGCTCACGAGCATGCCGATCCTCGGCGAGGCGACCGTGATCGTCGCGATCGTCGCCGGGGGACTGCTCGGACTCCTCGTCGCCTTCGCCTGGCCCGCGGGGACGGCTCCCGTCCCTGAGAGGGGCATCCAGGACGCAGGGAGCGCGGTCCGCATCCGCGCTGGGCGCGACTCGGGTCCAGACATGGCCGGACGCAATCCAGTCACACGGTGGCAGGAATCGGCGCGATCCTCAGGGACCGATACACTCAGGACCCCCGTGACCCCCCGCCGATCCTCGACCCGCTCACCGACCGACGCCCTGGCGCCCTTCAGCGAGGCGACCCGCGCGTGGTTCGCCGACGCGTTCGAGGGTCCGACGCGCGCCCAGGAGCTCGGCTGGGCGGCGATCGCCGATGGGAAGCACGCCCTCATCCACGCGCCGACGGGCTCCGGCAAGACCCTCGCGGCATTCCTGTGGTGCCTCGATCGGCTGATGACCGAGCCGGCGCCGGCGAAGCCCGACCGTGCGCGTGCTGTACGTCAGCCCGCTGAAGGCCCTGACCTATGACGTGGAGCGCAACCTCCGCGCGCCGCTGGCGGGAATCAGACGCACGGCCGAGCGGCTGGGCGTCACGGTGCCGGAGGTTCGGGTGGGATCGCGCACCGGCGATACCTCGGCCGAAGCCCGCCGGCAGCTGGTGAAGACCCCGCCGGACATCCTCGTCACCACCCCTGAGTCGCTCTACCTGCTGCTCACCAGCCAGGCACGCGAGATCCTCCGCGGCGTCGAGCACGTGATCGTCGACGAGGTGCACGCCATCGCCGCCACCAAGCGCGGATCGCACCTCGCCCTCTCCCTCGAGCGCCTCGCGCACCTCGCCGATGCGGACCCCCAGCGCATCGGCCTGTCGGCCACGCAGCGGCCGCTGTCCGCCATCGCCGCCTACCTCGGCGGCACCGATCGCGAGGTCGAGATCGTGGACGCGGGCGCGCGCAAGGCGCTCGACCTCGAGGTCATCGTGCCGGTCGACGACATGGCGCGCATGGGCGACGCGATCGACCTCGACGAGGCGCCGGGGGGCCGGCGGCGGGCCCGGAGGCGCGGCACTCCATCTGGCCGAGCATCCACCCCAGGCTGCTGGAGCTGATCCGGGCGCATCGCTCCACGCTGATCTTCGTGAACTCGCGCCGCCTGGCCGAGCGGCTCAGCGCGCGCCTCAACGAGCTCGCCGGCGAGGAGCTCGTGCGTGCCCACCACGGCAGCATCGCCCGCGAGCAGCGGCTGGAGATCGAGGAGCAGCTCAAGGCAGGGGAGGCTGCCGGCGCTGGTCGCCACCAGCAGCCTCGAGCTCGGAATCGACATGGGGGCGATCGACCTCGTCATCCAGATCGAGGCACCGCCGTCGGTCGCGTCGGGCATGCAGCGCATCGGTCGCGCCGGGCACTCCGTGGGGGAGCGCAGCGTCGGCAAGATCTTCCCGAAGTTCCGCGGCGATCTCGTCGAGGCGGCCGTGGTGGTCGAGCGGATGCTGGCCGGCCAGATCGAGGAGACGCGCATCCCGCGCAACCCGCTCGACGTGCTGGCGCAGCAGCTCGTCGCGATCTGCGCCGATGGCCGATGGACGGTCGCCGATCTCCATCGGCTGGTCACGCGCGCGGAGTCCTTCCGCGACCTGTCGCTCGAGCAGCTGACCGGGGTGCTCGACATGCTCTCGGGACGCTATCCGTCCGACGAGTTCGCCGATCTCAAGCCCCGCGTCGTCTGGGACCGCCAGACGGATGAGGTGGCCTCGCGCAACGACGCGCGGGTGGTGGCCATCACCTCCGGGGGCACGATCCCGGATCGCGGCCTGTACGGCGTCTTCCTGCCCGGCGACGATGCCGGCCGCGGCGGACGCCGGGTCGGCGAGCTCGACGAGGAGATGGTCTACGAGTCGCGCGTCGGCGAGACCTTCCTGCTCGGTGCGTCGACCTGGCGGATCGAGGAGATCAAGCCGGACCGGGTGATCGTCACCCCGGCGCCGGGGGAGCCGGGCAAGATGCCGTTCTGGCACGGCGATGCGGTCGGGCGGCCGATCGAGCTCGGCCGGGCCATCGGGGGCTTCCTTCGCGAGATCGAGCCGATGACGCCCGATGCCGCCGTCGCCCGCGTCCGCGACGACCATGCCCTGGACGAACGTGCGGCTCGCAACCTCGTCGCGTATCTCGGCGAGCAGCGCGAGGTCACCGGGGCGCTGCCGACCGACCGCACCATCCTGCGTCGAGCGCTTCCGCGATGAGCTCGGGGACTGGCGGGTGGCGCTCCTCACGCCCTTCGGCGGCCGCGTCCACGCGCCGTGGTCGATGGCCATCGAGCGACGCCTCCGCGAGCATCACGGCGTCGAGGTGGAGGCGATGTGGTCCGACGACGGGATCGCCGTGCGCCTTCCCGAGGGCATCGAGACCGACGGCGCGACCATCGAGTCGGCGCTCCTGATCGAGCCGGAGGAGGTCGAGGAGCTGCTCATGGCCGAGCTCGGCGGCTCGGCGCTGTTCGCCGCGCGGTTCCGCGAGAACGCGGCCCGCGCGCTCCTCCTGCCGCGCCGCCGTCCCGGGCAGCGCACCCCGCTGTGGATGCAGCGCCAGAAGTCGGCCGACCTGCTGGCGGTGGCGAGCCGGTACGGCTCGTTCCCGATCATCCTCGAGACCTATCGCGAGGTCCTGCGCGACGTCTTCGACATGCCGGCGCTCGTCGAGCTGCTCGGCGTCGATCCGCTCGACGGAAGATCCGGGTGGTGAGCGTCGAGACCCGCTCGGCCTCGCCGTTCGCGAGCTCGCTCATGTTCGACTACGTCGGCTCGTTCATGTACGAGGGCGACGCTCCGCTTGCCGAGCGACGCGCCCAGGCGCTGGCCCTCGACCGCGACCTGCTGGCCGAGCTGCTCGGCACCGAGGAGCTGCGCGAGCTGATCGACCCCGAGGCGGTCGCCGATCTCGAGCTCGAGCTCCAGGCCCTGACCGAGGGGCGTCGCGCCCGCACCGTGGACGGGATCGCCGATCTGCTCCGCCGGCTCGGCGACCTCCGCACCGACGAGGTCGCGGCCCGCACCGCGGAAGGCCTCGATGGCGCCGCCGCCTGGCGAGCTCGAGGAGACGCGCCGCGTCGTTCGCGTCCGGGTCGCCGGCGAGGAGCGCTGGATCGCCATCGAGGACGTGGCCCGCTACCGCGACGCGGTCGGTGCCAGCCCGCCACCCGGCGTCGCCGAGACGTGGCTCGCGCCGATCGACGCTCCGCTCGACAGCCTGCTCGGCTCGCTGGGCACGCACCCACGCGCCGTTCACCGCCGATGACGCCGGCCGCCGCTGGGGACTCGCCCGGGCGTGGTCGAGGAACGGCTGCGCGCCCTGGCCGCGGCAGGCTCCCTGCTCGAGGGCGCCTTCCGTCCCGGCGGCGCCGCGCACGAGTTCACCGATCCGGACGTCCTGCGCCAGCTCCGACGACGCTCCCTCGCCCGCCTGCGCCGGGAGGTCGAGCCGGTCGAGCCCGAGGTGCTCGCTCGCTTCCTGCCCACCTGGCATGGCGTCGGTCGGCACGGCCGGAGGGCTCGGGTCGGCTCGTCGAGGTCGTGGCCCAGCTCGAGGGCGTGCCCATCCCGGCATCGGTCCTCGAGCGCGACGTTCTGGCCGCCCGGGTGGCGGGCTACACGCCGCGCCTGCTCGACGAGCTCGGGGCCGCGGGCGAGGTGGTCTGGGTCGGCCGCGGCGTCGCTCGGGCGCGACGACGGACGCGTCGCGCTCTATCGCCGCGACCGGGTCGAGCCTGCTCGCCAGCGCGGGGACGTCCGACGAGCCGACCCTGTCGGGACCGGTGCACGACGCCATCCGCGAGCATCTCCAGCGGCGTGGCGCCTCCTTCTTCCCGCAGCTGCGCGTCGACGGTCGCGGAGGCCGGAGCCGACGGCGAGCTGCTCGACGCGCTGTGGGACCTCGTCTGGGCCGGCGAGGTGACGAACGACACGTTCGCCGCGCTGCGCGCGCTGTCGCTCCCGCGATCGCGGTCGCTCGAAGGGCGACGCCACGACCGGGCCGCCTCGTGGCGCTGGGACCGCCCGCGCCGCCGGCCGCTGGTCGCTGGTCGCCGACCTCGTGGGCGAGGAGCGCACGCCCACCGAACGCGGCCACGCCCTCGCCACGTCGCTGCTCGAACGTCATGGCGTCGTGACCCGGGAGGCGGTTGCCGCGGAGGGAATCGCCGGCGGGTACGCATCGGTCTACCCGGTCCTGCGCGCCATGGAGGAGTCCGGGCGCGCCCGACGCGGGTACTTCGTGGCGGGCCTCGGCGCGGCCCAGTTCGCCCTGCCCGGGCGCCATCGATCGGCTGCGGGCCGCCGCGATGACGACCCGGTGGTCCGCGTGCTGGCCGCCACCGATCCGGCGCAACCCTACGGTGCCGCCCTCGCCTGGCCGCGCGGCTCCGACACCGACGAGCGCCTGCCACTCCAGCGCGCGGCCGGCGCGTACGTGGTCATGGTCGACGGTCGGGCGGCCCTCTATCTCGAACGCGGGGGTCGCGGCCTCGTGCACCCTGCCGGCGTCCACGGATGCCACGGTCGCCGTCCGGGCCGTCGCGGTCCTGCCCACCCTGGTGGCACCCGGCGCCCCGATGCGCGAGCTGCGGCTGGAGCGCGTCGACCGCGGATCGGTCGGCGAGTCCGACCTTGCACCGGCACTGCGCGATGCCGGGCTTCCGGCCCAGCTATCGGGGCTATCTGCTGCGGCGGCCCTGACGGGAGGTCACGGGCCGTCGACCGGCGCGCACCGACTCGACGACCATCTGGCTGCGGCAGAACAGCACCCACGCCTCGGGCGTCCGTTCCTCGGCCTGCGCGCCCACCGCGTCCTCGCCGCACGACTGGGCCATCGGGTCGTCGAGGTGAACGGTCAGCTCGACCCAGGTCCCGCGCGCGGGCATCGACACCCCCGAGGCGGGGTCGACCGAGACCGCGAGCCCGAGTCCGTCGGACCCCTCCGAGTCATCGATCGTGACCACCGTGTCATTGAGCTGCTGGCAGAGGAGCCATCCGCTCGGCGCATCCTCCGCGACGCACGCGCCGCCGGGTTCCGTGCCGCCGGCCACGGGCCACCAGGCGCGGAAGGTGAACGGATCGGCACCGAAGCAGGCGAGGCGCATGAGGTCGGTCACGCCGATGACGATCTCCTCGAAGTCGAACGGCGTCCGGCGCATTCCATGGCGGCTGCGCCCGAGCCAGGCGGCACCAGCAGGGCCGCCGAGGCGACCCAGCCGAACCAGATCGGGCAGTTGAAGGGATCGGTCTCGATCGGCGTGATGCAGCCGCTGAAGGGCGGCAGGCCGAGGCCGGAGACGAGGTACCAGCGGTACCCATCGGCGTCGACCGGGACCCCCGCGACGTGCTGAGCACCCCGTTCACGAGGCTGCCGAGCCGCTCGGCACCGGTCCCTGGGGCGGCGCGAACGCTCAGGCCGTCGACGGTGGTCACGACGATGATGTCGAGGCCCAGCTCGATGGGCGCGACGGACGGCTGGGCCTGGGCGGACGCGGTCGGGATCGGCGCAGAGGGGCTCGGGGCAGGGGTGCCGGTGGGGGTGACGCTCGGGTCGGCGCTCGTCGCGATGCTGGCAGATGGATCGGGCGACGCGCCGGGGTTCCCGTCGCCACCCAGCACGAGCAGTGCGAGCACCACGGTCAGGATGGCCAGGAGGATGATCCCGCCGATCATCGGCCAGGGAGGCGTTCGGCCGAGTCGTCCTTCGGGAGGGCGGGAGCGGAGCTGGCCGTACTCGGAGTACCGATCGTCGGTCACGAATGCTCCTTGGTCGAGCATCGCCGGACATGCAAGTGTCCCGAAGGAACCACGGGACCTCTTGATGCAATCTCCGGTCCACGGACTCCTCCGGGACGAGATCTACGATACGGACACCGAGGGCGCGTGCCAACCCTGGTTGTCCACCGACTTGGCGAATGGACGAGCGGTTATCCACCGTCCGTCCACATCGGGCCCATTTCAGGATGCGAGATCGACCAGCAGCGGCGGCACCCAGAGCTCGGTCAGGCCGGAGAAGCTGAGGAAGGTGATCGCCAGGAGCAGGATGGCGAAGCCGATCACCACGATCCGGTCGACCGGGCCGAAGGCCAGCTGCCGCATCCAGGTGCGGCGCTGCGTGCCGAATCCGCGGAGATCCATGGCGTCGATCGTGTCCTCCGCGCCGACGATGGCGTTGATCGTCACCGGCGTGAGGAGCGGGATGGTGCGGGTGAGCTTGCCGATCGGCGTCCGGCCGCGCTTCTCCCACTCGTAGCCGCGGATGCGCTGCGCGTCGATGGTGGTCTGCATGTCGGCGGCGAGCGACGGCACGAAGCGGAACGTGAGCTCGATGCCGTAGGCGAACTTGTACGGGACGCCGAGGCGGGCGAACGCCGGTCCGATGTCGCCCGGCGCGATGGCGAAGGCAATGGGAAAGCCCAGCGCCGCCATCGAGCCGAACCTCAGGATCTGCGCTCCGGCGTAGGAGAGCGACTCGGCGCTGATCGGGGTGTTGAACAGCGGCAGCCGGAAGAACACGTGGAGCTGTTCCTCGGTGTAGCCGCGCAGCTCACCGCCGGTCAGCAGCGTGTTGACGATCACCACGAAGCTGATGAAGAACGCGACGTAGCTCCACTGGATCCGGACCTGGCGGAATGGGATGCGGGCCGATCGGTAGTAGACGGCCGCCACCAGCGCCAGCCCCGCCAGGATGCGCATGTCCCAGACCTGGATCACCGCGAAGACGAAGAAGGCCAGGCTGACGAGCAGCACGCGGGGGTCGCGGCGTGAAAGCCACGACCCCCGTCCGAGATAGCGCGGCGCGATGTTCATCGCCGCGGTGCCGGACCGCTCAGCGGCCCATCGAGCTGCGAATCGGCTCCCAGGCGGCAACCAGCAGCGGCGTCAGGATGACGGCCGCGATGAGGTTGCTGGTGATGACCGGCAGGTAGTTGGCCGTCAGCGCCACGTCGAAGCTGTCGGCGGTGCCGAGCACCATGTCGGTGAAGACGAACAGGAAGCCGATGACGACGGCCAGCGCCGCGGCGACGGCCGCCAGCACGAGCCGGTTCGAGATCGTGCGGGCCAGGGTGACGCCGAAGACGCCCGCCAGCAGGCCCGCGAAGCCGTTGGCGAGGCTCCAGTTCCAGCTGGTCAGCAGGCCCCAGCCGCTGATCTGGTCCGCGATCATGTTGCCGACGAATCCGGTGAAGAAGCCGACGACCGGGCCGAACGCGACGCCGAAGAACGTGACGAGCGCGAATGCCGGGCGCACCGACACGTTCGCCGTTCCCGGGATCAGGATGCTGAAGACGGCGGCGACGCCGTACAGGGCGGCACCGATGGCCGCGTACACGATCACCCGCGTGGTGACCGCCCACATGTCGGTCGACGCGTCGTCGTGGTGCATGGTGGTGCTGGACATGAAACCCTCCGTGATGAGTCGGTCGTGATGAATGACTGCTCAGCTCAACCGTCGACCGACGACCCTCCTTCCCCCACTCCATGAGCACGCCGCTCGCGCGCAACCATAGCCGCCGCGAGCGACTGTCGCGTCGAGAAACCGCCGATCCGCACCGCCCCAGGCCAGGTTCGCGACCATGAGCGACGTCCGCTCCAGGTTGCTCGCGCGCCACAGCTCCGCGTCCTCGATCACGGTGGCGGGCGGACCATCGGCGACGATCCGGCCGTCACGCAGCACAAGAATACGGTCCGCGTGCGTGAGCGCAAGGTCCACGTCGTGCGTGACGAAGTAGAGGCTCTCGAGCCCGGGGATGCGCGCCACGGAGCGCATGAACGCCTCCGCGGTTCGATGATCCTGCCCGGCTGACGGCTCGTCGAGGATCAGCGTGCGCGGCTGGAGGGCGAGCCCGATGGCCAGCGCGAGGCGCTTCTGCTGGCCGAAGCTCAGCGTCAGCGGCGGCCGGTCGAGGATGCCCTCCTCCCCGATCGAGGCCGGTCCGACGCAGCGCCTCCATGGCGACGTCGTCGGGGTCGTCCATCGGGAGGCCGAGGTTGCGCGGGCCGAAGAGCAGCTCCTCGCGCACGGTGCGGGCGAAGAGCATCTGGCTCGGGCTCTGGAAGACGTAGCCGATCGATGCGCGCCAGGTCGGCGATCGGCGTGCCGGCCGCTCGCGTCCGTCGACCAGGACGCGACCCGCACGCGGCCTCGACGAGGCTGCATCGCGGTGCGGAAGAGGGTCGTCTTGCCGGAACCGTTCGGACCGAGCACCGCGATGGTCTCGGTGAGCACCGAGGTTGGCCTCGACGCCGCGCAGCACGTGGCGCTCGCCGAGATCGACGTGCACGCCTCGAAGGCGATGCTCGAGGTGCACCGGCGCTGGCGGTCCTCCGCGGCGGGGGCGTCGGCGCGCCCGTGGAGCGAGCTCGCGGACGCGGGCCAGCACGATCGTCGAACGGCAGCTTGACGGCGACTCGGGTCGGCCTGGCGGAGGAAGCCCGTCGACCGGACCGAGATAGGTGACGCGGCCGTCGTCCATGACGAGGACGCGGTCGGGCCGCAAGGTCGAGCGCCTCCTCGACGCGGTGCTCGACGATGACCACCGCGTGGCCGTCATCGGCGAGGTCGCGCAGGAGGTCGAGGAGGTGGCCGGCCGTCGCGGGATCGAGGTTGGCGAGCGGCTCGTCGACGACGTAGCAGCCGCGGCTGCAGCATGAGGGCGCCGGCCATCGCGAGGAGCTGCCGCTCGCCGCCGGAGAGGAAGGCTGTCTCGCGTCCGGCCAGGTGCCCGATGCGAGTCTCGCGATGACCTCCGCGATTCGCGCCGGATGTCGCCGGCGGCCATGCCCACGTTCTCCGGTCCGAAGGCCAGCTCCGACTCGACCGTCGAGCCCACGATCTGCTTGGCCGGGTCCTGGAGCAGGGTGCCGACCACCTGGCTGATCTCGCGCAGCCGAAGCTCGGACGGTGGAGCGCCCCGTCGACCCGCACCGCGCCCGCCAGCTCGCCGCGAGTAGGCGTGCGGCACCAGCCCGTTGATGGCGCGGATCAGCGTGCTCTTGCCGCAGCCCGGATGGTCCGGCGACGAGCAGCACCTCGCCCGGCGCGGATGCGCAGCGAGATGTCGCGGATCGCCGGCTCGGTCGCGCGCCGATAGCGGAACGTGAGGCCGTCGACCTCGATCAGCGCCGGCTCGGCCATCGCGTCAGGCCGGTTCGCGATGACCGGCGCGTCTCGTGCACCAGGCCGAACCGCTCGGCGGCCGATCCCTGGTTGACGCCGATCGCCAGCCCGGCGTAGTCGGCGTCGTCGTAGAGCAGCGCTCCGCCCGCGCGACGCGCGCCGAAGGTGGTCTGCCACGGCACCGTGATCCGCGCGTCGCCGGCGAGGACGGTGAAGGCATCGCCCGGGCTCGAGGCCGCCGCGGAGCGCGGCGAGGTCCTCGGGCTGGCCGGCGAGGCGGCAGTTCCCGAAGGCATCGATGAACAGGACGCTGGTGTGGAGGGTGCTGGCCGTCGACGCGCGGCTCCGGGAAGGCGAGCGGAACGAGATCGGCCGGGTCGACCGGCGTGACCGACCTCGGCAATCGGCACCCCGCTCGCCAGGTGGGCCGCCACCGGCGCGAAGATGTCGCGGCCGTGGAACGTCGACGAGACGTCCTCGGCACGCCACAGCGCCCGGTTGTCCAGGGCGTGCGCGGCGGTGATGCCACCGAGCCGCTCCGCCGCCGGCAGCAGCAGCCCGTTGTCCGGGCCGACGAGGAGGTCGCCGCGCGCGGCGCGCAGCGCGAGCGGCCGTCGCTCGGTGCCGACGCCCGGATCCACGACCGCGAGGTGCACGCCGACCGGCTGGTAGGGGACCGAGGACCAGAGCAGGAAGGCGCCGTCGCGGATGCCGAACTGGCGCGACCCGTGGGTCAGGTCGTTGATGACCGGGCGTCGGGCAGGATCGACCAGATCACGCCGCGGCAGGTGGCCGGGGCCGTGTCGCCGAAGTCGGTGAGGAAGGTGATGTAGGGCGTCGACATGCCTCAGCCCCGGCTGATCCGGACGGCCCGGTCGTGGCCGATACCCAGGCGCGACGCGAGGTTGCCCTGGTTGTCGGCCATCGCCAGGTTGCCGAGCGAGTCGATGTACACCAGCGATGCGCCGTGCGGGACGACGCCGAAGGTCGTGCCGTAGCGGGTGGTTTCGCGCACCGGCTCCGGTCCGTCGAACTCGGCGACCAGCGGCGTCTCGTCGGTGATCTCGCCGAAGGCGCCGCGCGAGCTCGTCGGGTCCGCCGGCCAGCCGGATGTTCCCGAAGCTGTCGACGTAGGTCACGACCGTCTCGATCGCTCCATCCGCCGCCACCGCCCCCGGCTCCGGCAGGCGCACCAGCTCGTCATTCGCGACGACGGGGCCGACCTGCTCGAACGGCGCGTCGCCGGCGGCGAGATGCGCGGCCACCGGAGCGAAGATGTCGCGCCCGTGGAAGGTCGAGGTGGTGGCCGGCAGCCAGAGCTCGCGGTTCACCAGCTCGCGCGCCTCGGCGATGCCGCCCAGCGCCTCTGCGGCGGGGACCAGCAGCCCGTTGTCCGGCCCGATCAGCACGTCGCCTCGACCCGTCCGAATCCCGACCGGCCGGCGTGCGGTGCCGACCCCCGGGTCGACGACGCCGACGTGGACGCCGACCGGGAAATACGGCAGCGAGAAGCGGAGGAGGAAGGCACCATCGCGGATGGCGTACTTGCGGACGGTGTGGCCGATGTCGACGATCTGCGCGTCACGGCAGATCGAGAGCATGACGGCACGGCAGGTCGCGGCCGCGCCATCGAGGCCGAAGTCGGTGAGGAACCCGATGACGGGTCGTTCGGTCGGTCGCATGGCTGGCAATCCTAGCGGAGGGACTCGCCGATGGCGCGGGTTGCTGCGCCCCGTGGTTCGCCGTGCGCTGTCGACCGAACGGATCCGATGTGCCTAGGGCACCCGGCTCGGACGCAGGTCGTCCTCGGTGTCCCCGTCGGGCTGGGACCAGCTCACCGGCTGCTTCGGCGGGGCGAATGGGTCAAGGCTGCTGTGCGGGCCGGTCACGCCGGGTGCATCGATCGGCGACGCCGAGGCCGATGCGTCCGGAACATCGGGGAATCGGGCCGGGCTGCGCGGCGTCCGACGACGCACGAATCCCCACACGGCCAGCGCCACGAGGGCCGGCAGCACGAGCACGGGCGCCAGGTCCAGCAGCATGTCAATCATTTCTGCCTGCTGAGTATCCCATCCGTCGGCTCAGGTGAGATCCACGGTCTCCCGGTGGCGGGCGATGTGCGGCGTCATGCCCATGTCGCGGACTCGACCGGCGAATGCCTCGGCGGCATCCGGATCGCCGTGGACCAGGAACACCCGCTTCGGGACGCTGCCGTTGGTGCCGTCGCGACCGAAGTGCGCGAGCCAGGCCTCCAGCTCGTGCTGGTCGGCATGGGCGGAGAACCCGGAGATCACCCGCACGCGGCAGCGGACATCGATCTCCTGCCCGTCGATGCGCGCCGTCTTCCCGCCGTCCTGGATGTGTCGCCCGAGCGTCCCCTGGCCCTGGTAGCCGATGAAGAGGAGTGTGCATGCCGGGTCGGGGAGGAAGTCCTTGAGGTGATGCATGATCCGGCCGCCGGTCAGCATGCCGGAGCTGGCGACCACCATGATCGGACGCTTCGCGTTGCGGATCGCCTTCGACTGGTCGGGCGTATCGGTGAACTCCTGCCCCGGATACTTCAGGGGCGACTCGCCGGAGTCGAGCAGCTGCTTCGTCTCCTCGTCGTAGGTCTCGGGGTGGTCGTAGTACACGTCGGTCGCGCGCGAGGCCATCGGCGAGTCGAGGTAGAGCGGGACGCGCGGGATGCGTCCCTCCCGCACCAGGTGGTCGAGCACCCAGATCACCTCCTGGGTGCGCCCGATGGCGAAGGCCGGCACGAGCAGCACGCCCCTCGTCCTCGCTGACCTCGGTGATCGCCGCGACGAGCTCGTCGATCGCCTCATCGTGCGGTGCGTGCTCGCGGTTGCCGTACGTGGACTCGACGACCACGGCATCGGCCGCGGTGATCGGCGTCGGGTCGCGCAGGATCGGCGACTCGTCGCGGCCGAGGTCACCGGAGAACACGATGGTGCGGGACTCGTCGCCATCGGTGACGCGGAGCTCGATGATCGCCGAGCCGAGGATGTGGCCCGCGTCGTGGAAGACGGCCGTGATCCCATCGGCCACGGCCACTTCGTCGCCATAGTCGCAGCCGCGCATCTGCTGCATCGACTGGTCGACGTCCTTCTCGTCGTACAGCGGCTCGCGCGTCTCGGTGCGGCCCTCGGGCGGCGCGCTGCGGAGGCGCTCGGGCAGCGACTCGTCGTCCACTTCCTGCGCCACCGCCTCCGACTCGGCCGCCGCCTCGTCGTCGCGCGCATGGCGCCGGTTCCAGCGCTCGGTGAACTCGACCTGGAGCTTGGCCGAGTCGCGCAGCACGATCTCGGCGAGGTCGACGGTGGCGCGGGTGGCGTGGATCGGTCCGCGGTAGCCGGCCTTCACCAGCGCCGGGGTGCGGCCGCAGTGATCGAGGTGCGCGTGGGTGAGCAGCACGGCATCGAGGACATCGGTCTCGAAGGCGAACGGCAGGCGGTTGCGCTCGATCTCTTCGGGAGATCCCTGGAACATGCCGCAGTCGACCAGCACCCGCGAGTCGCCGGCGGTGACGAGAAACTGCGAGCCGGTGACACAGCCGGCTGCGCCGAGGAACTGGATGCTGATGCTCATGAGGGGCCTCCGGGATCGGGGACGAAGTTGAGATCGACGATCACGCCGTCCCGGACGCGACCGATGAACGAGCCGGCAAGGGCATCGCCGCCCTCGGGCACGCTCGCAGGATCGATTCCACCCACCGCGGCGAACGTGGGCACTCGCCGGTCGAGGCCGTCGCACAGGATGGCCTCGCCGCCCTCGGCGACCAAGCGGCCCTCGAGCCAGATCCAGCCCGGTGGCTCCTCCTCGGCCGCGACGGATGGGTCGAAGACCTCGCCCGGCGTCGGAGCGTGGACCACCTGCCTGCCATCGCACTCGATCGGCAGGGCGACGTCGTTGAGCTGCCCGGCAGCGGTTCCGTCCGCGGCGACGCGGATCCTGCCGTCATCGGCGTCCGACACCGGATACCGGACCAGGCCGGGACCGGTGGAGCCGGCGCGGCGCTTCCCGTCCGCCGCGTACGTGGCATCGTCCAGCGGGTCGACGAAGTACGGGGTGGTGCGGGCGCACCACGCGACCAGCCGGCCGGGGGCGCCGGCCGCGTGCCGGCCGCGGGCATCCACGACGATGACGTCACCATCGGTGGCCACGATGAATGCCGGCCGGCCGTCGGCAAGGAGCACGGCTCGGGCGCCGTCGACATCGGGTACGTCGAACGTTCCGAGGTCCGATTCGATGGGGGCGGCGATGCGCCCGGCGATGAAGGCGTAGCCGATCGCCATGACGGCGGCGGCCACCACGGCGAGCCCGATCAGCAGCCGCCGCCCGAGGTCACGCATCGAGCCCGATGATGCCATCATCGGCCGCATGGGGTATCCGATCGACCCGCCGGTGGCGCCGATGCTCGCCAAGCCGACCGCCGCCATCCCCGACGGCGACGGTTGGATCTACGAACCGAAGTGGGATGGCTTCCGGGCACTGGTGTTCCGTGACGGCGGCGAGGTCTACATCCAGTCGCGCGACCTGAAGCCGCTCAACCGCTACTTCCCCGAGCTGGAGGCGCCGTTGCTCGCGCTCGGCGGGGCCGATGCGCGGTTCGTGCTCGACGGCGAGGTGGTGATCGCCACGCCGGGCGGTGGCCTGGACTTCGACTCGTTGCTCCTGCGGATCCATCCCGCCGCCAGCCGCGTGAAGATGCTGGCCGAGCAGTCGCCGGCCTCCTTCGTCGCCTTCGACTGCCTCGCCGATGGCGCCGATGACCTGCGCGATGCACCGTTCGCCGATCGTCGCATGCGCCTGGCTGCGCTTGCCGCCGATCCGCCCGAGTCGGTCCGGCTGACGCCATCCACCACCGATGCCGCCGTGGCGCAGCACTGGTTCGATGTGTTCGAGGGCGCCGGCCTGGACGGCGTCATCGCCAAGCGCGCGGATGGCCGCTACGAGCCCGGAAAGCGGACGATGGCGAAGATCAAGCATGCCCGGACCGCCGACTGCGTCGTGGCCGGATTCCGCTGGCACAAGAACGGGCCCGGGACGCTGATCGGCTCGCTGCTGCTGGGGCTCTGGAACGACCAGGGTCAGCTCCAGCACGTGGGCGTCACCTCGTCCTTCACGATGGCGCGGCGCGCGGAGCTGGTCGAGTTCCTCGAGCCGTACCGACGCGGCGGGATGGACGACCATCCGTGGCGCGAGTGGGCGCTGGCCGAGGCCGCGGCCGCCGAGCAGGGGCGGCGGGTGCCCGGCGCGACCTCCCGCTGGAATCGCGGCAAGGACCTGTCGTGGGAGCCCGTGCGACCCGAGCTCGTCTGCGAGGTGGCCTTCGATCACCTGCAGGGAGACAGGTTCCGACATGCGGCCACGTTCCGTCGCTGGCGCCCGGATCGAACCCCCGCCGACTGCCGCTACGACCAGCTGGAGGAGACGCCGGCGGCGCTGTTGGCGGACCTCTTCGGCGCCTGACGCTGCGGGCTACACTCTGCGCGCGGCCCGTGCCCCGGGCCATTCGAGAGGGAGAATGCTCCGTGTCCGTCGCCGTGGATCCGAACGCTGCCGTCAACGACCTGGCCGACCGCTTCTGGGAGGGGGTCCTTCGACGGGATCCGGTCTCCGCCACCATCCTGGGTGACGAGCGATTCAACGACACCTGGCCCGACCTCGGTGCGACCGGTCGAGCCGAGGAAGAGCAGTTCATGCGGGCCGCCATGGCCGAGGCCAGAGAGATCCCCTCCGAGGGACTCGCGCCGGAGCAGGTCATCACCCGCGATCTGCTCGTGCTGGTGGCGGAGAATCATCTCGAGGCGCTGGCGCAGAAGCAGTACCAGCTGGCCGTCGACCACATGACGGGACCGCAGATCTGGCCGGCCGAGGTCGCGCAGTACCAGGCCGCCGATACCCCTCAGCGGCTGGAACAGCTGCTGGCCCGCCACGCCGCGTATCCCGCGCTCATCGAGCAGCACATCTCCACGCTGGCGGAGGGCGTGGCCGACGAGCGGACGGCCGCCGCCGTCCCGGTGCGACGCGCGATCGAGCAGATCCAGCGGTTCCTGGACATGCCCGCCGCCGAGCACCCCGCCACCTCGATGGCCCACGTGTCCGACGGCGACCGGGACCGCGTGGCCGAATCGGTGGAACGGCACGTCTACGCCGGGCTGCGCCGGCTGCGAAGCTACCTCGTCGACGAGTACGAGCCTCACGCCCGCCCGGAGCCCGGGCTGTCGACGACGCCGGGCGGTGACGATGCCTATCGGCTCGCCATCCGGTCGCAGACGAGCATCGCGGCGACCGCGGAGGAGGTCCATGCCTTCGGGATGGCCGACCTCGAGTCGATCGAGGCGGAGAAGGATGAGATCGCCCGCCGGCTGGGACACGCCGACCGGCACGCCCTGCGCCGGGCGCTGGCCGAGGATCCCGCGAACCACACCGATGACCCATCGGTCCTCGTGCGCCTTGCCCAGGAGCAGACCGACCGGGCGTACGCGCAGGCGCCGAACTACTTCGGTCGCCTGCCGAGCGCCAACTGCTACGTGAAGGCCGTCGAGGCGTACCGCGAGAAGGACTCGCCCCCGGCCTTCTACATGCCGCCCTCGCTCGACGGCTCTCGCCAGGGCCAGTACTACATCAACACGTACCAGCCGGCCGATCGCCAGCTCCACAAGCTCGCCGGCATCACCTTCCACGAGGCGACCCCCGGGCATCACTTCCAGATCGCGATCGAGATGGAGCTCCAGGGCCTACCGGCATTCCGGCGTCTCGGGGCCAGGATGGCGGGCGTCGCGTACTCAGAGGGGTGGGGCCTCTATACCGAGCGACTCGCCGACGAGATGGGGCTTTACGCCGATGAGCGTGAGCGGTTCGGGATGCTGGAGGCGCAGTCGTTCCGCGCCGCCCGGCTGGTGGTCGACTCCGGACTGCACGCCATGGGCTGGTCGCGGCAGCAGGCGATCGACTTCATGCATGAGCGCGGCGACGTGCCGATGGTCGACGCCGAGATCGAGGTCGACCGATACACCGTCTGGCCGGGCCAGGCGCTGGCCTACAAGGTCGGACAGCGGGAGATCGCCGCGGCGCGCGCCGACGTGTCCGAGGCCATGGGGGATCGGTTCGACCTTCGCGCCTTCCACGACGAGGTGCTCGGTCACGGTTCGCTGCCGCTCCCCACGCTGCGGCGCGAGATCCTCGGCTGGGTGGAGGCGGCGATCCGGTCCTAGCCCGTCCGCGCGACGCGTACCTGCGCCGCGTGCTCGTGCGGATGAGACGCGTAGATCCGCAGCCAGTCGTCCATGCCGTAGGGGCCTGATTCCGAGTGCACGCCGCTGCGGGACCACTCGTCGGGCGTGAGATGCTCCATCAGCGAGAGGCTCGCGGCGCGCACCGCGCTCAGGACCGCCAGCGCCTCGTCGATCGGCCGGTCGTAGTGAAGGCGGTCGGCCCAGGCCGGCTCGTCGTAGCCCTGGAGTTGCGGGTCGTCATCGGCGACCAGTCGCCGGATGCGCGTGTACGCCATGGTCTCGCTGTCGGCAAGGTGGTGGACGACCTGGCGTGCGGTCCATCCGCCGTCCGGCGGCGACCGGTCGAGCTCCGCTTCGGTGATTCCCTCCAGCGCGGCATCGACCGCCGCAGCTCCGCTCCGATACTGCTCGATGAGCGCGTCACGGTCCTTCATGTGTCCGGATCCTCCATGCGGTAGGGAGCCCACGGATCGTAGTCGGGGTCCGGTGGCTCGGCGGCTGGCCGAAGTTCCTCGGGGACGTTGCGCAGGTTGACGCGCACGCGCCACCACACCGTCGAGCGGCCGCGCATGGCGTCCACCAGGATGTCCTCCGGAGTGAGGACGTGCTCGGCGGCCTCGGGATGACGGGCGCGCCAGCGCTCGAAGCCGGCAAGCGCATCGGCCTTGTCGGCGGCCTGGCTGATCACCAGCAGCGGCTGGCTCGACCGCCGCCGGCCGGTCGGGGACACGGTGCCGTCGGCGCGGCGGGCGGGCGGCGATGGCATGGCCGGCGCCACGGAACCGGCACGGCCTCGGGGCGCGTCGGGATCGGGGGGCGCGCCCTCGGCCGGCCGCGCGCGACGCTTCGATGGCTGCACCCGCGGAGGCTCACCATCGGCCTTGGCGTAGTGCGGCGGCCACGGGGCGTCACCCTCACCGTCGGCCTCGTGTCGGGCGACGAGCTCGAGCAGCGGTTCCAACGAGAAGGCCTCCGACTCGATGCCGGCACCCACGTCCCCGAGGCGGGCGTAGCGCTCCGGCACGGTGCGCAGCGTGAAGTCCTCGAGCACCGCGTCCGGGACTTCTTCCCAGGTGAGCGGGGCACTCACGGTGGCCAGTGGCCGTGGACGAACCGAGTAGACCGATGCCACCGTCCGGTCCTTGGCATTCTGGTTGTAATCGAGGAACACCCCGTGTCGCTCCTCCTTCCACCACTTGCTGGTGGCGATCTCGGGCGCCCGCCGCTCCACCTCGCGCGCCAGTGCCAGTGCCGCCCGGCGCACCTCGGGGAACGACCATCGCGGCTCGATCCGGACGTACACGTGGATGCCGCGCGAGCCCGATGTCTTCGGCCAGGCGGCATAGCCCAGCTCGGCCAGCACCTCCCGGACGACGAGGGCCACGCGGCGAACGTCCTCCCACGGCACGCCGGGCCCCGGATCGAGGTCCACCCGCAGCTCATCCGGGTGCGCCAGGTCGCCGGATCGGACGGGATGCGGGTTGAGGTCGATGCACCCGAGGTTCACCACCCACGCCAGCGCGGCAAGGTTGTCGACGACGACCTCGTCCGCGGTCCGCCCGGAGGGAAACGAGAGCTCGACGGTTCGGACGAACTCGGGGATCGTCTTCGGCGCCCGCTTCTGGAAGAAGGCCTCGCCCTCGGCTCCGTCGACGAAGCGCTTGAGGGCCATCGGTCGATCGAAGGCGCCGAGCAGCGCCCCCGGTCCGACCGCCAGGTAGTACTCGACGAGATCCAGCTTCGTGATGCCCGCATCGCGGAAGAAGAGCTTGCCGGGATTGCTGATCGTGACCTCGTGCCCGTCGAGCTCGAGGACCCTGGACTCCGACTTGACCATCGGTGACAGGGTAGCCTGAGCGGGCAGGCGGGCACGGGCCTTGCGAGGATCGGCATCGATGGACCGAGTGAAGGAGCTCAGCGGACGGCTCGACGAGTGGAGCCTTCGCCACCGCCTGCCTCGCATCTCGCGCCGCGCGATCAGTGGCTTCCTCGCCCACGAGGCGCTCCAGAGCGCGGGCAGCATGGCCTACTTCGCGGTGCTCTCGATCTTCCAGTTCCTGGTGCTCGGCGTCGTCGTCGGCTCCTACGTCCTCGGCGAGGGAGAGGCCCGCCAGTTCGTCATCGACCAGGTCGACGCGGGCTCGCCCATCGACGCCGACACCGTCGGGGCGATCATCGACTCGGTCATCGAATCGCGGGGCGCCATGTCGATCATCAGCATCGGCTTCCTCGCCTGGAGCGCGCTCGGCATCTTCTCGGCGCTGTCGACCGGGATCAGCCGGGTCTTCGAGAACGCGCCGAAGCGGCCCTTCCTCAAGGACAAGCTCGTCGGACTGCTGCTGATGGCGCTGACCGGTGTGCTGGCGGTGGCCTCGCTGGTCATCGGCATCGTCACGGGCATCCTCCAGGAGCTCGCCAGCGATCTCATCGCCGATCTCCCCGGCGGCGCCACCGTGATCTGGCTGATCGGTCTGCTGGCGCCGCTGCTGCTGATCTTCCTGGCATTCTGGGTGATCTACCGGGTGGTCCCGAACCGTCCGCTGCGCTGGACGGAGGTCCTGCCGGGCGCGATCGTCGCCGCCCTCCTGTGGACGGTCCTGCGCTTCGGTTTCACCTGGTACGCGACGAGCGTCGCGAACTACCAGTCCGCCTTCGGACCGATCTCGACCGGCGTCACCCTCCTCGTGTTCCTCTACTTCGCGAGTGCCATCGTCCTGCTCGGCGCCGAGTTCGCTCGGGCCAGCGCGTTGGACGACGAGCTCGGTCCCGTCACGGCCGCCGACCCGCGCTTCCTGCCAGCCCCCGTCGAACCGCCACCGGGTCCCGTGGCGCCGCCGAAACGCGGCCTTCCGAAGCCGATCCTGCTGGCCGGAGGGGCGGTCCTGGGCCTCGTCATCGGCAGGCTCACGAAGCGCGACGACCGGGACAACCTCTGATCCACGGGCCGCACCGGGTGGCACGGACCATATCGGTGTAGTACTTTGGCCCCGTTCCGATACCTTCAGGCGTCGGTCACCATCGCCCCGAACTCTCTCGCAACGGGGCAAAGGGCAATTGCATAGTGCGGATCACCGCTCGATGAGGCGGCGATCCAGCCTCGCTGTCACGTTCGTCGCCCTGCTGACCGTGAGCTGGACCGTCTTTACAGCACAACCCGGCGGCTCGGCCCTTGCCGCCGATCCCGAGGCCGAACTGGCCCAGACGCGCGCTCAACTCGAGGACGCGCGGTCGGCCCAGCAGTCGCTTCAGGCTACCCTCGACCGCCAGCGCGCGGAGCTCGCGCAGCTCCAACGGCGCTCGGCCGACCTCGACACGCAGCTCGACCTGGCGCGTGCCGAGCTCGAGGCCGTCACGGCCGAGTACGAGCACGTCAGGTCCCTGCTCGTCCAGGTGCGCGAGCAGGTGGCCGACATCGAGTCCCGGATCGCCGAGCTGCGGGCGCAGATCGCCGCGCTCGACGACGAGCTGAAGGGCGTGGCCGTCGACATCAGCCGCCGCAGCGCCGACCTCGCCGATCGGGAGGCGCTTCTCCAGGATCACCTGCGCTCCGCCTACGAGCGCACCCAGACGTCGCTCCTGGAGATCCTGCTGTCCGCCGACTCGTTGGACGAGGCGACCACCCAGGTCGGCTACCTCGTGACGGTCTCCGAGCAGGACGCGCTGCTCGCCGATGACATCCGCGCCATCCGCGCCGAGCTCGAGCTGCGCCGCGAGACGCTGAAGGATGGGCGTCGCGCGCTGGCCGATGCGCGCGCCGTGGCGCGTGACGAGGAGGCATCGCTGAAGGCCCGGCGCGACGAGCTCACGGCCCTGGAGGCGCGCCTCGCCGAGCTGCGCGCCGCCGCCGAGCAGAAGCAGGCCGAGCAGGCCGCGGCGCTCCAGGCCGCGCTCGACGCGCAGGGCGACGTCCAGACACAAGATCGCCGAGAACGAACGGGCCGCCGAGGCCGCCGCCGCCCTTGCCGCGCAGCTCCAACGGCAGGCAGCCGCCCAGGAGGCCGCCATCGCCGAGGCGAAGCGCCGCGCCGCCGAGGAGGCCGCACGCCGCGCCGCGGAGGAGAAGGCCCGCCAGGCCACCTCCACCTACGGCTTCCGCTGGCCGGAGCGGTCCTTCCGCGTCACCCAGGAGTGGGGTCCCACCACCTTCAGCCTCGAACCGCCGTACACGTACCGCGGCACCTACTACCCGCACTTCCATGCCGGCATCGATTTCGCCAACGGCTGCGGCACCCCGATCTACTCGGCGGGGCCTGGCGTGGTGGTCGCCTCCGGTCAGCCGCTGCATGCCGTGGGACTCCGGGTACGGGGTCGTCGTGGACCATGGCAGCGGGATCCAGACCTGGTACTGGCACCTGCAGGCACGCGTCATCGTCGGGCCCGGGACGATCGTGACCAGCGAGAGCGTCATCGGCTACGAGGGCACCACCGGCATGTCGACCGGCTGCCACGTGCACTTCGCGGTCAACGACCGCGGCGTCTGGGAGAACCCCCGCAACTACCTGCCGTAGGCCTACGCGGTGACCCGGTCCCGGACGGCGGGCAGGTAGAGCCGGTCGACGTACTCGGTCAGCATCCGCGCCGTGCTGAACTGCCAGAGGGCCGATGCGATCGAGGCCCGCATCGTCTCGAGCCAGGCGTGCGGGCAGGCCGTCCTCACCCCGGTCGAAGAAGCGCGGGACGATCTCCGCCTCGAAGAGCCGGTACATCTCGGCCGCGTCGGCGGCGTCCTGCGACGCGTCGTCGCCGTCGGGCGATGCGGTCGCCGATGGCCCAGCCGTTCGAGCCGTTGAAGCCCTCGTCCCACCACCCATCGAGGATCGAGACCGAGGGGATGCCGTTGATGGCGGCCTTCATGCCGGACGTGCCCGAGGCCTCCATCGGCCGTCGCGGGTTGTTGAGCCAGATGTCGACGCCGCCGACCAGGAAGCGGGCGATGCGCATGTCGTAGTCCTCGACGATGAAGACGCTGCCGCGCAGCTGCGCCGATCGCGACAGCTCGAAGATGTGCTGGATCACGCGCTGGCCGGGTCGGTCGGCGGGGTGCGCCTTGCCGGCGATGACGATCTGCACCGGTCGGTCGGTCGCGGACAGGATGCGCGACAGCCGCTCCTCGTCGCTGAACAGCAGGGCGGCACGCTTGTAGGTCGCAAAGCGCCGCGCGAAGCCGATCGTCAGCGCCTCGGGATCGAGCACGCCGCGGACTGCGCGCAGAGAGTCCGGCGATTCGCCGTGCCGCGCGAACTGGCGCGCCAGCCTCCCCTCCAGGAAGCCGATCATCTCGCGCTTCTGCTGCTGATGGGCGCTCCACAGCTCCTCGTCGTCGATCTGGGGCAGGTCGCTCAGCGGCTCCGGCCCGTTCAGGTCGACACCCAGCGGCACCCCGATCGCACGCTGCACCAGGCGGCGCACCGGCCGGCCGAGCCATGTCGGGACGTGCACGCCATTGGTGATGGCCTGGACCGGGTGGCCGGCCAGGGACTGCCACGTCTCGGTGGCCGTGGCCCCGTGGAGCTGCGAGACGGCATTCGCGTCGGACGCATGGCGGAGGACGAACGCCGTCATGTCGAACGGCGCATTGGGGTCGTCCGTGTGACCGCGGCCGAGCTCGAGCAGCTCGCCCGGCTCCGCGCGCGGCCGCCGTGAACCAGTGGCGGAGGGCGTCGGTCGACGAGCTCGCGTCCGAAGGATCTCGTTGCCGGCGGGAACGGGGGTGTGGATGGTGAACACCGCGTCGCGGCCGACTCGCCGCAGCGCCTCTCCGGCGGCGAGACCGGGCTCGGAGGCGATGAGCTCGCGCGCCCGCTCCAGGAGGAGGAACGCGGAGTGCCCCTCGTTGAGGTGCCAGACGGCCGGGCTCGATGCCCAGGGCGCGGAGGGCGCGCACGCCGCCGATCCCGAGCACGAGCTCCTGGCAGAGCCGCATCTCGCGGCCGCGCACGTAGAGGATGTGCGTGATCGGTCGATCGGCGGGATCGTTGGCGCGGGATGTCGGTGTCGAGCAGCAGGATCGGCACGCGGCCGACCTCCGCCACCCAGACCGCGGCGTGCACCAGACGGTCGGCGATCTCGACGCTGACCTCGAGCGGGCTGCCATCGCGGCCCCGGGCGCGCCGCATCGGCAGCTGCGCCGGGTCGAGGTCGGGCTGGGCGTGCTCCTGGTGGCCGTCGGCGTCGATCTGCTGGCGGAAGTAGCCTCGTCGGTAGAGCAGGCCGATGCCGATGAACGGGAGCGCCGCATCCGACGCGGACTTGCAGTGGTCACCCGCGAGGACCCCGAGGCCTCCCGAGTAGATCTGCATCGACTCGTGGATGCCGAACTCGGCGCAGAAGTAGGCGATCGGGCCGGGCAGGGCCGCTCGGGCGACGCGTCGGTACCACGAGCCGGCGCCGTTGGCCATGTAGCGACTGAACTCGTCGAGGACGCGGCTGGCGTCGACCATGAAGTCCTCGTCGGCGGTCAGCTCCGCCCAGCGCGCGTGGTCGGTGTCGCGCAGGACGCCGATCGCGTGCGGTGTCGCGTCCAGCGCCGCCGGCTTGATCCGGCTGAAGAGCGCCTGGGCGCGTGGCGTCCAGCTCCACCACAGGTTGTAGGCCAGCTCGTCGAGGCCCTCGAGGCCGGCGGGCAGGTTGAAGTCATGGCCCGGGAGGGTGGGCACGCGGATGGAGGTTGTCACGAGGCGGGGATGATAGCGGCGTCTGCGCGTACCATGACGCCGATGACGTCGATCCGCGAACCGACCGGCCTGGACGCCTCGGCACTGCGCGACCATTTCCCGGCGCTCGGCCGGACGGTCAACGGCCGGACCGTCGCGTATCTCGACGGGCCCGGCGGCACGCAGGTCACCCGTGAGTGCATCGCGGCCATGACGGCCTACCTCGAGCGGAGCAACGCGAACCACGGTGGTGCATTCGTCGCGTCGGTCGAGACCGATGCGATGCTCGACGAGGTCCACGCAGCCACCGCCGACTTCGTGGGCGCGGCCGACCCGGACGAGATCGCGTTCGGCCCGAACATGACGACGCTCACGTTCGCGATGAGCCGCGCCCTCGGCCGAGACATCGGGCCGGGGGACGAGATCGTCGTCACCCGCCTCGACCACGACGCGAACGTGGCCCCGTGGCTGGCGATGGCCGACGATCGCGGCGCTTCCGTGCGCTGGCTGGAGCTCGCCGAGGACCGCGCCACGCTCGATCTCGACCGGCTGGCGGACGTGCTGACGGACCGAACCCGGATCGTCGCCATCGGGCTCGCCTCGAACGCGCTGGGGACGATCACCGACGTCCGACGCGTGAGCGACGCGGCGCACGCCGTCGGCGCGATCGCCTACGTGGATGCCGTGCACGCCGCCCCGCACCTTCCGATCGACGTCCAGGCGCTCGGCGCCGATCTTCTGGCGTGCAGCCCGTACAAGTTCTTCGCCCCGCACCTCGGGGCGCTGTACGGGCGACGCGACCTCCTGGAGCGCCTCACGGCGTACCGGGTGCGGCCGGCAGGTGAGGCGTTGCCGGGGAAGTGGGAGACGGGCACGCAGAATCACGAGGCGCTGGCCGGGCTGCTCGGCACGTTCGGCTACCTCGAGGCGCTCGGAGCGGCGTACGGGGACGCATCCACGACCGATCATCGTGCGACCAGGCTGCGCGCCGCCATGCGCACCATCCGCGACCACGAGCGCGACCTGTCCGCCGGGACGCTGGAGCGGCTGGAGAGCGTGCCGGGCCTGCGCGTGCACGGCCTGACCGACCGCGCGCGCCTCGCCGAGCGCGTGCCCACCTTCTCCGTCACGCTCCACGGCCATCACCCTCGAGCCATTGCCGAGCATCTCGCCGCCCACGCCATCAGCACCTGGGACGGCGACTTCTACGCCTGGGAGCTGATGCGCGCGATGGGGCTCGACGAAGCGGGCGGCCTGCTCCGCATCGGCCTCGTGCACTACAACACGCTCGACGAGGTCGATCGCCTGGTCGAGGCGCTGCGCGAGCTCTGAGCATCGGCCCTGTGGCTGCTTGAGATGAGGCGGTACCCTTAGCGGCCGATGGAGGGCTACTCGGTCACCGAAGCGGCGTCGATTCTCGGCGTGCCAACGGAGCGCGTCTGGGAGCTGCTGGCGCGCGGGGTGCTCGCAGGCGCGGCCGAGGGTGAGACCGGGATGCGGGTCTACCTGCAACCGCGCCCCGCGCCCGCACCGCCGGTCACGGAGCGGGCGTCCTCGAACGGCGACCCGGCGCAGCGGGAGCCGGAACGCGAGCTCTCCCCGTTTCGCGAGCTGCTCACCGAGTTCCGCAACCTGACCGAGCGGTACGGCCAGGCGCTGCTGGCGCTCGGCGAAGCGCGCGGGGAGGTGGCGACCCTGCGATCTCGCGTCGACCTCCTCGAGGCGCGCATGGACCTCCGGCTGCCGATGGGCGCTGGCGCGGCGGCTCCGACGCCGTGGCCCGCTCCCGCGCCCGGACCGCTCCCGCGCCCGCCGGCTCCGGAACGCGAGGTCGCGCACGACGATGACGGCGAGCCCGTCGACCCGGCCGTCGAGGCGGAACGGAGCGCCCGGCGGCGCCGATCGAGCCGCCACGGGACGGAGAACTTCGCCGAGGCCCTGGCACGCGCCGAGGACCCGACGCGCCCCGAGCTTCCCGGCGCAGCCGACGCGGCGGCGGCGCTCGCGGCCCTGCGCGCCGAGTCCACTGTGGAGCCGATGGCGACCGATGCGGCCCTGCCGCGCGAGCTCCCGGCAGCCGAGTCGATGCCGACCGGGGATGAGCCACAGGACCACGCAACAGCTACGTCGGCCGCCGCCCCAGAGGCGACGCCAGAGCTTGCGCCGGAGCCCGCCGCCGAGGCCGTCGAGCCGGAGCCTGCGCCAGAGCTTGCGCCGGAGCCGGAGCCGGAGCCCGAGCCCGAGCCCGTCGCCGAGGCCGTCGCGCCGGAGCCCGAGCCCGAGCCCGTCGCCGAGGCCGTCGCGCCGGAGCCGGAGCCGGCGACCGTCGCAGCGCAGGAGACCGCCCCGAACGAGTCGCGGCCGGACGCCGCGCCGATCAGCTTCGACCCCGAGCGGTACACGGTTGCCATCGAAGAGCCCGACTGGTGGGTCGAGGAGGAGCCGCTGCTCACCATGGCTTCTGGCGCCGGCGCAAGCGAGTCGGCCCACGATGCCGTTGACGAGGCACCGGTCGAAGAGCCGCTGCCGGCCGCGGCGCCAGCGGACGCTCCGCCGGACGACTCCCACGAGGAGACGATGCTCTGGCTCGGATCCGCTCCCCCCTCGACATCCGCCGAAGCCGACGAGGGCGCCGACGAGATGGAGGCTGCTGGGAGATTGACGAGCTGGCCGCCGCGCGCCGATCTCGCCGGATCGCGCGAGCTCGACGAGGCGCTCGCCGCCCTCGATGTGCTCGCCGGCGGGACCGCCTCCGCTCCGTCGCCGGAATCCGAGACGCCGCCGGCGGACGAGCCGCCACCGCGGGACGAGCCGCCACCGCCAGCGGAGCCGGCCGCCGCGCCGCTCGCGGGACGCGAGCCGGAGGCGCGACCCGCCTGGCCAGCGGCGGATCGGTCGATGGAGTCGCGGTCTCCTCGGGCGCCCCTGATCACCTCATCGCGGGCCGGCACCGACGCCCAGCGGCTGAGCCCGACACCGGCATCACGCGCCTACCGCCGGCTGCGAAGGATCTTCCCCGGCTGAGTCAGGCTCCCGGGCCGAGGTGGTACCCGAGGCGGCGGGGCAATCGGCTGAACTCCCGGAGAAGACGGCTCGGGCGGCTCCCCGCCTCCTCGGCATCCTCCCGCCGGATCATCGCCCCGCGCAGCAGGCTCGCCCCGACCCAACGGAACGGCTCGGGCGGGAAGCGGCGCGGCCGGCGCCCGACGACGGGGAGGCGAACGAGCGCGTCATCGGCTCCCAGCGCCAGGCCGGCGAGGATGCGGCCGCCGAGATGCGAGGGAGCCACGCCGTTGCCGGAGTACCCGAACCCGTAGTGCACCCGCCCGCCGGGAAGCGTGCCGAACTGCGGGACGTGGTCCGGGGAGATATCGATCGGCCCACCCCAGGCATCGGTCAGCGCCACCTCGTCGAGCGCGGGGAACAACCAGCGAAGGCCGGCGGCCGCGCGTGCCGCCGAGGGCAGGTCGTCGGTGAACGATGATCCGATGCGCCCGCCGAACCCCGGCTTGCCGCCGCCCGCCCCGATGGCGATGCGACCATCCCGCGTGACGTGCAGGTAGTGGACGCTGAAGCGTGCGTCGACGATCGACTCGCCGCCGGTCCAGCCGAGCTCGGAGGCGATGAGGTCGGGCGCGGGCTCGGTGCGCACCATGTAGCTGCCCCATGCCAGCAGCCGATGTCGGAACGGGTTCCATCCGGCGGACCATGCGTTGAGGGCCATCACCACGTGACGGGCGCGTACCTCGTGGCGGCCCGATGCGGACTCGGTCCGCAGACGGAGGGTGGGGCCCGAGCGGTCGGCGATTCGGGTGACCCGCGTGCCCTCGTGGATGATGATGCCGCGATCGACGCAGACCCTGCGCAGTCCGCGCGCCAGGAGCGCCGGCTGCACGGTGGCGCCGGCGCGCATGATGGCGCCGCCGCGGAATCGTGGAGACCTGCATCGTGCCGCTACCTCGTCTGCCGAGAGCGCCACGTAGTCCCCAGGGCGGCCCAGCGCCGTCACAGCGGCGATGTCGCCGCCAAAGCGGCCATCGTGGAGGGGAGTGGTCGAGACCTGGAGCATGCCGGCACGGCGGTAGTGGGCATCGACGCCGTGCTGCTCACACCAGGCGCCGATATCGGCCACCGAGTCGGCGACCGCCTCCGCACACGCCAGCGCGCCGTCGGGGCCGAAGAGGTCGACGAGGGTGGAGATCTCGTCCCACCAGGCGTTGACGAAGCCGCCATTGCGCCCCGAGGGGCCACCTCCGCAGATGTCCTGCTCGAGGATCGCGACCCGCACGTCCGGGTCGTGCTCGGTGAGCCGATACGCGGTCCAGAGGCCGGTGTACCCACCGCCGACGATCGCCACGTCCACCTCCATGTCGCCGCTCGGTGGGGCCGCCGGTGCGGGATCGCCCTCGGCCTCCAGCGCATCGCGTAGCCAGGGATTGCGGCGGCGGCCGTCGGGACGTGGCAGGTCGGTCACGCTGAGAAGTTTCCACTGTTCGACGGCTTCTGCGGTGGCAGACGACGCAAGTGCCAGGACGTCAACTCGCTCGAGAGCGTGTGTTGCCCCCACAACGGCGAACTGCTCGGGCTCGGACCTGTCCACGGCGCCGCTACCATCGGAGCCATGAGCCGATACGACGCGCGCACCGCCCTGGTGGTGGTCGACCTGCAGAATGATTTCGCCGATCCGACAGGCGGCCTCGCGGTGGCGGGGGGCGACCGGATCGTCCCCCTCGTCAATGCTCACGTCCGCGAGGCGACGGACGATGGGGCGATGGTGGTCGCCACCCAGGACTGGCACCCGCCCTCGACGCCGCATTTCGCGAAGGATGGCGGCGCCTGGCCGGTGCACTGCGTCGCCGGCACCTGGGGCGCGGAGCTCCACCCGGGCTTTGAGCTGCCCGGTGACGCGCCGCGGGTGCGCAAGGGCAGCAACGGCGAGGACGGCTACTCCGGCTTCACGATGCGCGACCCCGAGACCGGCGAGGAGCGGCCGACCGAGCTCGAGACGCTGCTCCGCGATCGGGACATCCGGCGGGTCGTTGTCTGCGGCCTCGCCACCGACTACTGCGTGCTGGCCACCGCGCTGGACGCCGCCCGGCTGGGGTTCGAGACCTCCCTGCTCACCGATGCGGTCGCGGCGGTGAATCTGAGCGATGGCGACGGTGACCGAGCACTGGCACAGATGCGAGGGGCGGGGGTCGTGCTCATTTGACGTCGTTCCCGCGCGGCCGTAGCGTTGCAGCACAGTTGAACAGCCGCGGCGCGCCTGTCGCGCCGCAGGGAACGCGCCCTTCCCCGATCCGGACGCAAGGAGGAGACTGCTTGGCATCAACGCCGGCGGTCTCTTTGTCTACCTGGAGGACCGATGCCCTCGCCGACTCGACCGATCCTGCGACTCATCGCCACGCTCTGCGTCGCGCTCGGCCTCGTCGGGCTGATCGCGCCGATGCCGGCGCGCGCGGGCGCCGGTGACGTCCACCTCCTGACGCTCGACGACATCATCAACCCGATCTCGACGCGCTACCTGGCGCGCGGCATCGCCGACGCGGAGGAGCAGGGTGCCGCCGCGGTGCTCATCGAGCTGAGCACGCCGGGCGGGCTGCTCGAGGCGACCCAGGACCTGACGAGCGCGATGCTCACCGCCCGCGTTCCGGTGATCGTCTATGTGACGCCGCCGGGAACGCACGCGGCATCGGCGGGCGTGTTCATCACCATGGCCGGCCACGTCGCCGCCATGGCGCCGAGCACGCGCATCGGCGCGGCCACGCCGGTGAGCGGCGACGGCACCGAGATCCCCGAGGACCTCGCGCGGAAGATCCTCAACGACACCGCCGAGTACGCGCGCAACATCGCCGAGGCGCGGGACCGCAATGCCGATTGGGCCGAGGACGCCGTCCGCGATGCGGTGGTGGTCGGCGCCGCGGAGGCGGTCGAGATCGACGTCGTGGACCTCGTTGCCGACGACCGCGCGCAGCTGCTCGAGCAGATCGATGGCATGACCCTCAGCGTCGGCGGGCTCGACGTGAGCCTGGCGACCGCCGGTGCCGAGGTGGTCGAGCTGCCGATGTCCCCGTTCGAGGACGTCCTCATGGCGCTCAGCGACCCGAACATCGCCGTGATCCTGCTCAGCCTCGGGTCGCTCGGCCTCTACTTCGAGCTCAGTGCGCCCGGGTCGTTCTTCCCCGGCATCGCCGGCGCCATCGCGATTGTCCTGGGCCTCTTCAGCCTCGGCAGCCTGCCGATCAACTACGCCGGCCTGGCGCTGCTGCTCTTCGGCCTCGCCCTGATGGGCGCGGAGATCTGGGTGGCCTCGGGCGGCGTGCTCGGGATCGGCGGCGCCATCTCGTTCCTCCTCGGCGCCACGCTCCTCATCGACGACACGCAGGCGCCGTTCCTGGAGGTCAGCCGCCCGCTGATCTACGGCATCACCCTCGGACTCGTCCTGTTCAGCCTCGTCGCCGTGCGCGCGGTGATGCGGTCCCGGCGGCGGCCGGTGGCGATCGGCGGCTACGACATGGTCGGGCACGTCGGCGCCATGCGCGGTGAGTCCATCTACATCGACGGGGAGCTCTGGAGCGCCCGCCCCGCCGCGGGAGTCGAGCTCCCGCGAGAAGGGCATGTCCGCGTCACGGGGCGCGATGGCATGACCCTCATCGTGGAACCGGTCGATGCGGCCGCTCCATCCGAGACAAGCGAACCAAAGGAGTCGTAATCCGTGGACGATCTCATCGGCCTGTTGCCGGTCCTGGCGGTGGCCGCCCTGATCATCTCGAGCCTCGTCGGGGCCGCGATCAAGGTTGTCCAGGAGTACGAGCGGGGAGTCATCTTCCGGCTCGGACGCCTGGTCGGGGCCCGGGGCCCGGGCCTCTTCTTCATCATCCCGTTCATCGATCGGATGGTGAAGATCGACCTGCGAACCGTCACTCTGGACATCCCCAGCCAGGAGGCGATCACCAAGGACAACGTGACCGTGCGCGTGAACGCGGTCGCCTACTTCCGCGTGACCGATCCCGAGGCGGCCGTGGTCCGCGTCGAGAACTACATGCTCGCGACGATGCAGATCGCGCAGACCACCATGCGATCCGTCCTCGGCCAGTCCGAGCTCGACGAGCTGCTCAGCAACCGCGAGGAGATCAACCAGCGACTGCAGGAGATCATCGACGAGCAGACCGCACCGTGGGGCATCAAGGTCAGCATCGTCGAGGTCAAGGACGTCGAGCTGCCCCAGGAGATGAAGCGGGCCATGGCCCGCCAGGCCGAGGCAGAGCGTGACAAGCGTGCCAAGGTCATCCATGCCGAGGGCGAGTTCCTCGCGGCGCAGCAGCTCTCCGAGGCGGCGAACATCATCAGCTCGGCGCCGAGCGCGCTCCAGCTGCGCTACCTCCAGACGCTCGGCGACATCAGCTCCGACCAGACCCGGACGATCATCTTCCCGTTGCCGATGGACCTCATCAGCGCCTTCGTCGGTGGGAAGCAGCCCGAAGAGAGCGGCGCCGCGGCCGTCAAGCCGGTGATTCCGCCCGCCGAGGGCTCGGAGAAGGCCTAGCACTCGCGGGATGGCGATGGATCGGCGTGACTTCGGTTGAAGCCGGCATGCGGGCCGGTCACGTCGATCCATCGCTCCTGCTCACGCCCGGGCGGCGGGTCGAGCCGTCGCCTGCGCGTACCCGCCGCTGATCCATCGGCGTCATCGGCGCCTGCATCTACCCCCTGGCCGGAGGGCACCGACCTATTGGCGGGGGGCGTCTCCGTGCTGCCGCGACCAGGTCACGAGCACGGCCCCTGCGACCACGACGATCACCCCGATCAGCACCCACGCACGATCGGCGGTCATGAAGCTCGCCGGAGCGAAGGGGAGATCGAGGCCCTGCGCGACGAAGATCGCGCCGGCGCCGATGAGCAGGACCCCGAGCACCAGCAGGGTTGGTCGCATGCGCCGATCGTACCCGTCGAAACCCCTTGCGGCGGTGGCGGCGAGCGCGCAATACTCCGCGCGTCGGGCCGCAACGAGCGGCGCCACCACCCATTCGCTACCTCTCCCCAGCGCGTCCAACCGTCGGTCTCGGGGCAGTGGCACGAGACCGGGCCGGCGTCGAGCGACGAGCCATCGACGCGGTAACCACAGTTGGGAGGGGTCCGTACGTGACCTACACCGATCAGGTGATCACCTGCAGCGATTGCGGAATCGACTTCGTGTTCTCCGCCTCCGAGCAGGAATTCTTCGCGGAGAAGGGCTTCGCGTCCGCTCCGAAGCGCTGCTGCCTCGTGCCGCGCCCAGCGCCGGGCCTCCGGCGGCGGGGCAGCGAGCAGCTACGGCAACGGGGGCGGCTACGGCGGCGGAGGCGGCTTCGACCGCGGTCCGCGCGAGATGCACGACGCGGTCTGCGCCCGCTGCGGCAACGAGACCCAGGTGCCGTTCCGCCCGACCGGCGCGCGGCCGGTGTACTGCTCCGACTGCTTCCGGATGATGCGCGACTGACTCGCCTCGACCCGCGACGCCGATGACGGGCGGTCCCTCGGGCCGCCCGTTTCGCTTGTCCGCCCGGCGACCGTCGTCGCTCACGGGCCGTATCATTGGGGGCACACCCATCGAATCGGCAGACAACTTGCGGAGCACGTACGCATGACGCAGCACCATGACGACTGGCGCGAGCTCGGGCAGCAGCTCCGCGTCGACTCGATCCGATCCAGCAGCGCCGCGAACAGCGGCCATCCCACCTCGTCGATGTCGGCCGCCGACCTGATGGCGGTGCTCATCGTCGAAGTACCTGCACTACGACTTCGACACGCCGGACGACCCGCGCAACGACCACCTGATCTTCAGCAAGGGGCACGCGTCGCCGCTGCTCTACGCGATCTACAAGGCCGCGGGCGCGATCAGCGACGAGGAGATGCTGACCTTCCGGCAGCTCGGCTCGCGGATCGAGGGTCATCCGACCCCGGTCCTGCCGTGGGTCGACGTCGCGACCGGGTCCCTCGGCCAGGGACTGCCGATCGCCGTCGGCGTTGCGCTATGCCGGCGAAGAAGCTCGATCGCCTTCCCGCCCGCGTGTGGTGCCTGTGCGGCGACTCGGAGATGGCCGAGGGCTCGATGTGGGAGGCCTTCGAGGCCGCCGGCCACCAGGACCTCGACAACCTCGATCGCCATCATCGACGTCAACCGTCTCGGCCAGACCGGCGAGACGATGCACGGCTGGGATCTCGACGCGTACCGCCGGCGGGCCGAGGCCTTCGGCTGGAAGGCGATCGAGGTCGACGGGCACGATGTCGCGGCGATCGACGCCGCGCTACGCCGAGGCCGTGGAGACGAGCGGGCGGCCCACCGTGATCATCGCCCGCACCGAGAAGGGACACGGCGTCACCGCGGTCGAGAACCTGCCCGGCAAGCACGGCAAGGCGGTCGAGGACGAGGCCGCGGCGATCGCGGAGCTCGGCGGGCTGCGGGACATCCGCGTCAGCGTCCCGAAGCCCGAGGTACGTGGCGAGCCGCACGCCTTCCCGACCCAGCCGCTCTCGCTGCCGGTCGTACGAGCCCGGCACGAAGGAGGCGACCCGCAAGGCGTTCGCCGACGCGCTGGTGGCGCTCGGAAGGGCCGACGGCCACGTCGTCGCCATCGACGGCGAGGTGGGCAACAGCACCTATACCGAGGAGTTCGCCGAGGCGCTTCCCGAGCGCTTCATCCAGTCGTACATCGCCGAGCAGCAGATGCTCTCGTACGCGGTCGGCCTGCAGGTGCGCGGCTGGAAGCCGTACGCGGCGACCTTCGCCGCCTTCCTGGCGCGTGCCTACGACTTCGTGCGGATGGCGGCCATCAGCCGCGCGAACATCAATCTCGGCGGCTCCCACGCCGGCGTGAGCATCGGCGAGGACGGGCCGTCGCAGATGGCGCTCGAGGACCTCGCCAGCTTCCGCGCCGTCCATGGCTCGACCGTGCTCTATCCCAGCGACGCCAACCAGGCCGCCGCCCTCGTCCCGCAGATGGCCGACCACGGGGGCATCGTGTTCATGCGCACCACGCGCGAGAAGACGCCGATCCTCTACGAGCCGGGCGACGCCTTCGAGATCGGCGGTTCACGGGTCGTTCGCGGCTCGGAGGACGACGCGCTCACGCTCATCGGCGCCGGGATCACGCTCCACGAGGCCCTCGCCGCCGCGGACGAGCTCGCCGCCGAGGGCATCAACGCCCGGGTCATCGACCTCTACAGCGTGAAGCCGCTCGACGCGGACACCGTCCGTGCTCGCAGCGCGCGAGACCGGCGCCATCCTGACGGTCGAGGATCACTGGCCGGAGGGCGGGCTGGGCGACGCGGTCCTGGCCGCGCTGGCGGAGGAGCAGCCACACCCGGTCGTGGTCAAGCTCGCCGTCACCGAGATGCCCGGATCCGGCAAGCCTGCCGAGATGCTGCACGCGGCCGGGATCGACGCGGACTGCATCGCGGCCGCGGCGCGCGACCTCGTGCGGCGCACGGGCGGCCATCGCGACACCACCGAAGTCGGCTCCGGTCGGCGCGACTAGCTCACAGGAGACCAGACGATCATGACGAACGCACTTCATCGGCTCCACGCGGAGCAGGGCCAGAGCCCCTGGATCGACTTCATCGATCGCGACCTGATCGACAGCGGCAAGCTCGCCGGGATGGTCGACGACGGGATTCGCGGCCTGACCAGCAACCCGACCATCTTCGCCAAGGCGGTCGCCACCGGGCAGTACGACGAGCTGATCCGGCGCGAGATCGAGGCCGGTGACGATGCCCACGCGATCTACGAGCAGATCGCCACCAGCGACGTCGGCGATGCAGCGGACGTCCTCCGCCGCGTCTACGACGAGGCCGATGGCACCGATGGCTTCGCCAGCATCGAGGTCGAGCCCAACCTGGCCGACGACACCGATGCGCACCCTCACGCGTGCCCGCGAGCTGTGGGCGAAGCTGGACCGGCCCAACGTGATGATCAAGATCCCGGCAACCCCCGCCGGCATCCCGGCGGTCCAGGCGGCGATCGCCGACGGCATCAACGTGAACGTCACGCTCATGTTCAGCGTCGATGTCTACCGCGAGGTGGCGCGGGCGTACGTGGCCGGCCTGCGGCAACGCCACGAGCGTGGCGACGACATCTCGCGCATCAGCAGCGTGGCGAGCTTCTTCGTCAGCCGCGTCGACAGCAAGATCGACAAGGCGCTCACGGAGGCCGGCGGGCGCGCCGAGCTCGAGGCCCGCGGCCGCGCGGCGATCGCCAACGCGAAGCTGGCGTACGAGGCCTTCGACGAGATCTTCGGTGGCGACGAGTTCGCCGACCTGCGGGCCGCCGGCGCAAATGTCCAGCGCTGCCTGTGGGCCAGCACCAGCACCAAGAACCCCGACTACCGCGACGTGCTGTACGTCGAGGAGCTGATCGGCCCGGACACCGTGGACACGATGCCGCTCGGACACGATCGAGGCCTTCCTCGACCACGGGAGCCGTCGAGCGCACGCTGGACCGGGACCTCGACGGTGCCCGCCAGGCGCTGCGCGAGGTCGAGGCCAGCGGGGTCAGCATGGACGCGCGTCACCGAGGAGCTCCTGGCCGAGGGCGTCGCGAGCTTCGGCGAAGAGCTTCGACGAGCTCATCGAGACGATCGAGTCGAAGCGGAAGGAGCTCGCCCCGGCATGAGCGATCTCGACGCCGCGATCGCCGCCCGGCTCGAGTCGTTCACCGCGGACCAGCGTCGCCGATCGGCTGTGGGCGAAGCGACGGCTCGCTGTGGGCCGCCTCCGGCAAGCCGGCCGAGGAGGTCGCCGCCTGGCTCGGCTGGCTCGACGCTGCCGGACGCGATGTCGCGAGCGCGTCGACCGAGCTCGAGCACCTCGCGCGCGACGTGCGCGCGGACGGCTATCGGCGCGTCGCCGTGCTCGGCATGGGCGGCTCGCAGCCTTGCCCCGGAGCTGTTCGCCCGCGTCTTCGGCTGGGCCGGTGGCCCGGCGGGCACCGGCGCCGCGTCGGCCGACGGCCTGGAGCTGCGCATTCTCGACTCCACCCACCCGGACGTGGTGCGCGGGTTCCGATCGTGGGCCTCGGCGCAGCGCACGCTGTTCTGCGTCAGCTCGAAGTCCGGCACGACCACCGAGCCGAACGCCTACCAGGCGGCCATGGGCGAGATCGCGCCCGCGCTCGACTTCGTCGCCATCACCGACCCGGACACCGCGCTCGCCGAGCTGGCGCGCGCCCAGGAGTTCCGGGCCATCGTGACCGCGCCGCCGGACGTCGGCGGCCGGTACTCGGCGCTCACCGTGTTCGGCCTGGTGCCGGCGGCGCTCAACGGCGTCGACGTCGGGGGCGCTGCTCGACGCGGGCGCGCGCGCATGGCCGAGGCGTGCCGAACGGCGAGCGCCTCGGCCAACCCGGGCCTCGCGCTCGGTGCTCATCTCGGGCGAAGCGGCGCTGGCCGGCCGCGACAAGCTCACCTTCCTGACCTCGCCGCGGCTCGGCGGCCTTCGGCGACTGGGCCGAGCAGCTCATCGCCGAGAGCACCGGCAAGGCCGGCACGCGGCATCGTGCCGATCGTCGGCGAGGCGCCCATGGCGGCCGAGGCCTACGCCGGACGATCGCTGCTTCGTCCTGCTGACCTTCGCCGAGGACACCGATCCCGAGCTCCATTCGCCTGGCCGATGGCCTCGATGGCGCGCGGCCATCCGGTGACGCGCATCGACCTCGCCGATCCGCTCGACGTCGGCGCCGAGTTCGTACGCTGGGAGGTCGCGACCGCGGCGGCGGGGATCGTCCTCGGCATCGATCCGTTCGACCAGCCGAACGTCCAGGAGTCGAAGGACGCGACGAAGGACGCTGCTCGAGGCGTATCGGTCGCCGGCGGCGCGCTGCCGGCAGCCGATGCCGCTGGTGAGCGAGCCGGGCATGGCGGTCAGCGCCGATCCCGCGGCCTCTCGGCGACACGCCGGTGACCGTCGATGGCGCCGTCGACCAGCTCCTCGGCCTCTCGCGGGGCGGCCGCGACTACGTTCGCCCTGCTCGCCTACGTGCCGCCCGATCGCGACACCGAGGCGCGCCTGCAGGCGATCCGGGCACGGATCCGGGAGCGCACGCGGCGCGGCCACGACCCTCGGCTTCGGGCCGCGATTCCTCCACTCGACCGGGCCAGCTCCACAAGGGCGGACCGGACACCGGCGTCTTCCTCCAGATCACCGCGGAGCCATCGAAGGACCTGCCGATCCCCGGTTGGGACGGAGACGTTCGGTACCCTGATCGCCGCGCAGGCGCTCGGCGACCTCGCGTCGCTCCAGCGGCGGGGCCGCCGGGCGCTGCGGCTGCATCTCGACGAGCTCGAGGCCGGCCTCGAGCGGCTGGAGGCGATGGTCTCCGGCACCATCCGCGAACGCCAAGCAACAAGGAGCACAGATGCAGGTCGCGATCGCGGGACTGGGCAGGATGGGGGCCGGGATGGCGCGACGCGCCGCCACGCGGCGGGCCACGACGTCGTCGCCTGGAACCGGACCGAGTCGGTCGACCAGCCGAGGTCGCCGCCGAGCCGGAGAACGAGGGCCGCATCGCGGTCGCCGAGCCGATCGAGCGGCTGCGTCGAGACTGATGGCCGGCGCCGCGTCACGTGGTCATCAGCGTCCCATCCGGCGACGCGACGGACGCGATGATCGAGCAGCTCGCCGGACTCCTCGAGCCGGGAGACGTGATCATCGACGCCGGCAACAGCCGCTTCCACGACTCGGAGCGCCACGCGGCGGAGCTCGCGGAGCGGGGGATCGAGTGGCTCGACATGGGCGTCTCAGGCGGCGTCTGGGGCCTCCAGGTCGGCTTCTGCGCCATGCTCGGCGGGAGTCGCGAGGTGTTCGAGCGCTTCGAGCCGGTGGTGACGGACCCTCGCGCCGGAGAACGGCTACCTCTACTGCGGCGACGCGGGCGCCGGGCACTACACGAAGATGGTCCACAACGGGATCGAGTACGGGATCATGCAGGCCTACGGCGAGGGCTTCGACATCCTCCACGCCAGCGACTACGACCTCGACCTCGGCGGCGATCGCCCGGATGTGGAACAACGGATCGGTGATCCGCTCCTGGCTGCTCGAGCTGGCCGGCGAACGCGTTCGCGAAGGAGGGCAACGACCTCGAGGACATCCGCGGCTGGGTCGCCGATTCCGGCGAGGGCCGCTGGACGGTGGTCGAGGCGATCGACCATGACGTTCCCGCCCCGTCATCACCCTCAGTCTCCTCGAGCGCTTCCGGAGCCGTCGCGATCCGGACAGCTACTCCGATCGCGTCCTCGCCGCGCTCCGCAACGAGTTCGGGGGCCACGCGCTGAAGGAACGCGAGTAACGGGCCGATGTCGCCGCGCAGGCCGAGGCCGACCCCGCGGAGCCGAACGCTGCGCATGCCCGGCGACCCGAGCCGTCCGGCGCCGAACCCGCTTCGCGAGGGCCTTCGCCTCGAGCGCATGGCCGAGCCGTGCACGATGGTCATCTGCGGCGCGACCGGCGACCTCACCGAGCGCAAGCTCGGGCCGGCGCTCTACAACTCCCTGCTCGGCGGATTCCTGCCTCCGGAGTTCACCGTCGTCGGCTTCGCCCGTCGCGAGCTGACCGACGAGCAGTTCCGCGAGCACCTCCTGGATGGGATCAACACGCACAGCCGCAACCGCCCGGCGAAGCCGGCGATCTGGGAGTCGTTCGCGCGCGGCATCGAGTATCACCGGGGTGACTTCGACGACTCCGGCCGCCTACGTCGAGCTTGCCAAGCGCCTCGACCGCATCGACCGCGATCGCGGCACGGCGGGCAACCGGCTCTTCTACCTGGCGGTGCCCGCCGAGCCTGTACCCGGAGATCGTGCAGCCAGCTCGATCGTGCCGGCCTGGCGGCCAGCGGGCGCGCATCGCGGCCAGCGGCTCGAAGCGCGGCTGGACGCGCGTCATCGTCGAGAAGCCATTCGGCTACGATCTCGGACAGCGCCCGAACTCTGAACCGCGAGATCGCCGACGTCTTCGACGAGGACGCAGGTCTATCGGATCGATCACTACCTCGGCAAGGAGACGGTCCAGAACCTCGCCGTCTTCCGTTTCGGCAACGGTCTGTTCGAGCCGATCTGGAACCGGCGCTACATCGACGCGTGCAGATCACCGTGGCCGAGACGGTCGGAGTCGAGGGTCGCGGCGAGTTCTACGACTCGACCGGCGCGCTGCGCGACATCGTCCAGAACCACGGTCTGCAGCTGATGGCGATGTTCGCCATGGAACCGCCGGTCGAGTTCGCGGCCGAGGACCTGCGCGACGAGAAGCTCAAGGTGCTCCGTGCCGTGAAGCCGATGACGGCCGACGACGTGGCGGCCAACACGATCCGTGGCCAGTACGTCTCCGGCTGGGTGGAGGGTGAGCGAGTGTCGTCGCTACCGCGACGCGCCGGAGGTCGAGCCCGACTCGCGAGACCGAGACGTTCGCGGCGCTGAAACTGGCGATCGACTCGTGGCGCTGGGCCGGCGTGCCGTTCTACCTGCGCACCGGCAAGGCGATGCCGAGCCGGGTGACAGAGATCGCCGTCCAGTTCAAACGCGCGCCGTTGGCGCTCTTCCAGCGCGCCGGCGTCCCCGCCGTGGAGCCGAACGTGCTCGCGATCCGCGTCCAGCCCGATGAGGGCATCCTCCTCCGCTTCGGGGCCAAGGTGCCGGGCCAGGGCCTCCAGATCCGGACGGTCAACATGGATTTCCGGTACGGATCGAGCTTCGCGGTCGACTCGCCCGATGCCTACGAGACGCTGCTGCTCGACGCGATGATCGGCGATGCCGAGCCTCTTCACCCGCGACGACGAGGTTGAGCAGGCCTGGAGCATTCTCGAGCCGATCCTGGCGGCGTGGAGCGGCGGGACGGGCGGTCCGCTTCACTTCTACGCCGCCGGCACGTGGGGCCCACCCGCGGCCGATGAGCTGCTCGACCGCGACGGCCGAGCGTGGCGACGCCCGTGACCGGTGACCCCCGTCCGGCCGGCGCACGATCCCGCGCACGAGGAGCAGGCGGTCCATCGGCGGCTCATGCGCTTCGGCGAAGCGCGACAGCCTGGCCACGCCGATGTGGGAGCAGCGCGACACGACGGTGCGCGCCATCGCCGGTCATCTCTCGTCGCTGTGGGACGCCCCGACGGCCCCGATGGGGAGCGGCGCGGTCGTGACCGAGAAGGGCCTTCCGCATGCGCGCGCCTCGGTCCTGAACCTGATTGTGACGGTCGTCGATCGGCGGCCGCCGATCGCGTCGTGCAGACCCTGCTGGGCCTCGGCGTCCGCCACCCATCGCGCGCCCTCGTCCTCGTGCCGGAGCATGAGGCGGATGCGGCCCCGCTCGACGCGCGGATCAGCACGCACTGCCATGACGCGGTCGAGGGCGATCGGGTCTGCTACGAGGAGGTCGTCCTCGTGGTGCGCGGCGATGCGGCGGCCCATCTCTCCGGCATCGTGACTCCGCTGCTCATCCACGACCTGCCGACGCACGTCTGGTGGCCCGGCGACCCGCCGTTCCGCGACCCGGTCTTCGAGCAGCTCGTCGAGCTGAGCGATCGGGTGATCGTCGACTCGGCCGACTTCGAGCGATCTGCTCGGCGGACTCCGCCGGCTGGCGAACCTGCGACGCCAGAGCGGCGTCGGCGACCTTGCGTGGGAGCGGCTCGCTGGTGGCAGGAGCTGACCGCGCAGTTCTTCGATGCTCCGCGCTTCCGACGCTACCTGCCCGAACTTGTCGCGACTGCGCATCCAGCTACGCCGTCCCGGCCACCGGCTCCGCGCGCCATGACGAGGACGACGAGGTCTCGCCGGGCGTGGCCGCGCCGATGGCCCAGGCCCTGCTGTACGCCGGCTGGATCGCCACGCGGCTCGGCTGGAAACGACATCGCACGCTCGAATCCGCTGTCGGATGAAGGGTTTCGGCTACGCCTGGAGGGCAGGCATGAGATGGTCGACCTGCTCGTCGAGCCGATGCCGACCGACGCCGTGCGGCCCCGGCGAGCTGCTCTCGGTCCGCCTCCGATCGCTCGGCGAGACCGGGGCCGCCGAGTTCATCATCGATCGCGACGTAGACGACGCGATGGTTGCCACCAATGCCGATGGGATGACCGCCCTGCTGCGCCGCGTCAGCATGGACGTCGTCCGCGAGCCGGAGCTGCTCAGCGCCCAGCTGACCGTCGACATGGTCGATCGGGTCTACGAGGACGCCCTGCGGGCAGCGGCCATCCTCCTCTCCTCTGCACGCGAGGCCGCGGCATGACGCGCTTCACCGTGATGGCCGACACGGCCGCGGTCGCCTCCGCGACCGCCGATCGTGTCGTGGAAGCGGCGCGAACTGCGATCGCGCAGCGCGGCGTGTTCCGCGTCGCGCTCTCCGGCGGCAGCACGCCGCCACGGGTCTTTCCGCTCCTCCTCGAGCCAGATCGTCGCGACGTCGTGGACTGGAGTCGGGTCGAGTTCTTCTGGGGCGACGAGCGATCGGTGCCGCCGGATCATCCGGAGTCGAACTTCGGTGTGGCCTACCGCACGTTCATCTCACACCTGCCCGGCGTCCGCGCCGACCGGGTCCACCGCATGCCCGCCGAGGCGCCGGACATCGATGCCGCGGCACTGTCGTACGAATCCGAGCTGCGGCTCGCCTTCGACGCGCGTGGCGATGCGCCGCCCGCGTTCGACCTGGTGTGGCTTGGCATGGGTCCCGACGGCCATACGGCCAGCCTCTTCCCGGGAACCGATGCGCTCGACGAGACCGAGCGCTGGGTCGTCGGCAACTGGGTGCCCGCGCAGGACACCTGGCGCATGACGCTGACGTTCCCGGTGTTCGCCGCCGCCCGCGAGGTCCTGTTCGTGATCCTGGGGGCCGACAAGGCCGATCCGATCTCGCGGATTCGCGCCGGCGGCTCGGGTCTGCCGGCCGAACGCGTGGCGGGCGATCACGTCGAGTGGATCATGGAAGCGGCGGCGGCGGGGGAGACGTCCGCTTGAGCGACACGCTCCCGCCGGCGGGCCTCCGCGTCCTCGAGGCGCAGCTCAGTCGGGTGCGCGCGATGCTCTACCGCTACTACGAGCTGTTCTTCAGCTTCACCGGGGCCGGCCTGGTGGTCGTCGGGGCGCTGTTCATCGGCGCATTCTGGCCTCCCACGCAGGTCGCTGCCATCATCCTGCCGTTCGTCATCCTCTACGTCGGCTTCCACGCGTCGTATCTCTTCAGCTACGTCGTCTTCGCGCGCACCTTCGCGTCGGCGCTGGAACGGCGCATCAACCGCGAGATCGGTGCCGATCTGCTGGTGGCCCATCGACTGGAGGAGGTCTACTTCGGGGCACCGGGCGATCCGCGCCTCGTGGCCGCATCGCTTCGTCACCCCGCCGCCTTCATCTCCGCCGAGACGTGGCACTTCACCATCGTGGGGGCCGGGCTGTTCGCGGTCTCCGTCTATCTCGGTCACGTCACCGTCCAACGGATCGGGGAGCCATGGGCGACCTGGTACGCCCCGGTGGTCATCGGCTGGGCGCTGCTCAACGGCGTGTACCTCGCCTGGCATTTCCTGGTGCGGCGCGACCAGCGCGCCATCGAGGGCATCCTGGACGAGGCCTATGGGTCCGCGACGGAACCGGAGGTCGACTGACCGATGCCGCCGCTCGCTTGGCTCGCCGCGGCCGTCGTCGCCGGCATCGCCGCCTACCTGGTCGGCTGGCCGGCGTGGCAGGGCTACCGGGCCCGCGAGACGCGCGACGACAACACCGAGCGCTACCTCCAGTGGCGCGGCCGCGCCGACCGTCCCTCGAGCGTATCGACGCGGGAGGGCATGACGGGCGAGGAGCGCCGCCGCCTCTACGCCAGCGCGGCGCTGGCCGTCGCCGGCGTCGTCGCGCTGCTCGCCTTCTTCGCCACCTCATGATCGGCCACGGCGCGCTTCGCCGGCCCCGAGACGCCTGAGATGCGGGTCGAGCTGCTCTACGCCGACGGCGACCCGGCCGCCATGCCCGCACGACAGAACCTCGTCGAGGTGCTCACCGAGGATGCCTTCGAGACGCCGATCCAGATGGTCGCCGCTGCTTCGGCGGAGGATGCCGCCTTCCTCCAGATGCGGGGCACGCCCTCGATCCGCATCGACGGTGCCGACATCGACCCGGAACGGGCCGGTCCGATCGGCCTCGGCCCGCGCGACTACGGCGATGGGCCGATCCCGCCGAAGGACCTCATTCGTCGCGCGGTGGAGCGGGCCCGCGGCTGGAGCCACGGCCGCCGCTGATTCCAGCCGTGCGGCGGTCCGAATGCCGACGCTAGACTCCGGCTGATGATCTCCGCGGCCATGCGCGCCTTCTTCCTGTGGCTGAGCAACCGGCGCTGGCTCGGCCGTCTGGCCATGGCTACCCCGCTCGTTCGCCGCATGCCGTACCGATTCGTGGCCGGCACGACGCTCGACCAGGCCGTCGAGGCGGTCCGCGCGATCAACGCGACCGGGGCCACCGCCACGCTCGACGTGCTGGGTGAGGCCGTCGCCGATCGCGCCGCCGCCGATCGCGCCGCCGCTGCGTACGTCGCCACCATCGAGCGGATCGCCGCGGAGGGGCTCGACGCCAACGTCTCGATCAAGCTGACGCAGATGGGGCTCGATCTCGGCGGCGACGAGTGCCTGGCGGCCATCGCGCCGGTCGCGGCGGCGGGGACGCGCCACGGTGTGTTCATTCGGATCGACATGGAGTCATCGGCGTACACGGAGCGCACGCTCGACATCGTCGATCGGCTGCGGGCGGAGGGCCATGACATCGGCCCGGTCGTCCAGTCCTACCTCCATCGGTCGCCGGCCGACGTCGAGCGCCTCGCCGCCGAGCGCGTGCGGGCCCGCATCTGCAAGGGCGCCTACGCCGAGCCGCCGGAGATGGCGCTACAGGATCGCGCGGCCATCGGCGACGCCTTCGTGGCCATGTGCCAGCGCCTGCTGGAGGCCGATGCCTACCCGGGGGTGGCCACCCACGACCAGGAAATGATCGAACGCGTGGCGGCCTTCGCGCAGGAGCGGGGGATCGGCCAGGACCGGTACGAGTTCCAGATGCTGTACGGCATCCGGCGCGATCTCCAGCGCCAGCTCCAGGCCGACGGCCACCGGCTGCGCGTCTACGTGCCCTACGGGACCGAGTGGTATCCGTACTTCATGCGACGCCTGGCCGAGCGACCGGCGAACGTGCTCTTCGTGCTGCGGAGCATCATCGGCGATCGCAGCTGAGACACCGGTCGCTGGGCGGACCGGCGGCCATGGGCGTAGACTGACCCGTCAAGAACCATGTCCGCCAACAAACGGCCGAGCACCTCGAGCCTCCGCCGATACCTCACATCACGTCCATATCTCGCCGTCGCCGACATCCGTCGCCGATTCGGCCTCGATCCGGAGGCCATGAGCGTGGTCTCTCGCAACGGGACGACGGCCTACATCGGCCTGCCCGAGCGCGAGGCGACGAAGCTCCAGGACCTCTGGCAGCGGGACGAGGTTGGCGTCGAGCTCTCCGTCGAGGTGAAGGCTCCCGTGGTGGTCGGGATCTTCCCGATGCGAGTGGCGCGCTTCGTGGTCGACCAGACGGTGACAGCCCAGGCGCACGACCAGCCACACTCGGCGCCCGTCTATCACGAACCGCCCCCGTCATCGACCGCCATGACCGATTCCTCGCCCGAATGAGGGTTGCCGCGATCACCAGCGACCTCATGATCTACAGCCGAATCGATGCTGCCGTGTCGGCTGCTCGCGGATCAGTCAGGCGGTTGGACACACCGGCCGAGCTGAGGGGACGAGCCGCGTTCGATCTCGTCCTGGTCGATTGGTCAGCCCGCAACGACGACTGGGCGGCCGCCCTGGCGCATCTTCGCGCCGGGGGAAGCGCGGAGGTCGTCCTGTTCGGGCAGCACACGGACCTGGATGCTCACGCCGCAGCCCGGGCGGCGAAGCTCGGACCGATGTGGGCGCGATCACGGCTGCTCAACGGCCTCCCGGCGCTGCTCGAGGAGCACGTGTGAGTGCTCGACGGCCGGACTTCTATATCGTCGGCGCTCCGAAGTCCGGCACGACCGCGATGTACGCATACCTGCGCGAGCATCCTGGTCTCTTCCTGCCGGAACGCAAGGAGCTCCGGTACTTCGGAGGCGACCTCGAGATCCGCGATCGCGTGCCGCTGACCCAGGAGGAGTACCTCGCGTACTTCGCCGAGGCGGACGCCGAGCAGGTCATCGGCACGGCGTACGTGTGGTACCTCTACTCGTCCTCTGCCGCCCGCGAGATCTCGGAGTTCACGCCCGATGCCCGAATCATCGTGATGCTCCGCAACCCGATCGAGATGCTCCACGCCCTCCATGGCGAGCACCTGTCGAACGGGAACGAGGCGATCGACGACTTCACCGCCGCCCTTGATGCGGAGCCCGATCGCCGGGCCGGGCGCCGGATCCCACCCCGTGCGCACCTCCCCCAGGGGCTGTGGTACGCAACGGTCCCGAGGTACACCGAGCAGCTCCAGCGCTACGTGGATGCATTCGGTCGCGAGCGCCTGCACGTCATCGTGTTCGATGACTTCGTGGCTGATCCCGGGGCGGCTTACCAGGGCGTGCTGCGCTTCCTCGACGTCCGCGGCGATGCTCGTCCCGCGGCGTTCGAGGTGGTCAACGCGAGCAAGCGAACACGGAGCGAACGGCTGCGGCACTTCCTTGCCCGCCCGCCGGACCCGCTTCGTCGGGTGATCCGCCGCAGCGTGCCGCAGCGCGTGCGACGAGCCCTGTATGAGCGCGCGAAACGCCTCAACGTGACGACCGCCCCCCGAATCCCGATGCCGGCCGCGACGCGCGAGCGGTTGCGGCTCGAGTTCATCGACGAGGTCGAGCGCCTGTCGGCGTTCCTGGATCGCGACCTCACGCTCTGGTCGGCTCCAGCGCGTGGTGATGCCGGGCCGGAGGGCTGAAGCCCGATTCCGGTGGCGGCGGTTGCTCAGGCGGTGCCGTCGAGGACGTCCTCGCAGACCGTGAGGACCTGGCGTACGGCCTCGGCCGCCGGCGCCCTGATCGTGCAGCCCGCCCTGCGCGCGTGGCCGCCGCCGTCGAAGATCCCGGCGATCCGCGTCGCGTCCACGGCTTCACTGGTGCGCAGGCTGACTCGCGTCTCGCTGGGCCCGACCTCGCGCAGCAGGATGGAGATCTCGGCTCCCTTCGTCTTGGCGATGAACTCAGCCAACCCGTCGGCATCGTGGTTCTGAGCCCCGGTCGCATCGAGCATCGACTGCGTCAACGTGGTGTGGATGATTCGGCCGTCCCGGCGCTCTCCGATGCCGTGGAGCATGCGCCCCCACAGCGCCAGCGTCGCGTAGGGAAGGTCCGCCAGGACCCGGCGATGGATGAGCGCACCGGGCGCCCCGGCGTCAACGAGCTCGGCGGCGATCCGCAGTGTCTCTCCGGTGGTGCTCGGATCCGAGAAGCCGTGACTATCGCGGACGATGCCGGTCATGAGGGCCGTGCTGATATCGCGGTCGAGCGCAATCCCGAGCCGTGGGATGGCGGAGGCGATGACCTGGCATGTGGCGGCGGCGTGGGGGTCGACCAGGTTGACGTCGGCGTAGCGCGAGTTCGTCACGTGATGGTCGACATTGACCAGCCGGGAGCGATCGAGCCAGGCCGCCTGCTCGTGGCGGATCCGACCCACGCGCTCGAGTGTCGCGGCGTCGCACACGACGGCCAGATCAGGTTCGAGCGACGGCTCTTGGCGGATGGCATCGAACAGGGGAAGGAAGTCGAGCGCAGGGGGTGGGGCGTCGACGCTGACGATCTCCCAGCTCTTTCCAAGCTGGCGCGCGATGAGGGCGATCGCCACCGCTCCGCCGATCGTGTCCGCGTCGGGATTCTCGTGGCACAACGCCGTGACCCGGGCGGCTCCATGCAGGGCATCGGCCAGCGCCTGCTGATCAGCCGCCAGATCGTCAGTGATTGTCACCGGCTTCTCCGTTATCCTCCCGCGGTCGCCACGCTGCCAGATGGCCGGCGTCGTCGCGACGGATTCTAGCCGCCACCAGAGGGACGATGGGAATCGAGGCGTGGATCACGCTTGCCACGGTCGGGGTGCTCGTCACGCTGCTCGCGCGCGAGGCGATCCAGCCGACCATCGGCGTCCTGATCGCCACCATCGTTCTGCTGGTCCTCGGCGTGATCGACGCGGACGAGGCGTTTGCCGGGTTCAGCAACGAGGCGCCCATCATCGTGGCCGCGCTCCTCGTGTTCGCGAAGGCGGCCGACGTTTCGGGCCTCCTCCAGCTGGCATTCGACCGGTTCATCGGGCACGGGCCTCCCCCTCGTGGGTTCCTTGCCAAGCTGCTGTTTCCCATCACGCTCGCGTCGGGCTTTCTCAACAACACGACGATCGTGGCGATGACGATCCCCGCGATCATCGACCTCTGTAATCGGAAGGGGCTGTCTCCGTCGCGATTCCTCCTTCCCATCTCGTATGCCGCCGTCCTGGGCGGCGTGAGCACCACCATCGGCACATCGACGAATCTGACCGTTTCCGGGCTCATGCGCGAGTCCGGTCAGGAGCCGCTCGGCCTGTTCGAGCTGACCCCGGTCGGCCTGCCGATTGCCCTGATCGGCACGCTCGTGCTGACGCTCGTGGCCGGGCGCCTCCTTCCGGAGCGTACGAGCGGTCACGCCGAGACGACCGGCGAGCGCGACTACTCCGTGCGAATGGTGGTTCAGCGCGATGGACCGATGGTCGGCCGGACGGTCGAGCAGGCCGGGCTCCGTCACCTGGAGGCGGTCTACCTCGTCGCCATCGAACGCGACGGGCAGCGCATCGCACCCGTCAGCCCGGCGACGGAGCTGCATGCGCGTGACGTGCTCACCTTCGTGGGTCGCGTCGACCAGGTGGTTGATCTCCAGCGCATGCGCGGCCTGCAATCGACACACCGCCGCCAGATCATGCAGCTCGAGGGTGACCGGCATGGCTTCAGCGAGGCCGTGCTGGGTGAGGGATTCGCCGGCCGAACGCTCAGCGAGATCGGATTTCGGGCTCGGTATGGAGCAGCCGTGCTGGCCATCCATCGCTCCGGCCACCGAGTCGAGGGCAAGCTCGGCGAGCTGCCGCTCCGCATGGGGGATACGCTGCTCGTCCTCGCGGGACAGCAGTTCGTGCAACGCTTCCGCGACTCGGGCGATTTCCTCGTGATCGCACCTCTGGGAGGCATCCCGCCGACTCAGCCGCGGAAGGCCAAGCGCGTCGCTCTGATCGGCACGGGGTTCATGGTCCTGACCGGAACCGGCATCCTGCCGATCCTCGAGGCCTCGCTGATCGTCGCCCTGCTGCTGGTCGCCTCGCGTGCTCTGACCCTCCGGCAGGCGCGGGACGCCGTCGACCTGAACATCGTCGTGCTCATCGCCGCGGCCTTCGGCCTGGGTGCCGCCGTCCATAGCACCGGGCTCGGGGCAACGATCGCGGATCTTCTCCTCGTGGTCTTCCTGCCGCTCGGGCTCGTCGGCGCGCTCGCCGGGGTGCTGGTGACGACGATGATCCTCACCGAACTGATCAGCAACAACGCCGCTGCCGTCCTCCTCTTCCCCGTGGCCATGGCGACAGCGGCGGCGACCGGAAGCGACCCCCGTCCATTCGTCGTGGCGGTCGCGCTCGGGGCCAGCCTGTCGTTCCTGACCCCACTGGGCTACCAGACGAACATGATGGTGTACGGGATCGGCAACTACCGGTTCAGCGATTTCACGCGTCTCGGACTGCCGCTCAACCTCGTATCGCTCGTCCTCAGCCTGGTGCTGATTCCGCTCGTCTTTCCGTTCTAGCCGGAAGTCCTGCGGTGCCTGCTGGCACCGCAGACATTCGTTTGCCCTTGAAATGGTACTTTCGTTCCGCCACCATGGGCGAGTCATTATCGGCCGCTTATCCATCACTTACAGCGGCTTCGCCCATAGCACGAGGCTGTAATGCCCTTCAGCCTCAGAAAGACGGGGAACCCTCGATGGTATCTATTCGGCGTGCGCCCGGCGCGCCATCACTCTCGATCACGTCGGAGGCAGTCCCCGCTATGGGGGCCAGACCTGCGGCGCTGACCTCGCTTTCCAAGCGCGTCCTCGACATTTCATTTGCCATCATTCTTCTCGTCATCACCAGCCCGATCTGGTTCGTTGCCGCGCTGCTCATCAAGGCCACATCGCCTGGGCCGATCCTCTTCCGTCAGGAGCGCATCGGTGTCCGCGGCGAGCCGTTCACCTGCTACAAGTTCCGCACGATGCACCACGGCGCGAGCGATGAGGCTCATCGCGAGCTCGTCGCGAGCATGTTGCGCGAGGGCTCGGCCGACCCCGACGCGGGCGACTCGCGCACGTACAAGCTCAATGGAGATCATCGGGTCATCGGGGCGGCCCGCTGGATGCGTCGCACGTCGCTCGATGAGCTTCCGCAGATCATCAACGTCCTCCGCGGGGAGATGTCCATCGTGGGTCCCCGCCCGCCCCTGCCATACGAGGTGGAGGATTACGAGGACTGGCAGCGGGAGCGCCTTTCGGTGCGTCCCGGCATCACCGGTCTGTGGCAGGTCTCGGGTCGCAATCGGCTCTCGTACCAGGAGATGTGCGCGCTCGACGTGAAGTACATCCGGTCGTGGGGCCTGGCAATGGATCTGATGATCATCCTCTCGACGCCGTGGGTGATGTTCGTGGATCAGGGGGGTGCGGAATGAGCCGCCACGTCCGGGTCGGTGTCATCGGCTGTGGCTACTGGGGGCCGAACCTGATCCGCAATTTCGCGAGGACCGAGCAGGCGAAGGTCATCGCGCTGTGCGACGCACAACTCGAACGGGCGAGCAAGGCTGCCGCGTGGTCGGGTGCTCGGCTGGTCACCGATGATGCGATGGAGCTGATCGGCCGGCCGGATGTCGATCTCGTCGTCGTGGCGACCCCGTCCGCAACCCACTACCCGCTCGCCAAGGCCGCGATCGAGGCACGCAAGCACGTCCTGATCATGAAGCCGATGACGACGCGCGTCGACCAGGCCGAAGAGCTCGTTGCGCTCGCCGAGAAGCACGGCGTGCTGCTGGCCGTCGATCACACCTTCGTCTACACGGGAGCGGTCCGCAAGATGCGCGAGCTCGTCACCAGCGGCGAGCTCGGTGAGATCTACTACATGGACAGTGTGCGGATCAACCTGGGGCTCTTCCAGTCCGACGTGAACGTGATCTGGGATCTCGCGCCCCATGACGTGAGCATCATCGACCACGTCATGGGTGGTCTGATGCCAACCGAGGTGAGCGCCATCGGTGCGGCTCACGCGGGCAGCCGTCATGAAAACATCGCCTACCTAACGCTGCGCTACGGCCCGGACGTCCTTGCGCACGTCCATGTGAACTGGCTCGCCCCGGCGAAGATTCGCCGCACGATCATCGGGGGGTCCCGGCAGATGGTCGTCTACGACGATGTCCAGCCTTCCGAGAAGCTCCTCATCTACGATCGAGGGGTGACGATCGCGCCGTGGGAGGACCCCGAGGCCATCTACAGCCAGCTGGTGAGCTACCGGACGGGAGACATGCACGCCCCGAGGCTCGATGACCGGGAGGCGCTCTCGGTCGAGGCCGAGGAGCTGATCGCGTGCATCCGCCAGGGTGGGTCGCCCGCTGCCGATGGAGCGTCGGGCCTTCGGACCGTGCGCATCCTGGAGGCGGCTGAGCGCTCAGTCCGTCACGGCGGCCGGCCCGTGACCCTGGACGGCCCGCCCAGCATCGCCCGCGCACCGATCGCGGTCGATGCGGACGACGGTCGCGGAACCTCCGTCCCCGCTCTGGAGAAGCGATCGGCCTAACCGTCGGGCGTCAGTGATGGCGGCAACACCCCCCGCGGGGTACGATGTGCCGCCGATCAATTCTTCGGAGTCGTTGGATGGAAGTCAGGGCACTCCTCTACCAGCTCGCGCGCAAGTGGTGGCTGATGCTGCCGATCTTCGTGATCGCGCTAGGCTCGACCCTGGTCTTCACGTTCGCCCAACGGCCGACGTACGAGTCAGAGTCGACCTTGCTCGTGACGCCATCCACGGCGTTCGCCGACGACCTGTCGGCGTTCGCCACGCTGAGCCGGCAGCCGGAGATCGCCGAGACATACGCGCAAATTTCGACGAGTCGGTCGATCCGTCGCGAGGCCGTGGCCGCGGCGGAGATGACGTTCGCCGAGCAGGCTGACACCACGCTCGCGACGGCGCTGGTCCCTGGGACGAACGTCCTTCGCCTGACCGTGACGGCGTCGGATCCCGAGCTCGCTCGGAGGTACAACGAAGCCATCCACAACGCCGTGCTGGACTACACGGCAGGCCTTGGGAGCGCGTTCGAGCTCCAGACGCTTGACGAGGCGAACGCCGACAGCACTCCGGCCTCGCCCAACGTGCGACTGAACATCATGCTCGGCATTGCGCTCAGCGCCGTCCTCGCGCTCGGAATCGGCATCGCCGCCCTACTGCTTTCGCCCGGAACGCCCAGCCGGACGAACCTCCAGATGCTCGACCGCGACTCGATCGCCTACAGCGAGCCGTTCTTCATGCTCCGTCTCAGCCAGGAGATGAGCAGGGCGACACGCTCGAAGTCGACGCTCGCGGTGGCCCTGATGAACGTCGACCACGGCAACGTGCTGCCGGATCTCTCGCCTCGTGCGCGGGAGGATGCGCTTCGTCGCCTTGCGGGCCTCCTTGACTCCCATCTGCGCGTGGAGGACATGAGCGCTCGAGTCGGGCCATATCTCTTCGCGCTCATGCTGCCCGATACCGACGAGGCAGACGCGGTTGCGATGATCGAGGCAGTGCGTCGGCGCGTCGGCGTGCCGACCGTTGTCGACGGCGGCGGTGCGCAGGTCCGTGTCCAACCGGCTGCTGGCGTCGTCGTGTTCAGCGGCCAGTCGCTCAGCCCTTCCCAGCTTCTCGACCAGGCCCGAAGTGCGCTTCGCGAGGCTGAATCACTTCCCGTCGGCAAGACGCACGCGTTCTCGCCTCTCCGACCCGCGTGAACCCGGGCGCGGTAGCCCGGGACGACCTGTTCGTCGCTGCAAAGGGCGGAGGCATCGTCTTCCTCGGGCGGCTGTTCGCATGGGGAAGTCGCTTCGTCATCGCGATCTTTCTCGCTCGTCTCCTTGGTGCGGAGGAGTACGGACTGCTCAGCCTCGCGCTGGCGACGGCGACCATCGTGAGCTCCTTCGCGATCCTCGGCCTCGACGCGGCCCTGGTCCGGTTCACGGCCGTCTTCGTCGGCAGGGGCGACCTTTCCTCCCTGTACGGCACGCTGCAGCTGGCGATCGGTGCGCCGGCAATCGTTGGCCTGGTGCTGGGAGTGGGCGTCTTCGCCCTTGCGGATCCGATCGCGTTGCTCGTGTTCGACGAGGCGGGGCTCGCTCCGGTCCTGCGCGTCAGCGCGCTGCTCGTTCCGGTGCTGGTGACGAACGCCGTGCTCGCTGCGACGCTTCAGGGCCTGCGTCACATTCAGTATGCGGTCGTCGCCGAGCAGTTCTCACAGCAGATCCTCCGCTTCGGCTTCCTCGTGGCATTCCTCGTGATCGGTCTGACCGCGTTCTGGTCGATGCTGGCATCTACGCTGGCCGCGATCGGAGTGACTCTCATCCTCGCGTATTACGCGCTGCGTCTGCTGCCGCCCCGGATGACCGAGTCGAAACCGCACCGCCAGCCGCGCATGATCCTGTCCTTCTCCATCCCCGTCTGGATGTCCAACGTGGTCACCACGCTCGGCCACACGGTCCAGATCACGCTGCTTGGCGCACTGTCGACGTCGGCCGCCGTCGGGATCTTTGCGATTGCCGGCAACGTGACGATGCTCGGGACGATGTTCCACACGGCCGTGGTCAGCTCATCCATGCCGCTCTTCGCGCGTCTCCAGGACCTGAAGGACCGGGTGGCGATCGAGCACCTCTACCGGACCACCTCCAAGTGGACACTGGCCGCCAACCTGCCGCTGTTCGCCTTCCTCGTCCTGTTCCCTTCGCAGATCCTGGCGGTCTTCGGCTCGGAGTTCAGGGAAGGCAGCGCGGCCCTCTCGATCATGGCGTGGGGCGGGCTGATGAATGCCGCAACCGGGACGTCGGGTGTCCTGCTCGACATGTCGGGCCATACGCGGCTCAAGCTCCTGAATTCGACCGTCGCGGTTGGCTCGGGCATCGGGCTCAGCCTGGTTCTCATCCCGCCACTTGGCATCGTGGGAGCGGCAGTTGCGTCGGCGGCTCCCCTCATCATCGTCAACCTCATGCGATTGATCGAGGTGGCGGTCCTCCTCCGCGTCACTCCCTACGATCGGTCGTATGGGAAGCCGCTCGCCGCGGCAGCCGTGGCGGCGATCTCGTCCGCGCTGCTCACCGTGGCGATTGACCTCGATCCGCTGCTCGAGGCTGCGGTCGGGATTGTCGTGATCGCGTGCGTGTACGTCGTGGTGACCGTGCGACTGGGTCTGACGGCCGACGACCGAGCTGTTCTCGCTCGCGCATGGCATCGGTTCCGCCGCATCCCTGCAGCACGGCGGAGATCGGAGGGTGAGTCGACCGCGCCGGCTGACCCGGGAACGCCGGACGAGCCCGGTCGATGATGCAGGTCGCGCCGTGGCCACGGTCGCGCACCGGCCATGGCCCCCTGGTTCAAGGTAGATGACCAGGATCGGCTCGTGATCGTCGAACTGGTGGGCCCGCCGGGAGCTGGCAAGTCCGCGCTCCAGTCGAGTGTCGTGCACCTGCTGGACGAGGGCCTCGCCGGGGGGGCTCGCACGGATGTGGAGGCGGTGGACTGGCGCCTTGCGAGTGGCTGGGCATCGATCCTCGTCCCATGGTTTGCCAGGCGCCATCCCCGCTCGGCGCGGACACTCCTCGTCGACGTCCCGTACGCGCTCGCCTTCTCAGTTGAGCATCCGCGTCTCGTCGGCGTCGTCATCGGAGCCGTTCGACGATCGCCGGTGACGTGGGGCCATCGGGCGCTCCTGCTCTGGCGGTTCGCGGTGGTGGGCGCTCGCCGACGGTACCTGCGCGATCGGCTCGGCGACTCCGCTGCCGTCTTCGACGAGGGTCTGCTCCACCGGGCAGTCAACCTCTTCGCGTGGCGCGGCCTGGACCCGGGGTTCAGCGGGTGGGTGGACCGGACCGCATCGGAGCTCGACCGGTACCTGGATCGGGTTCCGCCACCGGACCTGGCGATCTATGTGGATGCCCCGGCTGAGCTTGCCCGCACGCGAGTCGTGAAGCGTGGTCTGCCGCATCGACTCCGCGGGCGAGAGGATGCCGATATCGATGCCTTCCTGCGTGCGGCTGGCGATGTCGCGAGCAGGGTGCGAGACCGCCTCAAGGGCCGTATCGCCCTGGTTCACGTTGACAATGTCGGCAGTCTCGCCGAGGTGCAGCACCGCCTTGCCGGCCTTGTCGGACCGTACATCCGCTCGGGCCTCGCGACCGCCTGGCCCGTGGTCCCGGGCCTGGCGCACCTGCGAAGGCCAGTGCGTTCGTGGCGCAGCCGCGGACGTGCCCCCTCCTCCGCTGACAACGCCGAGCTCGCGGACATCGTCGACGCCTTCGGCCTGGGCACCCTGAGGTCCGGGACGCGCATCGGGTTCGGCAGAAGCTGGACGGTGCGTGCCGAGGTCGAGGGCGGCACGGTGCTGGTGAAGCGCTACAAGGCCGGGCTCCCGGACGCGGCAATCGCGTGCGAGCACGATGTCCTGGGGGCACTCGAGCATGCCGAGGTGCCGGCCCCGCGGCTCGTCCGCGGCCCGGATGGAGCGACGACGGTGCGCCGCGATGGCCATCGATACGCGATCTATCGATTCGAGCCGCACTACGTTCCGATGCACGAGTTGCTGGTAACCCCCGGGAGTCGCGCGCGCCTCACGAACGTCTCCGGACACTGCCTGGGGCTGCTGCACAGGGTGCTCTCGGATCGCCCACCCGCCAGTCGCCCGGAGACTGGCCTCGATGCAGCAGGAGAGCGTTCGCTGCCGTCAGCGTGGCACGTCGAACGCCTGAAGCGCACGTCCGACACGGTCGTCGTCGAAGCCGATCCCGGATGGGGCCTCGCTGAACGGCTGGAGACGCTGGACGGACGGCTGGCTGCGGCCGGGCTCCGCCAGACTCTGATCCACGGCGACTATGGTCCGTACAACGTGCTCGTTCGGCCCCGCGCCCCGCTCCTGGTGGTCGACTTCGAGCTGGCTCGCGACGATTGGATGCTCACCGATCTCGCGACGGCGATCCCTCGATTCGCATTGGGCCGCCTCGGGTTCTCGGCGCGCCGGGCCGACGCCCTTGTCGGCGGGTATCTTGAGGCAATGCCTGACCTTCGCGGGGAGTTGCCGCTCTTGCCCTCCATGCTGGAGTTCCTCAGCCTGAGGAGAACAGCGGTCTGCCTTGATCGGCTGCGCGCCGGTCTGGGCATATCTTGGGCCCGCGAAGCGCGGCGCCATGCGGCGCTGGCGATGGAGCTCGGGAGCGGTCGGCACCCGATCGTCCGATTCATCGGGTCGCGGGCTCCATGACCGAGTTGGGTCCGATCTTCATCGCGGGCACCGACCGGGCCGGGAAGACGCTCCTGTCGGCGATCCTGAGCTCCCACTCTCGGATCAGCGTTCCGGCGGTCGGGTCGAACCTCTGGACGCTCTTCTATCGTCGGTTCGGCGACCTGGCGGACCCAGCCGCCTTCGAGCATTGCCTCGCCGAGCTGCTCGCGTACAAGCACATCACCTACCTCGAGCCCGACGTGCACCGCATCCGAGCGGAGTTCCAGCACGGTCCCCGAACGTATGCGAGGCTCTTCGAGCTGCTCCAGGTCCAGTACGCCGAGCGCATGGGTAAGCCGCGATGGGGCGACCAGACCGGGCTTGTCGAGGGGTACGCAGATCCGATCATGGCGGCCTATCCAACCGCGCGGATGATCCACATGATCCGGGACCCCCGCGACCGATACGACGCATCGATCACCATGTGGCCGGAAGGACGCCTGCGTGTCGGCGGAGCCGTTGCACGGTGGCTCTACTCGGCCAGGCACGCCGAGAGGAACCGGCGTCGATATCCCGATCGCTACCTCGTCGTGCGGTACGAGGATCTCGTGCGGGATCCGGAGGGCACGACGCGTCTCGTGTGCGCGATGGTGGGTGAGGCGTATGAGCCGAGCATGCTCGAGCTGGGTGGGATGCCGACGTATCGAGCGAAGCTCCTCGGTGGCCGGCCGCCAGACGCCGCAGGCGCGATCATTCGGGCGGACTTCGTCGGCACGTATCGCGGACGGGTTCCCGTCCGCGAGCTGCGGTTTCTCGAAGCACGGGCAGCCACCAGCATGCGCGGTCTCGGCTACGAGCTTGACCGCCCCACCCTCGGCCCGGCCGATTGGCTGCGGTACCTGGCGGTTGACCTGCCGCTGAACGCGGCTCGCATGGCGGTTTGGAATCTCCGGCAGACCGCCGCTGAGCGCCTCCCGCGCCGCTTCGGAAAGCGACCCCCCAGCCACCATCTCGTCGCGTGACCGGCGCCATCGGACCCATCGTCATCACCGGGCTTGACCGGAGCGGCAAGACCGCGCTGCGGGCGATCCTCGATAGTTCGCGCGAGATCGCGTTCATCCGTCGCTCCTATCTCTGGACGCGGATCCATGGGCGGTTCGGCGACCTTGGCGATGACCGGAACCTTGTCGCGTGCGTCGCTGCCCTTCGGAGGCATCCGGAGCTGCAGGAGCGCGGCGTGGATATCGATGCGGTCGCCCGGGAGATGCATGGAGGGCCGCGCACCTACGGTCACCTCTTCCAGCGCATCGGAAGCCAGATCGCGGCATCAACGGGCCGGTCTCGGTGGGGGGCGCAGGAAGGGGGAGCCGAGTCGAGCCTGCGCGCGATCTTCGAGGCGTTTCCTACCGCCCGGGTGGTCCACATGGTCCGAGATCCGCGGGACCGGCACGCCGATCTGGTCTCGAAGCGCCGGTCAGCCGGCATGGTCGCGCTGTCGGCGAGACGCTGGCGTGAAAGCGTGCGGGCCATCGCCGACGACGTCGGCGAGGCCGGAGCGAGATGTCACATCGTCCGGTACGAGGATCTCCTCGCGCAGCCGGCCTCCACCGTCACGGAGGTCTGCGCGTTCATCGGCGAACCCGAGCCGGAGCGACTGGCATCGACGGCGACCGCGTGGATCGGACGGGCCGGCATCGACTACGATCGGAGCCTGATCGGATCCTGGACCACCCGCATTCCTGCGTGGGAGGGCGCATATCTCCAGGCGCACCTGGGCGATGAGATGGCAAGTTTCGGCTACGCATCCGTGCCGATCACGCTCAGCGCATCGGAGCGGCTGCGGTGTTTCGCCGCCGCGCCGATCGGCGTCGTCACCGCCGCGGTGCGCTCGATCCGCCCGCACGCCCGGCGACCCGGAAGCAATGGGACCGCATCTCGCAGGGGAGAACAATGAAGGCGATGGACGCCGGCGGCACAGCAGCGGGGCCGATCTTCATCGGCGGGCTCGACCGAAGCGGGACGAGTCTGATCTACGCGCTGCTGGCCTCACACCCGCGGATCGCGATGACCAGGCGGACGAACTGGTGGTCGTACTTCTACGGGCAGTACGGCGACCTCGCGTCCGATGCGAACCTGGACCGCCTGCTCGGAGTGATGGCCCGATACCGGCGGCACCGAAAGCTCCAGACCGACCTGGCGGTGCTGCGCGAGGACTTCCGACGCGGCACGCCGGACTACGGGAGGTTGTTCGGCCTCATGCAGGACCAGCATGCGGCGCGTCTCGGAAAGCCGCGGTGGGGGGACAAGTCCCTCCACACCGAGCGTTACGCCGACCGCGTCTTCGGCGACTTCCCGGAGGCCCGGATCATCCACATGCTTCGCGACCCCCGCGATCGGTATGCCTCCGTCCTCAAGCGGTGGAAGCGATTGCGGGGCGGCGTCGGGGCGGCGACGGCTGCCTGGCTGGCATCGGCGCGACTCGGTGAACGCAACTCCGAGGCCCATCGCGGCCGCTACCTCATCCTGCGGTACGAGGATCTCGCCCGTGATCCTCAGACGACCCTCGAGCGCGTGTGCGATTTCATCGGTGAAGGCTTCGACTCGGCGATGCTGGGCATGGAAGGGGCCGACGATTTTCGATCGAGTGGCGGCAACAGCTCCTACGGCGGGTTCGACGTCGGTGTCATCTCGACGCGGTCGATCGGCCGCTTCCGCGAGGCGATCTCGAGCTCAGAGATCGCCTTCATCGAGCGCCGCGCCGGATCGGTCATGGCGGCGCACGGGTACGAATCGGATGGCCAGCCGCTCTCGTCGGCGGAGCGAGCGCGCTACCTCGCGCGCGACTATCCGATCAACCTGTTGCTGATGCAGGCGTGGCGCCTCCGAGAGCGGATCGACGATCTTCGCGGTCGCTCCCCGAGTCCGGATACGATTCTTCGCGACGACGGCGACGCGTCGGGCTGATCAGGATTCGAACGAGTATCCCCGCAGGCCCTCGAACTCCGCGATCCGGCGGTCGACCAGCTGCCGCTGCCCGCTGGACCACTCGACCTTGTCGCGACTGCGAGCCGGCGCCGAGTAGAGAATTCCCGCACACGCGTCCAGGTAGTCCGGTGGAGCGTCCACGCCGAGAAATCCGCACAGGCGGCCCAGGGTCGCCTTCGGATCGTCCACCAGCTCCTCGTGGCGTACGACGATCAACGACCCGGGATCGATGCGTGACTTCAGCGCCTCGATCTTCTCCCAGTTTCCGAAGTACCGGTCGTAGGCGGCGTCGAACGAGCGCCCGCCGCGCAGCATCATGGTCCCGATGTTGTCGTAGGGATTCCTGGCGACGTGGACGAACCGCAGGCGCTTCGGACGGAGCGATCGCTCCAACCGAGTGAGCAGCTCGGGCTCGCCTGCGAGCGCGTGCACCGTTGCCCCGGCGTTGCTGGCACCAACCACGCGCAGGTCCTCCGCGCGCCCCTGCCACTGGTCGGGGACGTGGTAGCTGTAGACCGTGCCTTCGCGGCCACGCTTGACGCGTCGTCGTGCAGCCTGGTCGCGCGCAACCTTGAGGGAGAGCCAGAGCACCTGGTCACGTCCGAACCGGCCGAGGTGCCGCAAGGGATCCAGCTCGTCGGCGATGACGATCTGCCGATGCGCGTCGAGGAGCGCGCCGATGATGCTGTGGCCGCTCCGACCATGGCCGATGAACAGACAGTAGGTCTCGACACCGGCGAGCAGCTTCCGCTCGCGGGCCGCCCCGCGACGCGATAGCAGGTAGCGGTACACCGTGTGAGCTGGGGTTCGGCGGAGGAGATGTCGCGCATACGGGAACGGTCGATCGTCCCCGAGGGGAAGTTCGGGAGCCACGCCGGCATTCTATCGGCTGGTCCGGGATACCGCTTCGCATGCCCCCCGTCAGGGGGTGTACCCATAGCGACGCATCTCGTGGCCGAGCGTGGCCCGCAGCCAGGCCCGCGGTATCGGGCCGATGTGGTCGCGCCACCGATCCGTGGCGGACGGATCGAGACCGTCGCCCGAGTGGCGGCTCGGCGAGTAGCTTGAGCCGGTGCGCCTGACGTCCAGCATGGCCGGGTCAAACCTCACGCCCAGGAAATCGGTCACGCGCCCCAGCTGGCCTTCCGGATCATTGACGAGGTCCTCGAAGCGGAGCCTGAGGTAGGTTGATCCGAGAGCGCGTTCGTACTCCCGGTCGAGCCGGGCGGCCTGCCGCCATCGGAGCGCCGTGTGGATGAGTTGGGCCGGCGCCAGGACCGGGTCGATCACGGCATCTGGCACGCGGTGCAGGCGTGTCTTGAGACCCCACCGGCCCTGGCGTCGACGCCCCAGCTCCGACGCGTAGACGGCGCGCGGATCCCGCATCGTGTGCAGGACCTTGGCCCCGGGATACCAGGCAAGCAGCGTGGGCACATGGACGAGGTGCCCGGGCGTCTTCTCTCCCAGGATGCGAGGATGCGCCTCCGGCTTGAGCCACTCCGCGTAGAGGTGCATCACGAGGTCGAAGACCGAACGCTCCGTTCGCTCGAGCCCCGCGAGCCGTTCGGCGAATCGCTCGACGGGGATGTTGCGCCGCAGCCATGCCCATCCGCCGCGTCCGCTCTCCGCATCCACCTGGTACAGGATGTCGACGACCTTGCGAAGCTCGTTCATATCGGTTGCCGCTGCCAGGCGGCGAGCAAGATCGAGGCGCCGTGCGCGCTTCATGAAGTGCGTCTCGGGGGCGAGGCAGATGTCGGGGGATCGGTTGAGGATGTGCTGGATCAGCGTCGAGCCGGTGCGGGCACAGCCCACGATGAAGAGGTGGTCGCGAGGCTCCTGGAGGCGCCTCGTGTCTTCCCGCCCCGGTGAATTCGCCTTGTGTTCGTCAGGCGCTGTAGCCATTGCAGGTCCCCAAGGATGCCGCCGAAGCGCGTCCACGCAATAATGCTCCGAACGCCCATCGGCACCGGCGGCCGTGCCGGACCAGACGCCGCGAGCGGCAGCACGGGTCGATCGGCGTCCTGAAAGCGACGGTAGCAGCAGTGAAGGGTAGCGTACGTGGCAGCCAGCTCGCACCTCGCGAATCCGTGGCACGGACGTCGGTCGCGCGCGCCACATGACTGAGCGTCCGCTGCGGGTGATGCAGCTCGTCGGCAACCTCGAGCGAGGCGGGGGCCAGGAGGTCGTCCGCACGCTCGTTCGCCATCTGCCGGACGCCGACGTCGAGCCGATCGTGGTGACGCTGTCGGATGGTCCATTGCGCTCGGAGATCGAGCGACAGGGAATCCCGGTTGAGGTCGTGGCGGGCCGTCGCCATGGCGTCGCGGCCGGTACGGCGGCGCTGCGCGAGCTGCGCCGCATTCGGACCGACCTTGCGGACGTGGTGCACCGGCACCGTGTATCGGTGATCCAGACGCACCTGCTTCGGTCGCTCGACTTCCTCGCCCTCTCGCTCAGGGGCGGACAAGGTGCCGACATCGTGTTCTGGACCATGCACAATGCCATGCTCGAGCTTCGCGCCGACCAGCTGCCCGGGTCGCGCCTGATGCTCCGGCCGAAGCGGGCGGCGCATCGCATGCTCTACCGGCTGGGGGCGAGGACGGTCGATGGGTTCATCGCCGTGTCCACCGATGTCGGGAATGCCGTGCGCGAGGCATATCGCCCGTCCGCGCGGCGGCTCACGGTCATTCCGAACGGCGTCGACATCGAACGGTACGGCGAGGAGGTGGACCGCTCGTTCGTGCGTTCGGAGTTCGGCATTGCGGGCGACGCCCCCGTCGCAATCGTGGTCGCCAAGCTCATGGAGCAGAAGGGCCACTCGGTCCTGCTCGATGCGATCCCGGCAGTGTTGGCCCACATCCCGCGCCTCGAGGTGCTCCTGGTCGGTGAGGGGGAGCTTCGGCCGTCTCTCGAGGCGCGCGCCGCGCAGATGGGCATTGGGGCCAACCTCCACTTCGCCGGCAACCGAGCGGATATCCCGGCACTCCTGGCGGCCAGCGACCTCTTCGTCCTTCCATCGCGCTGGGAAGGGCTTCCGATGGCGCTCCTCGAGGCGATGGCCGCGGGCCTGCCGTTGGTGGCGTCGTCCGTGTCGGGGACGCGTGAGGTCGTGGAGCACTCGACGAGCGGTCTGCTGGTTCCCCCTGATGACAGCTCGGCGCTTGCCCGTGCGATGGTGAAGATCCTCGCCGACCCGGTGGCGGCCGACGCCATGGGGCGGGCCGCCCGGGCGAGGGTCGATGCCTGTTACAGTGCGCGAGCCCAGGCGCGGCGCCATGCCGCGTTGTACCGTTCGCGGCTCGCCGCACGAAGAGGGGAGAGAGTGTGACCGGGTCGGCGGGTCAGGAGGTGGCGGGCGACGGCGGCTCGCTGCGCGTGTCCTATCTCATCGGCACGTATCCGGTCCTGACCGAGACATTCATCGACCGGGAGATCACCCAGCTCCTGGACGAGGGCGCTGATCTCGAGATCGTCTCGATCCGGCGACCGCGCACGGACCTCTCAGAGGCCCAGCGGTCGTTGAGCCGGCGCGTGACCTACCTGCTCCCGGTGTCGATTCCCAATCTCCTCCTCGCGCATGTGACGGCGGCGATCGGTCGTCCGAGGACGTATTTCGGCACGCTCGCATGGCTGATGACGAGGGCGCACGACGGATTCCCGCGGCGCAGGACCGTCCAGCACTTCGCAACCGGCGTCTATCTCGCGAGGGTCCTGGGGGGGCGAAGCGGCGTGCATCTGCATGCGCACTTCGTCGACCGGGCGGCAACGGTAGCCCTCGTGGCGGCGCGGTTCCTCGACACGACCTACAGCGTGACCGCGCACGCGAGGGAGATCTACGTCGACGCGTTCCTCCTCCGTGAGCGGATCGGGGGTGCCCAGTTCGTCGTCACGTGCACCGAGTACAACCGGCGGCACCTGGTGGATGTCGTCGGTCCGACGGTGGGACGAAAGATCGTCCGTCTCTACCATGGCCTCGACCTCGACACGTTCCTGAGCATGCAGCGCGATTCGGTGCGGGAAGAGCCACCGCTCATCCTCGCCGTGGCTCAGCTGACCGAGCGTAAGGGCCTTCGCTATCTCATCGATGCGCTGCGTCTGATGGAGGACCGCGGCCGACAGTTCACCTGCGAGATCGTCGGCGACGGGCCGCTGCGCGACGCGCTGGCCGCGCAGGTTCGCTCGATGGGCCTCGACCATCGGGTGCGGCTGACCGGGCCGCTTCCGTATCCCGAGGTGATCGAGCGCTATCGACGAGCCGCGGCGTTCGTCCTCCCCTGCATCGTCGCGCCCGACGGTGATCGGGACGGCATCCCGAACGTCATCCTGGAGGCGATGGCGGCCGCCCTCCCGGTCATCAGCACCGGTGTCTCCGGCATTCCCGAGGTGCTGCGCGATGACGTCACCGGCATCATGGTCCCCGAGGCGGACGACGTGGCAACGGCCGAAGCGATCGAGCGAATCGTCGATGATCCTGCCCTCGCCACGCGTCTCGGTGCGGCGGCGCGAGAGCTCGTCAAGGACGAGTTCAACCTCGAGCGCAACGTCGGGCGGCTGTCGCAGCGCTTCCGAGCCATTCCTGCCGGACGGCGGACGCAGGAATGATCGGGTGTACCGACCGCCTCCCACCGTCCGTCGCCCAGCGAGGCCGTAGGTAGTGGGCGTCGCGATGGCGACGGGACGCCGGCTCATCGATGGAGCCTTCCCCGATCGGAATCGGGCCACGTTCATCATCCTGGTCGTGGGCATGGTGGCGGCGCTCGCAGCCGGGTCTGCGCTCGCGTCCGGCGCCGTCGTGCTGGCGTTCGCGATCGCCGTGGCACCCGTCGGGCTGCTGCTCCTGAACTATCCGTTCGGCGCGCTGCTCCTGTGGGCGGCCCTGCTGCCGCTCTTTCTCAACGTGCAGTCGGCCACCGGCGAGGCGAGCATCGAGGTGTGGCTGCTGCATCGGTTGCTCATGCCCGCCATGCTCGTGCTGTTGGCGGTGTATCACTTCCTCGGCCTCCGACGTTCCGCCTTCCGGCTCCACCTGTATGACCTTGCCGTGGTCGGGTTCCTGGTCCTGGGTGTGATGAGCGTTGTGCTGACGAGCGGCAACGTGGATCGATTCATGGTGGCCTTCTTCCATAAGGTGATCGTGCCCGTATCCATCTTCTGGTACGTGCGGGCGATCACCATCACCCGGCGCGACCTCAACCGGCTGATGGTCGTCGGGCTCTTCACGATCGCGTTTCAGGGTGCGATCGGACTGTTGAGCTGGATCGCGCCGTCAGTCCTGCCCGACGCGTGGCTCGGGCGCGCCGGTGAGCGCACGACCGGCACCTTCGGCGGGCCGGCCCCCTACACCATCACGCTGGTCTTCTTCGCGTTGCTGGCGGTCTACTTCGCTCTGCGCTCACGAGACCGGATCCGACGTGGCGTCCTTGTCGGATTCGTGGCGTTCGCCCTCGTGGCGGTCTTCCTCAGCCTTTCGCGTGGTTCCTGGCTGGGTACCGGTGTCGCCTTCGCCGGCCTGGGGCTGCTCCGCCCACGGCTGGTTGCCGTCATCGGCATCGCGGGCGTCGTGCTGGCCGGCGCGCTCGCGTTCGGGCCCGTGCAGGATCAGTTCGATTCGGCATCCGATCGCCTGGGGACCGTCTCGACCATCGAGGATCGCGTCATCACCAATCACGCAGCCGTCCGGATGATCCTGGATCGTCCGGTGTTCGGCTTCGGCTTCCAGAATTTCGAACGCTTCGATGAGGGCTACAAGCGGAGAGTCGACGACATCCCGCTCAAGCTGGGAGGGTCGTCCCACAACACGTACCTCAACATGGCCGCGGAACTCGGACTCGTGGGCCTCGGACTGTACTTCGTCCCGGTCATTGCACTGGGCGTGGCCACGATTCGCGCACGCCCGAACCTGCCGAATCGGGGGGTGCTCTCCTGGCCGCTGGTGGTGATCCTCTGGCTCGCGCTCCTCGACCAGTTCATCGTCAGCAATTTCCTGGAGATGCTTCATGCGTATGCGTGGGGAACCTCCCTGTGGTGGCTCACGCTCGGCTTGATCGCCGCGGTGCTCGATCAGGCCGCGCGGCGGCAGCGCTCGACGCTGGACCGTGACTACCTGGGGTGAGGCGGACCACGCCTGCTTCGGCTGCGCACCGGCGCGCCGCCTCGTCGCGTTGCAGCGCGCGCGAGTCAGGCCGTTCGGTGTCGGAGAAATCGCCAGTAGGCGCTCGCCGCAGCGCTGAAGGCCCGGTACTGCAGCTGTTCCGCGCGCGACACGGCACCGACGTTCCAATCCGGCGGAAACGCATATCCCCAGCGCTCCATGAACGGCCCGAAGACACGTCGCGCACGCTTCCATGTCCGAGGAGGGTAGTAGTCGGTGAAGTGCCGCTCCCTGGCGGCGGTCGTGTTCACCTGCGGCAGCCGTCGCGCCGGCTCGATGCCGATGCGACGCAGGGCAGTCTCGAAGTCTTCGGCGAGGTTCTCGAAGCGGATGATGAAGTCGAACCGGTCGTGCGAGAGGCTGGACCATCGGTCGTAAGGGAGCCAGTGATAGCGCATGAAGTAGTCGGCAAACTCCGCGTTCGTCCGCTGGAGGTACCGGAAGATGCTTCGGTCGACGACGCGGTTGAGTACCGGCTTCGACTTCGGGGCCCGTGTCGGGTCGGTCATCCTCCTGTTATGGTCCGTCTTGAGCTTGAAGTACTGGCTCACGACGTCGTCCATCGGGTTTCGGATGCCCGAGAAGACGAAATACGATCGCTCCTCCTCGCTCGCTTGCGCGTGGAACTGCTCGTATGTGCTGTGCTTCTGCAGGATCGGCTCGCCGTCGTACCACTCACGGAGCTCTCGACGGATGGCGGTGGATCCGGTGCGCGGCAACTCGATGAAGAGGTATCGGTGACGATGGCTGATGATCACGGTCAGTTCACGACGGTCCTGCGGGGCTGGCCGAAGATATCACGCGGGATGACGCGGTCGCCACGCCGGATGCTCGGTTGGACGCCCGGAGCCTTGGCGTCGTTGCCGGACCCGGGAGCGCCCGCTCCGTGACCCGGCGATCGAAGTCGGGCGTGCTCTCCGCCGCCGATCGCCCCTTGTTCCTGGTGTGGGCCGAGCGCCATCGCGGCACCAGGAGCGCGTGGCTGGCCGAGGCGCTCGGGATCGAAGACCTTCGCTATCTGTCGCCCACCCGGGAGCGACGGCTGGCCGGTGCATGGCGGAAGTACCCGGTCCAGCTTGCCGTCTCGCTCGCCATCCTGGCACGCCGGCGACCGAGGACCGTATTCGTGCAGAGTCCGCCGAGCTTTGCGGCGTGGGTGGCGTTCCTCTACTCGTGGATGACGGGCACGGGGTACGTGATCGATGCACACAGCGACGCCTTCGAGCGGGGCATCTGGACCCGCCCGTCCTGGCTCACCTCCCTCGTTGCCCGACGCGCGATCGCCACGATCGTGACCAACGACCACTGGGCGAGCATCGTCGCGTCGCGGGGCGGGCGCGCCATCTGCGTCCCGAGCATTCCGACGACCTTCCCGGTGGGGGACGCCCCGCCGCTGGCCGAGGGTCGAAACGTGGCCGTCGTCAACACCTGGGCACGCGACGAGCCCCTGGATGCGGTGCTCGACGCCGCTGCCCGGCTGCCCGCTGTCACCTTCCATGTGACCGGTCGCGCTTCCCGCGTTCCGACGCTCGGTCGCACCATCCCGGCGAATGTACGGTTCACCGACTTTCTAGCCGAGGATGCCTACCATGCCCTGCTGCGGGCTGCCGATGCGGTCGTGTGCCTCACGACCCGGGACCACACCATGCAGAACGGTGCCTGCGAGGCCCTCAGTCATGGCACACCGATCATCACGTCCGACTGGGAGGTGCTGCGCAGCTACTTCTCATCCGGTACCGCCCACGTCGACAACACCGCGGAAGGGATCGCCGACGGCATCCAGACGGTGCTGGACGACGTGCCGGGGCACCGGGCCGCGATGGCGGCACTTCGCGACCTACGTCTCAGAGAGTGGCACGACCAGCGCGTCACCCTCGTCGATCTCATCCACGACCATCGGGCTGGCCACGTGAACCGCCGGGCCGACGACCTCCCGGAGGAAGCTTCATGACGCGAATCAGTATCTTCGGCCTCGGCTACGTGGGGTCCGTCTCTTCGGCCTGTCTCGCGGAGTTGGGCCACGAAGTCGTGGGGGTCGACCTCGCCGAGTCGAAAGTCAGCGCGATCGCTGCCGGCCGAAGTCCGATCGTCGAAGCGGGACTGGATGACCTCGTCGCACGTGGCGTCGCGTCGGGGCGGCTCCGGGCCACGACCGACGTGCATGATGCAATTGCGCACTCGGACGTCACCATGATCTGCGTCGGCACGCCGTCGCGTGACAACGGCAGCCTGGACCTCACGTACGTCGAGCGGGTCGCGACCGGGATCGGGGAGGCCCTGGCGCGCAAGGACTCGTATCACGTCGTCGTGGTGCGCAGCACGATGCTGCCTGGAAGTACCGAGGATATGGTCGTGCCGGCGCTGCAACGTCAGACGGGTGTGACCGGGAACCGGTACGGCGTGTGCTACAACCCCGAGTTTCTCCGCGAGGGGACGTCCATCCGCGACTTCCACCAGCCGCCCTACACCGTCATCGGCGGCGAGGATGACCGAGCCATGGATGCCGTTGCCGACCTCTACGCCGCGACCGATGCGCCGGTGATCAGGGTGTCGATCCGCGAAGCGGAGATGCTCAAGTATGTGAGCAACGCATTCCACGCCCTGAAGATCGGGTTCGCCAACGAGATCGGGCTCATCTGCAAGGCGCAGGGTATCGACAGCCACCGCGTCATGGACGTGTTCTGTCAGGACGACAAGCTGAACATCTCGCGTGCCTATCTGCGCCCGGGCTACGCCTTCGGCGGATCATGTCTCCCCAAAGACCTTCGCGCACTCGTGCACCACAGCCGTCAGCTCGATCTCGCGTCTCCGGTCCTCGAGGCAATCCTCCCGAGCAACGAGGCGCACATCGATGCAGCCTTCGACATGGTTCGTCGTACCGGGTCGAAGCGCATCGGGATCCTCGGACTCAGCTTCAAGCCAGGGACCGACGACCTTCGTGAAAGCCCGTTGGTCGCGCTCGTCGAACGACTCATCGGCAAGGGCTACGAGGTGCGGATCCTGGATCCGAACGTGTCGTTCGCCAGCATCCACGGAGCGAATCGCGCATTCATCGAGCGGGAGATCCCGCACATCATGTCACTGATGGTGGACGACCTCGAAGCCCTGCTCGAGCACGCCGAGGTCGTGGTGGTCGGCAACCACACCCCGCAGTTCGAGGAGGTCCTCACCGCACGGCAATCCGGCCAGCGTGTCATCGACCTTGTTCGAATCACCGATGACCTGGAGGTCGGGGCCTACGAGGGCATCGCCTGGTGACCCTGATGCCACGTCGGAGTCGTGTCGTGCCACCTGCTACGATAGGCGAGGCCGGTTGTGTGCCCAAGCAACCTGGTGCACACACGCGTGCAGTGCTCGCTGCGCTGCTGGGTCAGGTCAGCATTCCTTCGAGGGGTTGACGGACAGGTGAAGCGGCGGGCGCTTGCACCCAAGACGCCTACCCGCCAACCGAAGGAAATGTTGTGCCCCCTCGAAGTCCTTTCCGTCGTGGCCGATCCACGCCCCCTTCACCCGCCGACCGCCCTGTCAGGCCGAGATGGCCGTTCAGCTACCTGCTCGCTCTCCTGCTCGCGCCTGCCCTGCTGGTGCCCGCGGTAGCTCCCGATCCGACGTCGGTCGATACGATTGCCGTTGCTTCCGCCCGCCTGGCCGCATCCTCGGGAAGCGTGCCCGGCGGAAGCCTGTTCATCGCGGGGAGCGGATTCGCGGTGGGAAGCTCCGTGGTGTTCCTGTGGGATGGCTCGACGGCAGACTGGCTCTCCTCGGCCACGACGGACGAGGACGGCGCGTTCGACACGGCCGTCTCTCTCCCGGAGGACGTGGAGCCGGGTGAGCACCTGCTGGTCGCGCGTGATGCGCAAGACGCCGGTGCGGATGCCCGAGAGGTATCGACTGAGGTCGAGATCGAGGCCGCGGCGGTTGCCATCGCCCCGGTGAAGATCTGGTACGAGCCTTCCGACCTCATCACCCCGCCGACCCGACCCGCGGTCAAGCCGTCGTCGGCCCCTGTTGCCGAGGCCCCCACACCGGCCTCGACGCCAGATCCGGCCACCCCGACGACGCCCTCCATCGCCTCAGTGCCTCCGGTGGTCGGGGTGGCCGGATACGGTGCCGGCACCAAGGGAGGGACTGCCGGACAGGTGATCGCGGTCACCAACCTGAACGACTCCGGGGCCGGTTCGCTGCGCGCCGCGGTGGACGCCTCCGGACCGCGAACGGTGGTGTTCCGCGTGGGCGGCACCATCAACCTGGGCGGCGATCTGCGCGTCGATGATCCGTTCCTCACCATCGACGGCAGCACGGCGCCCGGGCCGGTGGTGGTGCGCGGCGGCATGCTGGTCGTCACCACCCACGACGTCATCGTGCGTCAGCTGCGCTTCCGTCCCGGCGACCAGGTCGGCTCGCCGGCCGATGTGGATGCGGTCTCCCTGATCGGTCTGCGTGGCGAGGTCTACAACGTCGTCCTCGACCACCTGACCATGATCTGGGGTCCCGACATCGGTGGCCTGTCGATCCTCGGCAACGTCCACGATGTCACGGTCCAGTACTCGATCATGGGCGAGGGTCTCTACCACTCCGCCCATCCCGAGTCCGGCGACACCGACGGCCACAGCATGGGCACCAGCGTCTTCCAGCTGGATCCCGGTGTCGCGTGGCCCAAGCGCATCACCTTCCATCACAACCTGTTCACCACCAGCAGCAACCGGATGCCGGTCATCCAGGGCGCCGAGTGCGTCGACCTGGTCAACAACGTCATCTACAACTGGGGCTTCCGCGGCCTGACCGGCAACCCACGCGGCATGAACGTCGTGAACAACTGGTTCCGCAGCGGTCCGGACACGACCAGCGAGTTCGTCTACCAGTGGCAGCCGCACGCCGGCGCCAATCCGAATGCCTACGCCAACAGCGTGTATGTGGCCGGCAACACCGCGGACGGCTTTGCCCATGCGGTCGAGGCCCCGTCCAACGTGATGCGTGGCAGCCTGGCCTGCGGCGGCCTGAGCGTGGCGGGCCAAACCTCGCAGGCGGGCTATGACACGGTCATCTCGGCGGCGGGTGCCACCCTGCCGGTTCGCGACGGGGTCGACCAGCGCATCATCGCCAACGTCATCAACCGCAGCGGCCAGCTCTTCAACGGCGCCGGCTACTCGGGACCCAACCCCTACTACCCCTAGGGCCATGCGCACCGGCCCCGGCGGAGGCGGCGTACCACCTCCGACCGGGACCGATGCCGCATGCGCCCCCGCGCTCGTCCTGGCCCGCATGTACCAGCCGCGATAGACCCGATGAGCCACAGACACGGAGCCTCGGGTGGTGGACCCTTCCGGGACAACATCCCTACGGGTCCGATTCCGACATGTCATTCCGTGCCCCCCTGGTCATCGCTGCCGTGCTGCTGCTCTCGACGCCCCTCGTTGCACTCACGTCTCGCACCGAGGCGGCTCAGCCCCCGACACCGTTCCGTGACATCTCGGGGACGATGTTCGCCTCGGACATCGCGTGGCTGTACCAGTCGGGAGTGACCCGTGGATGCTCCACCACCGAATACTGTCCGGAGCAGACGGTCACGCGGGGCGAGTTCGCCGCGTTCCTGGCGCGGATGAAGAACCTCCCGGCCGCGACGCGGGACTACTTCAAGGACGACAACGGTTCGGCGTTCGAGGCGGACATCAACCGAGTGGCAGCCGCGAAGCTGGCGTACGGCTGCGGGAATGGGAACTTCTGTCCGAGCCAGCCGATCACCCGTGACCAGATAGCGGCGCTCATCGTCCGCGCGAGCGGGATCGACGTCAAGGCCCGAGCCGACTACTTCTGGGACGACAAGGACTCCGAGCACCACAGTGCCATCAACCGCATGGCGACCGTCGGCCTGACGCAGGGATGCGGAGCCGGGCGCTACTGCCCGGAGGACTCCGTGACGCGGGCACAGATGGCGGCCTTCCTGCGGCGGATGTCAACGAGCGTGCCGCGGACGCCTCCGGCGCCGGCTCCCGAGCCGCCGCCACCGGCCTCGGCGCCCGCTCCGACGCCTCCCCAGACCGGCACGCCCCCGAGCAATCCTCCGGTAGCCGCACCGCCTGCTGGCGTGCCTCCCTCAGTGCCTCCGGTGGTCGGGGTGGCCGGATACGGTGCCGGCACCAAGGGAGGGACTGCCGGACAGGTGATCGCGGTCACCAACCTGAACGACTCCGGGGCCGGTTCGCTGCGCGCCGCGGTGGACGCCTCCGGACCGCGAACGGTGGTGTTCCGCGTGGGCGGCACCATCAACCTGGGCGGCGATCTGCGCGTCGATGATCCGTTCCTCACCATCGACGGCAGCACGGCGCCCGGGCCGGTGGTGGTGCGCGGCGGCATGCTGGTCGTCACCACCCACGACGTCATCGTGCGTCAGCTGCGCTTCCGTCCCGGCGACCAGGTCGGCTCGCCGGCCGATGTGGATGCGGTCTCCCTGATCGGTCTGCGTGGCGAGGTCTACAACGTCGTCCTCGACCACCTGACCATGATCTGGGGTCCCGACATCGGTGGCCTGTCGATCCTCGGCAACGTCCACGATGTCACGGTCCAGTACTCGATCATGGGCGAGGGTCTCTACCACTCCGCCCATCCCGAGTCCGGCGACACCGACGGCCACAGCATGGGCACCAGCGTCTTCCAGCTGGATCCCGGTGTCGCGTGGCCCAAGCGCATCACCTTCCATCACAACCTGTTCACCACCAGCAGCAACCGGATGCCGGTCATCCAGGGCGCCGAGTGCGTCGACCTGGTCAACAACGTCATCTACAACTGGGGCTTCCGCGGCCTGACCGGCAACCCACGCGGCATGAACGTCGTGAACAACTGGTTCCGCAGCGGTCCGGACACGACCAGCGAGTTCGTCTACCAGTGGCAGCCGCACGCCGGCGCCAATCCGAATGCCTACGCCAACAGCGTGTATGTGGCCGGCAACACCGCGGACGGCTTTGCCCATGCGGTCGAGGCCCCGTCCAACGTGATGCGTGGCAGCCTGGCCTGCGGCGGCCTGAGCGTGGCGGGCCAAACCTCGCAGGCGGGCTATGACACGGTCATCTCGGCGGCGGGTGCCACCCTGCCGGTTCGCGACGGGGTCGACCAGCGCATCATCGCCAACGTCATCAACCGCAGCGGCCAGCTCTTCAACGGCGCCGGCTACTCGGGACCCAACCCCTACTACCCCTAGGGCCATGCGCACCGGCCCCGGCGGAGGCGGCGTCCGAACGTCGCGCCCGGAGCACGAGGCCTCTACAGTAACGGCATGCGTCCTTCCTGGTTGAGTAGGTGGGTGCCCCTGATCGTCGGCCTGGCCGTGGGGCTGCTGGGTGCTCGGTTGGTCATGGATGCCATGAATGGCGTCAACCCGACGCCGGCAACAGCGCTCGTGCTTGTCGCCGGGTATCTCACCTGCGTCCTCGTGGCCCTTGCCGTGTCGGTCGCCTGGCGTCGCGTCTCCGCGGGCCGTCGATGGCACCGGACACCCGCCCGTGTCGATTCGTTGGACGATGCCGGTGGCCCGACATCACCTGCCGAGCGAACCGATCCGCCGGCGGATCGCGACTCCACGCACGACGACCCGCGACCCACGGCAGGCGGCGGCAGCCAGCGGTGAGCACCGCAGGGCGCCGAGCGCTCGTGACCGGGGGAGCGGGCTTCATCGGCTCCACGCTGGTCGATCGCCTCCTCGGTGACGGATGGCACGTCACCGCGTTCGACAATTTCGACCCCGCATACGATCGGCGCCGCAAGATGAGCAACCTGTCGGGGGCGGTCATGCATGAAGGATTCGAGCTCATCGAGGGTGACACTCGAGATCCAGAGGCGCTGAGCGCCGCATTTCGCGCGGGATCGCCGCACGTCGTGTTCGACCTCGCCGCTCGGGCGGGGGTCCGGCCCTCCATCGACGATCCGGCCGGCTACGTCGACGTGAACGTGCGCGGCCTCCAGGCGGTGATACACGAAATCAGGCAGGCGGCGATCCCGCTCGTGTTCGCCTCGTCCAGTTCGATCTACGGGAACGACGACCGCAGACCCTTCGAAGAGGATCAGGCCCAAGGTCGGCCCGAATCACCCTACGGAGCAACCAAGGTAGCCGGTGAGGCGCTCGTCCATGCGCATCACGCCACGACCGGGCTGCCGGTGCGCGTCGCGCGGCTCTTCACCGTCTACGGTCCCCGACAGCGACCCGATCTCGCGATCCACCGCTTCGCCCGCGCCATCCTCGAGGAACGCCCGATCGAGCTCTATGACTCGGGGCGTGGTCTGCGGGACTACACCTATGTGGACGATGTGGTCGCTGCCCTGATCCGACTCGCCGGCGTCGAGGATCCGTGGCTCGTGGTCAATATCGGGTCCCACCGCCCGGTGCAGACTTCGGCCCTCGTCGACGAGATCGAGCTGGCTCTCGGCATCGCTGCCGTTCGCCGTCTTGCGCCGCCGCAGCCGGGCGACGTCGAAGCGACATTCGCCAACGTCTCGCGAGCTCGCGAGCGACTGGGTTGGGAGCCGCAGATGGCCCTTCGGACCGGGATCGAGCGGTTCTGTGCGTGGCTGCGCGCGGAGATGGATCAGGAGGACTCGCCGGCCGCGTGACCTTCGTCGGTACGGCTCAGCCGCCACCCACCGAGACGTAGACGAGTCCGGCGGACGCGACACGATCGGCATCCATCGCGTTGCGACCGTCGAAAAGGACCCGGCCGCGCATGCTGGCCGCAATCGGCGCAAGGTCGGCGGTCACGTAGGCCGGCCATTCGGTCGCGACGACAACGGCGTCGGCCCCTCGGACGGCCTCCGCCGGGTCGGCGGTCAGCTCCATCCACGGCTCCTGCTCGGCGACCTGCCCCAACGCCTGGGGGTCACAGGCGACGACGCGGGCTCCGCGATCGCGCAGCACGTGCGCCAGGGCCACGGCCGGCGAGTCGCGGATGTCGTCGGTATCCGGCTTGAATGCCAGGCCCAGCAGACCGATCCGCGCCCCCTTGAGCGAGTGTCCCATCGCTTCCACCAGGCGATCGGCGGCTCGGTCGCCCTGCATGCGATTGACGTCGTCCACGGCCCGAGCCAGGGTCATCGCCTCACCATGCTCCTGGCCCTGCGCGATCATCGAGCGCACATCCTTTGGCAGGCACGATCCTCCGTACCCAAGGCCTGGGCGCAGGTAGTCGCCCCCGATCCTCGGGTCGGCCGCGATCCCATCGATCACGGCATTGACCGATGCGCCAGTTGCCTCGCAGAGGCCGGCCAGCTCGTTCACGAAGCTGATGCGCGTGGCGAGATAGGCATTCGCCGCGTTCTTGACCAGCTCCGCGCTGCGGGCATCCATCACGAAGATCGGGGCGTCAAGGGGCTGATACAGGTTCTCGAGGACCTCGATCTGGTCATCGGTGGCGAGCGAGGTTCGACCGAGCACCACGCGCGATGGTCGCAGGAAGTCGTCAAGTGCGCGACCGGTGCGCAGGAACTCCGGGTTCGATACAACCGGCACGCTGGTCTCCCAGCCGCGGTCGCGCAGGCGGTCGTTGAGGTGTGCTTCGACGCGCTCGGTGGTCCCGACGGGCACCGTGCTGCGCAGCGCGACGACGGCCGGACCATCGATATGGTCGGCGATGGTGTCCGTCACCGAGGTCACGGCGCCGAGGTCGGCAGCTCCCGTCGCGCCGGATGGGGTTCCGACACAGATGAGGATCAGGTCTGCGCCAGGAATGACCTTCCCGGGATCGGTGCTGAACTCCAGCCATCCCTGCTGCTCCGACAGGGCGCCCTGCAGGCCAGGTTCGTAGAATGGCGCGCGCCCTTCCGCGAGGGCGGCGACCTTCGACGCGTCGGCATCCAGGCCTCGAACGCGCTGGCCCAGTCGGGCGAGGCATGCCGCAGTGACCAGACCTACGTAGCCGAGCCCGATCACGGCGATGCGCATTCAGCGTCCCTCCTGTGGTGTGACGAAGAGTCCGGGGCGGGCGCCCCGGACTCGATGGCTGAACGCATGATACCGAGCGACACAGGCCACGGCCACCACGGGGTCAATCAGGGTCGAGCTGCGCTCCTGCCGCGAAGCCGGCGGCGCTCAGCTCAGCGGGCCCGAGATCGAGGTCGCCACGGCGGAGGCTTCCGAGAGCCAGCCGTCCTCCGGGCGCAGCGACCAGGACCGCCGATCCCTCGAGCCCCAGGATCTGGCCCGGTCGGCGTGCGTGGCTGCCCCGATCCCACGTCACCATGCCGATCTGGTACTCCTCCCCTGCGAGCGACAGGCAGGGAAACTGGAACGGCGGAAAGATCATGGCACGCACCCAGTTCGCGATTCGTTCAGCGTCCTGGTGCCACACGATCCTCCGCCTGCTGAAGTCGATCGAGTGGCGGTTGTAGTACAGCGCATGATCGGGATCCTGCGGCCGCGAGACGGCCGATCCGGATCGTAGTTCAGCCCAGGAACTCGCGAAGAGGGCGATCCCGGCCTGGCTGCAACGGTCGTACAGCTCGCGGCCGGTGTCGGTGGCTCCGATCGGCACCTCCGCACTGACGACGATGTCGCCATCGTCGATGCCGGGACTGATGTGGTGGATCGTCACGCCGGTTGCCGGCTCTCCGTTGATGATCGCCCATGCGATCGGCGCGACGCCTCGGTACCGAGGAAGCGGACCGAAGTGGAGGTTCAGCGCAGCGATGCGACCCGTCGCAATGAGCGGCGGCTTGAGGATCTGGGGGGCCTGGAACGACAGCAGGTAGTCCGGCGACAGGTCGTCCACCTCGGCGACGAATCCGGCGTCGTTGACGTTGGCGGGCGCCACGGTGTCGATTCCCAGACGCAATGCGGCGGCCCGAAATGAAGGCTGCCACCCGTCGCGACCGTCGTCGTTCGCGTCCGCGACCGCCAGGACCACGCGGTCACCCGCCTCCAGGATCGTCGCCATGCAGTCGACGGCCAGGCGATTCTTGCCGATGATGACGACGCTGCGTTGCGTCACCAGTCCGGAGGCGACAGGCGTGGGCGCTCCTGCGGCGGATGCTCAAGGGTCGCGATGCGCTTCGGGTACATCGCCCGCAGCGAGGCCCCCAGCGACGCGCCACGCTGCCACGCCGCGAGGACGCCGAACGCACTGATGCCGGCCAGTGTGCCGACCAGGTCAGCGACGAGATCGGCCATCGATGGAGTGCGCAGCGGCACGGATGCCTGAGCCATCTCCGTCGCGATTCCGTACAGCATGGTCAACACGACGCACCACCACCAAGCCCGCTCGACCCCGCGGTGGCGGCTCAGCGCATTCATTGACAGGTAGGCGAGGGCACCGAAGGCAGCGGCGTGTCCGACCGATGATGGATCGAGTCGGAACCGATTCCGACCGAGCTCCTCGGTCCCGGGCTGCACCGCCAGCACCATCAGGATGAGCGCCCAGCAGATGACGAGGACCCACGCGCCGAGACGCGTTGCGGCCAGCGCGTATCGGTCTGGCGATCCACCTGTCTGCATCGCCCCAAGATAGCGCGTGGGGCGTACGACGTCAGCCTCGACTAGACTGGCCGCTCACATCGCGAAGGACCCACGATTGACGGCTGATGACCCGGGGCGCCGCCTCCGCCACTGCATGATCGTCGACAACGGCTACCCGGATCCGCGAGTGCAACGTCAGGCCCTGGCGCTCGTGGCCCGGGGGCATCACGTGGACGTCATCTGCGCTCGCACGGGGCTTGAACCACGCACGGCCGTGCTCGACGGTGTCCACGTGTATCGGCTGCCGGTGTTCCGACAGCGAGGCGCGGGGCTCGCGCGCCAGCTCGTCGAGTATGCCGCGTTCGTCATGTGGGCGGCGGCGCAGCTGCTCAGGCTCCAGCGTCACGGGCGATACGACGTGGTCCAGGTCCACAACGTCCCCGACTTCCTGGTCCTCGCCGCCCTCCCGGCGAAGATCATCGGTACGCCGATCCTGCTCGACCTGCACGATCTCATGCCCGAGTTCTTTGCCAGCCGCTTCGGAGGTCGGATGGACAGCCTCCCAGTGAAGCTCGTCCGCTGGCAGGAGCGAGCGAGTCGAGCCCTCGCGGATCACGTCATCACCGTGACCGAGCTCTGGCGCCGGGCGCTCATCGCCCGCGGCGCATCGCCCGACCGGGTCGGCGTGGTCATGAATACTCCGGACGAGCGGCTCTACCCGCGTCGTGCGCCCCGCTCGGAGAGCCCCGACCCCGTTACGGTCATCTACCACGGCACGCTGACCCATCGATACGGAATCGATCTGCTGCTCCAGGCCGTGGCGCAGGCCAGGGAGCGCGTGCCACTGCGGCTGATCTTGCATGGACGCGGCGAGATGGCTGACGAGGTCCCGGGACTCATCACGGATCTCGGGCTGGTGGACATCGTCATCCGATCGAGCGAGAAGCTTTCTGTCCAGGATCTGGCCGCACTGATCGCCCGAGCCGACATCGGGGTCGTGCCCAACCGGAACGACGTGTTCACCGACGGGATTCTGCCCACGAAGTTGATGGAGTACGCCGCGGTAGGCGTCCCCGCCGTCGTCGCCCGCAGCTCCGCCACCCTCGCATACTTCCGCGACGACATGGTGCGGTACGTCGAGCCGGAGGATGTCGGGGCAATGGCCGATGCCATCGTCGAGCTTGCCTGCGATCCTGATCTCCGTCGGAACCTGGCAGCTCGCGCCCAGGAATTCCAGGATGCCCACCCGTGGAGCGCCGAGGCGACCCGCTACGTTGCGCTGGTCGAGGCGCTCTGCGATGGACGCCGGCCGCATGCCCCGGGCGCCTGACGCCCGCCCCGCCACGAGAGGTGCCGGCAAGGTAGGCTGGTGCCCTAGATCGGCAACGCCGCTCAGCTGAGGAGAGAGAAAACTCGGTGATACCCATCGCGCGCCCCCAGGTGGGCGAAGAGGAGAAGGCGCTCGTCTGGAGTGCCATGGACTCGGGTCAGCTTGCGCAGGGCGACCGCGTCCGAGAGTTCGAGGAGCGCTTCGCGGCCTTCGTGGGCGCTCCGCACGGCGTGGCCACGAGCTCGGGGACGACCGCCATTCACCTGGCGCTCCTCGCATTGGACGTCGGACCCGAGGACGAGGTGGTGACGGTGTCGTTCACCTTCACCGCGACCGTGTCGCCGATCCTGCATGTTGGAGCGCGCCCGGTGTTCGTCGATATCGATCCGGCGTCGTACACGATGGATCCGTCGCAGCTCGAGGCTGCCATCGGCCCCAGGACGAAGGCCATCATCCCCGTGAGCCTGTACGGGCTGCCCGCCGACATGACAACCATCCAGGAGATTGCCGGCCGCCACGGAATCCCGGTCATCGAGGATGCGTGCCAGGCGCATGGGGCGGCACGGGACGGTCGCTCCAGTGGCGCATGGGGCATCGGCGCGTTCAGCTTCTACCCCACCAAGAACATGACCACTGGCGAGGGGGGCATCGTCACCACGAACGATCCCGCACTGGCGGACCGAGTGCGCCTCCTGCGTGAGCACGGCATGCGGCAGCGGTATCGCCCCGAGATCCTCGGTTACAACTTCCGGATGACGGACGTCCATGCGAGCATCGGCCTCGGACAGCTTCCGAAGCTCTCGGCGGCCAACGACCGCCGTCGGGCGATCGCCGCTCGCTACGACGCCGAGCTGTCAGGTGTGGTGACACCCCCGGTCCCGCCCGGAGTTCGGCACGTCTACCACCAGTACACGCTGCGCGTCCGCTCCCCGCAGGTCTTCGGCGAGCGGCTGGCCGAACGTGGGGTTGGTTCGAACGTCTACTACCCGGTGCCCGTGCACCGACAGGAGCCGCTGCGGACCCTTGGCCACGCGGCGCAGCAGCTCCCCGTGACCGAGCGGATGGTGGACGAAATCCTCTCGATCCCGGTTCATCCGGCGTTGAGCGACGACGATGTCTCGACCATCGTCGAGGCCGTGAACGCCACCGCAGCCGAGGTGGGCCCGCCCCCATCCGACGGGTAGCGCCCGCCGATCTTGCCGCGCGGTCTGGCCGGTGGGATACTCCGCGTCCTCGCGATGAATGCTTCGACCGCCACCATCCCGTGCGATCGTTGTGGCCGGGCTCTGCGGCCCGACTCCGTCGAGCATCCGTACCACTTCTGTCGGTCGTGCGGCCTCTTCGTCTGCCGCGGGTGCTGGTCGTCGTCGACGGAGCAGTGCATGGGATGCCTCCGGCCCGGGCACGAAGTGTTCGTCCAACCGATCGGCCCATCAATCCGGGGAACCATTGCGCCACGCATCAGCACGCCGCCGCCGCCGCGGCGGTTGCGGCCGGTGGGCCCGGGACCCACCACGCCGATTCGAGCCAGCCAGCGCGCCGCTCGAAAGCGTGTCCCGAAGCGGCCGCCGCGGTGGATGGCGGGCGCGTCGGGCCTCGCCCACCTGGCGATCGATGGCCTGTGGTTCCGAGTGGCCCTGGCAATCATCCTGGGGGTCGGTGCCATGGCGCTGACCTGGGCGCTCCCGTTGGGTTTCGTCGAACCCGCTGGCGCACCGAGCACCTCGACAGCGCCCCTCGCGTCAGTTGACATGCCGGCGCCTGCTCCCACCAAGGTGGCCGCGTCGGCATCGACTCCTCGCTCGCACGTGGTGGCATCCGGCGACACGCTGATTGGACTCGCCGCTCGGTACTACGGCGACGAGTCACGATGGCAGGACATCCTGGATGCCAACATGGACCGCATCGGGGACCCGGAGAACCTGCGGATCGGCACCGAGCTGCACATTCCGGATCCCTGAGCCGGGCTCGCACCGACGGAACGTGCTGGCCGCCAATACTCCGCTGGGCCGGCGATCTCGGGTCAGCGGCGGACGTTGGCCGCCTGACCGGCGGCGGTGTCGCGCACCTCGACGCCGAGATCACTGAGCGCCTCGCGGAGCGCGTCGGAAGCGGCCCAATCTCGCGCAGCTCGAGCCGCCTCGCGGCGCTCGAGCAGCTCGGCGGCCCCTTCGGGAAGCGGCGTCTCGCTGGCCGTCGGCGCATCCAGTGACAGCCCGAGCACCCGGTCGAAGTCGAGCAGCAGCATCCGCCGCTGCGCAACGGTCAGGTCGTCAGCGGACGCCACCTCGTGCGCCACGGCGAGGGCCCGCGGAGTGCCGAGGTCGTCGGCCACCGCATCGCTGAATCGGGCGCGGTAGGACGCCATCGGCTCGGCGGACAGGTCGGTCGGCTCGTCCGATGCCCCCACGACCGCCCGGTGAAGGCGTGCGAGGCCGGAGGCGGCGGCATGCATCGCCGCCTCGGTGAAATCGAGCTTCGAGCGGTAGTGCGCGGTCAGCGCCAGGTAGCGGAAGACGACCGGCTCGTAGCCCATGGCCGGCAGATCAGCCACGCGGATGACGTTGCCGGTGCTCTTTGCCATCTTGGCATCGGCCATGGTGAGGAATTCGCCGTGCATCCATACGTTCACCACCCGGTGGCCCAGGGCGCCCTCCGACTGCGCGATCTCGTCCTCGTGGTGCGGGAACTTCAGGTCGATCCCGCCCGTGTGGATGTCGAACCGCTCGCCGAGGTGCTTCAGGCTCATGGCCGAGCACTCGATGTGCCACCCCGGAAACCCGTCGCCCCAGGGTGATGGCCACTTCATGAGCCGATGCTCGCGGGCGCGCTTCCAGAGCGCGAAGTCGGCCGGGTCGCGCTTGTCGTGCTCCACCTCCACGCGGTGCCCGGCGTGGGTCTCGTCCAGCTTCTGGCCGGAGAGCTGGCCGTAGCCGGGGAACGCGCTGACGTCGTAGTAGATCGTGCCGTCGACCTCGTAGGCGAAGCCCTTATCCAGCAGCGTGCGCGTCATGTCGACCATCTCGGCGATGTGGTCGCTCGCCTTCGGCATCACGTCGGCGGGCAGGATGTTGAGGAGCGCCTCGTCATCGAGCCAGGCGGCGGTGTAGAAGTCGGCGATCTCGGCCGGGCTCCTGCCCTCCAGCGCGGCGGCCTCCTCCATCTTGTCGCCGGCAGCCAGCGAATCGTGCTCGTCGTTCCGCATGTGGCCGACGTCGGTGATGTTCTTGACGTACCGCACCTCGTAGCCGAGATACTCGAGTGTCCGATGCAGCACGTCGCCGAACAGGTAGGTCCGCAGGTTGCCGATGTGGGCGTATTTGTAGACGGTGCTGCCGCAGGTGTAGATGCCGACCTTGCCGGGGATGACAGGCTCGAGCACCTCCGCCCGGCGGGTGAGCGAGTTGTGCAGCCGGATCTGCGGCAGGGAGTCCCTCATGGCACGGGCAATTGTAGCGAGGTCGTTGGGATATATACCGTATATACGCCGCCGTGCGAGAATCCGCGCCCAGCGCCCGACAGCGGTCCCGGGTCGTAGCATGGTGCCGATGCCGCAGCGTGACGACTCCGACGCCTTCCCGATGACGCTGGGTGAAGAGCCGCGCTTCTGTCCCGCCTGCGGCCGGCCGGTCGCCCCACAACTGCTCGAGGAGGATCATCGGCCGCGACTGGTTTGCCGCGAGGGCCACGTGACCTGGCGCAACCCGCGCGTCGTGGTCGGTGCGCTGCCGGTGCAGGCAGCTCGGGTGTACCTCGCCCGACGCGCGATCGAGCCGGGCCTCGGGCGCTGGACCTACCCCGGCGGCTTCCTGGAGGTCGGGGAGTCGGCGCAGGAGGGCGCGCGACGCGAGACGGAGGAGGAGACCGAGCTGCGGATCGAGGTTGGCCGGCTCATCGGCGTGTACTCCCGACCGCATGTGGGGATCGTGACCATCGTGTTCGTCGCGGATGTCGTGGGGGGTCGCCCGGCGCCCGCGGCTGAGACGACGGAGGTGCGCGCTTTCGGCCCGGACGAGATCCCCTGGGACGAGCTCGCGTTCACGACCGTGGAATCGGCACTCCGGGACTGGGTTGCCTCGCTGCCCGGGCGTGGCCCGCGCCACGAGCCTGAGCTGTGGGTGGAGGGCGACCCCTAGGCCGGGGTTCGCTCCACCTCGCCGCGCACCGGCACCCGGGCACCGAGCATCAGCCCGTAGCCGATGGTGCCGGCGACCGCCATGGCGTGGAACGCGGGCGGCACAGCGACGCGCTCGGACTCGAGCACGGCCGCGATCAGCCCCCAGGCGAGCATCGCCGCAACCGGGGCGGCGATCCGCATCGTCGCGCGAACGGTGAAGAAGCGGGCCATGAAGTACGCGAAGCACATTCCGACGAGAGCGCCGGCCGCCTGGATGCCGGCGAGACCCAGGACGAACGCGAGTTCCCGCGAGCCGGCCAGCGGCGAGATCGCCAGTGCGATCGGCCGCAGCGGTGCCAGCGGATCGCCGACGACCAGCCCCGCAAGCGTCATGACCACCGCCGCCCACACGTAGGCGCCGGCCAGCCCGGCCACGAGGCCGCGGTAGGCGAGACGGAGGCCGTTGACATCGGTCATGGGGATGAGCCTAGGCGGCGCGCCCTCCGATCCTCAGCGGGTCGAAGGTCCGGTCATGGGCCGTACGGCGGTTCGCGTCCCCCCGGGGTTCAGGCGGGACGGCGGAAGACGGTGACGGCGTTCTGGCCTCCGAAGCCGAAGCCGTTGATGATCGCGACGCCGACATCGGCCTCGCGCGCGGCATTCGGGATGTAGTCGAGGTCGCAGTCGGGATCTGCGGCCTCCTGGTTGATCGTCGGCGGCATGACCCCGTCGCGGATGGAGAGCACGGCGGCGAGCGCGGACATCGCGCCGGCGGCACCGAGGGTGTGCCCCACCATGCTCTTGTTGCTGCTCACGGCCAGCCGATCGGCGTGCGCCCCGAACGCGGCGCGGATCGCCTTCGTCTCGGTCGCATCGTTGAGCGGCGTGGAGGTCCCGTGCGCCACCACATAATCGACCTGCTCGGGTGCCAGCCCCGCATCGCGGAGGGCGCGCTGCATGGCGAGCGTGGCGCCGTACCCCGAGGGATCGGGGGCCGAGATGTGGAAGGCGTCGCCGGTCAGTGCGCCGCCCGCCACCTCGGCGATGACCGATGCGCCCCGTGACGCGGCATGCTCGGCCGACTCGATGACGAGCACGCCCGCTCCTTCGCCGAACACGAAGCCGTCCCGGTTGCCGTCGAAGGGCCGCGAGGCTCGCTGCGGGTCGTCGTTCCGCTTCGAGAGGGCACCCATGTTCGCCATGGCGGCGAAGCTGAGGGGCACGATCGCGCTCTCCGTGCCGCCGGCGATCACCACGTCGACGTCGCCGCGCTCGATCAGTCGCTGTGCCTCCATGAAGGCCTGCACGCCCGATGCGCAGGCGGCGACCGAGGTGATGACCGGGCCGCGGATGCCGTTCTGGATACTGATCTGACAGGCGGCCATCGACGGGGACATCATCGGCACCATGAAGGGACTGACGCGCTTGCCGCCGCGATCGCGGAGCGTGACCTCCCCCTCGGCGACCTCCTCGAGCCCACCACCGCCGGTGTTGACCACCACCGCGACGTCATCGCGGTTGTGGTCGCCGATCTCGAGCTTCGCGTCGTCGATCGCCTGGCGAGCCGCCGCGACCGCAAGCTGTGCGAAGCGGCTCATGCGCCGCGCCTGCTTGAAGTCGATCCAGTCCCGGGGGTCGAAGCCCTTCACCTCCGCCGCGATCCGCACCTCCTCGTTCGAGGCGTCGAAGGACGCGATGGTGTCGACGCCGGAGACGCCGCCCGCGAGGTTGCGCCAGAAGGTCTCCACATCGTTGCCGATCGGGGTGATCGCGCCGAGGCCGGTGACCACGGCCGCCCGTGCCGGGTCGCGGAGGCGAGGGGTTCGGGGCATCGGCGAGCTCAGTCCTCGAAGCGCCGGAAGATGACTGTCGAGTTGTGCCCGCCGAGCCCCATCGAATTCGACAGCGCGACGCGCACGTCGACGGCCCGCGCCTCGTTCGGGACGTAGTCGAGCGTCAGCTCCGGGTCAGGGTGCCGGTAGTTGATCGTCGGCGGGATGCAGCCGCTCTCGATCGTCTTGACGCAGACGAAGCCTTCGATCGCACCGGCCGCCCCCATCGCGTGGCCGGTCATCGACTTCGAGCTGCTGACCGCCAGCCGATCGGCGTGCTCGCCGAAGACCGCGCGGATGGCCATCGTCTCGAGCCGGTCATTGAGCGGGGTGCTCGTGCCGTGCGCGTTGATGTAGTCCACGGCTTCCGGGCCGATGCCGGCACGCTCGAGCGCGGCATGCATCGCGCGCTGGTTGCCCTCGCCGCGATCGGCAGGCGCGGCCATGTCGTAGGCGTCGGCGGACGAGCCGTAGCCGATGACCTCGGCGATCGGGCGGGCGCCACGGGCCAGGGCGTGCTGCAGCTCCTCGAGCACCAGCACGGCGGCGCCCTCGGCGACCACGAATCCGTCGCGGGTCGCGTCGAAGGGACGCGATGCCATGGGTGCGCTGTACTCGCCGGTATCGGGATCCTTCGGCGTGCCGAGCGCCCGCATCTGTCCGAAGCCCGCGAAGGCGAGCGGCAACAGCGGCGCTTCGGTGCCGGCGCCGAGCATGAGGTCGGCCTGCCCGCGAACGATCGCCTCCATCGCCTCGCCGATGGCGTGGCCGCCGGTGGCGCATGCCGAGACGACCGCCATGTTCGGGCCGCGCAGGCCGTAGTCGATGGCGACCTTGCCCGAGGGCGAGTCGGGAAGCATGTGCGGCAGCATGAACGGCGATACGCGCCGCGGGCCCTTCTCCATCAACGTCATCTGCCCGTCGATCAGCATGTCCGATGCCGCCGATGCCGGATGCCGAACACCATGCCGAAGCGGTCGGCGTTCGACGTCGGCGCCGACGCGGCCGTTCTCGCCGAGCAGGCCGGCGTGCCGCAGCGCCTCGCCGGTGGCGGCGACCGCGAAGTGCGTGCAGCGGTCGTGACGACGCACGTCCTTGGGATCCATGTACTGCGTGACGTCGAAGCCCTTCACCTCGCCGGCCACGTCGATGTCGAACGGCGATGGTGTCGAACAGGGTGATCCGGTCGATGCCCGAGCGACCGGCGACGAGCGCGTCCCAGCTCGCCTCGGCGCCGATGCCGACCGGGGAGACGATCCCGAGGCCGGTGATGACGGCCCGGCGCTGGCGGTCACGCGGGCTCCTCGCGCAGCGGCGCGAGCCACGACTGCGCGGCCGGGGACGTCGACCGCGTGGGTGACCGCCTCGGGGCTGATGCGCCGGATCAGCCCGGAGAGGACGCGGCCCGGACCGACCTCGACGAAGTCGGTGACGCCCGCGGCCGACCATGCGTCGCACGCTCGTCGTCCACTGCACGCCGTGGACGAGGTGCTCGGTCAGCTCGGTGCGCAGGCCGTCGGCCGTGCTGATCACCGATGCCGTGGACGTTGCCGAGCATCGGCACCTGCGGATCGCGGAACGGGACGCGGGTGAGGATGCGGCCGAACTCGTCGCGCGCGCGGCGCATGAGCGGGGAGTGGCTCGCGACGCTCACCGTCAGGCGCACCGCCTTGCGGGCGCCGACCGTCTTGCTCATCTCGAGGGCGAAGACGAGGGCGGGAACGACGCCGGAGAGCACGATCTGGCCCGGGGCGTTCGGCGTTCGCCACGCTGATCTCGCCGTGCTCGCGGGCCGCGTCGACGATGTCGTCGACCTGCTCGTCGCGAGAGCCCGACGACGGCGCCCATGCCGCCCTCGATGCCCGCGCTCCTGCATGATCCGGCCGCGCTCGCGAACGAGACGCAGCGCGTCGTCGTAATCGATCGCATCGGCCGCGACGGCGGCCGCGTACTGCCCGGCCGAGTGGCCGGCCAGGGCGTGCGGCACGATCTCGATGCCGGCCTGGCGGGCCTCCTCGCGCATCGCGTCGCAGGAACGCGACGCTCGTGGCCAGGATGGCCGGCTGGGCGTTGACGGTCTGGTCGAGCTCTTCGGCGGGGCCCTCCAGGATCATCCGCGAGAGCGGGATGCCGAGCGCGTCATCGGCGCGCGCGTAGGCGGCCGCCGCCGCCGGCGAGTGCTCGATCAGCTCGGCGCCCATGCCGACGTACTGCGAGCCCTGGCCCGGGAAGACGAAGGCGATCGGACGAGCGGTCGGCTGGCGGTGTCGGTCGATTCGAGGGTGTCGGGTCATGAGCGTGCCTGTATCGGGAGATCGAGCGCCGCGAGTATAGCCGAGCGCGCGCGACGTTCGCGTCCGCGGCGCCTCAGGGTCGGGCGGCGTAGCGCGCCACCACCTCGGCCAGGACCGGGAGGCCGAAGGCCAGCGCGCTGACCGGAACCCGCTCGTCGTGGCCGTGGAACAGGGAGAGGAACGGCATCGTCGGCATCGAGCCGTAGCGGAGCGAAGCCGTAGCACGGGATGCCGAGCTCGGCGAGGGCCTTCGCATCGGTCCCCGGCGTGATCATCATCGGCACCGGCGGTTCCCTCCGGGTCGGCGACGCGCAGTGCCTCGCGCATGAGTCCGACGATCTCCGCGTCGGCGGGCCACTCCACCGCCGGCAGGGTCACGACGGCCTCGACCGCCGCGTCGTCGCCGACGACGCTGGCGAGATGCGCGAGCAGCGCCGCCTGGTCGGTGCCGGGAAGCGTCCGCACGTCGACCTCGGCCTCACCGCTCGACCCGGCGATGACGTTGACCTTCTTCCCGGCGCGCAGGACGGTCGGGGGTCACGGTGTCGCGCAGCATCGCGTCGATCGAGCGGCGCAGGACCGGATCGGGGACCGCGGCGTGCGAGCGCGGCCGATGCGGCGCCCGGATCGCGACTCGGCCAGCCGGGCGACCGTCGTCGAGGCCCAGCGCGACGAGGAACGTCGGCGACGAGCGGGGACCACGCGCCGGACGCGCCGGCCTGCGTCCGCGGCGAGCGCGGTCGACCGCCGCGGCGAGCTTGATCGCCGCGTTGTCGGGATGCGGCATCGATCCGTGGCCCGGGGTGCCGGTGGAGCGACAGCCGGGTCCAGACGATGCCCTTCTCGGCCACCTGGATGGTGTAGAAGCGGCGTCCGCCGACGGTCATCGAGTAGCCGCCGACCTCGTTGATGGCGGCGGCGGCCGGCCGCCCGGTCGCATCGGCGAAGAGCTCCGGCCGGCGCGTCGACCAGCCCTCGCGCGCCGTGCGCGCCGCCGGCCTCCTCGTCGGCCAGGGCGGCGAAGATGACGTCCCGGCGCAGCTCGACGCCGGATCGCCTGAGTGCGAGCATCACGCCGAGCTCCATGGCGACCATGTCCTTCATGTCGACCGCACCGCGTCCCCAGACGACGCCGTCGATCAGGTCGCCGCCGAACGGGTCGCGGGTCCACGACTCGGCGTCCACCGGCACGACGTCGATGTGGCTCAGCAGGATGAGGGGCGGCTCGGTGGCGGGGCCGGTGGCCCGGCAGTCCGACCGACGCACCGATCCGCGTCCGGCCGTGGTGACCTCGATCACCTCGGCCTCGATGCCCGCGCCGCCAAGGACGTCGGCGCAGTAGCGTGCCGCCGCCGTCTCGCCACCGCGCGGGATCGCGGCCGGCGGCGACGTCGGGCCCGCCATCCGGTGGGTTGACGGACGGAATGCGGATGAGGTCCCGCAGCTGCGCGACGCACGCCGTCGAGATCGAGGTGCGAGCCCAGATCGACACTCATGCCGCTACGGTAGCGGCACGGCGGCTCCGTGGTGCGTGAACGACGATGCGCCAGGACGGAGCGGCACCTCGAGGCCGAGGATTGCGAGCGCAACAATCAGCGAGAACCGGCAGCGCTCGGCCGCGAACCCCAGCACGAGCAGCGCCGCGAGAAAGACGAGGTGGATCGCGATCCGAGTCGCGAAGGCGAGCCGCAGGTCGAGAATCGCTTCCGACGCACCATCCGGGATCCCGCGATCCGGACCCCACACCGCCCAGGCGCCTGAGTCGCGACGAATCGCGGCGAGGGAGCTCCAGAAGATCAGCAGCCCGCCGCCCGGCGCAGGGTCGACCAGCGGCTTGAGCACCGCGAACGGCCGATGCTCGCGGGGAGGACGGCGAACGCCGGCAGCGGCACGAGGAGCTGCAGCCACTCGAGGCGCGGGCGCCGATGCGCTGCCTCGCGCAGCCAGCGGGTGACGAGGCTGAAGCCGACCATCACGAACAGCCAGCGTAGAAGTTGCCGGCCGGCACGCCGAACCAGCCCTGGTCGAGCGCCGATGTCGCGCCAGGTCCACAGTCCCATCCGGATCGCGACGGCGTCGAACGCCAGGTCGAGCGCGATGGCGAGCACACTGTCGACGAACGGCGCATAGCGGCGACGGATACCGAGGGCGTCGCTGATGCGCATGGCGCCGGCGATGATCAGCGCCCAGGTAAGACCGATGACGATCGGTGCTCGGTCGATGGCCAGGACGAAGTCGGACGAGTAGTGGTACGTCTCGAAGATCAGCTGGTTCGCCTGCTCGAGCAGCAGGCCGAAGACTGGCGGCGCTCGCGAGCTCGAGAAAGGGGAGACGGCCGCGGCGCAGCGCGAGCCAGCCGGCGACGACGAAGAAGGCAGTGGCCCCGATCTCGATCGGAAGGTAGACGAGGTTCATCGTCCGATCGTACGCGGGGCGCCCATCCGCCGATCAGTGACGGTCCCCTAGCGGACACCCGCGGCGGTCGGGGCTCGCACCGAGGGCCGCTGCGCCCCCTGTGGGCGGAGTGCGGGCTTGACGACGTGCTCGGCCTCGATCTCGCGCATGCCCTCGGCGAAGAAGAACTCTCGTTCGCCGAACGCGGGCCGCAGCTGGTCGAGCCACGTTGCGGCGGGGTCGTAGCGCGCGAAGAAGGGGCGGCCCACCCAATCCGAGCGGCGTCCCTGCAGGAACCGAAGAGCGAACACCTGCTCCTTCCCGATGGTGGTGATGCCGTCGACCACGACCTTGCCGGGAGTGGCGCTCATCGAGGGACCGCGCGCGCTGCGTGCGAGTCCGGAGACCGCCGAGTAGGCATCGCGGAAGATCGTCCACCCACGTGCCAGCGGCACCTCGAAGTAGTTTCGGGGACCGGTGTCGCGCTCGACGAACATGTAGTAGGGAACCGCTCCGAGCCGCACCTGCTCACTCCACATGCGCGACCAGGTCCTGGCGTCGTCATTGACGCGGCGAATGAGCGGGGCCTGGGTGCGGACCACGGCGCCGGTCGCGATCACGCGCGCCATGGCCTTCTGTGCGACATCGGTCTCCAGCTCGCGGGGATGGCTGAAGTGGGCCATGAATGCGAGGTGGCGGCCGGACGCGACGATGTCCTCGAACAACCGCAGGAGGTCGTCGGCGTCTGGATCGGTGAGGAAGCGCTGTGGCCAGAAGGCCAGCGACTTCGTCCCGATGCGGATCGTCGTGACATGCTCGAGCTCGTCGGAGAGCAGTGGCTCGATGTAGCGTCGCAGCAATGGTGTGCGCATGACCAACGGATCACCGCCGGTGACGAGCACGTTGCTGACTTCGGTGTGCGCGCGCAGGTAGGTGACGAGCCCATCTGTCTCGCGGGCAGCGAATTTCATGTCGTCGAGGCCGACGAACTGCGGCCACCGGAAGCAGTAGGTGCAGTAGGAGAGGCACGTCTGGCCACGACTCGGGAAGAAGAGGACCGTCTCGCTGTACTTGTGCTGGACGCCGGCGAGGGTGGCCCCGTCCTGGAGGGGCACATTAAGGGTCTTCTGCCCTGCTGGATGGGGGTTCATGGCGAATTGGATCTCGTGGGCCGCCGCCTCGATGACGTCCTGCGACGCGTTCGACCGCACGAGGCCATCGATGCGATCGAAGTCCGCCGGCGCGAGCATCCCGCGCTGCGGGAACGTGAGCTGGAAGATCGGGTCCTCCGGAACACGTGTCCAGTCGATCAGCTCATTGATGACGTAGCTGTTGACCGCGAACGGCAGCACGTGCGAGACGGCGCGAATCCCCTCTATCTCGCTCGACGGCAGTCGCTGCAGCGGCTTGATCTGATCCAGTTGCTCCCGACGGAACAGCGTGAACCGCTCATCGGCGCCGACGCCCTGGGCATCTCGGGCGGTCATGGCTTCGCCTCCTTCGCATGGTCGTCTTCGTCGGCGTCCACGCCGGCATACCGCCGAACGCGCCGACGACGAAGTCCGCCTACGCGGCGGAACTCAGGGGGCCCACGTCTCGAGGCTCGCTTCTGGCAGATGACAGAGGATGAGTTCAGCAGCGAAGCGATGCGAGCGACCGACCCCACGGTACGAATTACGGCCACTCTAGGTACTTCGAGCGGACGAGACAAGGACTCCGGTGGCCCTTTCGGGCACGTTGCTGGTGCGGCGGCGCACCGATTGGTCGGTCCGGTGTGCTTAGTGCCCGTCGGCCCGTCGGTCGTCCATTGCTCCTGCCGCCGGAACGAGTGACCTGGAGACGTGCGACGTGCAGACCGGTGCACGGTTGTGCCACAGTCCGCGTGGCGTGGACGTGGACCTCAGCGACGTGTCCGTGCGATCCGGTCGTGCCGGCGGCGCGTTCGACGAGGACCCACCAGCCTCGATTCGGCCATCCTGCGGAGGACTGATGCAGAACACTGACTCCAGGTCATCGCTTCCCACTTCGGGCTCGCTCCGCCTGCATGAGGCGGCACTCTCCGTCCTGCCCGGAGGCACCTCGCGCGCCGTCCACCAGACGCTGCCACACCCCATCTACGCCCAGGAGGGGAGCGGCTGCGTCGTCACGGACGTGGACGGGAATCGGTACCTGGACTTCTACAACAATGCGTCCGCCCTGGTTCACGGCCATGCCCACCCCGCCATCGTCGCGGCCATCGGCGAGCAAGCCCGGCGCGGCACGGCGTTCTCTCTGCCGGTCGCGGGTCAGATCGAGCTGGCCGAAGTCCTCTGCGGACGGATCCAGAGCGCCGAGCAGGTTCGCTTCGTCAACTCGGGCAGCGAGGCAGTCCTGCTCGCCATCCGGGCGGCCCGCGCGACCACCGGTCGGCCGAAGGTCGCGAAGTTCGAGGGGTTGTATCACGGGTGCGCCGACGCCGTCGAGGTGAGCCTCGAGCCCGACCCTCAGAACTGGGGAAGCCCGCACGCGCCGGCGAGCGTTCCCTATACGCGCGGCACTCCCGACGGGGTGCTCGACAGCGTCGTCGTCGTTCCTTTCAACGACATCGAAGCCGCCGAAGCGATTCTCAGCGCCAACGCGGATCAGCTGGCTGGTGTGATCTTCGATGTCACTCCGATGCGTCTGGGAGCGACCCCTGCCGCCCCGGAGTGGCCCGCCGTCCTGCGTCGCCTGACTCGCGACCTCGGGATCCTCCTCATCTCTGACGAGGTCGTGTCGTTCCGGCTGGACTACGGGGGACCGCAGGCCTCGTTCGGCTTCGACGCTGACCTGACCGTGCTCGGGAAGACGATGGGAGGCGGTCTCCCCGTCGGCGCCGTGGCTGGCCCACGAGAGGTGATGCGCGTCTTCGATGGCAGCAGCGGGCGTGCGGCCGTTCCGAACGCGGGAACCTTCAATGCGAATCCGCTGACGATGGCTGCGGGGATCGCCGCGCTGGCTGCCCTCCCGGCAAGCGAGATCCAGCGCATCAACGCGCTGGGAGACTCCCTGCGCAGGCAGGCTGACTCGGCGTTCGCGACGATGGGCGTGGCTGCGCACACGACCGGGATCGGTTCCCTGTTCGGCATTCACATGACCGACCAACGATTCGCAGACTACCGGCAGTACTGGTACGCGTGCGTGGCGGACCGCGGTGCGAAGCTGCGGCAGCGCGCGCTGTACGATCGCCTTCGGGAGCGCGGGATCCTGTTCACCACCGGCGGCGTGGGCACGGTGTCGACGGCGATGACCGACCATGAGGTCGGCGTGTTCGTGGCGGCGTTGACGGACAGCTGTCGTGAGATGCAGCGCGAAGGGATGTGGGTCGCGGCGAGCGAGTGAGGCCGTCGCGCTGAATCGAGCCGGGAGCTGGCCGGCTACGAGCCGCCGGAATCGGCACCTGCTGTCCGCCGGGATCGGTCGAACAGGCGACCGACCAGCCGGCCGACCGCGCGGGCGGCGCCGCCGACGGCAGGCATGGGATCCTTCCACCAGAAGAGAGCGCGATCGCCGGTGAGCCATGGCCGCAGGATCGGTCCCTCGGGCAGGCGACGGGATCCCAGGGCGCGTGCAATCGCGCTCGCGTCGCGGAACTCGTAGAACGCATAGCGGCCGGTTGGATACGGGCTGGCATCGGGGACCGGCAGATCCTGGGCGTCAAGGTAGGCCATCCAGGGGAGATCCACGCCGCCACTCGCGATCGTGCCCGTGTACCAGCAGGGTCTCGGATTGAACTCGATGATCTTGTAGTGGCCGTCGCGGGCGTCGAACTTGAACTCAATGTTGAAGATGCCGCGGTACGAGATATCCGCGGTGATCCGCTTCACAGCCTCGACGGCCTCACTGACCTCCTCGAGCGGAATGCCGACCGACGAGGTGCTCGTTCCGAGCCTGGGCGGATACTGGCGCACCCGACGCCGAGCGGTCAGGGCTCGAACCGTCCCATCCCGGTCAATCAGCCCATCGATCAGGACCGATGCAGCGTGCTTGCCCGGGATCCACTCCTGCAGGACGAACTCGATCCCGAGCGCGGCCGCCTCCTCCACCCGCCGCTCGGCGGCCTCTCGCGACGTTACGAACGAACCCTTGGTCCCGAAGGCGCGCCGGTGGAGGACCGAGGAGGTCGGCTTGAGGAACCCGTTGAGGAGCTGCTCGTCGGTGACGTGCGCAAGATCCGCCGCGCCGTTGATCTCGACAGTGCCCGGATGCGGGATGTCCAGGCGGGAAACGAGGGCACCGAACAGGTCCTTGTCGATGAGCTGCTCGACAGCGTGGTGCCCCGGCGCGCTCGTCGCGAAACGCGCTCGGACATCGTCCGGCAGGCCGGCGACCGCGACCGCCCACTCATCGCTGCAGGCGATCACTACGGCGCGCTCCAGGTCCAGCGAACGCAGGTAGTCAGCCAGCGCGGAGCTGTCCCTGCTTTCGGCGAGGTGCCGCCCAGGCGACCGGTACCATCTCGACCGCGCGATGACGTCAGTGTCTTCCACGACGACGTAGCAGGGTACGCCGCGCATCCCCAGCGCCCGGAGCACGCCCAACGCAGCGAGGTGCCCGCCGAGGAGGAGCACCGGGATTCGCGGGGCGGGAAGGGCGGCCATCACCGCCACATTATCATCCAATTCATGGCGAACCGATCCAGGTCCGAAGCTACACTACGGCTCGAAACACCGCTCCCTCCGGACATCCGCACGGGGTCGACACCAGCTTCAATCATGGATCACGCGTGACCTCCTCGGATGCAGCGCACTCGCTCGGGGCCGGAAGGCCGGGGGCCGGGCCCGGCCGGCGAGTCCCGCCGGTGGATCCGGCAAGCCAGGACCCGCAGCAGCGAGACGTCGCAGAGCGAATCGCCCGCTCACGCGGGCGGGTCGTCGGACCATTCACGGTGCTGCTCCAGGTGCCGGCCCTCGCCGATCGCATTCAGCACATGGGCGCATACCTGCGCTACGAGATGGCCCTCGACCGGGACATCGCCGAGGTGGCGATCCTGTCCACCGCGCAGGTGTGGGGGAGTCCGTTCGAGTGGGACGAGCATGAGCCGCTTGCGCGAGCGGCTGGAGTGCCGACCGACGTCATCGAGGCCCTACGAACGGGTGCCAGCTCGGCCCACATGGCCGGGTCGTTCCGGATCGTGTGCGACTACGCCCGTCAGCTTGCCTCGTCGGGGCGGGTCAGCAGCGACGTCTATGACCCGGTCCTGGAGCAGCTCGGGGTCGCGCGTACCGTCGAACTCACCGTTCTCGTCGGGTACTACACGATGTTGGCGATGACGTTGAACGCGCACGAGGTCCCGGCAACTGACAGATCCGCTGCGTTGATGGCCAGGTCCGAAGCCTGAGTACCAGTGCGATCGCGCGTAGAATGCGGCGCATGACGACCGAGATCCACGCGCCGGCCACCCCGATCTACGTCGCCGGCGAATTCGTCCGCGAGGGCACCGTCCTCGAGGTCCGCAACCCGGCCGACGGGTCGCTGGTCGGGAGCACCTTCCAGGCGGGGGCCGATGAGCTCGAGCGTGCCACCGTCGCGGCGGTCGACGCCTTCGAGCGCACGAAGCGCATGGCCAGCTACGAGCGTCGGGACGTGCTGGCCCACGTCGCGACCTGCATCGAGCGCGACGCCGAGGAGCTGAGCGTCCAGCTCAGCCGCGAGTCCGGAAAGCCGATCCGCGACGCTCGCGGCGAGGTCGCCCGTGGGGCGCTGACCTTCCGCATCGCGAGCGAGGAGGCGACCCGCATCAACGGCGAGTGGCTGCCGCTCGACTGGGCGGCCGCCAACCGCGGGCGCCACGGCATCGTGCGCCGTTACCCGATCGGCCCGATCGCCGGCATCAGCCCGTTCAACTTCCCGCTCAACCTGGCCGCCCACAAGGTGGCGCCGGCCATCGCCGCGGGCTGCAGCATCGTGCTGAAGCCGCCGTCGACCGACCCGCTGATCATGCTGCGCATCGCCGGGTACCTCGCCGAGACCGACCTTCCGAAGGGCGCGGTCAGCATCCTGCCGATGGACCGGCCGACCGGCGACCGGATGGTGTCGGACAAGCGCTTCAAGCTTCTCAGCTTCACCGGCAGCCCATCGGTCGGCTGGAAGATGAAGGCCGAGGCCGGCAAGAAGAAGGTGGTGCTCGAGCTCGGCGGCAACGCCGGCGCGATCGTCGACGAGACCGCGGACCTCGACTGGGCGGTCGAGCGGCTGGTGTACGGCTCATTCGCCTACGCCGGGCAGGTGTGCATCAGCGTGCAGCGCATCTACGTGGTGCGCGATGTCTACGACGAGTTCGAGCGTCGCTTCACCGAGCGCGTGAGCCGCGTGAAGGTCGGCGATCCGCTCGACGAGGCGACCGACCTGGGGCCGATGGTTGACGAGAAGGCGGTCGCTCGCACCGACGGATGGGTGAGCGACGCGCTGCGCGACGGCGCCCGCGCCCTGGTGCGTGGCGAGCCCGACGGCCGCTGGTTCGGACCCACGGTGCTGGTCGACGTGCCGAAGGACGCCATGATCTGCTCCGAGGAAGCCTTCGCGCCGGTGGTCAACCTGTTCCCGGTCGACTCGTTCGCCGACGCGCTGGCCGCCATCAACGACAGCCGCTTCGGTCTCCAGTGCGGCGTGTTCACCAGCTCGCTGGATCACACGCTGCTCGCCCACGACGAGCTCGAGGTGGGCGGGGTGATCGTCAACGACATCCCGACCTGGCGGACCGATGCGATGCCGTACGGCGGGGTCAAGGACTCGGGGCTCGGCCGGGAGGGACTGCGCTACGCGATCGAGGACATGACCGAGCCGCGCCTGCTCGCGTTCGGCCGCACACCCACCTCGACGTGACCGGTCCCCGCAGCCGACGTGCCGCCGGGGCACACATCGGCCACGGATCGCGATGAGCGGTGCGCGAGCGACCGGGTTCGTGGTCTCGGTGTGCGATGGCGGCACGATCGAGCCACCGCGAGGGCCCACAGGCCGGATGGCAGCACCTACGTTGGCCGTTGCGTGCCAAGGCGGCACATGGCTGCCTCGATGACGGCGACCGCGATGCGCTACGCCCGCGTCCTGCGTGCCGACGAGCTGCGGGACGGGGAGCTGGTCCCGGTCGAGATCGACGGGACGCCGGTGGTGCTGGTCCGCCACGCCGGCGAGTTCTACGCCGTGCAGAACAACTGCTCGCACAAGGACTTCCCGCTGTCGGAGGCCGGCTTCGACCCGCGCGATGGCGTGCTGGTGTGCGCCTGGCACGGTGGCTGTTTCGACGTGAAGAGCGGCGCTGCGGTCGTGCCGCCGGCGACCGAGCCGGTGGAGACGCATCCGGTGCGCGTCACCGACGGCTGGGTCGAGATCGGCCTCACCGGCAGCCTGGCGCCGGCGCGCGGGGTGGCATAGCCGGACCGTGCAGATCGAGGCCCTCCCCTTCGTCAACTGGATCTTCTGGGCGGCGCTGACCTCCGGTTCGCTGCTCGTGGTCGGGCTGAGCGAGCTGCTCGGCGGCACGACCCGCGGTTTCCGGCTGTTCATGGCCGGGCTGCTCGCCGTCTTCGCCGCCATCCTCGTGGTCAGCGAGCTCGCGCTGCCGGGTGGTGTCGAGGCGGCGACGACCGCGGAGCTGCGCCGTCCGCTGACGCTGGCCTTCGCCGCCGGCACCGCCGGCTACCTGGTCGCCTCCATCGCCGGCTGGCCGCGCGCCTGGCTGGCCATTGGCTCCGCGGTGGTCGGTATGACGGCCCTCGTCGTCCTCGCCGCCGCCGGTGGGTCGCGCAGCACGCCGCTCTTCGCCGGCCAGCTGCTGATCGCCGCCGTCGCGCTCGGCGCCGTCAACGCCGCGATGCTCCTCGGCCACTGGTACCTCGTCACCCCGAAGCTGTCGCCGTTGCCATTGCGCCGGATGATGTGGCTGCTCATCGCGGCGCTCGTCCTCCAGGGCCTCCTCTTCGCCCTGGCCATAGCGCTGGTGGGGACCGATCCGCTGGAAGGCGACATCGGCTGGCTCACCTGGCTGCGCCTGGGGGCCGGAATCGTCCTGCCCATCGGCGTCGCGGTGCTGGCCATTCTCGCGTCGCGCGCGTCCTCGCTGCAGGCATCGACCGGGCTGCTGTACATCGGGTTGGCCCTCATCATGGCCGGCTCGATCGCAGGGGCCAGCCTGACGTATCTCACCGGCGTTCCGGTCTAGGTCGGTGAGGGTCGTCGTCCGCTGCTTCGCGCAGCTTCGGGAGCTCGCCACCGACCGATGCGAGCTTGCCCTGGCGGATGACGCCACCGTGGCCGATGCCTGGGTCGCGCTTGCCGAGCGGCATTCGGAGATCGAGCCGCACCGGCCGTACGTCCGCGCGGCGCGCAACGGCGTATATGCGGCATGGGATCAGACGCTGACCGATGACGACGTGATCGCCTTCCTTCCCCCGGTGAGCGGCGGCGCCACGACCGCGCTCTCCGTCGGCCCGATCGACGTGGCCGCGCTCGAGCGGACCATGGCGGATGCCGGATCGGGCGCGGTGGTGACGTTCGTCGGGCGCGCGCGGGACCGGGCCGACGATGACCGTGAGGTGGTCGAGCTCGAATACGAGGTCTACCCCGAGATGGCCGAATCGGTGCTCGCCGAGGTCGCCGCGGAGGCGGAGGCTCGCTGGGACGTCCGCGTGGCGGTGGCGCACCGGCACGGCGTGGTGCCGATCGGCGAGGCGGCGGTGGCGATCGTGACCGCCGCGGTCCATCGCGCCGAGGCGTACGAGGCGAACCGCTTCGTGATCGAGGCGATCAAGGAGCGGCTGCCGATCTGGAAGCGAGAGCGGTTCGCCGACGGGAGCGAATGGAAGCGGGCCGGAGCATGAGCGGTGGCCGGCTGGCGCTCGGTGCGACCCTGGGCGGCGTCGTCGGGCTGATCGGCACGGAGCTGTACCTGCTCTCTCGTCGCCAGTTCCTGCCCCTCGACCCTGGCTACGTCGTCGACGAGCTCATCCCGTCCCCGGCTGGGTCCGCCGACGCGCCGATCCGCCTGGCGGTGCTGGGCGACTCCACGGTCGCCGGTGTCGGCTCGCCGACGGCCGGCGAGTCGCTCCCGGCGCTCATCGGTGGGCGCGTCGCGGCTGCGACGGGGCGCGCGGTCCGGGTGACCGGCCACGGTGTCTCCGGGGCGCGGACGGCCACCGCAGCCGAGCAGCTCGCACGGGTCGGGGAAGGCGTCGACGCGATCGTCCTGGTCGTCGGCGCGAACGACGCCACCCACGCGACACCCTGGCCACGATTCCGCCAAGAGCTCGATGCGCTGCTCGCAGCCGCGGCATCGCGGGCACCGGTCATCGTGCTGGCGGGCACGCCGCGATTCCACCGCAACCCGGTCATCCCCGAGCCGCTGCGCACCTTCGTCGACCGCTACTCGGGGCTGCTCCGAGGCCAGCAGCGCGCCGCGGTGAGCGCCACGGGAGCCGCGCAGTTCGTCGACCTGGCGGCGGAGGCCAGTCCCCGCTTCCTCGGGGTCCCGGAGGCCACCAGCGTCGACGGATTCCACCCGTCGCCGATCGGGTACGGCTTCTGGGCCGATGCGCTGGCGCCCGCGGTCGTCGCCGGTCTGGCGGGCGGATGAACCGAGGCCAGCCAGCGTTCCGCAGCGGCGGGTGAGCGGAGCCGAATCCACTGCAGATCCGCGCGAGCCTCCATGGCGGCGGCGAACGATCGCCGACGTCGTCGGTGCGTCCCCAGGATCCACCACAGCAGTCCATCCCGCCGCAGAGCGTTGCGGAGCGACTCGCGGTTGCCGGTGCCCGGCCAGAACTCCTCGCGCGAGCGGATCCGCGTCACCGTGCGACGTGCCCAGCGCGCAAGCACGAGCCCCACGGGATAATCCAGCCAGACGATGGTGTTGATGCGCGCCCACGTGATGTCGCGGGCGGGCGAGTAGCGGCCGTCGGCCACCCATCGACCCCCGGCCAGCGCGGCGCTCAGTCGCGCCCGGAATTCGTCCGCGGAGGGCGGCGTCCACCTTGGCCCCCAGAACAGCGCGTCGATCTCCACGTGCGGCACGTCGAGGCGCCGCGCCAGTTCGCGTGCCAGCGTCGTCTTGCCGGAGCAGCTCGTCCCGACCACATTGATGCGTCGCATGGGCATCGGAGGGTACTCGACGAGGCCGGCGTGCAATCGGCGCGGGAGGAAGGCACAATGCGCGGGTCATGGCGACCCCGAAACCGGGCGAGATCCGGTGCCCGACCTGCCACCGCTCGACGCCGCCCGCGGCGTTCTGCACCCAGTGTGGGTCGGCGATTCCCACCGATGCGCGCATCCGACCGCGCGGCATGGACCGCGACGAGCTCCAGGAGCGCATCCGCGCTCGGCGCTCCGGCGGTGAGCCGTACCGGCGTGGTGCCGCATCCGACGATGAGGCCGCCTACGAGCGCTTCGAGCCGGAGCCCGACGATGAGCGCGTCCATCGCACCCGGCGAGCCGATGCGCAGCGTCCTGATCATCTCGGCGAGAGAACGGCAGACGCCGGCACGGCTGCCGCGGCAAGCCAACCCGCCGCCCGCGCAGACCTGACCCGCGATCGCGACGAGTGGACCGCGCCGGTTACCCCACCGCCGCCGCCGGAACCGCGCACCGCGGAGCCCGCGGCCGAAGATCCCGCGTTCGTGGAGCCGGCATACGCTGCGCCAGAACACATCGACGCCTACGAGGATGGCTACGCCGACCCGTACGCGGAGTACCCGTACGCATACGACCAGTACGACGAGCCGGTACAGCCATCGTCCGGTACCGGCGCGTTCGCGATTTTGGGATTCCTCGCCCTCGGAGTGCTTGCCCTCTTCGGTGGCGCGGTCCTCGCCGGCGTCTTCGGCGGCGACGACCCTGGGGTCGGCGGCGCCACGCCGACGCCGACGTTCGTGGAAAGCCCCAGCGTCGAGGCGAGCGCCGAGCCCTCGCTGGCGCCCTCGCTCGCGTCGAGCCCCGGCGAGAGCACGCCCGCCGCGACCGGTGCACCGGTGGTCTTCGACGATGGCGCGGTGTTCGAGGTCCAGGCATGCGCCTCGAACGAGATGTCGTTCGAGGGCTGCGCCCAGGAGGGCGAGTTCTTTGGCGAGGGCTCGTTCGTGGCCTGGGTTGGGTTCAGCGGGGCGACCGGCGATGACACGGTGCTGCTGGTGCTGCGGGAGAACGGCGCGGGAGTGGCGGAGGCCGAGTTCCAGCTCGGTGGCGCGCCGTTCCGCTGCGCCACCGATTGCACTGGATACGCGCGTCAAGGGTTCTCGGGCCTGCCGCCGGGCGAGTACACCCTGGAAGTGCTGAGAAACGGGGAGCCAGCGCACCAGATCACCATCGGCGTCGACTGACGTCGCCCGCCCGGGGCCGCGTGGGCCATGGCCCTGGACGTGCAGAACGGGTGAGCACCATGTCACGCACCACGCTCGAGCTGCTCCGTTGGCCCGTCGCCATCGGCCTGATCCTGATCACGGCGATCATCCTCTTCCCGCGCGGCAACGGCGATGCTGCCACGGACGCGACACCGACGGCGTCGGTCGTGCTCGGCGAGGTCGGCGGCGAGATCCTGACGCCCAGCCCCGCACCGAGCGCGCCACCCGAGGCGACCCCGATCCCCACGCTGAGCGCTGCGACGACACCCGAGCCCACTCCGGACCCCACCACCAGCCCGGCGCCGCAGGAGGACGGGTTCACCGCCGAGGTGCTCGCATGCCGGTCGATCTCGGAGTCGAAGTGCAAGGGCCGGCTCGGCACGCTGCGCGCCGGCGCGGGGGCGTTCACCGCACTCGTCCGCTTCACCGATGCAAACGCGGGCGATCGGATGAACGCGATTCTCGACGGTCCCGCGGGCACCATCGACGGCTTCCCGTACAGTCTCGAGGGCGGCGGGGATGGCTACTACTACACGCAATTTCAGGCCCGTGGCCTTCCGGCCGGGGAGTACACGCTGACCGCCACGCGCAATGGTGAGCCGGTCGCCGTCACGACGTTCCGCAAGGCGCGCTGAGGCGGTCCCTCAGCCGCCGCCCGAGGTCTGGCTGACCTCCCAGCTCGGATGGAGCATCTCGCCACCGGCGTCCCGTCGGCGGACGGCGAGGGCGCTGATCGCCTCGAGCACACACCGATGCGCCGCCGCGGCGGTCACCTCGGCCTGGTCGAAGGGCGGTGACACCTCGACGATGTCCATGGCGGCCAGCTCCACCGAGCCGACGACCTGGCGGACGGCGCGCAGGAGCTCCCGCGTCAGCAGCCCGCCCGGCTCCGGTGTCCCGGTGCCGGGGGCCATGCCCGGGTCGATGACATCGATGTCCACCGACAGGTAGATGAGCTCGGGGCCGTCGAGCGCCTCCGCGATCGCATCGGCCACCACGGCCTCCGCGCCGCGCTCCTCGATCTCGGTCATGAGGTGCCAGCGCATCCCCTGGTCCCGCATCCAATTCAGTGTGTGCGGGCCCGGCCAGTAGCCGCGCAGTCCGACCTGGACGAAATTCCGGCCCTTGACGGCACCGGACTCGATGAGCCGGCGCATCGGCGTGCCATGCGAGCGAAGGTTGCCCCACGTCGACAGGGCGGCATCGGCGTGCGCGTCGAAGTGCACGATCCCCAGCCCGCGAGGCGCGACCGCCTCGGCGATCGCGGTGGCGGAGGGGAAGGTGATGGAGTGGTCGCCGCCGAGGATGATCGGCACCGCGCCCGAGCGCGCGACGTCGAGAACCTTGCGCCGGATGACGGCGTGCCCGCGGTCGATGTCCATCGGCGTCACCGGCGCATCGCCGGCGTCCACGACGTCGAGCCAATCGTACGGCTCGATGCCGAGCTGGAGCGAGTTGATCGCCCCGGAGTGGTAGCTCGCCTGCCGGATGGCGCGCGGGCCGAAGCGCGCCCCGGGGCGGTGGCTGACGGCATCGTCGAACGGGGCCCCGACGATCGCGACGTGCGGCTTCCGCTCGGCGAGCTCCGCCGCATCGGTTACCCAGGGCAGCTTCTGGAAGCTGGGCAGCCCGACGTAGCTGGGCAGGTTGAAGTCGTCATAGGCGTCGTACGGATCGGCTCCGGGGGGAGCCTCGTCGTTCATTCCGCGCGTATCACGCGGCGCTTCGTCGGTCATGGCGCGTCAGCGTCACCTCCGGCGGATCGAGCGGACGCCGTCGCGGTGCGGAGCAGGCCCGTTCGGGTGCGCATCCTAGCACTACCATCTGGGCCGCCGATGAGCACCGATCCGGTCTACACCGTCCCCGAGGCGCGCGCGCTGATTCCGCAGGTGCGCGCCGTCCTGCTGCAGCTGGCGCTCGAGCGGCGACAGGCCGGGGCGTCCCACGAGGCGCTCCACCGGCACCTCGGCGCCGGCGTGGGCGCCGACGACGCGCAACGGGGTCGCCTCGAGGCCGACACCACCGAGTTCCGGGTCCGCGTCCGGGCGCTGCTCCAGCACCTGGAGTCACTGGGCGTCGTCGTCCGCGATCTCGAGACCGGCCTGGTGGACCTTCCGACGATCCGTGAGGGTGAACGGGTGTGGCTCTGCTGGCGGCTCGACGATCCCGACCTCGGCTGGTGGCACTCGAATCGCGAGGGCTACGCCTCGCGACGGCCGCTCTAGGTGACCGCGCGCGCCTCGGTCGTTGTGGTCGGCGACGCGCTGCTCGACGTGCTCGCGGCCCCGTCGACCCCGATGCAGCCTGGTGCCGACGTGCCGGCGATGGTGTCCCTCGCGGCGGGCGGACAGGGCGCCAACCTCGCTGTGCGCCTCGGCCGACGCGGCATTGGCGTGGAGCTGGTCTGCGCCCTCGGCGACGATGCCGCCGGCCGGCTGCTGCGCGAGTCCCTCGACGCCGACGGCGTCCGCCAGCGGCCCTTCCTCGCGGACGCGACCGGCGCGGTCGTGGTCCTCGTCGATGCGGCAGGCGAGCGGACGATGCTCAGCAGGCGCGTTCCCCTCGGCCACCGGTTGCGGGAAGCGCCATCGGCTTCGGCGGAGTGGCTGGTCGTGTCGGGCTACCTGCTTCTCGAGGCCGGCGCAGAAACGGCAGCGGCCATGCTGCGCGGCTGGGCGCCGCACCGGATGCTCGTCGGGTGCGCGGTCCCCGACGCCTCAATCGACGCATGGCAGCGCGCCGCCCGGGCGTTCGATCCGGACGTCGTCGTGCTGAACCGCGACGAGGCCGATCGCGTGCCGTCGCTCGCCTCCAACCGGCTGGTGGTCACCGAGATCGGTGGTGCGACTGCTGTCATCGGGGTGGCCCGTGCCACCGTGGCGGCGCCAGCCGGCCCGACGGCGACGGACACCACCGGCGCGGGCGACGCGTTCGCGGCCGCGTTCCTCGCCGAGCTCATCGATGCCTGGCCGCCGGGCGATGCAGCACTCCGCCGGGCGCTCGAGGCCGCGGCGTCCAGCGGCGCGGCAGCGACCCGCGTGGCCGGCGCCCAGGGCCGCGTCCCGGGCGAGAGATCTGCCATGGTGGACCCATGACCCGACCTGCGTGGCTACGGCTCTCCGACGAGGTGCGAGAGGCGCTGCAGGACGGTCGGCCGGTCGTCGCGCTCGAGTCGAGCTTGATCGCGCAGGGGCTCCCCGTGCCGCACAACCTCGAGACGGCGCTCGCGGCGGAGGCCGCGATCCGCGCGTCGGGTGCCGTTCCGGCCACTACGGCGCTGGAGGACGGCCGCGTGATCGTCGGCGCCGAGCGTGCGCTGCTCGAGCGGCTGGCCGATCCGGAGCGAGTGATCGCCAAGGCCGGCTCCCGCGACCTCGGTCCGCTGCTCGCGCACGACGCGCTTGCCTCCACGACGGTGAGCGCCACGATGCGAGCCGCCCACCTCGCGCGGATCGCCGTGTTCGCCACCGGTGGCATCGGCGGTGTCCATCGCGGCGCATCATCGAGCTTCGACGTTTCATCGGACATCGATGAGCTGGCCGCGACTCCGGTGGCGGTCGTGAGCTCCGGCGCAAAGTCGATCCTCGACCTGCCGGCCACGGTCGAGATGCTCGAGACGCGGCGCGTCCCGGTCGTCGGGTATGGCGTCGATGAGCTACCCGCTTTCTACAGCACCTCCTCGGGACTGCGTCTCACGCACCGCGTCGACGGGCCCGGCGAGGCCGCCGCGGCCATCGCGGCGCATCGGTCCATTCCCGGTTCCGGCGGGATGCTGATCGTGCAGCCACCGCCGGGCGAGCTGGCGATCGACGCGGACGAAGTCGACGCCTGGATCGCCGAAGCCCTTCGCGATGCCAATGAGCGGGGAATCAGCGGCGGAGCCGTCACGCCGCACCTGCTGTCGTTCGTGGCCGGCGCGTCAGGTGGTCGAACCCTGCGCGTGAACATCGGCCTCATCGTCAACAACGCGCGGACGGCCGGAATGATCGCATCGCACTTGACCTGACCGAATCGAAGGGTATGCTCGGGCGGCCGATCGGCACGCGGACGGAGGGGTCGCCCAGGCCATGCGGATCTACGACGGAAGCCCACGACAGGACTGGGAGGAGGTCCTTCGCAGCATCGGCGCGTTCGCCGATGCTGAGCACATCAAGGAGCTGCTGCTGCTCGAGCTCGATGGCGGCTTCTTGCTGCAGGGGCTGGGTGTCGCCGCAGGAGGCGCGGATTCCGACACCTTCGGGGTACTGGCGAAGAAGACCTACGAGCTGACCGATGAGCAGGTCGCCGAGCTCATGGATGCCAACTCGGCACGTCGCGGCTCCGCCGACCGCGATCGTCCCTTGCCTGAGCTCGCCAATTACAACGAGCTCGCCCTGCGGATCGTCGGAGCCTATATCGACACCCAGAAGGCCCATGACGTCTTTCTCTTCGAGCAGGAGGGGAGCTTCGTACTGCGGCTGTTCGGCTCGACCGGCACGCAGGGAGTTGGTCACCAGCTGTCCGAATTCACCAAGGACGAGATCTTGGCTATGATCGAGTCAGCACCTGAGCAGCGAAAGTAGCCGGCGCCGAAGCCCAGCGGCGCGCAGTAGCAGGGGAGTCCCTCGCCATGAAGGCAGTCAAGTTCCTTCTCATCAGCATCGCGGCGCTTCTGGCGGCGATGATCGTCATTCCGCTGACCATCCTCGCCGGTCTGTTCGTGTGGCTCAAGCTCACCGAGGAGACCGACGACGAGGAGATGGAGCTCGACGACGTCGTCTGATCCGCACAGGACCTGACTCAGTTCGCGAGCCCGCGCGCCGAGCCGGCACGGCCTGACAGGGCGGCCGCAGGCGCTCGGCCGCGCGTAGCTCGGTCAGGATCACTTCCGGCACGGTGGTCGCGCCACCCGCGCCGAGCCGCTTATGACCAGAGGGCCCCCCGCTCCGGGACGCTCGGTGGTCAGCGGCCGACGGTCAAGCCGATCACGCCGTCCGCGGTGAAACAGAACCGAGTGCCGGGCGGGTACCCATCACCGGCGCTCACCGGCGCTCACCGGCGCCGCCGGCGTGAAGCCCGAGCCCTTTGCCCACAGGATCCCGCGGATCTCGATGTGCGCGCCACGGTCGACGCCGACCTCGTTCTCGACGTAGCAATCGTCGGGGAGGCCCGCCTGGCGCGTGAACGATGAGACGAAGGGGCCATCGGCATCGCTTCCGAGGACGATGAGCTCGCCGGACCAGCCATGAGGCCCGACCTCCCGGTACCCGGCAACGTCAACCATGAGCGAGCCGCCATCCTCGAGAACGTAGGTGACAGCGGCATCGCCGAGACGTACCTCCGCCGGGACGCCGACGAACTCGATGACGGGCGGAGTGGCGGAGGGCGGCGGCGCTGGCGCGCAGGACACCGTGAAGAACGCGATGCCTGCCGCGACCGGCCCGGCTGACCGCATTCCACCCCGCATCGGTCGATAGTGCTCGGCATCGGATCGTCCGTCAATGGCTCAGCCGGTGGCGAGGGCCCAGGCGGCCGTCCAGGCGACCGCGGCCACGAGCATCCCGATCCAGAGCCGATCTGGACTCCGCCACCCCTGGGCGACGGCGGCCAGGCCGATGATCCCCGGCACGAGCGCGATCGGCGTGGCCGACCCACCGATGGCGAGCGCCGCGCCCACCCCCATGCCCACCGCCATCGCCAGGCCCCACGCGAGCATGTGGGCGGCGCGACGCCCGAGCACCTGGGCCAGGTTGCGCGAGCCGAGCGTCGCATCGGCTTCGAAGTCGCGGAGGGCATTGGCCAGGTGCGCGGCGGCGGCGAAAGGGGCGACGATGAGCGGCGCGATCGCCACGCGCTCGATCGACACGCCGACACCGCTGGCGACCCACAGTGGAAGGACGCCGAAGCTGATGAGGTAGGGGACCACCGACCACGGCGTCCGCGACAGCCACACGTTGTAGGCGAGGGCAGCGAGCACCGCGACGAATCCAAAGAGCAACGGCGCGGTCCCGAGCCGCAGCGACGCGGCGAGCTGAAGGCCCAGCCCGCCCGATGCGACCCACAATGCGGTACCCGGCGACAGGTCGCCCGCGGCCAGCGGCTTCGAGAAGCGGCCGGCCGCCTGGTCACGAGCCCGATCGACGAGGTCGTTCGTGGCGCCGACGAAGATCTGTGACCCCGCTACAGCGGCCACCGTCCACGCCCAGCCGGCGTCCACCGATCGCCCCGCCTGGGCCAGGAGAATTGCTCCGAGGGCCGCGCTCAGCACGACGACTGCTCCCGCCGGCGCAGGATGGATCAGGCGGATGAGTGCCACGCTTGCGATGCTACCCTTCCACCGTGCCGACAGCCGAGCAACTTCCCAATGACGACCCGGCGTGGGCCGCGTTCGTTGAGAGCCATCCGGACGCGCTGCCCTTCCACCACCCTCGGTGGGTGCGGGTCATCGCCGGGACCTACGGTTTCGAGGCATCCGTCTCGGTGATTCGCGGCGACGACGGGACGATCGCAGCCGGAGCCCCGGTGGTCAGAGTCCGTCGCCCCCTGGGCGCGCGTCGTCTGGTGTCACTGCCGTTCACCGACTACTGCCCGCCGCTGCTGGCTCCGGGCGTCGAGATGGGACGCATGCTCGAGGCGCTCGAGCGTCATCGACAGCGGGATGGAGCCGAGCGTGTCGAGATCCGTGCCGAGATCCCGGGTGCCGCGCTCCACGAAGCAGCAGGCTACCGGCATGTGCTCGCACTCGATGGTGACTACGAGCGAGTGTTCGCAGGATTCCATCCGTCGCAGGTGAAGCGCAACATCCGTCGCGCCCACGCCGGAGGAATGGAGATCAGGGTCTCGACGCCCGACGACGACCTTGTCGGCGCGTTCTACCGACTCCACGTTGAGACCCGGCGGAGGCTCGGCGTCCCCGTGCAACCCAGGCGGTTCTTTGACTTCATCCGCCGACACATGATCGGCCCCGAGGTCGGGTGGGTCGTCGCGAGCACGGTGGGCGGTCACCCGGTGGCGGCTGCCCTGTTCCTGGCATCGCCCGGTACCGTGGTGTACAAGTACGGCGCTTCCGACAGCGACGCCTGGCAACTGCGCCCGAACCACCGCATCTTCGAGCACGCGATCCGCGCCGCCTGCGAGGCCGGCTACACCTCGTTCGACTTTGGCCGTACCGATGCCGACGCCGGCGGACTCCGCGCCTTCAAGAGCGGCTGGGGTGCCATCGAAACGCCGCTCATGTACTCGCGGATCGGCCCGGTGCTGCCGTCCCGGACGGCGGACGAACCACGGGAATCGGATCGCGCGGCGAAGATCCTGGGTAGCGTCATCCGCCGATCGCCCCAGTGGGTGTGCCGTGCGGCGGGCGAGCTGCTGTATCGATTCGCGGCGTGAAGGAGCCCCTGCTCGTCGCCGCTACGGCGACGTCATGCGGACGGACGCGCGCTCGGCGGACTCGCCAACGACGCGCCAACCATCCCCGCTGCGGACGAGTGCCATCTCGGACCGGGCCCGCCACCAGGAACTGACCTCACCGGGCAGGGCACGCCATGCGGAGGGGTCGTCGGCGAAGGTAGTCAGCAGGTCGCGGTACGGCGCGAGTGTCGGCGCATCATGGAGATAGTCCGGGTGCGTGAGCAACAGCGCCATTCCTCCGCGATCGCGGATCGCCTCTGACTTGCGAATCCACGTCTCCGCGGTGGAGTGTCCGAGAATGACGAACAGCGTGTGGTCCTGGGGCAATGTCAGGGGCAGCTCCGTCAGGTCCCCGATCGCATATGGATACCACGTGCAGCAGCCCCCGGGCTGAGGTTCGTACGGATCGGTGTCCGGGTAGCTGCTGTCGTAGTCGAACGGGAGCATCGACATCAGGGGCCACCCGCGCTGGGTCGCTGGCGAGCGGAAGCCGCGGGCGCCCCACTGCTTCGCATACGCCACCATCTCGGGCAATCGCCTCGCGAGGAGCGTCGCCGATGCGAGGTCTTTCCCGTCGTGATAGAGCCCGTGCACGCCCACTTCGCATCCGGCCTCTGACAGCGCGGTCAGGGTGGATGATGGAACCGAATAGCGTCTCGGGACGAAGTTCCATGAGGACCGGTATCCCATCGTGGCCTCCAGCGACCGCATCAGGGGCATCCGCTCGAGCCCCCGCGAGGTCTCCACGTCGTGGGTCAGGACGAACGCCCACGTCTTGTCGTCCGGCCACGGGGCGATCCACGGAGCGTCCCGGCCCGCGATCTCGCTCGCGAGGCCGTGGACGAGAGCCAGGAGATCGAGCGCCGCCGTCTCGACGGGCCACTTCGGGAACGCGCTCCCACGGTGCGCTCGGGCGAGCGCGCGCCGCAGCGCGATCTGGACGCGACGGGCGATGATCGGGCGCACGATGTAGTAGAGCCGCACCAGCGCCGCGCGCCGGCTTCGCGATGCGCCCGCGATCACCTCGAGGTAGGACTCGTCCCACAGCATCACGATGGCTTCGTTTGGATCGAAGCGGAGCGCCACCTCGAATGGCTCGCGTCGCCACGGATCCCACTCCGATCCTGCCGCCGCCGGCTCCTCCCATCCGCTGCCCAGCGCCGCGCGCATGGCGGCGGGCGCAAGCATGCGAGCGACGACCGGGACACCGGCGACCGTCTGGTGGGTCGCGGCGTGGTCGACGAGGAGGCCGCCGTTGGCGGATGGCCACAGCAGGCGGCCGGCGGTCCGTGCACCGCCCTCCGCAGCGGCCTGGACGGAACAGAAGCCGGGTGGGGGAGCGACCCGCCCGTCGACCCGATACGGGATGCGCAGGTAGTCGAAGATGGGCACCGCCTCGGAGGACCAGAACATGGGATCGAGGATAACTGGCGAATCGCCGGCGGCGCCGGGTCGATGAGCCTAGGACGCTCCACCGAACGTACGGTCAGACCCGACGCGCCAGTACGACGAGGATCGGTCACGCGCCAGGAACCCCTCGTCGACGAGCAGCCGGCGGAGGGTCGCCACGTCGGGCGCATCATCGGCGAGGAGCTCGTTCACCTCGCGCTCCGGATAGCGCCGCCCGCGCTCGAAGCGATCGGCGAGGAAGGCGCAGGCGGCCAGCAGCAGCGGCCTGTGCCGCCTCGGCAGCGACGTCAGTCGCCCGTCGCAGACGAACGCGTGGTGGAGGTGGATGGCGGGATCGCGGTCGCGGCGCACGAGGGAATGCTACAACGCCACCCCCATCTGGGGTAAGATCGCTTCCCGAGTGGCACTAAGGCGACGCCGCTCGCGCGCGGCCATCCAGACCCCGCCGCCGCCCCAGCCACCGACCAGGTGCGAAGAAGACCGAAATGCCGAAGTACGTCTTCGTCACGGGCGGCGTCACGAGCTCGCTCGGCAAGGGCATCACCGCAGCCAGCATCGGCCGGATCCTCAAGGCGCGTGGGATCCCGGTCAGCATCCTCAAGCTCGACCCGTACATCAACATCGACCCCGGTACGATGTCGCCGTACCAGCACGGCGAGGTGTTCGTCACCGATGACGGCGCGGAGACCGACCTCGACCTCGGGCACTACGAGCGGTTCATCGACGAGAACCTCTCCCAGGCGAGCAACGTCACCACCGGCCGCATCTACCAGAGCGTCATTGCCAAGGAGCGGCGTGGCGACTACCTCGGTGGCACCGTCCAGGTCATTCCCCACATCACCAACGAGATCAAGGAACGGATCGCGCGGGTCGCGCGCGAGGGCACCGGAAGCGTGGCCAGCAGCGGGCTCGCGGCGCACGGGGTCGTCATCGTCGAGGTCGGCGGCACGGTCGGCGACATCGAGTCACTGCCGTTCCTCGAGGCGATCCGCCAGATGCGCAAGGACGTCGGTCGTCGCAATGTCCTCTATGTGCACGTGACGTGGCTGCCGGAGATCGGTGCCACCGGCGAGCTGAAGACGAAGCCGACCCAGCACTCGGTCAAGGAGCTGCGCGGCATCGGTATCCAGCCCGACGTCATCATCCTGCGCAGCGACGAGCCGATCGACGACGAGATCCTCGACAAGGTGAGTCTCTTCACCGATGTCGATGTTCATGCCGTCATTCCGCTGAAGACCGCGCAGAGTATCTACGAGGTGCCGATTCAGCTCGAGCGCGCCGGCCTCGGCAAGCTCGTCACGCGCGAGCTGGAGCTTCCCGGCGGAGAACCGGATCTCGCGGAGTGGCAGGAGCTCGTTGGCCGCATCCGCGCGCCGCGGCCCGAGGTCGAGATTGCGATCGTCGGCAAGTACACCGAGCTGCCGGATGCCTACATCAGCGTCAGCGAGGCGCTGAAGCACGCCGCGCTGCACCACAACGTCGAGGTCCGGGTGCGCTGGGTCCGTTCCGAGCACCTGGAACGTATCGAGCCGGAGCAGGTCGCCGTCGAGCTCGCCGGCGTGGCGGGCGTCCTGGTGCCGGGAGGCTTCGGCTATCGCGGCGTCGAAGGAAAGATCCGGGCGATCCGTTGGGCGCGACGCAACCGCATCCCGTACCTCGGCCTGTGCCTGGGCCTGCAGTGCGCGGTGATCGAGTTCGCCCGCGAGGCGCTCGGAACCGATGATGCGAACTCGAGCGAGTTCAACGTCTTCACCGAGCACCCGGTGATCGACCTCATGCCCGACCAGGCCGACGTGACCGACAAGGGCGGTACGATGCGCCTCGGGCTCTACCCGGCGCGGCTGGAGGAGGGCTCGAAGGTCCGCGAGGCCTACGGCAGCGAGATCGCCTACGAGCGGCACCGCCATCGGTTCGAGGTCAACAACGCGTATCGCGACCGCCTCGACGAGGCGGGCATGCAGTTCAGCGGCGTCTCGCCGGACGGCCGGCTGGTGGAGTACATTGAGCTCCGCGACCACCCGTGGTTCGTGGCGACCCAGGCTCATCCTGAGCTGAAGAGCCGCCCGAACCGGCCGCACCCGCTCTTCCGCGACTTCGTCGGGGCCGCATCGGGGCTCACCTCAGAGCGTCCCGCCGCAGCATCGCGCAAGCGTGCCAGCCAACCCGCAACCGTCGAGACCAGCTGAATGGCCCTCCGTTCCACTCCGCGACCCGCCGAGATCGAGCTCGACCGTGGCCTCGCCGCGGCCGAGGCCGGAGCGGTCGTGATGTGGCGCTCGGAGCCGATCCCTTTCGTCGACCTCCCGGCGCGCATCGCCGAGCTGAGCGGGCGCAGCGAACGCGGCACGCTGTACTCCTCATACCGCGAGGCGCTCGACGCGCTCAATTCGCGCTACGAGGAGCGACTGCGGTCGGCCGTCGCCTCGGGCGACCCGGTCGAGGCGGCGACGGCGGACGGCATCGACCCGCAAGCGCTGGCGGTTGACCTCGAACCGCTCGTCCTCCACTCCGAGACGCCGTACTTCGCCGCGCTGCGGCGCTATCTCGCCCGCATCGACATCGAGCAGGGCGACGCCACCATCGCCGACCTGTGGCACGTCGCCCGCGGCGAGGCATGGTCCCACTGGTTCGGCCGACGCGAGGTTGAGCGGGCGCTGGCCGTGGTGCGGCCAGACGGCATGGTTCCCGACGACAGCGCCGGATGGCGCAGCGCGGAGGCGGCCCTGGCGGGGGACGCGGCTGACGGCGACGGCGCGGTCGCCCACGCCGTGCGCTCGGCGCGGGCGACGCTGGTGGGCTCTCCCGAGTGGCTGGCCGATGAGCTCGGAGTCGCGTCGGCCGAGATCTCCTCCCTGGCCGACTTTCTGGCGCTCGTCCGCCTGTGGCGGCTTCGCCACGACGTTGCGCGGCTCCACTACGAGCTCCGCCTGTACGCCGATCCTGACGAGACCGCCGTGAATCGCGCGTACTACGCCGGGATCGTCGGTCACATGATCGGGGTCAGCGTGCCCGAGGAGGCATACCTGGCCGACGTAGCGCAGCCGTTCGCCTCGGCGCGGGGGATCCGGACCGCGCTGCTCGGGGCACAGCTGATCGAGGCCCTCGAGCAGCGATACGGCAGCTCGTGGTGGCAGGATTCCGCGGCTTCGATCGACATCGCCCGCTTCGGCGAGGCCGCATCGGTCCCGGACGCGCTTGCGTATCTCGGGTATGATGCGCTGGACTGGAGACCCGCCCTGCGTCAGATTCGGACGCGGCTCATCGGCGAGATGAGCGGATACGGGGGCCCCAACATCACCACCCGTGCCGGGACCCGCAAGGTCTGATCAGCTGATCGCACGTGGATCCCGAGCACCCGAACCCTGACTGCCGGGCGGTGACCGCCACCCGACGTCGCACCATTCCACGGCCGATTCCCGCGGACGAGTCACCCGAACCCACGGTTGGCCCGCCCGACGTGCCGGCAGCGGCACCTCCACAACCCCCAACGAGGTCAGGATCCCTTCCATGAACCATGGCTGGCAGGCGAGGCGATCATGAACGACGACGCGCGACCACAGCAGCAGCGCCGCCGCTCCCGCCGACGCCAGGACTCGACGCCCCGGCGACAGCAGCAGGGGCAGCGGCAGGGGGGCTATGCTCCCCGGCGGCGGAACGACTACGCGTCGGGCCAGTACTCGTCGATCTTCACTGGTCCCTTCCCGACCGATGCCGACGAGCCGGGGATGAACCTGGCGGACCTGCAGGCCAAGCCGATCGAGGAGCTGCGCGAGCTCGCCGCTGAGCACCAGATCGAGGGCTCCGAGGAGCTCGAGCAGTCCGACCTCATCCTGAAGCTCCTCGACGTGGTGACGCTCGCCCCCGCCCAGACGGCACAGGGCGGCAACGGGCAGCAGTCGGGCGAGGCCGAGGGGATTCTCGAGATCGTCGACGAGGGCTTCGGCTTCCTCCGCGTGAACGGGGTGATGCCGTCAAATGACGACATCTACGTCAGCACCTCCCAGGTCCGGCGCTTCGGGCTGCGCACCGGTGACCGCGTCACCGGTCAGACACGCCCGCCCAAGGACCAGGAGAAGTACTGGGGCATGCTCCGCGTCGATACCGTCAACGGTGTCGAGCCGGAGGTGGCAAAGCGCCGTCCCTACTTCGACTCCCTCGTGCCGGTCTTCCCGGACGAGATGTTCGACCTCGAGACCGATCAGAAGAACCTGACCCAGCGGCTGATCAATTTGATCAGCCCCATCGGCAAGGGGCAGCGTGGGCTGATCCTGTCGCCGGCCAAGGCCGGCAAGACGACCGTCCTCAAGCAGATCGCCGCTGGGATCACCGAGAACTCGCCCGAGGCGCTGCTCATGGTGGCCCTCATCGGCGAGCGCCCGGAGGAGGTCACCGACATGCAGCGCAGCGTGGACGGCGAGATCTACTCCAGCACCTTCGACGAGCCGACCGAGAACCACACGCGCGTGGCTGAGATGTGCCTCGAGATCGCCAAGCGCCAGGTGGAGACGGGACGGGACGTGGTGATCCTGCTCGACTCGATCACGCGGCTCGCGCGGGCGTACAACCTCGCCCTGCCCGCGTCGGGCAAGACGCTTTCCGGCGGCGTCGACCCTGTTGCACTCTACCCGCCGAAGCGCTTCTTCGGCGCCGCGCGCAACATCGAGCATGGCGGCTCGCTGACGATCATCGCCACCTGTCTGGTCGACACCGGCAGCCGCATGGACGATGTCATCTACGAGGAGTTCAAGGGCACCGGCAACATGGAGCTGGCCCTCGACCGCAAGCTGTCCGAGAAGCGGATCTTCCCGGCCATCGACGTGCTCCGATCCGGCACGCGACGCGAGGAGCTGCTGCTCGACGAGAACTCGCTGCGGATGGTGTGGACCATGCGCCGCATGCTCTCCGCGGTCGGCCCGAACGAGGGGATCGAGCTGCTCATGCAGCGGCTCGGGAAGACGAAGGATAACGCGGAGTTCCTCGTCTCGCTCACCAAGTCGGTCGAGGCCTCCGAGCGCTCCTGAGCCACCGGGGTGATCCGCGTGCGCCATGACGGCTGGATCGGCATGCGCCGATTGACCGATGCAACCGCCGGGCGTGCCGTGCTGGCGATTTCGGCCACGATCCTCTTCCTCGCCGCATGCGGCGAGTCGGCGCCCAGTTCGACCGCAACGCCGGCTGCGTCTCCGGCGGTCTCGCCGACCGCGCTCCCGAGCGCGCCGACCGTGGGTGAGGTGGAGCCGGCTCCGGACTCCGACAGCGATGTGTACGCGCCGAACCCGGCGGCCATCGTGGTGGCCATCGACGCTGGTCATGGCGGCTGCCTGGACTGGGGCGTGCCCGATCCCTCGGCACGCGGCGTTGCGCTGGCGGAGAAGACGATGACGCTGGCCATGGCCCGCGCCCTGCGTGACCGGCTCGAGGCCGACGGAATCAGGGTGGTGATGATCCGCGACGGCGACGATGCCCTGGCCGGCGACAACTATCCTGAGCTCGGCTGCGAGGGCCCGGCGTGGCGGGACGTCAACGGCGACGGCGAGGCGGGATTCGACCCCGAGGGCGCGACGCGCACGCGCGACGAGCTCCAGGCCAGGCTCGATCTCGCCAACCTTGCCGGGGCCGATGCCTTCGTCAGTATCCACGTCAACTCGCCGTTCGACGGTGGGCAGCGCATCGAGACCGCGTTCAGCGAGACTTTCTACACCGATGAGACGCCGTGGGGCGTGCGTGCAACCGAGCGACTGGCTCGCGGCATCCAGGACGGCGTCGTGTCGTCGCTCGATGCCGCGGCCGCCTATGAGCGCGGCGACCGGGGGATCACGGCCCACAACTTCTACCTGGTCGCGCCGCCCCTGTTCGAGCCGACCCCCGACCGTCCCGACCCGCTGCGTCAGCCGACCCGCGGCGCGCTGATGCCGACGGTGCTCGCCGAGGTGGGGTCGATCACCCTGCGCGCCGAGCACGACCTCCTTGCCTCGCCGGAGGGCCACGCCGCCGTCGCCGACGGGCTGTATGCCGGGCTGGCCGACTTCTTCGCTCAGCGCGAGCTGGCCGTTCGTATCGGTCTGGAGGACGACGTTCCCGGCGCCCCACCCGATGCGATGCCCGGTGAGGGGCCGCCCTTCTGGGCGCCCGAGGCTCCGGATGGGCCGATGCGGCTGCGGGTCACGAACACCGGGACGCGGGCGATCGCGGCCGGTGCGGAGATCGTCGCGGGATGGGAGGCCGGTGCCGGGCCCTACCTTGCCGCGCCGCCTGCCGAGCTGCGGTCCGTCACCGAGCCGCTGCCGGAACTCGGCCCGGGAGCGTCGGTCGTGGTGGAGGTCCAGCTGCCCGTGGCGCCAGCGGGCGTGCGAGCCATGGCATGGATCTCGCTCATGTCAGCCGGCACGACGTTCTCGCAGCTCGGCTCGCCGGCGCTGCAGCTGGCCAGCGCAGCGCCCTGAAGCTCGCGGTGCATCGGACCGCCAGTGCCGAACGTCCTGAATCTTGTGTGCACGTTCCGGGTTGCTGCCCCTCCGGAGCGCTGTTACCATGCCTCCGCAACGTCACGTCGGCCGAGCGGCCAGCGGGGGAGCAACCTCGGTCGGACCGTCCGGCGACCGTTGCAGCAGCGTTGACCACTTCACCACGTATAGGCGGAGCTCGACTCTCTATTGCCTGATCCGCGACGGCTCTACCGCCGTATCACCGAAAGCAGCCTTCCGACACGGGTGATCGCCCATCTCTCCGTCGTCAGCCTGGTTGCCGTCGCCTCGCTCACCGGCCTCAGCCAGGCCCCGGTCGGCGATGAGCCGAACTCCGACTTCCTGGCCCTGGTCCAGCAGGCGCGTGGCGCCGCCGACCAGCCGGCGTCCTTCGACGAGCGCACCTACGAGCTCGGTGGTGCACCTGACGAGCAGATCCTCCTTGAGCGGAACACGCGCGCAACCGTGCCGCAGGATGCCGCTCCCGAGATTGTCGGTCCGCTGCCGACGCCGGTCGCCGTCGACCCGAACGCCACTCCGCTCCCGGGTCCGCAGAGCATCGGCGGGACCACGGGCGTCGCGCCGACCACCCGCAACGTCGCTCCGGCGCCTGCCACAGGGGCGCTCGTATGGCCGGTCCCGGCCGGATCGATCAGCCAGTACTACCACGCCGGTCACCTCGCGCTCGACATCGCCGCGCCGTACGGCTCGCAGATCGTCGCCGCGCAGGGTGGCACGATCACGTGGGCCGGCTGGAAGAACAACGGTGGTGGCTACGTGATCAGCATCAACCACGGTAACGGCATGACCACCGTGTACAACCACCTCGGCTCGATCTGGGTCTCGCCCGGCCAGTACGTCGGCGCCGGACAGGGGATCGGCGGCATCGGCTGCACGGGCATCTGCACCGGCCCGCACGTGCACTTCGAGGTGATCGTGAACGGCGTGATCGACAATCCGCTCAGGTACTACTAGTCCCGCGCACTCCCGCGGCCATTTGGTGATGCCGGCGCTCTGCGCCGGCATTGCTATGCTCGGCATCCATGTTCTCTGATCGGGCTCGGATCCACGTCGCGGCCGGCGACGGTGGCAACGGCGCCGGCACGTTCCGTCGTGAGGCACACGTCCCGCGGGGCGGGCCCGACGGCGGTGACGGCGGTCACGGCGGCAGCGTGGTCCTTGTCGTCGATGCGGGCATGACCACGCTCGGCGACTTCAAGCGCAGGCGTCATTTCAAGGCCACCGATGGCGGCAACGGTGCGGGTCGCAAGGCCACCGGGCGCAGCGGCGGCGACACGGTGGTGCCCGTCCCACCCGGCACGATCGTCCGCTCCCATCCCGACGGCGTCTTCATCGGCGAGCTGCTCGAGGCCGATGCGCGACTTGTGGTCGCCCGCGGCGGTCGCGGCGGCCGCGGCAACGTGCACTTCGCCACGGCCACCCATCGCGCACCGAAGCACGCCGAGAAGGGGACGCCCGGCGAGCAGGCCTGGGTGGAGCTGGAACTGAAGCTCATCGCCGATATCGGCCTGGTCGGGGCTCCGAATGCCGGCAAGTCGACGCTGCTCGCGGCGCTGACGGAGGCACGCCCCGAAGTCGGGGACTATCCGTTCACGACCCTCACCCCGAACCTGGGCGTGATCACCTTCGACGAGGATCGGCGCGCCGTCATTGCCGACATGCCGGGCCTGATCGAGGGAGCGTCCGAGGGGCGTGGGCTCGGCCATCACTTCCTGCGGCACGTGGAGCGGACCAGGTTCTTGGTGGGCGTGGTCGACGGCGCCGGACGGGATCCGATCGAGGAGTGGCGTGCCGTCGCCGAGGAGGTCCGGCTTCACGATCCGCGGCTGATGGAGCGCCCGATGCCGCTGGTGGTCACCAAGCTCGACCTCCCCGCCGCGCGTGAGCGCTGGCCGGAGGTCCGTGCCGCCTTCAAGGCGGATGGCGTCGATCCGATCGCTGTGAGCGCCCATGACGGCACCGGGCTCGACGCCCTGCGGACGGCGCTCGCCGCTGCGCTCGACGCGGCCGAGGAGGCGGAGGCGGCCGCCGATCCACGCGATGTCGAGATGCGGGTCCATCGCTTCGACCCGCTGGCCGAGGGGTGGGAGGTGGTGGCGGAGGACGGCGCGTTCCGAGTCCGCGGACGGCGCATCGAGACGGCCGCCGCGCGGACCGACTTCGAGAACGACGAGTCCCGCGATCGCTTCTGGCGCATGCTCGAGCGGCTGGGGATTGACGAGGCGCTGCGGGAGGCCGGCGCGGGACCAGGCGCCACCGTCCAGATCGGATCCGCAGAGCTCGAGTGGGGCGACGAGGGATGAACTTCCAGACCGGCCTGGCGCCGACCGTCGAGCGCGCGCCGGACGGCGAGCCACCGCGCCGCATTGGCATCCTCGGCGGCACGTTTGACCCGCCGCACATCGGCCACCTGTGGCTGGCGACCCTCGCCGCGGGCGCCATGGCGCTCGACCGGGTGCTCTTCATGCCGGCCGCACAACCGCCGCACAAGGACGGCAGCTCCGTGAGTCGCGCCACCGATCGGCTGCTGATGACGCGCCTGGCGATCGCCGGGAACCCGCTGTTCGAGCTCTGTCCGATCGAGATGGAGCGGCCCGGTCCGTCGTACACCATCGACAGCATTGACGAGCTCGAGCGCCTCTTCCCGCGCGACGCCACGCTCTACCTCGTCATGGCTGCCGACTCGCTGGCCCAGATCGACACATGGCGCGAGCCGGATCGGCTGCTCGAGCGGATCGAGTGGATCGTCGGGCCTCGTTCCGCCGACCCGCTGCCCGACCGGGAGGCGCTCGTGGCACGCTTCGGCGAGCACGCATCGCGCATCCACCTGCTCGACGGGCCGTCGCTCGACGTGAGCAGCACGACCCTTCGGCAGCGAGTGGCGAAGGGGCATCCCATCCGCTACCTTGTGCCGCGCGGCGTCGAGGAGCTCATCACCGAGCGAGGCCTCTACCGCCGATGACGACCGAGGACCCGAACCTGACCGAAGCCGAACGCGTGGAGATCCCCGCCGATGCCGCCGAGCTGGCGCATCGGATCGTCGAGATCGCCTCCGACAAGAAGGGCAGCGACATCGTGATGCTTCGCACGGCCGAGCTCACGACCATGGCCGACTTCTTCGTCATCTGCTCGGGCCGCTCCGATCGACAGGTCCAGGCACTGGCCGGCGCCATCGTCGACGAGCTTCGCGACGACGGGATCCGGCCGATGGGGATCGAAGGTAAGGCGTCGGCCCGCTGGGTGCTCCTGGACTTCGGCTCGGTCATCGTCCACGTGTTCGCCCCCGAGGAGCGCGAGTACTACGGGCTCGAGCGTCTCTGGTCGAAGGCCGCACAGGTTGTCCGCGTCGTCTGAGCCGGGGCACCGGAGTACTACGCTTCTCAGCGCGGCATGGGCCATCGGTCCCATTGAGAGGGGGCCCTGCACTTCGCATGCTCGGCTCCATGACCTCCTCAACGCGACGTTCGCGTCCGATCGAGACCTGCCGCTTCTGCACCGGCACGCTGCTGACGAGCGTCTTCGACACCGTCTTCCGCGACCCGGCGGCGGATGAGCGCCTCTTCTTCGCGATCCCCGGCGCCCTGTGCGTGCCCTGTCGCCAGCTCTACGTCGATCAGCAGCTGATCGGCATCCTCGGGCTCGACGGCGCGCGCTGCACGTTCGCGATCGAGTCCGATCGGGTGCTCCAGGCGGGCCAGGCCGGCGCGGCCTAGGCCACTAGCCCCGCGCCGCGAGTACGTGCTCGCCGACCCAGGCGACCAGCGCCGGCTCCTCGTCCATCTGGTTCGACTTGATCGCGACGTCCGCCTCCCAGAGACCGATGAGCATGGCGTCCAGCTCGCTGCCACGATAGCGTCGCGCCGCCTCGACCAGGCGACCGGCCATGCCGGCATTCCCGCGTGCGACGCGCTTGGCGATCTCCTGCTGCGATGCCTTCGCCGCCGCGAGATCCCGGGCCACGATGAGGTCGCTCACCCGGCCGGCCAGTGACGCGAGGATGCGCAGCCCCGGCTGACCCTCCGCCAGCGCGCGGCGCAGGGCCTCGGCCATCGCCGCCGGCTCGCGACGATCCAGCGCGTTGGTGATCGCGAATACCGATGCCGGCCTCGTGTCGAACGTGACCGACTCGACGTCCTCGGGGGTGATCGGCCGGTCGCCGGCGTAGGTCGCGAGCTTGCGCAGCTCACTGTCCGCGACGCGCGTCATCTCGCCGCGCTCGATATCGGTCTCCCAGACCTGGCCCCCGATGCGCTCCGCGAGCACGTGCGCCGCGCGGACCTCGATCGGCACGCCGAGCCGTGCCGCGTGGGCGGTGATCCAGCCCCGGAGGTCGCCGCGGCGCGGGGCCGGGTACTCCTCGACACGCCCGCCGCGGGCCTTGACGGCGTCGCCGATCCGCTTGAGCAGCGCCGGAGGCTTGCCGATGTCCCTGGATGGCCGCTCCTCCAGCAGGGCCAGCGCCGAGCCGTCGGGCAGGTCGTCGACGAGCGCCAGCAGGCGGTCGGCGGCGGTCGTCGAGCGGCCGGCGGCCTTGAGCGGCTGGCGGAGGACCGTGAGATGGGCGCCGAACATGCTCATCGTGCCGGCCTCGAGCCGGGCACGGTCGAGCGCACCCTCGTCGGGCGTTCGCTCCGGGACGATCTCGATCCGCTCCGTGGCGTCGACCGACGTGGCGAAGGCCCGCAGCGCCAGGTCCAGCCCGAATCCATCGTCGCCGTGGAGGAGGATGAGCGGAGCGCTCACGCGCCCGCGTCCCAGGCGGCGCGAAGGCGCTCCACCAGCCCGTCGACGGTCAGTCCCGCGGCATCGGCCACCTCCGCCTCGAGGGCATGGGCGGGACGCCGGGCCGCCTCGATGGACTCCGCGTGCTCGGGATGTCGCAGCTTCATGTCGTCGAGCCGCTCGTCGACGGTGAGGAAGGCCTGGCCCACGTGCCGGTCGGCCACGGCCACCAGGACCGACGGCCAGCCGATCGGGAAGCGATCGTCGTCGAGGAGGGCGGTGATCGGATGGAGGCGACCGGCATCGCGAGCTCCTCGTGCCCCGCCGCCTCGAGCCTGCGCGCGGCGACGATGCCGTGCTCACCGCCCGTGCGCCTGATCTCCGGCTTGTCCATGTCGTGGAGCAGCGCCGCCGCCTCGACGAGCCAGCCGTCGACCGGGATGCCGGCCTCCGCCACCAGTCCGGCCGCCGCCACCGCGACGCGAGCGACACCCTCAGAGTGGATGCGGATGCCGTCGGGCAGATCCGCCTCGTCGAGCAGGCGAGCGACGGTCTCTCGGTCGGGAAGGGCCACGGACCGATGCTACCCGCAACCGGCGCTCGATGGGTCGGATGCTGCTGTGTCCATCCCGCGTCACTCCGAACCCGGTAGGACGTGGGGTCCGCAACCACCTCGATGTCGCCGGCGAGGTCCGTGCGGTGGACGGTGATGCCGCGCAAGGACTGCAGCGCGGCCAGGGTCTCGGGCGCGGGATGACCGTACTCGTTGCCCTCCCCGGAGGAGATGACCGCCACCGAGGGACGGGCGGCGACAAGCAGCCCCGGCGTCGTCGAGCTTGTGGACCCGTGGTGCCCCACCTTCAGCAGGTCGACCGCTTCGAGCCCGCGGTTCACCAACGTCGCCTCGACCGGCGCCTCGGCGTCGCCGGTGAGCAGGGCCGTGAACCCGCCGTGACGCAGGAGGAGCACGACCGACCCGTTGTTGATGTCGCCCTCGGGAAGCGGCAGGGACGCATCGGCCTCGGAGGGGTACAGCACGTCGAAGGTGGTGCCGGTGTCGAGCGCCAGCGAGGCGCCTGCGCGCGCGAGCCCAATCGGGATGCCGGCCTCGGCCGCATCGGTCAGCAGGCGGTCGTAGGCGGCGTTCTCGAAGCCGATGCCGGCATGCAGCAGCGCTCCGACATCGAATCGGTCGAGCACCTCGACGAGCCCCACGACGTGGTCCTGGTGCGGATGGCTGAGCACCATCAGATCGATGCGCCGCGCGTGGAACGGCAGATTGGCGCCGAGACGGCGCAGCGTGAGCTCCGGGTCGGGCCCGCCATCGACGAGGATCGTTCGCCCATTCGCCGTCCGGACGAGGATCGCGTCGCCCTGACCGATGTCGAGGGTGATGACGTGCAGCCGGCCATCGGGAGCGGTGGCGACCGTGATCGCCACCAGGATCCCGATGAGCACCGCCGCGGCGGGCACCGGGCGCAGCAGCCCGGCCAGCGCGGCCATCGTCCCGGACATCGCTTCGTCGACGACCGCTCGCGACTCGGTCGCCTCGCCCCGCACCGCCCATCCGACGAGGGCGAGCAGCGGGTACCAGGCCACCGCGCACGGCGTCGGCACACTCGCAGCCACCGACGCCAACGGAAGGGCGGCGCACAACTCGCCGATGGTGATCATGGCGCGCAGCACCAGCCACGCGCTGCCACCCAGCAGCCAGCCGAGGAGATCGCCCGCGCCACCCCCGATGGCGTTCGCCGCGATGCCTCCGAGCGATGCCAGTGCCGAGCCGAGCATCGCGAGCGGCACGATCGGGACGACGAGCACGTTCGACAGGGGCGCGACCAGCGAGAGTCGCTCGAAGTTGACGAGGATCACCGGCAGGGTGGTGAGCTGCGCGGCGAGGGTGAGCGCCACCGGCTCGCGCAGCCACGCGGGCCACCGCCGCAGGCGGTCCTCGATACCGCGGCCGTACCAGATGAGGCCGGCGGTGGCGAGCAGGGAGAGCTGGAAGCCGACGTCCCACATGACGGCGGGCGCGACGAGCAGCATGACCACCGCCGCCAGGCCGAGCGCCGAGGTTGCGTGTGCCCGGGTGCCGCCGAGCCGTCCGACGAGCATCGCCCCGGCCATGAGGGCCGCCCGAACGACCGATGGGCTGGCGCCGGTCAGGATCACGTAGCCACCGACCGCCGACGCAGCGAGCAGCGCAGTGGTCCACCGTCCGCCAGGACGCCGCCCCAGCGGCCGCACCAGTGCCAGGACCAGGGCCGTGACGATGGCGATGTTCCAGCCCGAGATGGCGACGACGTGGGTCAGCCCCGCCGCGGCGAAGCTGTCGTTGATCTCCGGGGCGATCGAACTGCGGACGCCGAGCAGGATCCCGGCTCCGAGCGCCGCCTCCGGCTCGGGCACCAGGTCATTGAGACCTTCGAGCAGCAGCGCCCGCAGCTCAGCCATCGCGACGGCCGGCCCCCCGATGGACGGGGCCACCTCGGCACCGCGGACGCGAGCGATCCCACCGATCCCCTGGCGGGCGAGGTAGTCGCGGTAGGCGAAACCTTCGAAGTCCTCGGCCAGCTCCACCTCCGCGGTGATCCGCATCCGGTCCCCGTTGCGGGCATCGATCCCGCGCGGCAGCCACACCAGGAGCCGATCCTCCAGCGGGTGTGCATCACCGTCGCGCTCGACGCGCAGGTCCGCGAGCACGAGCTGCAGGCGATCCGCACGCGGGCGTGGATCGTCGGCGAGCGTGCCGATCAGGCGGTGCTCCGCACCATCCACCAGGGAGGCGACGGATCGCTCGGGCGGAACCGCTGCCGGGTCGGTCGCGGCCTGCCGCCAGGCGCCGGCCACGACTCCGAGCAGCGCGACCCCCAGGACCGCCATCGCCGAGGCGCGTCCCGGCACCATTCCGCCGACCGCCACCAGCACCGCGCCGGCGGCCAGCGCCGCCAACGGGGTCGGGGCCTGGCCGAGATCCGCACCGAGGATCCCTGCGGCCACCCCTGCCAGGCCTGCCGGGAGGCCGTACCGCGCGACGCCCACCTCAGCCCGCGGTGGCGATGCCCTGCAGGTCGTCGATCTGCCCCCGGTTGATCACGCCGCGCCGGACCGCATCCTCGAGCGAGGCAAACGGTCGTTCCTGGCGCGCCGCCACGATCTTCTGGACCGTCACCGGCCCGATGCCGGGCAGGGCCTCGAGCTCCTCGGGCGTGGCCGTGTTCAGGTTCACGATTCCGCCCCCGGATCCGCCTCCCGGATCGCCGGTTCCCGCGCTCGGCTCTACAGCCACCCCGTCGCCGACGCGGGGCACGCGGACCTGTCCGCCGTCGACCAGCGGCTGGGCGAGGTTGATGCCTGCCGCGGCCGCCTCGAGGTCGGCGTCCATGGCATAGCCGCCGGCGGCGGCGATGGCGTCCGCCACGCGAGATCCGGCGGGCAGCTCACGGATGCCGGGCTCGGCGACGCCGCCCTGCACGTCCACGACGACCGTTGAGGTCGCTGGCGACGACGCCGGCAGCACGACCGCAGATGAGGGAAGCGCGAAGGGTTCCGCGCTCTCCGTGGACGTCGCGTCGCCAAGGGTCGGAGACAGGAACGTCCAGGCCGCCGCGGCGACGAGAACCAGCGCGCCGCCACCTGCGGCCACCAGCATGCGATCCGCGCGGGACATCGTCACCTCCGCTCGGGAGGCGAGCGCAGTCAAGGCTGAGGGCTGCTGCGTCCGAAGCCCGGCGCCCGGGCACTCGACGCCGGGCCTCGGAAGCAGGAGCTCAGGCTACGGGCACCATGCTTACCGGGGCCTTACCATCGCCTTATCCGGGCGGACCCGGCTCCGGCGAGGACGGATCGTCGCCATGGCGCGATCGTATATACGGGATATACCCCGGGGGATCGCTCTCCACGGCCCATCGTGTATCCGCATGCGGTAGCCGGGCGCGCACCTAATCCCTTGGCGTGACCACGTTCACCAGCCGCCCGGGGATCTGGACCACCCGCAGGGGCGCCCGCCCGCCCAGGTAGCGCTGTACGTGCTCCGAAGCCAACGCCATGCGCTCGATCTCATCGGCGGGGGTGTCCGGGGTGACGACCAGCCGGTCGCGCAGCTTCCCGTCCACCTGGACCGGCAGCTCCAGGGTATCGGCCTCCACGAGGGAGCCATCCGCCACCGGCCACGCCTGCTGGTGGATGCTGTAGCCGCGACCGCGCCGCTCCCACAGCTCCTCGGCGATGTGCGGCGTGACCGGCGCCATCAGCAGCAGCAGGTGGTCGACGGCCTCGTCGTAGGCACCGGTCCCGGCCAGCCCGGTCTCGCGCGCCCGGATGATGGCGTTCGTCAGCTCCATCAGCTTGCTGATGGCGGTGTTGAAGCGCAACCCCTCGTAGTCATCCGCGACCTCGTCGATGGTCGAATGGGTGGCGCGACGCAGCGCCCGCGTCAGCTCCTCCGCGGTGCCCAGCGTCTCCTTGGCGGCGGGCTGCCGTCGCCGCTCGTCCGGCAGGGCGGCACCCCACACGCGTCCCAGCCAGCGGTGGATCCCGTCGATGCCGGTCGGATTCCACGGACCGCCCTGGTCCCATGGCCCGATGAACATCAGGAACGCGCGGACGGTGTCGGACCCGTAGCGGGCCGAGAGCTCGTCCGGGTTCTGGACGTTGCCGCGTGACTTGCTCATCCGATTTCGATCCGCACCCAGGATCTGCCCCTGGTTGCGCAGTTTCAGCGTCGGCTCGTCGACGCCCAGCAGGTCCAGGTCGCGCAGCGCCTTGGTGAAGAAGCGGAAGTACATCAGGTGCATCACGGCGTGCTCCGAGCCGCCGGTGTACAGGTGGATCGGCATCCACGCATCGACCTTCGTTCGGTCGAACGGACCGTCGTCGAAGGCAGGGGAGCAGTAGCGCAGGAAGTACCAGCTCGAGTCCACGAACGTGTCCATCGTGTCGGTCTCCCGCCGCGCCGGACCACCGCAGACCGGGCATGCCGCTGACAGGAACTCGGCGTGATCCTGGAGGGGCGAGACCCCGGTCGGCGCGAAATCGACGTCCTCCGGCAGCACGACCGGCAGCTGGTCCTCCGGGACCGGCTGCGGACCGTGATCGTCGCAGTACACGATCGGGATCGGGCAGCCCCAGTAGCGCTGCCGCCCGGCGACCCAGTCGCGCTGGCGATAGGTGACGGCGAACGAGCCCTTGCCTCGCTCCTCGAGGGAATGGGTGATGGCCCCGATCGCCTCCGAGGCGGGCATGCCGGTGAAGTCGCCGGAGTCGACGAGCACTTCGTCGTCGCTGTGCTCGACCATGGCCTTCCCGTCCGGCAGCTCGCCGGAGGCGGGCGCCACCACGTACCGGATCGGCAGGTCGAACTTCTCCGCGAACTCGTAGTCGCGCTCGTCGTGGGCGGGGACGGCCATGATCGCGCCGGTCCCGTAGCCGGGCAGGACGTAGTCGGCGATCCAGATCGGGATGCGCTCGTTCGTCATCGGGTTGATGGCGTGGGCGCCGATGAAGACGCCGGTCTTCTCGCGGTCGGTGCTCATCCGCTCGATCTCGGTCTCGCGCCGGGCGGCGGCAACGTACGCGTCGACATCGGCCCGGCGGTCCTGGGTGGTCAGGATCGCGACCAGCGGGTGCTCCGGCGCCAGCACCATGAAGGTGGCGCCGAACACGGTGTCCGGGCGAGTGGTGAAGACCCGGATCGGCTCGACGTCATCGGCCTCCGTCGGAAAGTCGATCTCCGCACCCTCCGAGCGGCCGATCCAGTTTGTCTGCATGGCCTTGATCGGCTCGGGGTAGTCCAGGCCGTCGAAGTTCAGGAGCTCATCGGAGTAGTTCGTGATGCGGAAATACCACTGCTCCAGGTCGCGCTTCTCGACCTGGGTGCCGCAGCGCCAGCAGCGCCGATCGACTCCCTCGACCTGCTCGCGCGCCAGCACGACCTTGTCCTTCGGACACCAGTCGACCGCGCCCATTGCCTTGTAGGCCAGTCCTGCCTCGTACAGCTTCAGGAAGAGCCACTGCTGCCAGCGGTAGTACTCCGGGTCGCATGTGACGACTTCGCGGGTCCAGTCGAAGCTGGTGCCCATCAGCCGCATCTGGCGGCGCATGGTGTCGATGTTCGAGTAGGTCCACTTCGCCGGGTGGATGTTGCGATCGATGGCCGCGTTCTCGGCGGGCAGCCCGAAGCCGTCGAAGCCCATCGGGAACATCACGTTGTAGCCCTGCATCCGATGCATGCGCGCCACGATGTCCGGCCCGGTCATCGCGTACCAGTGGCCGATGTGCAGGTCGCCCGACGGGTACGGGTACATCGTCAGGTCGTAGCGCTTCGGGCGCGGATCATCGTCGCGGGCGACGTACAGCCGGTCCGCCTCCCATCGCTCGCGCCACGTCTGCTCGAACGCGCTCGGATCGTAGCGGCCGACGCGCGCGGCGCCCGTCCGCGAATCGGTGGTCATCGGTCGCTCCCTTCGCCGGTCCCCGATGGGAACCAGGCCATCAGCACTTCATCTCGGAAGACGTCGCCGGATCGGTACTGCATGCGGCGCAGCCCCTCGCGGACGAAGCCCTGCTTCTCGTAGACCGCGATCGCCCGCTCATTGTCGGGAAAGACGCCGAGCGACAGCTTGCGCAGACCACGCTCCACGGTCCAGGCCTGGGCGGCGGCCACCAGGTCGGAGCCGATGCCGACATCGCGCCAGTCGTGCGCGATGCAGATCGACAGCACGCCGATGTGCTCGGTGGCCACGCCGCGGTCGACGTTGACGAGGATGTTGCCGACCACGTCGCCGTCGGCTTCGGCCACCAGGGCGAGGTGCTCGGCGGCGCGGATGAGCTCGCTGATCCAGAACGCCTCGGACGGCTCGCTCACCGAGCCGGGCGTGGTGATCAGCCAGCGGCCCTCGGTGCGCACCTCGGCGAACAGGCGGGCCAGCGGACGGCCGTCGGTCGGGCGGGCCGGGCGCAGGGTCCAGCGACGCCCGTCGCGGGCCACCTTCGCCTCGCCGTTCCTCGCCTGGATCATCGGTGCGTGCTCCGAGACAACAACAAGCCCCTCCGTCTGCCAGGACGAAGGGGCGCTTCGCGGTACCACCTGAGCTTGACCGGGAAGGTGGTGGAGCTGGGGGGACTCGAACCCCCGACCCCCTGCATGCCATGCAGGTGCTCTCCCAGCTGAGCTACAACCCCACGTAGGTCGGTCCACTCGTTGGCCCGATATCGGAGGCCGATCCGGCCCGGTCTCCCGGGCTGCTCGACGGGTGAGTTCCGCGTCCCTCGTGCGCCGGCTTGCACCGATCCCGGCTCGCTGTTCACGAGGCGCGCGCGTACTGCTCCCGCGTCAACGCATCAGCGTGGAGGATAGCACAGGGCCTCGACGGGGCTCAATCCGGGGGATGATCAGCGGGAGCCCTCGGCGAGCTCACGGGCCTGCATGGCAGCGACATACTCCTGGCGCGTGTTCACGACCGGGAGGATGAACATCGCGGCGATGTACACGAGACCGAGAATGCCGCCGGTGAAGATCGTGAGCAGGGCGACGATCCAGCGCACCAGGTCAAGGTTGAGGTCCGCGTAGGTCGCCAGGCCGTTGCAGACCCCGGCGACCACCTCGCCCTCGTGAATCCGATACAGCCGGCGGACGCGACGATGATCGGCGGCAGCACCGGCATCGGCGGGAGTTGGGCGGTCACCCGCTTCGGCGCCCACGGCACCGATGTCCTCGAGCACGCCGCGGATGTCTCCGAGATCGACGACTCGCTTGTCCGGCGACAGGCGGCCGGCCAGCTTCTCACCGATGGACCGCTCGAGGTCGCCGATGACCTCGTCACGGTCCGGATCGTCGGTCAGCCGCGCACGGGCGCCGTCGAGGTATCGGGCCAGGGCCTCGTATGCATCCTCGTGGAGCCGATAGGGATCGGGATGGCCGCTCAGGCTGATGTCAACCACTCGGTGCATGTTCGTTCCTCAGTTCGTCGATGAGCTCGGTGATGGACGCCAGGTATTCGCGCGTGGTCGCCAACTCGCGGCGTCCGGCAGCAGTCGTCCCGTAGTACTTGCGCGGAGGCCCCGATGCGGACTCCCGCCACTCGTATTCGAGCAGCCGCTCCCGGCGCATCTTGCTCAGCAGGGGATAGAGCGTTCCCTCCTTGGTGGCGAAGTCCGTTGCGCCCAGCCGCTCGACGATGTCGGCGACGTACACCTTCTCCGATGACGCGATGGCCAGGATGAGGGGCTCGAGGAGGCCCTTCCTCAGGGCGCTCAGCTTGGCAGAATCCATGTCACAACAGCTACCTTGTTAGGACAAGGTAACTTGCCGCACGTCGCTCGTCAACGCCCAACCCCGCGGCCGCGTCGCGGCCTATTGACACGATTCGTATATTCAGTAAATGAATCGTATTGCAGGCGCCCGTGGCCGTGGGTATCGGAGCGAGCTCCGCGCCGACCAGGTCGCCGCGACGCGCGAACGTATCATCGACGCAACCGTGCGCGTGATGGCAAGGGGGCTCGCCGATGTCACCATGCCGGCGGTCGCGCGCGAGGCGGGGGTGTCGGTCCCGACGGTGTACCGGCACTTCGCGACCAAGCGCGACCTGTTCGCCGCGCTTCAGCCGCACCTCCAGCAGCGCATGGGGATCGATCGCATCGTCAACCCCACTTCGATCGAGGGGCTGCGTGACGCCCTGGAGTCCCTGATCGGCGGCATGGACGGACTCGACGCCGTCACGCGTGCAGCGCACGCCAGTCCCGCCGCCGAGGAGGTCCGCCGCGTGCACGCGCCGAACCGGTTCAGGCTCGTGCGCACGGTCGTCGATGGGATCGCACAGCAGTTGTCGGAGGCCGATCGCGACCGAATCGCCCGGCTTCTCGTGATCATGACAGCGTCGCCGGCACTGCGGATGTGGCGGGACGACTTCGGGGCCTCGGTGGAGGAAGTCGCGGACGACATCGACAGGGCCATCCGGGCCGCCATTACCGCCGCCGAAAGGGAGACACCACGATGAGCGCCCCTTCCATCCGCCGCCTGGCCGACGGTGCCATGGCCGACGCGTCCGAGATCGGCGGCAAGGCCGGCAGCCTGGGCTCACTGCTCGCCGATGGCGCACGTGTCCCGGACGGCGTCGTGCTGCCGGTGGGCTTCGCCGCGGCATCGCCGGCTGCCCGCGAGTCCGCGCTGGCCGATGCGGTCGCGGCACTGGGGACCGGGCCGTTCGCCGTTCGCTCCAGCGGGGTGGTCGAGGATGGCGCCGAGCACTCGTTCGCCGGTATGTACGAGACGGTCCTGAACGTTGCACCGGAGGACCTTCCGGCCGCCGTTGACCGATGCCTCGCCAGCGCCACCGCGGAACGCGTCACCGACTACGACCTCCATGACGGCGCCCCGCTGGCGGTGCTCATCCAGCGGATGATCCAGCCCGCCGCCGCCGGCGTCGCGCTCACCGCCGATCCGGTCACGGGCGACCGCGGATCCTGCGTCGTCAGCGCGGTACGGGGGCTGGGCGAGCGGCTGGTGTCCGGCGAAGCGTTCGGCGACGAGTGGATCGTCACCGATGGCCGCGCCACTGCGCGCCGCCAACCGGAGCACGCGATCGATCGCCGTCAGGCGGAGGCGGTGGCTGCCGAGGCCCGTCGGATCGCTGCCGCTCGCGGCGTCCCGCAGGACATCGAGTGGGCGATCGACGCAGACGGCGCGCTCTGGATCCTCCAGGCGCGGCCGATGACCGCTCTTCCCCCCGAGGTGTCGTGGGAACCGCCGGCACCCGGCGCGTTCACGCGGCAGCTGCGCTTCGGGGAATGGATCTCGGAGCCGGTGACGCCTCTCTTCGAGTCGTGGCTGCTGAGCATCATGGAGGTGCGCCTGCATCGCGAGCTCCGGAAGTGGATCGGCCAGCGCGCTCCGTTGCCGCACCACGTCGTCGTCAACGGGTGGTACTTCTACTCGATCAACTGGATCCTCCCGGGCTCGATGGCGCGAAGTCTGCCGGACATCCTGTGGCACCTGCTGCGAACTCCCCGCCGGGTGATCGGGGTGGCCCCGCCACTCGTCAGGTACAGCCTCCCGCTGTACGAGCGCGACTGGCGCGAGGACCTGCTGCCGCGCTACAGGGCGGCCGTCGCGTCCGCAGAGAAACGCGTAGAGGCGCTGCCCGTCTCCGAGCTGCCGGCGCTGATCGATGGGCTCGCCGACCTGGCCGGGGAGTACTTCTGCTCGATCGCGACCTTCGTCGGCGCCGCCTACAAGATGGAGATGAACCTCGCCGGCTTCTATCGTCGGCACCTGGCCGGGCCGCTCGGGGGCGGCAGCCACCTGCCGCTGCTCGCCGGCTTCGCGCCGCCTGAGGCCCCTCCCTCGCACGCTGTCACCTCGTTGGACTGGGCGCACCCTCCGGCATCGGTCCCGTCGACCGCCCGTCGAGACCACGGCCCCGTGGTGGACGCGCGTCGCGTGGCCGAGGAGGCGGCCTTCCGGGCACTCGAGGATTCGCCAAGTCGCCTGCGCAGGTTCCGCGAGCTGCTGGCCGAGACCCAGCGGCTCGTCCCGCTGCGCGAGCAGCACGTCGAGAGCCTGACGATCGCCTGGCCGGTCATGCGGCGGGCCGTGCTGCGCATCGGCGAGGCCCTCGTGGGTCAGGCGGTGATCGGCCAGCCCGACGATGTCTTCCATCTCACCCGCGCCGAGGCGCTCGAAGCGCTCGAGCGGCGGCCTCCGTACCCTCCGGTGGACGTGGCCGCCCGCCGCGCGACGCTCGAGGAGCAGGCCAGGCTCGTCCCTCCGCTCCTCATCGGCAAGGTGCCGGGACTCATCAAGCGAGCGTGGGAGGAGTTCCCGAAGATGGTCGGCGCGGTCCGGTCGGACGGCGCCCTGGTGTCGGGCGCGCCGGCCTCGGCGGGACGCGCAACCGGAATCGTTCGCGTCATCCGTGGCCCGGACCAGTTCGACGACCTCCAGGAAGGAGAGATCCTCGTGGCCCCCCTCACGGCACCCGCGTGGACACCGCTGTTCCACCGCGCGGCCGCGGTGGTGACCGATGTCGGCAGCGCGGCGTCACATGCCTCGATCATCGCCCGCGAGTACGGGATTCCCGCAGTCGTCGGGTGTGGCGACGCCACCGCCCGCCTGACGACGGGCATGCAGGTCACCGTCGACGGCGGCACCGGCAACGTGGAGCCGGCCTGAGGCGGCAGCGCCCGCGCGACGTGAAAACTGTCGCGCCGGCGGCACGTTATCCGGCAGATCGAGACCGTCGGCGGAAGAACCACGCTTGGCGCACGCCCCGAATCGGCGCATCGGCCATGTAACGCGCGCGGGACTTCGACAGGTTTCGAGCCGGGGCTCCGCGACTCGCCACTTGGCTCCGTGGCGCGCATGTTGCGAGTCAGCGGCTGAAGCGGGACTGGAGCTTGGCCAGGCTGGCCTCGATGTCGCCCCGGGCGGCGGACGCGATCATGGGCTCCATGAAGCTGGTCATGCCCGAGCCGCGGATCTCCATCGCGAAGCTCACCTCGGTCGCGGCGTCGCCATCGGCCGCGGCCAGCTCCAGCATCGCGGCGGCCTTCACGCCGCTCACCTCGCTGGCGATGCCGAGCCGGCCCGGTGGCTCGTAGTCCGTCACGGTCAGGGGCACCGCCAGGCGCTGCCCCATGAGCTCGCGGGTGACGCGAGCCGATGACCCGACCCGCATCGGCCCGGAGTCGACGCGTTCGGCGCTGACGATGCCGCCCTGCCACTCGGCGAGGTTGTCGAGGTCCGACAGGTAGGCGAAGACCTCGGACGGGGGAGCCGGGATGCGGGCGGTCCGCTCGACACGTTGCATCGGTCCAAGGTAGCCGATGCGGCGTTCCGTCGGGCTAGGCGCTCACGGCGGCGGCGCGGTGCGCCACCTCGGCCAGGGATCCGATGAAGGTCGGGGTGATGTTGAGCGACTCGATGCGCGCGAAGGCCATGCCGGCGGCCTCGGCCTGCTCGCGCGCGCCGATGTCGACGTCGTACAGGATCTCGAGGTGGTCCGAGAGGAACTGGATCGGGGCGACCAGGACCGCGGTGTGGCCGGCGTCGCGCAGTGCGGGCAGCAGGTCGCTGAAGTCCGGCTTCATCCACTCGCCGGGCTCGTGGCCCGCCGACTGCCAGCAGAACTGCCAGCGATCGCGTGCCACGCCGGCGGCCTCCGCCACCGACTCGGCCGTCTCGCGCAGCTGCTCGAGATAGGCGGGCTCGGCCTCCGCGACTCGCCGCGGAAGCGAGTGGGCGGTAAGGAGGACGGGTGCCCCGTCCGGCAGCCTCGTCAGTCCCTCGCGGATGCGCTCCGCAACCGCCTGCACGAACCCCGGTTCGCGGTACCAGGCCGGGGCGAGGTGGACGGAGGGCGCGGACGAGCCCAGCTCCTCGACGGCCGCATCGAGCGCGCGCCGATAGCCGGCCATCAGCAGCTCCGAGTACTGCGGGCTCATGACGATGGCGCTGACCGTCGTGCAGCCGAGATCGGCCAGCTCACGGAGGCCGGCGAGGATCGAGGGCTCGCTGAAGCGCATGCCGACCGTCGCCGCCGCATCGACGCCGTCGGCCCGCAGCCGCTCCTGGACGGCCGCGGCCTGGGCGCGGGTAAGCGGGATGAGTGGCGACCCCCCGATCACCTCGTAGCGTCGGCGGAACTCCTCCACCACGTCATCCGGCGCCGGCCGGCCGCCGCGCACCGCGGCAAGGTAGTCGGCGATGTCGTGGAGGTCGTCGGCCGGGCGACCCGTAGGTCATCAGCAGCACGCCAAGGCGGCCGGCGTCGCTCATCGGGCCGACTCCGCGTGAACGAGCTCCACCAGATCCCGCAGCAACCCGGGATCGGAGTCGGGGAGCACCCCGTGGCCGAGGTTGAAGATGTGGCCCGGTCGATTCGCCGCGCGCCGGAGAATGTCGCGCGCGCCCTCGGCCATCGGCTCGAATCCGGCGAGCACGCGCGTCGCGTCGAGGTTGCCCTGGATGCCCCGCCCGGGACCGATGCGCTCCCACGCCTCGTCGAGCAGCTGACGGTGGTCCACCCCGATGGTGTCGCCGCCCGCCTCGGCCATGACGTCGAGCAGCGAGGCCGTGCCGGTGCCGAAGTGGATGGTCGGCGCACCCTGGACCTCGGCGAAGATCCGCGCGACGTGCGGCTGGACGTAGGTGACGTAGTCGGCCGGCGACAGGCCACCGACCCACGAGTCGAACAGCTGGACGACGTGCACCCCGGCGGCGATCTGGGCGTTCAGGTACGCGATCACGACGGTCGCCAGCTTCTCCATGAGCGCGTGCCACGCCTCGGGCTCGCGGTACATGAACGCTTTGGCGATCGCGTACTCGCGCGACGGGCGCCCCTCGATGAGGTAGCAGGCGAGCGTGAACGGCGAACCGCTGAAGCCGATGACGGCCGTGCGGCCGTCCAGCTCCCGACGAACGAGGCGGATGGCGTCCATGACGAACCCGACCTCGGCGTCCGGGTCGATCAGCCGCAGCCGATCGACATCGGCGCGCGAGCGGATCGGCTCGTGGATGATCGGCCCGACGTCCGGCTGGATCTCGAGGCTGACCCCCATCGGCTCGAGGGGCAGCATGATGTCGGCGAAGAGGACCGCCGCGTCGACGCCGAACGCGGTCACCGGCATCACGGTGACCTCGGCGCAGAGCTCGGGCGTCTTGGCGAGCGTCAGGATCGGGTGCGTCTCGCGGAGCTTGCGATAGTCGGCCAGGCAGCGGCCGGCCTGGCGCATGAACCAGACCGGCGTGCGATCCGGCTGCTGTCGGGCCAGCGCGGCGCGGAAGCGCGCCTCGCCGGTCCACCTGGCGGACACGTCGGAAGTGGCGGGGGCGGTGTCGAGCATCTAGTCCTCTGTTGGGGTCGGAGCCGGCCCCGCGCCGAGCGGGGGCGTCGGGCCGGCGCTCGCGGAGTCTGTCACGCGGTAGGGATCGCGCAGATGGACCGGCTCGCCCGGGCCCTTCCCGCCGCGCAGTCGCAGGTTGAGCACCTCGACGAAGACGCTGAATCCCATCGCGAAGTAGATGTAGCCCTTGGGGATGTGGAAATCGAGTCCCTCGGCGACGAGGGACATGCCGATCAGCAGGAGGAAGCTGAGGGCCAGCATCTTCACCGTCGGGTGGCGGTTCACGAAGTCGCTGATCGTCCCGGCGCTGACGAGCATGACGCCGATGGCGATGACGACCGCGGTGACCATCACCCACAGCTCATCCGCCATCCCGACCGCGGTGATCACCGAGTCGAGGCTGAAGACGACGTCGAGGAGCAGGATCTGCGCGATCGTCGCGGCGAAGGACGCCGTGCCGGCCGCCACCGCCCCAGGGGCGTGCTGCTCGCCCTCGAGCTTCTCGTGGATCTCGAACGTCGCCTTGCCCAGCAGGAACAGCCCGCCGCCGAGGAGAATCAGGTCGCGTCCGGAGATGTCGAAGTCCAGCACCGTGAAGATCGTCCCCGTCAGGCCGATGACCCACGAGATGCTGAACAGCAGCGCGATGCGCATGAACATCGCCAGCGAGAGGCCGACGATGCGCGCCCGGTTCTGCTGCTCCAGCGGCAGCTTCCCGGCCAGGATGCTGATGAAGATGATGTTGTCGATGCCGAGGACGATCTCCAGGACCGTCAGCGTCAGCAGCGCCACGACCCAGGTGCCCGGGTCTCCGAGGAACTCAAACATGTCGACTACCGCTCCCTACCGGCGACGGCGAAGGCGTCGCGTGCCGCGCGCAGCGTAGCGTCGAGGTCGGCATCCGAATGCGCGCTCGACACGAACCACGCCTCATGCTGGCTGGGCGGAAGCAGGATTCCTGCCGCGAGCATGGCATGGAAGAAGCCGGGGAAGACGTCGTCGGGGAGGAACGCGGTCAGCAGGCTGCCGACACGGCGGACGGTGACCGGGACACCGGCGGTCTGCGCGGCCGCGACGAGGCCGGATTCGAGACGCGCTCCCGCCGCTTCGAGCGCCTCGTAGGTAGCCGTCTCGAGACGGCGCAGCGTGGCCGCTCCGGCCGCCATGGCCAGCGGGTTGCCGGACAGCGTCCCCGCCTGGTAGACCGGGCCGTCCGGCGCGATCAGGCGCATGAGGTCGGCCCGACCGCCGTACGCGCCGACCGGCAGCCCGCCGCCGATGATCTTGCCCAGCACCACGAGGTCCGGCGTCACGCCGTATCGCTCGGTGGCGCCGCCCCGCGCGATCCGGAACCCGGTGATCACCTCGTCGAAGACCAGGATGGCGCCGTGGCGGCGCGTCAGGTCGCGGAGGGCCTCGAGGTACCCGGGGGCCGGGGGAATCACGCCCATGTTCGCGGCGACCGGCTCCACGATCACGGCGGCCACCTCGCCGGCGGCCAGGAGTCGCTCGACGGCTCCGGCGTCGTTGTACGGCGCTACGAGCGTGTCCGCGGCCGCGCCGGCGGTGACGCCGGCCGACGCCGGCAGGCCGGTGGCGCCCGAGCCGGGCTGGACCAGGAGCGCATCGGCATGACCGTGGTAGCCGCCGGCCATCTTGATGATCCGCTCGCGCCCCGTGGCCGCACGCGCGAGCCTGATGGCGCTCATTGCCGCCTCGGTGCCGGAGCACGTGAATCGCAGTCGCTCGACGTGCGGCATCGCGTCGACGATGAGCTCGGCCAGGTCCACCTCGTGCGGGTTCGGGGCACCGTAGCTCGTGCCGCGCTCCGCGGCGGCCTGCACCGCGGCCACGACCTCGGGGTGCGCGTGGCCCAGGATCATCGGTCCCCAGGACCCGATGTAGTCGATGAGCTCGTTGCCGTCCACGTCCCACAGCCGTGCGCCGGCCGCGCGCTCGATGACGCGCGGCGTGCCACCGACCGACCCGAACGCTCGGACCGGCGAGTTCACACCGCCGGGGAAGAGCCGCGCCGCGCGCGCCATGAGCTCCCCGGAGCGGGCCGTCCCGGTGACCGTCATCGAACGCGACCTTCCGACAGAAGGCCCAGGATCTCGTCGAGCGGGCGATGGACGCCGGTGACGATCGGCGTGTCGCGCGCCGTGGAGCGCCGCGCCTCGGTGGCGCGCAGGTCGCGCACGAGGTCCTGGAAGGCGACCAGGTCATCGGTCTCGTAGGCGACGATGAACTCCTGGTCGTCCAGCCCGAAGCTGTAGGCCAGCAGCTGCCGGATCTGCGGATAGGCGTGACCGATGCGCATGTGGCCCTTCATCGCCTCCTGCCGCTCCTCGGCGGACGCGAGGTACCACTCGATCGACTTCACGAAGGGGTAGACGACGAGGTAGGCGCTCCGTTCGCCGGTGAACAGCGACTGCTCCTGGGAAGTTGGCCGCTTCACGTACTGGCTGGGGCGGGTGAGACCGATCATGTTCAGGCTCGGCGTCATCCAGCGCCCGATGCCGGCGGCCAGCAGCGCCGCGGCGGTCTCCTCGATGTCCTCGATCGAGGTGGCCATCCGCCACAGCAGGAGGTCGCCCTCGGCCCGCAGCCCGATCGTCGAGTAGGCGTGCTGCAGCAGTCGCTCCTCCGCTCGCCCGGCCGCGGCGACGAACGCCGTGACGTCTGCCTGTCGCTCGGTCGCGGGGAGGCGGCGCCAGGCCGGATCGAGGCGCAGCAGCCAGGAGTGGACGTATCGCTCGTCGCTCATTCGGCGAGCCACCCGGCGGCGTCGGCGGCGAAGTAGGTGACGACGATGCCGGCGCCGGCCCGAGCGATGGCGGTCAATGACTCCATGGCGGCGGCGCGCCGGTCGAGCCAGCCGCGCTCCGCCGCCGCGCAGATGGCGGCGTACTCGCCGCTCACCTGGTAGGCGGCGATCGGCACGGCGGTCGCCGCACGGGCCGCGGCCACGAGGTCCAGCGCGGGCAGTGCCGGCTTGACCATCACCATGTCCGCTCCCTCGGCGACATCGGCCAGGATCTCGGACATCGCCTCGCGCCCGTTGGCCGCATCCATCTGGTAGGAGCGGCGATCGCCGAAGGCCGGCGCGGAGTCGGCCGCCTCGCGGAACGGTCCGTAGAACGCCGACGCGTGCTTGGCGGCGTAGGCGAGGATCGCCGTCTCGGGGGCGCCGGCCTCGTCCAGGGCGGTGCGGATCGTGGCGACCTGCCCGTCCATCATCGCCGACGGGGCCACCACATCGACCCCGGCCGCGGCCAGCGAGACGGCCGAACGCGCGAGCAGCGGCAGGGTGGCGTCGTTGTCGACCGATGCGCCGCGAAGGATCCCGCAGTGTCCGTGGCTGGTGTACTCGCACAGGCACACGTCGGCGATGACGACCAGCTCGTCGCCGGCCACCCGGCGCAGCGCGCGCACGGCGGACGGGACGATCCCGTCGTCGGCCCAGGCGCCGGAGCCGTGGTCGTCCTTGGTCTCCGGGAGGCCGAAGAGGAGTACCGACCGGACGCCGAGCGTCACCAGTCGATCGGCCTCGCGTTCCAGCTCGTCGATGCTCAGGCGATGCTGTCCGGGCATCGAGGCGATCGGTTCCCGCATGCCGGCGCCGGGACGCACGAAGAGCGGGGCGACCAGCATGTCCGGGTGGAGCCGCGACTCGCGCACCAGGCCGCGGAGGGCGGCGGTGCGCCGCAGCCGGCGACCGCGATGGAACGCGGCAGTGGTCGTCGGGGTCAGGACGCTCATGTGTCACCTCGGTCGAAATGGTCGGCGATCGCCGCGGCGAGCCCGGGGGCGGTGTGCTCGGCAGCGACCGCCGCGACGTGGAACCCGGCGCGGCGAGCGGTGTCGGCGGTGACCGGCCCGATGCAGAAGGCCGGAATCGCTCGAGCGCGACTGCGGTCGACCGCCGAGGCGAGCCGGAGCAGGCCGCGCACGGTGGAGCTGCTGGTGAACGTCACGCCGCTGACGTCGGCGTGGAGCGCGGCGCGCAGTGGATCGCGGCTCGAAGGAGGACCCTCGAGCGTCCGATAGGCGACGACCTCCTCGACGAGCGCGCCGCGGGTGAGCAGCGCCTCCCGGAGTTCCGGGGTGGCGGCGTCCGCACGAGCGAGCACGACCCGCCTGCCGCGGAGATCGCCCAGGCCGGCGGCAATCGCGACCGTCAGATACTCCGCCGGAACGTGATCGACGCGAAGGCCGGCGTCGCGCAGCGCGTCGGCCGTCGCCGGTCCGACCGCGGCGATCCGCGTGCCGGCCGGGATGGGGCGCCCCGTGGCCGCGATCCGCGCGGCCAGCGCCTCGGCGCCGTTCGCGCTCGTCAGGACGAGCCAGTCGGCGCCCTCCAGCTCCGCCAGCATCTGGTCGAGATCACCGGACGCCGAGGCACGGTCGATCGCGACCGTCGGGACGGCAACGGACTTCACACCCCGCGCGCGGAGCTCGGCGACGAGCTCGGCGGCCTGGGCGTCGGGACGCGTCACCAGCATCGTCGGGGTCATGCGGCGCCCAGCGCCGACGCGATGGCGGCCGCGACGTCGTCGATCACCGCGTCCGGGTCGGCGGCGGCGCCGGTTGCCTCGGCGCGGACGTACTCCCCGTTCGGCGCCTCGTAGGCGGCGCGCAGCCGAAGCCGATCGCCTTCGACCTCGCCGAGGGCGCCGAGCGGTGCCAGGCATCCGCCACCGAGGCGTCGCAGCAGCCGCCGCTCCGCCTCGACCGCGATGCGGGTGGGCGGGTGGTCGACGTCGGCGAGGATCGCGCGCAGGCCCTCGTCGCCGTCGCGGACCTGGAGCGCGAGGGCGCCCTGCGCGGGCGCTGGCAGCATGAGCTCGTGCGGCAGCCGGGCCGCATCGGGCACGGTGATCCCGAGACGGTCCAGCCCCGCCGCCGCAAGGATGAGGCCGTCGTACTCGCCGGCATCGAGCCGCCGCAGCCGCGATTCGACGTTGCCGCGGATCGGCATGGCGATGAGGTCCGACCGAGATGCGGCGAGCTGCGCCGCGCGTCGCGGCGAGCTCGTGCCGATGCGTGCCCCGAACTGAAGATCGTCGAGCCCGCCACCGCCGCGGCTCAGCAGGCAGTCGCGAGGGTCGGCTCGTTCGAGCACGGCACCGATGACCAGTCCCTCCACCGGCTCGGTCGGCAGGTCCTTGTAGGAGTGCACCACCAGGTCGACCCGTCGATCCAGCAGCGCGTGCTCCAGCTCGCGCGTGAATTGGCCGTCGGTGGCGACCCAGCGACCGCGCGCCTGCCGAGCGCTGATCTCGTCGCCATGGGTGCTGAGCGGCACCATCGTGGTGGCACCCACCAGCGGCATCAGAGCGGCAACGGCAATCTCCGCCTGGGCGAGCGCCAGGCGGCTCGCGCGGGTGCCGATGCGGAGCGTGGCGGTCGCCGTCAACTGCCCAGGCCGAAGAGGCGTCGGATCGTCGCCGCGTCCGTCCCGCCGCGTCGGAGCTCGACCGACGGGCCGTGCAGCAGCTCGCTGAGCATCGCCGCCGATGCCGCGTCGACCGCCGCCAGCTGCTGCTCATCCAGCCCCGCGCGGGACTGGAGCCGGACGAGATGCCGGCGGCGAACCGCGTCGGCCTCGCGGTGCAGGACCGCGATGGCATCCCCGCCGCGGCGCGCCTCCAGCCAGGCGACGTACCGCTCGACCTCCCGTTCGAGGTCCGACCGCAGCCGCCCCTCGACCGATGGCTCGAGCACCTGGCGCGCGCCCGCGCGCAGCCCGAGATCGTCGAGCGTCATCATCCGGTCGCCGAGACAATCGCGAGCGTCCGCGGCCGCGGCCGGCGGGGCAGAGAGATCCAGCACCCAGGGCCGTGCTGCGGCCAGCAGCGCCGCGTCCAGGATCGGCTCGCGAGTGCGCACGGCAAGGGTGATGGCGTCGGCCCCGTGGACCGCCCCTGCGTCGAGCGAACCGACCAGCAGGTGATGGCCGGACCCCGGCAGCTGCTCGAGGAGCGCGCCGCCACGCTCCGCCGAGTGCGACAGCACCCGGATCCGATGGCCGGCGTCGGCGAGCCGATGGGCCAGGAGGCGCCCCATCTCGCCCGTCCCCGCGACCACGATCCGCGAGCGAGCCGGGACGCGCTCGAGGAGCCAGGCAACGCCCGGATCGGCGAGGGAGCGGTCGGTGCCGGGACGGGCGTGGGTGCGGACCCGGCGGCCGAAGCGGAGGGCGCGACGGAAGAGCTCGTTGAGGGTCGGGCCGGTCTCGCGGCGGGCGAGGGCCGCTTCGTACGCGCCACGCACCTGGCCCAGCAGCTGCTCCTCGGCGACCACCGCGGAGTCGAAGCCGGCGACGACCTCGAAGAGCCGCCGCACGGCATCGCGACCGGTCGCATCGGCCGGACCGGGCGCGTCGACGGTCACGAGCTCGACCCGGTGGCAGGTCTCGATGAGCACCCGCTCAGCGGCGGCAGCCGACGACGGAGCCAGCGTGGCGGCCAGCGCGGCGCGCTCATCGCCGCGGAGGTCGCGATACGTCGCGAAGCGAATGCGGATGGCGTCGAGAGCCACACTGGGAACGGACACGAAGGGTGGGTCACCGGTGCGGGGGCCGGAGTGGATCGCCGCAGGCTAGGGCCGCCGGGTGACCGAGGTCAAACCTCCGTCATAGATTTGCCGAGGTTTAGACGCTTGCGGCCCCGACGCCGGGGCCGCTGCTCGCCGGCGAGGGCCGGCTGCGGCTAGTGAAGGATCTGCGACAGGAAGCGCTTCGTGCGCTCCTGCTGCGGGGCCTCGAAGATCTGCGACGGCGGGCCTTCCTCCACGATGACGCCCTCGTCGAAGAACACCATCCGATCGGCCACGGCGCGGGCGAAGCCCATCTCGTGGGTCACGCAGATCATGGTCATGCCGGAGTCACGCGCCAGCGACTGCATGACGTCGAGCACCTCGCTGATCATCTCGGGGTCGAGGGCGGAGGTCGGCTCGTCGAACAGCATGATCTTCGGCTGCATCGCCAGGGCGCGGGCGATCGCCACGCGCTGCTGCTGCCCGCCGGACAGCTGGGCCGGGTACTTCTGTGCCTGCTCCGGAATGCCGACCCGCTCCAGCAGCTTCATGCCGATCTCCTCGGCGCGCGACATCGGCCACTTGCGGACCCGCACCGGCGCCAGCGTGATGTTCTGGAGCACGGTGAGGTGCGGGAAGAGGTTGAACGACTGGAACACCATGCCGATCTCGCTGCGCACGGCCGCCACGTTGCGGATGTCGTTGGTGAGCTCGATGCCGTCGACGATGATGTCGCCGCGCTGGTGCTCTTCGAGCCGGTTGATGGTGCGGATGAAGGTCGATTTGCCGGAGCCGGACGCGCCGAAGATCACGACTACCTCGCCGGTCTTGACGGTCAGGTCGATTCCCCGCAGCACGTGGAGCTGGCCGAACCACTTGTGGACGTCGCGGCAGACGATGGCGTCGTCCGCGCCGGTCGGGGCGGGCTGATCGGTCACGGGTTCTCCCTTATCGCGTGGTGCCGGGGCGGTCATCGGGTGCCGACCCCCATGGCGCGTTCGAGTCGGTAGCTGGCCTGGCTCATGGCGTAGCAGAGGACGAAGAAGACGCCGGCGATGAAGGCGTACACCTCCAGGTGCGCGCCGAAGGACTCCGACTGGGCGAGCACAGCACGCCCGATCCCCAGGAGCTCCAGGAGGCCGATGATGGTCACCAGGGTCGTGTCCTTGAGCAGGCTGATGAACAGGCCGACGTTGGCCGGGATCACGGAGCGCAGGGCCTGCGGCAGGACGATGTACAGGTTGGTCTGGACGCCGTTCAAGCCCAGCGCGTGCGCCGCCTCCACCTGTCCGGTGGGGATGGCCTGGAGGCCACCACGGACGTTCTCCGCCACGTAGGCCGCGCTGAACAACGTGATGCCGCCCATCGCCCGAGCAACGCGGTCGAGTCGCCACTCGCCGGGCAGGAAGAGCGGCAGGATGAGGTCCGCCATGAACAGGATGGTGACCAGCGGTACCCCCCGGATGAGCTCGATGTAGCCGGTCGACAGGCCGCGGATGATCGGCAGCTCGCTGCGACGGCCGAGCGCCAGGAGCACACCCAGCGGGAACGAGAGGAGGATGCCGACCGTCGCCAGCAGCACGGTGAGCAGGAGGCCGCCCCACACGTTCGTGCTGATCGAGGGGAACGGCGTGCCCTCGATGCCATTGAGGAGCAGGAAGGTCGCCGGCAGCGACAGCAGCCAGCCGATCGTCAGCGCCCGGGATGGCACGCGGACCCGCTGCGCGGCCACGAAAGCGATCCAGACGATCGACGCGTTCGCCAGCATCGCGGCGGCCGGGACGATCCCCAGCGGCGAGACGAGCATGAGTGCGGCGAGCATCAGCTGGATCACCGACAGCGTGACCGCCAGCGTCCGGGTGGCCTGCCCGAAGGCGGCCGCCGACAGCCCGCCCAGCACGGACAGGATCAGCAGGTTGACCCAGATCCGCCATGCCTGGTCCGCCGGGTACTGGCCGATGAGGAATAGGCGCAGGTTGTTGGTCACCACGCTCCAGCGCGCTTCGGTGACCGCCCAGGTCCCGACCTGCAACAGCACCCACACCAGGGCGAGGCCCAGGAGGATCGTCAGCACGCTGCTGATCGGGCCGGAGAAGAGGTTGGCGCGCAGCCACGCGTAGGGCCCGACGACGGTGCGTGGCGGACGGAGCGTCTCGGCGGTCATCGGCTCAGCGCTCCAGGACCTGGACGCGACGGTTGTAGAGGTTCATGAACAGCGACGTCACCAGGCTGATCGCCAGGTAGGTACTCATCACCAGGATGATCACGGGCACCGGCTGGCCGGTCTGGTTGGCCATCGTCTGGCCGACCTTGAACAGGTCGGGATAGCCGATGGCGACCGCCAGGCTCGAGTTCTTGGCGAGGTTGAGGTACTGGCTGGTGAGCGGCGGCACGATGACGCGGAGGGCCTGCGGGAAGATCACCAGCCGCAGGGTCTGTCCCTCCGAGAGGCCGAGCGCGCGGGCCGCTTCCACCTGGCCGCGTCGCACGGCCTGGATGCCGCCGCGGACGACCTCGCCGATGAAGGCGGCGGTGTAGATCACAAGCCCGAACAGCAGGGCGCTGAACTCCGGCGACAGCCGGAGGCCGCCGACGAAGTTGAACCGTTCGCGTGTCGGCAGCTCAAATGCGAACGGACCGATGACGATCCAGCCCGCGACGACCAGCAGCGCGAGCGCGCCGATGCCCGCCAGGCGCAGCCCCGGCACCGGCCGGCCGTCGAGCTCGCGACGGCCGGCGAAGGTGCCGGCGCCGATGGCAATGGCCAGGCCGAGGCCCACGACCACTGCCCAGGCGACGAAGCCGGCCTGGGCCTGCGGTGCCGGGACGAAGACTCCGCGCTGGTTGAGGAAGATGCCGTCTCCCCAGGCGAACGTGTCAGCAACGGCGGGGAGCTGGAGGAAGATGGCGAAGTAGATGATGAAGAGCTGGACGAGCAGCGGGGTGTTCCGCATCAGCTCCACGTAACCGGCGGCGATCTTGTTCACCAGCCAGTTCGGGCTGAGCCGCGCAACACCGACGATGACGCCGAGCACCGTGGCCAGCACGATCCCGATGAAGCTGACGAACAGCGTGTTCAGCAGCCCGACCAGGAAGGCGGTCCCATAGGTGTCGGTCGGTCGGTAGGGGATCGGGCTCTCGCTGATCTCGAAGCCCGCAGAACGGTTCAGGAAGCCGAAGCCGAAACCGAGCCCGCGGGACTCCATGGCCATGAGCATGTTGCGCACGGCGAGCCCGATGAGGACCGCGACGACGATCAGCGCGACGGCCTGGGCGACGATCCGCAGGACGCGGATGTCACGCCACGGCGGAACCGCGGCGTGGGCGTGCCCGGGGGATTCCGGGGTCATGGCCACCGGGAGGGATGTGGATCGGGGCGGGATCGCTCCCGCCCCGATCGCTCAACCGTTGCTCAGCGGTACGGCGGTGCGTACAGGAGGCCCTCGCCGGTCGTCCACAGCGAGTTCAGGCCGCGGTCCAGGTCGAACGGCGTGCCCGGACCCAGGTTGCGGTCGTAGATCTCGGCGTAATTGCCGACCTGGCTGATGACGTCCACCACCCAGTCCGGCTCGAGGCCGAGGCCCGAATCGAAGGGATCGGTGCCCTCCGGCGTGACGCCAAGGAAGCGAAGGACCGAGGGATCGTCGCTGTTCAGCGCGTCCTCGACGTTGGTCGAGTCGATGCCGAACTCCTCGGCCTGGATGGTGGCGAACGTCACCCACTTGATGACGTTGAACCACTCGTCGTCGCCGAGCGGCGCGACCGGGCCGAGCGGCTCCTTCGAAAGGACCGCGTCCAGGATGACATGGTCGTCGGGATTCTCGAACGCGGTGCGTCGGGCGACGAGCTGGGATCGGTCGGAGGTCACGGCGTCGCAGCGCTCCTCCTCGTAGGCCTGGTAGGTCGGGTCGATGTCCGCGAACGTCTGCGTATCGATCTCCACGTCGATCCGGCTGAAGGCATCGGCCAGGTTCAGCTCGGTCGTCGTTCCGGTCTGCACGCAGATCGTGGCTCCGGCGAGATCCTCGAGCGTCTCGGCGCCGACATCGGCGTAGACCATAATCGCCTGGCCGTCGTAGAAGGTCGTCGGCGCGAAGAGGCCCCACGACGTGTCGCGACTGACGGTCCAGGTCGTGTTGCGGATGAGGACGTCGATCTCGCCGGTCTGGAGCGCCGGACCGCGCTGGTCGGCGGACAGGGCGCGGAAGTCCACGGCCTCGCTGTCGCCGAGCACGGCGGCGGCGACGGCGCGGCAGAAGTCGGCGTCGAAGCCGGTGTTGTTACCGTCGGAATCCAGGAAGCTGAAGCCCGGCAGGCTGCCGTTCACGCCGCAGATGAGCTCGCCACGATCCTGGACGAGCGCCAGGCGACCCTCGCTGGGCTGCTCGGGTGCCTCGCTCTCGGCGGGTTCCTGGCTCTCGCCGGGATTGAGGCTGGCAGCGGGCTCCTGCGAGACGCCGTCGCTCGGCGGTGGGGTGTCGCCGCACGCCGTCACGACGAGCGCGAGCACGATCAGGGCGATGAACGACAGACGTGATCCGGACATTGCCTCTCCCTCGAACAGTTCGGATGGACCGATGCGGCGAAAGTGGGCGTGGGCCGATCGGGAAGCCTCCATCCTACTCCGCAGGATCAACAACCGAGCGCTTCCTCGCTTGGCATGGCGCGCGGACACGCGGACGAGGAAGTTGGGTGGTGGAGATGAGGGGACTCGAACCCCTGACCCCCGCGATGCGAACGCGGTGCTCTCCCAGCTGAGCTACATCCCCAACGGACCGGCGCAGATGGCCGGCGGCGAGTATAGCAAAGGCGCCTGGGGCCTTCCCCGGATAGAACATCTGTTCTATCATCGAAGGTCCTCATGCAGACCGATTCAATCGTCGCCTCCACACCCCTGGCCGCCGCCCTCGACACGCTCCGCGCCCGAGGCCTGGACCTGCGACGAGGGTCCGAGCCGGTCGCCGTGGCGGCGCCCCGGCCCGCCGTCCCGACCGGGCATCCGGCCCTCGATGCCGCCCTCGGGGTGAGCGGCTGGCCGCGCGGAGCGCTGGCGCTGCTCGATGCTCCCGCCGGCGGTGGTGCGACCTCGCTGGCGCTCGGGACGCTCGCCGCGGCCCAGGCGGCCGGTGGTCTCGTCGCCTGGCTCGACCTCGACGGCACGCTCGACCCGGCGGTTGCCGCGCGTCTCGGCGTGAGCCTGGAGTGGCTGCTCGTCGCCCGTCCGCGCGACACCGGCGAGTCGATCGAGCTGGCCGCCTGGCTCGGACGATCCGGGCTGATCGACGTGCTCGTGCTGGACCTCGGTGCGAACGCCGCGCCGGATCGCCGCGCCCTCGATCGGCTGGGCGTGCTGCTCGGCCGGACGGGCGGCACCTCGGCGCTCGTGCTGGCGCCGGGGGCCCGCGCCGTCGCCGGGGCGGTTGCCGGGGTGCGCGTCGCGCTCCATCGGTCCGCCTGGCTGGCGGTCGGGCGCGACCTCGTCGGGCAGCGGGTTCGCGCCGTGGTGGAGCGCAACCGCTGGGCGTTGGCCGGGGGGTCGGCGGAGCTTGACCTGTGGTTCGGTGAGGGGCGTCGCATCGACCCGCTGGTGGCGTCGCTCGCCGAGCCGCGCTCCCTCGAGGAGGAGCGATCCGCGCTCCGGGTGGTGAGCGCCTGATGCGTCTGCTGGCTCTCGCCTGGCCCGATCTCCGCGTTCCCGATGCCGATCCGCGCCCCTGGGAGCGGATGCTCGACGTGCTCGACGATCTCTCGCCGCGGGTCGAGGCGGTGGACCTCGGCGTGGCGCTGGTCGACATCACCGGCCTCGAGCCGATGTGGGGACCGGAGCGCAGGATCGCGGCACGGGCCGTGATGCTGACGCGCGCCGTGGCGCCGTCCTTCGTGCGCTGCGGGATCGGCGAGAACCGCTGGCTGGCGTCACTGGCCGCGCGGCTGGCCCGTCCCGAGCGCCCCGGGGCGCCGGCTGCGCTCCGCATCCTCGACCGCCGGGAGCTGCGCGACCTGCCGCTGGCCCTCCTGCCCGCCGATGCGGCGATGCGCCAGCGATTCGCCCTGTTCGGCCTGGCGCGCATGGAGCAGCTGGCCGCCCTGCCGCGGTCCGCGGTGGCCGCCCAGTTCGGCGCGGCGGGGGAGCGGCTCCAGGCCCTCGCCCGCGGCCACGATCCGCGGCCCCTCGTCCCGCGCCGGCGACCGGAGCGGGTGGCGGCCGACGCGACCTTCGAGCCGCCGCTCGACGGCATCGGCGCCGTGGCGCTCACCCTCCGCCGCCTGGCCGCCGAGCTGTGCGATGGGCTGCGCGACCGTCACCTGGCGCCGGGTCGTGCCACCCTGCTCCTTGGCTTCGAGGACGCCCCGACGCTCCGGGTGGCGCAGGCCTTCCCGCAGCCGGCGCTCGAGCCGGACTGGATCGCGCGACTCCTCCTCTCCCGCGTCGAGGCCTCGGCACGTGCGCGGCTCCGGAGTTACCACCACGGGCATCCAACTGCCATCGAAGGCCGGCTTTCGGCTCATTCGAGCCCTGGAATCGTCAGCGACGGCAATTCCCGACCAAGGAACGACTCGCCGACGTCCGTTGGATATCCGGGCGGACAACCGCCGGCGGAGGAGGAGCCGCGGGTCGCATCGGTCACGCTCGCGTTCGACCGCCTGGCCGATCCCGCCACGCGGCAGCTGCCGGCCTTCGAGGCGCGGGCCGGACGCTGGGAGGAGCTGCGATGGTCGATCGAGCGGATCCGGCATCGGTTCGGGGAGGGGCGGCTCTGGCGGGCGACCGTCGACCGTCCGCACGCGGCGCTGGCCGAGCACCGGTCGCGCCTGGTGGACATCGGCCAGTGAGCCGCCGATGACGCGACGCTATCCAGACCTGCCGCTCGTCCAGGTCGAGACCGATGCCGCCGGCACCCCGATCCGCCTCCGCATGGACGGGACCGACCATGGCGAGCTGGGGATCTGCAACCGATGGCGCGTCGACGACGGCTGGTGGCGCGAGCCGGTGGCACGTGCCTGCTACAAGGTCGTCACCCGCTCGGGCCTGCTGTGCACCATCGTGCTCGACGAGATCCGTGGCACCTGGCATCTCGAGCGGCTCTTCGACTGAGGCTACACTCGGCCACCATGCCCGCGATCGCACCCCATGTTCGCCGCGCCACGGCCGCCGATTCGGAGGCCTGCTTCCGGCTCTTCTGGGACTCGATCACCGATCTCGCCGCCCGCAACGGCACGCCCTGGGAGGGGTCGGCCGACGACCGATGGTCCGGCTTCCGCGCGCTCTACGACCTCCTCGCCCGGATCGCCGCCGAGTGGTGGGTCGCCGAGGACGGTGACGACGGGCGGCTCATCGGGTACGCGCGGAGCATCGAGCGAGGCGTCGACCGCGGCCTGCTCGAGCTCTCGGAGTTCTTCGTCCGGCCGGGAAGCCAGTCCTCGGGCGTCGGTCGAGCGCTGCTGGAGCGCGCGTTCCCGATCGGGCGAGGAGAGGTGCGGGTGATCGTGGCCACCGGCGACGTCCGCGCCCTCGCCCGCTACCACCGGGCCGACACCACCATCCAGTTCCCGATCCTCGGCATGAACGGCGCCCCCGCCGCGGATGCCGCAGCCGACCTGCGCCTCGAGCCGCAGCCGATCACCGATGCTGACGGTCTCGAGGAGGTGGCAGCGATCGAGCGAACGATCCTCGGTCGCGACCGTGGCGCCCACGAGCTGGATTGGCTGCTGAAGCGCCGCGAGGCGTACCGATACCGCGATGGGGACCGGACGGTCGCCTTCGGGTTCATCGGGGCCGACGGGGCCGGACCGATTGCGGCGCTGGAGCCTGAGCATCTGCCCGACGTCCTCCGTCACGTCGAGGGGCGTGCCGCGGCCATCGGCCTGGAGGAGCTCGGGCTCGAGGTGCCGGGGCCGAACGTGGTTGCCATCCGTCACCTCCTGGAACGCGGGTTCCGGCTCGATCCGTTCACCACCTTCCTGATGGCGAACCGGCCCTTCGGGCAGTTCGATCGCTACCTCGGCTTCACGCCACCGTTCGTGCTGTAGGGTGTGTCGATCGGCGGGTGGCATCGCTCGTGCGGGAGGCACGCGACATGAACGACTTCGACCGGCAGCCGGGAGCCATCGACGACCCGGGCATGAAGGGCGGCATCGACCCGGAGGAGCGGACGCTTCCACCCGGCGACAGCGCCGGGAACACGGGCGGGCCGGGTGAGCCGGAGGCAGCCGAGCTCGACCTCCCGGGCCCCGACGATCCGGTCGCGTGGAACTACGTCGAGGCCGACACCCTCGTCATCGGGCCCGACGGGGAGGAGCTCGGCCGCGTCGCCGCCATGCTCGGCACGGAGACCGAGGGCATCTTCCACGGTGTCGCCGTGACGCCGTACGCCGATGGGCGGACGCGGGCCGTCCCGGCCGATGCGGTGACGCTGCTCACGACCGCCAAGGTGCAGATCGCCTACGACCGCGACGAGCTGGCCGCCGCCGAGGAGCACGCGCCGCCCGAGCGCTGACCGACGCGGTCGGTCGGGTAGGATCGGGCGATGACCGCTCAGACCGATGCGACGCACGTTGTCGACCGGCTGTGGCCCGATCCTGCGGCCGACATCCCACTCGACGACGCGATGGCGGGCTTCGCGCCCCAGCCGGTCGCCGGCCGCCCCGTCGTCGCGATCAACATGGTCACCAGCATCGACGGGCGCGCTCAGCTCGACGGCACGGCCGAGGGCCTCGGCAGCCGCGCGGATCGACGGCTCCTGCGGCTCTACCGTGCCGCGTTCGACGCCGTTGGCAGCGGCGTCGGGACGCTGCGCGCCACCGGCGTCTGGCTTCGCGTTGGCGACGACCTTGCGGATCGGCGGCGGCAGGAGGGACGCCCGCCCAATCCGGTGGGCGTGGTGATCGCCGGCACCGATCCGGTCCCTCTCGACGCCGGCTGGTTCGGCGGCGACGAGGCACGCATCCTGGTCGTGGGCCGTGACCACCCGATCGGCGATGCGCCGGCGGGCACCGAGCTGCTCCGCGCCCCGGACGAGCGTCCGGCACCGGCATGGGTGCTCGACCGCCTGGCCGAGCGCGGCATCGGCTCGCTGCTGCTCGAGGGCGGGCCGCATCTCAACGCCGCCTTCCTGGCCGCCGGCCTGATCGACGAGGTGTACTGGACCGTCGGGCCGCAACTCCACGGGACCGATGCACTGACGATGATCGCACCCGGGGCCGACGAGGTCGCCGCCCCGCGACTCGGACACCTGGCGAGCGTGATCCGGCACGAGGACGAGCTATTCCTGCGCTATCGGTTCGACCCGTGACCGCCGTGGAGCTCGGGCGCGTCGGCGTCTGGGGGCACCTCGACTCGCTCGCGATCAGCGAGGCACGAGCGTATGCCCGCCGGGTCGAGGAGCTCGGCTACGGGACGCTGTGGGTGCCGGACACCGTCGGACGCGAGCCGTTCGCGCTGCTCGGGGCGCTGGCCGGCGAGACCTCTCGCCTGGCGCTCGGGACGAGCATCGTCGGCATCTGGGGCCACGATGCCCAGACGACCCGCATGGCGTCACTCACCCTGTCGGAGGCGACCGCCGGCCGCTTCGTCCTTGGGCTCGGGGTGAGCCACCCGCACCTGGCAGAGAAGCTTCGCGGCCACCGCTTCGACCGCCCGCTGACGCGGATGCGCGAGTTCCTCGGGGCCTACCGCGCCGCCGTCATCCGCGCCCCTGCCCTCGAGGGCGCTGCCGAGCCGCCGATCCTGGTAGCCGCCCTGCGGCAGCGCATGACCGAGCTTGCCGCGACGGACGCAGACGGGGCGTACCCGTACCTCGTCACCGCCGACCACGTCGCGGGGATGCGCCGGATGCTCGATGCGGCGGCCGGCGGTGCGCAACGCCTCCTCGCCGTGACGCTGCCGGTCGTCCTGGGCACCGGATCGGAGGCGGCCGCCTCCGGGCGTGCCTACCTCAAGCCATACCTGCGGACGCCGACCTACCAGGCGGCGTGGACGCTGCAGGGCTTCGAGCCCGGCGACTGGGAGCCTCCGGGGAGCGATCGGCTGCTGGAGGCCATGGTCGCCGTCGGGAACGTCGCTCGCGTCCGGCAGCGCATCGAGGACCTGGAGGCCGCCGGCGCCGATCACGTGGCCATCATCCCGCTCGCGCCGGACGGCAGCACAGAACAGCTGGCCGTCCTCGAGGCACTCGCGTGAGCCCGGCGCGACTCGCCGGCGTGCTGCTGAGTGTCGCGCTGGTGGTGGCCGGCTGTACCGCCGGCGCGATCTCGACGCCATCGATCACGCCCACGACCGCGCCAATCCCGATGCCGATGGCGACCCCGCGCCCGATGGCGCACGGTCCGGAGCAGGTCGTCCATCCCGCCCCGCCCGCACGGCCGGCGGAACCGGCCATCGCCGTTCGCTACGACGCGGCCCTGATCGCGGACCACTGTGTCGACCGTGACCTCGCCGCGCCGCCGGCCGCCGACGTCGCACTCACGCTGCTCGATCGGTCCTACGCGCTCCCGGCGGGCTACGCACCATCGGACCTGGTGCCCGCGTCGAGCGCCGGGCTGACCGGCAGCTCGGGCACAAAGCTGGTGCGATCGGTCGTGGTGGACGATCTCGCGGTGATGAACGCGGCCTGGCGGGAGGCGGGCCTCTCGGTCATCGTCGAGTCGGCGTATCGCTCGTACGCGGCCCAGTCCGCCACGTTCAACAGCTGGGTGTCGCGGCTGGGGTACGCCGCCGCGGTGATCCGCAGCGCACGACCGGGTCACTCGGAGCACCAGCTGGGCACGGCTATCGACGTCACCTCGCCCGGCTGGGGCGGGCGCTTCGGCGACTGGGCGGTCGAGAGCCCGGAGGGCGCCTGGATGGCCGCCAACGCGTGGCGCTATGGCTTCGTGATGAGCTATCCCGCCGGATCGCAGGCGCAGACATGCTTCAGCTACGAGCCGTGGCACTACCGCTGGATCGGCCGTGATGCGGCGGCGGCGCATCGGTCGAGCGGCCTGTACCTTCGCCAGTTCCTGGAGCGCTACGTCGATGGCTGAGCAGGCACCGGCGATCGTCCGCGCCGCGGAGACGGCGCGCTCTCTGGATCCGGCCACGTTGCCGGGTCTCCGCACCCGGATGCGCTGGACGCTCTTCGCCGTCTCGGCGCTCGGGAGCACCGGCTACATCGCGGCCATCACCGTCGGCACGCTGGTGGCGACGCAGATTCACGGCGACGCGACCCTCGGCGGCGTCCCGACGGCCGCGGCGACGATCGGCACCGCCACCGCGGCCGGCTTCCTGTCCGGGGTGATGCTCCGGGTGGGGCGGCGGAAGGGGCTGGTGGGCGGCCTGCTGGTGGGGCTCGTCGGGGCGCTGCTGGCCGTGTCGGCGGTCCTCATCGAGTCGATCGTGCTGCTGCTGTTCGCCAGCGTCCTCACCGGGTTCGCGAACGGCGTCGGGAACCTCGGGCGCTACGTCGCCGCCGACCTGGTGCCTCCCGATCGGCGGGCATCGGCGATCGGCACCGTCGTCTGGGGTGCGACGATCGGCGCGGTGAGCGGCCCGAACCTCGTGGCGCCTGCCGGGGTGCTGGCCGAGGCCATCGGCCTGCCCGAGCTGGCGGGGGCGTACATCCTCACCGTGGGCTTCATCGGCCTGGCCGCGCTGCTCGCCTTCGTCATGCTTCGCCCCGAGCCGTATGCCCTCGCCGACCCGTCGGCGCTGGCGACGCGTCCGGACGACGAAGCGGCCCCATTGGTCTCTGCCCTGTTGCGCCGTCCCGCGGTTCTGGTGGCCCTCACGACGCTGGTGGCCGGCCAGGTGGTGATGGTGCTGATCATGACGATGACCCCGATCCACCTGGTCGATCACGGGCACGGCCTGGCGACCGTCGGCTTCGTGCTCTCCGCCCACACGTTCGGGATGTTCGCGCTCTCGCCGATCTCTGGGCGCCTGACCGATCGGTTCGGCAGCCCGGCGATCATCGCCGCCGGCCTCGGCACGCTCGGGTTGTCCGCCATCCTCGCCGCCGTGGCGCCGCCCGATGGCGGGAACCTGCTCACCCTCGCGCTCTTCCTGCTCGGCTACGGCTGGAACTTGGGCTTCGTGGCCGGATCGGCGCTCCTCACCAGGGGCCTCGCGCTCGGCGAGCGGACCCGCGTCCAGGGACTCGCCGACGGGATGATCTGGTCGTCGGCGGCCGTGGCGAGCCTCGTCTCCGGGGTGGTCGTGGCCGGAACGTCCTACACGGCGCTCGGGTTCCTTGGCCTGGCGCTGGTGGTGCCGCCGGCTGTGCTCCTCTTCCTGCGACGCGGCACCGTCGCCATCGCTCCCACCTGACGAGGGGCCCCGCCCCGGCCGTATCATGGGGCCGATGGCCACCGACCGAGCCGGCAGCCCGCCGGTCCTTGCCTGCGCGGATCTCCGCAAGTCCTTCGGCGACCGGCTCGCGGTCGACGGGGTCGGCTTCACCATCGGCCCATCCGAGACCTACGGGCTGCTCGGACCGAACGGCGCCGGCAAGACGACCACCATCTCGATGATCTGCGGCCTCCTCGTCCGCGACGGCGGCACGGTCCACGTGGATGGCACGCCGCTCGACGTGAACGCGGTGGCCGCCAAGGGGGCGGTGGGATTCGTGCCCCAGGACCTCGCCATCTACCCGGAGCTGAGCGCGCGCGAGAACCTGCGCTTCTTCGGGCAGCTCTACGGTCTGGGCGGCGCGGATCTGCGCACGAGGACGGACGAGGTGCTCGAGATCATCGGCCTCACGGACCGGGCCGACGAACGGACCGATGGCTTCTCGGGCGGCATGAAGCGGCGGCTCAACATCGGCATCGGCCTGCTCAATCGGCCGAAGCTGCTCGTCCTCGACGAACCGACCGTCGGCGTGGACCCGCAGAGCCGCAACGCGATCCTGGCCAGCGTCGAGCACCTTGGCGAGCAGGGGATGGCCATCCTCTACACGACGCACTACATGGAAGAGGCCGAGCGGCTCTGCGACCGGGTCGGCATCATCGACAACGGGCAGATCAAGGCCGAGGGTACGCGTCGCGAGCTCGTGAGCCTCATCGGCCACCGCGACCGCGTCGACCTTGCGGCGTCGGGACCGCTTCCGGCAGCCGCCGATGCGCTTCGGGCGGTGCCCGGGGTCGAGGAGGCGACCGCGCACGAGGGCGGTATCGGGCTGCTCGTCGGCGAGGCGCGCACGATCCTGCCGCGTCTCCTGGAGGTGGCGACCGCCGCGGGGGCATCGGTCAGCGGGGTCGAGATCGTCGAGCCGGACCTCGAGGCGGTCTTCCTCCACCTGACCGGCCGCGCGCTCAGGGACTGATCGGAGACCGATGCGCGCCGCCCTGGTCATCGCCCTCAAGGATCTCCGACAGCGGCTGCGTGACCGGACGTTCCTGATCGTCGCGGTCATCGCGCCGTTCGGACTGGCGGCGATCTTCAGCACGCTCATCGGTGGGGTGAGCCAGCCGCTGGAACTCTCGTATGCGTACGTCGACCTCGACGACTCCGAGCTCTCGCTCGCAATCCGGGAGGGGGCGCTGGCAAGGATCGAGGACGCCGGAATCGCGTCCATCGCCGAGACCAGCTCCGTGGCATCGGCGCGGACGGCGGTCGACGCCGGCGACGCGGACGCGGCGCTCATCGTGCCCGACGGGTTCGGTGCGGCCGTGACTGCGGGCCTGGGCACGGAGCTCGAGATCATCGGCAGCACGGACGCGGGCTTCAGCACCGACATCCTCCGCTCGATCGCCGAGTCCTTCACCGCCCAGCTGGAGGCGGTGCGGCTCGCCGTGGCGCTCGTCGCGGGGTCAGGTGAGACCTCGCCCGAGGTCCTCGCCGAGCTGGCCCGGGAGGCCGCCGCCACCGACCCGCCGATCACCCTGACGGACCTCGAGGCGGACACGCGCGAGATGTCGACGACGACCTACTTCGCGGCGAGCATGGCGATCTTCTTCCTCTTCTTCACCGCCCAGTTCGGCGTGCTGTCGCTCCTCACCGAGCGACGGCAGGGGACGCTCCCGCGACTCGTCGCCGCACCCATCCGTCCATGGGCGATCGTGGCCGGCAAGGCCATCGGCAGCTTCGTCCTCGGCATCGTCGCCATGGCGGTACTCGTCCTTGCCTCGAGCGTCCTGCTCGGCGCGCGGTGGGGCGACCCGATCGGCGTCTCGGTCCTCGTCCTCTCGGCCGTCGTTGCCGCCATGGGGATCACCGCGCTCATCACGACGTTGGCGCGCACGGAGGAACAGGCGGGTGGCTGGAACTCGATCGTGGCGGTCACGCTGGCGATCCTCGGCGGCGCCTTCTTCGACCTGTCGCAGGGGCCGGAGATCCTGAGCCAGGTCAGCCTCATCACGCCGCACGCCTGGTTCCTCGAGGGGCTCGATCTGCTCGCCGGCACGGGCGCCTCGGTTGTCGACGTGGTCGTGCCGGTCGCGGCGCTGCTCGGCATCGGGCTGGTCGGCGGCGCCATCGGACTCGTTCGGGCGGGCGCGCTGGTGGTGCGCCGATGAGCCTCGGTCGCGCCTTCATCATCGCCCGAGCCAACCTCGTGCGGTTGCTGCGCGATCGACTCGGGCTGTTCTTCATCGTCGTGCTGCCGCTGATGATCATCTTCGTCACCGGCCTCCAGTTCGGCGGCGGGTTCCAGGCGCGCGTCGGGCTCGTGGCCGCCGACGCCGGCGGACTGCTCGCCACGAACCTCGCCGAGCGGCTCGACGAGCGATGGGAGGTCCAGCGCTACCAGTCCGAGGACGCCCTCCTTGATGCGGTGGAGCGGGGCCGGATCGCCGTCGGCGTCCTGCTGCCCGACCGCTACGACGAGCGCCTGCGGGACGGCGAGGTGGTCGACGTCCGGTACGTGGCGGCGTCGAGCAACGAGGCGATTGGCCGTCGCGAGATCGTGGAGGCGATGATCGCGGAGCAGTTCGCGGTCGTGCGAGCCGCTCGTTTCGCGGCGACCCACTCCGGTGGTGAGCCGTCGGATCTCCTGGATGCGGCAGCGGCTCTCCAGGAGGTCCTCCCCGCCCTGGATGTGGAGGTCGTCACGGTCGGCGAGTCGGCCTTCCCCGAGGAGCTGCGCGGATTCGCCCTCGGCGCACAGGGCCAGCTGGTCCTCTTCGTGTTCCTGACCTCGCTGACCGGGGCGGCGCAGCTGATCCTGTCGCGCCAGCTCGGCGTCTCGCGGCGCATGCTCGCGACCCCCACCTCGGTCGGCACGATCCTGCTCGGCGAGGCCCTCGGCCGATTCGCCGTCGCGCTCTTCCAGGCGGTCTTCATCGTCGCCGCCACGGCCCTCCTCTTCGGCGTCGCCTGGGGAGATCCGCTCGGGGCCACCTCGGTAATGCTTGCGTTCTCGATGGTCGCGGCGGGCGTTGCGATGCTGATCGGCGCCGTGGCGAACAATGCCGAGCAGGCGAGCTCGATCGGTGTCTTCGCCGGTCTGGGCGTGGCGGCCATCGGCGGTTCGATGGTGCCACCCGAGATCTTCCCCGAGCCGATGGCGACGATCTCGTGGTTCACGCCGCACCGCTGGGCGCTCGACGGCTTCCGGGAGCTCATCGTCGGCGGTGACGTCGTCGCCATCCTGCCGCAGCTGGGCGTCCTGTTCGCCATCGCCGCGGTGGTGCTGGCGCTCGCCACCTGGCGCCTCCGCTCCGCCCTGACGCATTGATCCGGTGTCCTTCACCGCGCCGCAGAACGAGCGGTCGTGGCGGGTGATGGAGCGCATCGGCCTGGTCCGGGATCCCTCGGGCGACTTCGCCCACCCGCGTGTGGACCGGGCGGTGAACCCTCACCTCGTGCGCCACGTGTTGTACAGACTGAGCCACTACGCCTTGCTGGCACGTTCCGCGGCATCTGACGGGTTTCCAGAATAGAACAGACGTTCTATCATCCGTCGTCCGATGGGCACGCCGGACGACTACTGCGAACTCCACGCGCACAGCAACTTCAGCTTCCTCGACGGTGCCAGCCACCCCGAGGAGCTGATCGCGCGCGCGGCCCAGCTCGGCATGCCGGCGCTCGCCATCACCGACCACGCCGGCCTCTATGCCGCGGTCCGCACCTGGAAGGCGGCCAAGGAGACGGAGACGGATGCCGCCCTCGAGGCGGGGCTGCATCCCGTGCGCCCGATCATCGGCCTCGAGCTGACCATCCCGCGCACCGATGACGAGCTGCGTCGCTCTCGCCGCGGCCGGAAGCTCAACGACCCGTACCGTGGCGCGAAGGCGAGCCGCGGCTGGCCCGGCGAGCATCACGCCGGCCCGATCCCCGGCGACCATCTCGTCCTGCTGGCGCGCGACGTCGACGGCTACACCGCCCTGTCGCGCCTCGCGAGCCGCGGCCACCTTGCGGGGGAGAAGCAGTTCCCCGTCTTCGAGCGCTCCGTGGTGGCGGCGGCACTCGACGAGGCGCGGGGGCACGTCATCGGCCTCACCGGCTGCCGCAACGGGCTCGTCCCGCGCCTCCTACTCGCCGGCGAGCGAGCGGCCGCTCTCCACGCCGCGCGGACGTGGGCACGCCACTTCGCCGATGGCGATCTCACCGTCGAGCTGAGCCACCACCTGCGAGCCGGACGACGACTGGCTCGTGGCCGAGCTCGCCTGGCTCGCCGTGGAGGCGGGTCTGCCGACGGTCGTCACCAACGAGGTCCACTACGCCGACCCCGACGGGCATCGGCTCCAGGACGTGCTCCTCTGCATCCGGCACGGCGCCACGCTCGCCGACGCCCGCGAGCTGCTGCTGCCGAACGCCGAGTACCGGCTCAAGACGGGAGCGGAGCTTGCGGCCATCGGCGCGAGCCTGCCGGACGAGGCGAGCCGCCGTGCCTGGGAGGCGGGGATGGCGCACAGCGCCGTCATCGGGCAGGCGTGCCGGCTCGAGCTGGGCTTCGAGCGCTATCGGTTTCCGGGGTTCACCGTGCCGAAGGGGGAGACCGCGTTCTCATATCTCTACCAGCTTGCCCACACCGGCTTACTGCGCCGTTACCAGCCGGTTACCAAGCGCGCGCTCTCCCAGCTCACGCACGAGCTGGACATCATCGATCGGACCAACCTCGCCGAGTTCTTCCTCATCGTCTGGGACCTCATGGAGTTCGCGCGGAGGGGCGGGATCATCGGCCAGGGGAGAGGGAGCGCCGGTGACTCGATCGTCGCCTACTGCCTGGGCATCACCAAGGTCGACCCGATCGAGCACAAGCTCCTGTTCGAGCGCTTCATCAACGAGGCGCGCGCGCTGCCCGACATCGACATCGACTTCGACGTCAACCGGCGCGAGGAGGTGATCCAGTACCTCTACACCCGCTACGGCGCGGATCACGCCGCCATGGTCTGCACGATCATCACGTACCGCGCCCGGAGCGCTGTGCGCGAGGTTGCCAAGGCGCTCGGCTTCCCCGCGGACGGCGTGGATGCGCTGGCCAAGGCGCTCGATACCCGCGATGCCACCGACGTCGCGCGCGACCTCGCCCTGGATGGCTCGTTCGGCTGGCTGTTCGACGAGCTCGGGATCGACATGGCCGATGCGGCCGTCCCGCCGGGACGCGACGGCCGTGGGTCGGGCCTCGTGCGGCCGTCATCGGACTCGTCGTGGAACTCACGGCCGCGGCCGACGCTCGACCCCACCCTGCGCCCGGTCAGCGAGGGCGGCTGGATGCCGCCCCGAAAGCCGCGCGTCCTCGATGCATCGGTCACCCGCGTCCGGCACGAGTCGGAGACGACGAAGCGGTATGCGCGTTCCGGGGAGCTCGACGGGGGCGAGCTGCGGGTGCCGACGCCGCGCGACAACGGGTCGCCCGGGCCGACGAGCGGGCGGCCGGCGCTGGTGCGCGTGGATCCGGAGAGCGGGATGCCGGTCGAGGAGCGGCGGCGCGTGCGGGTCGTGCCGGAGAGCGAGAGCGATGTGGCGCGAAGTCACCAGGTGGCGCCCACGGCGACGGTAGGCCCGAGGAACCGGTGGCAGTGGCTGCTCACCCTCTGCGCCGAGATCGACGGCTTCCCGCGCCACCTCGGCATCCACGTCGGCGGCATGCTCGTCACGCGCACACCGCTCATCGATCTCGTGCCGATCGAGCGCGCCACGATGCCCGGAAGGGTCGTCACCCAGTACGACAAGGAGGACATCGAGCAGCTCGGCCTGGTGAAGATCGACCTGCTCAGCCTGCGCACCCTGGGCGTGGTCAGTGACGCCCTCGACCGCATCCAGAGAGACACGGGCGAGCGGATCGATCTCGACAGCCTCCCGCACGACGACCCGGAGGTGTATCGGTCCATCCAGGCGGCCGACACGGTCGGCATGTTCCAGATCGAGTCCCGCGCCCAGATGCAGAGCCTCCCCAAGGCACGCCCCGAACGGTTCGAGGACCTCGTCGTCCAGGTCGCGATCATCCGTCCGGGCCCGGTCCAGGGCAACGCCGTCCATCCGTACCTGCGCAGGCGCGCCGGCGAGGAAGAGGTCACCTACGCCCACCCCAGTCTCCAGCCGATCCTGGAGGACACCCTCGGCGTGATCCTCTACCAGGAGCAGGTGATGCAGGTCGCGATCGAGGTGTGCGGCTACACCGCGACCGAGGCCGACATCTTCCGCAAGGCCATGGGCTCGCATCGGTCCCACGCGAAGATGCAGGCCGAGCGTGGCCGGTTCGTGGGCGGTGCCATCCGCACCGGCCTGACGCCGGAGGACGCGGAGGAGCTGTTCCAGAAGTGCTCCGCCTTCGCCGAGTTCGGCTTCGCCCGTGCCCATGCCGCGGCGTTCGCGAAGATCAGCTACGACACCGCCTGGCTGAAGCGCTACTACCCGGCGCACTACACCGTCGGCGTGCTCAACAACCAGCCGATGGGGTTCTATTCGCCCGCGGTCGTCATCAACGACGCGAAGCGCCACGGCATCCGGGTCCTGCCGATCGACGTCAACGAGTCCGCCTGGGAGCACGACACGCGCCGCATCTGTACGCGTGGATGTGCGGCTGTGGCACACAACGGAGAAGGCGAAGCCGCCGGCGCTTTCTCGCTGCCCGAAATATGCCGCTGCAGCACATGCCGGTCATCCGAGAACCCCCGTTCGGTCGAATCGAGCCCTTCCCAGTCCGATGCGTGCCACTGCGGCACAACGGAGCGCACCTGGGCCATCCGGCTCGGCCTTCGGCAGGTGAAGGGGATCGACGAGCGCGCCCGTGAGAGCCTGGAGCGCGAAAGGGAGCACGGCCCGTACGCCTCCGTCCGCGACTTCGTCGCCCGCACGGGCCTCGGCGAGCAGGTGGTCGAGCGGCTGATCAGCATCGGCGCCTTCGACTGGACCGATGCGCCCCGCCGCGAGCTGCTCTGGCAGCTGCGCACCACCCTGGCCGATGCCGACCCGGCGCATCCCGCCCTCGGCCTGACCGATGACGCCCAGCGCGCGCTGGGCGCCTCCCTGCCACCGATGACCGATGCCGAGAAGGTCGCCGCCGACTACCGCGACACCGGGGTCGCTCCGAACCTCCATGCCGTCGAGCTGTTCCGCGAGCGGCTCGCGGCGCGCGGGGTGATCACGGTGGCCGAGGCGGCCGGACGGCGCGATCGGTCCATCACCCGCCTGGCCGGTCTGGCGGTATCGGTCCAGCACCCGATGACGGCGAAGAACTTCGTGTTCATCGCGCTCGAGGACGAGACGGGGATGATCAACGTCACCCTGCGGCCGAACGTGTACCAGGCGCACCGGGCGCTGCTGCACCGCCATCCGCTGCTCGTGATCGACGGGCGGCTCCAGGTGGAAGGGAAGGTGCTCAACGTCGTGGCCACGCGGTTGCGGTCGGTGGACCAGGCTCTGGACGGCCCAGCCGAGCGCTTCGACCTGGCGAAGCAGCAGCGCATGTTCCGCTGAGCGGTCCGGCGCGTAGACTCCGCGCCGGAGGACATCCCGTGCAGCCCACCACGATAGCGGCGCAGCGAGGGCTTCGAGCGACCGGTCCCCAATCGGTCACCTTCGTCGAGCTCTTCTTCGACCTGGTGTTCGTGTTTGCGGTGACCCAGGTCACCCTCCTGACCGCCCATCACCTCGATCCGGGTGGTGTCCTGCGCTCGCTGCTCCTCTTCTGGCTCATCTGGTGGGCCTGGACCCAGTTCACCTGGACGCTCAACCCGGCGGATACCACCCACAGTGGCGTCCGCCTCGTCACGCTGCTGGCGACCGCCGCCGCCTTTCTCATGGCCACGGCCGTGCCGCACGCATTCGAGGAGGATGCGATCTGGTTCGCCGTGCCGTACGTCGTTGTGCGCGTGCTGGGCCTCGTGCTGCAGCTCCGCGTCGACGCCGAAGCGCTGGACAGCGACCCGCATGGCGCGCGCACCTGGGCCGGCCTCTCGACCATGGGGCTCGCGCTCGTCCTGGTCGGCGCCGTGGCGGACCCCGAGATCCGCGTCTGGATGTGGACGCTCACGATCGTGGCGGATGTGGTCGCGGCGGCCGTCGCTGGCCGGACCGCAGGAATGGGACCTCAATCCGGCCCACCTGTCGGAGCGACACGGGCTGTTCGTGATCATCGCCCTCGGGGAGTCGCTCATCGTGGCCGGGACCGCCGTGGCCGCCGAGGAGCGAACGGCGCCGCTGATCGGCGTCGCCATCCTGGCGCTGCTGGTGGCCTGCCTGCTCTGGTGGACCTACTTCGGCTGGCTCAAGGATGCGCTCGAGCATGCCGCGTCCGGTGCAACTCGAGCGCAGATGGGCCCCCTGGCCCGTGACGCCTTCAGTCTCAGCCACTTCCCGTTGGTGTGCGGCATCGTCGGCTATGCCGTCGCGATCGAGGAGATGGTGGCCCATCCGGAGGATCCGGCGGGTGCCCTCGTCGTCGGGGCGCTCGGCGTGGGGGTCGCCCTGTTCGTTGGCTTCTCAGCGGCGTCCTACTGGCGCGCCTCCGGGACCGTCCTGCTCGGTCGGCTGGCGATCATCGTGGCGATGGGCGTTGCGCTGGCCGTCACCGCGCCACTCGCTCCGATCTGGCCGCTCGTGGTGGTCGCGGTGGCGTTGCTCGTCCTCGCCCTCCTCGAAGGGCGCGGCCACGCTGCGACCAGGTGATGCGCCGCCAGGGTCAGGCCGCGGCCTCGGGCACCCCCAGGAGCACCGGCAGGAAGCTGCCGAAGAAGTAGCCGACGACGCCCGCCAGCGCGCCGATGACGAGGATCTCGAGGCCGGAGGAGAGCCAGCCGCGATGCGTCCATCGGCTCTTCATCACGCCGACGCCGAAGAGCACCGCCAGGGTGGCGGCCACCGAGGCGACCACCGCGGTCGTCCCGGTCAGAAAGACATGCGGCAGGAGCGGGGGGATCACACCGAGCCCGAAGGCCCCTCCCATGACCAGCGCGCCCTGGAGGGGCGATCCCTCGTCCGGCTCGACGACGAGCCCGAGCTCCTTCTCGACCATCGTCTTGAGCATGACCTCGGGGTGCTCGGCCATGATCGCGGCCACGTGGACCGCCCCATCGCGCGGCAGCCCGTCCTCCTCGAGCATGAAGGCGATCTCTGCCTCCGCCTCGCCCGGCCGGTGGTGGACCTCGTCGCGCTCGTCGACGATCTGCGCGTCGAAGATCTCCCGCTGGCTCTTCGAGCCGATGTACTCGCCGGCCGCCATGCTGAAGATGCCCGCCAACCCCGAGGCGATGCCGGCGATGAGCACCACGAACCGATCCGAGCTGGCGCCGGCCACGGTGCTCACCACGGCCAACGTGCTGACGAGGCCATCCTGCGCTCCGAAGATCGCCTCGCGGACCTCGCCGAGCAGGCTCGCCTTGCGTCGCTCGTCGGCGAGGTGGGCGGCCAGGAACTCGCGAGGGAACTCCGCCGCCACCATCGTGGCGCGTGCGGCCTCGTCCGCCATCAGCTCGGCGGTGCGGTCGGTCATGGCGCCGATGCTAGCCGAGGGGAGGGCGCTGCGTCGGGGAACGCCGGCCCGGCCGCCGGCGTCTGGTGGGCACGTGGAAGGAGAGATGCTCCGATGAACCGATCGACAGCACGACGCAGCCGACTCGCCGTGGCGTTTGCCGCGCTGCTGCTCATCCTGGTGGCCTGCGGCGGCCCGGCAGGCGTCTTCGAGAACGCGGGAAGCCAGCGTGACGGCGCCGAGGGCGAACGGGCCGGCGTCGATAGTGGGGCCGAGGAGCCCACACAGGGCGGGAACGGCGGGACCGATCCCGACGACTTCGCGGCACCGCCGCTGGCCGCCCCCATCGAGCAGCGCATCGTCAAGACGGGCGAGGTCACCCTCGAGGTCGAGCAGGTCGGCGAGGCACTCGGCCAGGTTCGCGCCCTGGCCGTCGAGCTCGGCGGCTACGTGGGTGGGTCGCAGGCGGGCACGCTCGACGATCGGGCCAGCCTGACCATCCGCATCCCGGCCTCCAGCTTCGACGAGGCCATCGCCCGGCTCCACGAGATGGACGCCGACGTCCTCGCTGAGGCGACGCGGGAGCAGGACGTCACCGGGCAGGTGGTCGATCTCGAGGCGCGCATCGACAACCTGCGCGCTTCCGAGACCTCCTACCGAGAGCTCGTGGCACGCGCCGAGCGCGTCGAGGACATCCTCGCGGTCCAGTCGCGGCTGGACGAGGTCCGTGGCCAGATCGAGCAGCTGACGGCGCAGCTCGACGCGATCGAGGGCCAGGCGGCGCTGTCGACGCTGACGATCACCCTGGTGCCCAAGGCGACCCCGATTGTCCAGCAGAGCGAGACGTGGGATCCGGGCGCCCAACTCGACCGCGCGCTCGCCTCGCTGATGGGCATCGGGCAGGGGCTCCTCGACGGAGCGATCTGGTTTGCCATCGTCTGGCTGCCGATCCTGCTCGTCCTGTCGTTCATCGTCCTGATCGCGCTGCGCGGCGTGCTCGAGGTGCGTCGCCGCCTCCCGGCGCCGCGGCAGGAGCCACGGCCGGCGGGGGACGACGCGGCCGCCTGATGGAGTAGACTGCACCGAGTCCTTTAAGGCCGGCACAGAGATGCCGGGAAGGAGATCGATGCCCATCCTCGCGCACCATGACGCACAATCCACGACGCCAGGGGCCCCACCTGCCGACCCGGGGCCGCCGGCGTCGTTCTCGTCCCCCGGCCTGCTCGCCCTGGAGGGTGGCACCGTCCTGCGGGGGCAGCTCCACGGTCACATCGGCCAGGCCGAGGGTGAGCTCGTGTTCACCACCGCCGCTACCGGCTGGGGCGAGATCCTGACCGATCCCTCGTATGCCGGGCAGCTCGTGGTGCTGACGCACCCGATGGCCGGCAACTACCGGATCGCACGCTCCGAGATGGAGTCCGATGCCGTCCGTGCCCGCGGCCTCATCGTCTCCCGCATGATCGATCCGCCACCGGGTCCGGGGCTCTCGCTCCGCGACCTGCTCGCGGAGGGCGGCATCCCGGCCATCTCGGGCGTCGACACCCGCGCTCTCACCCTCGAGCTCCGCCACGGTGCGGCGCGCCGCGCGGTGATCGTCCCGGACGACATGGCCCAGGCGGATGCGCTTGCTGCGGCCCGTGGCAGCGTGGCATGGGACGCGGTCGATCACGTGTCGGAGGTGGCCACGGCCACGCCGTACCTCGTCGGCCCGGTCGGGGAGCGACGCGCGAGGGCCGTGCTCATCGACTACGGCGTCAAGCGCTCGCTGCTGGCGGCGCTGGCCGAGCGGGGGACCGAGATCACCGTCCTGCCCCCCGACGCGACACCCGACGCGGTCGCGGCGCACACCCCGGACCTGATCGTCCTGTCGCCCGGACCCGGCGATCCCTCCCGCATGACGTCGCCGATCGAGGTCGTGCGCTCGCTCGCGCGCCAGGCCGTCGAGGGAGGGACCCCGATCCTGGGAATCTGCCTGGGGCACCAGCTGCTGGCCCTCGCCGCCGGGGCCGAGACGCGACGGCTGGCCGTCGGGCACCACGGCGGCAACCACGCGGTGCTCGAGTCCGCCACCGACCGGGTCGACATCGGCGCGCACAACCACGAAGTGGAGGTGGCGGACGGCCCCGCGCTTGCCGCTGCGGGTTACCGGATCAGCCATCGCGACCTGAACGATGGCACGGTGGAGGGACTGGTGCACGCCAGCGGACGGATCGCATCGGTCCAGTTCCACCCGGAGGGAGCACCCGGGCCGATCGACGCGTCGCGCGTCTTCGACCTGGCGCTCGAGCGCGCCCCGGCATGACGGCACCGCACAAGGTCCTCGTGATCGGCTCTGGGCCGATCCTCATCGGGCAGGCCGCCGAGTTCGACTACGCCGGCGTTCAGGCCTGCCTGGCGCTGCGCTCCGAGGGCGTGGAGACGATCCTCGTGAACTCGAACCCGGCGACGGTCATGACGGATCCCGATGTGGGCGGCACCGTGATCATCGGTCCGTTGACGCTCGAGCATGTGACGCGGGTCATCGAGGAGCACCGGCCGGACGCGCTGCTGCCGACCCTGGGCGGCCAGACCGGCCTGAATCTGGCGGTCGCGCTCGACGATGCCGGCGTGCTGGCGAAGCACGGGGTGCGGGTGCTCGGGACGCCGCTGGCCGCTGTCCGCGCCGCCGAGGACCGCGGCGGGTTCCGTGACCTCGTCATGGGCATCGGTGAGCCGGTGCCGGAGAGCGCCGTGGTCGACAGCCTCGAGGACGGGATGCGGTTCGTCGAGGCGCTGAATGCCCCGATCGTGGTGCGGCCCGCCTTCACGCTTGGCGGCGGAGGAGGCGGCTTCGCGATGACCCCCGAGGAGGCCCGGAAGCGGATCGCCACCGGCCTCGAGGCGAGCCCCATCGGCCAGGTGCTCGTCGAGCGCTCGCTCCTCGGGTACTACGAGATCGAGTTCGAGGTCCTGCGCGACGCCGCCGACACCACGATCGCGATCTGCGGTATGGAGAACATGGACCCGATGGGAGTCCACACCGGCGACTCCATCGTCGTGGCGCCGATCCAGACGCTGCCCGACCCGGTGGTTCAGCGCCTGCGCCGATGCGCGCTGAAGATCGTCCGCAGCCTGAAGCTCGAGGGTGGCTGCAACGTCCAGCTGGCGGTTTCCCCGGACGGCTCCGACTATCGCGTCATCGAGGTCAACCCGCGGGTCAGCCGCTCGTCCGCGCTGGCGTCGAAGGCGACCGGCTACCCGATCGCGCGGATCGCGGCACTGATCGCGCTCGGGAAGCGCCTGCACGAGCTGCCGAACCCGGCCACCGGCGGCAACAGCGCCGCCTTCGAGCCGGCCGTCGACTACGTCGTCGTGAAGCTGCCGCGCTGGCCGTTCGACAAGTTCCCGCTCGCCGATCGCAGCCTCGGGGTGCAGATGAAGGCGACGGGGGAGGCGATGGCCATCGACCGCGAGTTCGGATCGGCGCTGCTGAAGGCGATCCGGTCGCTGGAGCCGCGGGGCGGCGGCTGGCTGTGGGAGGACCCTGCATGGGGCCTCGAGACGGCGGCGCCCGGGGACCTAGAGACCTTCCTGGCGCCGACCGACAGCCGACTGTGGCGAATCATCGGGCTCCTCCGCCATGGGTGGGCCGATGCGCCCGCCATCGCCGCGGCTACCGGCATCTCGCCGTGGTTCACCGAGCGTATCGCCGAGCTCATCGAGATCGAGCGTGGCCTCGTCGGTGCGCCGCTGGTCGACGCCAAGCGCGCGGGGTTCGGCGATGCCGACATCGCCGCCCTGTCGGGCGTGCCGTGGGCCGCGATCCGGCGGGCGCGGGTGCGCGCCGGCATTCATCCGTCGTATCGCCGCGTCGACACCTGCGCCGGCGAGTTCCCCGCCGAGACGCCCTACTTCTACTCCTCGTACGCGCAGCGCGAGGTGGCGCCGCCGGCCGACCGGCAGAGCGTGATCGTCGTCGGCTCGGGCCCGATCCGCATCGGCCAGGGCATCGAGTTCGACTACTGCTCGGTGCGTGCCGCCTGGGCGATTCGTGAGATCGGACTCGACGCGGTGGTCATCAACAACAACCCCGAGACGGTGAGCACCGACTACGACGCCTGCACGCGCCTCTACTTCGAGCCGCTCGACACCGAGTCGGTGCTCGACGTGATCGACCACGAGCGGGCGCTGACCGGGACGCCACCGGCGGTCGTGCTCACCTTCGGCGGGCAGACGGCGATCGACCTCGCCAAGGATCTCGCGTATGCCGACGTGCCGATCGCGGGACTGACCGCCGAGACGATCGAGATCACCGAGGACCGCGAGCGGTTCGCCGGGCTGCTCGACGACCTCGGTCTCCACGGACCGCGCGGCTCGCTGGCGGCGACACCCGACGAGCTCTCCCTGTCGATCGAGGGGCTGGGCGGACTGCCGGTGATCGTCCGTCCGTCGTGGGTGATCGGCGGCCGCGGGATCGCGGTGCTCCGCACGGCCGATGACCTGGCCGCCTACCTCGCAACGGAGGTCGGATGGCCGCTGCGCGTCGATGAGCTGGTCGACGGGATCGAGCTCGACGTCGACGCGATCAGTGACGGCACCGCGTGGTGCGTGCCGGGCATTCTCGAGCAGACCGATCCGCCGGGCGTGCACTCCGGCGACAGCGTGGCGGTTCTCCCGCCGCAGCGGGTATCGCGCGCGATGCAGGAGCTCGCCGCGGAGGCCGCCGGCCGAATCGCTCTCGCCCTCGACGTTCGCGGCATCCTCAACGTCCAGATGATCGTGTCCGGTGATCGGGTGGTGGTCATCGAGGCGAACCCTCGCGCCAGCCGGACCGTGCCGATCGTGGCCAAGGCGACGGGCTCCGACGTCGTCGCGGCGGCGGTGCGCTGCGCCCTCGGTGCGTCGCTCACCGAGGTCGGACTGGCGCCCGGGCTGGCGCCGGACGGCGAGCTGGTGGCTGTCAAGGCACCGGTGGGCTCACTGTGGCGCCTCCCGGGGGTGAGTGCCGCACTGGGCCCGGAGATGCGCTCGACCGGCGAGGTGCTGGGCCTGGCGCGCGACGCGGGCGAGGCGCTGCGGCTGGCAACGGAGGCCGCGGCCGCGCACGGCGGCTGACGCGCGACGCCCCCCTCACGGGCATGAAGTGGGCCGCCGACCACCGGTACGGAGGGTCCCAGTGGCCGACGGCCCGAAGGAGACACCGGGACGACGATCGTCCGACCCGACGAGACTGCAAATGGTCGCGTCTGGCCCGAGCTTCCGTCGGCGACCAGCCTCGTGGCTCGGCACTGACCGAGCGTCCCGGCGTCTACGATCCACCGGGACAGCAAGTTGCGTGCCGCGTCGAGGGGCTCAGCGGCGCCGGCGGACCTCGGAGGAGAGCTGCGTCTGGCGCCGTCGCAGGTAGCCGCCGTACCACCCGCCGAGGAAGCCGAGGCCGGCCTGGTAGGCGGCCTGGAGCAGCAGCTCGATCGCGACCTGGCCCGGGGTTCCGAACGTGTCGGGCCCGGCGCCCTGGGAGGCGAAGGTCCACAGGATGAACGCCGCGGAAAGGACGAAGCTGATGAGGGCCGCCGCGGTGCCGAAGAGCGTGGGTCGCTGCCATCCGAACCATCCCGCGGCGATGAGGGCGCCGAAGAGCAGGAACGTGCCGAGCAGTCCCAGGAAGCCCTGGGCATAGAAGATGGAGGCGAAGAAGCCGAAGAAGGCGACGATGCCCGGCACCACCCAGGCGAGCAGGTTGCTGCGCAGCAGGAAGAGCCGCTCGCGGACCGGCCGCATGGCCCCCGTCGCGTCGAAGCCGGCCAGCGGGTCGGGCCGGTCCGGCAGCGGCGGCGCGGGCGGGAAGAGGCGGGTCAGCAGCCCGCCGCTGCGAGGTGCGGGCGTGACCGCGCCGCCGCCTTCCTCCTCGTCAGTCTCGGTGAGCTCGCCGCGCGCGGCCAGGCGGGCACGGCGGCGTGCCTCGGCCCGCGATCGGGCCCGCTCGTCGTTCGATCGTGTGGACATGGGCCGCGATTGTAGCGGTGCGGGCGGGTAAGCCGCCGGTACGTGCAGGATAAGCGGCCGGCGGCATCATCGGCCGGCTCACCTCCATCAAGCCGATCGAGGTGCGCCCGTGGCAACCGCCGTCCTCCGCCCGCTGATCCTGCTCGTGGCCGCGACCCTGCTGGGGACCGCTGCCCCCCATGCGTTGCCGGGCGTCGCCACGGCGAGCTCAGGACCTGATCATCTCGTGATCAGCGAGATCGTCACCGGCGGGACGAGCGCCAGCGACGAGCTGATCGAGCTCTACAACCCGACCGGCGACCCGCTGCCGCTCGAGGGGCTCGAGCTCGTCTACGCCACGGCCAGCGGTCTGACCGTGACGCGTCGTGCCGCGTGGGAGCTCGGCGCGCCCGAGGTACCGCCCGGCGGCCACGTGCTGGTCGCGCACGAGCTCGGGGTGTATGCGCCCATCGCCGACGCGGCCTACGGATCCGGCATGGCGGCGACCGGGGGCAGCGTGGCACTGCGCATCGTGGGCGCCGCATCGTCAATCGACGCCGTGGGCTGGGGCTCGGCCGCCAGCACCTGGCTGGAGGGCGCCGTCGCACCGGCGCCACCGACCGGCTCGAGTCTCGAGCGGCTGCCCGGCGGCACCCTCGGCTCGACCCAGGACACCGACGACAATGCGGCCGACTTCGTCGTACGACCGGTTCCCGGCCCGGAGAACGGTGCATCGCCAGCCGTGCCGATCCCGGGGGCGTCGCCACAGCCCTCAGCCACGCCCCCGGCGCCGGCCACCGTCGCGCCGTCGCCGTCCGCCGATTCGACGCCCTCCGTCTCATCGACCGCGCAGCCCACCGCGTCGCCGACGCCGGGAGCCGACGTGGTGCCGATCGCCACGGCCCGCGCGCTCCCCGACGACGCCGAGGCGACGATCGAGGGCGTCGCGCTCACCGCATCCGCCTTTGCCGATGGCGGCGGCTACGTTGCGGACGAGAGCGGCGGCGTCGCGGTCCTGCTCACCGGTGGATCGTTCGCGCGCGGCGATCGGCTGCGGGTGTCCGGTGTGATCGACGATCGATACGCTCAGCGCACCCTGCGCGCCGACGGCGCGGACCTGGCGGTCCTCGGAACGGCCGTCGATCCCGCGCCGATGGCGATCGCGACCGGTTCGGTGGGCGAGCACGTCGAGGGCCGTCTGGTGCGGATCGTCGGCACCATCACCGCCGCTCCGAGCGCCCTCAGCACCGGGCTCGCCTTCGAGCTCGACGACGGCAGCGGGCCCGTCCGGCTGCTGATCGGCTCGGCCACCGGAATCGAAGTGTCCGGCTGGGGGCCACCCTTCGTGGTCGATGCGATCGGAGTGGTCGGTCAGCGCGACTCGTCCGGGACCGGCACCTCCGGCTATCGCGTGCAGCCGAGGGACTCGGCGGACGTCCGTGTCGCCGGGCCAGCGCCGACCTCGATGCCGTCGCCCGGCTCCTCAACGCCACCGGCCGCCACCCCGTCGACGAGCCCCTCCACGGATGCGATCAGCGTGGCCGCCGCGCGACGGCTTCCGAAGGGGGCGTCCGCCGTGGTCCGCGGTGTCGTGACACTCGCGCCGCGCCTCGTCGACCCCACCACGGCAACGCTGCAGGACGCGACCGGCGCCATCGTGCTGCGCATCGGCGACGAGGCGGGCCCGATCGTGCGCGGCAGCCTCATCGAGGTGCGCGGAGTCCGTTCCATGCTGGCCGGGATGGAGACCCTGCGCGTGTCGGCGCCGCCACGCTCGTTCGGAACCGCTGCCGAGCCGGCGCCGCGCTCGATTCGGACGGGCGAGGCGGGCGAGGTGCATGAGGCGACCCTCGTCATCGTCCGCGGCGGCCTGGTTGCCGCTCCACGCCAATCATCGGCCGGGACGGTCTCGTTCGAGATCGACGACGGGTCCGGTCCGCTGCGCATCTCGATCGGATCCGCCGCAGGGATCGACGCCGCGATACTCGCCAGCGGCACATGGATCGAGGTGCGCGGGGTTCTCGGCCAGGAGACGACCGGCAGCCTGCCGCTTCGCGGCTATCGCGTGTGGCCCCGCGACGCTGCCGACCTTCGCGTGACCGCGCCTGCGACGACGGCAGGGGCCAGCGGCGGGACGGCCGGCGCAGGCGGGGGGTCCGCGCCGGCGAGCGGCGCCACCCTCGAGACGCTCGACGCCATCGGACGCGCCGCATTCCCCGGGCTTCCGATCGGCGCAACCGTGGTGGTCGGACCGTGGGAGGAGCTCGGCATCGGCGGGCTGCTGTGGGACGGCACCCGGCTGGTGGCGCTGCATGCCGGCGCCGCGTCGCACGTCGCGGAGCTCCTTCGCGACGGCCGGCCGCCGGTGGCGGTCCGGGCTACCGGACTTCGGCTGGTCCAGGTCGACGTCGCCCTCCCGATCCCGGTCGCGGCAGTACCGGACGACTCCGCTGCCCTCGTGCCGAGTGGGCTGCCGCCGTCGCCGCCGACCACCGGCCTGCATCCGGCCGGTGGCGAGGCCCGCTGGATCACCCTCGTCGGCCGGCTCGTATCGCACCGGGGTCCGCCGCTGCTGCACGCCGGCGGCGTGTCGCTGCCGGTCGACCGGCGCTGCGAAGGTGAGCCGATGACCCGACGAGCGATGGTCAGCGTCACGGGGATCCTGCTCGGCGCCCCAGCCCGTCTCGTCGTGCCCTGCGGAGGGATCGCGCCGGCTTCGATGCTGAGCCGTGCGACCGCGATGCGCACGGCGAGCACGCCGGACGCCGCGACTGCCGCGGTGGACAGCCGCAACGGAGCGAATTCGCCGCAGCGGTCCCTTCCGGCGGGGCTGCTCCTGCTGGCGGCGGCGACCCTCGCGACGGGCGCCGTGGGCGCTCGACGGGCATCGCAGCGGAGCATGCCCGGGCCGGAATCGGACGACTTGTCGCCCGAGGAGCGGGACGAAGCACCGTCGCCACCGGCCCTCACGCTCGTGCCAGTGCCGCGGGAACGTGCCCCTTGAGCGTGCGCGGAGCGTATACTCCCGCCGATTCGGACGACCTCGAGTGAACACGGAGGATCCAGCACGCCGGTGACGGAACCCACCCAGGCCGATGCGCCGCGGAGCGGAGATCGCCAGTACCACATCGCCCTCGAAAGGGGCGAGCTGGCGGAGTACGTCCTCCTCGTCGGCGATCCCGGGCGGGTGATGAAGGTCGCCGAGCGCTGGGACACGGTCGAGGTCGAGCGCAGCAATCGCGAGATCACGTCGGCAACCGGTCAGTACCGCGGCATGCGCATCAGCTGCATGTCGACGGGCATGGGCACCGACAACGTCGAGATCGTCTTGGCCGAGGTGATGGAGATCACCGATCGGCCCACCTTCATCCGCGTCGGATCATCGGGAGCCCTGCAGCCGGAGATCGCGCTCGGGGACCTGATCGTGTCGACCGGCGCCGTCCGGCTCGAGAACACCACCGACTACTACGTGCACCCCGGTTTCCCCGCCGTGGCGCATCGCGATGTCGTCTGGGCGCTCGAGTCGGCGTGTCGAGACGGGGGCCATCCGTATCACGTCGGGCTCACGGCCACGGCGAGCGGGTTCTTCGCTCCGCAGGGACGTGCGATGCGCACGCTCCCCGTTCGCTATCCTGAGCTCGCAGACGAGCTTCGCCGCCAGCGTGTGGCGAATCTCGAAATGGAGTCGTCGGCACTGTTCGTGCTGGCACATCTGGCGGGACTGCGGTCCGGTACCGTGTGTGCGGCGTACGCACAGCGGACGGACGGCACGTTCCTCGAGGGCGCGGCAAAGGAGGCCGCGGAGGCACGCTGCATCGATGCCGGACTGGCCGGCATCCACCTGCTCTGGCAGGTCGACACCGAAGGCGGCGACACCATCGCCCGTCGCGGAGCACTGATCGACCGGTCGGCGGGTAGCTCATAACCATGGTCCGGCACCGAGCCGGCCACAAGGGAGGCATGACCACCGATGGCGACTGAGGCTTATTGCGTCAAGTGCAAGGCAAAGCGCGAGATGCAGAACGCGACCAAGATCACCATGAAGAACGGCAAGCCGGCGACGCAGGGCGTCTGCCCGGTCTGCAGCACCAAGATGTTCAAGATCGGCGGCTGACACCGCCCGTCAACCAGCGACGAGACGCGCCGGACTCCCGGCGCGTCTCGTTCTGTGACGGGGCCCGGGAGGCCCAAGGGGCCATTGGTCATCCGCCATCGGGCCACCTTCACCGGTCGAAGCTCGCCGCGGACCGTAGAATCAGTCTCGTGGACCACGAAGACGACCGCCCCGTCCTGGCGATCGATCTCGGTGGCACCCAGATCCGCGCCGCCCTGGTGACGTCCGATCGCACCGTCCACTGTCGTCGCTCGACCGAGACCCGGGACGAGGACGGCGTCAAGTCGGTCATCGCACGCATCACCGCGGCGGCCGCCGAGGTGCTCGCCGAGGCGTCCGACACGGGCCTGCCGCCGCCCATCGGAGCCGGCATCTCGTCGCCCGGCCCGCTCGACGCTCGGCGCGGCATCGTCCTGAGTCCGCCCAACCTGCGCCACTGGCGCGATGTTCCGCTCGTTGAGGCGCTCGCCTCCGAGCTGGAGCTGCCGTGCTATCTCGAGCGCGATACCAACGTGGCGGTGATGGCGGAGTGGCGGTACGGCGCCGCCGCCGACTCCACGGACGCCGTCTACATCACCGTCTCCACCGGCGTGGGCGGTGGAATCATCAGCGGCGCGCGTCCGCTCACCGGCGCCGGTGGCCTGGCCGGGGAGGTCGGCCATCTCGTGGTCGAGCTCGACGGGCCGGTCTGCGGCTGTGGCGGCATCGGCCATGTCGAAGCGATCGCGTCAGGGACCGCGATCGAGCGCGAGGCACGCGACCTGCTGTCCCGAGGCCGGTCGTCGACCCTGGCGAAGCTCGCGGCCGGCGGTGATCCCGTCGACGCCGAGCTGGTGGCGCGGGCCGCCGATGATGGCGATGCCGCCTGCGCTGCGCTCCTCGACCGCGCATGGGTAGCCGTCGGGGCGGCCTGCGCCTCGCTGGTCAACCTGCTGAACCCCGAGGTGATCGTGATCGGTGGTGGCATCGCCGAGCATCGGCCACGCCTGTTCGAGGTCGCCCGCCGCGAGCTCGACCGCCGCGTCCTGCCCGCGCTCGCCGGCACGGCGCGTATTGAACCGGCCGCCCTGGGCGGCGACGTCTCGTTGATCGGCCTGCTGCCGATCGTGAATGATCGAATCGGCGATCCGACCTATGCGTCCGGGTCGCGCACGTCGCGTCGAGCGACCACAGCTGAAGGAGCACCTCTCTCGTGACCACCCGCATCGGCATCAACGGCTTCGGCCGCATCGGCCGCCAGACGCTCAAGGCCATCCTGGAACGCCACCCGGACGAGCTCGAGGTCGTGGCGGTGAACGATCTCGCCGACGACGAGACCAACGCCCACCTCTTCAAGTACGACTCGACGTACGGCCGGTTCGCCGGCGAAGTGAAGGCGGGGGAGAACGAGATCGTGATCGACGGCCGCAGCGTCCGCTCGTTCAGCGAGAAGGACCCCTCCGCCCTGCCGTGGGGCGATCTCGGCGTCGAGATCGTGGTGGAGTCGACCGGCATCTTCACCGACGCGACCAAGGCAAAGGCGCACATCGACGCCGGCGCCACGAAGGTGATCATCAGCGCGCCCGCCAAGAACGAGGACATCACCCTCGTCCTCGGCGTGAACGAGGACAGCTACGATCCCGCGTCGCATCACATCGTGAGCAATGCCAGCTGCACGACCAATGGCCTGGCCCTGCCCGCGAAGGTCATCTTCGACAGCTTCGGGATCGAGCGCGGGCTGATGACCACGGTCCATAGCTACACCAACGACCAGAACGTGCTGGACGTCTATCACAAGGACCTGCGCCGCGCGCGCAGCGCGGGGCAGAACATCATTCCGACCTCGACGGGCGCCGCGAAGGCACTCGCGCTCGTCATCCCCGAGCTGAAGGGCAAGTTCGACGGCTTCTCGCTCCGCGTGCCGACACCGACGGTGAGCGTGATCGACTTCGTGGCCATCACGGAGCGCCCCGTCAGCGCCGAATCGGCCAACGAGGCCCTCCGTGCGGCAGCGGATGGACCGATGAAGGGGCTGCTCGGCTACTCGGAGGAGAAGCTGGTGAGCATGGACTTCAAGGGCGACGAGCGGTCGAGCATCGTCGACGCGGACTCGACCATGGTCACCGGTGACCGGCTGCTGAAGATCATCGCCTGGTACGACAACGAGTGGGGCTACTCGTGCCGCGTCTCCGACCTGGCGGCGTTCATGGCAGCGCGGCTCTAGGGGGCCGCCGATGGATGCCACCACCGTTCGCGACGTCGACGTCAGCGGGAAGCGGGTCTTCCTGCGCGCCGACCTCAACGTCCCGCTCGACGACGGCCGCATCACCGATGACACGCGCATCCGCGCCAGCCTGCCGACGATCGTCCACCTCCTCGAGCGCGGCGCATCGGTCGTCCTGGCCAGCCATCTCGGCCGGCCGAAGGGCAAGGTCAACGATGCGCTGCGCCTGAAGCCGGTCGCTGATCGGCTCAGCCAGCTGCTCGGGCGCCCGGTGCGGATGACCGGAGACGCGCTCGGGCCGGGCGTCCAGGTCGCCGTCGACAAGCTGCGTCCGGGCGATCTGCTGCTGCTGGAGAACCTCCGCTTCCATGCCGAGGAGGAGGCCAACGACCCCGAGTTCGCGCAGTCGCTGGCGGCGAACGCCGACCTGTACGTGAACGACGCGTTCGGCGCGGCGCATCGGGCCCACGCCTCGACCGAGGGGATCACCCATCACCTGCCTGCCGTGGCCGGCCTGCTCATGGAGCGCGAGGTCGATGCCCTGTCGCGCCTGCTCGAGAAGCCGGCCCGCCCATTCCACGCGATCATCGGTGGGGCGAAGGTGTCGGGCAAGCTCGAGGTGCTCGAGGCGCTCCTGACCCCGTGCCAGGCGATCCTCGTCGGCGGCGGCATGGCGAACACGTTCCTCGCCGCCAAGGGCATCGAGCTCGGCAAGAGCCTGGTCGAGCACGAACGCCTGGCCGATGCCGAGCGCATCCTTGCCGAAGCCCGTCGCAAGCGGGTGCGCTTCATGCTCCCGGTCGACGCGGTCGTGGCGCCGCAGATCCACCATCGGTCGAAGACCGCCACGGTGGCGATCGACGACGTGCCGAAGGACCAGATGGTGGTCGACATCGGCCCGGCCACGCTCGCCGCCTACACCGAGCACCTCGGCAAGGCGAAGACGATCTTCTGGAACGGGCCGATGGGCGTGTTCGAGATGCCGCAGATGGCGGCCGGCACCAACGCCATCGCCCAGTACCTCGCGAAGCGCACCGCCAGGGGCGTCATCACCGTCGTCGGCGGTGGCGACTCGGTGGCGGCGGTCGAGCAGCTCGAGCTGGCCGATGCCATGACCCACGTCAGCACCGGCGGCGGGGCGTCGCTCGAGTTCCTCGAGGGCAAGACCCTGCCCGGCGTCGCCGCGCTCCTGCCCGCCGGTACCGAGATCACGTTCCCCAAGGAGGACGCATGACCACCATTGAGGATGTCATCGGGCGCGAGATCCTCGACTCGCGCGGCAATCCGACCGTGGAGGTCGACGTCTTCCTGACCGATGGCGCGGTCGGCACGGCGATGGTGCCGTCCGGCGCGTCGACCGGCGCCCACGAGGCGGTCGAGCTGCGCGACGGCGATGCCGCGCGCTATGGCGGTAGGGGCGTCCTCGACGCCGTCCGCCATATCAACGAGACCATTCGGCCCGAGGTGATGGGAGTCGATGCGGTCGACCAGGTGAGCCTGGACCGTCTCCTCATCGACCTGGACGGGACCGACAACAAGTCGAAGCTCGGCGCGAACGCCCTGCTGGGCGTGAGCCTCGCCGCGGCCCGCGCGGCGGCGGAGTCGACGGGACTGTCGCTGTACCGATACCTCGGCGGCGCCGGCGCGCGCACGCTGCCGGTGCCGCTGGTCAACATCCTCAACGGCGGCAAGCACGCCATCAACTCGACCGACTTCCAGGAGTTCATGATCGCGCCGCTCGGCGCCCCCAGCTTTCGGGAAGCCCTGCGCTGGGCGGCCGAGACCTTCCACGCGCTCGGCAGGCTGCTCCATGACGAGGGGCTGACGACGACGGTCGGCGACGAGGGCGGCTACGCCCCGAGCCTGGGCAGCAACGAGGACGCCATCGCGGCCGTGCTGACGGCCATCGAGCGCGCCGGGTACGAGCCCGGGGAGCAGATCGCGATCGCCCTCGACCCGGCGGCCACCGAACTCTACGCCGACGGCCGCTACACCCTGGTCCGCGAGGACCGCTCGCTCACCGGCGACGAGCTCATCGCCTTCTGGGGCGACTGGGCCGATCGCTACCCGATCGTCAGCCTCGAGGACGGTCTCGCCGAGGACGACTGGGAGGGATGGGCGCAGCTCACCGCGCGGCTCGGAGACCGGCTCCAGGTCGTGGGCGACGACCTGCTCGTGACCAACACCGAGCGGCTGGCGCGCGCGATCCGCGAGCGGTCGGCGAACAGCATCCTGGTCAAGCTCAACCAGATCGGGACGCTTACCGAGACGATCGAGGCGGTCGAGATGGCCCAGCGCGCGGGATGGACGGCGGTGATCAGCCATCGTTCGGGCGAGACCGAGGACACGACCATCGCCGACCTCGTCGTCGCGCTCAACACCGGCCAGATCAAGACCGGATCCATCAGCCGATCGGAGCGCATCGCCAAGTACAACCGTCTGCTGCGGATCGAGGAGGAGCTCGCCGACGCGGCGGTGTACGCCGGACGCGGCGCCTTCGTCGCGAATCGTTGACCGATCCCCGCCGGGCGGGGAACGACGCCGAGCGGAACCGCGCCTTCTGGGACGCCGCCGCCGACGAGTACCAGGCGACCCAGGGCGTCCAGCTGGCCGAGCATGGCGCGGCCTGGGGCGTGTGGCAGATCCCGGAGGACGAGCTCGGGATCCTCGGCGATCCCCGCGGCCGTGACATCCTTGAGCTTGGCTGTGGCGCGGCGCAGTTCTCCATCGAGCTGGCGCGGCGCGGCGCGCGCCCCATCGGGCTCGACGTCTCGCAGCGGCAGCTGGATCACGCGGCGATCGGCATGGATCGGGCGGGCGTCGCGTTCCCGCTCATCCACGCCAGCGCCGAGTCGGTGCCGCTCCCGGACGCGAGCGTCGATGTCGTGTTCGGCGATCACGGCGCGATGTCGTTCGTAGATCCGTATCGGTCGATCCCGGAGGCCGCGCGGCTGCTTCGCGACGGCGGCCTGCTCGCCTTCAGCATGTTCACGCCGATGGCCGAGGCGTGCTGGCCGGCCGGCAGCGAGCACCCGGTGGGCCGCCTGGTGCATGCGTACTTCGGGATGCACCGCGTCGATCTCGGTCACGGCGAGCACGTCGAGTACCAGCTGCAATACGGCGCCTGGATCCGGTTGCTGAGCGCGGCCGGCCTTGTGGTCGAGGATCTCGTCGAGCTGCGGCCGGCGCCCGGCGCGGTGAGCACCTACCAGGGCGAGGCGGGGCGCCACTGGGCGAGCGAGTGGCCGCTGGAGCACGTCTGGACGGCGCGCCGGCGTCGCTGACGCGGACAGCAGACGACCCCGGACGGTGATCCGGGGTCGTTGGTGCGCGGGATGCGGCGGAGTGTCAGCTCTCGTCGGTGTCCTCGGTCTTTGCCCGGCGACGGGCGGCGGCCGACTCGCGGCTGGCGCGGGTGACGGCGACCTTCGCCTTGCCGGCGGCCGTGCGCGGTCGGTCGGTGGCCTTGCCGGCGGCGGCCTTCGAGGCCTTCGCCGCGGCCACCTTCTTGCGTTGGGCGGTCTTGCTGGCGGTGGTCTTCTTCTTCGGCGCGGTTTTCGCGGCGGGCTCGGCGTCATCCATCAGGTGCGCCGCGTTCGCCTTCGTCATGAGGCGGCTCTTGCGTCGGGCAGCGTTGTTGGGGTGGATGATGCCCTTCTCCGCGGCCTTGTCGAGGGCGCTGATCGCCGCGGCAACCGCCTCCGGCCCATCGCCCTCGGTCCGACCGAGCGCGATCTCGGAGGCGCGCTGGACGAGCGTCTTCGCCTCGCTCCGCGTGCGTCGGTTGACGGCGCGGCGGCGGAGCGATTGGCGCACGCGCTTGAGGGCGGAGGGCGTGCGCGCGCCCTTCCAGGTTCGGGCCGTTCTTGCCACTGGGACCTCAGCTGAATCGTTGGAATGCACACCGACACAGCACTCTCAGAGCGCTGGCGGAGGCCGGAGTATAGCATCGGCGCACCCGATCGGGCCACTCGACAGATGGGCGTGGAGCGGCGACAATCCGCGGGCTGATCACCGACGGCGCTGAGGCCCCATCGCCGCGGCCCGTGATCGCAACTGGAGACACCACGCGAGGGGAGATCGTCGCGTCCCCGACGGGATGCGTTGGCACTCTGCGCTGCAACCAACGCAGCGCGAGGCTCGTCTCCCACAGAGCCGATGACCACCGCCACACTCCAACGCCGCCTCATCGCACCGGTGGGCAGCGCGCCCGCCCGCCGCTCGATGCTCATCGGGTTCTTCGCCACGCTCGGCGTCGGGCTGCTCGCCCTGATGCTCCTCTCGGTCGGGATCGGCGTCGCAAACGAAGGGCGGGTCCTGGCCGGCGTGCGCGTGGGCGGCGTCGAGATCGGGGGCATGGGTCGTGAGGCCGCCCGGGCTCGACTCGTCGAAGGCCTGCCTGCCCTCGACGCCGGACGCGCCGTCATCGTCGCCGATGGCGTCGAAGAGACCGTCACCTACGCCGAGCTGGGCCGGGGCTATGCGCTGGACGCCATGCTCGATGCCGCGCTCGGAGTCGGCCGCGACGGCGGACCGCTGGCCGATGGGATCGTGCGCCTCCGGACGCTCGCCCACGACACGTCGCTCCCCGTCATCGTCCGTCCCTTCGACCCCGCCGCGCTGGATGTGGTGTCGGCCCGGCTCTCGCGCGCCGTGCTCCTCAGCCCGGTGGAGGCGCGCGTCGACCGTGTGCGGCTGCGTGTTCAGCCTGCCGCCGACGGGCGCATTCTGGCCGCCGAGACGATCCGCGACGCCATCGCCACCGCCGTCGACACCACCGATCCGGCTGACGTCACGCTCCAGCTCGCCGCCGTCCCGGTTCCGCCGATCGTGTCGACCGAGGAGGCGGAAGCCGCCGCCGAGGCGGCTCGTTCCTCGTCGCGACCATCGAACTGATCGTTCCGGGTGCCGGCGAGGACGAGGAGCCGTACTCGATTCCGTCCGACAGCATCAGGAGCTGGCTCACGTTCGGGCCACTCGGTGCGCATGACTACGCGATGCGCCTCGACACCGGTGCCGTCACCGCCGCCATCGCCAGGCTTGCCGGGTCGATCGACCGCGACGCGGTGAGCGCCCGGTTCGGCATCGCCGGAACCGGGCTCGGCGGGGTGATTCCGGGCCAGGACGGCCGCACCCTCGACGTCGAGCGATCGGTCGCCGATTTCCTGGCCGCCATCGACCGGCGGGCGGGCGGCGAGAAGGTTCCCTCACTGGCTCTGGCGGTCGCCGTCACCGAGCCGGCCCTGACGACCGCGGCTGCCGAGGAGATCCTTCCGCGGATGCAGCTCGTGTCGTCGTGGACGACGAACTACGTGCCCGGCGACGGCAACGGGTACGGGGCCAACATCAGCATCGGAGCCTGGGATCTCGATGGCTACAACATCGCACCGGGCGAGTGGTTCAGCTTCTGGGGTGGCATCGGCCCCGTGACGGTCGAGCGCGGCTATCGGTACGGCGGAGCGATCATCAACGGTCGCAGCGTCGCCAACGGAGCGCTGGCCGGTGGCATCTGCTCCACCTCGACCACGCTCTTCAACGCCGCGATGCGCTTCGGCCTCGAGATCGGGGAGCGAACGGCGCACTACTACTACATCGATCGCTACCCGACCGGGCTCGACGCCACGGTGGCGATCGTCAACGACAGCGTCACCGATATGACGTTCCGCAACGACACGGAGTACCCGATCGTCATCCGCGGCTACGGGAGCCCGGGCCAGGTGACCTTCCAGCTGTGGAGCGTGCCGACCGGCCGGAGCGTGGCCCTCAGCGCGCCGTACATCACCGATGCCCGTTCCGCGATCGAGACCACGCAGCTCGACACGAGCCTGGCAGCGGGCGCCGCGCGCCGGGTCGAGTACCCGCACAACGGATTCAAGGCGACGATCTCGCGCACGGTCTACGGCGCGGACGGCGAGGTGCTGCACGAGAACACCTGGTTCAGCGACTACCGGGTCGTGAACGGCATCACGCTCGTCGGACCGACGCCTGCGGCACCACCGCCCCCACCTGGGGACGACGAGGGCGACCCGCCCGCCGGCGATCCTCCCGCGGGCGACCCTCCGGCCGATCCGCCCGACGATCCGGCGCCATAGCCCCCGCCGGAACGGATGCGCCCGCTCGGCTAGACTCGCCCGGAGTGATCCCCCCGGAGCGTATCCGCAACTTCAGCATCGTCGCGCACATCGACCACGGGAAGTCCACCCTGGCCGATCGGCTGCTCGAGGTCACCCATACCATCGACAAGCGGCTCATGCAGTCGCAGGTGCTCGACTCGATGGACCTCGAGCGCGAGAAGGGGATCACGATCAAGGCCCGCGCGGTGCGGCTCCACTACGACGCCGCCGATGGCCAGACGTACGCCCTGAACCTCATCGACACGCCGGGCCATGTCGACTTCACCTACGAGGTGAGCCGATCGCTGCAGGCCTGCGAGGGCGCGATCCTCGTCGTCGACGCCAGCCAGGGAATCGAGGCCCAGACGCTCGCCAACGTCCACCTGGCGATGGCGCAGAACCTGGTGATCATCCCGGTCATCAACAAGATCGATCTGCCGAGCGCCGACGTCGAGATGGTGATGGGCGAGCTCGAGGAGACGCTCGCCATCCCGCGCGAGGAGGTGCTGCTCGCCAGCGCCAAGGACGGGACCGGCGTCGAGGCGATCCTCGAGGCGATCGTCGAGCGCGTGCCGCCCCCACCGGGCGATCCCGCGGAACGACTCCAGGCTCTCGTCTTCGACAGCCACTACGACCAGTTCAAGGGCGTCGTCGCCTACGTCCGGCTCGCGGCGGGCACGCTCCACGACCACGATCGCATCCGCTTCCTGGCCACCGGCACCGAGTCCGACATCCTCGAGCTCGGCTACTTCCGGCCGCAGCCGGTCCCGACGAAGCGCCTGGTGGCCGGCGAGGTCGGCTACGTGGCGACGGGCCTGAAGAACATCCGCGAGGCGCAGGTCGGTGACACGATGACCTCCGCCACGCGACCGGCCCCATTCGCCCTGCCGGGATACAAGGAACCCCTGCCGCTCGTCTTCGCCGGCATCTACCCGGTGCGCGGTGACGACTACCCCGAGCTTCGCGAGGCGCTCGACAAGCTCCACCTCAACGACGCGGGCTTCGTCTACGAGCCGGAATCCAGCGCCGCCCTGGGTTTCGGGTTCCGCTGCGGCTTCCTCGGCCTCCTCCACATGGAGATCACCCAGGAGCGTCTGGAGCGGGAGTTCGACCTCGACCTGATCGCCTCGGCGCCCTCGGTCGAGTACCGCGTCAAGCTCCACCACCGCGACGAGGAGCTGGTGATCGACAACCCGGCGCAGATGCCGGGTCCCGGCGAGATCGAGCAGATCAGCGAGCCCTGGGTGTCAACGCAGGTCATCACGCCGACCGACTACATCGGCCCACTGATGGAGCTGGCCACGGCGCGCCGCGGCGAGTTCCAGAACATGGAGTACCTCGACCCGAAGCGCGTCAACCTGCACTTCGAGATGCCGCTTGGCGAGCTGATCATCGACTTCTACGACCAGCTGAAGAGCCGATCCAGCGGGTACGCCAGCCTCGACTACGCGTACATCGGCTATCGGCCGGGCGAGCTGGTCAAGCTGGACGTGCTGGTCGCCGGCGACCCGGTCGACGCACTCAGCCTCATCGTCCATCGCTCCAACGCCTACCGTTCGGGCAAGCAGCTGGTGGAGAAGCTGAAGGAGCTGATCCCGCGCCAGATGTTCGAAGTGCCGATCCAGGCGGCGGTGGGGTCGAATATCATCAGCCGCGAGACCGTCCGTGCGATGCGCAAGAACGTGCTCGCCAAGTGCTACGGGGGCGACATCACGCGCAAGCGGAAGCTGCTCGAGAAGCAGAAGGAAGGAAAGCAGCGCATGAAGCGGATCGGCTCCGTCGAGATCCCGCAGGAGGCCTTCCTCGCCGTGCTGCGCATGAACGAGAGCGCCGACTGACGATGCGCCGATGACCTTCTTCGAGTCGCTGCGCCTGGCGATCGCCCTGGGCCTGACGCTCTTCCTCGTCCTGCTGCGCTTCGACAGCGAGAGGATCACGCGCTCCGACTACTTCCGCTACCGCACGCCGTGGATGGGGCCGGTCAGCTACTACATCCTCGTCATCGGCTTCGCGATCGGAATCGCCATCATCCTGCCATCGGGACGCGAGCAGCTCTTCCTCACCGGCGGCGAGACCGACGAGATGCTGCCGATCATGCTGCTGTTCGTGGCGGTGGCCATGCTGAACGGCGCCGCGCTCGCCTTCCTGCGCTACGGCGGGATCCTGCCGCTGCCGATCGACCTGCTGCCGTCGCGCGTGCTCGGCGCCGCCGCGAACGCGGTGAGCGAGGAGCTCCAGTTCCGCTCGATCGTGCTGGGGATGCTCCTCTTCGCCGGCGTCCCCGCGGGATGGGCGATCGCCGTCCAGGCGCTGCTCTACGGGTTCGCGCATCGGCGCCTCTGGCACGACCGCGACTGGTACTTCCTCCTCGGCTCGGTGCTCCTCGGCTGGGCGGCCGGCGTCGTCACCTTCGAGACCGGATCGGTCATCCCGGCCATCGTCGGCCACTTCGCGGTGACCATGTCGCTCTTCGCCTTCGCCGGAGGGCGCCTCCGCCAGCGACCCATCTAGGCCGATCCCGAGCGTGGCGAGCCCAACCCCGACTCGCATCGGCTCCCGAGCGGTCGATGTCCCGGTCGGATCTGTCCGTGGGGTCGCCGCACCGAAGACGCCGCCCGGCTACTCGCCCGAGTATCCAACTGACGGGCAACGGTCCGATCTGGCCCGAGCATCGGTCCGCCGATTCCAACGACGGTAACCGGCGGCTGCTGCCGGGCGGGCCATTCCCGATGGATACCAGAGCGGGCAACCGCCGTTCGCCTGGCCTCGATCCTGGCTCCGGCCCGCATGGCCGTGGCTGCGGCTCCGGGCCGAGAACGCGATGAGCTAGGTCGAAAGGTCCTTGTCCTCCATCTCCCACGCGTGGTCGAGGGTGTGAAAGGCAGAGTGCCGGATGAGGTACGCCAGTGATCCCGACCGCATCTTCCGCTTGACCTCGCCGGCGTTGTAGGCGCGTATCGCCTCGACGTACTCGTTCCGATACTCCCGCAGTCCGTCCGGGCTCAGGGCCGCCTCTTCCGCGATCCGGAGGCCGACGGACTTCGCGAAGTTCTCGCTCTCGTTGCGGATCACGTGGCGATAGATCTGATGGCGATCGCGTCCACCGCCGCGTGGACCCTTGCGCATCTCCTCGGAGACCCGCGCATGCACGGAGTCGAAGAATGCCCAGGCGGCGCGCAGGAGCGTGATTCCGCGATCGAGGTCCGCCTGGCTCATCGGGTCCTGCTCGGCGGCACATGGAGCGAACGAGATCCCCCAGAAGTCGGTTGACGGCGTTCCGACCTTGTCCTCCACGATCTCCAGGGACCCGGCGGCGTCGAACTCGGCGGCCATCCCCGCAAGGTCGGCGATCGGCCGATAGCGCGCGCGATAGGACTCGAGCATCTCGATGGCGAGCTCGGCGGTCTTCGCACCGCGGCTCCATCCCGGCCAGTCGAGCCCGAAGGCCACGGCGCGCTTGCCCTTGGGGCCTCGGTCGATGACGGTGCGGACGGGCATGGCGGAATTGTGCATCAGTGGCCGTGACACTTGTCGGCGGATGGAGCCCCCGCACGACGGTCGTAGACTTCGCCGATGCAGCCGTCGCACCACCTGTACGTCCACGTGCCGTTCTGCCGGCTGGTGTGCGCGTACTGCGACTTCGTGACCGTCGGCGGCCGTGCCGACGACATCCCGCGGTACACCGATGCGCTGGTCGCCGAGATCGACCTCCGCCCGGCACCGGGCCAGCTGCGCACGGTCTACTTCGGCGGCGGAACGCCGTCGCTGCTGAGCGGGGAGCAGGTCGCGGCGGTGATCGCGGCGGCGACCGACCGCTGGCAGGACCCCAGCCTCGAGGAGGTCACGCTCGAGGCCAACCCGAGCGCACGCGAGACGCCCGATTGGGACGGGCTGCGTGCCGCCGGCGTGAACCGCATCAGCCTGGGCGTGCAGTCACTGCGCGACGCGGACCTCCACGCGCTGGCGCGCGGCCACAGCGCCGCCGAGGCACGTGAGGCCTTCGCTGCGGCGCGCGCGGCCGGGTTCGACAACGTCAGCGTCGACCTGATCTACGGCATCCCCGGGCAGTCGCTCAAGGACTGGCGCGCAGGGCTGCGCGAAGCGCTGACCCTCCGACCGGACCACCTGAGCTGCTACGCGCTGCAGCTGGCGCTCGAGCCGGACGAGTGGGCGGCGCCCCCGCGTCCCGGTGCCCTGCGCTGGCGGGACCGCATGGCGCCGAGGCAGGATGAGGAGCTGGCGGCCGAGCAGTACCGCGCCGCGGAGGAGCTACTCGGGGCCGCCGGCTATCACCACTACGAGCTGAGCTCCTGGGCGCTCCCCGGGCGCGAGTCCCGGCACAACGGCGCGTACTGGGCGCGTCGCGCGTACACCGGCATCGGCGCCGGGGCGCACTCGTACGACGGTACCGACGAGCGCTCCTGGAATGAGCGCGACCTCGACCGCTACCTCGACGGCGTCGAGGCGGGAGAGCGGCCGATGGACGGGAGCGAGGCACTCGACGAGCCCACGCGGGCCTTCGAAGCGATCGCCCTCGGCCTGCGCCGGATCGACGGGCTGAATCGAGCAGGATTCGCCGCGGAGTTCGGCAGCGACCCGGTCGATCGGTTCGGGGACGGCCTGAACGCGGCTGTGCGGGATCGCCTGCTGGAGGTCGAGCCCGGAGCTCATCCGCCTCACGCAGCGGGGCCGGCTGCTGGCGTCCGAGGTACTGGTCGCGCTCGCCCCTGACCCCGTTGCCTCGCGTTGACACCGCCTTCGGGGGAGCGGTACCATGCGGACACCATCCGATTGGCACTCTGACACCGAGAGTGCTAATCGTGCTCAGGAGGCACCCATGAACCGCGATCGACAGGCGAACCCACGCGCCGCGATCTCGCCAGCCGTCCAGCTGACGGATCGCCAGCGGTCCGTGCTGCGCGCCGTGGTCGAGGATTATGTGCTCACCGCGGTCCCGGTCGGCTCGAAGTCGCTGGTGAGCCGATACGGCCTGGCGGTGTCGCCAGCGACCGTCCGCAGTGCGATGGCGGAGCTCGAAGCCCTCGGTCTGCTGACGCACCCGCACACCAGCGCCGGCCGCGTGCCGTCCGACCTCGGCTATCGGCTCTACGTGGAGTCGCTCATGCGCGAGGCGGAGCTCGACTCGACCGATCGCCTGATGATCCGGCACCAGTTCAGCCAGGTGCAGCTGACCAGCAACGACTGGCTGCGCCTTGCCGCATCGTGCTGGCCGGGAACACGCGCTCCGCGGCAGTTGTCACGCCCGCCCGATCCGCCAGGCGCAGTTCGGACACCTTCAGCTCGTGGCACTGGCCGACGGCACGCGCCTGCTTGGTCCTCGTGCTCGGCGACGGGAACGTGGTGCAGCGGCGGCTCGACCGCGCCGTGCTGGAGCGGCAGCTCCCCGAGGAGTCGACCGAGCAGGCGGCGCTCGACACGACCGCGGCGACCCTCAACACCGAGCTCGCCGGACTGGCGGCCCCGCAGGTGCGCAGAAGCTCGGCGCGCCTGCGGCCCTTGTCGGCGCACATCGGCGAGGTGGTGGCGGGCCTGCTCGAGGGGCGGATGCCGGTGAAGGTGGAGGAGGTCTTCACCGATGGGATCGTCAATGTGCTCGAGCAGCCGGAGTTCGCCGAGGGCTCGCAAGCTGCGGCCCATCCTCGAGGTGCTGCAGCGATCCGACTTCCTGGAGCAGCTGGTCCCGGTGCTCACCCGCAGCGGCGGGGTCCACGTGATCATCGGCCACGAGAACACGAACGACGCGATGCACGAGGTGAGCCTGGTCTTCGCGCCATACGGCGCGCCGGATCGGGCACTCGGGTTGCTGGGTGTCCTGGGACCGACGCGGATGCGCTATCCGCGCGCGATCCCGACGGTGCGCTATCTGTCGACCCTCATGAACGAGCTGATCAACAGCCAGTACGGCGAGACCCAATGAACGACCAATCCGACCAACGGCGGCGCCGAAGTCCCGAACGAAGAACGCGCGCCGAGGAGCGAGCCGACGCGGTCGAAGACGCCGACGCGGATCCGAGCTGGCGGAGCGGATCGAAGTGCTCGAGCGTCGAGCTCGAGGAGCTTCGCGCCAAGTCCGACGAGGAGCACCTCAACAACTGGCATCGCTCGGCCGCGGACTTCGCGAACTACAAGCGACGCACCGAGGACGAGCGGGCGCAGCTCGGCCAGTTCAGCAACGCCATCCTCATCGACAAGCTGCTCGGCGTCCTCGATGACTTCGACCGCGCGCTCGAGGCGTGCCGGCCGAAGCCCACGACGCGTGGATCGAGGGCGTCAAGCTGGTCGAGCGCAAGCTCCGAGGCGTGCTGGAGTCGGAGGGCGTGACGGCAATCGCGGCCGTCGGCCAGCCATTCGATCCGAACCTGCACGAGGCGGTCGCCTACGAGGAGACCGCCGACTATCCCGACAACCACGTGATCGGCGAGGTGCAGCGCGGCTACCGCCTGCACGACCGGGTGATCCGGCCGAGCCTCGTCCGAGTGGCGAACAACCCGAAGGAGCACTGAACGACCCATGGGCAAGATCATCGGCATCGACCTCGGGCACGACGAACTCGGTCGTGGCCGTCATGGAAGGCGGGGAGCCCCAGGTCATCACCAATGCGGAGGGCGGCCGCATCGACCCCATCGGTCGTCGCCTTCGCCAAGAGCGGTGAGCGGCTCGTCGGCCAGGTCGCCAAGCGCCAGGCGATCACCAACCCCGAGAACACGATCTTCAGCATCAAGCGCTTCATGGGCCGTCGCTTCGACGACCCCGAAGTGCAGCACAGCAAGGACCTCGTGCCGTACGAGGTCATGAAGGACCCGAAGTCCGACGGCATCGTCGTCAAGCTGGCGAACGACAAGACACTTCAGCCCGCCGGAGATCAGCGCGATGATCCTCCAGAAGCTGAAGGGCGACGCCGAGGCCTACCTGGGCGAGAAGGTGACCGAGGCGGTCATCACCGTGCCCGGCCTACTTCGACGACACCCAGCGCCAGGCGACCAAGGATGCCGGCCGCATCGCCGGGCTCGACGTGAAGCGCATCGTCAACGAGCCGACCGCGTCGGCCCTGGCCTACGGGCTCGACAAGCAGAAGGACGAGAAGATCGCCGTCTACGACCTCGGTGGCGGGACGTTCGACATCTCATCCTCGAGCTCGAGCGAGGGCGTCTTCGAGGTCCGCTCGACGAACGGCGACACCCATCTCGGTGGCGACGACTTCGACCAGCGCATCATCGAGTGGCTGGGCGAGGAGTTCAAGAAGGCCGAGGGGATCGACCTGACCAAGGACCGCATCGCGCTGCAGCGGCTCAAGGAGGCCGCCGAGAAGGCGAAGATCGAGCTGTCGAGCACGACCTCGACCGAGATCAACCTGCCCTTCATCAGCGCCGACGCCTCCGGCCCGAAGCACCTCGTCATCTCCCTGACGCGGGCGAAGCTCGAGGACCTGGTCGCCGACCTCGTCAGCAAGACCGCCGAGCCGGTGAAGAAGGCCCTGGCCGATGCCGGCATGAAGCCCGGCGAGATCGACGAGGTGATCCTGGTCGGCGGCATGACCCGCATGCCGGCCGTCGTCGAGGCGGTGAAGAAGATGTTCGGCGGCAAGGAGCCGCACAAGGGCGTCAACCCCGATGAGGTGGTGGCGGTCGGTGCGGCGATCCAGGCCGGCGTTCTCGGCGGCGAGGTCAAGGACGTCCTCCTGCTCGACGTGACCCCGCTGTCGCTCGGCATCGAGACGATGGGCGGCGTGGCGACGAAGATGATCAACCGCAACACGACGATCCCGACGTCGCACACCCAGATTTTCTCCACGGCATCGGACAACCAGCCGTCGGTCGACATCGTCGTGCTCCAGGGGGAGCGCGAGATGGCCGCCGACAACAAGAAGCTGGCGACCTTCCGCCTCGATGGCATTCCGCCGGCGCCGCGAGGCGTCCCGCAGATCGAGGTGACCTTCGACATCGACGCCAACGGCATCCTCAACGTTGGCGCCAAGGACAAGGCCACGAACAAGGAGCAGAAGGTGACGATCACCGCCAGCTCGATGCTCGCCAAGGAGGACGTGGACAAGATGGTCCGCGAGGCCGCCGAGCACGCCGAGGAGGATCGGGCCCGCCGCGCTGCGACCGAGTCGCGCAACGAGGCCGACGCGCTCGTCTACCAGGGCGAGCGGCTGCTGAAGGACCTCGAGGAGAAGCTGTCGGACGAGGAGAAGGCGGAGGTCAACGCCCGCATCGAATCGGTCAGGGAAGCCCTCAACGGCGACGATACCGGCGCGGTGGACTCGACCAAGGGGCAGCTCGCCGAGGTGCTCCAGCGGATCGGCACCAAGGCCTACGAGGCCGGGCCGACCGACGGGGATGGCAACGGGACCGGTGGCGCCGCGGGCGCCGACGGGGCCGAGGCGGCCTCCGAGGACGAGGGCGAGACGATCGAGGGCGAGTACAAGGAGGTCTGACCCCACTCAGCCGATCTATCCGACGCGAGGCCGGGCCGCAGGGCCCGGCTTCGTGCATCAGGCGGCGTGCTGTGGCTGAGTGCACATCGGGCAGCGCCGCGCCGCCACCGCAATCTCGGAGGCGCACTCCGCGCAGGTCTTCGTGGTCGGTGTCGTCTCGGTTCCCGCCTGGCGGCGCGCCTCGAGCGCGTTGATCGGCCTGACGACGAAGACGTAGATCGCCGCGGCGACCAGCAGGAAGGCGATCAGCGCGTTGAGAAAGGCGCCGTACCGCACGACGGCCTCACCGACCGTGAACGTGAGGTCCTCGAAGTTGGTCGTCCCGAAGACGCCCAGCAGGGGCGTGAGGACATCACCGACGAATGAGGTGACCACCGCCCCGAGCGCGGCGCCGATGACGACCGCCACGGCCAGGTCGATGACGTTGCCGCGCATGATGAACTCACGGAATCCGCTGAACACGATGAACCTCCGTCGGTGCGTCGGCCTCCGGCGAGGCCCTCGCCGGAGTATAGGAAGCGAGTCGCGCCGCTAGACTCGGGCCGATGCGCCTCGCGACCTGGAACGTCAACTCCCTCAAGGCCCGCCTGGAGCGGGTGCTGGCCTGGACCGAGCGCCATCAGCCGGACGTGCTGTGCCTCCAGGAGACGAAGCTCTCCGACGCGCAGGTGCCGCTCATGGACTTCGCGGCCCTCGGCTACGAGCTCGTCCACCACGGCCCCGGGCGCTGGAACGGGGTGGCGATCGCGTCGCGGATCGGGATCGCCGACGTCGTCGCCGGCATTCCCGACCCCCGACGGCTGGACCGATGACGGCGGCCGCTTCCTGGCCGCAACGTGCGGGCCGATGCGCGTGGCGAGCGTCTACGTCCCGAATGGCCGCGTGGTCGACTCGGAGTTCTACCTGGCGAAGCTCGAGTGGCTCGCCGACTCGCCCGCTGGCTGGACGACAACGACGCATCCGCTGAGCTGGCGATCTGCGGCGACTACAACGTCGCGCCCGACGACGCCGACGTCTGGGACGTTAACGCGGTGCACGGCGCAACGCATGTGTCTCCACGCGAGCGCGCGGCGGTGGCGAAGCTGCGGGAGTGGGGGATGGTCGACGTGGTGCGGCAGTTCAACCCGGATCCGGGCTTCTTCACCTGGTGGGACTACCGCGCCGGTCACTTCCACAAGAACTTCGGGATGCGGATCGACCACGTGTACGTGTCGGCGCCGCTCGCCGCGCGGGCCGTCGCCGCGACCCGCGACCGGGACGCGCGCAAGCCATCGACCTATCCGGGCATCCCGTCCGACCATGCGCCCGTGATCGTGGACTTCGCCGCTGGATCAGGCCGCGGGGCGACCACGCAGCACGGCGCCGAATGATCGTCCGATGCGGGTGCGGGGCCAGCTGACCTTCGATGCCCCGACCAAGGTCCGGTAGGCCTCGATCGCATCGCCGAGGGCGGGGATGAAGCCGGGCTCCTCCATCGGCTCGAACCCTGCCTCGAACCAGATCCCGAGCATGCGCAGGGTGCCGCTGGCCCGATCCAGTCGCGGCTCGATCCGGCCGACGAACCGGTCGCCGAACAGGATCGGCAGCACGTAGTAGCCCCAGCGTGCGCTTCTTCTCCGGGACGTAGACCTCCCAGAGATAGTCGAAGCCCCACAGCTCGCGGAGCATGCGGCGATCCCAGACGAGCGGGTCGAGAGGCGCGAGGAAGCTGACGGCCGGATCCGCGAGGGACGCCGGGATCGGCCATCGCCGCGATCATCGCGTCATCCTCGGCCACGATGTAGCGCGTGCGCGGCAGGTCCTCCACGTCGACCGGGACGAGGCGGCCCTCGTCGACGAGCCGCGCGGTCCGGTGCGAGCGCTCCGCGGTCGGTCCCGGCGCTGTACATGACCTCCGACTGCGTGCCGATCAGCGTCGTGAGCCCGACCGCGCGGTATCGGCTCAGCAGCCGATGCGTCATCGCGTCCTCCTCCGATTCTCTCAGCGCCAGCAGCTCGGACGGGACGAGGCGCTCCATGAGGTCGTAGAAGCGGCGGTTGCCGTCGCGTCTCGCGATCCCGATGCGCCCGCTGACGAACAGCGCCTCCATGACCGCGCGGCTCGCGCGCGTCGGTGCCCACCACCAGTCGACGGCGTGGGCGTGCTCGCCGAACGCCGCGGTCGAGAGCGGGCCATCGGCCCGGAGCCGCTTGAGGATCGCCTTCGCGACGTCAGCCTGTTGGGTGAGGATGCCGTCGTCGACCTCGGGCGCATTGCGGTCCCAGGTCACCCGGTAGTGCGGCAGCTCGTGCATCGGCAGGATGTTCAGGCTCTTGTTGTAGAGCTCGATGAGGCGCCGATCCGGCCCGTAGAGCCACTCCTCGCACCAGCCGCGTCGATAGCCGCTGATTCGAGCGTGGAGCACGAGGTCGTGATTCCGTGCTCCCGGCACCTCGAGCGGGTCGAACTGCAGGAGCCCGAGCCGCTCGACCACCTCCAGCACCGATCCCGGATCGGCGGGCAGCGAGCGCGGCGGCGCCAGCTGGTGACGCCGCACGAGGAAGCGGCGGGCATGATCGGCAGAGATGGAGATGTTCGACATCGGCGCTGATCGTAGGACCGATACCTGCTCGGTCGTGTCAGGAATTGGCGAGCCCACGCGGCACCGCGAGGCTGGCACTCGCTCCAGATGAGTGCCAATTGGTATCATCCGCCGGCGCATGGCCGTCAAGCGCGACTACTACGAGGTGCTCGGCGTCCCGCGCGACGCGGACGACGCCGAGATCAAGCGTGCGTTCCGCCGCCTTGCCCAGCGCCACCACCCCGACGTCGACAAGGGTGACGGCGCTGAGGCCCGCTTCAAGGAGCTGAACGAGGCGTACCGCGTGCTGTCCGATCGGCAGCGTCGTTCCGCCTACGACATGTTCGGCCACGCCGGCGTCGACGGGGCCGCCGCCGGCGGCTTCGAGGGCGGCTTCGGCGGCGGATTCGGGCCCTTCGGCGACATCTTCGACGCGTTCTTCGGCGGCTCGCCCGCCGGCACGCGCCGTCGCACCAGCGCGTCGTCGCCGGGCGCGGACCTCCGCTACGACCTGACGATCGAGTTCGCCGAGGCGGTCTTCGGCGTGACGAAGGAGATCGTCTTCCCGACGCGCGTGGCCTGCGCCCGCTGCGAGGGCGCCGGCGGCGAGCCGGGCACCGAGCCGGAGACGTGTCCGGAGTGCAACGGCAGTGGCGAGAAGCGACGCGTCGCCCAGACGATCCTCGGCCAGATGGTGAACATCGTGGCCTGCACCCGCTGCCGCGGCGAGGGGAAGATCGTGGCCACCCCGTGCACCGAGTGCGGCGGCGACGGGCGGGTGCGCGAGGAGCGCACGCTGCAGGTGGCGATCCCGGCCGGCATCGACGATGGCCAGCGCATCGCCATGGAGGGCCAGGGCGAGGCCGGGCCGCGGGGCGGACCGAACGGTGACCTGTACGTGGCGGTCAACGTCCGTGCGCACCCACAGCTCGTCCGTCACGGCACCGAGCTCTATCACGAGCTGCCGGTCACGTTCCCGCAGGCGGCGCTCGGCGCGACGCTCGACCGTCCCGACCGTCGAGGGCAGCGAGGAGGTCGAGGTGCCGGCAGGCACGCAGTCGGGCACCGAGCTTCGGCTCCGGGGCAAGGGCGTCCCGCGCCTGCGCGGCGCCGGACGCGGCGACCTTCACGTCGTGGTGAATGTCGTCGTGCCCGCGAAGCTGTCGAAGCGCGAACGCGAGCTCCTGCGTGAGCTCGACGAGGTGAGCGAGCCGGCCGTGCTGCCGAAGGGTGGATCATCGGTCTTCGAGCGGCTGCGTGACCTCTTCGGCTGATCCGACGAGCGGCGCATCGCCGTCGACCCGCTGGATCGAGCTGAGCGTCGAGGCCGACATCGAGGCCGTCGAGCCGGTGTCCGAGATCCTCGGCCGGGTGGCTGCCGGGACCGCCGTGCAGCCGACTCGCCTGATCCGCGACCCGAACGACGAGCTGGCGGCCCGCGAGGACCCCAGCGCGCCGTTTCGGGTGGTGGCCCACATCCCCGACGACGGGGCTGCGCCTGCCGCGATCGAGTCGACGGAGCGCGCCCTGTGGCATCTCCAGGCCTTCGGCCTGCGACCGGTCGGTGCGCTGCGCACGCGCGGCGTCGACGACGGCGACTGGACCGGTGCCTGGAAGGCGCACTACGTCCCCCAGCGCATCGGCCGGGTGGTCGTCGTCCCCTCGTGGGTCGAGGAGCCGCTTGAGCCTGGTGAGGTGGGGATCACGCTCGATCCGGGCATGGCCTTCGGCACGGGGCTGCATCCGACCACCCGTGGCTGCCTGCACCTGCTCCAGGACGTGGCGCCGATGCCCGCCGTCGTGCTCGACGTGGGGTGTGGTTCCGGCATCCTCGCCCTTGCCGCGCTGCGGCTGGGCGCGGAGCGGGCGATCGGCCTCGACACCGATCCGCTTGCGGTGACCGCGACGCGCGAGAACGCCGAGCGGAACGGGCTCGCCGATCGGGTGGCCACCGCCGAGGGAACCCTCGCGCTGACCACGGATACCCGGTACGCGCTCGTGGTCGCCAACCTGGTCGCGGCCGTCCTCGTCGAGCTGGCGCCACGGCTGGCGGCGCATCTCGCCGCTGGCGGGACACTGCTGGCGAGCGGCATCATCGAGCCGCGCGCGGGCGAGGTGATCGATGCCATGGGTGCCGCTGGCCTGGTCGTGACCGACCGCGTTGACGACGGCGAGTGGGTGAGCCTCCGGCTCGAGCACGCGGGATGACGACGCTGCATCGGTTCTTCGTCGCGGCGGCCGAGGCGAGCGGTGACCGCTTCCCCGTACCCCCGTCGATCCGGCGCCAGGTCGAACGTGTGCTCCGCCTGCGGGACGGCGACCGGCTCGTCCTGCTCATCGGCGACGGCCGCGAGGCGCGCTGCCGCCTGGAGCGCGGGGCATGCGTGGTGGAAGAGCGACGGACGGTGGCCGGCGAGCCGGTCCATCGGCTCATCGTGGTGCAGGCGCTTCTCAAGGGCGACGGGCTCGAGGAGGTGATCCAGCAGGCAACCGAGCTCGGCGTCGCCGCCTTCCGGCTCGTCGTCAGCGACCGGTGCATCGCGCGCGACCTGTCGTCTCGAAAGATCGAGCGCCTGCGCGCGATCGCCCGCGAATCCGCCGAGCAGTCCGAGCGCGGGATCATCCCCCAGCTGTCGCCACCCGAGCCGCTCGCGTCGGCATTCGGCGAGGACGCGGTGCTGCTGGCGGAGCGCGCCGACGGGGCACGGCTTCGCGACTTGGCGCCACCGTCCACGGTGATCATCGGCCCCGAGGGTGGCTTCAGTCCGGCCGAGCTGGCGGCGGCGGCGCAGGCCGGTGTCGAGCTGGCGGGGCTCGGGCCGCGAATCCTCCGCTCGCGCACGGTTGCGGCGGCGGTGGCGGCGGCGATCTTGTCGCGCACCGGCGACTTCGCCTAGGCTGACGGGCATGATCGATCGAGATCCCGATTGCCTGTTCTGCCGCATCGTGGCGGATGAGATCCCGTCCGACCGCGTGTACGAGGACGGCGACGCGATCGCCTTCCGCGACATCAACCCGCAGGCACCCACGCATGTGCTCGTCGTTCCGCGGCGTCACGTGGCGGACATCGACACCCTGGCGGACGACGACGGTGGCCTGCTCACCGCGCTCTTCGCCGCGGTGCGACGCGTGGCCGCGCAGGAGCGGCTGGCGAAGGGGTATCGGGTCGTCACCAACGTGGGCGCCGAGTCGGGCCAGAGCGTGTTCCACCTCCACCTCCACCTTCTCGGCGGACGGCCGATGGCGTGGCCTCCCGGGTGACCATCCTCCCCGATTGACCCTCATCGGGGTCGCTGGTACCCTTCGTCGGCTTGCGTGCCCGGCGGGGTCGCCCCGTCATGCAGACCGGCACGACTATCGAAGCGGAAAGGAGGCGAGACGTTTGGCAGAAGTTCGCGTGGGCGAGAACGAGACGTTCGAGAGCGCGCTGCGTCGCTTCAACAAGAAGATCCAGCAATCGGGAATCCTGGCTGAGGCACGACGCCGCGAGCACTACGAGAAGCCCAGCGTGAAGCGCAAGCGCAAGGAAGCCAAGAAGCGAAAGGCAACCTCGCGCGCGTAGCCAGACGCACGCCCCCCACCCCCGGCGCAGCGGAGGACCCAGCAGGACCGATGACGCCGGAGCCCGATGCCATGTCCCTGTCGGATCGGCTCGAAGCCGCCATGCGCGACGCCATGCGCGCTCGCGACGAGCAGCGAACCCAGACCCTCCGCATGGCGATGGCCGCTGCCTACAACCTGAAGATCGAACGACGCCGCGACCTCACCGATGACGAGGTCGTCGACGTGCTGACGAAGCAGGTGAAGCAGCGCCGCGAGAGCATCGAGATGTACCGCGCCGGGGGCCGGGAGGATCGTGCCGCCGCCGAGGAGGCCGAGGCCGTGATCCTGGCCGAGTTCCTTCCCGAGCAGCTCGGCGAGGCCGAGGTGGAGGCGCTGGCCCGTGCCGCCATTGCGGAGACGGGCGCCTCGTCGTCCGACGACCTGGGGCGGGTGATGGGTCGCCTCGCGCCCCAGACCCGCGGTAGGGCCGACGGTCGCCTGGTGAGCGACGTCGTGCGTCGTCTGCTGGGTGGCGGGTAGGCCGAATGTTCATCCCGCGAACGCTCAATGAGTTCGACGGCATCCCGGCAAAGGGAGCGCTCCGGCGGGCCCTGATCGTGATCGGCGTGGTGACGACCGCGCTCTTCCTCATCCTCAACGCCAACATCACCCTCGGCCAGGAGAACCTCGAGGCCGGCCAGGTCGCCTCGCGCGACATCCGCTCACCGCGGGACCACACGTTCACCTCGGCGATCCTCACCGAGCAGGTCCGGGAGCAGGCTGCCGCGGACGTGCCGCCGATCACCTCTCGGATCAAGGTCCCGGCCGACAACCGCGACGATCAGCTCTCGCTGCTGGAGTCGCTCAGCCGGCGCGTGGGGCTGAATCTCGAACGCCTCGAGAGCGGGATGATCACCGAGAACGAGCTGCTTGATCGGCTCGCCGCCGAGGAGGAGATCGCGTTCACCGACCGCGACCAGATCGCCTCCCTGACCCGGGCCGAGTGGGACGCGGTCGTCGCCGCGGCCGCCGCCGCGCTCGATACCACGCTGCAGGAGCAGATCCTGGAGGAGGACCTGCTCGCGATCCGGGACGAGGTTCGCGACCTGATCACCGCCGACCTTCCCGAGGAGCAGCGCGGCGTGGCGGGCAACCTGGCCGCCGCACTCGTGGAGCCGACGCACGTCATCGACGAGGAGCTCACGGAGGCCGAGCGTGCCCAGGCCCGGGCCGCGGTGCCGCCGGTCGAGGTGACCATCGCCCAGGGCGAGATCATCGTCAACGAGGGCCAGGTCGTCACCGAGCAGCAGATCGAGGAGCTCGACTCGCTCGGCTTGACGCGCCCGGTGGTCGATCTCGCCACGGTGATCGGGAACCTCCTCACCGCCACCCTGGTGGCGAGCCTGCTGGTGGCCTTCCTGTGGCGCGCCGCGCCGGAGATCTGGCACCGCAACCGATCGGTCCTGCTCTTCTTCCTCGGACTGGTTGCCACCGCGATCGTGATGCGCGTTGGGGCAGACCGCGCGCTGTGGGCCTTCGTCGTTCCCACCTCCGCCACCGTGCTGCTCATGGGGATCCTCCTCCAGGGCGGCGCCGGCGTTGCGATGGCGGCCGCACTGGCGGTGCTGGCCGGGGTCATGAACCGCGACGCGCTCGACCTGGCCGCCTATGTCCTCGCGGGCGGCGTGGCCGCTCTCCTGGCCGTGACGCGCGCCGAGCGCCTCAACGCCTTCGTCCGTGTCTTTGTCGTGCTGGCGGCGACCAACGCGGCGGTGGCGGTGGCCTTCACGCTGCTCGACCAGGGCGACCTGGCTGCCGTGGCACAGCTGGCCGGTGCCGGGATCGTGAACGCCGCGCTATCCGTCATCCTCGCCATCGGCAGCTTCCAGGTGCTCGGCAACCTGTTCGGCATCATGACCGTGTTCCAGCTCCTCGAGCTGGCGAACCCCTCGAACCGGTTGCTGCGCCGGCTGCTGCTCGAGACGCCGGGGACGTACCACCATGCCGTGATGGTCGGAAACCTGGCCGAGCGCGCGGCGGAGACGATCGGCGCCGATCCGCTGCTCGCGCGGGTGGCCGCGTACTACCACGACATCGGGAAGATGAAGAACCCGCTCGCCTTCATCGAGAACCAGGCGGGAGCCCACAACATCCACGACGACCTGTCGGCCGAGACGAGCGCACGGATCATCGCGGGACACATCCGCGATGGCATCGACCTGGGCTACGAGCACGGGCTGCCGGTCCAGATCATCGGCTTCATCCCGCAGCACCACGGGACCAGCGTGATGAGCTTCTTCCATCAGAAGGCGCTGCGGGAGGTGGGCGGCAACGAGGAGCTGGTCGACGAGCGGACGTTCCGCTATCCCGGACCGAAGCCGCAGAGTCGCGAGGCCGCGATCCTCATGTTGGCCGATGGCGTCGAGGCAAGCGTCCGATCCCTCGACGAGAAGGACGAGGACAGCATTCGGGCCATGGTCGACCGCATCGTCGATGCACGGCTCGAGGATGGGCAGCTCGACGACGCCGAGCTCACCCTGAAGAACATCGCCCAGATCAAGGATGCGTTCGTCGGACAGCTGCTGGGGATGTACCACTCGCGCATCAAGTACCCCGAGAACGTCGTGCCCATGGAGCAGCGCCGGGAGGCGTGACGTCGGCCGGCCTTGAGTCGGCGGTGCCCGCGCGACTACGATGGTCGCGTCATGGGCTGCACGGTCACCTTCCACGACCGGATCGGGCACGATCGCATCGAGACCGCGGTCGAGCCCCTCGACGCCGCTGCGGCGGTCGACCTGCTCGAGTCGGCGATCGCCGAGACCGTGCGGCGCGCCGTGGCGGGGATCCCCGAGAGCGAGGTCGAGCTGACCCTCTGCGGCGATGCCGAGATGAAGCGGCTGAACTTCGACCACATGGGCGAGCGCGGCCCCACCGACGTCCTGGCCTTCCCCCTGCACGAGTGGATGGTCGAGGGCGCGCAATCGCGGATCGGCGACGATGACGGCGTCGGACCTCCCGGCCCGATGCTGCTCGGCGACGTGGTGATCGACCTCGACCAGGCGCTGCGCCAGGCGGCCGATGGCAACTGGAGCGTGACCGAGGAGCTCGTCCTGCTCGCCATCCACGGGACCCTGCACCTCGTCGGGCACGACCACGCGGAAATCGACGAGGAGGAGCGCATGCGCGGGCTCGAGCACGAGGTGCTCGGGGTCCTCCATCGGCGCCACCGCGACGTTGCGTGGCAGCCCGGCTCGCTGTTCGATCGCACCGGCCACGCCGTCTCCACCTCAAGCTGAACGACGCCCGGACACGGAACGAGCCCGCGGGCGGTACCGCGGGCTCGTCGGCGATGCGGGGTCCGTCAGGCGGCGACGGGGGTCGCCTCCGGGATGGCTGTCTCGACCGGCTGGATCGTGCGCTGGCGATCCGGCGCCACGATCCAGGCGATGAGCAGGAGGACGAAGCTGGCGAGTGCGGCGATGACCATCGGTGGAATCTCCCGTGCGGTAGCTGAATCGATCAGACCTGGTAGGCGATCTCGCCGTGCTGGGCGAGGTCGAGCCCCGTTTCCTCTTCCGAACCCGCGACCCGGATCGGGACGACGAGGTTGACGAGGAACAGGATCGCGGCGGTGGCCACCGCCGAGTAGAGGCCGACGGCGACCACGCCGACGACCTGGAGCGCGACCTGGCCGGCATTTCCCGCCAGCAGGCCATCGACGCCGCCCACGGCGGCCGTGGCGAACACGCCGGTCGCGATGGCGCCGAACGCCCCGCCGACGCCGTGGACCGCGAAGACGTCGAGCGCATCGTCGACGCGCGCGCGAAGGCGCAGGTGCGCGGCGCCGTAGCAGACGGCCCCGACCCCGAGGCCGATGACGACCGAGGCCGCCGGCGTGACGAACCCTGCCGCCGGCGTGATGGCCACCAGGCCGGCGACGGCGCCGATCGCGGCCCCCAGGACCGACGGTGCGCCCTTGTGCAGCCAGCTGATGGTCACCCAGGTGATGGCCGCCATGGCTGCGGCGGTGTTCGTGGTGACGAACGCGTTGGCGGCGGCACCGGTGGCCCCCAGCGCGGAGCCGGCGTTGAAGCCGAACCAGCCGAACCACAGCAGGCCGGCGCCGAGGACGGTCATGGGCACGTCGTGCGGCTCGGTGGCCGGCTCGATGAGGCCAGTGCGCCGGCCGATGAAGAGCGCGGCCACCAGCGCCGCGACACCGCTGCTGAGGTGGACGACGGTGCCACCGGCGAAGTCGAGGACCCCGAGGCCGAAGAGCCAGCCGTCCGGCGACCAGACCCAGTGCGCGATCGGCGCGTAGACGAAGCGTCGACCAGGCCACGGCGAAGAGGACGAAGGCCTTGAAGCGCTTGCGCTCGGCGAAGGCCCCGGTGATCAGGGCCGGGGTGATGATGGCGAACATCATCTGGAAGGCCATGAAGGCGAGGTGCGGCACCGTCGTCGCGTACACGTCGGACGGCTCGCCGGTCACGCCCTCGAGCGCGAGCCAGTCGAGCCCGCCGATCAGCCCGAGCCCGGTGTCCGGGCCGAATGCCAGGCTGTAGCCCCACAGCACCCAGGTGACGCTCACCAGCCCGAGGATGAAGAAGCTGTGCATGATCGTGCAGAGCACGTTCTTGCGGCGGACCAGGCCGCCGTAGAAGAGGGCGAGCCCCGGCGTCATGAGCATGACGAGCGCGGCGCTCGTCAGGATCCAGGCGGTGTCGCCGGAGTTGATCTCGGGCATCGTGGCTGCTCCTGCGGATGGGGTGGGTTGTGCAGGAAGCCTAAGGACCAGGGCGCCCCGCACCCAACCGGGAATCCGGGTTGCGCATCGGTAGGAATGTGCAGGTTGCACAAGAACGGGCGTCGTCAGACGAGTCGCGAAGCCGCCAGTTCGGGTGGGGGTGGCGTGCCGTCGAGCACGGCGCGCGCCGCAATGGCCGCCGATGCCGGCCCGGTGCTGATGCCCCAAGGCCCGTGTCCGGCACAGACGAACAGGCCCTGGACGCCTTCGGCCGCACCGATGAACGGGCGCCCGTCCACGGACTGCGGTCGGGCGCACATGCGCCGCCCGACGACCTCCGCGTCCGCGACGGCCGGCAGGAATACGGCGGCGCGACGGAGGAGGAGAGGCTCGATGGTCGCCGGGTCGGGCTCGGTGGCGAGGAACGTGGAGCCGAGCGTGCTGATGCCCTCGGCGCTCGCGATGCTGAACAGCGACGCGGGTTCGGCATCCGGCGCGCCCTCGGTCGTCGCCTGCGACCGGTTGATGCTGTCGACGTCGTCCTCCTCGACGACGTGGTGCGGCGCCGCCCCGTCGAGCCGCAGCTGGACGGTCACGCCGTAGGTCGGGATGATCGGCCGCCAGGTGCCGTCGGGATCGACGAGCCGTGGGGTCCATGGGCCGGCCGCGACCAGGACCGCATCGGCATGGATCGCGCTCCCGTCGTCGAGGGCGACGCCCACGGCACGCTCACCGTCGACGATCGGGTGCCCTGGCACCCCGATGAGCAGCTCGGCGCCGCGCTCCTCGGCCAGGTCGGCCCAGGCCGCGGTCGCCGAGGCCGGCGGAATCGGGAAGCCGGTTGCCAGCCGGATGCCCGACGGGCCCGGAGCGAGCGACGGCTCGAGCGCGAGGACCTGCTCGGGGTCGAGCAGCTCCGGTGCGAGCGACGGGTCGACGCCCCGGTAGTGGGCGACCTGCCGTGCGGCGGCCTCCGGGTCGGGGTTGAGGAGCAGCAGCCCCGCCGGCGCCACGCCCACCTCGAATGCGCCGCCGGAGGCATCCGCGAGGGCTCGGTAGCGCGTCAGGCTCTCGGCGTAGAGCGGGGTCAGCATCGGATCGAACGGGTGCTGGATGGCGCCGAGGTTGCGCCCGGAGGCGCCGGCGCCGATCGCGCTCCCCTCGACCAGGACGACGCGGGCGCCACGGTCGGCCATGATTGCCGCCGCGGCGCAGCCGATGATCCCGCCGCCGATGACGACGACGTCCGCGTGCTGTCGGCGCGCGGGTCGTTCAGGATCCATCGGCCGAGCATAGGCGAAGCGGCGTGGACGATTTGTCGATCCGAGCTCGGATTCGATCGTCGAGGTTTCATGGGGCGGAACCAACCGCCAGCAGACAACAGGCAGGAGGTGAGATGAGCAGCGTCGACGGGCAGATTGCGAACCAGGTGGCCAACCTGGAGCGCGCCACCGGGCGCCGCCTCGACGAGTGGATCGCGGTGGTTCGCGCGTCGGGACTGACGAAGCACGGGGAGGCGGTCGCGATGCTCAAGCGCGACCACGGCATCGGACACGGCAACGCGAATCTCATCGTGATCAAGGCGCGTGAGGCGGATGCCGGGGGGCCACCAAGCGGCGAGGAGCTCATCGACTCCCACTACGCGGGCAGGCACGCGACCCTGCGGCCGTTGTACGACACGGTGATCGATCGCGTGCGAGCCTTCGGGTCGGATGTCGAGCTGGCCCCGAAGAAGACCTACGTCAGCCTGCGACGCCGGAAGCAGTTCGGACAGGTCGGGCCGGCCGCCGGTCGGCTCGAGGTGTGCGTCAACCTGCCGGGCGTGGAGCCGACATCACGACTGCGCCCCACCAGCGGAATGGCGACGCATCGGGTCTGGATCGATGCCGCGGAGCAGTTCGACGATGAGCTGGTCGGCTGGCTTCGCGAGGCGTACGAGCGCGCCTGAGGCTCGACCGGCCGGTACCATCGCCCGCATGAAGGTGATCTGCGGGCTCGGCAATCCCGGCGAGCGCTACCGGTTCACCCGGCACAACGTCGGGTTTCGGGTGATCGACCTGCTCGCGGACCGCTGGGGCCTCACCGGCGAGGGGCGCGTCCGCGACGGGGCAGCACTGCTCGAGGTGCACCGCCCGGAGCCCATCGGCAGGGTGCTGCTCGTCAAGCCGCTGAAATACATGAACCGGTCCGGCGTCGTGCTTCGCGCCACGCTGCGCCAGACCGATGTCGAGACCGCGGACGACCTGCTGGTGGTGGCCGACGACATCGACCTGCCGCTCGGGAAGGTCCGGCTGCGCCGATCTGGCTCGGCCGGGGGCCACAACGGCCTGCGCGACATCATCGCTGCCTTCGGGACCGATGAGTTCGCGCGTCTGCGGGTGGGCATCGGCCGCGCCGGTGAGACCGTCGACCACGTCCTCTCGACCTTCAGGCCGGACGAGCGTGACCTGGCGATCGAGATGGTCGCGGTCGGCCGCCGATGCCGCGGAGCGCTGGCTGCGCGACGGGATCGACGCGGCGATGAACGCCTTCAACGGGGTCGACCTCACCGGCTGAGCCGCGAGACCGCGGTCGCGCGGTACCATGGCGGTCCATGTCCCCGTCACGCGGCGGTGATCGTCGCGTAGCCGCGCTCGTCGACGCCCTCCGGCCCCATCTGCCGGATTCGGGCGTCCTTCGCGTGCCCGCCGCCGCCCGTGCCGGCCACCTCGCCGCACGACGTGCAGCACGTCCCGCCCCACCGCCATGGTGGTCGTCGCGCGAACCGACGACGAGGCCCACCGGCTCGCCGACGACCTCGCCGCCTGGGTCGGCGGGTCACACGTTCGCACGCTGGCGGAGCGCGCCGCGCTGCCCCTCGAGCGGCGCTCCCGGAGCACGACGAGTCGGCGGAGCGCCTCGCCGTGCTCGCCGACCTGGGTTCCGCGCCGCGCGGCCTCGTCGTCGTCGCGCAGCTGCTCGCGCTCGTGCAGCGCACGCTCGGTCCGCAGCAGCTGGCCGCCGCGCGCCTCACGGTCCGGGTGGGGGAGCGAATCGGACAGCGAACGCTGCTCGAGCGGCTCGTGGCCGGCGGGTACGAGCCATCGGTCGAGGTGACCGGCGTCGGGGAGTTCGCGCACCGCGGTGGCCTCGTCGACGCCTGGCCGCCGGGCACCGGCGGGCCGGTGCGCATCGAGCTGTTCGGCGACGAGGTGGAGTCGATCCGCTCGTTCGACCCGATGACCCAGGGGTCGCGGCGCCGGATCGAGGAGACGCACCTGCCTGCCCGCCTCGGAGTTCCTGCCGGGCGACGGCTGGGAGGCCGCGCTCGGCCGCGCACCGGCCGGCCTCACCGAGCTCCTCGAGCGAGGACGCCGCGCACCTCGCCCAGGGCGACCTGGCGGAGGCCGCCGAGACGTGGGCGTCGCTGCTCACCGCCGGTCCCGCGGCCGATCACGTGCCGGAGCGTGCACACCTCGTGCTCACCGATGCTCGCGGAGCTGCGCGCCCTGGCGGAGCAGACTCGACATCGCAGGCCGTCGACCGCCGGGACGGCCTGGTGGCCGCGGGCGAGCTGCCACCGGGCTGGCCGTTGCCCTACGACGCGGAGGGAACCCTGGAGGCCATCGTCGGGCGCGCCAGCGAGCGTCTCGAGGAGCAGGCGGACACCGAGCCGGGGTATGCGCCGGCGCCGCCGACCCCGGGCCGTGCCGAGCGCGCCGGACGATGGCTCGTCGACCTGGCGGCCGCCGGCCGCGCCGTCGTCGTGACCACCGACCAGGCGAGTCGCATCGGCGAGCTGCTCGAGGAGTCCGGGCGTCCCCTGGCGCCTTCGGCCGAGCTGCATCGGGTGCCCGAGCGGGGTGACATCGGGCTCGTGCACGGCTCGCTCTCGTCGGGCTTCGTCCACGAGCCGAGCGGTCTGCTGGTCCTCGTCACCGATCGCGAGCTGTTCGGCGCGACGCGCGTCCGGCGGCTGATCGCGGCCAAGCGGGTGGTGACCCGCGACCTGATCGGGAAGCTGCAGCCGGGCGATCACGTGGTGCATGTCGACCACGGCATCGCTCGCTACGTCGGGCATGACGCAACGCACGTTCGGCGACGACGTGCGCGAGTACTTGCAGCTGGACTTCGCCGGTACCGACAAGATCTTCCTGCCGGCCGACCAGATCGGGCGCATCACGCGCTACTCCGGCGGGCCGGCGCCGGCCCTCAGCCGGCTCGGCGGCACCGAGTGGGAGCGCACCAAGCGGCGCGTGCGACGCGCGGTCGGCAACCTGGCCCGTGAGCTGATCGAGATCTACGCCGCGCGCGAGTCGGCGCCGGGGTACGCCTTCAGCGCGGACACGACCTGGCAGCGCGAGCTGGAGGAGAGCTTCCCGTACACCGAGACGCCCGACCAGGCGCGCAGCATCGAGGAGGTCAAGGCCGACATGCTCCGCCAGCGGCCGATGGATCGGCTGGTGGTGGGGGACGTCGGGTACGGCAAGACCGAGGTCGCCCTGCGCGCGGCCTTCAAGGCGGTCCAGGACGGCAAGCAGGTCGCCGTGCTGGTGCCGACCACCGTGCTGGCACAGCAGCACCTCGTCACCTTCCAGCGGCGCCTGTCCGCCTTCCCGATCGAGATCGGCATGCTCAGCCGCTTCGTGGCGAAGAGGGAGCAGCAGCGCATCGTCGAGGGCGTGGCGGACGGGACCGTCGACATCCTGATCGGGACGCATCGGATCCTGTCGAAGGACATCGCCTTCGCCGACCTCGGCCTGCTGGTGGTCGACGAGGAACAGCGCTTCGGCGTCGGTCACAAGGAGCGGATCAAGGCGATGCGCAGGGAGGTCGACGTCCTGACCCTCAGCGCGACGCCGATCCCGCGCACGCTGCACCTCGCTGGTCGGCATCCGCGACCTGAGCGTCATCGAGACGCCGCCGGAGGCCCGGCTGCCGATCCAGACCCGCATCGCCGAGGACGACGACGGCCTGGTGCGCGACGCGATCAGCCGCGAGATCGATCGTGGCGGGCAGGCCTTCTACGTCCACAACCGCGTCGAGACGATCGAGGCGGCCGCCGAGCGCGTGCGGCGCCTCGTGCCCGGGGCGCGGGTCGCCATCGGCCATGGGCAGATGGCGGAGGGGATGCTCGAGCGGGTCATGCTCGACTTCAGTGACGGCCGCTTCGACGTCCTCGTCTGCACGACCATCATCGAGTCCGGCCTCGACATCCCCAACGCGAACACGATCATCATCGTGCGGGCCGACACGTTCGGGCTCGCCCAGCTCTACCAGCTCCGTGGCCGCGTGGGCCGCTCCGACCGTCGCGCCCACGCCTACCTGCTCCACCGACGCGGCATGCCGATGACGCCGATCGCCCGCAAGCGGCTGCATGCCATCTTCAGCGCCTCCGACCTCGGCGCCGGCTACCAGATCGCGCTGTCCGATCTCGAGATCCGTGGCGCCGGCAACATCCTCGGCGGCGAGCAGCACGGCTTCATGGCGGCGGTCGGGTTCGAGATGTACACCCGCCTCCTGACCGAGGCGGTCGACATGCTGCGCGGCCGCCGCCCGGCGCCGGAGCCCGCCGCCGTGCGCGTGGACCTGCCGGGGTCGGCGTACCTCCCGGACGACTACCTGTCGGACTCGGGCGCCAAGCTCGAGGCCTATCGGCGCTTCGCCCAGCTGCGCTCGCAGGCCGATGCCGATGCGCTGCGCGCCGATCTGCGTGATCGGTACGGGCCGATCCCTCGGCCGGTCGAGGGCCTGTTCACCGCGGTGCGCGTCCGCATGGCCGCGGAGGCCGCCGGCGTGCCCGAGGTTCGCGCCGAGGATCGCCAGGTCACCTTCAAGTGGGCGCGGATGCCGGACCGGCGTGACGTGAGCGTGGCGCTCCAGGTCGCTGGTTTCCGACCCGACACCGCGTCGAACCAGGTGCGCATCCCGGTCGCCGCTGGCCGTGATCCGATCGACGTCGCTGTTCGGGCGCTCGAGGCGCTGGCGGCGGGCTGATGGAAACCATGCCGTCGGGTCGGCGTTCGGGTCGCGTGGAACGTGTCGTTCTCTTCGCGCTGCTGATGGCGTTCGCCGCCGCCTGTTCGCAGAGCCCGACACCCACGCCGCTCGGGTCCCTCACGCAGCCGGGGCCGACGGCGCCGGAACTCGCGGCGGGTACCGCCACCGGACATGGCATGACCCTGTCGGCGGCCGCCGAGCCGGCGGTCGTGGCGGCGGGCGAGCGGATCGAGGTCGAGGCGACAGTCACGAACGACGGTGCCGGCCCGATCGTCCTTTCCGGATCCGGCTCCGGGCTCGTCTTCTTCAGCGTCACTCGCGTCGAGGATGGCCTCACCTCCGGGGAACCGGCGATGACGGGTGACTGCGTGCCGCACGTCGTGCAGCCCGACCAGCCGATCATCGTCCCGTTCGCCAAGAGCGGCGGTTGGAGCGGGGAGGACCCCGACGCGGACTTCCTCCGCACGTACTTCTCGGAGCCGGAGCTCTCGTTGCCTTCCGGCACCTGGAGGATCGACGTCACTGTGCAGGCCACCATCGGCGAAGGATGCAACGGCCCTCCCGTGGACCTGAAGCTTGCCCTGATCGTGAGCGTCACGGAGTAGCGGCCGACCGCGGCGCCGATCCAGCGGGCGATTGGTCGTCCCATCGGCTGCTCGAGCGCCCAGGGCCGATCTATCGGGCGCGCGAGCGCGAAAGCCGCCGAAATCAGGGCCTCCGGCGCCACGGTGCCCGATCTATCGGCCTCAGGGAGCCTCACGGAGGATCGTGCGTCTCCGTGCCGATCCATCGGCGCCAGCAGGCTCTGGCGCCCACGTGTGTGGTGGCGACCGGATTCGAGCCGGCGGTATACTCGGAGCCGACAACGCTCGACCCGGAACGGGCGCACCCGTCCGGCGCCGACTTCGACCGATGCCGCTCCCGCCCTCGACGGGACGCGGCCACCGAAAGGAGGCGACCGTGACGTCCCAGGCTTCATTCGACCCCGCCGCCGCGCGCGCCACGCTGACCGTCGGCGACCGCTCGTTCGACTACTACCGGCTCGACGCGGCCGGCGCCGCCGACCTCGCGCACCTGCCGTACACCGTCAAGGTGCTGCTCGAGAACATGCTCCGTGGCGCCGCGGCGCACCCCGACCTCGTCCGCGCCGAGGATGTGCGCGCGCTGGCCTCGTGGAACCCGGCGGAGCCCGGCGAGGCCGAGCTGCCGTTCATGCCGGCACGCGTGATCCTCCAGGACTTCACCGGCGTGCCGTGCGTCGTCGACCTGGCCGCCATGCGCGACGCGATGGCCGAGCTGGGCGGCGACCCGTCGCGGATCAACCCGCTCGTCCCCGCCGACCTGGTGATCGACCACTCCGTGCAGGTCGACCAGTTCGGCACCGACGCGGCGTTCCTCATCAACGTCGAGCGCGAGTACGAGCGCAACGGCGAGCGATATGCCCTGCTGCGCTGGGCGCAGCAGGCGTTCAAGGACTTCCGCGTCGTCCCGCCCGGCACGGGCATCGTCCACCAGGTCAACCTCGAGTTCCTCGCCGACGTCGTGACCGAGCGCGACGGCGTGCTGCTGCCGGACACCCTGGTCGGCACCGACTCGCACACCACCATGATCAACGGCCTCGGCGTCGTCGGCTGGGGCGTGGGCGGCATCGAGGCCGAGGCGGCACTGCTCGGGCAGCCGCTGCTATCAGCCGATGCCGATCGTGGTCGGTTTCCGACTCGACGGCGAGCTGCCGGCCGGCGCCACGGCCACCGACCTCGTGCTCTACGTCACCGAGATGCTCCGCGCCCATGGCGTGGTCGGCAAGTTCGTCGAGTTCTACGGACCCGGCCTGTCGCGCCTGGGCCGCTGGCCGACCGCGCGACGATCTCGAACATGTCGCCCGAGTTCGGCGCCACCGCCACGATGTTCCCGGTCGACGACGAGACGCTGCGCTACCTGCGCATGACCGGCCGCCCGGACGAGCGTGGTGGCCCGGGTCGAGGCCTACGCCAGCGCGCAGGGCCTCTTCCGCACCGACGCGACGCCGGAGCCGCGCTTCAACGAGTCGCTCAGCCTGGACCTGTCGACCGTCGTGCCCTCGCTGGCGGGGCCGAAGCGTCCCGCAGGACCGCGTCGCGCTCGACCGACATGCGCGAGTCAGCTTCCGCGCGCGTTCCCCGACGGCCTCGAGACCGGAGCCGCCGATGGGCGAGGTCGAGGAGGCGAGCGACGAGTCGTTCCCGGCGTCGGATGCCGCCGTCGTACACGCGCGACGAGGCCGACCCACGAGCCGATGCCGCGCGACGCCATGCGCACCGGCCGGTGCGCTCGACGCCGCGCTACCCGGCGGTCCGGGTCGAGCTGGACGGGACCTCGTTCGGGCTGCGCACCGGGTCGGTCGTCATCGCGGCCATCACGAGCTGCACGAACACCAGCAACCCATCGGTCATGGTCGCGGCGGGCCTGCTGGCCCGCAATGCGCGTGGCGCGTGGCCTGACCACGAAGCCGTGGGTCAAGACCTCGCTGGCGCCCGGCTCCCGGGCGGTGACCGACTACCTCGCCGCCGCGGGGCTGATGGAGCCGCTCGAGGCGCTCCGCTTCAACCTCGTCGGCTACGGCTGCACGACCTGCATCGGCAACTCCGGCCCGCTCGCGGAGCCGATCGCCGCGGCGATCGAGGCCAACGACATCGCGGCGGTCGCCGTGCTGTCCGGCAACCGGAACTTCGAGGGACGCATCCACCCGCTGGCGCGCGCCAGCTACCTCGCGTCGCCGCCGCTGGTCGTCGCGTTCGCCCTGGCCGGGCGGATCGACATCGACCTGACCACCGAGCCGATCGGCACCGATGGGGACGGCCGCCCCGTCATGCTCGCCGAGCTGTGGCCGAGCGCCGAGGAGGTCGCCCGCGTCGTCACCGAGGCGGTGAGTGGCGACGTCTTCCGCCGCAACTACGCGTCCGTCTTCGACGGCGACGACCAGTGGCGCGACCTGCCGGTGCCGGCGGGCGATCGCTACGCGTGGGACGCGTCCTCGACGTACGTCGCGCGCCCTCCGTTCTTCGACGGGCTGGGCGAGGGCCCGCGCGACCCGGGCGACATCACCGGCGCCCGTGCGCTGGCCGTGCTCGGCGACAGCGTCACGACCGACCACATCAGCTCCGGCCGGCGCGATCGCGCGCACCTCGCCGGCGGGCGAGTGGCTGGTTGCGCATGGCGTGGAGCCGCGCGACTTCAACTCGTACGGGTCGCGGCGCGGCCACCACGAGGTCATGATGCGCGGCACGTTCGCGAACATCCGGCTGCGCAACGCTGCTCACGCCGGATGCGGAGGGCAACGTCACCGAGCACCTGCCGTCCGGCGAGCGGATGAGCATCTTCGACGCCGCGGATGCGCTACGCCGCCGACGGCACGCCGCTCGTCATCCTGGCCGGCAGGGAGTACGGGTCGGGCTCGTCGCGCGACTGGGCCGCCAAGGGACCGCATGCTCCAGGGCGTTCGCGCCGTCATCGCCGAGTCGTTCGAGCGCATCCATCGGTCCAACCTGGTCGGCATGGGGATCCTGCCGCTCCAGTACCTGCCGGGCGAAACGTCGCGTCGCTCGGACTGACCGGGCGGGAGACCTTCGAGATCGGCGGCATCGCCGATGGGCTGCGCCCGCACCAGGAGGTCGACGGTGATGGCCCGCGGTGACGACGGACGTGAGATCGGCGCTTCCGGGCTGTCGCGCCTCGACGGGGAGATCGACGTGACCTATGTGCGCAACGGTGGGGTGCTCCAGACCGTGCTTCGCCGGCTGGCCCCTGCTTGAGGGCCGACCCGCCCCTGGGTGGTGGCCTTCGGTAGGTTGGCCGGGAGCCGTCTCGTGTCCTCGCCGAAACCGCCTGTGAGAGCGGCGGACGTACCTCCTGGCGTTCCCTCGATGAGATGGTGCAAACCATCGAGGTCCGGAACCCCTGAGGGACCGATATGTCGGGCAGGGCGGCGCACAGGCGCAGTTCCAGCGCCCCGGTGCCCGAAAGATCGGGCACGACGGCGCATGCAGGCGGCTGACAAGCCGTTCCCGCGCCCCAGTGCCCGATAGATCGGCGTCACGGCGCGCGAAGGAACGCTCCTGCGCCCCACTGCCCGGTTGATCGGCGGCCCGGTCATGAAGGGAACGATCGGTCGCGATCCGTTGCCCCTTCCATCGGGTCGGTCTAGACTCACCGAGCCACTGATTCCGCCACGCCGAACCGGAGTGCCCCACCGACGTGACCATCTCCAGCGCCGACGACCTGCGCAGCCTCATCCGCGAGGTCCCCGACTTCCCGAAGCCGGGGATCCGGTTCTACGACATCACCACCCTGCTCAAGGAGCCCGATGCGTTCCGCGAGGTCATCGACCGCATGGCCGACCAGGTGGGGGACACGAAGGTCGACGTCGTGGTCGGCATGGAGTCGCGCGGCTTCATCTTCAGCGCGCCACTCGCCTACAAGCTGAACGCCGGGTTCGTGCCGGTGCGCAAGCTCGGCAAGCTGCCCGCGGAGACGATCGAGGTCGAGTACGAGCTCGAGTACGGCACTGCCACCCTGGAGATCCACTCTGACGCGATCGGCAATGGGCAGCGCGTTCTCATCGTCGATGACCTGCTGGCCACCGGCGGAACGGTGATGGGCACCATCGAGCTGGTGCGGCGACTCGGCGGCGAGATCGCCGGCCTGTCGTTCATGGTGGAGCTGTCGGCGCTGAAGGGGCGCGACAAGCTCGACGACTACGACATCCACACGCTGCTCACCTACTGAGCCCACGGCGGACCGATAACGATGGCGGTCGCGGCAACCCAACGGACCCGCGCTCGCGCCGTCAGTGATCGGTCCGAGATCGCGGCGTTCCTGCGGCGCGATCGGCGCTACGCGGCCTACGCGCTCGGCGACCTCGATGGCCCGAACCGCGGCCGCGTGGCCTGGGGCATGGCCTACGACGAGGCTGGCAGGCCGACCGCGCTCGTCATGCACCACGAGGGCCTGGTTCCCGCAGCCGCTCTTCCTGATGGGGGCTCCCGACGGCTGCCGCGCCGTGCTCGAGTCGGTCCTGAAGCCGCGCGACGCCTACCTGCAGGGGACCCAGCTCCACGAGGCGGCGCTGCGGGACCTCTACGACCTCGACACGCCGCTGCAGATGCTGCGCATGGTCGTCGATCGCGACGCGTTCGCGCCCTTCGCCGGACCGGCGAAGCGGTTGACCGCGCTCGACGTCGACGATCTCAACCGCCTGTACCAGCTCGGCTTTCGGGCCGGATTCCCGCCATCGGTGGTGGAGGATGGCGTCTACTACGGCATCCGCGTGCGCGATCGCCTGGTGAGCGCCGCCGGCACGCATGCCATCAACCCACGCGAGGGGATCGCGGTGGTCGGCAACGTGATGACCCACGCGGACTTCCGCGGCCACGACTTCGCGAAGATGGTGACGAGCGCGGTGACCGCCGAACTGCTCGACCACGTCGAGGACGTCGCGCTCAATGTCCACGCCGACAACGAGCCCGCTGTCGCGGCCTACCGCCGGCTCGGCTACCGTATCCACTGCCAGCTCATCGAGCGCCTCGCACGGCGGCGCCATGACGGCTGGGGGTTGATGCGACCGTTACGAGAGGCGATACGAATTCCGTGGCAACGAGAACCGAAGTGAAACATGACGTCGCGGACATCGGCCTTGCCGATGCCGGACGGCTGCGAATCGAGTGGGCGGACCGGCAGATGCCGGTCCTGGCGGGCATCCGGGAGCGGTTCGCGGCGCGAGCGGCCGCTCGAGGGCTGGAAAATCAGCGCCTGCCTGCACGTCACCGCCGAGACGGCGAACCTGATGCGCACGCTGGCCGACGGCGGAGCCGATGCCGTTCTCTGCTCGTCGAACCCGCTCTCCACGCAGGACGACGTGGCGGCGTCGCTGGTGACGCACTACGGGATCCCGGTGTTCGCGATCAAGGGCGAGGACCGCGACTCCTACTACGCGCACATCGGCGCGGCACTCGACCACCAGCCGCAGATCACCATGGACGACGGCGCCGACCTGGTGAACGAGCTGCACACCAAGCGCGACGCGAGCTGCTCGACGGCGTCGTCGGCGGCACCGAGGAGACGACCACCGGCGTCATCCGCCTGCGCGCCATGGCGAACGACGGCGTGCTGCGCGTACCCGATCGTGGCGGTCAACGAGGCGCTCACCAAGCACCTGTTCGACAATCGCTACGGCACCGGGCAGAGCGCGATCGACGGCATCCTGCGCGCGACGAACATCCTGTTCGCCGGCAAGACCGTGGTCGTCGGCGGCTACGGCTGGGTCGGCCGCGGCATCGCGGCGCGTGCCCACGGCATGGGCGCCAACGTGGTCGTCGTGCGAGGTCGATCCGATCCGGGCTATCGAGGCGGCCATGGACGGCTTCCGCGTCATGAACGCCGCCGACTCGGCGCGTGTCGGCGACGTGTTCATCAGCGGCACCGGCAACCTCAACGTGTGGGGACGCGACCACTTCCCGCTCATGCCGGACGGCGCGATCCTGGCCAACGCCGGTCATTTCAACGACGAGTTCGAGCTCCCTGCTCTCGAGGAGCAGTCGGTCTCGTCGCGCGAGGTGCGACCGTTCACGCGCGAGTACCTCATGGCCGATGGGCGCCGGATCTACGTCCTGGCCGATGGGCGGCTCGTCAACCTCGGCGCCGCCGAGGGGCATCCGGCAATGGTCATGGACATGAGCTTCGCCAACCAGGCGCTCGGCCTCGAGTGGCTGCGCGCGCATCTCGACGAGCTGGAGCCGGCTGTGTACGGCATCCCGGAGGACATCGACCGCGAGGTCGCCCGAATCAAGCTCGCCAGCATGGGGATCCGGATCGACCCCATGACGGCCGAGCAGAAGGCAGTACAGCGAGTCCTACGCCTCCGGCACGTGACCCGCGGGGCGGCGAGTTCGTCGAGTGGCGCGCATCTGGCCCGAAAACTAAAGGTTCTCCAGATGCGCGCCCATTCCTTTATCTGTACGGTACCGTTGATGGGGATGGCCCGGGGGGAGACTCGCGGCCACCGGGGCGCCCACGGTGCCCGAGGGGAACCGGGTTCCGCGGTGGCCATCCCCACCTCCCTGCCCGCTTCCTCGCCTCGATGACCGCCTCGTCGGCGCCCGCGACGGTGGGTATGATCGCCCCCATGCCGCGGGTCAGCAGCCCTGTCTTCGTCGGGCGCGCCAGTGAGCTCGCGCGCCTCGACCAGGCGTTCGAACTGGCGGCCGGCGGCCGCCCCGGTGCCCGGCTCATCACGGGCGAGGCGGGTATCGGGAAGTCACGGCTGGTCGAGGAGTTCCTCGATCGGGTTCGGGCATCCGACACGGTCGTCCTCGAGGGTGACTGCCTGCCACTCGGCGAGTCCGGCCTCGCCTACGGCCCGTTCGTGGCCGCCCTCCGCCCGCTCGTGCGATCGCTGGATCCCGATCGCCTCGACCGGCTGATCGGGCCGGGCCGCGCCGAGCTCGCGCACCTGCTGCCGGACCTCGGGCAGCCCGCGGTCCGCGCGTCGCGGTCACCCGACGCCTCACTGACCGCCACGACGGCCCGGGCGAGGCTCTTCGAGATCATGTTCGGCGTCCTCCACCGCCTGGCCGAGGACCAGCCGCTCGTGCTCGTCCTGGAGGATCTCCATTGGGCGGATGCCTCCACGCGGGACCTGCTCCGCTTCCTCGTTCGGAACACCCGTACCGAACGGATCCTGGTGGTGGGGACATATCGATCCGACGAGCTCCATCGCCGGCATGCCCTCCGACCGCTGCTGACCGAGCTGGTCCGGCTCGAGAGTGTCGAGGTCATCGAGCTCACGGCGTTCGGCGAGCCGGAGGTCGCCGCCCAGCTGGCGGGCATTCGCGGATCGCCGGCCGAGCCGGAGCTCGTCGCCACCGTCCTCGCCCGATCCGGCGGCAATCCCTTCTTCGCCGAGGAGCTGTTGGCCGCAGGCGCCGCCGGCCTGGTACTGCCTCGCAGCCTGCGGGACACGCTGGAGGACCGCGTCCGTCAGATGTCGGCCGACGCGCAGCGGGTGGTGCGGGTCGCATCGGTGGCGGGCGCCCGAGTGGATCATCGCGTGCTCGCCGCCGTCGCCGAGCTCGGCGACGACCGGCTTGCCGACGGCCTCCGCGAGCTGATCGAGCACCACCTGGTGGTGCCGACGTCGCCGGACCACAAACCGGGGTATGCGTTCCGTCATGCCCTCGTCCAGGAGGTCGTCTATGGCGAGCTCCTTCCGAGCGAGCGCACGCAGCTGCATGCTGCCTATGCGACGGCGATGGCCGGGGGCAGCCGGCCCGCCGAGGGGTCTGGGTCGGCGACCGCCGCGCAAGTCGCCCATCACTGGCTCCTGGCCCACGACCTCGAGCGCCCTTCCCGCAGCCCTGGCGGCGGCGCGGGCCGCGGCCGCCGGGCTGGCCTTCGCGGAGGCGCAGGGCCTGCTCGAGCGAGCTCTGGAGCTGTGGCCGAAGGTCGCGCGCGAGGCGCTGCCCGAGGACGTCGATCGCATCGCCATCCTCGAAGAGGCGGCGGAGGCGGCCGCGCAGGCCGGCGATGCGCGACGATCGATCGACCTGGTGAGATCAGCCATCGCCGATCTCGATCCGCGCCGCGACCCGACTCGGTCGGGCGCTCTCCAGCATCGGCTCGCCTGGTATCTCAACGAGGCCGGCGACTGGCAGTCGGGCGTGGCCGCCATGGAGCGGGCAGGTGAGCTCATCCCGATCGATCCGCCGACGCCCGAGCGGGCGCGCGTCCTGGCCGACCTGGCGCACTCGCTGATGGTGCGCGGACGCTATGGCGATTCGCTCGCGCTCGGGGAGGCGGCGCTGGCGATCTCCCGAGCCGTTGACGCTCCCGTGGCCGCGGCGCGTGCCCTCAACGTCATCGGCCTCGACCTGGCCTGTCGGTCCGATTTCGAGCGCGCCATCCCGGTGCTGCGGGAGAGCCACGAGTCGGCGGTGGGGCTCGGCGACCCGCTGGCGATCTTCCTGACGGCGGTCGGCCTCGGCTGGGCCCTCGACGAGGCAGCGCTGCACGGGGAGGCGCTGGAGCTGGCCCGCACGACGCGCGACCGGATTCGGCATCTCGGCGCCGACGCGCGGTTCGGCGGTCAGCTGGCGTCGAAGGCCGCCCGCTCGCTCCACGACCTCGGTCGCTGGGACGAGGCCGCGACGCTGCTGGACGAGACCATCTCGGCGGGCACCACCCACTATGCGATCCGCTGGCTGCTCAGCAACCGGATCCGCCTGTCCATCGCACGCGGGCAGCTCGACCATGCGCGTGCCGACTTCGCGACCTACGACGGCCTGGCCGAGCGAGTGATCGGACCGGACCCCGACCTCATGCGTCTGCGGCGCGCGGAGCTCGCCATCGTCGCCGGCGAACCGGCCGGCGCTCGTGGCTTCATCCGGGAGACCCTGGACCAGCTCGCCGAGCCGGACCTGGACAGCGACGCGCGGCTGTTCCTGCTGACGGGCCTCCGCGCGGAGGCGGAAGAGGCCGATGCCGCGCGGGTCACGGGGTCGAAGGATCGATTGGTCGCGGCGATCGTTGGCTCCCGCGCGCTCGCCGATGAGCTGACCGCGCATCTCGATCGGGTCACCGGGCTGGCGGCTCGTCCGGCAGCGGTCATCACGGCGGATCGCGCGCTCGCCGAGGCGCTGGTGGCGCGGACCGCCGGACAGGCCGATGCCGACGTTTGGGTGGCGGCGGTGGCCGGGCGGCGCACCCTGGGCAGGCCCCACGAGCTCGCCCTGGTCCTCGCCGACGCGGCCGCGACCTTCCTCGACCTGCGCCTGCGAACGGAGGCGGAGGGAGCGATCACCGAGGCGCACGCCATCGCCGGCGAGCTCGGAGCGGCGCCCCTCAGCACGCGGCTGGAGTCGCTCGCACGGCGCGCGCGAATCCCGCTCGAGGGCGTCCCGTCGACGGATGAAGCTGCGGACCGGCTCGGGCTCACGCGGCGCGAGCGGGAGGTGCTCGCACTCGTCGCCGACGGTCGCAGCAACCGCCAGATCGGCGAGCAGCTCTATATGGCGGAAAGCACGGCGGGCGTCCACGTCTCGAACATCCTCGCCAAGCTTGGCGTCACGCGCCGCAGCGAGGCCGCCGCCGTCGCCCACCGCATGGGGCTGTTCAACACGGGCTAGCCGCCCGATCGGTCGCCGGCACGAGGCGATCGAGGCGATCGACGAGCAGCCGCACCTCGTCCTCCGTGGTGTAGAACGCAGGCGAGCAGCGAACGATGCCCGGGCGGAAGTCGACGATGATGCCCTCGTCCGCCAGCGCGTCGACCACGGGCCCAGGTTCGGCCACGCCGATGGGGATGATCCCTCCCCGCGAGGCCGCATCCCGTGGCCCGCCGACCCGCAGTCCGGTGGACTCCGCCAGCGCGATGAGCAGGTCGCCGAGGTCGCCAGTGCGCTCACCGAGCCGCGTCACGCCGATCTCCTGCACGACATCCATGCCGCCGCGCGCGATCGCCGCGCTCGGCATCGACGGCGTGCCGAGCTCGTAGCGCCGACCATCCCGCGCGAAGTCGAGCTCATCGACCGTGAAGGCGAACTGGCGCGCGCTGCTGAACCAGCCGGTCGTGGTGGGAACCAGCGCCTCGTGGAGGGCGGGTCGAACCCAGGCGAAGGCCGTGCCGCTGCCGCCGAAGAGCCACTTGAGCGTTCCCGACACGTACACGTCCACGCCGTCGGCCACGACGTCGGTCGGGATGAGGCCGGTGGCCTGGTAGGCGTCGACGAGCAGCAACGCTCCGCGCTCATGGCACAGGTCGGCCAGAGGGCGCAGGTCGAGACGCGCGCCGGTCGTGAAGTACACGTGGCCGGTGGCGATCAGCGCCGTCCGCTCGTCGATCGCCTCGGCGAACGCCTCGATGGGCACGGTGATGCCATCGGGCGACGGGATGACCACCAGCTCCGCGCCAAGGCGCTCGCGGGCCAGCCATTGGTGCCCGATGGTCGGGAAGTCGAGAGCGGTGGTGACGATCCTCGGACGGGGTGTCGGGCCGCTGGCGACGCCGGCGGCTCGCAGAAGCTCCGCGATGGCGGCGTCGCCGCGATGGACGGGCTCCAGGGCGGAGGCGATGACCGCCAGCGCGGCGCTCACGTTCGGCGCAAGCGCGATCTCGTGGCCAGAAACGCCGATGACCGCGCCGAAGTCCGCGCGCAGCTGGTCGAGCTCGCCGAGCCAGCGCCGGTACCATGCGCGGGCGCCCAACCCGTCCCATTCGTCGAGGTAGGCGTCCAGGTGGCGACGCGACCGCTCGGACCGCGCGCCGAGCGAGCAGGTGTTGAGATACACCGACCGCGCGAGCAGCGGGAACTCGTCGCGATACGCGAGCAGGTCGGCGTGGCGGACGGGGAGCGTGGTCATCGGCCGCCTAGGATAGGCGAGGCGGCTATCCTCGGGCCCGCATGGACGAAAGCCTTGGACGCCGCCTTGCGGGGTCGCTCACTGCAGTGGTCGTCGGGATCGCCCTGCTCGCCGGCCTGTGGCTCCTTCCCGACCTGACACCCGACGAGGCCATCCCAGTCATCGGGCAGGAGTCGCTCCACGGCAGGATCGTCGAGTCGCTTGGCACCGATGTCGCCGGACTTCCGCTGTTCCGCGTGGAGATTCTCGACGGACCGACGGCCGGGGAGCGGATCGAGGCGGCGGTGCAGGGCGCCGGAGCGGCCCTGCCCGGCTCGGACGATCGGGCGGCCTACGAGGTGGGCGACGAGGTGGTCGTCGCGCGCTATACCGGCCCGGCCGGGGGCGCCGCGTTCATCGCCGAGCCGTGGCGCGTGCCGACGCTCGCGCTGCTGGCGGCCGTCTTCGCCGGCGTGGTGCTGCTCGTCGGCGGGCTGCGCGGCATCCGATCGCTGGTGGCCCTGGCGCTCACCCTGGCGGTGGTGATCAAGCTCGTGGTGCCGCTCCTGCTCCGCGGCGTCGACCCGATCCTGCTCGCCGTGGCCGGCGGCGCGCTCGTCACCCTCGTGACGCTCCTGCTCACCGAGGGATGGAGCCGGGTCACGCTGTCGGCGCTGCTCGGGACGCTCGCCGCACTCCTGCTCACCGCCGTGCTGGCCGGGCTCTTCACCGCCCTCGCGGAGTTCACGGCCCTCCAGGGCAGCGAGGAGATCGCGTTCCTCATCCCCCTCGTGGGGGGCCGGATCGACCTGCAGGGCCTGCTGCTCGCGGCCACCGTGTTCGGCGCGCTGGGTGTGCTCGACGACGTGACGGTCACCCAGGCGGCCGCGGTCGAGCAGCTGCATCGCGCGGACCCGGGCGCGCCGCGCGGCGGCGTGGTGACGCGCGCCATGCGGGTCGGACGATCCCACATCGCCGCCACGGTCAACACGCTGATGCTGGCCTACCTCGGCGCCGGGCTGCCCCTCCTGCTCCTCTTCGCGCTCGGCGGCCAGTCGCCGCTCTCCGTCCTCAACAGCGAGGTGGTGGCCGTCGAGGTGATCCGCGCACTCGTCGGCAGCATCGGCATCGTGGCGGCCGTCCCCCTCACCACCCTGGTGGCTGCCGCCCTGATGGTGCCGTCCCGGACGGCATCGGACGCCGCCGCCTGACGGGCGGTACACTCGCCGCGAACCCTCCACCCAGCACGGAGCACCCATGTCCGACGCGTCGCGCGCCACCCTGTTCACCTCCGAGTCGGTGACCGAGGGCCACCCAGACAAGCTGTGTGACGCGGTTGCCGACGCGATCCTCGACGACGTCCTGGCGCACGACCCCAACGCGCGCAGCGCGGTCGAGGTGGCGACGACCACCGGCCTGGTGCTCGTGCTCGGCGAGGTGAGCACCACGCACTACGTCGACGTCCAGGAGGTCGTGCGGCGCACGGTCCGCGAGATCGGCTACAACGACAGCCGGCTCGGGTTCGACTGGGAGACCTGCGGCACGATGACCGCCATCAAGGAGCAGTCGCCCGACATCGCCCTCGGCGTGGACCGCGCGCTCGAGACGCGCGAGGGAGCTGCCGAGGAGCATGAGCCGGGCGCCGGGGACCAGGGGATGATGTTCGGCTACGCGACCGACGAATCGGACGAGCTGATGCCGATGCCGATCATGCTCGCGCACCGCATCGCGCGGCGCCTCGCCGAGGTCCGCAAGGACGGCACGCTGCCGTTCTTGCGCCCCGATGGCAAGAGCCAGGTCACCGTCGAGTACGACGCCGACGGCCGCCCGGCGCGCGTCCACACCGTGCTGGTCAGCACGCAGCACGATCCGGACGTCGACCTCGCCGACCTGGCGGCGGCCGTCCGGCGCCACGTGGTCGAGGCCGCCATCCCGGCTCACCTGCTCGACGAGCGCACACGGCACCTCGTCAACCCGACCGGCCGATTCGTCATCGGTGGGCCGATGGCCGACTCCGGCCTGTCGGGGCGCAAGATCATCGTCGACACCTACGGCGGCATGGGCCGGCACGGCGGCGGAAGCTTCAGCGGCAAGGACCCGACCAAGGTGGACCGATCCGGCGCCTACATGGCCCGCTACGTCGCCAAGAACCTCGTCGCCGCGGGGCTCGCGCGCCGGTGCGAGCTGCAGCTGGCCTACGCCATCGGCGTGGCCCGGCCGCTCGCCATCAACCTCCAGTCCTTCGGAACCGGCACGCTGGCCGACGAGCGGCTCGCCGAGCTGGTGGACGAGGTCTTCGATCTGCGACCCGGGGCGATCATTCGCGACCTCGACCTGCGCCGACCGATCTACCGGCAGACCGCCGCCTACGGCCACTTCGGTCGCAGCGACCTCGACCTGCCGTGGGAGCGGGTTGATCGCGTCGACGACCTGCGCGCCGCCGCCGGGGGCTGACCCGCCCGTGGGCGACCGAGCGCGATCGAGACGGCCGTGGGGTGAGCCTCGCCTGGGCGTCCTGCAGTCCATGCTCGCCCGTGTCCGCGGGCTGACACGTGGCGGGGAGACCCCCGCGGCCGAGGGACTGCGGGAGCTGCCCCTGGCGCTGCGACGCGGCGAGCGTGCCGCCGCGTATCTCGGGGCGGAGCGCGAGCGTGACCATCCGCGCGCAGCGACGGCTGCTGTGGAGGCGATGGACGCCGCGATTCGCGCCGAGGACTGGTGGCCGGCCGACCTGTGGGCGCATCGCGCCCTCTGGCACCTCGAGCAGGCTCAGGACACCATCGGGGCGATCCGCCAGGCTCGTCGCATCGGTGAGCTGCGGGCGGCGGCCGGCGATCCGGACAGCGCGCGCCGCTACTATGCGGAGGCGATCGACGAGGCGCGCGACGTGGGCGCCGAGCACGAGCAGGGGCTGGCCGCCCTCGGCCTGGGGCGCGCGATGCTCGAGCTGAACCAGGTGACCCAGGCGCGCCGGCTGGCGGCTGCGGCCGTCGATCTGCTCGACCGGGCAGGGGCGCCGGACGATGACGTGGCAGCGGCGCGGCGGCTGCTCGGGACCGAGGTCCCGGTGGGCGAGGGGGCGGAGGAGAGACACTGATGGCGCGACGACGAATGCGAGTGGGGATCGTGGGAGCGGGCGTGATGGCCGAGGCCATCATCGCCGGCCTGGTCGCCGATCGCGCCGTGACCCCCGAGCTGCTGGCCGCCTCCCACCCGCGCCGTGAGCGCCGTGAGCTCCTCGCCGAGCGTCACGGGATTCGTGCCGTGGCGGCGAACCGTGACGCCCTGTCCGACGCCGAGGTGGTGGTGGTCGCCGTCAAGCCCCAGATGCTGAGCCGCGTGATGCGCGAGCTGCGCGGCCGCCTCGATCCGGACCAGGTCGTCGTCTCGATCGTCGCCGGCGCCACGATCCGCACGCTGGTCGACGGCCTGCAGCACGCGGCGGTGGTGCGCGTGATGCCGAACACCCCGAGCCAGATCCGACGCGGGATGAGTGTGTGGGCGGCGTCGGATGCCTGCTCGGCCCGCCAACGTGATCTCGCACGAGGCGTGCTGCGCGCCCTCGGCGACGAGCGCCAGGTCGCGGACGAGGGATTCGTCGCCATGGCCACGGCCCTCTCGGGCACCGGCCCCACCTACCTGTTCGCGGTGATGGAGGCGCTCATCGACGCGGGCGTCCACCTGGGGTTTCCCCGTGAGCTGGCACACGACCTCGTGGTCGAGACGCTCGTCGGGTCGGCCGAGTTCGCGAAGCGCTCCGAGCTCCATCCCGCGCAGCTGCGGAACGCGGTGACGTCGCCGGGCGGCACCAGTGCCGCCGCGATCTACGAGCTCGAGAAGGGGCGCATCCGGACGGTCTTCTCCGATGCCGTCTGGGCCGCGTACCGACGCACGCTCGAGCTCGGCGAGCGGCTGGAGGCCGAGGTCGAGCGAGACTGATGTTCGCCATCGTCATGGCCGGCGGGTCCGGCACTCGCCTCTGGCCGCTGTCGCGCCGGCGTTCCCCGAAGCAGCTGCTGGCGCTCACCGGCGACACCAGCCTGCTGCAGCAGACGGTGACCCGCCTCGGGACGCTGCTGAAGCCGCACGACATCTACGTCATCACCAGCCAGGCGCACGTGCGGGCGACGGCGGAGCAGCTGCCCCAGCTTCCCGCGGAGAACGTCCTTGGCGAGCCGCTGGCCCGATCGACCGCCGTGGCCGCCGCCCTTGCCACCGCGCTCGCCCGCCGCGAGTCGGACGAGGTCTGCCTCGTCCTGCCGGCCGACCACTTCGTCGCCGATGAGCCCGCCTTCGCCGATGCGCTCCGAGAGGCCGCGCGGGCCGCGGAGCGCGGCTACCTCGTCACCCTCGGCGTGGTCCCGACCCACGCCGCCACCGGCTACGGCTACATCAGGTCCGGGGAGCGCCTGCACGCGGAGTCGCCGACCGCGCTCGTCGATCGCTTCGTGGAGAAGCCCGATGCCGAGACCGCCACTGCCTACCTCGACGAGGGCGGGTACCTCTGGAACGCCGGGGTCTTCGTCTGGCGGGTCTATGCCTTCCGCCAGGCGATCGAGCGCTTCCAGCCGGAGCTCGCGGCCGCCCTGGACCGCATCGAGGCGCTCCACCGCACACCGGGCTGGATGAGCGACGTCCGGGACATCCTCGAGCGCGTGCCGGCGATCACGATCGACGTGGGACTCGCCGAGCCGGCGGCGGCCGAGGGCCGGATGGCGGTCGTGCCGCTCGACGCCGGCTGGTCGGACATCGGCTCCTGGTCGTCGCTCCTCGAAGCCCTGACCGGCGCGCAGGGCAAGGACCTGGTGGCGAGCGGCCAGCACCTCGACCGCGGCTCGCACAACGTGCTCGTCCACGGCGGCGAGCGGCTGGTCGTGACCGTCGGGCTCGATGACGTGATCATCGTCGACACACCGGATGCGCTCCTCGTCTGCCACCGCGATCGTGCGGAGGAGATCAAGCCGGTCCTCGACGAGATCGCGCGCACCGCCGGCGATCGCTACCTGTAGCCATCGATGCGCCGCCTCGCCCGGCTGACCGGCCGGCTCATGGCGCTCTACGTCCGGCTCGTGGCGGCGACCTGCCGGGTGAATGGGCCTCCGCCGGCACAGGGTCAGGCCATCCTCGCCTTCTGGCACGAGTACAACCTGGTCGCCGCCACCGCCGCGCATCGGCTGCGGCGGCACAACCACCACGTGAGCTTCAGCACCCAGACGACACGCGGGCTCGTGATGGACGCCATGCTGGCGGCGCTCGACGCCGGGTCCGTGCCCCTGCCGAGGGAGGGCGACCGAGCCGGCGCAGCACGCCTCACCCTCGAGATGGCCCGCATCGGCCGGGAGGGCGCGAGCGTGGTGATCAGCCCGGATGGCCCGCTGGGACCGTACCGGCGCGCCAAGCCGGGCGCGCTCATCGTGGCGCGCGAGGCCGGCATCCCGCTCCAGCCATGGGCGGTGGCGGTCCGGCCCGCGGTGCGGCTGACGGGACGATGGGACCGCCACGTCGTGCCGCTGCCGTTCTGCCGGCTCCGGGTGGAGGAAGCGGCTCCGATTCGGGTGGAGCCGCGCGAGCGGCTGCGTCCGCTGCTCGAGCGGCTCCAGGCGGCGCTCGACGAGGTCACGGCCCGGGCCGAATCGCGCTGATCGCGTCGATCGTCAGAACGGGGAGGCGATCTCCTCGACGATCAGCGACGCATCGATCGCCACCGTTCCCACGCCGGGTACCTCGACCGCCGCGCACCGGACGGTCATGTCGAGGAGCCTTGTGCGGGGGTTCACCATGCCGAGCTGCCGGCTGCCGATCGAGCATGCGCTCGGCGAGACATCGAACAGATCGCTGCCGCGCCGGAGGTGGGCGAGCGCGACCTCGTGGGTCTGGACGTCGTAGGTGAAGAGCAGGGTCGTTTCGCCGTCCTCGAGCGCCATGTTGGTCTGGTCCGCGCCGTCCACCATGAGGATCGGAAAGGAGTTCAGTTGCGCGCCGGTGAACTCGAGCGCCTCGCTGCCGACGGTCGCCGTGCCGCCGCTCGGAGGGAGATCCCCGCGCATCCCGAGCACGTCGCCGGCGACGCCGAGGACCCCATCCACGGTCACCACCCCGTTGCCGCGCACATCGGCCAGATCGTCGCAGCGGACGCGTGCGCCGGCCACGCCGATCTGCGGATTGAAGCGTCCCGCCGTGACGGTGCAGGCCCCGGGCCCCGGGAAGAAGGAGAGGCCGTCGAGGTTCAACTGGACGACGGTCAGTGGGTCATCGCCCAAGAAGACCCGCGCGTCGTCGCCGATGAGGCCGTACTGTCCGTCGGTCGCCTCCCGGGCCACGAGGAGGCTCGCCTCCCGGTCGCCGGTCACTCGCAGCGTCCCGCCGATCGCGGTCGGCATCGCGTCCAGGTCCCCGACCGCGCCCGGCGCCGTCGTCGATCGCGGAGGCGCCCCGTCGGGCGTCTCCGATGAGCTCGCCGGCGTCGGCACGATCACCACCGCCAGCCCGACCGTCACGCCGACGACCGCGGCAGACGCGGTGGCCAGCGCGACCAGCGAACGCAGCCAGTCGTTCACCGGGCGCGCACGGCGCTGGCTCGTGGCCCGGACCAGGCGACGCCGGGTTGCCGCACGGTCCGTGGGCCCGACACAATGCCACTGGCAGAGGCGAGCATCATCACCGCGATGCTTGTTGGCGCTGTCCCTCGAGCGCTGATCGGTCTGAACCAATCGCTCACCCGGGGGATTCTAGTTGAGTGAAGGCGGCTGTTCCGGCGGACGGCTGGCTGGTGGCGGACGGCCCGTCGCGGCCTCGCCGCTCGTGGCGGCCCCACCACGTCAGGAGGGCACTGCGTGACGGTCACTGCGGCCTCGGCACACCGGCCGCGGCTGCCGTGGTTCGTGACCTTCCTGGCAATGCGGTTGGCCTGGGCCCTCGTCACCCTCTTCATCTTCCTCACGGCCGTCTTCTTCTTCATGCAGGTCTGGGTGCCGTACTCCTGGGCGACCCAGTTCCTTGGGCCGGATCGTGGGGCGGCGTACCGGGCCGCCCTCGAGGCGGCGGGCCTCAACCGGCCGCTGCCGGAGCGGTACGCCGACTTCCTGCTCGGCCTCGCCGGCGGCGACCTGGGGAGCTCGTTCTCCGGCACGCCCGTCGTCGACCTCATCCGCGAAGCGCTGCCGGTCACGCTGACCGTGTTCATCGCCGGCACGGTCATCGGCTGGGTGCTCGGCGAGATGCTCGGCCGGATCGGCTCGTGGAACCGGGGCCGGGGATCGGGCTCGCTGATCGCCACCATCGGTGTCCTGTCGGCCACGATCTTCCCGCCGTTCCTCGTCTTTCTGCTCGTGCGCTGGCTGCGCGACCCGCTGCTCGACCTGCGCGTTGCCATCGGGCTGCCGGCCGACAGCCTCGTGCTGTGGCGCGGGGCGGTGGTGGGGGAACCGGGAGCGCTCTCGCCCGGCGACGTGCGCTGGCTGATCGCGCTGTCACTCGTCGCGGCGCTTGCTGCGGGCCTCCTCGTGCGCTCCTACGGGCGCCGGCATCAGCTGCCGCTGGTCGAGAGCCTGGCCCTGCCCGCGATGATCGCGGCGGCCGGCGTCGGGATCTGGGCCGCCGGGCTCGGTCCGCATGCGCTCGACCTGCTCTACCGGGCCGATGTCGGCGCCTCCACCGGACGCGGCAGCCCGGCGCTCGCGCTGTTGGGCGTCGTTCTCATCTCCTTCGGGCAGGTGATGCTCCTCATGCGCGCCGGCATGGACGCCGAGCGCACCGAGGACTACGTCCTGACCGGGCGCGCCAAGGGCCTGACCGAGCGCGCGGTCCGCGATCGGCACGTCGCGCGCAATGTCATGGCACCGGTGCTCGCCGGTTCGTTCCTGAGCTTCCCGACCGTGCTGGCTGGGATGATCATCGTCGAGAACGAGCTGGAGATGGCAGGGCTCTCGTCGGTCCTCTTCTCCGCCATCGAGATCCAGGACGTGCCGACCATCATGGGCGTGCTGGTCGTGCTCGGCCTCATCGGGGTCGGGTTCCGTCTCGCGACCGACCTCACCATCGCGGTGCTCGACCCGCGCCAGCGCCGGGGCCGGGCGTGACCGCCGTTCCCGAGCAGATCCGCGGGACCGCGCCACCGGCGCGGCGGACCGGATGGCGCACGCTGCTGAACGGCAAGATCCTCGTCGGGGTCGGGATTCTCGGGGTCTTCCTGCTGCTCACCGTCGTCCAGCCGTTGCTCAGCGCCACGGTCTGGGCCGATCGGCCGCAGGTCTACGACCCCCGGTTCGGGTACGACACCGGGATCGCCCACCCGTCGGCACCGTCAGCCGATCACTGGCTCGGCACCAACTCGCTGGGCCGCGACGTGTTCTCGATGCTCATCCACGCCACGCCGCCCAGCCTGCTCATCGCGATCGTGGCCGCCTCCTCGATCGCGGCGGTCTCGCTGGCACTGGGATCGATCGCCGGCTACCGCCGCGGATGGGTCGACGGTCTCGTCAGCCACCTGAGCGACGCGATGGTGCTGCTGCCGGCCATGGTGGCGGTCTTCATCGTCGGCATCGGCCGCACGAACCAGGAGTTCGGATCGCTGCAGGTGGGGCTGACGTTCGGCGTCCTGTACGGACTCGGGCCCGCGACCGCGACGGTGCGGGCGGCGACGATGTCCGTGGCAGCGCATCCGTTCATCGAGGCGGCACGTGTGGCCGGTGGAGGTGCGGGGTGGATCATCACGCGCCACGTGCTGCCGCACCTCTACTCGCACGCCGCGGTGCAGGCGATGATCGGGGCAACCGGGGCCGTGATCGCGGATGCGTTCCTCAGCTTCCGCAGCGCGGTGGGGGAGGATCATGGCTTCGGCTTGATGGTCTACGACGGGATCGTGTGGTCCTCGCTCATGGCCGGGATCGCACCAACCCCGTGGTGGATCATGCTCGCCGGCGCGGGCGCCATCACGTTGCTTGCCGCCGCCTTCTACCTCATCGGCGTCGGGCTGCGCGAGGCGCTCGACCCACGATCGGGCGGAGTCCTCGGCTGACCTGCCCTCGGCCGCCGATGGATCGGGCACTGAGGCGCGTGTGCGGTCGTCGGGTGCACGCATGCCGATAGATCGGGCACTCCGGCGCGCGTGCGGTCGTCGGGTGCACGCATGCCGATAGATCGGGCACTCCGGCGCGCGTGCGGTCGTCGGGTGCACGCATGCCGATAGATCGGGCACTCCGGCGCGTGTGCGGTCGTCGGGTGCACGCATGCCGATAGATCGGGCACTCCGGCGCGCGTGCGGTCGTCGGGTGCACGCATGCCGATAGATCGGGCACTCGTCCACAAGGCGGCCTCCACTCGCTCCCTCCCGTGCAACCCTGCCCGATCTGTCGGCGCCACGGCGCGCGCGAATGGCCTCCCGTGCAACCCTGCCCGATCTGTCGGCGCCACGGCGCGCGCGAATCGACGGGCTGCCAGCGGTCCGAGAGTGATGGACATCAACGCCGCGGGATACACTCTTGGTCGGCCCCGTGCGCGGGCCCATGCAGCGGGCAGGAGCGAGGACTTCGTGCAGGATCGGGCGAGTCGGTGACCAGGATCAAGTTCGGGACCGATGGCTGGCGAGCCGCCATCGGGGAGGAGTACACCTTCCACAACGTCCGCCGGTGTGCACGTGGCGTCGCCGAGTACCTTCAGCAGACCGGCGCGGCGGATCGCGGCGTCGTCGTCTGCCACGACCGCCGGTTCGCCAGCGAGCACTTCGCACGCGCCTGCATCGAGGTCCTCGCCGCACACGACATCCGCACGTACGCCCCCGAGGATGCGGTGCCCACCCAGGTGGGCAGCTACTTCACGCGGGAGATGAACGCCGGCGCCGGGATCGTGATCACCGCCAGCCACAACCCGTGGACCGACAACGGCTTCAAGGTGAAGGCCGATACCGGCGGCGCGGCGGCCCCCGAGATGCTCGCCGCCATCGAGGCGACGATGGACACCCACCCCGAGGATGAGCTGCCTTCCCGGCGGGACTACGACGAGGCGGTGGCCGCCGGTCTCGTCGAGACCTTCGATCCCTACCCGAAGTTCCGCGACCAGCTTGCGAGCATCGTCGATCTGGAGCGCATTCGCGCCGCCGATCGCCGGGTGCTGGTCGAGAACCTCTACGGCTCGGGGGCCGGCTGGTACACCCGACTCATCGGCGGCGGACGGCTCACCGTCCGCGAGCTGCACACCGAGCGCAACCCATACTTCGGCGGCGTGAACCCGGAGCCGATCCGCCCCAACGTCGACGAGTGGCTCGCCGAGATCTCGCGCTGGGGCGCCGACATCGGCATCGCCTTCGACGGTGACGCCGATCGTGTCGGCATGGCGACCGAGGAGGGCGTCTTCGTCAACCAGCTGCAGGTGTATGGCCTGCTGTACTGGTACCTGCTCGACGTGCGAGGCCAGATCGGACCGGCGGTCTACACCGTCACCACCACCAGCATGGCCAAGCGTCTCGCCGAGATCTACGGCACGCAGGCATACGAGACGGGCGTCGGCTTCAAGTTCGTCGGGCCGAAGATGACCGAGACGGACGCGGTCATCGGCGGCGAGGAGTCGGGCGGCTTCGGCTTCGGCATGCATATCCCCGAGCGCGACGGCTTGGCGTCCGGCCTCTTCCTGCTCGACCTGTGGCTGACCAAGGGCACGAAGGCCTCGGAGGTCCTCGCCGAGCTGCAGGAGCTCGCGGGCCCGTCGTACTACAACCGCATCGACATCCGCTTCGCCCGCGAGGGCTACGACGCGGTGAAGACCGAGATCCTGGCCCGTCTCGCGGAAGAGGCACCGACCGCCCTCGCGGGGCAGGACGTCATCGAACGGGTGGCGCTCGAGACCGGCGACGGCTTCAAGTTCTACCGCACCGATGGCAGCTGGCTCCTCATCCGCTTCAGCGGCACCGAGGCCCTCCTGCGCGTGTACGCCGAGGCACGCTCGCCCCACGACGTCGACGAGCTTCTCGCCGAGGGTCGTCGCATCGCCGCGGCCGGCGGCTGATGGACGCTCGCGACTTCTTCGGCTACAAGAACCCCGACGAGGAGCCCGGTCGCCCGGATCCCGACGACGGCACCGACGACCAGCGAGTCCCGCTGTTCGAGGAAGCGGTGACCCTCGACGACCGCGAGGCGCTACGTCGCATCGACCCCGAAGACATGCTCGGCCGCGTCGCCGAGCTGCCCCGTCAGCTCGCCCAGGCACGCCGGGTGGCGGCCGCGACCGAGCTCGATGCCAGCCTCCGCGACGTCGACCTGGTCGTCGTGCTCGCGATGGGCGGATCGGCGATCGGCGCGGAGCTGGTGGCGGCCGCCGCCGGTGATCGCCTCCGCGTGCCGCTGATCGTGCACCGCGACTATGGTCTGCCCGCCGGCGCCGGGCCACGGACGCTCATCGTCGCCGCCAGCCACTCGGGCGAGACCGCCGAGACCCTCTCCGGCTACGCCGCCGCGCGTGAGCGTGGCCTGCCGACCGCGGTGATCACCACCGGCGGGCGCCTGGCGGCATCCGCCACCGAAGCCGGGCACGCGCTCTACCGGTACAAGCTCGGCGGGCAGCCGCGCGCGGCCATCGGCTTCGGGGTGGGGCTCGTCCACGAGCTCCTCTCGCGCCTCGGGCTGATCCAGGGGCCGGATGCCCTGGCGCCGGCCGCCGCCGCCGTCGAGGAGCTGCTGGAGCGGATGGCTCCGTCGGTGGAGACTGATGCCAACCCGGCCAAGCAGCTGGCGTGGGCCATCTTCGGCCGGACGCCGATCGTCTTCGGCCACGGGCCGATGGCGGCGGTCGCGCACCGCTGGAAGACGCAGTTCAACGAGAACGCCAAGGCATGGGCCACCTGGGAGCCGATGCCCGAGGCGAACCACAACGCCATCGAGGGAACGTCTGAACCCGCGCGAGCTCGGGGATGCGCCGTACATCGTCCAGCTTCGCGACCGCAACGAGCCGGCCGAGATCGCCGAGCGCTACCGCGTGGTGGAGGAGCTCCTCGGCGAGCGCGCCACGAACCGTTCGGAGGTCTGGTCCGAGGGCCCGTCACCGCTGGCTCGTGTGCTGACCACCGTCGCCTACGGCGACCTGGTGAGCGTATATCTCGCAATCCTCTACCAGACCGACCCCACCCCGGTTACACTGCTCGCAATGCTGAAGGAGCGGCTCGCCAGGGCAACCGGAAGCGACCCGGCGGGCCCCTCGACGTAGGGCGCCGGGGGCCGGCGCCATGGAGGTATCCGCGACGTGCAATCGAGCATGATCGGCAAGGTCGAGAAGGCGATGCGCTACGCGCACGAGCCTGACCGCGTGACGTTCGCATCGTTCCAGGCGACGTTCGCCGGTGACAACGGCACCCATACCGTGTCCCTCGCCGCCGATGCGTGGCACTGTGACTGCCATCTCTTCGAGTCCGCCGGCGGGTGCACGCACACCCTGGCGATGCAGAAGATGCTCGATCCGATGCTCACCGACGACGCGCGCGAGACGCCGCTCTACCGCCATGTGGAGGCGCCCGAGGAGGAGCCCGTTCCGGCCTGACTTCCGGCGCGAACCGCCGAACGTCGAAGGGCCCGGCTCATCGCCGGGCCCTCGGTCGTCTCAGGGAGTGATGGGCCGGATCACACGGCCCGTGCGTCGAGCTCCCGCTGCTTCGCGTCGAGCTCACGGTTGATCTCGTCGACGCGGTAGCACGCCACCAGGTGCCGGTCACCGCGCTCCTCGAGCGGCGGGTGCGGGCTGGTACGGCACTCCTCGGCCGCGAACGGGCAGCGCTCGATGAACCGGCACTCGGGCGGCGGGTTGATCGCCTTGGTGATGCCGCCCTTGATCTCGACCGGCGTGCGCCGGATCGACGGGTCGGGGACCGGCACGGCGGACAGCAGCGCCTTCGTGTAGGGGTGCTGCGGCCGGGCGAGGATCTCCTCAGTCGGTCCCATCTCGACGATCTTGCCCAGGTACATCACGGCGATCCGGTCGCACATGTAGCGCGCCACGGCGAGGTCGTGGGTGATGTAGAGGTACGAGACGCCGAGCTCACGCGCGAGCTTGGTCATCAGCTCCATGATCGAGATCCGGATGCTCACATCGAGCATCGACGTCGGTTCGTCGGCCACGACGAAGCTCGGGTTCATCACCAGGGCGCGCGCGACCGCGATGCGCTGGCGCTGACCGCCGGACAGCTCGTGCGGGTATCGGAATAGGAAGTTCTCCGGCGGGGTGAGGCCCACCAGCCGCAGAAGCTCGAGGACGCGTCGCTCGCGCTCGACCACGGTCCCGATCTTCTGGACCGCCATCGGCTCCGAGACGGTGTCGAAGATCGTGCGGCGCGGGTTCATCGACTCGTACGGATCCTGGAAGATCATCTGGGCCCGTCGCCGGAACTCCTTGACCTGCGATCCATGGAGCTTCGCCACGTCCCGCTCGTAGTCGCCGTCGCGGAATACGATGCTGCCGCCGGTCGGCTCCATCAGCTTCACGAGCATGCGGCCGGTCGTCGACTTGCCGCAGCCGGATTCGCCGACGAGGCCGAGGCTCTCGCCCGGCGCGATCTCGAAGTTGATGCCGTCGACCGCGTGGACGAAGTCGGTGGGGGAGCGGAACAGCCCCCGGGAGATCGGGAACTTCATCTCCAGGTCGCGGATCTCGAGCAGCGGCTGGCCGTTCATCCGCGCCGCTCGGTCGGTCCGCGTCGTGTCGGTCAGGGTCATCGCTGCAGGGCTCCCTCGAGCTCCGGAACCTGGTCGTGGTGCCAGCAGGCGACGCGGTGACCACCGCCGATATCCTCGAGCGGTGGCTCGTCCTGCACGCAGCGGTCCGTCGCGAACGGGCAGCGCGGGTGGAATCGGCAGCCGGTCGGCGGATCGAGCAGGTCGGGCGGCTCGCCCTCGAGCGGCGCGAGCTGCCGCCGTGGGCCGGTGATCGACGGCGTCGAGCGCAGCAGCAGGTAGGCGTAGGGGTGCCGCGGCCGGGCGAAGACCGCTGCGGTCGGTCCGTACTCGACGATCTTGCCGGCGTACATGACGCCCAGCGAGTCGGTGACCTCGGCGATCACCGCGATGTCGTGGCAGATGTAGATGATCGACATCCCCAGGTCGGCCTGGATGCGCTTGAGCTCCTTGAGGATCTGGTCCTGGACGATGACGTCGAGGGCGGTGGTCGGCTCGTCGGCGATGATCAGCTGCGGGTTGCACGACAGTGCCATGGCGATGATGGCCCGCTGCCGCATCCCGCCGGAGAACTCGTGCGGGTAGCGGTCGAGCATCGTCGGCGGCAGCCCGACGGCGCTGAACAGTTTCTCGATGTGCGTCCGCTGGTCGTCGTAGTTCATGACGCCGCGGTAGTGGATGTCGAGCGTCTCGCGGATCTGGTCGCCGATCCGGTAGACCGGGTTCCAGGCGTTCATGGCGCCCTGGAAGACCATCGAGATGTCGTTCCAGCGACGCTGCCGCATCTCCTCGTCGCTGAGGACGAGCAGGTTCTCGCCGTTGAGTCGGATCTCACCCTCGACGTACTCGGCGTTGGACGGCAGCAGGCGCAGCAGCGACAGCGCGACCGAGGTCTTGCCGCACCCCGACTCCCCCACGAGCCCGACCGCCTCACCCTGGTGGACGGTGAACGAGACATCCTCGACCGCCGATACCTCGCCGTCCTTGATCTTGTATCCATGACCAGCCGGTCCACTTCGAGGAGCGGCTTGGTCGGGTCGACCTGGCGTGTGGCCAGGTCCTCCACGGAGATCGTCATGTAGTCCTCGCGTGCTCAGCGGGCCCGGAGCCGCGGATTGATCACTTCGTCCATGCCCCTGCCGACGAGGAAGAAGGCGAAGCACAGGAACGACACCGCCAGGCCGGCCGGGAAGAGCAGCCACCAGTACGACGTGCCGCTCAGCAGATACCCGTTGGTCTGGGCGTTGTTGATCATGATCCCCCAGGTCATCTGGACGTTGAGCAGGCCGAAGAACGAAAGGGTCGCCTCGATGGCGATCGCCTCGGTGACGCCGAACATCATGTACAGGAAGCTCAGCGGCAGGACGTTCGGGACGATGTGGCGGAAGATGACGTGCCAGTCGCTGCCACCGGCGACCTTCGCCGCGTCGATGTACGACTTGACCTTGACGGCCAGCGCCTGCGACTTCAGCACGATCGCGACGCCGCCGAAGCCACTCAATACGCCGATCATCACCCCCAGGGTGACCATCGTGATCTCGAGCATCGCGCTCAGCAGGATCAGCACGGGGAGCAGCGGCATGAGCAGGATCAGGTCGGCGAAGCGCATCAGGCTGCCGTCGATCCAGCCGCCGAAGTAGGCCGCGATCGAGCCGACGGTGGTGGCGATGAGCACGGTGGTAATGGCAGCCACCGCGCCGAGGAAGAAGGCCGCGCGGGTGCTGTACAGCAGCTGCGAGAGGATGTCGCGGCCGCGCGCATCGGTCCCCAGGAGGTGCGGGTGCTCGCCCTCGATCGAGGGCGGCGCCGGCTGGGTCGGGATCGCGACGACCTCGCCGGCCTTGATGGTCGGGTTGAGCCGCAGCTTGGCCTCGGTCAGGGTGATCTCGGAGGTCGGATCGGTCACCTCGCCCTCCACCACCGTGTACTCGGTCACGACGGCGTCGTAGCCGTTCACCGGGTCGTAGACCCTCGGGTCCCAGATCGTCGACATGAGGATCGGGTGAATGATCGCCATGACCGCGAACAGGAGGATGAGGGCCAGGCCGAAGACGCCCATCCGGTTCTCGCTGAACATCCCCCAGGTCTGACCGGCCGACCGCTTGAACAGCCGCCACCGGATCTTCCACATCGGGACCTTCATGAGGTCGTCGCCCTGGGCGCCCGCCGGGGTCACGCCGCCGACGGCGACGCCGAGCTCTGCCTCGGCAGTTCGCTTGTTGCTATCGGTCGTCATGGAAGCACGCTCACGTAATGCGGATCCGTGGGTCGAGGACAGCGTAGAGGATGTCGGCCACGAGGTGGCCGAACAGTGCCAGCACGCCCGTGATGGAGAGCGCGCCGACGGCGAGCGGGATGTCGGACACGTTGATCGCCTGGAGGAAGACGAGGCCCATGCCCGGCCACGAGAAGATGGTCTCGGTCACGATGCCACCGCCGATGACGAATGCCAGCGCCAGGACCAGCGAGGTGGTCACCGGCAGCATGGCGTTCCGCGCGGCGTGGCGATCGCGGATCACGTTGTCGGGGATCCCCTTCGCGCGGGCGGTGAGGATGTAGTCCTCGCCGAGCGTCTCGAGCATGGCGCTCCGAGTCAGGAGCATCGTGGCGCCGAAGGCGACAAGGCCGAGCGTGATGACCGGCAGCATCGTGTGGTGCGCGATGTCCGCGACGTACTCGGTGGCGGGATTGACCCACCAGAACAGGACCAGGCCGGCGACGCTGACCAGGCCGAGCGCCCTCCCGAGGCGCGACTGCGTCACCAGGTTGCGCGAATAGCGGCCGATCAACCAGCGGCCGATGCCGTAGATCACCGAAACGACGATCACCGAGATGATCATCTGGAAGAAGAGATCGTTCGCATCGTACGGCGATCCCTGCCACAGCCGAGCGTCGATGAACCGGCCGATGGGGAACCAACCGAAGAAGAAGCCGAAGAGCCACAGCATCACGATCGCGAACCACGGGTAGAAGACCGTCTGCAGGAAGATGCCGGTCGTGATCAGGCCCTGCTCGGTGACGGCGCCGCGGCGCCAGGCGATGAGCTTGCCGGTCTTGAAGCCCAGCCAGAAGGCGAGGATGGTGGCGGTCAGGAAGAGGACGAGGGTCCGGGGAAGTGCCTGCCACAGGACGGTCGAGACATCCTGCGGGTAGCGACTGAAGCTGACCCCCATCTCGCCCTGGAAGAAGTTGGTGATGTAGGTGACGTACTGGTTCCACAGCGGCTGGTCCAGGCCGAGTCGCTCGCGGAGCTCGAGGCGCGCCGCGAGGGGGATGTCCGGGTTACCGACCAGCGTGTCGCTGATGTCCCCGGGCATGAGCTGGAGCATCATCCATACGAGGCTGAGGAACACCACGAAGAGGACGGCCATCTGCGCCAGGCGGCCAAGCAGGAACTTGATCATGCGGGCGAGCGGATCCTCCCGTTGCGTGAGGCGAAGAGGAGAGTGTAGGGGATGGGGGCGGTCATCGGACCGCCCCCATCCGCCGGATCTGCCGGGAGCCGCCTACTTGGCGGTCACCGAGGTCTGCTGTCCGAAGACGAACTGCAGGCCCGAAAGGGTGTCGGTGAACGGATACGCGACCCTGTTGTTGTAGAACTCCAGGATGCCGGTATCGAACAGCGGCACGTGCGGCTTGTCGCGAGCGATCAGCCGCTCCATCTCCCACATGGCTGCATAGGCCTCTTCCTGGGTCTGTGCAGCGTCGAACGCGGCAGCCGCGGCGTCGTAGTCCTCGTTGCTGTACTGGGTGTTGTTCGAATCACCACCCGTGCAGAAGAAGGAGCAATGGAACGTCGGGAAGGCCGCGTTCCCCAGCGAGTAGCCGAGGATGAACATGTCGAACGGAGAGGTGTAGTTGTTGTCCGCATCGAGCGCGAACACGTCCGCGACGATCTTGTTGAAGTCCGTCGGGATCGCAACGAGATCGATGCCCATCTCCTGCGCGACGCCGGAGATGTAGTTACCGAAGGTGGCCCGAAGCGGGTCGTACGACGCGGTCGGGGTCACCAGCTTGAGCTGGGGAACCGCGTTCCCATCTGGGTCGATGAGGCCCGCACCGGCGGTGAAGGTGCCTTCGGCATCGACCGCGGGAGCAGTCTCCCACGTGTACCCGGCATCGGTCAGCAGATCGATCGCGATCTGTCGGCGCTCGTTCTGCTCGAGCCCGGCGTAGCCAACCGAGGCCAGCTCCTCGGCAGTCGCCTCGTCGTACCACGCCACGTTGCCCTCGGGCAGGATGACGTAGAGCGGGAAGGCCACGCCCTGGAGCAGGTTCCCGGTCACGAACTCCTTGTCGATCAGCGCGGTGAGCGCGTCACGGAAGGCGGAGTCGCTCATGGGAGCCCGGGAGTGGTTGAAGGCCATGAACCGGTAGCCGTTGGTCGGGTTCACGATGGCGGTCAGGTCAGGATTCTCCTGGACCTGGTCCTGGAAGCCGCGCTGCATCCCCAGCGGGTTGAGCAGCAGGTCGACCTCGCCATCCGCGAGCGCAAGGACGGCCGCTTCCTGTCCGCCGTAGAGCGGGAACTGGAAGTCGGTCGCATACGGGCCCTCGGTGTAGGTGACGTCACCCGATGAGAGCTCGGCGCCCTGGTCGAAGTAGTTCTCGTTGATCGTGCTGGCCGCGAAGCTGCCTTCCTGGCGGTCGGCATAGACGGTGCCACCGGCGCTCGGCGCCTCGGCGCCGGACTCGGCGAGCAGCGTGGTGCGCGGGTCATCGGTCGCGGCAGCTGCCTCGACGATGGGACCCCAGAAGTGCTCGGGCATGAGCGGCATCAGGACGACGCCGGTGCCCGGACCCCAGACGGCCAGACCGGGCTGGGCGTTGAAGGTCACCGTGACGGTCAGCTCATCGGTCGCCTCGACGGAGGTGACGATGTCCGAGTCCACGTAGTCCTGCCACGGGCCCTGGAGCTCCAGGTCGACCGCGGTCTGCCAGGTGAAGACGAAGTCATCGGCCGTGATCGCCTCGCCGTCGGACCACATCAGTCCGTCGCGCAGGGTGAATGAACCGACCCACGAATCGCCGTCCTCGGTCGCCGGCTGCAGCTCACCGTCGGCGAGCAGCGGCTGGAGCTCGATGCCCGGCATCGCGATGGTGTACGGCGACGCCAGCATCGGGCTCAGGAAGTAGCTGTTCCAGACCGTGTTGCCGGCGGTGTCGATGCTGTTCCACTGGTTGTCAGTGGTGACATCCTGGAAGATGCCCAGCGTGTAGGTGCCGAGGTCGCCACCGGTCCCCGGATCCTCGGACTCGTCCGGCCCCATCGATTCGGGCGCCTGCGAGTCACCGGGCTCCTCGGAATCGCCGGGCGACGCCGTCCCCGTGCCGCACGCCGTCGCCACCAGGGCGAGGATGGCGACGAGAGCGAAGAGCCGCATGAACGACGCGCTCTCTCTCAATGCTGTCATTGGGTGTTCCCTGCTGTCATCGAATCTCCCTCTATTGAACTGACACGCGCGCGTGTACCGGGCGTGTCGGTGGTGGAGCATAGACCCCACGCTCCGGCAGCCGCAACTTCCGGACGCACGATCACGCACGCGCAACGAACCGGCCGGGGTCACGGCGGGGCACACGATACTCCGGGCACCCCAATCTACGCTACTCCTCTCGACGCGCAAACGTTCATTTGCGCGCATGAGCGGATCCGTGCGCGGGTCGTGCTAGCATCGGCGACGTCAACTGAAGACGAAGCGCTCGGTGCCGTCCCCGAAAGGCGGACGGGTAAATGGCGAAGCCGGTGAGATGCCGGCGCAGTCCCGCTACTGTATCCGCGCCCCGGACCACCCGGACGGCGCGGGAGCCAGGTCGACCAGCCGGATCGCGATGTCACCACCCTCGTGTGAAAGGGAACGGCATCACTCATGACCCGGCCTCGCCTCATCCTCTTTCCCCTCGTGGTCCTCCCGGTCCTGGCCGCGGCATGCGTTGCGTCGCCGCCGGCCACGCCGAGCAGCTCTGCCCCGGCCGCCAGCGCCGACCCGTCCCCCAGCCTCGCGCCATTTCCCGTCACGCTGACCGATGACGCCGGGCGGGAGCTCACCCTGGACGCGGAGCCGATGCGAATTGTCAGCCTCGCCCCTTCCAACACCGAGATCGTGTGCGCGCTCGACGCGTGCGACCGGCTCGTCGGCGTGACCGACTTCGACGACTACCCGCCGGAGGCGGCCGATGTTCCGGACGTGGTGATCGCGGCATCGGTGGACGTCGAGCTGGTCGTGGCCGCCGAGCCGGACCTCGTGCTCGCCGCGGGCAACGAGCTGACCCCCACCGCGGTGATCGAGCAGCTCGGCGAGCTCGGGCTGCCCGTGCTGGTCCTGTATCCCGAGACGCTGAACGAGGTGTACGCCGACATCGAGCTGATCGGCACGGCGCTGGGGCGTCGCTCCGCCGCCGCCGAGCTCGTGGCCTCGATGGAGTCGCGGGTGGCGGACGTGGTGGCAGCGGTCGAGGGAGTGGAGCGGCCGCTCACCCTGTACGAGGTCTTCCACGCGGAGGGCACGACCTACACCGCCGGTGAGGGTTCGTTCCTCGCCTCGATGCTCGAGCTGGCCGGCGCGACCCCGCTGGTCGGCGACGCCCAGGGTGTGATCGACGCCGAGGCGCTGGTGGCGGCCGACCCCGAGCTCATCCTGCTCGGGACGGCCAGCTACGACCCGTCGCTGAGCGACCCCGAGGCGGCGCTCGATACGGTCCGTGCGCGTGCCGGGTGGGGCGACCTCGCCGCCGTTCGAAATGAGGCGGTGCTCCCGTACCTCGACGACATCACCACCACGCGTCCGGGTCCGCGGATCGTCGACGGGCTCGAGGCCCTGGCCCGCGCGATCCATCCGGATCGCTTCGAGTAGCCGATGAGCGCCACCACCATCGTCCGTCGCGTGACCTTCGGCCCGTCACCGGGACGAACGACGCTGACGCTCGGTCTCGGGGCGATGCTGGTCGTGGCCGCCGCCGGCGCCGCCGTGCTGGCGGGCACGAGTGGCATCGGCATCGGCGATGCGGTCGCGATCGTGGTTCACCGGCTGACCGGCATCGGACCGGTCACCTGGCCGTCCTCGGCCGAGACGATCGTGTGGGAGCTGCGCCTCCCGAGGGTCCTGGCGGGCATGGTGGTCGGTGCGGGGCTGGCCTGCGCGGGAGCGGTCTTCCAGGCCCTCCTCCGCAATCCGCTCGCCGACCCGTACATCATCGGTCCGGCCGCCGGCGCGTCGCTGGGGGCCGTGACGGCACTCCTGCTGCCGGTGGCGACGATCGGCTGGCTCGGCCTCGGCCTGGTCCAGGTTCTCGCCTTCATCGGCGGCCTCGCCGCCGTGGCGGTCGTCTTCACGGTTGCGCGCGGCCGCGGTGGGACGCCGGTCGTCACCCTGCTCCTGGCCGGCTACGCGGTCTCCTCCCTGCTGTCGGCCGCGGTGGCCGTGATGATCTTCAATGCGGGCGAGCGGCTCGGTGCCGTGATCAGCTGGCTGCTCGGCTCGCTGGCCGGGGCGTCGTGGGCACGGGTTGGCTTCGCGGCTCCGCTGATCATCATCAGCTTCACGCTCCTGCTGCTCCGCTGGCGGCGGCTGAATGCCCTGCTCCTGGGCGAGGCGCAGGCCGCGCACATCGGCGTCGACGTGGAGCGGGAGAAGCGGATCCTCGTCGGCCTGGCGGCCCTCGCGACCTCGGCCGGGGTCGCGATCTCGGGGACCATCGGCTTTGTCGGCCTCGTCGTGCCTCACCTCGTCCGCCTCGCCGTGGGGCCGGACCACCGGCTGCTGCTGCCGGCGAGCATGCTCTATGGGGCGGCGCTGCTCGTGCTGGCGGACCTCGGCGCGCGGATGGCGGGCGGGATCCCGGTCGGCGTGGTCACCGCACTCATCGGAGCTCCCTTCTTCCTGTGGCTGCTGCGCCGGAGCGTCACCGGCGGGTGGGTGAGGCCGTGACCGAGGCAGCGATCCGGCTGGACGGCGTGGTGGCCGGCTACCGCGGTACGGGCGGCGAGCGGCGCGTCCTCGACGGCCTCGATCTCGCGGTGGGCCGGGGCGAGATGGTCGCCCTGCTCGGGGCCAACGGCAGTGGCAAGACGACGCTGCTCAACGTCATGGCGGGGACGATCCTGCCGTCCCGAGGGTCGGTCGAGCTGTTCGGCCGTCCGCTGCGGAGCTGGTCACGCGCCGAGGTCGCCCGTTCCGTGGCCGTCCTGCCGCAGTCGCTCGAGCTCCCGACCGGGTTTCGCGTCGCCGAGGTGGTGGCGATGGGACGGACGGCCCACGGAGCGCGCTGGTTCGGGTGGACGAACGACGACCTGCGCGCCGTCGAGGATGCCCTGCGGGATGCCGACGCCGCCGAGCTCGCGGATCGTCCGGTCGCCGAGCTCTCGGGCGGCGAGCGCCAGCGGGTGCTCGTCGCCATGGCGCTCGCCCAGGAGGCGTCGCTTCTGCTGCTGGACGAGCCGACGACGCATCTCGACGTCGCGCACTCCGCGTGGCTGCTCGCCAGCGTCGCGCGGCTGCGGCAACTCCGCGGTCTGACCGTCGTCATGGTGCTCCACGATCTCGTGCTGGCCAGCGCGTGGGCTCCGCGCGTCATCGTGCTGCATCGCGGTGGGATCGTGGTCGATGGCGCCCCGGACGTCGTGTTGCGACCGGACATCGTGCGCAGCGCATACGGCGTCGCCGTCGAGACCGCGTTCACCGAGGCCGGACGGCGCTTGGTGGTGCCGCACGTCCCGGCCTCGGCATCGGATGACCCGGTCAGCGCGGACAACCCCGAAACGCGCGTGGGCTGAGCCGTCGCCGATGTCGGCTGCGCGACAGGTTCGCTGTCGGCTCGAACGTTGACGGGCGACCGACCGACCCGTCAGGCTGGTCGGCAGAACGGATGCGGGCGGAGGTGCCGCTGTGGTCCGGGGAACGGAGTAGGGAAGATGGCTGACAAGACCACGGGCGACGAGGCCCAGGACGAGTCGCAGGCGACCCCCGAAGGGCAGGACGACACCGAGGGGCACCTGATCATGCCGAACATCGCCGCAGCTCGCGCGATGAGTAGCGGGCGTGCCCAGGACGGGCAGCGGAATGCCCGGATTCGAATTCGCGAGCGCGACGAGCGGCCCGGGGAGAAGCGCAACCGCTGACCGGCTGCTGGTCGGCATCGCTGCCGACGGACGGCGCCCCGTTTCCCTGCTGACGGGGCGACGCCCCATATCCGGCGCACGACGCCGTCGGCGCCTCAGGGCTCCGGGCGCGGGATCGGGTCGGTGCGGATCTCCACCTGCTCGCTCCCGTCGGCGCGCCGGGTCCGGGTCACGTGGATGTGCGGGTGCGTCTCGTCGCCGACCTGCTGCTTCTCCACGCTCACCATGACGTGCTCGTCCACGTCGGCGAGCTGCTCCGTCTCGGGAAGTGCCGCGTTCGGAACCGTGCGGAACACGAGGTAGCTGACGAAGACCCACAGGACGGCGATGACGGGAATGCCGAACAGTGCGCCCCAGACGCCGGCCACCTGCGCTCCGAGCAGCAGTCCGACGAGCACGAGGATCGGGTGCAGGCCGAGCGCCCCGCGCATGAGGCGCGGCTGAAGCCAGTTGACCAGCACGGTCTGCACACCGAGCAGGATCACGGCGACCGGCACGCCGGCATCGGTGAAGAGCGCGGCACCCACGATCGGCGGGATGAGCGCCAGTGGCGGCCCGAAGAAGGGGATGAGCATCGCCAGCGCGCTGATCGTTCCCCACAGGAAGAGATAGGGGATGCCGAACGCGGTGCCGACCACGCCGACGAGCACCGCCTGGAAGACCGCCAGGATCAGCTGGGCGCGGAGGAAGCCGCCGAAGGCGCGCGACACGCTGCGCTCGAGCAGTCGGACCTCGTCGCTGTAGCGGCGCGGGACCGCGGTGCGGAGCCGTCCGAGGATGCGGCGCGAGTCCATCAGCATGTAGAGCGACAGCACGATGATCAGGAGCAGCGACCCCAGCGCGGCGATCGTCACCCCGGCGATGTTCTGGGCCTGCTCGATGATCTCGGCTCCGAGCTGCTCGCCCTCCGCGACGGCGGTGGCGTAGAGCTCGGTCAGGTCAATCCGCAGCCGGCCGAACTGGAGGCTGCGCTCCCACTCGGCGAGGGTGGAGAGGATGCCCGGCTCGGCCTGCGGGTAGTTGCGAGCGAGTTCCGCGACCTGCTGGGTGATGGCCGCGCCGGTATAGAACATGACGAAGCCGAAGATCACGAGCGCCAGCAGGTAGGCGCCGATCACCACAGGTCCTCGCGGCGCCTCGAGGCGTCGCTCGAGGCCGGACACCACCGGTGCCATCACGAACGCCAGCAGCCAGGCCAGGAACAGGATGAGGAGGATGGTGCCGAAGCCACCCACGACGCCGAGCACCCGCTCCACCAGGAGCATCCCGAAGTAGGCGCTGCCGAGGACGAGGAAGATGACGAGCCAGCGGCGCTCGCGCGGACCGATTCCCGTTGCCGGCCCCGACACGCCTACACCTCCCGGCGTGGACCGATGCCCACGGCCTCTCGGACCTCGCGCATCGTCTCGTCGATGATCGGGCGGACCGCATCCGCCCCGGCGGCGAGGGTTTCCTCGACTACCGCGGAATCGGCGGCGAGCTGGCTACGTCGCTCGCGCATCGGCCGGAAGAACTCGATGATCCGCTCGGCGAGCAGCTGCTTGGTCTCCACACAGCCCGTGCGCGCCGTGCGCTCCCCGTCCTGGATCTGCAGGTAGTCGTCGCCGAAGAACCGATGCAGCTGGCAGACGTTGCAGACCTCGGGACGACCAGGATCCGTGCGCTTGATGCGCTGCGGATCGGTGACCATGCTCATCACGAGGCGGCGGATCTCGTCGGGCTCGGCGAAGATGGGGATCGTGTTGCCGGCGCTCTTGCTCATCTTGGCGGCACCGTCGACGCCCAGCACGACCGGCGACTCGGTGAAGATCGGGTCGGGCTCCGGGAAGATCTCGCCGTAGCGGCGGTTGAAGGCGCGCACGACCTCGCGCGACAGTTCGAGATGCGCTGCCTGGTCCTTGCCCACCGGGACCCGTGTCGCCTTGTAGAGCACGATGTCCGCGGCCTGGAGGATCGGATAATCGAGCAGTCCCATGCTGTTGTCGATGCCCTGCTGTCGCTTCTCCTTGTAGGTCGGCGTCCGCTCTGCCCAGCTCACCGGGGTCACGGTGTTGAAGATCCAGGTCAGCTCGGCGTGCTCGGCCAGGTCCGACTGCCGGATGAGGGCGCAGCGCTGCGGGTCCAGGCCGACCGCGAGGAGGTCGAGGACCATCTCGTGGCTGAGCCGTCGCAGCGTCCCACCGTCGTGAACCGTCGTCAGCGCGTGGAGATCGACGATCGCGTAGATCGCCTCGTAGTGATCCTGTAGGGCGACGTAGTTCTGCTGCGCCCCGAGATAGTTGCCGAGGTGCGAGGCCCCGGACGGCTGGATGCCGCTGAACACGCGCTCGCGATGCGCGGTCGCGGCGGACGTACTCGCGGCAGGGGTCTCGCTCATGGGACGGCGAGTGTAGCGCACACCGACTGGCGGTCCGGGCGGGCCGCGGGCTAAGGTTCGAGCCATGGATCGCCCCGACATCGCCTTCGCCGCGGCCGCCCGTCCGGGACGGCGGATCGGTCACGCGGTGGAGCACCACGAGGCCATCGGCTCGACGAGCGATCGTGCTCGCGAGCTGCTCGACCTGCCGGGCGGGGCCGGGACCGCGGTCGTCGCCGAGCTCCAGACCGGTGGCCGCGGCCGCCGCGGCCGGACGTGGACCTCGCCACCGGGGCGCAATCTGACGGTCAGCGTGGCCTACCGTCCGGGGATCGCCGCCTCGGACGCGTGGCGCCTCGGCCTGGCGGTCGCGCTCGCGGCCCGCGACGCGTGCCGGACCGTCGCCCCGATTCACCTCAAGTGGCCGAACGACCTGGTCGCGGACGACTGGGCGGAAGGCGGGCGGCCTGCTCATCGAGACGGTGGTCGACGGGGAGCGGGTGACCGCCGCGATCATCGGCATCGGGATCAACGCGAACTGGTCGGCCGCCGACATGCCGGCCGAGATCGCCGGCTCGGCGACCTCGCTCGCCGAGCTGTCGGGGACCCCGATCGACCGTGGCGCGCTCCTGGCGGCGCTGCTCGACCGCCTCGACGCCGAGCTCGCGTCGCTCGAGGCGGGTGACTCTCCCCTCGAGCGCTACCGTGCCGCCTGCCGGACACTGGGCAGCGAGGTGCGGGTGGAGGTCGGTGCGCGAATGATCGACGGCGTGGCGGTGGCGATCGACGACGCCGGAGCGCTGGTCGTCGAGACGCAAACGGGCCGCGAGACGGTCACCAGCGGCGAGGTCGTGCGCGTCCGCCCTGCGGTGCCGGCTTGAGCGATCAGCCGGCCCCCCACATCGCCACGCCGCGCGACCCGGACCTGGCCGACGTGCATGCCGCCCAGGCCGATCGGGCGGCCTTCGCGGCGCTCTACCGCCGCTACCTGGACCGCGTCTACGGCTACGCCTTCTACCTGCTGGGCGACCACCACGACGCCGAGGACGCCACCGAGCGCACCTTCCTTGCCGCGCTGGACGCAATCGACCGCTTCCGCGACGAGGGGGCGACGTTCCGCGCATGGCTGTTCCGCATCGCCCACAACCAGATCGCCAATGCCCTGCGGAGCCGAGCCCGACGACGGGCGTCCCCGCTGGACGTGGTGGGGGAGCCCGCCGCGGATGCCGATCCGGCGCGCGAGGTCAGCGCGGCCGACGACGCTCGCCGCGTGCGCGGCGCGCTGGCCCGGCTGTCGGAGGATCGGCGCCAGGTGGTGGTGCTCCGATTCGTCGACGGGCTCTCGGCACGGGAGATCGGTGCCGTACTCGGGCGCAGCGAGGGCGCCGTGCGTGTGCTGCAGCATCGCGCACTGCGGGAGCTGGCGGACATCCTGGGCGTCGGGGACTGAGCCGGCGGGCGGGTGTAACGTATCGGGCTCCCCGGTGTTGGCAGGAGCGTGATGCAACAGATTCCCTCGGTCGCCGAACGGCTCGACCGTGCTCTCGAACAGCTGCGGGCCGGCATGCGTCCGGCGGTCGCCTCGGCCACCGTCGGGCTCGAGGGCGACGGCAGGACCCTCGTCGAGCTCGCCGATCGAGTGCGCTCGGCGCTCACGATGCCCCCCGTGGCGCCGCGCTTCGATGCGCGGCTCGGCGCGCGGCTGTCCGGCGCGGCGATGCCACGCGATGCCGTGGCGTGGGCGCTGCGGCGCCCCGGGCGGCTGCTCGTCACCGGGGCCGTGGGCTCCGCAGTCGGGGTCGGGGTCACCGCCTATGCCGTCTGGCGGAGCAGCCGCCGGACGCACGCCGGCCGGTTCCTGCACCGCTGAGGGAGATGGGATTGCCGATCAAGTTCCCGTTCAGCCGCCGCGCCGCCCCGTCCGACGCGTGGACCAAGTGCCCGAGCTGCGACGCGCAGGTCTTCAGCCGCCAGCTGGAGCGCACGCAGCGGGTCTGCCCGTCGTGTGGCCATCACTTCCGCATGTCGGTGGGCGAGCGCATCGATCTCCTCCTGGACCCGGCCAGCTTCGAGGAGCGTGACGGGGGGCTCGAGGCGGTCGACCGGCTCGGCTTCCACGACGATCGCCCCTACCTCCACCGCCTCGAGGCGGCGCGGCTGAAGACCGGCCTGCGCGACGCGGTGGTGTGGGGCGTCGGCCGCATCGACGGCCAGCGCGTTGCGATCGCGATCTTCGACTTCCGCTTCATGGGCGGCAGCATGGGTGCCGTCGTCGGCGAGAAGCTGGCACGCTGCTTCGAGACGGCGCTCGCCGAGCGCATCCCGGCCATCGTCGTCAGTGCTTCGGGTGGCGCGCGGATGCAGGAGGGGACGCTCTCCCTCATGCAGCTGGCGAAGACGACCGCGCCCCTGGTGCGGCTGGACGAGGCCGGCATCCCGTTCATCGCGGTGCTGACCGACCCGACGACCGGCGGCGTGCTGGCGAGCTTCGCCAGCCTGGGCGACGTGGTGCTGGCCGAGCCGAAGGCGCTCATCGGCTTCGCGGGCGCGCGCGTCGCCTCCGACACGGTGGGCGAGGAGCTGCCCGAGGGCTTCCAGACCGCCGAGTTCCTGCTCGCCCACGGCTTCGTCGACGCCATCGTCCCGCGCGCCGAGCTGCGCGGCGCGCTCTCGCAGCTCGTGCGTCTGCTGCCGGTCACGGCCATCGATCGCGTCGCCGCGGCCGACGACGATGACCGTACCTGGGGGCCGATCGGCGCTCTCTCCGGCCTGGCGGAGCGGCTCGGCGGTGCCGTCAGCGAGACCATCGGCATCGACAGCGACGAGGGCGGCGCCTCGAACGGCAACCGCCCCGCGCGCCCCGCGACCGCGACACGCCCCGACGGCGAGGAGCTGCCGTGAGCGACGCATCGATGATCGAGGGCGCGGGCGCGAACCCGGAGGCGGTGGAGGCCGCCTGGCGACGGGTCCAGCTGGCGCGCCACCCACAGCGCCCGCGCACGCTCGACCTCGTGCCGCTGATCTTCGAGGGGTTCTTCGAGCTCCATGGCGATCGCGCGTTCGGTGACGATGCGGCGATCGTCGGCGGCCCGGCGCTGCTCGACGGCCACCCGGTGATGGTCATCGGCCATCAGAAGGGAACCGACACGGAGTCGAACATCCTCCGGAACTTCGGCTCGGCCCATCCGGAGGGCTTCCGGAAGGCACAGCGCCTCATGCGCCTGGCCGACAAGCTCGGCATGCCGATGGTCACGTTCCTCGATACGGCGGGCGCCTTCCCCGGCCCGGCCGCCGAGGAGCGGGGACAGGCGGAGGCCATCGCGTCGAGCATCAAGCTCATGACCGGGCTCGAGGTGCCGATCGTCGTCGTCGTGCTCGGCGAGGGCGGCTCGGGCGGTGCGCTCGCGATCGGCGTCGGGGATGCGGTGCTGGCGCTCGAGAACGCGGTCTACTCGGTCATCAGCCCCGAGGGCTGCGCCTCCATCCTGTGGCGCTCGCGGGACGAGGCGCGGACGGCGGCGGCGGCCATGCGGATGACGGCTCCGGACCAGGTCGACCTCGGGGTCGTCGATGCCATCGTGGCCGAGCCCGGCGAGGGGGCGCACACCGACCATCCCGCAACCGCCCGCGCGCTGAAGGCCGCCATCCTGTCGGCGCTGCGGCGGATCGCCGACCGAGGGCACCGCCGAGCTCCTCGCCACCCGCTATGCTCGGATGCGCGGGTGGGGCGCCTACCTCGAGACGGGCGCCGGTCCGAGCCTCCCGCCGGAGGCACCATCGCTGCGCCGCCGATTGGGACGGATCCTCCGTCTCCCCGGCGCACCTCGGCGGCCGCGATGGAGCGACATCTGGCCGAGTGACGACCAAGACGACGAGAGCGAGCGAGGCGCATGACCGATACCGACCACGGGCTCGACGCGATCGCCCGCGTGGCCGCCGATCTCGTGCCACAGCTGACCGAGCGGCTCGCGCGCCACGGGCTGGGCGAGATCGAGATCAGCCGCGGGGATCTCCGGCTCCGTGTCGCCGCCGCCACGGTCCCGCCGGCCCCCGGTTCTCCGGCGAGCGCCGCAGTCGGGGATGCGGCTGCTGCTGGCGCCGCCGACCCGTCCGGTGAGCCGTCCGCCACGCCGCCATCCGCTCCGGCCACGGTGGGCGTGGTCTCGCCTGCCGTCGGATTCTTCGTCTACGCCGATGGTCTCGGGCCGGGTCTCGACGTGACGAAGGGCGATGCGTTCGGCCACGTCGAGATGCTCGGCGTCACCCACGACGTGCGCGCCCCGCGCGCCGGCACGGTCCGTCACCTCGTCGCGGAGAGCGGCGAGGCGGTGGAGTACGGCCAGACCGTGGTCGAGATCGAGCCCGCGGAGCGCGGCAGATGACCTTCGCGCTCCTCTTCAGCCCGCAGGGCTCGCAGGCGGTCGGCATGGGCCGCGAGCTGGCCGATGCGTCGAGCGCCGCCCGCGCCGCGTTCGACGAGGCCGATGCGACGCTCGCCTGGTCGATCAGCGACGCCTGCTGGAACGGCCCTGAGGCGTTCCTGAACGACACGCGGCAGACCCAGCCGTGCCTGCTGACCGTGTCGGTTGCCGCGCTCCGCGCGTTGCAGGAGCGGGGAACCGTCGCGCCGGCCTACGTTGCCGGTCACTCGGTGGGCGAGTACGCGGCCCTCGTCGCGGCGGGGGTGCTGCGCTTCGACGCGGCCCTGCGTCTTGTCGCGCGTCGTGCGGCCCTGATGGCCGATGCCCGCACGGGAGGCGGCATGGCCGCCGTCATCGGTCTCGAGCGCACGACGGTGGAGCACGTCGTGAGGACCGTGGGCCGACCGACAGAGCTGGTGGTCGCCAACGACAACGCGCCGGGCCAGGTGGTCATCTCCGGCACGCACGCGTCGCTGGCGGCGGCCGAGGAGCCGATGAAGGCCGCCGGTGCTCGGCGGGTGATCCGGCTCTCGGTCTCGGGCGCGTTCCACTCGCCGCTGATGGCGGGCGTGGCCGACGCGCTGCACGAGGCGTTCGAGGCAGAGTCGTGGAGCGCGGCAGACCCGCCGGTGGTGAGCAACGTGACCGCCGAGCCGATCACCGACGCCGGACGGATCCGAGCGCTCCTGGCCGAGCAGGTGCGCTCGCCGGTCGAGTGGGTGCGGTGCGTGGAGCGCATGCGCGACGACGGGGTGGACGTGATGATCGAGCTCGGCTCGGGGGCCGCGCTGGTCGGCATGGTGAAGCGGATCGCGCCGGAGGTGCGCGCCCAGGCCGTCCACGACGTCGCCACGCTGGACGCCGCGGCGCAGCTGCTCCCCGGGCCCGTCGAGGTGAGCGCGTCGTGATCAGCAAGATCCTGATCGCCAACCGCGGCGAGATCGCCGTTCGCATCCTGCGGGCGTGCCGGGACCTGGGCATCCCCGCAGTCGTCGCCTTCAGCGAGGCGGACCGCGACACGCTGGCTGTGAAGCTCGCCGACGAGGCGATCTGCATCGGCCCGGCCGAGGCGCGGCGCAGCTACCTCAACCAGCCCGCGGTCATCAGCGCGGCCATGATCACCGGCTGCGACGCGGTCCATCCCGGCTACGGCTTCCTCTCCGAGGATGCCACCTTCGCCGAGGCCTGCGAGGCGCACGACCTGACCTTCATCGGCCCGCGCCCAGAGGTCCTCGAGCGCTTCGCCTCGAAGTACGCGGTGCGCCGGATGCTCGCCGCCAACGGCCTGCCCACCGTGCCCGGCAGCCGCGGCATCGTGACGGACCTGCGCGATGCGCTCGACCAGGCATCGGAGTCGGGCTACCCGGTCCTCCTCAAGCCATCGGCGGGCGGTGGCGGGCGCGGCATGCGTCTCGTCCGCAGCCCCCGTGAGATGGAGACGTCGCTCCCGTTGGCCCGTTCGGAGGCGCAGGCCGCCTTCGGCGACGACAGCGTCTACTTCGAGAAGTGGATCGAGGAGTCGCGCCACGTCGAGGTCCAGGTCATGGTCGACCAGTACGGATCCGGGGTTCATCTCGGCGAACGGGACTGCAGCGTCCAGCGACGCCACCAGAAGATCATCGAGGAGGGCCCATCGCCGGCGATGGACGAGCCGGCCCGCGAGCGGCTCCGCGACCTGGCGATCCGCAGCGTGGTGGCCGCCGGTTACGAGAGCGCCGGCACGCTCGAGTTCCTGCTGGACGCCGACGGCAACTTCTATTTCATCGAGATCAACTGCCGCATCCAGGTGGAGCACCCGGTCACCGAGATGCTGACCGGGATCGACCTCATCGCCGAGCAGATCCGCATCGCCGCCGGTGAGAAGCTCTCGCTGCGCCAGGAGAAGATCGCGCTCCGCGGACATGCCATCGAGTTCCGCATCAATGCCGAGGATGCCGCCGACAACTTCAGCCCGCAGACGGGCGAGATCGAGCGCCTCATCCTCCCCGGCGGCCCCGGCGTGCGCCTGGACACGCATCTCTATGCCGGGTACGAGGTCCCGCCGTTCTACGACAGCCTGCTCGGCAAGCTGATCGTGTGGGGCGAGGACCGTGAGATCGCCCTCGCGCGCTCACGTCGGGCGCTGGCCGAGTTCGAGATCGAGGGGGTCACGACGAACATCCCGTTCCATCGCGGCATCATCGAGAACGACGCGTTCCGCGAGGCGCGGGTGAGCACCAATCTGCTCGACCGGGTCGGGCCCGGCGCCTTCGTCGCCGGATAGAAGAGGAGACAGCACCCCAGCCGATGAGCACCGAGACCACGCACCGTCACCGCGCCGCTCGAGGCGGCCGACATCATGCGGATCCTGCCGCATCGCTACCCGTTCCTCCTCGTCGACCGCGTCATCGAGCTCGAGCCCGGGAAGCGCGCGGTGGCACTCAAGATGGTGACGGCCAACGAGCCACAGTTCACCGGCCACTTTCCCGGCCGGCCGATCATGCCGGGCGTGCTGATGGTCGAGGCGCTGGCGCAGACGGCGGGAATCGCCGTCTACTCGCTCGACGAGTACCGCGGCAAGCTCGGCCTGTTCGCGGGCATCGACGAGTGCCGCTTCAAGCGCATGGTCTTGCCGGGCGACACGCTGCGCCTCGAGGTCACGGTCGAGAAGCTGCGCGGCATGTTCGGACGCGTGCGGGCCGTCGCGAGCGTCGACGGCGAGGTCGCCGTCGAGGCGACGCTGTCGATCATCATTCCCGCGCGACCAGGGGCTCGGAGGAGGTGTGGCCGATGCGTGACGGAGAGCGCCGGGTCGTCGTCACCGGCATGGGCGCCCTGACCCCGATCGGCAATGACGTGCCGTCCTTCTGGGACTGGCTCGTCAACGGTCGCAGCGGCATCGGCCCGATCACCGCTGTTCGATCCGATGAACGTCCCGTCCAAGGTCGCCGGCGAGGTCCGCGGGCTTCGACGCCGATGCGGTCATGCCGAAGAAGGAGGTCCGTCGCAACGACCGCTACGTCCACTTCGCGTGGGCCGCCACCGCCGAGGCGCTGAAGGACGCCGGGATCCCGAACGCCGATCGAGGACGAGGCATTGGCCTGGCGCACCGGCGCGATCATCGGCTCGGGGATCGGCGGCATCAACACCATGATCCGGGACATCATCGAGGCCCACGATCTACGGGATCGACCGGATCGGTCCGTTCCTGGTGACCGCCATGATCCCGGACATGGCCGCCGGCTACGTCGCGATCTACGCCAACGCGCGCGGCCCGAACTACGCGACGGTCAGCGCCTGCTCGAGCAGCAACCATGCCATCGGCGACTCGCTGAACATCATCCGCCGTGGCGAGGCGGACGTGATGATCGCCGGCGGCGCCGAGGCGGGGATCGGCGAGATCCCGGTCGGGGCGTTCTGCGCCATGCGCGCGCTCTCGACGAAGCGCAACGATCGATCCGCAGAAGGCGTCCCGCCCGTTCGACGCCGAGCGCGACGGCTTCGTGATGGGCGACGGCGCCGGCATCCTCGTCCTGGAGGAGCTGGAGCACGCGAAGGCGCGCGGCGCCACGATCCACGCCGAGGTCGTCGGCTACGGCGCCACGGACGACGCCTCGCACATCACCCTTCCGGCCCCCGGCGGTCGGGGCGCGGTGGAATCGATGCGGGTGGCCATCGCCGATGCCGGCCTGACCACCGAGGAGATCGACTACATCAACGCCCACGGCACGAGCACGCCACCGAATGACCGCTCGGAGACCGCCGCCATCAAGACGCTCTTCGGCGAGCGCGCGTACCGGGTCCCGGTCAGCAGCACGAAGTCGATGACCGGGCACCTCATGGGCGCCGGCGGCGGGATCGAGGCGATCGCCACCATCCAGGCCATCAAGACCGGCATCGTGCCGCCGACGATCAACCAGGAGCATCCCGACCCGGAGTGCGACCTCGACTACGTGCCGAACGAGGCACGGCGCCAGGAGGTCACCGTCGGGATGAGCAACAGCTTCGGCTTCGGCGGCCACAACGCGACCCTCGTCTTCCGGCGGTACGACGGCTGATGACCGATCACGATCCGATCCTCGACGCGATCGACCGGCTCGCCCCGGCCTTCGAGGAGGCGGGACTCGACGAGCTCGAGCTCGAGATCGGGGATCTCCGCGTTCGCCTGGCGCGCCCGCGCTCGCCGGTTCTCGCCGCGGCGCCACCGCCCCCGGTGGCGCACCCGACACCGGCCCCGAGCCCGCCCGCCCCGGACGGCCTCACGCCGTTCGGCGAGCCGAGTCCCGGCATGCGCTTCGTGTCGGCACCGCTCACCGGCGTCTGGTACGGAGCGCCATCGCCGGGCGCGCGGCCCTATGTCAACGAGGGGGACGAGATCACTGCCGGCCAGGTGGTCGGCCTGATCGAGGCAATGAAGCTGTTCAACGAGATCAAGTCGGATGTCTCGGGCACCGTCGCCCGCGTCCTGGTGGAGGCGGGCACGCTGGTGAAGCGCAAGCAGCCGCTGCTCGAGATCGACCCCCGATGACCGACGTCGCACCGCCCCGAGGAGCACTGAAATGACGAACGCACTGATCACCGGCTGGGGCATGTACGCGCCGTCGCGGGTCATGTCGAACGACGACCTGGAGAAGCTGGTCGACACCTCGGACGAGTGGATCGTGAGCCGCACGGGCATCCGTGAGCGGCGCATCGCCGCCGATGACGAGACGACGACCACGCTGAGCGTGAACGCAGCGCGCGACGCGCTGGCCGTGGCCGGCATGGCGCCCGAGGAGCTCGACCTCGTCATCGTCGGCACCTGCACGCCGGACTACTACATGCCGGCCACCGCGGTCCTCGTCGCCCACGAGTTGGGCGCGACCCGGGCCGCCGGCTTCGACGTGATGGCCGCCTGCTCGGGCTTCGTGTTCTCGCTCGCCACGGCCACCGCCTACGTCCGCAGCGGGATGTATCGCAATGTGCTGGTCATCGGCGTGGAGGTGTTGAGCCGCTTCCTCGACTACACCGATCGCAACACGTGCGTGCTGTTCGGTGACGGCGCCGGTGCCGTGATCGTCTCCGCGTCGGACCAGCCGGGCGGCCTGCTGGGTCTCGACATGTACAGCGACGGCAGCGGGCGCGACGGGATCATCTTCCCCGCCGGTGGGGCAGCCTGCCCGACGACACCAAAGACGATCGAAGAGGGCGGGCACTTCGTCCACATGGCCGGTCGCGAGGTCTACAAGTACGCGACGCGCCAGCTCGCCGAGTCGGCGCGGACCGCGCTGCGCAACGCCGGGTTGTCGGTCGAGGACGTCGACCAGTTCCTGTTCCACCAGGCGAACCTGCGCATCATCGAGAGCGTGCAGCATGCCGTCGGCATCCCGATGGACAAGACCTACCTGAACATCGAGAAGTACGGCAACACCTCCGCCGCCTCGGTGCCGATGGCGCTCGTCGAGGCAATCGCGGCCGGCCGCATCAAGGCCGGCGACCGGCTGCTGATGGCAGCCTTCGGGGCCGGCTTCACCGCGGGCGCCGCGGTGGTCGAGTGGACCGCGGACCCGGCGCGCGCCTTCCTCGCCCCGGGCGAGCAGACCCGGCTGGGCCAGCCGCGGCGCGAAACCGCCGAGGTGGCTGCCTGATGTTCGACCTGACCGGCAAGACGGCACTCGTCACCGGCGGCAGCCGCGGCCTCGGTCGCGCCATCGCGCTCGCCCTGGCGGGACAGGGCGCGGACGTCGCGATCAACTACCGCGGCAACGCGGCGGCGGCCGACGATGTCGCCGAGCAGATCGTCGGCCTCGGACGCCGTGCCATCACGATCCAGGGCGACACGAGCTCCGGCCGCGAGGCGTGCGAGGCGATGGTGAAGGAGGCGCTCGACGGCCTCGGCTCGATCGACATCCTCGTCAACAACGCCGGGATCACGCGCGACAACCTGATCATGCGGATGGACGCCGATGAGTGGGATGCGGTCATCGACACCAACCTGTCGGGCCCGTTCTGGATGACCCGCGCCGTCTCCCGGCCGATGCTGAAGGCCCGCGCCGGCCGCATCATCAACATGAGCTCGGCGGCCGGTCGGATGGGGAATGCCGGCCAGGCGAACTACGCCGCCGCGAAGGCCGGCCTCATCGGCCTCACCAAGACGACGGCCCGCGAGCTCGCGAGTCGCGGGATCACCTGCAATGCCATCGCGCCGGGGCTCATCAGCACCGATCTCACCGCCGACCTGCCCGAGGCGGCCACCGAGGCGCTCAGGGGGATGACCCCCCTCGGGTACGTCGGCACCGTGGACGACGTGGCCGCCGCCGCGGTCTACCTCGCCTCCGACGAGGCGCGCTACGTCACCGGGCAGGTGCTCGGCGTCGACGGCGGCATCGTGATGGGGAGCTGATCCGGCGCGTCATCACCGCCGTATGCATCGGTGGCGCCCTCCGCCGCGCGAGACCCGGGTTCGTCCCGGGTCTCGTCGCGTTCCGGCCCGCCGCTTGCAACGACCTACAATGAGACCCCCGAGCAAGCGATTGCCGATTCACCGGAAGGAGACCGAATGCGTTCACTCCGCTCCCTGTTCCCGCGCACCCGCATCGTCGACGCGCACTGCGACATCCCGTGTGGCGTCTACGATCCCGAGCAGGCCCGCATCGAGGCCGAGTCCTGCCTGCGGATCATCGAGAAGTACGATCAGAACACCGATGAGGTGTTCCGCGCGCGGTGCCTCCACGTCAAGGAGGAGCGCGCCGAGCTGGTGAAGCACCACCTCGACGTGCTGTGGCACGACTACTTCAAGCCCGAGCACCTCGAGAAGTACCCCGACCTCCACGAGACTTTCTGGAAGGCCACCAAGCAGGCCTCGAAGGTGAAGCACACGGTCGACGCCGGCGCCGCGAAGGAGCTGCTGTCGATGATCGACACCATCGACGAGATGTGGAAGTCGACCGGCGGCCTCGAGAAGACCCGGGTCAGCGGCCGGCCGTCCTAGTCGGGCACCGACCGATGCGACGCATGAGGGGCCGGATCGGGCCCCTCATCGCATGCCTGGCGATCGCGGTCCTGGTGCGTCGCATGGTCGACCTCGTGGAGGTCCGTGGTCGCTCCATGCTGCCGACGCTGCGCCCGGGCGACCGCCTCGTCGTGATCCGCAGCCGTCGCGACGTGCGCGTCGGGGACGTGGTACTGGCGCTCGACCCGCGAGATGCCGGCCGGGAGCTCGTGAAGCGGGTGGCCGCCGTCGCCCCGGGCGGCGTCACCCTCCATGGCGACAACCGGGGCCTGAGCACCGATGGGCGGACCTTCGGCTCATTGCCGGCCGGTGCCATCCGATGGCGAGTGGTGGGACGTTGTTGGCCGCCGGATCGGGCCGGACGGATCCCGCCGCGTCGCGCCCGTTAGCCCTGGGGAGCTCGGATGGCGGTGAGCACCGCGTCGACGCATCCGTCCTGCCCTTCCGGGACGAGCTCCACGCCGGGGCCGGCCTCGGCCGCCACGAGCTGCTCGGCACCGCCCGCGGGGCGAACCATGAGCCGGGCTCCGGGCAGGCGGTGGCGCAGGAACTCGAACACCGGGCCCAGGCCGGCGTCGCCGTACTCCGGCCGCACCGCGCCGGTGTCGACCAGTACGACGGAGGGCGCTCGCAGCGCGACCGCCTGGTGGAGCCGGCCGGCGTCGTTGTAGAAGAACGCGATGCCACCGGCCAGGCGACGGTCGATGGCCGTCGCCAGGTCGTGATCGCGCGTGAGGCAGAAGACGATCGGGTCAGCGGCCATGGCGGCCGGCAGGACGGTGCATGTCCGCGAGGATAGCAACCGCGGGCCGGCGGGCGATCGGTCGGCGGCGACCGAGATGACCGAGCACTCGACCGACGCCGTCGACCGGGTATCGAGGGATGACGATGCAGTGACGTTCGACCGTGGGGCGTACAATGCCGGTCCTCATGAGCACCGCCGTCGTTCCCTCGCGCGACCCCCGCCGCGACCTCACGTCCGGTCGCCACCAGCACCTCGGCTCCCTGTTGGGCCGCGTCTGGGCCGTCGATGCCGTCGGCGTCGAGGAGCGTGCCGCATCACTGGCCAAGCGCAGCATCAAGAAGGACGCCAAGCTGTGGGCGCTCGACCTGGCGATCCGGATGATGGATCTCACCACGCTCGAGGGAAAGGACACGCCGGGCAAGGTGCGCGCCCTGGCCGGCAAGGCCCGCCGGCCCGATCCGACCGACCCGTCCATCCCGTCGGTGGCCGCCCTGTGCGTCTACCCGAACATGATTCCCACGGCCGTCGAGGCGCTGAAGGGCTCGGGCGTGAAGGTTGCGTCGGTGGCGACCTACTTCCCGTCCGGGCAGGCGCCGCTCGAGGTGAAGCTCGACGACGTCCGCCGGGCCGTCGAGATGGGCGCCGACGAGATTGACATGGTCATCGACCGTGGCGCGTTCCTGGCGGGGGACTACGGATCGGTGTACGACGAGATCGTGGCCGTCAAGGAGGCCTGTGGCGACGCGCACCTGAAGGTGATCCTCGAGACCGGCGAGCTGGAGACGTACGACAACGCCCGACGCGCATCGGTGCTGGCCATGGCGGCGGGGGCCGATTTCATCAAGACCTCCACCGGCAAGGTCCAGCCCGCGGCCACCTTGCCGGTGACGCTCGTGATGCTGGAGGCGATCCGCGACTTCCATGCGCAGACGGGGCGCGTGGTCGGGATGAAGCCGGCCGGCGGCATCCGCACCGCCAAGGAGGCGATCGCCTACCTCGTCGTCCTGTACGAGACGCTCGGACCGCAGTGGATGACGCCGGACCTCTTCCGGTTCGGCGCTTCCAGCCTGCTCAACGACGTGCTCATGCAGATCCGCAAGGAGCGCACCGGCCGGTACAGCGGGCCGGACTACTTCACGCTCGACTGACCCACGGCTCGCGTTCAGCGATCCGTATCTCCACTCGGCCGCCAGTGGGGACGGCGCGACCGTTTCCACTTGCTAGGATCGAGCGATGAACGCTGCGCCCGGCACGATCCAGGTCTGGTCCGATCTCGGTTGCCCCTGGTCGCATGCCGTGATGTGGCGGCTGTGGGACGCGCGGCGCCGGCTGGGCCTCGAGGATCGGATCCGGTTCGACCATCACGCCTTTCCCCTCGAGCTCTTCAACAGCGAGCCGACGCCGCGCCCGGCGCGCGAGGCTGAGGCGCGACTCGCCGCGGAGCTCGCGCCACGGGCCGGGTGGCAAGCATGGGCGGGGCCGGATCACGCCTGGCCGGTGACGCTGCTCCCGCCGATGGAGGCCGTGCGTGCCGCGAAGGAGCAGTCCCTGGCCGCGTCGGAGGAGCTGGACCGTGCCCTGCGGCGCGCCCTGTGGGCCGAGAGTCGCTGCATCAGCCTGCGGCACGTCATCCTCGAGGTGGCGCGGGACTGCGACTCGGTTGACGTGGGTGCCTTGACCGATGCGCTCGACGACGGGCGGGCCCGCCGCGCGCTCATCGACGACTGGGCGGTGGCGCGGACCGACGAGGTACGTGGTTCCGCGCACCTCTTCGCTCCGGATGGCACCAACGCACAGAATCCGGGACTCTCGCTGGGCTGGACGGAGGCCACGGGTGTCACCGTCGAGGCGGACGACGCGGCGGCGATCGAGTCGTTCGTACGGCACGCGGCGGCCTGATCTCACGTGCCGGGTACCCGCGGCGTTTCGGTACGCGTGCAGCTGCCGCCCTTCGAGTCCCTGGTCGACGCGCATGCCGGCGAGCTTCATCGGTTCCTGTCCGCGTGGGTCGGACCCGCCGATGCCGAGGACTGCCTCCAGGAGACCTTCATGTCCGCCCTCCGCGCGTATCCCCGCCTCCGCAGCACCGACCATCTGCGCGCGTGGCTCTACACGATTGCCCAGCGCAAGGCGACGGACCTTGCGCGTCGACGATCGCGGCAGCCCACGCTGGCCCTCGACGGCATCGAGCCCGTGGCGGCCAGCGCGCCGGAGTCCGATGACGCGCTGTGGGCGCACGTCGGGCGCCTGCCGGCAAAGCAGCGGGCGGCGGTGATCCAGCGCTTCGCGCTCGACCTCGCCTACGCCGAGATCGCCGCGCGGATGGGCACGAGCGAAGAGGCCGCGCGACAGAACGTGCGCGCCGGCCTGATCCGCTTGCGGCGGGAGGTATCGGCCCATGACCGATGACCTGGAGCGTCGCCTCCGCGACGCATCCGTCCCCGGCGCCTTCGACGCCGAGCGGCTGCGATCCTCGCTCGCCCGGCGAGCCGTCGATGAGGGGCTGCTCGACGTGGCCTACGGGACACACGACTCGCCGCTCGGCAGCCTGACGCTGATGGTCACGCCGCGTGGCCTGGTACGGCTCTCGTACCCGGGGGAAGGGATCGAGGACCAGCTGCAGGAGCTCGCCGACCGCGTTTCGCCGCGGATCCTGCCGGCACCCGAGCGAACGGACGAGGTCCGGCGGCAGCTCGACGCGTACTTCGCCGGACGGCGCCACGCCTTCGACGTCCCTATCGACTGGCGCCTCGTCCGCGGCTTCGCCGGCGACGTCCTTCGGGCGACGACCAGGATCCCGTTCGGCGGCGTATCGAGCTACCGCGAGATCGCGGCGGCCGCCGGGTCGCCGAATGCCTATCGCGCCGCCGGCAATGCGCTGGGGTCGAACCCGGTGCCGATCGTCGTGCCCTGCCACCGCGTGCTCCACGCCGGCGGCGGCCTCGGTGGCTACACCGGGGGGCTGGAGCGCAAGCGCTACCTGCTGCAGCTCGAGGGCGTGCTGCCCGGCTGAGGGAACGAACGGTGCGCCCGCGGCGTCTGCGGATCGACCTCCCAGCATGGAGACCAATCAGCCGATGCGCAGCCCCTTCGTCTTCGCCCTCGCCCTCGCCGTCGCCGCCTGTGGCACCACGGCGCTCCCGCCCTCCGGCGAACCGGTGCTCGTGATCGCGGACGGCCCGATCGAAGGACCGGGCGTGACCGTGGCCGATGCGCTCGACCACCAGGCCACCGACGACATCGTCACCGTGTCCGGCTCCCTGTTCGTCAGCGCCGACGGGACCGTCCTGCTGTGCGACGCGATCGCGGAGTCGTTTCCGCCCCAGTGCGGCGGTGAGCGCATCCGGGTCGAGGGCCTTGATCTCGCCGCCGTTCCGGGCCTCCAGACCGAGGGCGAGGTCGGCTGGGCGGAGGCTGTGACACTCCTCGGCTCCGTCGAGTAGAGCCCACGGTCCGATGCTCGCCACGGGCACCCGCGCCGGCCCCGCCGCTGAGGATCCGGGAGAGCAGTCACCGCCGTCGTTCCGGCCTACCACGCGTCGCACCGCATGCCGTGGAAGGCACGGTCGTGGCATGGCCGGCCACGGGGATGGAGGGCGCGCGACCCGGAGTGCGATAATCGGCGGCAATGACGCTCACCAAGAAGCCGGAGACGCGGCCCGCGCCCAACTCGTGGGGCCTCGTCGGCGGCGATAACCCGTTCGACTACGCCCCGGCGCCGGAGGCGACCGACCACGTCCGGATCGAGCCCGAGTACGGGCTCTTCATCGGCAACGAGTTCGTCCCGTCGAAGCCGAAGAAGACGTTCTCCGTCATCAATCCGGCCACCGAGGAGCTGCTGGCGAAGGTCGCCCACGCGAGCAGGGCGGACGTGAATCGGGCGGTGACCGCCGCCCGCGATGCGCATCGGTCCAGCTGGTCGAAGCTGCCGGGTCGCGAGCGCGCGAAGTACCTGTACCGGATCGCGCGGATCCTCCAGGAGCGCAGCCGCGAGTTCGCGGTCGTGGAGAGCATGAACTCCGGCAAGCCGATCAAGGAGTCGCGCGACGTCGACGTTCCGCTGGTGGCGGCGCACTTCTTCTACTACGCCGGGTGGGCCGACAAGCTCGACTACGCGTATCCGAACCGTGAGCCGCGCTCGCTCGGGGTCGCGGCGCAGGTGATCCCCTGGAACTTCCCGCTGCTGATGCTGGCCTGGAAGATCGCGCCCGCGCTGGCCGCCGGCAACACGGTCGTCCTCAAGCCGGCCTCCACGACGCCGTTGACCGCCTACCTGTTCGCGGATGTCGTACGCCAGGCCGACCTGCCGCCGGGCGTGGTGAACATCATCACCGGGCCGGGCGAGATCGGCATGGAGCTCGTCACGCACCCGGACGTCAACAAGGTGGCCTTCACCGGGAGCACCGCCGTCGGGAAGATGATCGCGCGCGCCGTGGCGGGCAGCGACAAGAAGCTGACGCTCGAGCTCGGCGGCAAGGCCGCCAACATCGTGTTCGACGACGCGCCCCTCGACCAGGCGATCGAGGGGATCATCAACGGCATCTACTTCAACCAGGGCGAGGTGTGCTGCGCCGGCTCGCGGCTGTTCGTCCAGGAGAGCGTCTACGAGCCGCTCATCGACAAGCTCAAGAACCGATTGAGCACGCTCCGCGTCGGTGACCCGCTGGACAAGAACACCGATGTCGGCGCCATCAACTCGGCCGGCCAGCTGGCCAAGGTGCAGGAGCTGGTCGACTCGGGGATCGCCGAGGGCGCCGAAATCTTCCAGCCCGACTGCGAGCTCCCGGATCGGGGCTTCTTCTTCCGGCCCACCCTGTTCACCGGCGTGAGCCAGAGCCATCGCATCGCTCAGGAGGAGATCTTCGGGCCGGTGCTGTCGGTGCTCACCTTCCGCACGCCGGAGGAGGCGATCGAGAAGGCGAACAACACCCCCTACGGCCTGTCCGCCGGCGTGTGGACCGAGAAGGGGAGCCGGATCTTCAAGATGGTCAACGCCATGCGCGCCGGCGTGGTTTGGGCCAACACGTTCAACCGCTTCGATCCGACCAGCCCGTTCGGCGGCTACAAGGAGTCCGGCTACGGGCGCGAGGGCGGTATCCACGGCCTCGGCGCCTACCTCGACCTGTCGGGGAGCAACGGCCGATGATCGACACCGGGCGCGCCACCGAGATCAGCCTCGACGCGATCGCCGATGGGCTCGACGAGCCCTGGAAGCCGGTCGATGTCGCCAGCGTCAACGAGGCGGTCGTCCGCATGGCCCGCCTCGAAGGCACGTTCCCCTGGCACCATCACGATCAGGACGAGCTCTTCCTGTGCTGGCGCGGCGCGTTCCGGATCGAGATGGAGGACCGCCCGCCCGTGCTCCTGGAGGCCGGCGAGCTGTACGTGGTCGCGCGCGGGGTCCGCCATCGCCCGGTGGCCGAGTCAGGGCCGGCCTACGCGCTCCTGCTCGAGAAGCCCGAGACGAAGCAGTACGGCGAGGGGAGGGCCTGATGGCACGCGACAGGACGGCGACGAAGGGTCGCGCGAAGCGCGCATCGGTTCTCGAGCAGCGCGCGGCGCAGCCGCTGGCGACGACGAACGGTGCGCCGGCACGCGGCGACCGGATCGGGGTGCGGAAGACCTACAAGCTGTACATCGGCGGCGCCTTCCCGCGCACCGAGTCCGGCCGCGCGTACGAGATCTATGGTGCGAAGGGCGAGCTGCTGGCCAATGCCTGTCGTGGGACCCGCAAGGACATCCGCGAAGCGGTCCGTGCGGCGCGTAAGGCGCAGCCCGGCTGGGGATCAAGGACCGCCTACAACCGATCGCAGATCCTCTACCGCATCGCCGAGCTCATGGAGGGCCGTCGCGACCAGTTCGTGGCCGAGGTGATGGCCGCCGAGGGTGTCGGACGGACGCGGGCGGCGCGCCTGGTGGATGCGGCCATCGACCGGTGGGTGTGGTATGCCGGCTGGGCCGACAAGTACCCGCAGATGATCGGGACGGTGAACCCGGTCGCCGGGTCGTACTTCAACTTCAGCGTGCCCGAGCCGACCGGGGTGGTCGGGGTCATCGCCCCCGAGGGATCGTCACTGCTCGGGCTGGTGAGCCGCCTCGCGCCGGTCATCGTCAGCGGGAACGCGGCGGTGGTCATCTCGTCGGAGACGCGGCCACTGCCCGCGGTCACCCTCACCGAGGTGCTTGCGACCTCGGATGTGCCCGGTGGCGTGGTGAACCTGATCACCGGCCTGCGCAGTGAGCTCGTCGGGCACCTCGCCGGCCACATGGACGTCAACGCGCTCGACGCGTTCGGCGCCGATCCGACGGAGCGGGCGGCGCTCGAGGTGGCAGCCGTGGAGAACGTGAAGCGCTTCGTGCGTCCGCCATCCAGTGGGCTGGACCGCTACGACTGGCTCGCCGAATCGGCGCAGTCCCCCTACCTCATCGGGGAGTTCGTCGAGATCAAGACGGTCTGGCACCCGATCGGCGCCTGAGCCGACCCGACCCGCATCCGAGGCTAGGCGGAGCGCAGGCGGGCGCGGGCGCGGTGGCGAGCGACCTTCGCGCGGTTCCCGCACGTTCGCATGTCGCACCAGCGGCGCCGGCCGGTGGGGGAGCGGTCGACGAATCGCCACGAGCACTCGCCACTCGCGCAGATCCGCAGGCGGCCGACATCGTGGTCGGCGATGAAGTGGGCCAATGATCCCGCGATGGTCGCCCGCGCCTGATCCAGGTCGTGGCCCACCTGGCTGACGGAGAAGCGCGAACCATCGTCGGCGGGCCGAAGCTGGTGATGGTGCAGGCCGTCGCGCAGGACCGCGTTCAGCCGCCGGACCTGGGCGGTCGATGGGGCGCCCTCGTCGACGAGCCGCCGGGTCACCTCGTGGATCAGTTCCCGCAGGTCGTGGAAGGACGGGACCGCCTGCTCGACGGCTCCGAGGGCGCGGCTCTCGCGGATCAGGCCCCGGGTGGCGAGCCAGGCGCGCAGCGAGGCGGCGTCCCCGATCTCGTCGGGCTCGCCATCGTGGAGATGGAGCGTGTTGGCGAACGTGGCGAACAGCTCCTCGTCGCCGGCCGGCTCGGGCGGAGCGTCGTGGTCATCGGTCATGCGGTAACCATTATAGCATCGTTGACAAGTTACAGCTATCGATGTAGTCTCCCGATGTAACCGATGAGCAAGTCGTGACAAGTTACGCGGGAGAGGGACGATGGAACTGGTGCTGGTGATGGCGGGGTTGGTGGTGCTGGCGGCGGCGGCACTCGCAGGAGGGACGGACAGCCGGCCGAGCATCGACGACGAGCCCCGGCGGGCGATCTAGGAGGTACGCAGCATGGAGCGGCTTCGCTATCGGTCGACGAGCGTCGTCCACCTCCAGGCAGAGCTCCGGCAGCGCGACCTCCTGGAGGAGGCCGATCGGCCGCACCTGCCCCGACGGACAGGCCTTCGGCGCACGTTCCTGGGGCTCCTGATTCCCGGCCGGCGCCCACGGGACTGAAGCCGCCGGAGGCGCCGCCCTAGAATGGCGGACGATGCCCCGACCTCGAAGCGTGTCGCGCAGCGGCGACGCGGTGATCAGCAATGCCGAGATGGCGCGGATCTTCAACGAGATCGGCGACATGCTCGAGATTCTCGGTGAGGTGGTGTACAAGGCCGTGGCCTACCGCCGCGTCGCCGACGCGGTCGAGCGATATCCGGATGACGTCGCCGCGCTCTTTCGCCGGGGCGAACCACCGAAGCTGCCGGGCGCCGGCGAGGCGCTGACGGCCAAGCTCGCTGAGCTCGCGGCTGCCGGGAGTCTCGACTATCACGAGCGGCTGCGCGCGCAGGTGCCGGACGGGCTCCTCGAGATCCTCCGTATCCCCGGAGTCGGCCCGAAGACGGTCCGCCTGGTCAGCACCGAGCTCGGGATCGACTCGGTCGACGCGCTGCGAGCCGCTGCCGAGGAAGGCCGTCTCCGCACCCTGAAGGGGCTGTCGGCGCGTACCGAGGCGAACGTCCTCGAGGCGATCGGCCGCATCGAGCGGCAGGGCAGCCGCCAGCTCATCCACGACGCCGACGCGATGATCGCCGACGTGCTGGCGCGGCTGCGCGATGTGCGCGGTGTCCACCGCATCGAGCCGGCCGGCTCGCTGCGGCGCCGTCGCCCCACGATCGGGGACCTCGACCTCCTGGCGGCGGTCGACGACCCGTCGGTGGTGATCGCCGCCCTCGACGGGCTGCCGGAGGTCGAGACGGTCATCTCGGCCGGCACGGACAAGTCGAGCATCATCCTGCGAGACGGCCCGCGGGTCGACCTCATGGTCTGCCCGCCCGCCGCGTGGGGCACGCACCTCGTCCACTTCACCGGCAGCAAGGATCACAACATCGCGCTGCGCGGCATCGCGCTCGACCGGGGCTGGTCGCTGTCGGAGAAGGGCTTCAAGGTCATCGACAGCGGCGAGCTGCTGCGGGATGCCGAGGAGGCCGATGTCTACGAGCGCCTCGGCCTGCCATGGATACCCCCTGAGCTCCGGGAGGGCGATGGCGAGATCGAGGCGGCCCGGAGCGGTGAGCTGCCCGAGCTCGTCACCCGCGCCGACGTGCGTGGCGACACCCACACCCACTCCGACTGGACCGACGGCGTCGACAGCATCGAGGTGATGGCTCGGGCGGCCCGCGACCGGGGCCTCGAGTACATCGTGCTCACCGATCACTCGCCATCGCTCGGCATCACCCGCGGCCTCTCTCCGGAGCGGGTCGAGGCCCAGCGGGTCGAGCTGGCTCGTCTCAACGCCGAGCTGGCGCCGTTCCGGATCCTCCACGGCACGGAACTCGAGATCCGCGCCGATGCGACGCTGGACTACCCGGACGAGCTGCTCGCCCGCTTCGACCTCGTCATCGCCAGCATCCACACCGGCCGCTCGCAGTCGCCCGAGCAGCTGACCCGGCGGGCCCTTGCCGCGATCGAGCATCCGCACGTGGACGTCCTCGCCCACCCATCGGGGCGGATCGTCAACCGGCGCGACCCGCTGCCGCTGGATTGGCCGAGGCTGTTCGAGGCGGCCGCGCGGTCGGACACCGCCCTCGAGATCAACGGCAGCCCGCGCCTCGACCTGGACGACCCGCTGGCACGAGCCGCGGGGCGCGCCGGCGCCCGGCTGACCCTCGCCTCGGATGCGCACCGCACCGAGGAGCTGACGCAGCAGGACTACGCCGTCGACCTGGCGCGCCGCGCGTGGCTGCGCGCCGACCAGCTGCTTGCCACGCGAACGGCCGACGAGCTGCTGAGCCTCGTTCGATGATCAGCCGGCTGATCGGCGACCGGAAGCGCCTTGCCGTCCTGCGTCGCATCGACCGGCCCGGTGCGGCGGGGCTGGCGATCCTGCAGGCGGTGATCGCGGCCGTTGGCTGGTTCCTCGATCCGCTGTGGTTGGCCGTGGCGGTCGCCGCCCAGCTTGCGGCTGGTGGGATCGGCGCGGTTCGGCTCATCGGCCCGGCACGCTCGGAGCTCGGCCTCGCGCGCTACACGATCCCGGCAACGGCCGGCATCGCCGCCACCCTCTTCGGCCGCCTCATCCCGGGCGGGCTGAGCCTGCTGCTCGTCCCGATCGTCGCCGTGATCCTGTGGTCGGTGACGTACCTCGAACTCCGCGCGGAACGGGGCACCGGCGGGCGGACGCTCGGCGACCTCATCCTCATGGCGGTGGTGTTCAGCGGCGCGGCCGGGCTGCTCGCACTGTTCGGCCCGCAGGCATGGCCGACGCCGATCCTGCTCATCGCGCTCCTCACCGTGCCGGCGGCCTTCCGCGCCTCGGAGGCGCGCGGGACGATGGGTGCCGAGGGGTTCGGCCAGGGGCTGCTCCAGTCGCTCGCCGTCCTCCAGATCGGGGTCGCAGCGGCACTGCTCAACCTCAACGTCGTCGTCACCGCCTCGCTCATGGCACTCACCTTCTACACGTGGGGTGGAGCAGTCGACGCGCTTCGCGGCGGCGCGTCCGGACGCTCCGTGGCGATCGAGTTCGGCGCCCTGATGCTCGTCGGACTGATCGTGGGGCTGTTCCTCTACCAGGGCTGATCCGGCGTGGTGACGACCCGCGTTGACACCCCTCATGGCCGGTGGTACAAGAGGGCGCTTTCGGCCGGGCCACGGTCGAGCGAGACACCTGATTACGGAGAGCTCACAACGCTGATGGCTGTTGGAGAAGCTGACACCACGACCCGGCAACGTCGCCAGTTCGGAGAGGCCGCCATCGCGCACGCCACGCGTGGGGAGTGGGACGCCGCTGTCGAGGCCAACCGGTCCCTGCTGGAGCTCGGGCCGGACATCGACGCGTACAACCGGCTCGGCAAGGCCCTCGCCGAGCTCGGCCACCACGACGAGGCGCTGGCCGCGTACGAGCAGGCCCTCGAGCGCGACGCGACGAACCGCATTGCCCAGCGCAACGTCGAGCGGCTGCGACTCCTGAGCGCCGAGCAGCGCAGGGCCGGCAATGGCAAGAAGCGCGCCGGCAAGGCTCCGGCCACGGTGTTCATCGAGGAGATGGGCAAGACCGGACGCGCGCGCCTCATCAACATCGCCGGACCGCGGGTGCTGGCGCCGCTCTCGCCCGGCGACGCGATCGATCTGCAGGTCGAGGGTGACGAGCTGGTTGCGAGCGCGGATGGGCAACGATCGGCACCGTCGAACCGCGAATCGCCGCCCGCCTGCTCAAGCTCATCGCCACCGGCAATCGGTACGAGGCGGCCATCACCACGATCCACGAGTCGGGCATCGACCTGACGATCATGATCCGCGAGGTGTTCACCCACCCGGCGAACTTCGGCAAGGTCTCGTTCCCGACCGTCGCGGCCAGCGGCCCGGGCGTCAGACCGTACATGAAGGGCAGCGCACTTCGGTACGATGACGAGGAAGAGACGGAGGAGCTCGATGAGGACACGGAGGAGGTCGAGGAGCTCGACACCACCCTGCCCGAGTACTCGGCGGAGCCCGACCGACGAAGAGGAGCTCGTCGAGGAGCAGTAGCGGCCGATGAGCGAGGCGGAGCGGACGGGGCTCGACCACGTCGTTCTCCCGCGACGCCTGCCCCGACGCTTGCGCTGCTCGAGCGGTTCCTCCCGGCGCCCCCGGACAACGTTCTCGATGCCGAGCTGGCCGCCTTCGCCGCGCCCGGTGACACGGTCCTCGATCCGTGGGCCGGCACCGGGCTGGACCGCCCGCCGCGCGGTCGCGCGGGGCATGCGCGCCGTTGCTGCCGACCCGAGTCCGTTCGCGCAGATGTCGGCGATGGCCCTGCTCACCGCCCCGGAGCCAGCGGTGCTCGATGCCGCCTTCGGTCAGCTGGCGAGCTCCAAGCGTGTCGACGTTCCCCTACGTCAGCACCTCGAGGAGCTATATGCCTCGCGTTGCGCGGCGTGTCGCAGCCCGGTGGTGGTCGACCAGTTCATTTGGCCCCGCGACGCGGATGCACCGGGACGGAAGATCTACCGATGCGCCGCCTGCGACGCATCGGTCGGCGGTGCCGAGGACCGGGTCGCGCCGGTCGACCAGGTCGACCTTGCCAAGCTGGGCATCGAGCGGCCGGCAGCCGCGGCCGAGGAGCCGGGCGGTGACGCTCCGCCGGACGAGCTCCCGCCGGCGCCGGTCGGGCTGACCGAGGGAAGCGAACCGGTGGCGAGCGACGAGGATTCGCTGGGAGAGGGAATCGAGCCGCCGCCGCCCGCCCCGCTGGCGGTGGATCCACCAACACCGGCGACGGAGCGGCCGCGTTACGCCTCCACCTTCCGGCCGGATCCCGCGCCGGTGGCCGCCGCTGATGGCGTTCGGCAGACGGCGCAGTATCTCGAGCTTCGCGCGCGCTTCCCGGTGCTCGACGGACGCGATGACCTGGTCGAGGAGATGCTCGACCTGTTCACGCCGCGAAACCTCTACGCCCTTCATGTCATCGGCGCCAAGATCGAGTCGGAGCTCCGGGATCCGGGCACCATCGCGGTCATGCGGCTGGCCCTTTCCGCCTGCCTTCTACCTTCGAGCCGCCTCAATGGCTATCCAGGCCGAGTCGCCTCCCTGCGCATCACCGCCGGCCACGTCCGGCAGCCGGCCAGCCGTCACCAGCGCGAGGTGAACGTCTGGCGCGCGTTCGAGCAGTCCTACCGCGACGTGCGGGCCGTGGTTGCCGCTGCGACCGATCCACAGCACGAGGTGCGCTTCGCCGCCGACTACGGCGAGCTCGGCGGGATGGCGGCTGCCAACGTTCTCTGGCTGCGCTGCCGCTCAGCGGTGGTGGGCCAGTACCTGCCCGGGGGAGGCCATCGACCTGGTGGTCGGGGCACCGCCGCAGGGTGCGAGCATCGACGAGCTGTCCTTCGAGTACCTGGCGACCTCCTGGATCCTCGGCCGTGAGGCAGCCGAGACGCTTCGGCTCGAGCCGATCTTCGGGGCGGGCGCGCATCCGGAGGGTGCGGAGGCGACGGCCATGCGCCATGGCCTGGCATCGGCCGCCGGAGCGTTGAAGCCGGGTGGATGGTGCAACCTCCTGCTTGACGATGCGAACGTCGACCGACTGTTCACCGTCGCGATGGCGGCCGCCTCGGCCGGCCTCGAGCTGGTCGACGTCATCCACCGCGAGTCGGCGCGCAGCGGTGACGGGATCGTCCTCCACATGCGAAAGCCCTCCGGGGAGGACCGCCTGCGTCACGCGGTGCGGCCGGGCCCCCTGCGACTGGGCGCCGACGCGGGCCACCTGACCTACCCGGAGCTCGCCGCCGCGATCGACCGCGCCGTGGGGTCGCTCCTCCGCGACCGGGGGGAGCCGGCGGGCCTGACGCGGGTGGCCGCCGCCATCGTCGCGGAGCTCGGGCGGAGCGGCCTGTTGCGCCGGCTCGCCGCGCCCCGCGGTGCGGACGGAGAGCGAGACCCTGGATCCGCGCGCGATCGGCTGGACGGTGGTGGATCGCAGATCATCGCCACCCTCGTCCACGAGGAGCTCTGGCGGGACGATCACCCGACCCTCGTCCGCATCGGCAGCGAGAACCGCCCGCAGTGGTGGCTCCGATCGCCCGAGCTTGCGGAGCAGCCGCTCGCGGATCGCGTGGAGTGGGCGACCTGGTCGATCCTCTCGACGGCCGGCCGGATCGACGAGGCCGGCTTCTTCGACCGCATCTACCGGCTCTTCCCGGGGCTCCAGGCGCCGGACGAGGAGCTGGTCCGTGCCTGCCTGGCGTCGTACGCCATGCCCGGGGAGCGCGGCTCCCTCGCGACCGAGGACGACCTCGCCGCGCGCACGGCCGACCATGCCCGCACGATCGCCAATCTCGTCGACTACGGCCATCGACTCGGCCTTCGCGCCTGGGTTTCGGCGCGGGAGCACGACCGCGAGGTGGCGGGGACCGCGCTCGTCGCGCGGCTCGCGGATGACGAACGCCGGGTCTACCTGCCGCTCGTGGTGCGCGCGCCGGCGGAGGTGCTTGGGGCGGTCGACGCGCTCTGGTACCTGCGCGGCAAGATCGCGTTCCTGTTCGAGGTCGAGTGGACGGCGATGGTGGGCGACGCCGTCCTCCGACGGGGCCGCGAGATCCCGGTCGGAGACCGGCAGGCGCGCTTCCTCGTGGTTCCCGCGCAGCGGACGGAGCTGCTGCGCCTGAAGCTGCAGCGCTCACCCTGGCTGCGCGCCGAGGTCGAGCGGCAGAACTGGCATATCCTCAAGTGGCAGCACCTGGACACGCTGCTCGGGCGTCCCGGTGCTCGCATGGAATGGCTTGAACCGGTGCTCGGCCTGGATCCCCTGATCGAGCGAGGCGGCGAGCAGCTGACGATGTTCGGCGAGTAGCCCGGCAACTGCTTGCTCGCCCGCATCGGCGAAGCGTATCCTCGGCCCGGGAGTGCCGTGGTTCCCCCCTGCGGCACTCCCACTCGCGCCAGGAACACGGCCCCTTGCCTTGGGGGGAGCGTCTTGCCTGCCGTCCTGCCGGGCCAGCGAGCTCCTCACCCGATCGCGGTAGCATGGCCGGCATGAGCCCACTCGACCGTCACGAGCTGATCCAGCCTCTCGAACGCGCCCTGGTGGTGATCAGCCACCCGGACGACGGCGAGTTCGGCGCCGGTCCGACGATCGCCCACCTCACCCGCGCCGGCGTGAAGGTCGACTACGTGGTGACCACCGACGGCAGCAAGGGGACCGAGGATCCCGAGACGACACCGGAGCAGCTGGCGTCGACCCGGACGACGGAGCAGCGCGCCGCCGCCGACATCCTGGGCGTGGGGGAGATCGTGCACCTGGGCTATCCCGACGGATACCTCATCCCGTCGCTCGAGCTGCGCCGCGACATCACGCGCCAGATCCGGCGCTTTCGACCGGACCTCGTCATCACGCAGAATCCGCAGCGGCGGCTCGACCACAACCCGTTCATCGGGCACCCCGACCACCTCGCGACCGGGGAGGCGACGCTCGCATCGGTCTATCCGGCGGCGCGCGACCACCTGAACTTCCCCGAGCTGTGGACCCAGGAGCACCTCCAGCCGTGGAAGGTGCGCCAGGTGCTGCTCACCGGGGTCGAGCAGCCGAACCTCTGGCTCGACATCGCCGATACGTTCGAGATCGGGCTGGCGTCGATCCTCGCGCACGAGAGCCAGGTGACGCGGGAGGACGTGGAGGAGCGCATGCGCGAGCGGGCTCGGCTCGTGGGTGAGCCGCAGGGGATCGGCCTGGCACAGGCGTTCCTCTCGATCATCCTCGAATGACGCGTCGCGGCGGCGGCTCCCGTGGCGGCTGGGGCGCCTTCGGTGGCCCGGAGCCCGACCTCAGCCGGCGACCGGGGAGCGAACGCCGGACGCTGCGCAAGATCGTGGGCTTCTTCGGCCCCTACCGTGCCCGCCTGGCGGTCATCGCCGTCCTCATCCTGATCACCGTCAGCATCGGCGTCGTCAACCCCATCCTGCTGAAGCTGATCATCGACAACCTGCTGCCGGGCGGGGCCCAGGATCTCGGTCTGCTGTGGCTCCAGGCCGGACTCATGATCGTGCTGCCCATCATCACCAGCGGACTCGGGGTCTGGCAGGCGTACCTGTCGAACGTGGTCGGTCAGCGGGTGATGAACGATCTGCGGCTCGCGCTCTACACGCACCTGCAGTGGATGCCGCTCCGCTTCTTCACCGAGACGCGCACTGGCGAGATCCAGAGCCGGATCGCCAACGACGTCGGCGGCGTGCAGTCGGTGGTGACCGATACGGCGTCCTCACTGCTCGCGAACCTGGCGACCGTGCTGACGACCGTGATTGCGATGTGGATCCTCGACTGGCGCCTCACCCTGCTGAGCCTGGGGCTGCTGCCGTTCTTCGCCTTCATCACCTATCGCGTCGGCAAGGTTCGCCGCGAGGTGAGCACCCTGACGCAGCGGTCGATGGCCGAGATGAGCGCCATCACCGAGGAGTCGCTCAGCGTGTCCGGCATCCTGCTGAGCAAGACCTTCGGGCAGCAGGCCGCCTCCATCGAGCGGTTCCGCCGGGAGTCGGTGCGCCTGGGCGAGCTCCAGATCCGCGGCCAGATGATCGGTCGCTGGTTCTTCGCGCTCATCGGCACCTTCTTCAGCATCCTGCCGGCCTTCGTCTATCTCCTTGCCGGGTCGCTGATCATCGGTGGCGACGAGAGCGTGAGCATCGGCACGATCGTAGCCTTCACCACGCTCCAGTCGCGCCTTTTCTTCCCGCTGGGGCAGCTGCTGAACGTCCAGGTCGAGATCCAGGGCGCGCTGGCGCTCTTCGACCGCATCTTCGAGTACCTCGAGATGGAGCACGACATCACCGATGCCCCCGATGCCGTCGATCTCGCGCCGCAGACGATGCACGGCGAGGTCCGCTTCGACCGGGTCTCGTTCCGCTATCCGGTCGCGGCGGCGCAGCTCGAGGCTGCCGCGGAGACCGCCGAGGCGGAGGCGGAGGGACGCGCCGTGCCCACCGCCGTCCAGCCGTTCGCGCTGCAGGAGATCGACTTCTCGGCGGCCCCCGGCAAGCTCGTGGCGCTGGTCGGGCCGTCGGGGGGCGGCAAGACGACCTCGACGTATCTCATTCCGCGCCTCTACGACGTGGATGCCGGTGCGGTACGGATCGACGGGGTCGACGTGCGTGGCATCAAGCTCGAGTCGCTCGGTCGGGTCATCGGCTTCGTCACCCAGGAGACCTACCTGTTCCACGACACGATCCTGGCGAACCTGCGCTACGCGAAGCCGGATGCGACCCTGGCCGAGATCGAGCAGGCGGCGCGCGCCGCGGCCATCCACGAGCGGATCACCGAGCTGCCCGAGGGCTACGACACGGTGGTCGGCGAGCGGGGCTACAAGCTGTCGGGCGGCGAGAAACAGCGCGTGGCGATCGCCCGCGTGCTGCTCAAGGATCCACGCATCCTCATCCTCGACGAGGCCACCTCGGCGCTCGACACGGTGAGCGAACGCCTCATCCAGGCGGCGCTCCAGCGGCTGATGGAGGGGCGGACCACGATCGCCATCGCGCACCGGCTGTCGACCATCCTGCGGGCGGACCAGATCCTGGTCATGTCCCGGGGGCGGATCGTCGAGCGCGGCACGCACGCGGAGCTCATCCGGCAGGAGGGGCTCTACGCAAAGCTTTCCGCCGAGCAGTTCGGCAACGCGTGATCCTGCCGCGATCAGCCGCCGAACATGCCTCCCAGGGCCGACCCCGCGTCCACGTCCTCGCCCTGCGCCGCCTTGTCGAGCTGTGCGGCGATGGGAGCCGGCAGCTTGTCCTTGAGGAAGTCGAGGACGGTGTCGACCGCCGTCTTCGCCGCTCCCTGGTCGATCCCCGCGCGTTCGCTGACCATCTTCACGATCTGGTCCATCGGTCTCTCCGTCTGCTATGGGTGACACAAGGGTAGTCCTGCGACCGTCCACGTGCCCGCGGCAGGCTCGATTGTCGGCTCGTGGCACACTGGAGTCGCATGACGAACCAGCTGATCGACGAGACCAGCCCGTACCTGCTCCAGCACGCCCACAATCCGGTCGACTGGTATCCCTGGGGCCGCGAGGCGCTCGAGAGGGCACGAAACGAGGACCGGCCGATCTTCCTCTCGATCGGCTACTCGGCGTGCCACTGGTGCCACGTGATGGAGCGTGAGAGCTTCGAGAACGCGGAGATCGCCGCGCTCATGAACGAGCACTTCGTCAGCATCAAGGTCGATCGGGAGGAGCGGCCCGACCTCGACGACGTGTACATGGCCGCCGTGCAGGCGATGACCGGGTCCGGCGGGTGGCCGATGAGCGTCTTCCTGACGCCGGACCTGCGCCCCTTCTTCGGCGGGACCTACTTCCCGCCGGAGGATCGCCACGGCCTGGCCGGCTTTCCGCGCGTGCTCGCGGCGGTCGCCGATGCGTACCGCACCCGCCGCTCCGAGGTCGAGCAGCAGGCCGGCACGCTGGCCGCGCATCTCCAGTCCCAGCTCGCGGTGCCGGGCGGGGATCGGGATCCGGAGCGCCGGCAGCTTGACGCCGCCGTGGCTCGGCTGGCCGCCACGTTCGACCCGGCGCGAGGCGGCTTCGGCGGCGCCCCCAAGTTCCCGCCGGCGATGACGATCGAGTTCCTGCTGCGGGCCTGGCGTCGCTCCGGCGACGACGCGATCCTGCGCATGGTGACCCGCACGCTCGACGCCATGGCCGACGGCGGCATCCACGACCAGCTGGGCGGCGGATTCGCCCGCTACAGCACCGATGCGGAGTGGCTGGTCCCGCACTTCGAGAAGATGCTCTACGACAACGCGCTGCTGGCCCACGCCTACCTGGAGGGCTACCGCGCGACCGGCAACGCGCGGTACGCCGACGTCGCGCGTTCCACGCTCGACTTCATGCTGGACGAGCTCCGGACCGATGACGGCGGCTTCGCGTCCGCCCTCGACGCGGATTCCGAGGGCGTCGAGGGCCGGTACTACGTCTGGACGTGGGACGAGCTCACCGATGGGCTGGCATCCGCCGGCCTCACCGATGCGGAGCGTGCTGCGCTCGCCCGCTTCTGGGGCGCGCGGGAGGGGGGCAACTGGGAGGGCACCAACGTGCTCCATCGCCCGGCGGGAGCGGAGGCGCCGCCGCCGGTCCTCGTCGAACGCGGCCGGGCGGTTCTGCTCGAGGTGCGTGGGGGTCGGACGCGCCCGGCCCGCGACGACAAGCAGCTCGCGGCGTGGAACGGGTTCGCGCTGCGCGCGCTCGCCCACGCCGCGGTCGTGCTGGGGGAGGCGCGGTACACGGCCGCCACCGAGGCCCTGATCGTCTTCATCACCCGCCACCTCGTCCGTGACGGCGACCGACTGTGGCGCACCGCGCGCGACGGTCGCGGTCACACGCCCGGGTTCTGCGAGGACGCGATGGCGGTGGCTGATGGCCTGCTCGAGGCGCACGCGGCGCTGGGCACGGCCGAGGCGCTGCAGCTGGCCCGCCGGCTGGTCGATCGCGCCATCGCTGACTTCTGGGATGAGGAAGGAGGCACCTTTGTCGACACGTCGACCGAGCACGAGCGGACGGTCGCTCAGCCGCGCGGGCTGATCGACAACGCGACCCCATCGGCAAACAGCCTGGCCGCCGACGTGCTCCAGCGACTCGCCCTGCTCAGCGCGGACGAGTCCTACGCTCGCCGTGCGTCCTCGATCCTGCGCGCCGTGGCACCGGCCCTCGACCGCCAGCCGAGTGCCTTCGGGCGCATGCTCTGTGCCGCCGACCGAGCACTCGGCGAGCCGGTCGACGTCGTGGTCGCTGCGCTGCACCCGGACGACGACGAGGCGGATCTTCTCCGATCGGCGGCGGCTCGTCCCTACGTCCCCGACCTGGTGCTCAGTGGCGTGGTCGCGGGTGATCCGCACGCGAGCTGGCCGCTCCACGAGGACAAGTCCGTCCGGGACGGGCGAGCCACCGCCTACGCGTGCCGTGGGTACGCCTGTGACGAGCCGACGTCGGACCCACAGCGGCTCGCCGAGCAGGTGCGGGGACTGGCGGCGGGCGGTCAGCCGGCCAGGTAGGCGAGGCGCACCGAGCGTCGCGAGTTGTCCCGGTTCGGGTCCACGAGCGCGATCGACTGCCACGTCCCGAGCGTCATCCGGCCTCCCACCACCGGGACGGTGAGCGACGGCGAGACGAGCAGTGGGAGCACGTGATCGGCGCCGTGCCCGGGCGAACCGTGTCGGTGGCGCCAGCGGTCGTCACGCGGCAACAGGTCGTCGAGCGCCGCGAGCAGGTCCGCGTCCGATCCGGCACCCAGCTCGACCACCACGACCCCCGCAGTGGCGTGGGGGACGAAGATGGTGAGCAGGCCGTCGCCGGCACCCGCCTCGTCGATAAAGCGCCGGCAGGCATCGGTCAGATCGACGAGCCCCGGCGTGCGTCCGGTTTCGATCGTGAGCTCCAGGCTGTGCATCGCGGCCAACGGTAGCAATTCACGGCGCGCCGTAGCTGTGCTCGCCGACGATGAAGAGCCCCGCGCCAATGTAGGTGAACAGCACGCCGATGAAGCCGAGCACAATGAGCCACGGCGCCAGCCGCTCCCAGCGGTCGCGTCGCCCGGCGACGTGGAGGTAGGCGCCGAAGACGAGCCAGGTGGCCGCCGCCGCGAGCTCCTTCGGATCGTTGCTCCAGTACGAGCGCCAGGCGAGGTTCGCCCAGACCGATCCGAGGACGATGGCGATCGTCAGGATCGGGAAGGCGATGAGGACGGCTCGATGGCTCACCGCCCGCGCGACCGCGAGCGGGGGAAGCAGGTTGATCTGCCCGCGGGCGGCTCGCTGGCCGAGCTCGGCGGCTGCAGCAACGAAGGCCAGCCCTGCGACCGCGTAGGCGAGGACGGCACTCCCGACGTGGACCGTGAGGAGCAGGGGCTGCTGCAGCGCCGGGACGAGCGGGTCGATCCGGTCGTCCAGGCCGAGCGCGATCGCGACGAGGCCGGCCCCGAGCAGGGCGACGAGCGGCGCCAGGCCGCCGATCGGCCACGCCCGGGCGAGGACGAGGTAGCCGGCAAGGAGCGCTGCTGCGAAGGCGATGCTGAACTCATGCAGGTTCGACCAGGGAGCATGGCCGATGAGGAGCATGCGGACCGCGGCGGCGGACAGCAGCAGGAGGGCGCCGAGGACGACGCCACCGGTGAGCAGCGGGGTCATTGGCGCGCGGGGCACGTGGTTCGACGGCGCGGATGGCCGCGATGCCAGCGGTCGTCGCCCAAGGCCGACGAGCGCCGCGCCGAGACCGAGCGCCACCGTGGCGAGCAGGGTGGCGAGCGCCGAGACGAGGAGGGCGGTGACGATGGAGGTCATGGATCGATCCGGTGGCGGGGGCCGACCGGGATCGACCGATCAGCCGAGTTGGGCTGGCTCGGCACCGGTCCTGGTGCCGCATCGGAAGCAGGACGCGTCCCCGGCGGTCAGGGTTGCGCCGCAGTTCAGGCAGTCGAGGATGAGGTCACGCTCGCAGGCGGTGCAGAAGCGCGCGTCGGCCGGGTACTGGAGCCCGTCGAAGGCGCAGTAGGGCACCCCGCGCGGCGCGGTCGGGAGCGCTCCCTCCGACGACGGCCCGGGCAGTGCGACGGCCTCCTGCGGCACGTGCGCATCGGCCACGCCGACCTGGCTGACCCGCAGGTAGCCAACCAGCAGCCACAGCATGTACAGGCCGAGGAGCCCGACCACGAGGTACGGGAAGACGGTTGCGAGCGTTGGGACCGGCTCGTTACCGATCCATTCGATGAGGTCGCGAATCAGCTCCATGGCGCGCCGATTCTAGCATCGGCCCGACGGTCCGAGGGTGCGTTACACTCCGCCGCACCTGCCATCGATGGAGGCCGATGTCGCGCCAGCGCCTTGATCCCCGCACCCCGCTCACCGAGCTGCACGTTCACCTCGGGGCGGCCGTCACCCCGGCCATCATGTGGGGCATCGCCCACGCGCAGGGCATCCGCCTGCCGACCAAGGACTACTGGGCCTTCCGCGACCTGATCACCGTTGGGCGGCGTCGTCGCAGCTTTGCCGCGTACCTCGAACTCTTCCATTGGACCGAGCTGATCCAGTCCAGTCCGATCGCCGTCGAGCGCAGCGTCTACGAGGTCATCGGCGGCGCCTACCGCAAGAACAACGTCACCCAGCTCGAGCTGCGCTTCAACCCGATGAAGCGAAACCGCGGCGGCGAGCAGGATCTCGACCACATCATCGCCGCGGCGGTACGGGGCATGGACCGCGCGATGCTGGAGTACCCGGAGGTGCGCGCCGGCCTCGTGTTCTGCCTCGATCGGGGCTTCAGCCGCGAGCTCAACGAGATCATCGCGGCCAAGGCCATCGCCTGGCGGAGCCGCGGCGTGGTCGGCATCGACATCGCAGGCCCGGTGGTCGAGGACTTCCGGTTCGGCGAGTACGCCGATGCCTATGCGGCCTGCCGCCGGGCGGGGCTCGGCCTGACGGTCCACGCCGGCGAGACCGGTGGCCCGGAGGAGGTTCGGGAGGCGGTCGAGACCCTGGAGCCGGATCGCATCGGCCATGGCGTGCGGGCGACGGAGGACCCGGCGGTGCTCGACCTGCTCCGCGAGCGTGGGACGGTGCTCGAGGTGTGCCCCAGCTCGAACCTGAACACCCGGGTGCTGCAGAACGTGGGCGAGATCCGGCGCGTCGTTCGCGCGCTGGTCGATCACGGGGTCCGGTTCACGGTGAGCACCGATGGGCCGGAGATGCTTCGGTCCTATCTCCGCGACGAGCTGCAGCTCCTCATGCGCCACGAGATCCTGTCGCTCCAGGAGGCGGAGCGCGCGATCGAGGTCGCGGCCGAGGCGACCTTCCTGGACCGCACGCCCACGATCGAGTCGTCGGTGACCGGCGGCCACGACGGAGGAAACGGGCGTGCGTCCCTGCCCGTCGGAGCGGGCGCCTAGGTCCGTATACTTCCGGCCGTGTCATCGATCTGGCGGCCGGTCCGTGAGCGAGCCCCTGCCCGAAGCCTGATGGTCATCGTCGCCCACCCTGGCGACGAGGCGTTCGGGTTTGGCGGCGCCATCGCGTCCGCGGCGGCGTCCGGCGCGTACGTGGTGGTCGTCTGCGCCACCCGTGGATGGTTCGACGCCCGCCTCACGCAGGCATCGCCGGCGCCGGGCGGCAAGAACCGGGACGTCAAGCTCGACGCGGTCACCTGGCGGAATCTCGACACCGTCCGCGAGGACGAGCTCCGGCGATCCGTTTCGCTGCTGGGCGTGCGCGTGGTGCGGATGCTCGACTACAGCGAGGGGGACCTCGATCGGGTGGACCAGGACCAGCTGGTGGCTCGCATCGTTGAGCCTATCCGCATGCACCGCCCCGAGGTGATCCTCACCTTCGGTCCGGACGGAATCACCGGCGACTCGGACCATGTCGTCCTGTCGCGGGCGGTCTCGGCGGCCTACCGGCTGGCGGGAGAGCCGCTCGCCTTCGAGGATGACCTCGAGGAGGACCAGGTCGCGTGGCGGACGGCCAAGCTCTATCACCTGGCGGTGCCGCCCGACCGCGTGCACGAGGTTCTCGGCGACCGAGCGCCGGCCGATGGCTTCGGTTCCGCCGAGGAGCCGACCCTCGCGCTGGAGCTGGGCGAGCTCGCGCAGCTCAAGCTGGCCGCCATCAGCCGTCACGTCTCGCAGACCGGCTCGTCGGGTCCGTTCCGCGACTGGGATCCGGTCGCGCGCGACGCCTGGCTCGCCATCGAGCACTATCGGCTGGCGGCATCGGTCTTCGAGCATCCGGCCGAGGGCGAATCCTCGTTGTTCGACGGCCTGCCCTGACGCCGGTGCCGATGGCGACATCCTGAAGGGTGAGGCACGCTCTGCTACGCTCAGGGAGCCGCATCGGCCCCGCATCGAGGAACCCGAGCACCCCATGGCCACCCAGCTCACCGACGACAACATCCTCGCCGCGCTCGGCGGGGTCAAGGATCCCGAGATCGGGCGGGACCTCGTCTCGCTCGGCATGGTGAAGAACATCACCATCGACGGGGGCATCGTGGATCTCACCGTCGAGCTCACCACGCCCGCGTGCCCGCTCAAGGCGACCATCGAGCACGACATCGTGGAGGCCCTCACGCCGCTCGGTGCCGATCTCGTGCGCGTCGACTGGGCGAGCAACGTGAAGCGAACCTTCGGCGGCCCGGCGGCGGACCTCATCCCGGGCGTGAAGAACACGATCGCGGTTGCCTCCGGCAAGGGCGGTGTCGGCAAGTCGACGGTGGCGGTCAACCTGGCGGTGAGCCTGGCCCGCGACGGTGCGCGCGTCGGCCTTCTCGACGCGGACATCACCGGCCCGAACGTGCCACTGATGATGGGCACCCAGGGCGCGCACGTCACCGGCAACGGCGGGCGGCCCAACCCGGTGACCAGCCACGGCGTGCAGATGATGAGCATCCAGTACTTTCTCCAGGCCGATGCGCCGGTGATCTGGCGCGGCCCGCTCATCCACAGCGCCATCGCGCAGTTCCTCCGCGACGTCGAGTGGGGCGAGCTCGACTACCTGGTGATCGATCTGCCGCCGGGAACTGGCGACGCGGCGCTGAGCCTGAGCCAGCTCATCCCGCTCACCGGCGCGGTGATCGTGACGACCCCGCAGGAGGTCAGCCTGCTCGACGCCCGCAAGGCGGTCGCGATGTTCAACAAGGTGAACGTACGGACCATCGGCGTCATCGAGAACATGAGCGGCTTCATCTGCCCGAACTGCAGCGAGGAGCACGACATCTTCGGCTCCGGCGGCGGCGAGAAGATCGCGCGTGAGCTCGATCTCGAGGTGCTCGGTCGCATCCCGCTCGAGCCCGGCGTCCGGGCGGGCGGGGACGCCGGTGTGCCGATCACCTCCGCGCAGTACCCCGGCGGCGAGGATTCCCGCGCGGCGCAGGCCCTTCGGGAGGTGGCCCGCACCGTCGCTGGTCGTGTGAGCGTGCTGGCGGCCCCGATGGTGGGTGTCGGCTCCGCCTGAACGCCGTTGACGCCGGCCATCCGAGGCGGCGGCCAACCGCGCCAGCGGGCGGATGTGCGCCTGAGGCAACCGGTCGTCGCCTGAGGCGCACCCGAAACCCTGGGCGGTCATCTGCAGGTGTCATTCGGCGATTGAGCCGACGGCAGGTGCGTTCAGGAAACATCGCGCACCTGGCCGCCGCTCGAAGCACCGGAGAAAGTCCCACCCACCCTACCGCCCGCGGGGGATTGCCCGGCATCCGATCCGACCCCCACAATCGGGCCATGCGAATCGCGCTGCTCGGTGACATCCATGCCAACCTGCCCGCGCTCCGTGCCGTGATCGCCGACGTGACGGGCATCGGTGCCGATGCGGCATTCTGCGTCGGCGACGTGGTCGGTCGTGGGCCGCACCCCAACGAGGTCGTCGAGGAGCTCCGTCGGCTGGCGATCCCGACGGTGCAGGGCAACTGGGACGAGGCGGTCGGCATGGACCGCGAGCAGACGGGGGCGACGTGGGCCACTGCGGAGGCCGAGGACGACGGGATGCGCTCGATGATCTGGACGGCGCAGCGCATGAGCGAGGAGAACCGGGCGTGGCTCCGACAGCTGCCGCCGACGATCCGGACGAACCTGGACGGGCGTTCGCTCCTGCTGTTCCACGGCTCGCCGCTGCGCGCCAACGAGTACCTGTGGTCCGACCGCCCATCGCGCGTGTTCGCCCGGATCGCCAGCGACGAGGCAGACGACATCTTTGCGTTCGGTCACACTCACGAGGCGTTCCACCGCACGGTCGGCCCGGCCCACTTCGTGGCGTGTGGCTCGGTCGGCTGCGGGACGGAGGGAGACGCCCGTGCCCGGTACGCCGTGGTCTACGTCGGTGAACCCGCAATCGCGGTCGGGTTTCGTTCGGTCACGTACGACCTCCAGTCGGTCGTCGACGACATGGCGGCCGCCGGTCTGCCGATCGACCTGCTGCGCGAGCCGCCGGCCGATCATCCGACAGTCGCGGTCGAGGCCGCGAGTTGACGCCGGCTAGCGGTACGTTTCCAGCGCCGCCAGCATCAGCTCCCAGAATGCGTCGATCTCGAGCCCCATTCCGACCGCCGCGTTCGCCTCGCGGCCGGTCGTCCCGTAGACGTCGCAGACTGTCCGCCCGAGGCTGAGCTCCGAAGCGAGGTCGATCGTGACGTTCATCCGGCGCGCCTGCAGAATCGATGGATCGATGATCGCGGCGACGGCGCACGGATCGTGGACCGCCGGCGCCGGAAAGCCGAACACCCGTTCGTAGGTCTCCGCGAAGAAGCGAAGGAGCGCGTGGCTCATGCGCGCCACCGGGGTGTCGAGCGCGGCGATGCGTGCCTGGATCGGCTCGGTGGCGAGCGCCTGGTGGGTGACCTCGAGCGGGACGAGCGTGATCGGGATCCCCGAGCGGAAGACGATGTCCGCCGCCTCCGGGTCGGCGTAGATGTTGAACTCGGCCGATGGCGTCACGTTCCCGAGGCCGATCGCCCCGCCCATGATCGAGATGTGGTCGATGCGCTCCCCGATCCGTGGCTCACGCTGCAGCGCGGTGGCGACGTTCGTGAGCGGCCCGACCGCCACGACGGTGAGTGCCCGCGCGTCGGCCCGGAGCGCCAGCTCGACGATGAGGTCGACCCCGCCTCGGGGATCCAGCTCCACCGTCGGCTCGTCCCAGTCCACTCCGTCGAGGCCAGACTCACCGTGGATGTCCGCGGCGCCGATTCGCTCGCGAACGAGGGGCACCGCGCAGCCGGCCGCGATGGGGACGCCGCCGATCCCGGCCACGCTGCACACGCGCCGGGCGTTGAGCGTCACCTTGTCCAGCGTCTGGTTGCCGGACACGGTCGTGATCGCCTCCAGCTCGATCGCCGGCGACGCGGCGGCGAGCAGGATTGCCATGGCGTCATCGTGGCCGGGGTCGCAGTCGAGCACCACCCGCCGTCGGTCGAGCGTCACTCCTTCACGTACGGCTTGCCGTCCGCGGCGGGCGCGCGAGCCCGTCCGACGAGGCCGGCGACGACGATGATCGTCACGACGTACGGGACCATGAGCAGGAACTCGGACGGGATGGCGATGCTGAGGATCGACAGGCGCGACTGGATGGCATCGGCGAATCCGAATACGAGGGCGGCCAGGAAGCCTCCGATCGGGTTCCAGCCACCGAAGATCATGGCCGCCAGCCCGATGAAGCCGCGACCGGCGGTCATCTCCCGCTCGAAGCCACCGGTCGAGCCGATGGTGAAGAACGCGCCGCCAAGGCCCGCCACCATGCCGCCCAGGACCACGTTGCTGTAGCGGACCCAGTACACGTTCACGCCGACGGTATCGGCCGCCTTCGGATGCTCGCCGACGGCGCGGACGCGCAGGCCCCAGCGGGTGTAGAAGAGCCCGAAGTGGATGACCACGATCAGGGCGAACAGCAGGTAGACGAAGATGTTGTGGCGGAACAGGACCGGCCCGAGGATCGGGATGTCGGAGAGGAACGGGATGGCGATCGGGCCGAGGCGTTCCGGCGTGTTGAGCTCATCCTGGAATGGTTGGAGCAGGCGCACCGACAGGAAGGCCGTCAAACCCGTGACGAAGATGTTGATGAAGAAGCCGGCGATGATCTGGTCCACTCGGTAGCGGATGGCCAGGACGGCGAGCACCCCGGCCAGCAGGCCACCGGCGATGATGGCCGACAGCATGCCGAGCCAGGGGTTGTCGAAGGCCGATGTCACGACCGCCGCGACGAAGGCGCCCGACAGGAGCATGCCCTCGATGGCGATGTTCACCACCCCGGCGCGTTCGCACAGCACCCCCGACAGGGCGCCGAAGGCGATCGGCACCGACCGCTGGACCGTCGTCTCGAGCAGGCCGGTCAGGTTCATCGACTGACCCGCCGCGACCCAGGTCAGGAACGCGAAGACGAAGGCGAACGCCACGAGGCCGAGCACGACCGCCCACCGCGTCCCGAAGCCACGGGTCAGCTGGACGGCGCCGGCGAAGGCGACCACCGCGGCGAGCAGATAGGCGGTCGTGGCCGATGGCACGACCAGGTTCGGCAGCGCGATGGGGGCCGTCGGTGCCGTGAGGCCGAAGCTGGAGCTCGCGTCGCCGGCCACGCTGACGCCGAACGCCAGCACCATCGCCACGGCGAGGAGGAGGTAGACGACGCCGAGGATGCGCTGGCGAGTCCGGAGCCGGCGCTCGGCGCGGGTCAGGGCCGGCGCAGCCGTCGCGGCGGTCACGAGCCCCACCCCTTCGCGAACACTTCAGCGGTTCGTCGCTCCGCCCGGATGCGGAAGATGGCCCGCACCAGCGCCGGCGCGGCGATGAACATGATGACGAGGGCCTGGATGACGACCACGATGTCGATCGGGGTCCCCGTCGCGGCCTGCATCGGCGTGGCTCCGGCACGCAGCGCGCCGAACAGGAAGGCGGCCGCCACGACGCCGAGCGGCCGGGTGGCGCCGACGAGCGCGACCACGATGCCGTCGAAGCCGTAGCCCGGGGAGAACCCGGGCGACAGCGTCCCCGAGCCTCCGAGGATCACGGCGGCCCCGGCCAACCCGGCGAGACCGCCGGCGGTCACCATCGACAGGACGGTCGACCAGGAGATGCTCATCCCCGCGTACCGCGCCGCGCGCGGGTTGAACCCGACGGCGCGGAACTCGAACCCCTTGGTCGAGCGGAACAGGAGCCACCACACCGCGACGGCGGCGAGCAGGGCGATCACGATGCCCCAGTGGGCACGCAGGCCCTGGATGAGCGGCGGGATGACCGCGGACGGCTCGACGATCTTCGAGATCGGGTCCGGGCGACCCTCGCGCTGGATGAACTCGGTCTTGAGCGCCCAGTTGATGAGGTTGTAGGAGACGAAGTTGAGCATGATCGTCACGATCACCTCGTGGGCGCCGGTCCGCGCCTTGAGGAGTCCGGGGATGAAGCCCCACAGCGCCCCGCCGAGGAAGCCGGCCGCGATGGCGATCGGCAGATGGATGAACCACGGCAGCCCGACGAAGGTGAAGCCGGCGATCACGGCGAACAGCGAGCCGAGGTAGAGCTGGCCCTCGGCGCCGATGTTGAACAGGCCGACGCGGAATGCGAGCGCGACCGAGAGGCCGGTCAGGACGAGCGGAGTCGCGGAGACGATCGTCTCGGAGAGCGGCCCGAAGGCCCGTCGAAGGCCGTCCCAGTCGGCCGAGAAGAGGGCCCCGAACAGCGCGCCCGGGTCGCCGATCGACCCGCGCAGGAGCGCGCCGTAGGTCGCCATCACGGCCGACCACGAGGCGCCGATGGCGGCGATCGGGTCGGAGCCCCATTGGCCGAGCAGATCGAAGTCGGTGGCGACGATGATGATTGCGCCCACGGCGAACGCGGCGAGGAGGGCGAGCGCGGGCAGCAGGATGCCGCGCAGCGCCGACAGGATGCGTCCGGCTCGCGACGTCGGTGTCTCGGCGGCCGGTTCGGCCGGCGCCGGAGCCTCGGTCATCTCGGGTGCCTCCTGGCGCGGCTCGTCAGTCATCGGTCGCCTCCGATCCCGTCGCCGGGGTCGCGACTGACGAGCTTGTCCGCGTTGTCGTCCTCGGGGTGCGCCCCGCCCATGAGCAGCCCGAGCCGCTCGGGGGTCGCCTCCTCGGGCGACAGGGTATCGACGATGCGCCCGCGGTACATGACGGCGATCCGATCCCCCAGGGCGACCACCTCGTCGAGCTCGCTCGAGACGATGAGCACGGCCGCGCCCTCGTCACGCTTGGCGACGATCCGCCGATGGATGTACTCGATCGATCCGACGTCGAGGCCTCGGGTCGGCTGGGCGGCAACGATGAGCTTGATCGGCCGAGAGAACTCGCGTGCGGCGATCACCTTCTGCTGGTTGCCGCCGGACAGGTTGGCCACCGGGTTGAAGATCGAGGGGGTCCGGATGTCGTACTGGTCGACCAGGGTCTCGGCGTTCGCCACGATGGCCTCCCCGTGGAGCCGCAGGCCGCTCGCGAAGGGCGCCTGCCAGTAGCTGTTCAGGACGAGGTTGTCGGCAACGGTGAACTCGCCGATGAGGCCGTCCTCCATCCGGTCCTCCGGCACGTGTGCGACGCCCGCTTCGAACACCTCCCGGGGCGTGTCCTCGAGCGGCTGGCCGCCGAGCACCACTTCTCCGGCGTCCGGCTCGCGAAGCCCGGTGATCGCCTCGACGAGCTCGCTCTGGCCGTTGCCCTGGACGCCGGCGATGGCCAGGATCTCGCCCGCCCGTACCGTGAGGTCGAGGTGGTTGACCGCGTTGTGCCCGCGCTCGTCGCGCACCACCAGGTTGCGGACCTCGAGGACGGGCTCGCCGGGCTTCGCCGGCGCGCGGTCGACGACGAGCTGCACGTCCCGGCCGACCATCATGGCGGCTAGCTCATCCAAACTGGTCTCGGCCGGGGTGGTCGTCCCGGCGACCTCGCCGCGGCGGAGGACCGTGATGCGGTCGGCGACCTCCAGGACCTCGTTGAGCTTGTGGGTGATGAACACGATCGAGGTGCCGGTCTCGACGAGTGACCGCATCACGGCGAACAGCTCGTCGGTCTCCTGCGGCGTGAGGACGGCGGATGGCTCGTCGAGGATGAGGACGTTCGACTGCCGGTAGAGGGTCTTGATGATCTCGACGCGCTGGCGCACGCCGACCGGCAGGTCCTCGACCGTGGCGTCGGGGTCGATATGGAGGCCATGCCGCTCCGAGATCTCGAGGATTCGATCGCGCGCCGCCCGTCGGTCCAGCTGGCCGACCGGCCCTCGCGTCGTCTCGACGCCGAGCATGACGTTCTCGGTCACGGTGAAGACCGGGACGAGCATGAAGTGCTGGTGGACCATGCCGATGCCGGCTTCGATCGCGTCGCCGGGACCGTCGAAGGTGACGGCCCGGTCATCGATGAGGATCTCGCCCTCGTCGGGTCGGTAGAGCCCGTAGAGGACGTTCATCAGGGTCGACTTCCCGGCGCCGTTCTCGCCCAGCAGTGCGTGGATCTCCCCGGCCTGGACAACAAGATCCACGCCCTGGTTCGCCACGACCCCGGGAAAGCGCTTGGTGATCCCCCGCAGCTCGAGCTTCACGTGCGACGGCTCCGGTGATACGAACGGGCGGCGCCGTGACGACGCCGCCCGTTCAGGATACTCAGCGGCTCATGCCCACGCGGGCATTTCACCGCGCTCGGTCACTCGCCGTAGTAGTCCGACGGCACGAGCTCTCCGGCGATGATCGCATCGGCCATCTCCTCGAGCGCGGCCTTGACCTCGTCCGAGACCTCATCCTCGTAATCGTGGAACGGGGCAATGCCCACGCCCTCGTTCTCGAGGGTGCTCACGAACACGGGCTGCGGCGCGTCGCCGTTGATCGCGCGCTCGATCGCCTGGTACACGGAGTTGTCGATCCGCTTGATGATGCTGGTCAGCATCAGCCCGGAGAACTCCGGCACGGTCAGCGTCCAGTCGACGTCGACGCCCAGGCCGACCGCATCGGCCCCCTGCTCATCGATCGCCGCGAAGGTGCCCTGGCCGATCGGTCCACCGACCGGGAGGATCACGTCGGCGCCCTCCTGGAGGCATGCCGAGGGTGACGGTTCTTGGCGTCATCGGTGCTCTCGAAGTTGCCGGTGAACGTGCCAGAGGCCGCATCGAGCGGATCCCGGCCGCCGAGCATGCGAACGGACGTGCCGTTCTGCTCGTTGTAGTAGTTCATGCCGGCGATGAAGCCGTCCATGAAGTCGGTCACGCCCGGACCGATGTTGATCCCGCCGAAGGTGCCCATGATCCCGGTCTTCGACCAGGAAGCGGCAGCGTAGCCGGCGAGCATCGCGCCCTCGGCGGTGCTGTACACCAGGCCCTCGACGTTCGAGAACGCCGGGTCGTAGGCGAAGTCGACGATCGCGAAGCGGGTGTCGGGATTCGCCTCGGCCGCCGCCGCGGTGGCGTCACCGAGCAGGAAGCCGACGGTGATGATGATCTCGCAGCCATCGGCGATGTGCTGGTCGATGTTCCGGGCATAGTCCTCGGCGCTGCGGGACTCGAGGAAGCTGACCTCGGCGCCCAGCTCGGCCTCGGCCTGCTGCATGCCTTCCCAGGCATTCTCGTTGAAGCTGTTGTCGTCGATGCCGCCGACGTCGCTCACCATGCATGCCTTGATGGTGGCTTCGGCCGGCTCGCTCGGCTCAGGCGCCTCCGACTCGGGAGCCATCGACTCGGCTCCCATCGACTCGGGCGCCTCGCTCGGCGCGGCGCTCTCGTCGCCGGGACCGCAGGCCGCCAGGATCAACATCAGGATGGCCAGGAAGGCCACCGGCATGCTGAAGCTCTTCCGCATGAAATCTCCTTCACACCATGTTCCGGTGCGTACAGCCGCTCGGTGGCGGCGCCTCCGTTGCGCTATGGGCCATGGGCACCTGGCGCTGAATCTGCGGCATCATACTTCCTCGCCTGCGGCGCACTCAAGGGTCTTCCGGCACGGGCCGCCCGGTCGTGGTGGCCGCGTATCATCGCCCGGATGCACACGCTTCCCGAACGCGTCCGCCTGGTGATCTTCGACCTCGACGGCGTGATCTACCGCGGCGCTGAGCCGATCCCCGGTGCCGCGCAGCTGGTCACCTGGCTCCATCGCTGCGGCGTGGCAGTCCGGTTCGCCACAAACAACTCGACGGTGGCCCGGGACGGATACGTTGAACGGCTCGCCGCGATGGGCATCGAGACAACCGCGGAGGAGGTCGTGACCTCCAGCTCGGCGACCGTGGAATACCTCCACCGCCATGCCCCAGAGGTCCGGCGGGTGCTGGCGATCGGGGCCGAGGGCCTGCGCGACGAGCTCGGTGCGGCCGGATTCGAAGCGACGATGGCCGGCGACGTGTCGGCCGCGATGCCCGGGGGCACGCTCGCGGAGTCGTACGACGCGGTGATCGTCGGTCTCGATCCGGCCTTCGACTACGAGCGCCTCGCCGCGGGCATGAGCGCGGTCGCCGCCGGCGCGCGGTTGATCGCGACGAACGCCGACGCTCGGTATCCGACCCAGAGCGGGTTCCTGCCAGGAGCCGGCTCGATCGTGGCGCACTGGCGGCGGCGACCGGCGTGACCCCGGAGGTCATCGGCAAGCCCGAACCGGCCATGTTCCGCGCGATCATCGACGCCGCCGGGATCCCGGCCGCCGACACCGTGGTGGTCGGCGACAATCCGGCATCGGACATCGTCGGCGCCCGGCGGGCTGGCTGCGCCTCGATCCTGGTGCTGACCGGTGTGGCGGATGCCGGCGATGCGGCGACGCTCGCCGACGATGCGGTGCCGCATGCGGTCGCCGACGATCCGACGGCGGTCCGCGTCCTTCTCGAGCCGCTCGTCAGCTGATGGGGTGCCCAGCGCGCCAGGCGTCCCACGCCCGTCGCGCCTCGGCGAGAAGCGGCATCCTGAGCGACGGGGCGCGAAGCCGCGCGGCGAAGCCGTTCAGGGCGATCGCGGCGAGCTCGTCGGGGGTGAGACCCATCTCCTCGACGCAGCGCGCCATCTCCTGGCTCAGGGTCACGCCGGTGACGGTGCGATCGTCGGTGGAAAGCGTCACCGAGACGCCGTCCCGATGGAGCCGGGCCAGCGGGTGCTGGGCCAGGCTGGCCACGATGCCGGCCTGCACGTTCGAGGTGGGGCAGAGATCGAGCGTCACCCCTCGTCCTCGCAACAACGCCAGCAGATCCCGGTCCTCGGCGGCCGTCACGCCATGGGCCACCCGCTGGACCCCGAAGTCCAGCACCTCGCGGACACGCCGGGGATCGGCGACCTCGCCGGCATGGGCGGTGAGCGCCAGCCCCGCCTCTCGGGCGGTGACGAAGGCGAGCGCGTGGGGCGCAGAGGGGAACGCGGCCTCCGGCCCGGCCAGGTCGAATCCGACGATCGGGTGGCCGAACGCACCGGCGATCCGTGCCAGCTCGACGTTTGCGGCGGGCGGATGCGAGCGCATGGCGGTCACGATGAGGCCGATGAGGGGCATCCGGGGACCCATCGCGGCTGCGCGGCTCGCAACGCCACGCGCCACCGCGTCGAGCACCGCGCGCACCGGAGAGGCCGCGCTCGAGGTGGAGCCGTGGCCCCCACCGGATCTCCGCGTACGTGATGCCGTCCGCCACGAGGTCGTCGATGAGCTCGGCGGTCACGCGCTCGAGCGCCTCGGCGGTCTGGAGCACGGCGATCGGCAGGTCGAAGTAGGTGAGCAGCTCGGCCTGGTCCACGCAGCGCTCCGGCCCCACCATCCGCCGGCGAGCCTCCTCGAGGGTGAGCGGCAGCCCGATCGCCGCGGCGAGCTCGACGGCCGTCTCGGGACGCACCGATCCGTCGAGGTGCTGGTGGAGCTCCGCCTTCGGCAGCGTGCGGAGGGTCGCGGCGAGGTCCATGGCGCCATGATAGGCACGCCGGGGCACATCGCCGGAGTGGTCGGCATCGTGGCACTCATCCCGTTGTTCGGCGGGGGAGGACCGGACCCGTCGCTGGTGTTGGGCGCCCGGTCACTCGTCGCCGAACGGGCCGTCGCGGCCGATGAGGCGCTTCTCGAGCTCGAGCAGGCGATCACGCCGGCCCTCGAACTCGCGCGCTCGGGTACCGCGCGGGTGGTGAACGGGGATTCGCCACCCGGCGAGCAGCTCGCGGACGCCGGAGCGACTCTCGTCGCAGCAGATCCACTGGGGGCCCAGGCCGCCGCTCGCCTCCGCGCGCTCGATGGCGCCTGTCGAGCGAGCGGCGCCCGCACCCAACCGATCGAGCAGCCGGCGGGAGATGGCGAGTTGGCCTCGATTGGCGCGCAGCTCCACGGGACCGCGGAGGCGGCGGATCGGTTCGCCGTCGATGCGGCTACGCGCCCAGCGCGTCCTCGTCAACCTGGCGGCGGTGGTCGACGCGCTCGGTCACGGGGACGTCGCGGCAGCGCGGGCCGCGCTGGACTCCGCCCGGCTCGACCACGAGGCGATCGCGGCGTGGGAGATCGAGCTCGTCACGCTGCCCCGGTGGGTCGAGGCCGCCGGTATGGTGATCGCCGCCGCCGATGCGCTCGTCACGGCCACAGCCGACGGCGATGCCGAGGCCGTGGCTGCGACGACCGACGCGCTCGCCAGCCAGCGCGAGGGTGCCGCGAGTGCCGACCGCGCATTTCGCATCGCGATGTCTGAGGGCGGAGCCGCCGTGACCGCCGCGCCGCTCGGTCGGCTGGCCGAGCTCCTGCGGCGCACCGGAGAGGCACGCGCGGCGGTGGCCGCGATCCTGCACTCGGTGTGCAGATGACCGGAGCCCGACCGCCGTCTCCCGGCGCACCGCTCGAGCCGGATCCGATGCTCGGCCATACGCTGGCCGGCCGCTACCGTATCGAGGCGCTCGTGGCGCGGGGCGGGATGGCCCGCGTGTACCGCTCTCACGACGAGCGGCTCGATCGCATGGTCGCGGTGAAGGTGCTCGCTCCGCCGTATAGCGACGACCCCGGGTTCACCGACCGCTTCCTCGGCGAGGCTCGTGCCGCGGCATCGATCTCTCATCCCAACCTCGTCCACGTCTATGACTCCGGAAGTGACGGCGGCTCCCACTACATCGTGATGGAGCTGCTCGATCGTCATCGCACCCTGCGCGACATCCTGAAGGACCGCGGCACGCTCCCGGCGGGCGAGGTCAGCCGCATCGGCCGGGAGCTGCTTGCCGGCCTGCGGGTCGTCCACGAGCGCGGGCTTGTGCACTGCGACGTCAAGGCGGCCAACGTGATGCTCGGACCGGGGCCCGCGAAGCTGATCGACTTCGGCATCGCGCAGCCACCGCACCAGGCGCTCGCGGGTGAGACGAGCATCGGCACCCTCCAGTCGATGTCGCCGGAGCAGCTCCACGGTGAACCGCTGTCGCCCGCGAGCGATCTGTTCAGCCTGGGGGTCGTCCTGTACGAGTCGCTCACCGGGGCGCATGCCGTATCCCGGCACGACCCCGGAAGCGGTGAGCGCCGCTCATGCCGCGGCTGCGGTCGTGGCGCCGTCGTCGATCTTGCCCGATCTGCCGGTTCAGCTCGACGCGGTCGTGCTCCAGAGCCTGCGACGAGATCCGAGGGGCCGGTTCCACTCGGCGCTCGCCATGAGCCGTGCCCTCGAGGTGGTCGACTCCAACGCCACGGGCTCGGACGATGAGACGCGGGTCGTGCGTACCCCGTCGGCACTCATCGGATCCGAGCGAGGTGCGGCAGCGGGCTACGTCCCGCCGACCGTTCCCGATCGACCGCGGCCACCGCGCCCTGTTGCGGAGCCGGCGGCGCACGCGCAGGTCCGGTCTCGTCCGGCCACGCGACGGAGCGCTTGGCCCGCGTTCGGCATGCTCGCCATGCTGGCGGCGGCGGGGCTCGTGGTTGCCCTGGTGGTGGTCCCGCTGCTCGGTCTCGGGATCGACGGCGGTGGCCGCGGCGACAGCCCCTCGAACGAGCCATCGGCGGTGCCGACGATCGCTCCCGACGTCATCCCGACCACGGTCGGCCTGGCGACCGACGATGCGATCGCCCTGGCCCGCCAGACGGGGCTCAACTGGACGGTCCGCTGCAACCACGACGAGAGCAGGCCCGAGGGCATCGTTCACCAGGAGCCGGCGGCCGGGACGGAGGTCGCCCCGGGCAGCCGGTTCACGATGTTCTCGGCCCGGATCGACGACTGCCGGGGTGGCGACGACGGCCCTGGGAACGACGGCTGAGCCGGTCCAAACCTATACTCGCCGGTGGCGAGCGCCCCGGGCGTCGTCGGAAGCCACCATTTGAGAGGAGTCACCGCCGAATGCGCCTGCGCGCGATCACCAGCCCCCCTGCCGCGGTCGAGGCCGACGTCCTCGCGGTGCCGATCTACAAGGACGACACCGACCTGTCCGGCGACCTCGGTGAGCTCGACGCTGCCGCGGGCGGCGCGATCCGGGACGCCATCGCCTGGGGCGAATTCAACCTGCTCGAGCACGCCTCCGCACTTGTCGCCCCGGGCGACCTGCCGGTGGGGCGCCTCCTTCTCCTCAACGGCGGGCTGCGCGGACGCGGCTCCTTCCGTGCGCGGCGCCTTGCCGCCGTCGCGACCCGGCGCCTCAACGGCCGGGGGGCAGCGACCATGGCCCTCTGGCTCCGGGACGGCGAGGACGATGATGCCTGGACCGCAGCCGCCGCCGGGGCGATCTCGGGCACGTACCGGTCCACCGCCATCTATGGCCGGGTGCGCGACACGGAAGCGATGGAGCGATCGGTGGACGAGGTGCTCTTCATCGGTGCCGGCCAGGCGGCCATCGACCGTGGGGCCATCATCGGCGACGGGATCGCCTTCGGTCGCGATCTCGCCAACCGCTCGGCGAACGACCTTTACCCGGAGCGCATGGCCGAGATCGCCCGGGAGCTGAGTGAGGATGGCTGCACGGTGACCGTGCTCGACCCGAGGGAAATGGAGCAGCTCGGCATGGGGCTCATCCTGGGGGTGGGCCAGGGCGCGACGCACGGCCCGAGGCTCATCGCGGTCACGACACCGGGCTGGGATGAGGCCGATCCGGCTCGCCGGCTCGCCATCGTCGGCAAGGGCGTCTGCTTCGATTCGGGGGGCATCAGCATCAAGCCGGCCGAGAACATGGGCGACATGAAGCACGACAAGTCGGGCGCCGCGGCGGTCATCGCGGCCGTCCGGACCATCGCGCGTCTCGCGCCCGAGACGCCGCTGATGGCCGTCGCGCCGATGGTCGAGAACATGCCCGGCGGCAACGCGCAGCGACCCGGCGACGTGGTGAAGGCGATGAACGGCATGACCGTCGAGGTCACGAATACCGATGCCGAGGGTCGCCTCATCCTGGCCGATGCGATGACCTGGGCCCAGCGCGAGGGCGCGACCCACATCGTCGACATCGCGACGCTGACCGGAGCGCATGCGGTCGCCTTCGGTGACCAGGTGAGCGCCTACTTCGCACGACCACGCGACTGGGGGGACCAGGTCGGCGGAGCGGCGGAGAAGGCGGGGGAGTGGTTCTGGGAGATGCCCCTGGTGACGGAGTACCGGACGAGCTACGACTCGCCGTACGCCGACATCGTCAACTCCGGCAGCCGTGACGGCTCACTCATCAAGTCGGCCATCTTCCTGGCGGAGTTCGCCAAGGTGCCGTGGGTCCATGTCGACATCGCGGGCACCGCCTACCTGGGTGCGGAGAAGCCGTACGCGCCGAAGGGGGCGACCGGCGCCGGCGTCGCGGCCCTCGTGCAGCTGGCACTGGACTTTGGGCGGAGTGGCGCGCCGGACTGAAACGCACGATTGACGCCCCGCCGGGCTGCCGGCGGGGCGTATCGGTCGGCCGGGTCGACGATCAGCGGTCGCCGCCGACCGCGTCGCGAGCATCGTCCTTCGTCTCGCCCCACTCGTTCTGGAGCTTGCCCTCGACCTGATCGGCCTGGCCCTCGGCCTCGGTCCGCTGGTTGTCGGTGAGGTCGCCCCACTCCTCCTTGACCTTGCCGCCGGCTTCCTTGACGGGGCCCTCGAGGCGATCGCTGTCCATGATTCGGTTCCTCCCGCTGTGACTCCGGCAATGGGCCGGTCCCGGACGAATGCAAAGCAGAGCGCGTGCCAGTGGCGATTCGTCGCCGTACGCGGACCATCGGCCTATGGATGCGCCGTCGGATGCTCGTAGGATGCGTGGTGCCGCGACGCACCGGGCTTCCGGGGAGGCGGCACAGGACCGGAGGTGGGTCGGACACGTGACCCTGGCAGGAGTGGCCGTCGGCGTGGTCTTCGCGGTGATCGGCGCGGCTTCCGAGCGGCTGGCCAGCGTGTGGCCGCCGTTCGAGGCTCGTCGTCGCCCGCTGAGCTGGCGCACCGCCGCGCTGGCGACCGTCGCGGGCTTGGCGGCGGCCGCCGTCGCGACGCGGTCCGCGCTGCCGTGGTGGGCGACCACGGTGTACCTGGTCCTGCTCGCCCTGCTGGTGGTGCTCACCGCCACGGACCTCGAGCAGCGCCGGCTGCCGCACCTGGTGCTCGATCCGCTGATCGTGCTGGCCGTGGTCTTCGTGCCGTTCAACCCCGCGGTCGACCCGGTCATGGCGACCATCGGCGCCGTGGCGTCGGTCGCCTTCCTCGGCGCCCTCGCCATCGTGGTGAAGGGCGGGCTGGCCACCGGCGATCTGTATCTCGTGGCGCCCATCGGCCTCATGCTCGGCTGGCCGGTCATCTTCACCGCCCTCTTCGCGGCCGCATTCCTCGCGGCAGGTACCAGCCTGGCGCTTCTCGTCCTCCGGCGTGTCGGGATGCGCAGCTACATCCCGTTCGGTCCGTTCCTCGTGGGCGGCGCGGTTCTTGCCCTCCTCGTCGACGGCAGGGTGCTCGGCATCGGTCCCTAGGCGGATTCGACCGGCCCCCCGTTCACTGGTACCCTCCGCGCGATGCATCCGGCTCTCCAGCGCCGCCGCCGTCATCTCATGATGACGAGGCGCACCACGCGTCGTGGATCACGGCGCCGTGGCCTCGCGACCTTCCTGCTCGTGACGCTCGGCGTCTTCGCCATGATGTTCGTCGGCTCGATCATGGGCACGGCCGGCGGCATGTTCGCGGCGTACAACTACTTCGCATCCGACCTGCCGGAGCCCAACATCCTCGACGGGATCGAGACCCCCGAGTCGACCTACGTCTACGATCGCACCGGCGAGGTCCTGTTGGCCCGCTTCGAGTGCCAGAACCGCGAGTCGGTGGCCTTCGACGAGCTTCCCGACACGATCTGGCAGGCGACGATCGCAAGCGAGGACCGCACCTTCTGGGAGAACAACGGAGTCGACTTCCAGGGCATCGTGCGCGCCGCGCTCGCGAACCTGGAGGCCGGAGAGATCGTCCAGGGCGCCTCGACCATCACGCAGCAGGTGATCGACTACGCCCGGGTGCTCCAGGCGGAGGGCGAATCGACGCAGGTCGACACCGGCGCGACGCCTGAACCGAGCGCGATCGAGGTGGACCCCGATGCCCCCGCGACGGAGGAGGGGTCGGCGCAGGACGACGCCGACGTCTGCCGGCCGCCGGAGCCGAGCAACTCAACGGACATCGAGGACAAGATCCGCGAGAACATCCTTGCCATGCAGGTCAGCTCCGCGTACCCGGGGCGCGAGGGCAAGGAGCAGATCCTCGAGACCTACCTGAACCTCATCTACTATGGCAACGGGTCGTACGGCATCCGGGCGGCGGCGGCCAACTACTTCGGCCTCGAGTCGCTCGACGAGATGACGATCGCCCAGGCGGCCTTCCTGGCCGCGCTGCCGCAGGCGCCTTCTCGTTACGACCCCTACCAGAACCCGAACGGGGAGCCGGGCAGCGAGGAGGCTGCCGCCGAGGCGATCCGCGAGCGGAACCTGGTGCTCGGAGCCATGCTCGAGGAGGGATACATCACCCGCGCCGAGTTCAACGAGGCGCGGAGCACGTCCTGGCTGGACATGGCCCCGGGGCGGATCACCAGCGTCTTGCGAGAGCCGCACTTCAGCTTCCGGGTCCGCTCCGAGGCGGAACGCATCCTGGCCGCCCTGGGCGTCGAGGATGCCGAGGCGGCGGTCCGCACCGGCGGCTATCGGATCATCACCACGCTCGACTACGAGCTCCAGCAGGTGGGCCATGAGCTGGTGCGCAAATGGGTCGCGAACCTCGCCGACAAGAACGTGAACAACGGGGCGCTCGTCGCGATCGACTCCGAGACCGGCGAGATCGTCACCTACATCGGCAGCGTCGACTACTACAACCGCGAAGATCCGCGCGTTCAGGGCCAGTTCGATGTCGCCGGCCTCGGCCGTCGTCAGCCGGGTTCGGCGTTCAAACCGATCACCTACGCGTCGGCGTTCCAGTCACGCGACGCGACGGTCAGCACCATGTTCGTGGATGCGATCACCGAGTTCGGTGTCGACGGAGCGGCCTCGTATCGTCCGACGAACGCCGACATCCAGGAGCACGGGCCGGTCCTGGCCGTGGACGCGCTGCGCTACTCGCTCAACATCCCGTCGGTGATGATGCAGTTCCTCGTCGGTTCGCCGACGACTGCGGAGTTCAGCGAGAAGATGGGAATCGCGACCTCCCAGTACATCATGGGCCTGGATCCGGGCCTGTCGCTCGCGCTAGGCTCCGTGCCGCTCAACCTGGTCAACATGACCCAGGCGTACGGGGTGTTCGCTCAGCAGGGCGAGCTGAACCAGAACACCACGGTCATCGAGATTCGCAACAAGTTCGGCCAGATCGTCTACACCCGCGAGGACGACGCTCCCAACGCGACGGAGCCGATGACGCCGGCCGAGGCCTACCTGCCGCATTGGATCCTCGAGGGCAACACGGATCCCGCGCGCAACCTGCTGTGGGGTGACCGAGCAAACCTGTTCACCGTCGAGGGCGCGCGCCGCCCGGCCGGTTTCAAGACCGGGACGACGAACGACTTCCGCGACGTCTCAGGCTTTGGCTATGTGCCGGAGAGCCTGGTGACCGGGGTCTGGATGGGGAACAACAACCAGGAGCCGATGTCGAACGTGCTCGGCCAGGGCCTGTTCAGCGCCGATGGTCCGCTCTTCCTCTGGAACGAGTTCATGACGCGGGCGCTCAACGAGCCGTGGGCGTGGAACGACCAGGCGCCCGTCGGCCAGACCTCGTTCGACCAGCCGGAGGGGATCGTGAATGCCGAGGTGTGCCGCTGGACCGGGCTCGCGAACTCGGGTCGCTGCGGCAAGACGATCACGCTGCCGTTCCTGGAGGGCACCGTGCCTCCGATCGACAACGTTCACCCGCGTGGCTGCCTCGACTTCGACCTGTACCTGGGCCAGGCCACACCGACCCGCCCGCCGAATTGGTTCGAGGCCGCCGAGACGTGGGCCAACCGCGTCGTGAACGGCCAGACCGGCGCGGCGGGCGATCCCGCCGACTACCAGGAGGACGAGCGGGTCCGATTCCGGATCTCCCCGATCTATGGCGAGTCCGGCTTCCCGTCGGTCTGTGGCGTTCGCACCGCGCCCACGCCGGGCCCGAGCCCGACGGATGGTCCGGATCCATCCGGCGGACCGGCGCCCACCGAGCCGCCCGGCGGCGGTGATGGCGGCGGCGGTGGTGGTGGTCGGACCCCCCAACCCATCTCCGTCCGGCGACGGTTGATCGGGCGCTCCGGTCGCTAGAATCCACCGTGTGTCGAGCTCGGTACTGACGCTCATCCTCGCAGGCGGCGAGGGGGAGCGCCTCAGCATCCTGTCGCAGGTGCGCGCGAAGCCCGGCGTGCCGTTCGGGGGCAAGTACCGGATCATCGACTTCGCCCTGAGCAACACCGTGAACTCAGGTCTCACCGACGTCGGCATCCTGACCCAGTACGCGCCGCGGTCGCTGATCGACCACATCGGCGTCGGACGTCCGTGGGACCTCGACCGCAGCCGCGGCGGCGTCGCGTTGCTGCAGCCGTTCATCGGTCGCGGGCGCGCGCGCGACTGGTATCGGGGCACCGCCGACGCCGTGCTCCAGAACCTCGACTTCATCAATGATCGCGCGCCGGAGCTGGTCCTCGTGCTGGCCGGCGACCACATCTACAAGATGGACTACCGCCCGTTCATCGAGATGCACCGCGAATCCGGCGCGGAGGTCACCTGCGCCGTCCGCACGGTGCCGATCGATGAGGCGCATCGGTTCGGGATCCTGGACGTCGCCGGCGATGGCCGGGTGACCGCGTTCATCGAGAAGCCGGCGAATCCGCCCTCGAACCTGGTGAGCATGGGCGTCTATGTCTTCAGCTGGCCCGCGATGCGCGACCTGTTGAGCCCCGATCGCGTCGACTTCGGGCGGGACGTCCTGCCCTGGATGGTCGAGCAGGGCCGTCGCGTGTACGCCTACGAGTTCGCCGGCTACTGGCAGGACGTCGGCACTGTCGAGGCGTATTGGCAGACGAGCCTGGACCTGCTCACCGACGACCCCGGCATCGAGCTCAACGATCTCGGCTGGCTCATCTACACCAGGAGCGAGGAGCGGCCGCCGGCCCGCATCGGTCCGGACGCGAGCGTGAGCCGCTCGATGATCAGCCACGGGTGCGTCATCGATGGAACCGTTGAGCACAGCGTCCTGTCGCCGGGGGTCCGGGTCGCCGCGGGCGCCGTGGTGCGGGACTCGATCGTCATGTTCGACGCCGTGATCGAGGAGGGCGCCATGCTCGACCGCGCGATCCTGGACAAGGAGGCGCGGATCGGCGCCCGAGCCCGCGTGGGCGTGGGCGACGACCTGCGTCCGAACCGCGACGAGCCAGAGCGCCTCTACGCGGGCATCACGCTGGTGGGCAAGCGCGCGGAGGTCCCGAAGGGCGTTGAGATCGGCCGCAACTGCCGGATCGACCCCGCCGTGACGGCCGCCGACTTCGCCCGCCGCCGCGCGATCCGGTCCGGGGAGACGGTCGCTGCGAGCGAGGGCTCGAGTCGTTCGTGAGTGCGACGGAGCAGGCGCCGCCGATCGACCGCTGGCTGCACGAGCTCGGGATCGCGGTGGTCGCCTCGAGCGGTGAGCCGGGGGAGCTCGCGCTCAGCCGCGACGTGGTGATCGACGGGCTGCGCCGCCACGACCTGCGAGTGACGGTGGCGTGGGTGGCCGGGGTCGGCTGCTCCCTGTGGGCATACTATGGGCTGGAGGCCATGGAAATTCCGAAGCGCATCTATGCGCGGATGCTCCGTGCCAACTTTGACTATCCCTTCGTGAAGTTCGCCATGACCGATGACGACCGACCGATGCTCATGACCGAATGGCCGACCGGCGCGCTGGACCGCGACGAGCTCGGCCGTGGCCTCGTGCGCATCTCCGTGGTGGCCGACCGACTCCTCGAGGAGACGGCGCACGCCGTGGCCGATCGTGGCGTCCTGCCGGACTGGAGCGATCGTGACAGCAGAAACGCGCGACTGACGGCAGCCTATCGTCCGGAGGTGGAGGCCGCCATGCCGGCCTGGGAGCCGCCGCAGCCCCGCGCCCGGCGCCGCGGAATCCTGGCCCGTCTGTTGGGCCGCGCCTGATGCGTCCGCGCCGCCTGCTGCCGACCGCTGCGGCTGCCGTCCTGCTCCTCGGCTCGTTCGCCCCAACCGTCGCCCCCGCGGTCCGGGCCGCCGAGTACACGATGGAGACCCGCGCGGGGTACGTGGTCCGCCCCGACGAGGGAGTGATCGATGTGACGGTAGCCATCACGTTCACCAACACGACGCCCGATCCCGAGGGCCAGTTCAGCGTCTTCGACGAGGTCAAGATCGCCGTCCACGACCTGGCCCAGGACGTGGCGGCGGAGGACGACGAGGGAGAGCTGGACGTGGCCGTCGCCATGGAGGGCGATGTGAACGTCGCCACGGTGTCCCTGCGCGACGACCTGCGCTTCGAGGAGTCCGCGGAGCTCACCGTCAGCTGGACACTCGCCGATTCCGAGGAGCCTCGCCTGCGGGTGCGCCCGTCGGTCGTCGTCTTCCCGGCATGGGGCTTCGGGACCGCGTCCGAGGTCCGCATCGAGGTTCCGGCCGCGTACGAGGTCCGGGTCGACGGCGACCTCCTCGAGCAGGATGGCGACGCGCTCACCAGCGGGCCGATCGAGGATCCATCGCGCTGGCTGGCGCTCGTGACCGCGCTGCGTCCCGCCGACCACGTGGACATCGACGCGAACGTGCCGCTCGGCGGCGGCACGGCGGACCTCCGCGTCCGAGCGTTTGCCGACGACGTAGCGTGGGGCGAACGCATCTCGGCCCTCCTCGTGGAGGCGCTGCCGTTGATCGAGCAGGAGGTCGGCCTCCCGTACCCGCGCATCGGCCAGCTGGTCGTCACCGAGACGGTTGCCAGTGGTGGATCGGGCTTCGGTGAGCAGCTGAACGGTGGGACGGAGATTGCCGTGGCCTTCGACCAGCCCCCGTTCACGGCCGTGCACCAGGTGACGCACGTCTGGATCTCGCCGGCGCTCGTCGAGTCCCGCTGGCTGCGCGAGGGCCTCACGAGCCTGGTCGCGGCGCGGGTGTCCGCCGCCCTCGAGGTGGATCTGCCGTTCGACCCCGACGAGCGGGCTGCGGAGCTGGTGGAGGCGGCGTTTGCCCTCGACGCCTGGACCGCCGACGCCGGCGTGGACGGCGAGGCCTACGGGTACGCCGCCTCGTGGGCGTTCGTGGAGCAGCTGGAGGCAATGGTGGGGTCTCCGGCCATCCGGACCGTCCTGGCGCGAGTTGCGGGCGGCATCGGGCCGTACCAATCCGCCGATGTCGTCCCGGACCCCCTTCCGGATGGCGTCGCCGCTCCCGCGTCCTCGCTCACCACGCGCTCCTTCCTCGACCATCTCGAGACCGTCAGCAAGCAGCGCCTGGGAGACGTCTTTGCCGACCGCGCCCTCACCGAGGGCGACGTCGCCCTGCTTCCGGAGCGCGAGGAGTCACGGGTGGCATTCGATGTTCTGGTCGCGGCCGGTGGCAGCTGGCAGGCACCGGACCCGGTGCGCGGCGCAATGACGGCATGGCAGTTCGACGATGCGCGGGCACAGATCGAGGAGGCCGCTGCCTGGCTTGAGCGCCGCGACGACCTCCTGGCGGCGATGCGCGCGGTTGGGCTCTCCGCGCCGGATCGGCTGCGGCAGGCCTACCGAACCCATGGGGGCGGAGCGGAGGCGGTCGACGAGCTCGAGGCCGAGCGGGCGGTGGTTGATGCCTATGCCGCCACGGCCGCCGACGTGAACGGCGAGCGTTCCTTCGTCGAGCGCGTCGGCCTCATCGGCGGGCCCGATCCGACCACGCAGCTGAACCTCGCGAACGGTCGCTTCGCCGATGGCGACCTCCGCGGCGCGATCGAGGCGGTGACTGAGGCTCAGCGCCTTGTGGCCTCGGCCGAGACCGGCGGCATCGTGCGGATCGCGAGCGCGGTCGTGGTGATCGTCCTGCTGCTTGCACTGGCGGTGCTCCTCGTGCGCCGCCGCACGACGTACACTGCAGCGCGATGACCACCGAGCAGGCCACGGCGGGTCGGACGCCGCACTTTCCGACCGCCGCCGACGTCCTCTCGGGGGAGACGGCCGACGTCTATTTCGAGCGCGCCCGAACGATCCTCGCGGCCGAGCGTCTCGACCCCGTCGTCACCATGGAGGTCTTCTCGCGCGGTGAGGGGATCCTGTGTGGCGCCGAAGAGGCGCTGGCCTACCTGCGCGAGATCTTCGGCGAGGCGAATGGCGGAGACGATCCGATCGTGGAGTCGCTCCACGACGGCGACCCCTTCAGCTCGAAGGAGGTGGTCATGCGGATCCACGCTCGCTATTCGAGCTTCGGCCTCTACGAGACGGCCATCCTCGGCATCCTCGCGTCCGGATCCGGCTGGGCCAGCGCCGCGCGGCGGATCGTTGATGCGGCCGCCCCGATCCCGGTCATCGGCTTCGGTGCGCGGCACGTCCATCCCAGCGTCGCCGACCAGATGGACTACGCGTCGGTGGTGGGCGGCTGCATCGGCGCCTCCACGCCGGCCGGGGCGCGGCTGGCGGGCCTCGCGCCGACCGGCACGATGCCGCATGCCCTCGTGCTGATCTTCGGCGACACCGTCCGTGCCGCCGAGGCCTTCGATCGCCATATCGACCCGGACGTGCCCCGCATCGTCCTCGTCGACACCTTCAAGGACGAGACGGAGGAAGCGCTCCGGGTGGCCGAGGCCCTCGGGGACCGGCTGTGGGGCGTCCGGCTCGACACCCCGTCGGAGCGCGGTCGGGTGACCCCCGAGCTGGTCAAGGAGGTCCGCGCGCGGCTCGATCTCGCCGGGCACCCGAACGTGAAGATCGTCGTCTCCGGCGGCATCGACGTGGACCGCATCGGCGTCTTCCGCGACGCCGGCGCACCGGTCGACTCCTTCGCGGTCGGGTCGTACATCAGCAAGGCGAGTCCGATCGACTTCACCGGCGACCTCAAGGAGATCGACGGGCAGCCGGTGGCCAAGCGCGGTCGCATCCCGGGGCGGACCGAGAATCCTCGATTGGAGCGGATCGACCTTCGGGCGTAGGCTGGACCGATGCATCCGGAGCCCGCCCCCGCGCCCGACGAGCGCGAATCGGCCTACGAACTCTTCCGGCGCGGGTCGCGCATGCTCTCCCAGGGGCACTTCGGTGCGTCGGCGGTTCTGCTGGAGCGAGCGCTCGTCATGGAGCCCGGCAAGGCCTCGATCCTCGAGGCGCTGGGCCAGGCGTACTTCAACCAGGGCGAGCTTGCCCTCGCCGCGGATCGCTTCGGCTCCATCGTCCACGCGGATCCGCTGGCGCATTACGCGCATTTCGGCCTCGGGCTCTCGCGGGCGCGCCTCGGCGACGCTCGAACGGCACGACGGCATCTGCGCATGGCGGTCTTCCTCAAGCCGGAGAACGAGTCGTATCAGCGCGCGCTCGCGCGGCTGGGTGACGCTGCCTGACCACCAGGGCCGGGGACGCCGGTCCGGGCTCACCTAGGCCGCGCGCCGGCTCCGCGTGCGGCGCTCGCGCGCAAGGCGGCTCTGGAGCAGGCCGAGGACGGCCGCCTCTTCGGGCCGCAGTGCGTGTGCTCCGCGTCCGACGCCGCGCGCCCGACGCGAGAGCGCGTCGACCATGGTGCCGTCGAGGTACCGCTCGACCACCTCCGGATGGACGTAGCAGGCGCGGCAGACCGATGGGGTGTTGCCGAGCTGCTCAGCGACCTGCTCGATGGCCTGCACCACGGCCTTCTTGCGCCCGGCCGCGTCGTCGATCTCCAGAAAGTCCTCGAGGGCCATCGACGCCGCCACCGTACCGGCCCAGGTGCGGAAGTCCTTGGCGGTGAACTCCTCGCCGCTGATCTCGCGCAGGTAGTCGTTGACGTCGCCGGACGTGACGTCGACGCGGCCGCCGTCGGCGTCGTAGTACTGGAACAGCTCCTGGCCGGGGATCTCCTGGCACTGCCTGACCAGGCGCGCCAGGCGGCGATCGCGGAGCCCCACCTCGTGCTCCTTCCCGGCCTTTCCGCGGAAGGTGAAACGGATTGTCTCGCCCTTCACGGCAACGTGCCGGTCGCGGAGCGTGGAGAGCCCGTAGCTCCGGTTGTCGCGAGCGTACTCGTCATTGCCGACGCGGATGAGGGTTTCCTCCAGCAGCCGGACGATTAGGGCGAGCACCTTCTCGCGCGGCAGCCCGCGCTTCCGTAGATCGCGCTCGGTCCGGCGCCGGATGCGAGGGAGCGCACGGGCGAACTCGATGAGGCGCCCGTACTTCGCCTCGTCGCGCACCTCGCGCCAGCGAGGGTGGTAGCGGTACTGCTTGCGCCCTCGGGCATCGCGGCCGGTGGCCTGGATGTGGCCGCGCTTGATGGGGCAGATCCAGACGTCGGTCCAGGCGGGCGGGATCGCCAGCCGGTCGAACCAGGCGACGCGGTCGGGATCGGTGATGCGCCGTCCGTCGGTTCCGACGTAGTGGAACCGCTTGCCGGCGCGGCGACGACTGATGCCGGGGCCGTCATCGGTGACGTATCGGAGGCCTGCCTCCTCGGCGGAGGCCTGCGGGTCGATTTCGAGGGTCATTCCCCACGAGCTATGGCAACCGCCGTGCCAGCCAGCTCACGCCGACGATCGTCTTGGCGTCCCGGATCTGGCCGTCCTCGATGGCCGCGAGTAGTTCGGGCAGCGTCATCCACGCCGGCTGCAGGACCTCGTCCGCGTCCGCCTCGCCGCTGGTGTCGCTGCGAAGATCGGTCGCGAGGTACAGGTGCATGAGCTCATCGCAGAACCCGGGGGCGGTGTAGAAACGCGGCCCCTCGACCCAGGCAGCGGCAGCCAGCCCGACTTCCTCGGCGAGCTCGCGTCGGGCGGTCTCGGCCGGGGGCTCGTCCGGTTCGAGGGTTCCGGCGGGAATCTCGAGAAGCACCTGGCCCGTGGCGTGGCGCCACTGGCGGACCATCGCCAACCGTTCGCCGTCCCAGGCGAGGATCGCGACGGCGCCCGGGTGCTCGACGATCTCCCTCGTGGTGCGGTGCCCGTCGGACCGCTCCACCTCATCGACCCGAACCCGGATGCGCCTTCCGGTCCAGGGACGGGACGTGCCAAGCGTGCGCTCCTCCATCGAGCCATCCTACGCATTCCCGCGGTGTGCCCTGCAGCCAACCTGCCACCGGCTGCGTCGCCGAGCCGTCAGCTGTGGCCGCATCCGGGGTCGTGAGTCCTCCGCGCGGTTTGCTCGGGCGCGCAAGGGGCCGTCGAGTCGCCGGCAGGTCTGCCCCGGACAACTCCGGACCGCGGGACAGTCAGAGGATCACCAAGGCATCGGCGCCCGGATCACGTCCCTCCCCGAGCGCCGCCAGGCACCCGCGCGTGTCGAGCGGAAACGTCTGGCGGATCATGCCGATGCGGGCATGGAGCCGCCGCCGATTTACGTGCGTATCGGCCACGAGCAGGACGACCCGGTCAACGCCGCTGTCCCGCTGCTTGCGAGCGGATCCGGAGGCGCCCGCACCGGGGCATCCGCGAGCCGATCCGGCGATGAGAGACGAACGTACGGATGGGCGAAGCCGAACGATCCGGGATAGCATGCGACGACCGGAATGAACGAAGCGATCAGCAACATCTGGCGCCGCCCGCTGCGGGCGGCGCTCACCATCCTCGGCATCGTCATCGGCGTCTTCGCGCTCACCGTCATGGGCGCGCTGGCCGAGAAGCTGAATGTGCTCGTCGACGGGGGCGACGAGTACTTCCGCACCCGCATCTTCGTCTTCGACGAGGGAGCCGCCTCCGGCTTCCAGGCGAGCTCGCGTCCCATCACCCGCGACCTGGTGGACCAGATCGCGACCCTCGATGGCGTGGAGCGTGCCACGCCCGTGCTGCAGACCCTGCTCGATCCCGACGAGGTCGGTGGGTTCGACATCCCGGAGCTGCTCACCGGCATCGAGCCGCAGACCTGGTACGACGATCGGGTGGACCTGCGGGTGGACGCCGGACGGTTCCTGGAGGCCGATGACGCGGACGTGACCGTCATCGGCGCCGACCTCGCCGCGCGCTACGACCTGCGGGTGGGGGACACGTTCACGATGCGCGATCGCGCCTTCGAGGTGATCGGCGTGCTCGAGCGGACGCTCACCTTCCCGGACAAGATCGCCTACGTTCCGCTCCGCAACGCGCAGGAGATCTACGTCGCATCGGTGCCCGAGGCGTTCCAGGAACGTACCGATGAGCTCGCGACCCAGATCGAGGTCTTCCCGACCGATCTCGCCGACGCCGATGCCATCGCCGCGTCGATCGAGGAGGCCGTCGAGGGCGTGCGGACCGTGACACCGGAGCAGGTCGCCGACCAGATCGGGCAGGCGAGCATCGTCTTCAACCTGATCATCGTGGGCGCCAGCGTGATCGCTGTCATCGTCGGCGGGCTCAGCGTGGTCAACACCATGGTGATGACCGTCTCCGAGCGGGTGCGCGAGATCGGCATCAAGAAGGCGGTCGGCGCCCCCACCGGGGCGATCCTGCGCGAGTTCGTCATCGAGGCGACGCTGCTCGGGGCGATCGGCGGGCTGATCGGCCTGTCGGCGGGCGCCCTCCTGGTGGTCGTCCTGAACGCACAGACGGCCGGCTCCGGCACGACGGTCTTCCTGCTCACGCCGATGCTCCTGCTGCGCTCGTTCGTCTTCGCCACGGTGCTGGGGGCGATCGCGGGCATCTACCCGGCGCTGCGGGCGGCGCGGCTCGATCCCGTCACCGCGCTGCGGAGCACCTGAGCGATGGCGATCCTCGAGGCTCGCGGTCTCAGCAAGGTCTACCGGCGCGGCGTGTCCGAGGTGCGCGCCGTCGACGGGATCGACCTCGATGTCGAGGCGGGGGAGTTCATGGCCATCATGGGGCGCTCGGGAAGCGGCAAGACGACGCTGCTCGACCTTCTCGGCTGCCTGCTTCGCCCGACCGAGGGCCAGCTGTCGATCGACGGGCGCACCGTCATCGGCGCCACCGATGGAGAGCTTGCGACGATCCGCCGTGAGCGCATCGGCTTCGTGTTCCAGGAGTTCAACCTGATCCCGAGCCTGACCGCCATCGAGAACGTCCTCTTGCCGCTGCGCTACGGGCCGCGACGGACGGACGCGAGGGCGCGCGCGACCGGCCTGCTCGAGCTGGTGGGCCTCGCGCAGCGTTCCGACCACCGGCCCACCGAGCTGAGCGGAGGGGAGCAGCAGCGGGTGGCGATCGCCCGCGCTCTCGTCAACGAGCCGGCGGTCATCCTGGCCGACGAGCCGACGGGCGAGCTCGACTCGGCGACCTCCGAGCGGCTGATGGGCACGCTGCGACAGCTGAACGCGGATCGAGGAGTCACGATCATCATCGTGACCCATGACGCCGGCGTAGCGGGCGCCACCGATCGCGTCGTTCGTCTCAGCGACGGACGCGTGGTGGCCGACGAGCAGCGGGACACGCGGGCCTTCACGCGCACGCTGGCCGGCGACCCCCCGGTCAACGGCGGGTCGCGGGTCTGGGCCCGGCTCGGCCACCTTCTCGAGCAGGCCCGCGGCCGATGATCGAGGCGATCGGGCTCGGCAAGCGGTTCCGCGCCATCACTGCGGTCCACGACCTGAGCTTCACGGTGGGCGACGGCGAGATCTTCGGTCTGCTCGGGCCCAACGGTGCCGGGAAGACCACCACCGTCCGGATGCTGGCGGGACTCATCGCGCCATCGGAGGGGGCCGCGCGCATCAACGGGCATGAGCTCGGCGGCGGGTCGCAGCGCATTCGGGCCATGACCGGCATCCTGACCGAAGCGCCGGGCCTCCACGACAAGCTCACCGCCCGCCAGAACCTGGCGTACTACGGCCGGCTCTACGGACTGCGCGGAGCGGACCTGCGGCGAGCGGTGGACCGCTACCTGGGCATCGTCGGCCTGCCGGACGCCGGCGACCGCCGCGTGGCTGGATTCAGCAAGGGCATGCGCCAGAAGGTGGCCATCGCGCGCGCCCTGCTCCACGAGCCAGAGGTGATCTACCTCGATGAGCCGACGTCCGGGCTCGATCCGTCCGCCGCGAAGCTCGTGCGCGACTTCGTTGCCAGCCTCCGCGATGCCGGTCGCTCGATCGTGGTCTGCACCCACAATCTGGACGAGGCCGAGCGGCTCAGCGACCGGATCGGGATCATGCGTGGCACGCTCCTCGAAGTTGACACCCCGGCGCGACTGCGGCGACGGAACGGCACGGCCATGGTCCGAGTCGAGCTGGTCGGGGCACGGCGCCCGGACTCGTTCCTCGACCTGCTGGCAGGCCTCCAGTTCGTGGTCGGGGCACGTGCCGATGGGGACGCGCTGCTGGTCGAGGTGGGCGACCCGCGCGGTGACAACCCCGAGCTGGTACGAGCGCTGGTGGAGGCCGGTGCCCGCATCGTGCACCTCACCGAGCAGGCGATCTCGCTCGAGCAGGCGTACCTCGACCTCGTCGGCGAGACGGGCGAGCGCGACGCCGACCGCGCGGGGGCGGTGGCCTGATGCGGCCGGGCTACATCTGGGCGGTCATCAGCAAGGAGGCGCGCGACCTCCTCGCCAACCGGCTGCTGCTCGCCGCCGTCGTCTTCCCCGCGCTGGTCTTCGCCTCGATCCCGACCGCGATCGTCGCTTTCATCGAGCTCAACGAGCTCGACCCGGCACAGATGGGCCAGATCCAGCAGTACCTGAGCCAATTTCCCGACCTGGAGCCCAAGCGGGCGGCCCAGGGGTTCATCGTGCTGAACTTCATGGCCTACTTCCTCCTGATCCCGGCCATGGTGCCGATGGCGATCGCCACCCAGTCCGTCATCGGCGAGAAGACGGCCCGGTCGCTCGAGCCGCAGCTCGCGACGCCGATGGAGGTCAGTGAGCTGCTCATCGGGAAGGCGCTCTCGTCGGCCATCCCGGCGATCCTCGCGACGTGGGCGGTCTACCTGCTGTATGGCTTCGTCAACGGCGCCATCACCGATCCGGTGATGACGCGGCTCATCTTCAACGAGACCTGGCAGGTCGCGATGCTGACGCTGGTGCCGCTGATCTGCTTGCTCAGCGTGCTGCTCGGGATCATCGTGTCCTCGCGGGTGAACGACGCGAGGACGGCGCAGCAGATCGGCGGCTTCATCGTCATCCCGGTGATCGGCGTGGCGGTCGCCGGCTTCTTCAGCGGCCAGGCGACCTTCAGCATGGAACAGGTGATCATCGGCGACCTGGTGGTCGCGCTCCTCATCGGCCTGTCGCTCGTTGTCGGGAACTGGGTCTTCGACCGGGAGTCGATCCTCACGCGGTTCGGATAGCCCCCCTCACCGTTCGACGCGGTCCTGGAGCTCCCAGGCGTGGTCGAGCACGTGCCAGGCAATGCGTCGGACGGCGTAGCGAGGTGACCACAGCTTCTGCGTGCGGCTGGGGGTCGGCACCGGCTGGCCATGGGCGATGGCCGTCAGCGCGTCGACGACCGCGGTATGGAGCTGGACCAGGCGCTCCGCCGGTGTTCCATCCGACGCTGCCGGCGCACGGCTGCCGAGCTTCGAGAGATAGGCGATCTCCGCATCCCGCACGTGATCGACGATGCGCGCCAGGTCGCGACCTCCACCCCTGGGGCCGGTCGAGAGACGCCGACCATGCGCCACGGCCATCGCCGCGTCGAACGTGTCCCACGCGGCCCGGAGGAGGGCGACCATCCGATCGAGGTCGCCGGCGATCGGCTCTTCCTCGGCCCGTGCCGGGGTGGAGGGAGTGCCGAACTCGGTGCCGCTACCGCCGCGGAGCCGCTCCCTGGTCGAGATCGCCTCGACGGACGCGGGGATCTCGACGTCGAGGCCAGCGCGTGCGGCCACCGCCGCGTATCGCGGCCCGTAGGCGACCAGCGCCGCCAGGGCCTCGTCAGGGCTCCTGCCGCTCCGCGACCACCCCGGCCAGTCGAGCGCCGAAGCGAACGATCGCTTGGCGGCGACCTCCAGGAGAACGTCGACCGTCATGCCGGGGCCGCGTCAGGCCTCGTGCTGCTCGCGCTTGTGCAGTCGCGCGATGAGCGCCCGCATGATCGGGACGGCGAGCTCGGGATGCTCGGCAAGCAGCGCCGTGAACTCCCACGCCGGGAAGAGCAGGCACTCGGTGTCCTCGTCCGCGATCACCGTCGCCGATCGCGGGTGCTCCTCGATGAGCGCGAGCTCGCCGAAGAAGTCGCCGCGGACGACCTCGCCGATGGTCTCGCCGCCGCGGACGATTCGTGCCCTGCCCGATACCACGATGTACAGCGCGGTGCCCGTCGCCCCCTCCTCGACGATGGTCGTCTCACTCGGGTACGACCGCACCCGGCCGATGCCGGCGAGACGCCGACGCACCCGACCCTCGAGGCCTGCCGTGAGCGGGACCGATGCGAGTAGCTGCTCGAGATCCACCGAGCTGATCCTCCGTGCGTTCGTACCGGGTTGACTCGTGAGTGCCGGCTATCCTACCGCGCCGGGCTGGCGTTCAACGGCTCATCCGCTCTGCCGCGGCCCGGCGGCATCGAGCACCTCGGCGCGGCCGAGCGCCGTCTCGTGTCGCCGAAGGTGAAGCGTGCGGACCTCGGCCGGACCGAGCTCCAGCCGCGCGGCGCCCTGCGCCACCTCGATGTCGGCACCCGGTTCGCCACGGAGCGAGGCCTCGCGCGCTTCGACGATGCCGCCACGCAGCACGGCGGAGCGGCGCTCGGCCGACAGGTTGACGATGCGCGCCTCGATCCATCCGTCCCGGCGCCGGAGCGCGCTGAGCTCGATGAGCTCGCCCTCCAGCGCGAGGGCGTCGCTGCCGGCGTCCTCGGGTGGCCACGCGGCGTCGGGCGGGGCGCTCCCATACGCGCTGATGAGCTCATGGCGATATCGCTCGGCGGCCTCGACCACGCCACCCTCGGCCCAGGCGCCGGCGTGGGGGGCGATGGCGAAGGTCGTCCGCCAGCGTCCGCGCATCTGCGCGTTCGGGATGGCGATCTCCGGGCCGGCAGGGTCCTGGCGGTAGGGGTTGTCGTTTCGGCTGATCAGACCCATGGAGCGCAGGACGGTGAACGCCAGCGCGCGTCCGTCGTCGATCAGCTCGTACTCGGACAGATGGTCGAGCAGCAGCGCCACCCCACCGGCGTCGACCCAGCCGTGGGCGGGATAGGTGGCCAGTGGCTCCTCGTGATACCCACCCTCGCCGGCCATGCCTCGCTCGACGACCGCGAACTGACCCTCGGCGTGGCTGACGTCGGCATGGCGCGGGAGCGGCACGACGAAGCGGACCCGGTGGTCGTCCGACCGATTGTCGAAGGCAACCGCCACGCGCACGAAGGGCTCGCCGGCGCGAAGCTCGACCTCGGTTGTGACCTCGGTCGGCTCGACGGCCTCGGCGCGGCCCGACCCGTCGGGCAGCGCCGCCGCGGGCCAGGCGTATGCGCGCGACACGTGCAGCCGGCCGCGTACGGGGCCGGCAAGCATCGTCTCGACCGCGACCGCGTCGGGCGCGTCGACGATCCGGTCGGCGGGCGGCGGGCCGTAGTTGTACGAGTCGCCGACGTCGCCGCCCTCCTCGATGCGTCCCACGCCGTCCGTCCGCGTGCCGTCGGCCGCGGTGAGGCTCAGCGTGCCATCACCGGCGACCTCGACGGTGATGCGTCCGTTGCGCATCGATCGGCCGTCGACGCGCACCGGGTGCGTCAGGTCGCCCTCGCCCTGGACGGCGCGCACCGCGCTCCAGCCGAGCGCCGGGACCGGGACCGATGCGGTCAGCGTGCGACGCGGGCTGGCGACGATCCGGGCACGCCACGTCGCGTCCGGCGCCGATCGCATGGCGGCGATCACCTCGGACCGCAGCCCGTCGACGTCGAGCCAGGCCGGATCGGGGTCGCTGTCGACGAGGAAGGTGATCTCGCGACCATCGATCCGGTAGCCATTCCAGGCGTGGTCGAAGACCTCGCGCCCGTGGAAGCGGCGGAACAGCTCGTCCGCCTGGCCGCCCCGCAGCTCCTCGTCGAAGAGGACCGGCTCCTTGCGCTCGAGCTCCTGGGTCGCCACGCGGCGTCCGTCAGGCAGCTCGAACGCGACGCGCGGCCACTGCCTCCGGGACGAGCAGCTCGGCCTCGACCACTCCATCCCGCGGTGCCGGGGTCGGATTGAGGATCACCACCGAGCCGCGCGGCGCGGTACCGGCGACGGCGACCGCTGCGCGGCGCGCCAGCGTTCCCGCGATCTGCTCCGCCTCGGCGAAGCGCACCAGCACCTGGTCGACGACCGGGTCGATGCTGCAGCCGCAGATCGAGTCGTGCGCGGAGTTCTCGATCACCCGGCCCCAGGCCAGGCGCAGGAACTCGGCCGGCCAGGCGTCGGGTGCCACGTGCAGGGCGGTGAGCGGCTCGGCGTAGCGCTCCAGGAGCGTCTCGGCGCGCCCGGCGGCCTGCTTGATGTCGATCCGTGCGCTGGCAACCCCCATGAGGACGTTGGCGCGGGCCCCGGAGCGCATCTCGCCGCGCCAGCACGGGTCATCGGGCGTCAGCGACGGCGCCGAGCCGATGTACTGCGCCAGGGTCGCGATCCGCATGTCCGATGCGTCCTGGACCTCGTTGAGGCGGCTCACGAGCCCGGCGAGCTCCGGCACCGGGGCGGTGTGATCCGTGCCGTACATCGCCAGCACCGGGTCGTCACCGAACCAGGGACGCGCCCACTCGACGAACCGGTGCGCCGCGGCATCGAGGTGGTCCGGGACCGCGAACAGGTAGGCCGCGTTGCCGTAGCCGCTCGGCAGGTACTCGGCCCGCACCCACGAGCCGTCCGGCGACTCCCAGCGGAAGCGCGTGACGGTCGACGGCGGCGGGGACGCCTCGCCAGACGACGGCATCGGCGAGGCCGGCGCGACGCAGGAGCTGCGGCATCTGGGCCACGTGGCCGAACATGTCGGGCAGGTAGCCGACCCGCATCGGCCCGCCGAAGTCGTCGGCACGGGCCCAGCCGCGCTCGAGGTTGCGCACCAGGGTCTCGCCGCTCACCAGGAACTCGTCCATCAGGATCTGCCAGGGGCCGATGGCGAGCCGTCCCGACTGCACATGGCCGCGGATGCGATCCGCCTGCTCGGGCCGGATCTCGAGGTAGTCGTCGATCGTCGCCAGCTGCCCGTCGAGCGTGAAGGCGAAGCCGGGCTCCGACTCGAGCATCTCGAGCACGCGGTCGACCAGGTCGACCAGCTGCATCCGGAAGGATTGGAAGGGCCGATACCACTCGCGGTCCCAGTGGGTGTGCGGGACGAGGTGGATGGTGGTCGTCGTGGGGCGGTTCCCGTTTGCGGAGGTCATATGCCCCTGAGCCTACCCGTTGGGCGCAGGCCGGTGCCTACGACGAATGACGTAGCAGCCGCGGACTGCCCTGTGGCCTCAGGACCACCTGCGGCCGGCTGAGCGGCTCTGCGGTTGTCAGCAGGCGACATCCGGCCCGCTGAGCCTGACCGGCCGTCAGGCAGGGCTGGCAATTGACGAATGGGCGGGCGGCAGGTCGTCCGTGACTGACGACCTCGGCGACGACCGGGTAGTGGTCGCTGAGGTCCCCGGCCTCGCGCAGGACGCGGCAGCCATGGACCGATGCGTCTCGCGCCAGGACCTGGTCGATCTTCCATCCGTCGTCGGTCGAGACCCGGGCGAAGTCTCCGGGAGGCTCGGCGAAGCCATCGGTCCAGGAGGCCAGCGGCGCCAGCTCGGGCGCGTCGATCGGCGCGTTCAGGTCGCCGACCAGGACGGCGGGGGAGGCCGCATCGAAGGCGTCGGCCACGGCCCGAGCCTGGAGCAGGCGCTCGCCGCTCCCGACATGGCTGAAGTGTGCGGTGCCGATGGTCAGGCCCCCGGTCTCCGCCATCACCAGGCATCGAGGCTCACGGATGGTGGGGGACGCATCGGCGTAGCGCAGTCCGGCGGTCGGGTGGTCGGCTCCGGGAGGCTCGACGTAAGCGTCGGCCGCCGCGGCGGGCAGCGCGACGACCCGCGACGCTCGGATCGGAACGCGCGACAGGATGGCGTTGCCGAAGCAGCCGGCGCCGAGAAGGACCTCGTCGCGGACCTCGAACGAGCGGGTGGCGCCGTAGCGCACCTCCATGCCGAGCTGACGCGCGAGGTCGCCGGCGTTGTCGACCAGGTCGCCGTCGCGCGAGACCAGGGCGACCTCCTGGAGCGCGACGATATCGGCGTCCAGGCCGGACAGGAAGGCGCCGATCGCCCGGAGGCGATCGGCGTCGATGCGTCGCCACCATCGGTCCGGGAAGGGCCCGGTGCCGATGGCGGCGCGGATGTTCCAGCTGACGACGCGCAGCCGCGCCGTCGCCACTACTTGACGGATCCCGCGAGCAGGCCCTGCACGAAGTAGCGCTGGAGGCTGATGAACACGACCAACGGCACGATCATGATCAGGAAGGCGGCCGCCGCGAGGAGGCTCCACTCGGTGGCGTAGGTGCCCAGCAGCTGGGTCACCTTCACCGTCATCGGCTGGATGGCGTTGCGCTGGGCGTACACCAGTGCCATCAGCAGGTCGTTCCAGACCCACAGGAACTGGAAGATCCCGTAGGCGGCGACCGCCGGAACCGACAGCGGCAGCACGATGGTGCGGAAGATGCTCACGTTCGACGCTCCGTCGATGCGCGCCGCCTCGATCAGGTCCTTGGGCAGCGTGATGAAGAAGTTGCGCAGGAGGAAGATCCCGAACGGGAGCGCGAAGGCCGTGTGCGCCAGCCACACGCCGACGTACGAGGTGAGCAGCGGAAGCCCGCTCTCTCGCATGGCGGCCACGAGCGGAATGAAGCCGATCTGCACCGGCACCATGAGCATCGCCACGATGATGAGGAAGGTCGTGTCACGGAACGGGAACTTGACCCATGCCAGGGCGAACGCCGCCATCGAAGCGATGATGAGCGGCAGGAACGTCGCCGGCACGGTGATGAACAGGCTGTTGAGGAACGCCTGTCCCATGCCCTCGGCCTCGAACACGCGTTCGTAGTTCGACATCGTGAAGCGCGGCTCGAAGAGCACCGTCCACCAGCCGGTCGCACGCATGTCCGCGCTCGGTCGGAACGAGGTGATCAGGAGGCCGACCGATGGCACCAGCCAGACGAGGCCGATCAACCCCAGGATGATGTGCGTGGGACTCTGGCTGACGAACCTGGCCAGCCGCTCGCTCGCGGTGCGGGGCTTGGCCTTGGCCGTGGTGTCGGTGATGGCCGTCATTGCTGTACCGCCTCAGCTCGGAAGCGTCGGATGTTGAAGATCATGACCGGCACGAGGAGCAGGAGCATCACGACGGCGATCGTGGCGCCGTACCCGAACTGGCCCTGCGGGAAGGCCTCCTGGTACATGGAGAACGCGATCACGCGACTCGATGCTCCGGGGCCGCCGGCGGTCATCACATAGATGAGGTCGAAGAGCTTGATCACGTTGACGATCAGCGTGACCGACACCACCGCGATGGGCAGGCTGACCATCGGGACGATGATTCGCCAGAAGATCTGCGGCTCGGTGGCTCCGTCAACGCGGGCCGCCTCGAGCACCTCGGACGAGATGCCCTTGATGGCGGCCGAGAGGATCACCGTCGCGAACCCGACCGACGCCCAGATGCCGACGGCGATGAGGGCCCAGTTGACGGTGTCGGGGTTGCCGAGAAGCGAGATCGGTCCCACGTTCGCGACGCCCAGCACCGCGTTCAGCAGGCCGGTCTCCGCGTCCGGTGAGTAGACGAAGCGCCAGATGATGGCAAGTGAGGTTGCCGCGATCGCCTGCGGCAGGAAGACGATGCCCTTGACCCACGCCTCGTACTTCACGCGGGTCGCCATGACGGCGACGACGAGGCCGAGCAGCACGGTCAGCGAGACATAGAAGACAATCCAGAGCACGTTGTTCCAGAGCGCTCCCGAGGGCGGGAACCCGAGTCTGAGGAAGTTCGGGTCCTGGGTGAACAGGCGGATCCAGTTGTCTCCGCCGACCCAGTTGGTGAACTCGCCGCCTCGGCCGCGGTTGAAGCTCAGCAGCAGGGTGTAGATCGTCGGGAAGACGAGAAAGGCGCTGAGCAGGAGCCCCGCGGGGCCGAGGAACAGGAGCGCCGCCCAGCTGAATCCTCCGCCCGGTGCCTTCCCAGGCTGGCTCTCGGATGTCGCTGGTGCGGTGGCTGCCGTCATTGCCTCCTCCTTCGGTTCGGGCAGTGATGGGGTGAGGGGGAGGGGCGCGGCCCCTCCCCCTCGCGCCGGTGGTCCTACTCGGATTCCCAGGCGGTCGCGGTCTGCGTCTGGAACTCCTCCAGCAGCGCCGCCATGTCTTCGCCTCGCAGTGCCGACTGCAGCAGGGCGCCCAGGTCGGTGCCCGGCAGCAGGTCGGACCCGTCGAAGCGCACGGCCTCGGCGGTGGTGACCTGCGCGGCCTCATTCTGGATGAGCACCGTTGGATACACGTCGGTCGGCACGGCGACGATCGGCGAGATGATCGTCCCGCCCTCCGCCCAGACGGTGCCGGCCTCGGCCGTGGTCAGGTACTCCATGAACGCCGCGACGTCGGTGTCGGCGACGAGCGCCGCCATGACGTCGCCACCGTAGGTCACGAGTCCCGCCCCGTTGCCGTCGATGGTCGGGAAGGCGAACCAGTCGATGGCCGTGCCCTCCTGGCCCTTGAGGTCCTCGTTGACGTCAGCGCCCGTGGCGATGCCACCGACGAAGCCGCCCTCGTAGTAGAGCTCGGCCGAGGGGCTCGTGCCAAAGACCTTGGCGATGCCGTCGACGAAGGCCGTCGCCAGCGCGCCGTCGATGCCGCCGTCGATCCAGTCGGCCTGGTACAGCTCGAGCATCTTGTCGATGGTCTCCTGCACCGACGCATCGGTCCAGTCGCCATCCGGGCTGAAGAGCGTGTCGTAGGCATCGGTGCCGTGCATCTTCAGGTACATCACCTCGAAGATGTCGGTCAGTGTCCAGCTGTCGGCCGCACCGAGCGACCACGGGGTTGCCCCTGCATCGGCAATGTCGCCGCTGAGGGTGATCAGGTCGTCAAAGGTCTCCGCCGGCGCGCTGACGCCGAGATCCGCGAAGCGGTCGGGGCTGTACCAGATCGACGCCTTGGTGTTGAGCTTCACCATGATCCCGTAGAGCTCGTCGTCGACCACGCCGACGTCGAGGATGCCGGGAGCGTAGTTGCCCTCGATATCGCCCTGGGCGATGCCGAGATCCGAGAGGGCGATCAGTGAGCCGTCTCGCGCGAGGCTGCGCAGCGTCCCGATGCCGGGGATGATCGCCACGTCCGGCGGGTTGCCGCCCGTGATCCGGGTGCGCAGCACCGTGGCGTAGTCCGTTCGGTTCGCCTCGTAGACCGCCTCGATGCCGGTCTCCTCGGTGAACGCGTCGAGGACCGCCTGGAAGGCCGCCTCTTCGGCGCCTCCCCACAGCGAGGTCACGACGATCTCACCATTGCCCTCGGGCACGTCGGCATCGCCGCCGTCACCGTCGCCGTTCCCGCACGCAGCGAGCACGAGCACCGCCGTCATGAAGGGGGCTGCCAATCGAAACTTCCGCATCTGTTCCTCCACCTGTGCTCCCATGGCTCGCGGGACGATCCCGCGACCGGAGATCTACTTGGCCGTGGTAGAGGAGCCGGTCGGCTCCCCCGGGCCGTTGGTCGTTCAGTTGAATACGCTCGGCGCTACCCCGCCAGGGCCTGCTCCGACTCGGGATCGAAGATGTGCAGCTTCTCCATGGGCACCGCGAGCTGCACCTGCTGTCCGGGCGTGACCTTCTTGTCGGACGGAAGGAGGGCCACGATCTCGTTGCCCTCGGCCTGGGCGTGGATGAGCTCCTCGTTGCCGAGGTACTCGACCACGTCCACGGTGGCGGGGAACTGGACGGTGTTGTCGGTGCTGGAGCCGTTCGCAAGCTCCAGGTGCTCGGGCCGGAAGCCGATGAGGAGATTGGCGCCCGCGCCGCGGCTCTCGGCCGCCCTGGCGGGCTCGCCGGTGAGGACGAGCTTCGCCCCGCCGAGCATGAGGTCCTTGCCCTCGGCCGTTGCGGTCGCGAAGTTCATCGACGGTGATCCGATGAAGCCGGCGACGAAGAGGTTGACCGGGTGGTCGTACAGCTCCTGCGGAGTTCCGACCTGCTGGAGGATCCCATCGCGCATGACGGCGATGCGATCGCCCATCGTCATCGCCTCGACCTGGTCGTGGGTGACGTAGATCGTCGTCGTCCCCAGGCGCTGATGCAGGCGCGCGATCTCGGCACGCGTCTGCACGCGGAGCTTCGCGTCGAGGTTCGACAGCGGCTCGTCCATGAGGAAGACCGACGGCTCGCGGACGATCGCCCGGCCCAGGGCGACGCGCTGTCGCTGGCCGCCGGACAGGGCGCGCGGCTTCCGGTCGAGGAAGCGGCCGAGGTCGAGGATCTCGGCGCCCTCCTTCACCCGGCGGTCGATCTCGCTCTTGTCCATCTTGCGCAGCTTCAGCCCGAAGGCGAGGTTGTCGTACACCGTCATGTGCGGGTAGAGCGCATAGCTCTGGAACACCATGGCGATGTCCCGGTCCTTCGGCGCGACATTGTTGACCACGCGGTCTCCGATGAGCAGCCGTCCATCACTGATGTCCTCGAGGCCTGCGACGCAGCGCAGCGCCGTGGTCTTTCCGCATCCGGAGGGACCCGACCAGGCAGATGAACTCCCCATCCCCGATCTCGAGGTTGAGGTCGTTGACCGCGACGACATCGTCGCCGTACCGCTTGTACAGGTGGTCGAAGGTGACGGTCGCCATGTGGTGTCTCGCTCCTGTTCGGCAGGCTCACCTGATCGGGCCGCGTGGCCCCGGCTCGGGAAAGGCATCATAGTACGGGGCGCAACCTCCAATGGCCCCTTGATGCAACGTTCCCTGCGCTCCGGCGCCGCCAAATTGCTCTCCCGCCTCGCGGTCCTCGTCGTCGTCGGCACCTTCGTGGGTCGGCTGCGCGACGAGTTCGTGCGCCAGCGTTCCGAGGCGCAGCAGCGAGCCACCGCTCGCAACGTGCTCCCATCCCTCTACCAGCGGCATCCCGAGGCGGCCCGCGCGCCGCAGCGTCGCATCGGGGTGCGCTCGGTGCCGCTCGACGCGATCGTCGGCACGATGCGGCACCCGTCACAGAACGGCACGGACTTCCTGCCCCTGCCGAAGCTCCGCGGGGAGAACTGGCGCGGGCGATGGCAGCGGATCACGCGGGCGACGTCGCGGCTCGCGATGCTGCCGCCGGTCGATCTGGTGCAGGTCGGGGAGGAGTACTACGTCGCGGACGGCCACAACCGGGTGGCCGCCGCGCGCCGGAACGGGGCGGTGGAGATCGATGCCGACGTGACCCAGATCCTCGTCCCCGGCGTCACCCGGCCGGAGCCGGTGGCCTTCGACGCGAGCTCCCTCTATGGTGCCGGGGACGTGCGGCAGGCGGCAAGCGGCCGTCTCTCGCGAACCCTGGAGCAGCGGCCGAGCGGGGATCAGCTGTCACGGCGCGAGCTGCTGGGCGAGCCCAACGAGGGTCGGGAGTGACCGATCGTCTCCGCGTGCGCTGGCCCGACCCGACGCCGTTCGTCGGCCGGCAGGGCCGCCCGATCCGCATCCTGGCCGTCTCCGACGAGCCCGATCCGGCGCTCGACTCACCCGCCACCCGCGAAGGGCTTGGCGAGGTCGACCTCATCGTCGGCGCCGGCGACCTCGACCCGAGCTACCTGGGATTCGTGACCGATGCGTTCCATGCTCCGCTGCGCTACGTGCGCGGCAACCACGACGTAGGCGCCGCCTGGACCGTCACGGAGCGGAGCCAGCTTCCCGAGCCGATGCGCGACGGCGCCGTCGTCCACGAGTCCGGCCTGCGGCTGATCGGGTTCTCCGGCTCGCCCAGGTACAACGAGCGGAACCTGCAGGTATCGGCGGTCGGCATGTGGATCAAGGTGATCGGCGCGTGGCTTGGGGCCAGTCGGGCGCGCCCGCTCATCGTGGTGACCCACGCGCCGCCGCGGGACGTCAACGACGACCATGACCACGCGCACCGTGGATTCGCGGCCTTCCGCTGGCTCGTGGACCGCATCGACCCGCCCCTCTGGCTGCATGGCCACACGGCGCTCGTGCGGCGGGGGATCGACGACCGGATTGCCACGCATGCCGGAACGACCTTCTACAACTGCACCGGCTCCACGCTCATCGAGCTCCTCTCGCCCGACAGCCGGGCCGAGGCGCACGTCGAATGAGCGGCCCGCGCGACGAGCCCGTCCCGATTCGGCGCGCGGCGATCGGCTGCCTGGTGATCGCGCTGCTGGGCCTGGGCGCCGCGGCGCTGGTGCGGCCCGCCATCTACCTGCTGGCGCCGCCGAGGGACGACGCGCGGGTCATTGTGGCCACGCTGACCGAGCTTGACGCCGGACCGATCGCGCGCGACCAGGTGCTGGCGCGCTCCTACGGGCACGACGGCGAGCGCGATGCGGGCGAGGGGCGGGTGCAGATCCGGCTCATCATCGCTCCCGGGAGCTTCGGCGCGGCCACGGTGGTGAACGCCGCCAGCCCCCTGGACGAGGACTGCCGGGTGGAGATCGGTGCCGATCGGCTGTTCGACTGCGAGCAGCGCGCGTGGACCTATCAGGGGCTGCCGATCGACTCCGCCGATCCGCCCCTCGAGCGCTTCGCGGTGCAGATCGAGAGCGGCGCCATCGTGGCCGACCTGACCAAACCCATCGACGAGTAGCGTGCGCAGCGGCACGATGCGTGCATCGGAGCACGCGGCGCGGGCGTGGCGCTCGGAACGCGACAAGGAGGAACCATGGGCGATCTCGGCATCTTCGGGTGGATCATCATCGGTCTCATCGCCGGCGCGCTGGCCGGCTTCTTCGTGCCCGGCCGCGAGCGGATGGGCTGCATCGGCACGATGCTGATCGGCATCCTAGGCGGCATCATCGGCGGCTTCCTGTGGGTCAACGTGCTCGGCCAGGACGAGGCGTCGGGGTGGCTGGGCGCCCTGGTGATCGCCACCATCGGCTCGATCCTGGTGCTCGCCGTCCTGCGGTCGATGTCCGGGCGTCGCGACTGATCGGGTCCTGCCTGGCTGCGGCGGTTGCGCGCCCCGGCGGAATCGGCGACGATACGCGCCGCCGCGCTCCCGACCACGCGCGGCATCGTGGTGGCCTTAGCTCAATCGGCAGAGCACCGGATTGTGGCTCCGGAGGTCACGGGTTCGATCCCCGTAGGCCACCCCACCCCTCACCGGCACCGGGCTGCCCATGCCCGGCCAGTTCCCGCTCCGCACGAGCGCGCTGCGCGGAGAACTCCGGGCGAGCGTCGAACGCGCACGGACCTCCTCTGCCCCCCGTGACCCCCGCATACTCGATCCGATGAAGCACGACGAGCACCCGGGGTCCGTCGACCACGGATCGCAGCACGGGGCCGAACATGCTGCGCCGACGGCCGACGCGGCGACCCACGAACAGCACGGCGGCCATGACAAGCACGCGGGCCACGATCCCGAGGCGTTCCGCCGCCAGTTCTGGGTCGCCCTGCTGCTCACCGTCCCGGTGGTCATCTGGAGCCACGAGGTCCAGATGTGGCTCCGCTACACCGCGCCGGCGTTTCCCGGGTCCGACTGGGTCGCGCCGATCCTCGGTACGGCCGTCTTCCTGTACGGCGGTCGCGTCTTCCTGTACGGCGCCCGCACCGAGCTGGGCGACCGGCAGCCGGGGATGATGACGCTCATCAGCCTGGCGATCGTCGTGGCCTTCGTCACGTCCTGGGCCGCGACCCTGGGGTTCTTCGAGGTCGAGGTGTGGTGGGAGCTCGCCACCCTCGTCACCGTCATGAGCCTCGGTCACTGGCTGGAGATGCGCTCGATCATGCAGGCGCGTGGCGCGCTCAGCGCGCTCGCAGAGCTGCTCCCCGACGAGGCCGAACGCGTCACCGAGGCCGGCACCCAATCGGTACGCACCGCCGACCTGCGGGTCGGAGACATCGTCCTCGTCCGTCCCGGTGCCCGCGTGCCGGCCGACGGCACCGTCGCCGAGGGCATGGCCGACGTCGACCAGTCGATGATCACCGGGGAGTCGCGCCCGGTCACCCGGGAGCCGGGCGACCGCGTGGTGGCCGGGACGGTGGCGGCCGGGGGCAGCCTACGGGTCGAGGTCTCGGCGGTCGGCGACGACACGGCGCTGTCCGGGATCATGCGGCTGGTGGCACAGGCGCAGGCATCGAACAGCCGTGCCCAGGCGCTCGCCGACCGGGCCGCAGCGGTCCTCTTCTACGTCGCGCTGGTGGCCGGCGTGCTGACGCTGGTCGCCTGGACCCTGCTCGGCAACCCCGAGGAGGGACTCATCCGTACCGCGACCGTGCTGGTCATCGCATGCCCGCACGCTCTCGGGCTGGCGATCCCGCTGGTCATTGCCATCAGCACGACGCTCGGCGCGCGCAACGGGCTGCTCGTGAAGGATCGGCTGGCGCTGGAGCGGGCGAAGGACCTCGACGTCGTGATCTTCGACAAGACCGGTACGCTGACGCGCGGCGCGCCCGTGCTCTCCGCCGTCGCCACCGTCCCCGGTCTCGACGAGGACGGCATGCTGGCGCTGGCCGCCGCCGTGGAAACCGACAGCGAACACCCGCTGGCGCGGGCGATCGTGACCGGCGCGGCGGGACGTGGCCTGACGCCGTCGTACGCCTCCGACTTCGAGGCGCTGCCCGGCCGGGGCGCCCGGGCGACCGTCGCCGGGTCGACCGTCCACGTCGGTGGGCCGCAACTCCTGAACGAGCTGGGTCTGCGAGTCCCGGACTCGCTGGAGGCAGTGACCTCGGGCTGGGCCGATGCCGGTCGCACGGTGATGACCGTGGTCCGCGACGGGGCCGTGGTTGGTGCGCTGAGCGTCGAGGACGAGATCCGTCCGGAGTCATTCGAGGCCGTCCGGCAGCTTCACGCCATCGGCGTCCGCGTGGCGATGATCACGGGCGATGCGCGGTCGGTGGCCGACTCGGTCGCGGGGCGACTGGGGATCGACGAGGTCGCGGCCCAGGTGCTGCCGGCCGACAAGGCCGATGCGGTGCGCCGCTTCCAGGCGGGGGGCCGCCGCGTCGCGATGGTCGGCGACGGTGTCAACGACGCCCCGGCACTCGCTCAGGCCGACGTGGGCATCGCCATCGGCGCCGGCACCGACGTGGCCCTCGAGTCCGCGGGCATCGTGCTCGTCAGCAGCGACCCGCGCGACGTCGTCGGGGCGATCACGCTCTCCCGGGCGAGCTACCGGAAGATGCTCCAGAACCTCGCCTGGGCGACCGGGTACAACGCGCTGGCGATCCCGGTGGCCGCCGGCGTGCTGGCGCCCATCGGCTTCATCCTACCGATGAGCGTCGGTGCGCTGGTGATGAGCGTCTCGACGATCGTGGTCGCGGCCAACGCACAGCTGCTGCGCGGCCTCCGGCTTCGGCCGGCGGCCGCCGAGGTGTGACCGCCGGAAGCTACGGGCGCTTCTCGCCTCCGGGCGTCGATCGCGTGGTCCAGCGCTGCGACACCAGGATCAGTCCTCCCACGACGATCAGGATGGCTGGCCACCAGCCCCCCGCGGTCTCCAGCCAGCCCTCGCGGCCCGTGCCGATGAGCACGCCGATGGTCGCCAGGATGCCGCCGGGGATGAGGGGCCACCAGTGGGCCGCGGATCGGCGAACGACCGCGTCGACGGCGTAGATGGCCAGGAAACCGAATCCGAGACCGAGCAGCACGGGCTCGCCCTGCGCGCCGGTCGCCTGGGTCTCGACGACGATGCCGATCCCCAGCCCGGTCATGATCCCGCCGGGGATGAGGAAGCCGTACTGGCGGGTGGCGGCATAGGCGACGAGGAAGCCCGCGCCGATGACGGCAACGACGGCCTCGGGGCCGACCCCGGTCAGCTGGGCAAGGAGCAGCACGACGCCGATGCCGATCAGCACCAGGGCCGGCACCGTGTTGCTCATCGCGCCACGCCGTACGTTTCGGGAACGATCTCGTCGACCATGAGTCGGTGGAAGGCGTCGGCCTGCTCGAAGACGACCGAGTGGCCGGCATCGGCGTAGGTGACGAGCTCCTTGGTCGGTGCCGACAGTCCCTCGAACCACTCGAGCGCCAGCTCGCGGCGGCCGCGAAGCTCGTGCGCGCCGTCCAGGACGTAGACCGGGACGTCGAGGGCGGGGACATCGGTCCGGAAGTCGAGGTCCTGCAGCTGCGGGTACATGAGGCTGAACGTGTCGAGCAGTCCGCGCAGCGCGTTCGCCTTGTCGACAAATCCGTACTCGCTGGCGAGAACGCCGTAGGGACCGACGCCCGACGCGTCACCGCGCTCGACGTAGGCGCTCGGAGGGGTGTACGCGGTCTCGAGCAGGGGGTAATACCCCATCACCGTGCTGTTCGACCACGGCGTGTCGCGGTACGGTGGCTCGCCGAAGGTCAGCACCTGGTCGTACAGCTCCCCGTTCCCGGTCCGGTCGGCATAGGCGAGCAGGTCGCGCCAGATGATCTGGTCGGTCACCCGCTGAGAGACCATCTGGCCCGAACCGATATACGCGTGGAAGAGGTCGGGGCGTTCCTGGACCGCCAGCACGCCGAGCGTCGAGCCCCACGACTCGCCGAGCAGGTAGATGCGCTCCTCGTCGAAGCGGTCGGCGAGCAGCGCGCTCAGCTGGATCGTGTCGGCCACCGCCTGGTCGAGGGTGAGTGCCTCGGTCGGGTCGATCGCTCCGTACGATGTGCCCGTGCCGCGCTGGTCCCAGATGACCACCACGAAGTCGGCGACGAGTGGCTCGAGGAGCACGCGGCCGTAGGCGAGGTCGCTCTGGCCGGGTCCGCCGGAGAGGTAGAGCAGCACCGGGTCGTCGGGATCGGAGGCGCGAACGAGGATCGACTGCTCAGTGCCACCGAGCTCCACCGTCGTGAGCTCGGCGATGCTGCCGGGCAACGGCTCTCCATCGGCGCCGAGCACCGGCGGCGTGGAGGCGGGGAGCGCCACGAGCACGGCGAGCGCCACGACCGCCAGCGCCAGGACGCCGCTCGGGATCAGGGAGATGGCCCGCCGAGGCGGTCGCGCCAGGACGGCGCCGATCCCCGCACCGACCGCCATCGGGAACAGGGCCAGGAGGCCATGGAAGCCGCGTCCCACCACCAGGGCGAGGATGCCGTACACGTTGTCCGGCCGGAAGCCGTCGAGACTGGCGCCCGCGATGCCGATGCGGCCCAGCTCATAGGCCACGAGGTAGGCGAGCGGCGCCACCAGGACGGCCCAGCGGGAGCGCATCAGGTACCCCGCGACCGCTCCCACGGCGAACGAGACCAGGATGACGATCACGCCCTGGGCCCCCGTCACCGGGCCGCGTGGCATCGGGACGCTGCTGACCAGCGCCGTCGCTGCCGCGATCGCGACCGCGGCGCCCGCGCCGAGCCACCGATGCTCCCGGACGGCGGTGCTCCCTCCCGATCGGGGCAGCCGCAGCGGCCGCGACTCGATGACCGCTCCCTCGTGTGTCGACGTGGCCATGCCACCTCCTCGCTTCGCCTCTCGGTAGTTCATGCCGAGCATCGAGAGCGGCCGCGGACCGCCACAGAGCCGGACGGACCCTCTGTGGCGTCCGGATGGCCGGACCGTACGCCCCGTCGGGCAGAGCGGTCGCGGAACGAGGCGAGGCCCGAACGGTGTGCAACCACCATCCGGGCCCCTGCTCCGGCTCGCCTGCAACACCAGGCGATCCGGGGTGGGGTCATGGTAGTGGAGCGCCGCGAGGCGCGGTTCCGAGCGGCCCGTAGAATGGGACCGATGCTCCGCCTGCGCTTCGCGCTCCTCGTCGCCGTGGTGGCGGTGGTCGCGCACGACGCGACCTACCTCGTCGGCCACGGGCTCGATGGCTATCCGGTCGCGCTCGGCGCGACAGGCCACGAGGGCCACTGGCTGCCGATGGCGGTCGGCGTGATCGGGCTGCTCCTGGGAGCCGCCTCCGTGGCCGCGGCCCGATGGTGGCGGCTCCGTCGTCAGCTCGCGGCGCTGGACGGCGACGCGACGGACCACCGACTTGGCCCGATCTTTCCGCGAGCGCTGCGGCTGACGGCGTGGCTGTTCCTCGCCGCCCTGGCGGTCTTCGTGTTCCAGGAGAACCTCGAGGCGGTCGCGATCGGTTCGCCGGCGCCCGGACCAGGAATCGCCGTGGCTCCGTCCTACCTCGCCGCCGTCCCGGTCTTTGCCGCCGTGTCGTTCCTGTTCGCCGTCATGAGCGAGCTCGTCGATGCCCGCATCCTTCGACTCGAGCGGGCACTGGCGATCGCTTGCTGCGGGCATCGTCGAGCGCCGTCACGGCTCGGGGGCCGCGCGTCGCAGGCCGCTGGCCCGCGAGCGCGCTCGCGGAGCTCGCAGCCGGACCTCGGTCGAGCCCCTCCCGCATCGGCTCACGCCTGAACTGATGGAATCCGTGTCGTCCGGCGTATGACTGCTCGACGACACCTCACGGGAGAACCAACTGATGCAACCGATGCGGCGCGTCGCGCCGTTCCTGCTGGCCGGCAGCCTCCTCATGCTGCCGGCGCTGGCTCTTGGCCACACCGAGCTGACTGCCTCCGATCCGGCTGACGGGTCCACGATCACCGATGCGCCAGACGAGGTCGTGCTGACCTTCGCCGGTGAGGTCGATGAGGCCGCGAGCTTCACGGTGACCGGACCCTCCGGCGGGGAGGTCGGTTCGGGGAGCCTCGACCTCGAGGTCGCCGATCGGAATATCCTGCGCGGCCCGGTGGAGGTTGCCGCGAGCGGCGAGTACACCGTTGCCTGGTCGGTCGTCGGGGACGACGGCCACGAGGTTGAGGGCGAGGTGACCTTCACCTATGACCCCGAGGGCGAGGGAACCACGCCGGATACCGCGGTTGCGGTCAGCACCGGCTCGCCGGTCGCCCTGATCGGGGCGCTGCTGATCGTCCTGGCGGTGACGATCCCGGTGCGACGGGTGCTCGCGGCCCGCGGCTAGGGCCTTGCGATCCCTCGAGGGGCCCGTCCGAGGTCGGGCGACGGTCGCCGTCCTGGTGGCCGTCGCCTGGCTCGCGGCTGCCGCCCCGACTGCCGCTCACGCGGAGCTGCGGGCGTCGAACCCGCCGGCCAACGCGAGCCTGCCCGCCGCGCCTGACGAGCTGGTGCTCGAGTTCACCGAGCCGGTCGACGGGGCGACGGCCGTGGTCGAGCTGCTCGACGTGGAGCAGCGACCGGTCGCCGGCCTCGGTGAAGTCCGGCCGGAGGACGCCGGCCTGCGGATCGTCGTGGTGTCGCCCGACCTGGACGACGGGATCTACGTCGTCCGCTACCAGGTCCTGTCCACCGTCGACGGGCACGTGACCGGCGGCAGCTTCGCCTTCCAGGTCGACCAGGGCGGGGCCGCGCCGCCCCCGGCGGTCGCGCCCACCACCTCGTCGCCGGGCGCCGACCCGTCGTCGGCGGTGGCGCGATGGGCGGCATTGCTCGGCGCGCTGGTGCTGGTCGGAGCCTCGGTGTTCTGGCTCGTCTCGGCCGGGCCGGCGCTGCGCCGGCACCAGGTCCGGGGTCGGCCGGCGCCGTGGTGGCTGCTGCTCGGCGCGTCGTTGTTCGCGTTCGTCTCGCTGGCGGTGTTCCTGGTGATCGCCGCACGACCGCTCCCGGCCGCCACGGATGGCGGGCTGCCATTCGACCTGGCCGCCCCCTTCGGCACCACCTCCTTCGCCAACGCGATGCGGCTGGCGCTGGTCGCCGCCCTCGCTGCCACTGCCCTCGCCGCCGGGGCGCTGGTGACCCGCCGGCGCGGCCGGACGCCGCTGGTCGGACTGGTCGCCATCGGTGTCGTCCTGCTGGCCGGCTTCAGCCTGGCGGGGCATGCCTCGGCCCTCGGCGGCCCGGTCAACACGCTGTTCGACCTGGGGCACCTCGTCGCGGTGGCCGTCTGGCTCGGCGGGCTTCCCGCCGTGGGAGCCCTCTTCGCATCCACCCTCCGGCGGACGGATCCGTCGCTGCGCCGCACGGTGGTGGGCGCGGCACTCCGCCGGCATGGCGCACTGGCGCTCGTCGCGGCGCCGATGGTGGCGCTGACCGGCATCGCCAACTCGCCGATCGTGCTCGGCGCATCGCGCAACCTGGTCGCCAGCGAATACGGCAACCTCGTCCTGGGCAAGGCCCTGCTGTTCGCGGTCGCGGTCGGGATCGGGGCGGCGAACTTCTTCCTCGTCCGGCGGCTGTCGATCCGGCGCCTCGGGCTCACCATCGGCGCCGAGGCGCTGGTGGCCGCCCTCGCGGTGCTGACCGCGGCGAGCATGCTCACCGTCCCGGCGGCAGCGAGCCGCGCGCCAAGGCTGGTAACCGCCGAGGTCCCCACCGCCCACCTCTATGGCTCGGCCGACGAGCTGAGCATCCACGCCATCGTGGGCGTGCCCTCGCCCGGTGCGCAGGCCTACCAGGTGCTGATCGGAGCGGCGGCAGATGGCGCGCCGCTCGACGACATCCAGCGCGTGTTCCTGACGTTCGTTCCGCCATCGGGATCGGGCCTGTCGGAGGAGCGCGTGCAGCTCGAGCCGACGACGCCCCCGGGGCTCTTCCAGGCCACCGGCGCCCATACCCCGGTGGTGGGGGAGTGGCAGCTCGAGGTCGCGGTACGACGGGCGGGCCTCCCGGACGCGACGGTCGCCTTCGATATGCCGGTGAGCCTGCCGCTGCCACCGGAGCGCCTGCCACCCGCCGACACAGGGATCGGCGTTCCGGCACCGCTCGGCTTGCTGTGGCGGTTCGTGCCCGGGCCGCCCCTCGAGTGGCTGCCGGCGCTCGCGCTGTTCGGGCTGGCGGGGTTGGTCTGGCTGCTGGCGCCGACGGCGGGCGGTGACCGCCGGCGTACCCGCTCGCTGGCGTGGATCCGAACCGGGGCCCTCACGCTGGGCGTCGCGGCCGCCCTGGTCAGCGGGTCGCAGGCGCTGGTGGTCGCAGCGAATGCCGGTGGCGACGAGCAGCTGCCGACCGAGAACCCGATTCCGTCGACTGCCGAGTCGATCGCCGCCGGCCGCCTGGCGTATCAGGCGACGTGTTCGGGCTGCCACGGAGCGGGCGGCGCCGGCGACGGCCCGATCGCCGCCGGCCTCAGCGTGCGCCCATCCGACCTGTCGATCCACGTGCCGTTCCACACCGACGCCGAGCTGTATGCCTTCATCACGCGCGGTATCAGCGGCACGCCGATGCCCGGGTTCGCCACCGAGCTCTCGCCGGAGGACCGGTGGAACCTCGTCAACCACCTCCGCGCTCGCTGGCCGGCGCCATGAGCCTGCGACGACGGGTGGGACTCGCCGCGCTCGCCGCGCTGACGCCGGCGGTGCTGCCCGGCGCGACCATGGCGCACGGGGAGGCGGTGAGCGCGCCGAGCTTCCCGGGGGTGCTGCTGGCGTGGTCGTTCGACCCACTGGCGATCGCGCTCATCAGCGCGGCGGCGCTCGTCTACCTGCGAGCGGTGCGCGAGGTGAACGCCGCGCACCCGCGCTCACCCGTGTCGCGGTGGCGGACCATTGCCTTCCTCGCCGGCCTGGTGGCGATCGCCGTGGCGCTCCTCTCACCGATCGAGCGCTATGAGACGGCGCTGATCAGCGTGCACATGGTGCAGCACATGCTGTTGCAGCTGGTGGCCGCACCGCTCCTGCTCCTCGCGGCGCCGGTGACCCTCGCCCTGCGCGCGGCTCCGGCCGGGGTGCGCGGCTGGCTTCTTCGCGTGCTGCACAGCCGACTGCTCCGCGTGGTCACGCACCCGATCGTGGCGTGGACGGCCTTCGTCGTCGTGGGCTGGGGATGGCAGTTCTCCCCGCTCTACGACCTCGCTGCCGAGAGCGTTCTCGTGCACTACGTCCAGCACGCGGTCTACCTGGGCGTTGCCCTCCTCTTCTGGTGGCCGATCGTCGCGGTCGACCCGTCGCCGCGAAAGCTCGCCTTCCCGGGTCGCGTCGCGTACGTGGCGCTTTCGATCCCGCAGAACAGCTTCCTCGGGATCACGCTGATGAACGTCCAACCGTCGCTCTACCCGCACTACTGGACGCAACTGCGAGACTGGGGGCCACCGTTCGCCGAGGATCTCCAGATCGCCGGGGCGATCATGTGGGGCATGGGCGCGATGGTCTTCGTCGTCGCGCTGCTGCTCGTCCTGGCCGCCTGGATGCGTTCGGAGGAGCGGCGGACGCAGCGCCGCGAGGGCAGGGCCGATGAGCGGGCGGCAGCGGAGGCGGAGATCGCGGCATTTCGCATGGAGCGCCGGGGCCGCCGCGGGGACTAGCCGTCAGCGGGGACGAACGGCGACCGCCACGCCCTCAGCGGCTGGAGACGCCGGCCGGATCGAGCTCCTCGCGAATGAGCCGCAGCTCCTCGGCGGACGGCGGCTCGGTCACGCCCACCGTGGGCGCCCACCGCGGCTCCCAGACCATCGTGTCGCGCAGCGCCTCCGCGGTCACGCCCGGATGGAGCGACTCGACCGCCATCTCGCCGTCGGCGTCGAAACGGAAGACCGCGAGATCGGTGACGACCACGGACGGGCCGCGGCCGGGTCGGCGCATCGATGCATCGGCGTCGTGGCGGGCGGCGAGGTTGCCCGGCGAGGTCTGGAAGTCGAGGCGCTCCACGAAGCTGCGCCGGCTCTGCCGCATGATCACGAAGATCTCGCCGGCGTTGATGGCGATCTCGCACGCGCCACCCGAGCCGGGCAGCCGGGTGGTCGGCGTGTCGTACGGACCGATGACCGTGGTGTTGAGGTTCCCGTATCGGTCGATCTGCGCACCACCGAGGAAGCCGACGTCGATCAGCCCGCCCTGGAGGTAGAAGGCGAACAGCTCCGCCATGCTTACCGCGGCCGTGGCCCCGGTGACGATCGTCGGGTCACCGATGCTCAGCGGGAGCCGGGCAGGTCGCGCGCCGAAGACCCCTGCCTCGTAGACGAGCTCGAGCCCCGGCGACACCGTCCGTGCCGCGAGGTTGACCGCGATGTTCGGCAGCCCGACGCCGACGAAGCAGACACGGCGACCGGCGAGTTGGCGCGCCGCGGCCACGATCATCATCTCGGACTTCGTGAAGGCGTCGCTCATCCGTACGACCCGTAGTCGACCTCGCCGGACGGCGCGGGGCCCGGCTTCAGCGCCGCGAGGCGATCGGCGCCCAGCTTGTCGAGGTAATCGGCGCGCCCGGACACCCCGTGGACCCACTCGCTCAGCCAGGCCTGGAGGCGTGCCTCGTCCCGGCTGATCGCGTCCCACTCGAGGTAGAACGCGTTGTCACGGTCGTAGTGGCCCTGCGCGTAGGACGGGTGCGCGCCCCAGGGCTCGACGACCACGGCATCCACGATCAACCCCGGGATCAGCGTGCGGTTGGGGTCGGCGCGGATGACCGATTCATCCACGAGCTCCTCGACCACCACGATCACCCGCTCGGCGGCGAAGGCCGCCTCCTTCTGGCAGCCGACCAGGCCCCAGACCTGGGTGTCGCCGGCGGCCGATGCGCGCTGGGCGTGGACGATCGTCACGTCCGGATTGAGGGGCGGCACGGCGTACACGGTCTCGTCCCCGTACGGCGAGGCGATCGGGCGGATGCGGGGGTTCGCGCGCGGCAGGTCGGAGTCGATGTACGAGCGCAGCGGGAAGAACGGGAGCTTCGATGCCCCGGCGGTGTACCGCCCGACCATCCCGAAGTGGCTGTACTCCTCGATCTCCAGGCGCTCGGCGGGATCCGCATCGGCCTCCAGCCGTCGACGGATGCCGTGCAGGCTGCCGACTCCCGGGTTGCCGAGCCAGCTGAAGACGAGCTTGCGGGCGACCCCTGCGGCGATCATCTGGTCGTACACCAGGTCGGGCGTCAGGCGCGCCAACGTGAGGTCACGTCGTCCCTGGCGGATGATCTCGTGACCGGCCGCGAAGCCGATGAGGTGGGTGAACCCCTCGATCGCCACCGTGTCGCCGTCCCGCACCAGCTCGGCGATGGCATCGCGCATCGAGGCGACCTTGTCCGTCATCGGCTCACGCGCTCGCCTGCGGGCGCTTGACGAGCCGCGCGACCTCGGACCGCAGCGCCACGAAGCCCGGCGACGCCTTCGTCTCGATCTGGTCCCGCGGCCGAGGCAGGTCCACCGCGATCTCGGCGGCCACCCGGGTTGGCGGGCGCGACAGCACGACGACCCGATCGGCAAGGTAGACGCTCTCGTCGATGTCGTGGGTGACGAGGATGATCGTGCTGCCGTGCGCGCCCCAGACCTCGAGCAGCAGGTCCTGGAGATCGGCGCGCGTCTGGGCGTCGACCGATCCGAACGGCTCGTCCATGAGGAGGATCTCGGGCCGGTAGGCGATGGCCCGCGCGATCGCCACGCGCTGCTGCATGCCGCCGGAGAGCTGCCACGGGTACCGGTCGCCCTGACCGTCGAGGCCGACCTCGTCGAGGGCTCCCTCGATGCGATCGCGGCGTTCGTCGGCGGGGAGGCCACGGTGTCGGAGCGGCATGTCGACATTGTGGCGGACGGTCATCCAGGGAAAGAGCGAACGCCCGTAGTCCTGGAACACGATCGCGAGCTCCTCGGGGACGTCGGTGATCGGCGTGCCATGCAGCCGGACGGCGCCGCGGGTGGGCCGCTGCAGGCCGGCCAGCAGGCGCAGCAGCGTGGTCTTGCCCGACCCCGACGGGCCGACCACGGCCACGAACTCGCCCCGCTCGACGATGAACGAGACCTCGTCCAGCGCGGGCGGCGCGCCGTCCGCGTCGTCGTCGTACCGGTAATGGAGCGCGTCGACCTCGAGCAGCGGCGCGCTCACGCCTCGGTCCTCATCGCGCCACGGTGCCAGCGCAGGAGCCCGGGTCTCGACGGCGCCAAGCCCTGCGTTGAGCGCGTAGCCGATGATCCCGAGCAGCACGATGGCGGCCCACACGTCGAGGGAGCGGAAGCTGCGCTGCGCCTGGACGAGCGCGAAGCCGACCCCGTCGACCGTGGCGATCATCTCGGAGATCACCATCAGGATCACCGCGATCGACAGGCTGATCCGCAGACCGGCAAAGATCCTGGGTGCGGCAGCCGGCAGGAGGACGCGCAGGAGCTCGTCGCGGGGGCCGATACGGTAGGCGCGAGCGGTGTCGCGCTGCAGCGGCTCGACCGATGCGACGCCGTCGGCGGTGTTCAGCAGGATCGGCCAGACGGCGCCGAAGCCGATGATGGCCGCCTTCATCCCGTCACCGATGCCGAGCAGGACGATGAACAGCGGCAGCAGCGCCGGGGGTGGGATGGCCCGCAGAAAGCTGATGGCGGGACCCAGGTAGTCGCGCGCCGCCGCCGACAGCCCGAGCACGGTCCCCATGGCGACGCCCACCACCACGGCGCCTCCCCAGCCGGCGAGAAGACGCGCGAGGCTCGGGGCGATCGCATCGGTCCAGGCGGAGGGATCCGTCACCCAGGCGGACCACAGTCGCGCGATCACGTCGGTGACGGCGGGCCAGCTGACCGGGTCGTTCGCCAGCAGGGCGAGGAGCTGCCACGCCAGCGCGAGGCCGGCGAGGACGCTGAGCCGAAGGGCGATCCCCGAGAGGCTCATGCTGCGCCCCGCACGCGAGGGTGCCAGGCGAACAGGCGCCGCTCGCCGCTTGCCAGGGCGGCGTTGAGCACCAGCCCGAGCAGTCCCGCGACGACGATCCCGGCGTAGAGCAGCTCGCGCGGCACGCCGGTCTGCGAGTTCGCCAGCATCCACACCCCGAGCCCCCGCGTCCCGCCGGCCAGCAGCTCGGCGCTGATGGCGAGGATGAGGGCGATGGCGGCCGAGACCCGGACGCCGGTCGCGATGAAGGGGGAGGCCGCCGGCAGCGCGATCCGCCACAGCACCGCCGCGCGGCCGAGGCCGAAGACGCGGCCGGTGTCGCGGGCGAGCGGATCCACCTCGCGGACGCCGTAGATCGTGTTGAACAGGATCGGCCAGACCGATGCGTACGCCACCAGCAGCACCTTCATGTCGAGCCCGCGGCCGAGCAGCAGGATGGCGAGCGGGATGAGCGCGACCGACGGGATGGGGCGCAGGAACTCGATGGCGGCGGTCGAGGCAAGGTATCCACGCCACGACGACCCGAGGACGACCCCGAGCGGAACCGCCACGACGACCGCCGCGCCCAGGCCGATCGCCCACGCCGCGAGGGTGGCGGCGACCTGGCCGAGGAATGCGGGATCGAGCAGCAGGCCACCGGTGGTGATCAGCACCGAGGAGGCGGGCGGCAGGTAGGTCGGGTCGACCAGCTCGAGGCGCGTGACGACCTCGGCGAGCGCGAAGAGGATCGCCAGGCCGGCCGCACCGCGCGCCGCGCGTCGCGCCCGGATGACGCTCTCGCTGCTCATCGGCGAGCCGTCAGTCCCAGGGGACGACGAGCGCCTCGACGTCGAGCTCGTTCTCGAGGAGCCCGAACTCGATGAGGAAGTCGTGAACGCGCCGCAGGTCGGCAGGGTCGAGACGCGCCCGGAAGTCGGGGAGCGAGACCTGGCCCGCGAGCTCGGGCTCGAGGCTCGTGAACTCGGGCGCGATGCCCGGAACGAGCTCGGGGTCCTCGGCGATGCGCGCGACCGCGGCGGCCAGCGCGCGCTGGAAAGCGGCGACGGTGCGCGGGTTGGCGTCGACGAACTCCGCCGACGCCTGGTAGCCCGCGACCGGGAAGCCCTGCATCGTGCCCACGTACGGAATCGATCACCAGGACGGCCCCCAGCGTCTCGCGGGCGAGCGTGGCGACCGGCTCGCTGGCCCAGATGACGTCGACGTCGCCCCGCTCGAGCGCCGCCCCCATGTCCGGGAAGGGGATCTCGACCAGCTCCGCAGCGTCCCGCTCGAGGCCCGCTTCCACGAGGGCGGAGCGCACCGCCAGCTCACCGAGGTTGCCGAGCGTGTTGACGGCGATTCTCGTGCCCGCGAGGCCGGCCGGATTCCCCTCGAGCTCGGACCCCGGCATCGCGAGCAGCTCGGTGAAGCCGGGACGGGCCGCCGTGCCGTCCGCCACGGCGCGCAGGGCGAGACCCTGGGCATTGGCGATCAGGAACGACGGCCAGGCGCCGTAGGCGATGTCGAGGTCGCCGCCGACCAGGGCGGGGATGGCGGCCGCGCCGCCCTGGGTCACCTCGACGGTCACCGTCAGCCCCTCGGCGGCGAACAGCCCCTCCTCGATCGCGATGTGGATCGGCGCGACGTCGACGATCGGGAGCGTGCCCACGGTGATCTCGGATCGTTCGGGCGCGCCGTCGGCGGCCGATGGGGACGCGGACGGCGAGGTGCAGGCCCCCAGAACGAGGGCGGCGAGGATGGCGGCGACGTGGGCGGCGCGTCGAGTGTCAGGCACGCTGGGACGATACGCGTTGCGACGCGTGCGCGCTGGAGCTCACCGCCACCGGGCGCGGCTAGTCGGCCGGGACCGCGACGGCCGGCTCGTGACGCGGGATGAGCACGGCGGCGACGATCGCGGCGAGGATCGATCCCCCGACGCCGAGCACCAGAATCGCCGTCTCGATCGACCGATCGGCGAGCAGCCCTGCCAGCGCCGCGCCGACCGGCATGCCGAGGTAGTTGAAGGCCATCGAGACGGCGAACGCGCGACCCATCCAGGCCGGATCGGTGCGACGCTGGCGGACGGTGAACAAAGCGATGTCCATCGGACCGATCAGGAAGCCCACCAGCAGCATCTCCAGCACGAGGAGCCCGAGGCCGAGCGGCACGGACGCCTGTCCGGCGGCCACCAGGAGGAGCGCGACGGTCGGGATCAGCGCCACCATCGGCCACACCAGCAGCGACCATTCCTTCCCGCGCGTGCTCATGCGTCCGAAGGCGAAGGCCGATGTCACGCCCGAGATGCCCGACGCCGCGAACACGAGGCCGACCACCGCCTCCGAGAGGCCGAAGCGGCCGATGATGATCAGCGGGATCACGATGCTCGTCATCCCGTGCGCGAGGTTGCCCAGGGTGATCGCGAACCCGAGGCCGCGCAGGGTCGAGTTGCGCCACGTGTACTGGAGGCCGGCCCACGCATCGGCGAACACGCGTCCCGTCGAGGCGGTGGGGGCGACGGGCTCGGGCACCCCGACCAGGATGGCCGCGGAGAGGCCGAAGGCAATGCCGATGGCGAGGAGCGCGGTCGGCCCCCCGAGCAGCGCGACCATGGACGCCGCGATCGGCGGGCCGACGATGGTGGCGGCGACGTAGCCGTTCGAGTCGACCGCGTTGACGCGTTCCCACAGCGGCTCGGGCACCAGGATGGGGAAGAGGCTGCGCAGCCCGACGTGGCTGAGGATCGACGTCAGCGACGCGACCACCGCGATCCCGAGGAGCAGCGACCCCGGCAGCATGTCCGTCAGCGCCAGCACGCCGACGACCGCCATGGCCCCGAGCGCCACCAGGTAGTCGAGCAGCACCAGCCGGATGCGACCGTGGCGGTCGAGCAGCGCGCCCGCGATCGGGCTGATCAGCAGGCCCGGGAAGACGCTCGCGAACGTGACGAAGCCGGCGAAGGCTGGGGAGCCGTACCGGTCCAGCGTGAACAGGACCAGGGCGACGCCGACCATCGACTGCGCCACGCGCGCGATCTGCATGCTGAGCAGCACCCGGCCGAGGGTCGGGACGCGCAGCAGCGCACGGTAGGAACGGTCGGTGGTCGGCACGGGACGCCGATTCTAGCGGCCCTCGGCCGGTTCTCTCGGTCCCGCTCCGTTGCCCATCCTCAGCAGCAGCCGCTCCCGCCGCAGCAGCCGGCCCCGGCTGTCACGACGAGCTCCCGATCGGGTGCGGCCCACGGGGCCGCGTCGGCCGGCTTGGTGGCCTTGACGATGACGCTGTGCATGCCGTCGGCAACGGTGTGGGTCGACGTGAGCGAGACATCGGTCATGCCCACCTCGCGCAGCCCGGCCTCGAACTCGGCGAACGAGAGCGCTCCGGCGATGCACCCGACGTACGAGCCCCGCTCGGCTCGCTGCTCCGGGCTGAGGGCATCGTCGGCGACGATGTCGGTGATGCCGATCCGCCCGCCGGGACGCAGCACGCGGGCGATCTCGCGGAAGACCGCCGGCTTGTCGGCGGCCAGGTTCACGACGCAGTTGCTGATCACCACGTCGATCGAGTCGGCCGGCAGCGGCAGCGCTTCGATGGTGCCCTTGAGGAACTCGACGTTGGTGGCTCCCGCCTCGGCGGCGTTGCGCTGGGCGAGTACGAGCATCTCGTCGGTCATGTCGACGCCGAACGCGCGGCCGGTGGGTCCGACGCGCTTCGCCGACAACAGGACGTCGATCCCGCCACCCGACCCGAGATCGAGCACTCGCTCGCCCTCGCGGAGCTCGGCGACGGCGGTCGGGTTGCCGCAGCCCAGCGACGCGAGCACGGCCGCGTCGGGCAGCTCGGCCTGTTCGAGGGCGCTGTACAGGCCCGCGCCGATCCCCTCCTCGGGACCGCAGCAGGCACCGCTGCCGGTGGCCGCCTGGACTGCCGCGGCGGCATAGCGCTCGCGGACCTGCTCGTGGATCTGGTTGGTCATCGGTCGGGTCTCCTACGCGATCTGGACGAGGTTGGTGAAGCTGCCCGCGATGCCGGCCCAGCGGCCGACGAAGTCGGGCGAGAGGGAGTAGACGATGTTCGTTCCCTGGCGCTCGCTGACGACCACGCCGGCCTCGCGGAGCACCCTCAGGTGATGGCTGATCGTCGGTTGGCTGACGGTGCAGCACTCGGTGAAGTCGCAGGCGCACACGTCGGCGGCCGAGGCCAGCTGCCGAACGATCGACAGCCGGACGGGGTCGGCGAGGGCCGAGAGGAGCTGGACGTCGGGATCGGTGCTGCGCATCGGCTCAGCAGGTCACGTGTGACGTGCAGGGCTCGTCGACGGAGAAGAGACCGAGGATGCGGCGCCGGCAGCGCTCGATCAATGTGTCGCGTCGGCGATCGGCGGCCAGGCGCGCGAAGGCGGAGGACCGCGCGGTGCCGATGAGACGCAGGGGGATGTCCATGGAAGGCGTGCCTCGGTTCCTGGGTGAGTGTTTCGAGCTCACTCTACGTCGTGCATCGAGCGTTGTCAATATAGATGTGCGTCGATGGGGATCGAGGCGGGCCGTTCGGCCCTCGCGTGACGACGGACCCGGGGTGCACCATGGACGACCGAGCAGTGGAGGAGATGACCGATGCCATCGACGACTGGAGAGGAACGAACCATGACCCGGCGACGGAGCGGGGTGGCACGGGTGGACGCCGGCGACGCCAGCGTCGCCCAGAGCGCGGTCGCCCTGGTACGCACCGGGCAGGCCACCATCGACCAGGCACTGGTCGGCGCGCTGTTCGCCAGCGGGGACGTCTCGGTTTCGAGGGGCGGCGGACGGACCTTCCTTGCCGGCCGGGACCTGCATGTGCGCCAGGGCGGCGGCGGGTTCATGGCTGCCGGCGGCGATGCGGAGATCCGACAGGGCGGCGTGGGCACGATGATCGCGTTGGGGAGCGTGCGCATCGAGCAGGGCGGTGCAGGGCTGGCGTTTGCACGACAGGTGGATGTTCGAGGCGGCAGCACCATCGGCCTGGCGCTGGCGCCGCGCATCGTCATGGCTCCCGGCGCGCGGGTGGTGGTCGGATGGCGCGAGGTCCTGGCCGTCGGGGCGGTCACCGGTCTGGCGATCGGTCTCGTGCTGGCGGCGGCCCGTCGCGCCTCCGGGCGCTGAGCCTTATGCGCTGAGGAGGACATCCCATGTCGATCTGGTTCGAAGGCCGGGCCGCGATCCGCTGCAGCATGCGCCGCGTTGATGACGCGCTCGCGGACCTGGGCGCGTACTACCGCGGGGTCACGGAGCTGATGCCCGGCATGACGAGCGTCGAGCTGCTGGACCAGGGCGAGGACTTCATCACGATCCGGACCAACGAAGGGCTCATGACGCGGACCAACATCTCCAGGCACGCCGACGGCGACCGCGTCACTGTCGAGTTCGACGAGGCCTACAAGGCCAAGTCACTGACGGTGACGTCGCATCATGTCGACGAGTTCACTCCGAGCGACGACGGCATCACCCATCGTCTGACGATCAGCGGCGTCGAGGCGCCGGGGCTCATCGGCTTCTTCTACCGGAGGTTCGGCAGCTCGAACATCGGGCGTGCGTTCATGCAGGCAGCCACGAACCACCTGGAACGGGCCCCGGGCTGACAACCCGGCGGCTCGAGCGCTCGCGCTTCAGCGGTGGAGCGGCTGAGGGTGCTCTCGTGAGGCGACGGAGGCGGCCGTCGGCTCCGGCTCGCCTTCGCCGGCGGGCTGCAGCGTGCTGTCGTCCAGCTCCCATTCGAGGCGGCTCTGGACCTCGACGACGCCATCGACGAGCGCGATCAGCTTCTCGAGGATCCGCGCCGTCGACCGCCGGTCGATCGTGCCGCCGATGCGGACGATGCCCTCGCTCACGGCGATCTCGAAGCTGCCCGGGTCGAGCCAGAGCGTGCGACGGATCACGTCGTCGCGCACGAGATGCAGGATCTCCTCGTCGAGGCGCAGGTACGCACGCACCATGTCGGAGCGGGTGATGATGCCCACCACCTGGCCGTCGGCGATGACCGGCAGCCGGTTGATCTTGCGATCGACCATGAGCGCGGCGGCCTCGCGGATCGGACGGTCGGCGGTGATGCTGATCGCCGGTGAGCTCATGGCCTCGGCCGCCGTGGTGGCGGCGCGGCGCCGCAGCTCCGCGGGATCGTGGCGCTCCCCGATGATCCACTCGAGCGGCAGGCGTCGGGTGAGCGGCCTGCTGAGCTGCTTCACGAGCAGATCGCCTTCCGAGACCACGCCGACGCACCGCCCCGCCTCGTCGACGACGGGCACGCCGCTGATCTGATGCTCGGTGAGCAGATGCGCGAGCTCCCGAAGCTTCGTCTCGGGGGAAACGGTGAGCGGGCCGCGTGTCATGACGTCGTTGACCTTCATCGGTCGTCCTTCCTTTCCGGCCGCGATCACCGGATCGCGTTCCTCGCAGTTCGCAGTCCTGCAACCAAAGGCTAGGTGGAGGGCAGCGCGCCGATGAGGGCGCATCGGACCGATTCGACGGGCCAACCGGCCCGCGGAACGGGGCTCCGCCGGGCGCGTCGCAGACGATGGACGCCAATGCCGCGCGGCTGCCATGATCCGCCGCAATGTTGACCCCGGAGGAAGAGGCTTCTCGAGGCCGGCGCGAACGCTGGTGGCGATCGGCCTTCATCATCCTCGCCACGATCTACGTCGGCCTGCTGCTGCTGGCCCTCGTCATCCGGATCCTGGCCGGATTCACCCAGATCGTCCTCGTCGTGTTCGTGGCCTGGCTGCTGGCCTTCGTGCTGTCACCGGTGGTCGCCTGGCTGACCGACCGGCGGGGCATCTCGCGTGGCACGGCCATCGGGGTGACGTATGTCGCGACGCTCATCGGCAGCGGCTTCCTGCTGTTCTACGCCGCATCGGCCATCGCCGCCAACACGGCGAAGATGGCTGCCGACTTCCCGCTGACGCGGGCACGCATCGAGGGGACGCTGCGTGAGTGGGCGGACCTCGTCGCCTTCGGCAACTTCGAGCTGAATCTGGTGGAGCTGTACCGGGACGCCGAGGCGACGATGGCGGCCACGGTCCAGTCCGTCATCGGTGACGTCCCGGAGGTCACGGTCGCCGTCCTTGGCGCTCTGGTGCTCGTCATCATCCTCAGCCTCTACATGCTCGCGGACAGCGCGTCGATCATCGCCAAGTTCGAGCGGGTGGTTCCGAACCGCTATCGCGACGAGTTCGAGATCCTCGAACGCAACGTGTCGCGCGCCTTCGGGGGCTTCCTCCGGGCGCAGGTGATCCTGGCGGCCATCCAGACGCTGCTCACGATCCTCGTGATCGCCGCCCTCGACCTGCCCTACGGATTCGTGATCGCCACCGCGTCCGCGCTGGCGATGCTGATCCCGTTCTTCGGTCCGCCGCTGGCGCTTGTGCCACCGATCGTGGCGGCGGCCATCTTCACCGACTGGGTCTGGCTCGTCGCGCCGGTGCTGCTGGTGGTCCAGACGGTGCTCGTCAACTACCTCCAGCCTCGGCTGATGCGCGAGGCGCTGGGGATGCACCCGCTCCTCGTGCTCATCGGTCTGCTGGTCGGCGCCCAGGTGGCGGGTCTGTGGGGCGCGCTGTTCGGGATCCCGGTGCTCGCGGTCGCCAACGTCTTCTTCAACTACTTCGTGAACATGCGTGCCATCGAGGAGACTCCGGCGGCCGACATGGAGGAGGTGCTCGCCGAGGTTCGCCAGGAGTCGCCGGAGGCCACGCCCGAGGAGCTGGCGGCGCTCGCGGCGGATCGGGTCGAGGTGGACGCCGAGGCCACCGAGGCGGAGGCCGAAGCCGGTCGGGCCGAGACGACCGAGGATCTCGACGACGCCTCGACCGAGCTGCGGGCCGCCGCCGGCGACCTCCGCGCCGCGGCGGGTGAGGTGGGCGAGTCGGCCGCGGACCTGCGCGGCGCAGCGGAGCACCTGGCGGGCGAGCGACCGGACCCGGATGTCGTCGACGACGAGGACCGAGACTAGCCGGCGTCCGACTCGGGCCGGGCCATCCCGTCCAGCCCATGCGGGGCGACGCGGTGCAGCAGACAGGACCGCTCGACAAGGGCGTCGAGCTCGGTCGCGGCGAACGGCTTGTCCCGGGCGGGAGACGTGAACGAGAGCATCCGGTCGCCGGTCAGCACCACCACCGGAACGCTGCTCAGCTGCGGGTCCCCGGCAACCGCCCGTGAGAGCTCCCAGCCGTCCATGCGCGGCATGCGGAGGTCGCTCAGGACGACACATGGCACAGCTCCGCCCCTGAGCCGCGCGAGCGCTTCGGCGCCGTCGGCGACGGCCTCGACACGGTGGCCGGACTCGACCAGCGCATCCACGTAGAGCGCGCGGACGCTGGGCTCGTCGTCGACGACGAGGACGGTGTGGCTTCTCGTCATGCCCACCTGGTACGTGCGGTTGGCCGATCCGGATGCAGGCGGCGTGCCGTCGACCACTGGTGCCTTCGTCCCACCTCGGCCCGGTACTCCACCGCGCCCGGGTCATGGGGTACACCCGGACGAGTCGGCTACTGCGGCCGGCGGTCACGGTGCGTAGCGTGGCGGTGGGCGCCGAGCCGCCCGTCCCTCGACCAGCTCGCAGCCCCACGGAGCCATTCGGATGCCAGCCCACGGACCGGTGACGCAGCCACGACGGATCACGACCAGGACGCTCGGCCTCGGGCTCAGCGCCCTCATCGCCGCGGCGCTTCTGACCTGGTCGCCGTCGGTGACCACCGCCTGGAACCAGGGATCGGCCGAGGCGACCCTCTGGCAGCTGCTCAACGGCGCGCGGGTCAACAACGGCATGGCGCCGCTCCAGCAGCACTCGACCCTCATCGGTCTGGCCCGCTGGCGCAGCTCGGACATGCTCGCCAAGGACTACTTCAGCCACACGATCGCGGGCTGTGGCTGCCTGGTGTACGCCTACTACGACAGCAATGGCCTGAACTACGTGTGGGCCGGGGAGAACATCGGCTGGAACTCCGGCCTCGATGACTCGTCCTCACCCGTCCGTGTCCACGAGAGGTTCATGGCCTCGCCCGGCCACCGCGCCAACGTGCTGACCGCTGCGTTCACGCACGGTGGCGTGGGTGCCGCGGCGGCCGACAACACGATGTTCCAGGGCAACGTCCAGAACACCCGGATGTACACCGAGCTCTTCCTCCAGGCCCCGGGCGGCGCGCCCGCTCCAGCCCCCGCGCCCCCGTCTTCCGGTGGTGGCGGTGGTTCGACCCCCCCGGCGCAGACGGTCGCGCAGCCGAGGCCGGAGTCCGAGCCGAAGCCGAGCCTGGTAACGGTCGAGGCTCCGCAGCGCCCGGCGTCCTCCGCCGGCGTGGACGGAGATTCCGTGGTCGTGTCGGCACCGATGCGGCGGGCGGATCTCGCCACCCGGCTTCAGATCGAGGAGATCGCCGCCGCGCGAGCCGCTGACCAGGCGGCGTCCGCCGCTGAGCCTCGGCTCGCGAACGCCGGGGGGACGGCGGCCGATCTCGAGGTTCGGGCGGACGCGCCGACCGACGTCGGCCTCTTCGAGGGGATCATCGGCGCCGTCATCGGCTTCCTCTTCGGCTGACCGTCCGCCGTCCGCCGTCCGGCACCGTGACGGTCGCTAGACTGCGGCGCATGTCCGTCATCCTCGAGGCCCGCGACCTCGTCAAGCGCTACTCGGTCGGCGAGACCGAGGTCGAGGCGCTTCGCGGTGTCTCGCTCGCCGTTGAGCAGGGCGAGTTCGTGGCGATCATGGGCTCGTCGGGATCCGGCAAGTCGACGATGCTGCACCTGCTCGGCGGGCTCGATCTCCCGACGTCCGGGGAGGTCGTCATCGACGGAATCAGCATCTCGGCACTGGGGGAGGAGGCGCGCACGCTCACCCGCCGCGACAAGACGGGCTTCGTGTTCCAGTTCTTCAACCTCATCCCGCTGCTGACGGTGGCGGAGAACGTCGCCCTGCCGTTCCTCATCGCGGGTGACTCGGCCAACCGCCACCGGACGCGGATCGACGAGCTGCTGGCAATGGTCGGCCTGTCCGACAAGGCGGATCACCAGCCCGACCAGCTCTCGGCCGGCGAGCAGCAGCGGGTCGCCCTCGCCCGTGCGCTGGCCAACCGGCCCCGCAATCCTGCTGGCCGACGAGCCGACCGGCAACCTCGACTACACCACCGGCGCCGAGATCCTCGACCTGCTGTGGGACTCCGCCGACCGGCTGGGGCAGACGATCGTGCTGGTGACCCACGACGCCCGCGCCGCCGCCTATGCCGATCGCGTGCTCGTCGTGCGCGACGGCGAAGTTCGCGACGAGATCGACCTCGGGCGCCGCCGCGATCACGACGCGAAGCCGCTCATCCGCCGGCTCGCCGCGCTCGGGCTCTAGGCCGATGCGCCTGGCGTCGCTCGCCTGGCGTGGGCTCCTCGCCCGCCCGCTGCGCACAGCGCTGGCGATCGCCGGCGTCGCCCTCGGCGTCGCAGTGGTCACCGCCACGATCATCGCCGGCTCGTCGTCGCAGCAGGCGCTGCGCAGCGCGACCGCCGACCTGCTCGGGAATGCCGACCTTCGCCTGCGCGCTTTCGCCGACGCGGGCTTCCAGCCGCGCACCCTCCAGGCGCTTCGTGCGCTTCCCGAGGTGAACACCGCGGCGCCGGTATCCGAGCGCCGGCTGCTCGTCTCCACCGTGCCGGGTCAGGACGAACAGGTCTTCTCGCTATTGGTGGTGGGCATCGATCCGGAGGTCGACGCGCAGCTGCGCGAGCTCCGCCTCATCGAGGGCGTCTCCCTATCGACGAACAGCCCCACGGATGCTTTCGTCCCCGCGTCGTGGGCCGCGCGCCATGGCCTCGGACTCGGTGACGAGCTGCTGCTCGGCGGACGGCGAGAGGGGATGCCGCCGCTGCGGATCGTCGGGCTCCTGCCGGACAGCGGGTTCGCCGCGCTCGACGGTGGGGACGTGCTCGTCATGCTCCGCTCGACCCTCGATGATGCGTTCGAGGTCCCGGCGCCGATTCGCGCGATCGACCTCGACCTGGCGGTCGATGACGGTGACACAGCTGCCGCGATCGAGCGGGTGACCGCGACACTCGCCGAGCCGTTCGTGATCGAGACCGCCGATGACGCCGCGGCCCGCCTCGCATCGGCGCAGACGAGCTTCGTCGGGCTGGCCTTCCTCTTCGGCCTCGTGGCGCTGGTGGTGGGCGCGTTCCTCGTCGGCAACACCCTGGCGATGATGGTCGGCGAGTGGACGCGCGAGCTGGGCCTGCTCCGCGCTGCCGGGACGACCTCGCGCCAGGTCCTCGGGATCGTCCTCCGCCAGGCGCTCGCCATCGGGCTCGTCGGAAGCGTCGCCGGCGTCCTGATCGGCGTCGTCCTGGCGGCCGCCATGATCGGGTTCCTCTCGGCGACCAGGGCGGTGCTCGTCGCGGGCCTTCCCTTGCCGCCGATGGGACTTGGGGCGGCCTTCGCCGTCGGCCTGCGTGGTGACCCTCGCCGGCGCGCTGGTTCCCGCGATACGCGCCGCGGGCCTCAGCCCGCTCGATGCCCTGCGCCCGTCGCACCGCGCCGACCGCGGTCTCACCGAGCGGCTTCGCCCGGTGATCATCGGCGAGCTGGCCGTGGTGGCAGTCGGCGTCCTGGCGGTGGTGGTCGCCGGCGTCAGTGCGCCGATCGTTCCGCTGTTGCTCGCGCTCGGCCTCCTGATCGGCGGTGCCGTCGCGGCAGCGTTCGTCCTCGAGCCCCTGGGCCGGGTCATCGGGCGTCCCTTCGAATGGTTCTTCGGCGCCCAGGGCATGCTCGGGCGGGCCAATCTGGGGCGCGACCGCGCACGGACCGGCCTCACGGTCGGAGCGATGATGATCGCGCTGGCCGCGATCGTGGCGCTCGGCACCGTTGCGGAGTCGGCTCGTGCCGGCACGGAGCGCTGGGTCGACTCGATCCTGCCGGGCGGCAACGCCATTCGCACCGGACTGCCGCTCGACGTCGAGACCTTCCGGCCGACATTCGAGGCGACGCCCGGGCTCATGGCCGCCAGCCCCGTGCTCGAGCTCGCCGGCCGTCCGGTCCACCGACGGCGGGGCGGTCGAGACCGCGATCGCGGGCATCGATCCGAACGTGTTCCAGGACCACGGCGCGCTGATCGTGGAGGGCGCGGCCCGTGCCGACGCGTTCGCCAGCCTCCGCGACGGAGGGTCGGTGCTCGTGCCGCGCTCGCTCGCCGACCGCGAGGGGATCGAGGTCGGTGATGTCATCGGGCTCGGCGTCCCGGGCAGCGCAATGACCGAATTCAGCGTCGCCGGGCTGGTGGAGTACACCCTGCCCGCTCGGACGTCCGACGGCGCCCTCCTGGTGAGCGCCGCGGATGCCCGCGACATCTTCGGCGCCGTCCACGCGTCCCTGTGGGTGATGGTCCCGCAGGCCGGGGTGCCGGCGACGGCCTTCGCGTCCGCGGTTCGGGAGACCGCGGCGGGACTGGCGGCACAGCCGCTCACCGCCCGCGATCTCGCCGGCGAGCTCGGCGCGATCGCTCGAGACGCTGATCGGGCTGTTCGATGTGCTGGCGCTGATCGCCGTGGTCATCGGCGCGCTCGGAATCGTCAACACGCTGGGCATCGGGATCAGCGAGCGCGTGCGCGAGATCGCGATCCTGCGGTCGCACGGCATGACCGTCGGCCAGGTCCAGGCGATGGTGGTGACCGAGGCGGCCATCATGGGAGCCATCGCCGGCGTGCTCGCCATCGTGACCGGGCTCATCGTGGCCGCCACGCTGATCAGTGGGGGAGCCTCCGCCGAGCTCGCCGCCGGGATGCGGCTGCCATGGGGGCTGCTCATCGCCGTGGTGCTCGTCGGGACGGGGGTGGCCGCGCTCGCCGGTCTCTACCCGGCACGCGTCGCGGCGTCGCTGCCGATCGTCCGAAACCTCACGCACTTCGAATAGGGAGACCGATGTCCACCAGGTTCTGGGAAGCCCATGCCGGACGGGCCTTCGTCGGCCGGCTGGAGACGGGGAGCGACCTCGTCGAGGAGATCGAGCGCTACTGCGCCGAGCAGGGCGTCGTCGCGGCGCAGGTGACGGTCATCGGTGCCGTTCGACGGGCGCGCTACGCGTACTACGAGCAGGATCGACCACCGCTACGTCGAGCTGGAGACCGATACCCACCACGAGATCGTCGGGTTCACCGGGAACGTGTCGCTGAAGGACGATCGTCCCTTCCTTCACGCGCACGCCACCTTCGCCGATGCGACCGGCGCGACCGTCGGTGGGCATCTCCTGCGCGGGATCGAGGTCTTCGCCGCCGAGGTCATGATTCGCGAGATGGGCGGCGTCTCCCTGAACCGCCTGCCCGACGAGGCGACCGGCCTGGCCCTCTGGTGAGCAGCCCGATGACCGATCGTCCGCCGCCGACCCGCCGCTATCCCAGCAAGGTCGACTGGTGGCTCGGGGTCCTGCTCGTCGCACTCCCACTGATGATGGTGCTCAGCGCCGTGCTGCTGACACTCTCCGCGGAACCGGGTGGGGCCCTCATCGGCTGGCTGTCCGTCGCCGGCGTGGCTGCCCTCTACGTCGGCCTGGTCTGGCCGGTCGCCTACGAGCTGCACGACGATGCGCTCGTCATCCGATTCGGCCTGGTCCGCTCACGGATCGGGTACGACCGCATCCGCGGCGTTCGACCGAGTCGCAGCGTGCTCGCGAGCCCCGCCCTCTCGCTCGATCGCCTGGCCATCGACGTGGGCGGACCGATCTCGACCACGATCTCGCCGGCGGACCGCGAGGGCTTCCTCGAGGACCTCGCCGCCCGGCTCCCGCACCTGCGGCGCGAGGGCGACGCGCTCGTCAGCCGCGCCGCGTAGGGGAACCGCTCGCCCTTCAGCGTCGTGGATGACAGCTCACCAGCGCGGGACGCCCTCCGGCACCGGCGAGTGATGCTCCGGTTCGGTGACGTGCGGTGCGACGGGGGCGCGGAGGGCCCGCTCGATCGTCTCCGGCAGGCTCGCGCGCGTCGGCGCGTGGAAGATCGGGGGCACCTCGTGCTCATCCACGTCGATGCTCCCGAGCTTCCGGGTTCGACGAGGTCAGGACGAGCGGCTTGTCCGGATGCAGTGCCCGCAGCTCCTCGACGAGGTCCGGGCCGTGGCGTCCGACGTTCCAGACGTCGTAGACGAGGACGTCGGCCTTCTCCACCTGCCAGCATGGCTCGCCACGCAGGACGGGACAGGGCTCACCCCCGATTGGACCGGCGCATCGGTCCACCTCGTAGCCGTGTCTCCGCAGCTCGTCTCCCTCGACGTCGGCGACGTCGATGTCCTGGTAGACCAACAGCACGCGCGTCATGGCTCGACCTCCTCTCGGCGAGCACCTGCGATACGTGCCGCGACGCTCGTCAGCAGCCGATCAAGGCTGGCGCATCCCGGGCGGGGGATTCGGGCAAGGTTCGAACGGCTCGTTCCTGCCGGGACCGGACGCGCTCGTGCTGAGGACCGCCGGCTTCGCTATCAGGCCGGCGGTCCGTTGCTCAGCCGACGGTCTTCTTCGCGACGACCTTGACGCCCTGGATCGTGCCCTCGACGGCCGCCCGGACCCGCGTGGCGGCGACCTCGCCGATGTCGGCGGCTGCGTCGATCGCACCGCTCGCCGCCGCCGCCGCCGCCTCCTCGGCGCTGACCGCGGTGTCCTTCGCGATCTCGATGGCGCCCTCGACGGCTCCGACGGCCGCGGCCGTGATGTCGGCGCCGACCGCGGACGCTTCGCTGACGGCGGATCGGCTTGTCTGGCCGATCGCCTCGAGCGTGCCGACACCGGTCTCGGCCGATCCGCGCACGGTGCCGAGCACGGCGGCCTTCGCGGCGTTGCCGACCGAGGTCGCCGCCGACGAGGCGGCCTGGGCGGTGGTGCTCACGGTGTTGGCCGCGGTAAGGGCGCTGAGCCCGATGACGTCGCCCACGGCGCCGATCGTTCCCTTGACCACGCCGATCGCGAGGTCGGCGGCGCTGCCACCGGCGGCCCCGACCTCCTTGAAGGTTCGCTGGACCGCGGATGACAGAGTCCCCACGGTTGCCTCGGTGATCTCGCCGGTCCCGCGAATGGTGCCGATGATGCTGTCCTTCACACGGCGGCCGATCTCTCGTTCGTCTGGCATGGGCGCTACCTCCGCTTCGGTTGGTCCCCTTCGTCCAGCCTACCCCAGCGTCGCAAATGGGCCACGAGCGATGCCGGCCTTCGGCTGACCGTTGGGCCAGAGCGGCGGTGGCGTGCGTCACGAACCTCCTGCGCAGGTCCGCCTCGACACCATCAGCTGCTCCAGGGCGCCGATACCGACGACAATCTAGAATGCGGGTCGTGCGCCCGTAGCTCAGTGGATCAGAGCAGCTGACTTCGGATCAGCAGGTCGGGGGTTCGAATCCCTCCGGGCGCGCCACTTCCGGGGAAGGCCCTCTACCGCGGCTGGCGGACCATTCCCGTCAGCGTGTGCCCGGGCACTTGCCCGGGCCGATGATCTCGAAGCCACGCTCCGGAGAAGGCGATGTGCTGTCGGTCGCGGTCTCCGGGTAGCAGGGCACGCCAGTCTGCATCCGCGCGCGAGGCCCCCACCTCCACCAGCTGGGAGCCGAGGCCCCGGCCCTGTCATGCCGCTCGCGTGCCGACGGTCATCAGGTACCAGCGCGGGCCTTCGACCGCTTGTGAAACGCCTCCGTCGTACCCATTGCTGCTGCGAAACGGCGCATGCCCTTGCGGCCTAGAGCCATAGGGGAGGGGGGTATGGTATAGTGGTCCTCCACCTCAAACGGAGCAGCCGATGGCCGGGTACAGCATGAGTCGCGATGAGTACCTCAACCGCCTGCGGCGGATCGAGGGGCAGGTCCGCGGCCTGCAGCGCATGGTCAGCGAGGACAAGTACTGCATCGACATCCTCACCCAGGTCTCGTCGGTGAACCGCGCGCTGCAGGGCGTGGCCGTCGGGTTGCTGGACGAGCATGTGCGCCACTGTGTGATGGAGGCCGCCGCCCAGGGCGACGACTCGAAGGTCTCCGAGGCAACGGCCGCGATCGAGCGCCTGATCCGCTCATGAGCCCGAGGGAGACCGCCACCACCGCCACGCCGTTCGACGGCCCGCTCCAGATCATCTCGCTGGATGTCGAGGGCATGACCTGTGCGTCATGCGTGAACCGCATCGAGCGCTACCTGAACAAGGTCGAAGGCGTGGCCGAGGCCTCGGTCAACCTGGCGACCGAGCGGGCCCGGGTCAGCTTCGACGCGTCGCAGGTGGCGCTGCCGGATCTGATCGGGGCGGTCGAGCGCGCCGGGTACAACGTGCGCCCCGAGCCGATCGCGGAGCCGCCAGCTGCCGTCGCGGCCACCGCCGGCGAGGCGGTGCTGCCGATGGAGCGGCAGGTGGACGCCCACGAGGCTGCCCGAGAGCGCGAGATCGCCGATCTGCGCCGCAAGTCGGTGGTCAGCATCGGCGTCGGCCTCGTGATGATGGGCCTGATGTACCTGCCGCTGGGTCTCGATCTCGTGCTCATCGCGCCCCTGCTGCTGATCGCCGCCGCGGTGGTGCAGTTCTGGGCAGGCGCCGTCTTCTACCGCGCGACGTGGGCCGCCGCCAGGCACGGCGCCACGAACATGAACACGCTGGTGGCTGTCGGGACGAGCGTCGCCTTCGGCTACAGCGCCTTCGTCACCCTGTGGCCCAGCCTCGCGACGGCATGGGGATTCCCGTACCACCTGTACTACGAGACCGCCGTCATCATCATCGGCCTGATCCTGATGGGCCGATGGCTGGAGGCCCGTGCCAAGAAGCAGACGGCAGGCGCCATCAAGGCCCTGATGGGGCTGCAGGCCAGGACGGCCCGCGTCCTCCGCGATGGGGCGGAGATCGACGTCCCCGTGGAGCAGGTGGTCGTCGGCGACCTCGTGCGGGTCCGCCCCGGTGAGAAGGTCCCGGTCGACGGGATCATCGCCGAGGGTCGCTCGGCGCTCGACGAGAGCATGCTGACCGGCGAGAGCCTGCCCGTGGACAAGTCAATCGGCGACGAGGTCATCGGCGCCACGCTCAACAGGACCGGCTCATTCCTCTTCCGCGCCACCAGGGTCGGCGCCGACACCGCCCTCGCGCAGATCGTGCGACTGGTCGAGGAGGCGCAGGGCTCCAAGGCGCCCCTGCAGCGCATGGCCGACCAGGTCGCGGGCGTCTTCGTCCCGATCGTCCTCGTCGTCGCCGCGCTGACGGCGGCCGGGTGGCTCATCTTCGGTCCGAGCCCGGTCTTCGCGGTGACCGTCGCCATCGCCGTCCTCATCATCGCCTGCCCGTGCGCGCTGGGCCTCGCCACGCCGACCGCGATCATGGTCGGCACCGGCAAGGCCGCCGAGCACGGGATCCTGGTGCGCGGCGGCGAGGCACTGGAGCAGACGCGCCGCATCGACGCCGTCGTCCTCGACAAGACCGGGACCCTGACCCGGGGACGACCGTCCGTGACTCGCATCGTCCCGGCCGGCGCCGCGAGCGAGGACGAGGTGCTGCGCCTGGCCGCCGCGGCCGAGATCGGCTCCGAGCATCCGCTCGGCGAGGCGATCGTCAGTCGTGCCCGCGAGCGTGAGCTCGCGGTTCCCGATGCGGTCGACTTCGACGCCGTGCCCGGCAAGGGCATCCGGGCCTCCGTCGACGGTCGCGCGGTCGCCATCGGCAATCGTGCCCTGCTGGACGCCGAGAGCATCGACCTGGGCGACAGCGCGGCGATCGCCGACGAGCTGGCGCGCGAAGGCGCGACTCCGATGTTCGTCGCTGCCGACGGCGTCCTGCTCGGGACGATCGCGGTGGCCGATACGCTCAAGGGCGAGTCTCGCCAGGCCGTCGCGGAGCTCGAGGCGCTGGGACTCGAGGTCTGGATGCTGACCGGCGACAACCAGCTCACCGCCGAAGCCGTGGCGCAGCAGGCCGGCATCGTGCGCGTGCTGGCCGAGGTGCAGCCCGACGAGAAGGCGGAGAAGGTTCGCCAGCTGCAGGCCGCCGGCAAGATCGTGGCGATGGTCGGCGACGGCATCAACGACGCGCCGGCACTCGCCCAGGCCGACCTCGGCATCGCGATCGGAACCGGGACCGATGTCGCGATGGCGGCATCGGACATCACCCTCATCGGCGGCGACCTGCGCACGATCGTGACGAGCATCGCGCTGTCACGGAAGACGGTCGGCGTGATCAAGCAGGGCCTGTTCTGGGCGTTCGGCTACAACGTCGTGCTGATCCCGGTGGCCATGGGGGCGCTCTACCCGTTCTTCGGCATCCTGCTGAACCCGGTGCTGGCTGCCGCGGCAATGGCGATGAGCAGCGTCAGCGTGGTGACCAACGCGCTGCGCCTGCGGGCCTTCCGTGCACCGGAGGGCCCGGAACAGATCCTGCACCCGCCGCTCGGCGAGCGGGTTCGCGAGTATGGCTACCTGGCCGGGATCGCGGTGATCGCCGTCGTCGTGGGCGGCGCGGCCATCTTCTTCGCCAATCCCGCCCACCAGGAGAGCCCGGCACCGATGCCCGATCACGGTGAGATGGGCCTGGCGCTCCCGACCGACCACGTGGCCGGCACCGTGCTGGTCCCCACCGACACGAATGACCAAGGAGACGCCTGATGGCACAGCAGATGGCCACCGATCCGGTGTGCGGCATGCAGGTCGAGCCGGCCACCGCGGAGGCGAAGGGCCTCACGGCCGAGCACAACGGGCAGACCTACCACTTCTGCGGCAAGGGCTGCATGCTCGACTTCAAGGAGGATCCCGAGCCGTACTTCGCCCCGGACTACACGCCGTCCATGTAACGGGCACCACGAAGCCGGCACGCTCAGGGGCCTTCGTCGGTGATCGGCGGGGTTGACCCTGACGTCCGGCACCCTCCTTCAGGACATCCGGCCTGCGACCGCAGCGCCGGCCTCCCGCCAAGGTGTGGTCATGCAGGAGATGCCGGCCGCGGCGCCGCCTCGGCAACCGGTCTGGAGCGGCTACCTCACGCGGCCCGTGGCGGTATGGACGCCCCAGGCATGGCGGCCCAGGGCTCTCACCGTCATCAAGGGGATCCACACCGCGATCTTCTTCTCGGTCGCTGCCGCGGTCGTCCTGACGCTGTGGGACGGCCTGCGGGGGAGACCGAGGCTGCGGACGTCGATCGCCGGCGGCGTGGTGATGGCCGAGTCGCTGCTCTACGTCAGCAACAACCAGGTGTGCCCGCTGACACCGCTGGCCGAGGAGTTCGGCGCCGCGCGCGGTTCGGTGGTCGATCTCTACCTGCCGGCAGCAGCCGCCCGCCGGATCCCGGTGGTCGCCGGCGGCTCCGCGGCGCTGGCCATGGCGCTCAACCTCCGCGCGCTGGTTCGAGCCTCCTCACGACGACGCCAGGTTCAGCCGGCACGATTCGGGGGAGAACGGCACACCACAAGGGGCGGATAGGCACTGGAAGCCCATCCTGCCGAGCGACAGGATCTGGCCGAGGTACCCGCACGAGGCTGCAGCCATGGCATCCGTGATCCCATCACCGATCGATGTGCGCCTGCGAGGCTGGCTGGAGAGGCACGAGATCGCCTATCAGATCCACGAGCATCCGCTGGCGTTCACGGCCATTGCGACCGCGCGCGCCGAGGGTGTCGACCCGGCGACCTTCGCCAAGGTGGTCGGCGTCCGGACCGAATCGGGGCGGGTGGCGCTCGTGGTGCTCGACGCCGTGGACGCCGTGGACCTCGGCAAGGTCGCCGCGCTCGTCGGCAGCCCCGTCCGCCTGATGAGCGAGCACGAGCTCGCCGAGGCGTGCCCGGACTGGGAGGTCGGAACGGTTCCCCCGGTGCCGACCCTGGCCGGCGAGCAGGTTTTCGCCGACGAGGGGATCCGGGCCGACGAGTACATCAGCTTCAATGCCGGCAGCCATCGCGTGGCCGTTCGGCTCGAGCGCGGCGCCTGGGAGCAGGCGGCGGAGATCACCTACGGCGACGTCGCTCGGAGAACGTGATCGGAGGGGGGTGAGATGCATCGCCCGCGGATCGGCGTCGGGCACCGAAGGCCCACGCCCCTGCCCATCGTCGCATTCGGGCGTGACCTGCGCGATCACGGGTCGCCAGCAGCCGATGCTGCGCTGCTCGTCGTGCGGCTACTTCCAGGGCATGTTGGTGGGACCCGAACCGTGCGTGCTCTGCGCCGCGCCCGCGAATCGGCCGGGACGCCGCGCGTCGTCGCGTCGCCGCGCGCCGCTGATCTTCGACGAGGACTGGCCCGACGAGACCGGTTGACGTGGTGGACGGTGCTGCGCGGGCGGTCAGGCACGCCCGCACAGCAGTTCGACGCCGCGAGCCTAGCCCTCGATGGAGCGGACGCGCGCGCGGCGGGCGCCGAATCCGAGGCCGAGGATCACCGCCAGCAGGCCGAATGCGACCAGGGGTGATCCGCCGACCGGCATCGCCGTGTCCGGTGAGTCCGCGGCGAGCTGTCCGCGGATCGCGCCGCCGGGATACGCCTCGTTGTGCACGTTGACGTAGTACCCCGCGGGGTCGTCGATGATCGCCTGGAGCGCGGCTGCATCGGCGGAGTCGTTGCAGCCCTCGCTGGTGCCGTCGAAGCCGGCCAGGTCGAGGTCGACCACCACGCCCCCATCGGTCCCGGCCGCACCCTCGTGGATGTGCGAAACGGTGACCGGGTCGATGTTCTCGACGCTGAACGTCCAGCACGCTGTGCCCGCATCGGGATCCAGGACGACCGTTGCGGTCCCGGAGCCATCTGCGTCGGTCTCACTGCTTCCCGCAAGGTCGGCGGTGAGCGTCGTCTCGGCTGCCAGGGCAACTCCGGCAAGTGCCAGGCTGGCCACCAGGCCGAACGCCATGGCGAGGACCAGGCTTGGTCGCGATCGGTGGGACATCCGTGAGCTCCTCCTGTTGATGGAGGAACGTTCGCGCCGCGTTACGACAGCCGCAGGGCGACGCCTTCGAGCGGACCGAGCTCGAGGCTGGACAGGCCGACGGTGCCGGACCGATCGGAGGTGGCCACCACCACCTCGCCGCGTTCGGCGCCGATGCGTCCCAGCGGCAGCGCACAGCGCGCACCCACGTCGCCCAGGTTCTGCAGGACGAGCACGCGCTCGCCATCGGCCTCGCGCAGCCATGCCAGCACGTCGGGGGCGATGCCGAAGAGCGACCGATGCGTCCCGATCGCCAGCGCGGGCGAGGCATGGCGGGCCGCGATCAGCCGCCGGTAGAGCTCGAGGATCGAGTCGGGATCACCGGCCTGGTCGGCCACGTTGCGCGTCGCCGCGTCGACGATCGGGAGCCATGGCACCCCGGAGGTGAAGCCGGCGGTGGCGGAGGCGTCCCACTGCATCGGCGTGCGGTAGCCGTCGCGGCCGGCACGATCGAACGGTGGGTCGGGGAGGATCGACGCGTCGGCGTCGACCATGCCGATCTCCTCGCCCGCGTAGAGCACCGCCACGCCCCGCAGCGTCAGCACCATGAGTGCCGCGGCCCGTGCGCGCGCCTCACCCCAGCGCGTCGCGTGCCGCGACTGGTCGTGGTTGGAGAGCGCGTAGGTCGGCATGGTGCCGGGCGGGTGGAGTGCCTCGGAGCGCTCGATCGCCAGCATGAGGTGCTGGTGCTCCCACGGCGACAGCAGGAGCTCGAAGTTGAAGGCGAGCTGGAACTCGTCGTCGCGTCCGTGGCCGAGGTAGCCGGCGAGCTCCTCCATCGGCACGTACGCCTCGCCGACGAGCACACGTCCGGGAAACTCGTCGGCCACCGCGCGGAGGTGCCGGATGACGTCGTGGACCTCGGGCCGGTTCATGCTCCACAGCGGGTCCTGTCCGGCGTCGCCGCCGAGCCCGGGGATGGCATGCGGCCGCCGGTCCGGCGGGTTGTCGCGGAGCAGGTCGTCCTTGATGGCGGCGAAGATCGCATCGACCCGGAAGCCGTCGACGCCACGGTCGAACCAGAAACGCATCGCGTCGGCCATCGCCCGCGCCACCGCCGGATTGCGCCAGTTCAGGTCCGGCTGCTCGGGGTAGAAGGAGTGGAGGTAGTACTGCTCCGTCGCCGCGTCCCACTCCCAGGTGGAGCCGCCGAAGGCCGCCTCCCAGTTCGTCGGCACGCCGCCGTCGGGCGCCGGATCGGACCAGAGATACCAGTCGCGCTTCGGGCTCTCGCGCGACGAGCGCGCCTCGACGAACCAGGGGTGCTCGATCGAGGTGTGGCACGGCACCAGATCCATGAGGAATCGGATCCCCCGCTGGTGGCAGGCGGCGATCAGCGCGTCGGCATCGGCCAGCGTCCCGTACTCGGCGGCCACTGCGGTGTAATCGCTGATGTCGTAGCCGAAGTCGTGCTGCGGGCTGGGATAGATGGGGGAGAGCCAGATGGCGTCGACACCCAGGGAGCCATCGGTCCCGGCGAGATGGTCGAGCCGTTCCAGGATGCCGGCAAGGTCGCCGATCCCGTCGCCGCTGGCGTCGGCGAAGCTGCGTGGGTAGATCTGGTAGATGACGGCCCCGTCCCACCATCGGGCCGAATCGGTTCGTTCACTCACGCGAACCGATTGTAGGGAGCCGGTCGGCGCGACGACGGCCGACCATGGGCGTGGTGGTCGAGCGGGCGCTACTCGACGCTGATGAGCACGCCGCCCTCGCCATCCGGATCCTCGACGTCGAGGATCGGCCCGACCGCCCCCGAGCGCACGGCGTCGCGGATGCGCTGGCTCTGGTCGCCGCCCAGGCCGGGGACGAACTTCAGGGCGGTCTCGACGAAGCCGATGGGGATGCGCAGGTTCACCACCTGCCGGCCCCGTTCGGTGATCCTGATCCGCAGCTGCCGGCCGCGGCCGAGCGAGGTGGCCACGCGCTCCGCCTCTCGGATGCGCTCTTCGGCGCGCGCCCGCGCCGACGCCGCCCGCGCCTGCGCGCGTTCGATCCGCCGGGTGACCGTGCGGTCGATCCGCTCGTCGAAGTCGTTGTCGAATCCCGTCTCGAACCCGGTGTCGAAGTCGTCGTCGTCAGCTCGGCCTTCGGCCCTGGTGATCGCCGCGATGATCGGGGAGGCCTCGTCCGGGGTGAGGTGTCCCTCGGCGACGAGGCGCAGGATGGTCTCCAGCTCCTCAGGCATCGGTCGCGCTGCCTGCCAGCCGCCGGCTCGCCTCATCCACGTCGATGTCCCCGCGCTCGAGCGCCCGGAGCACCGCCATCTGCTCGTCCGGCCCGAGGGGTGGCGACGGGGGAGCGGGTGGCGTGGCCGGACGCGGCGCCGCCGGAGGCGTCGGCACGGCGATGCGACGCGCCGTGTGGACGACGACATCGCCGGACATCGAGCTGAACTGGAGCGACGCCGCGCCGTCGCCGATGACGTACCGCCGGCGCTCGCGCGAACCCTCGGACCGGTGCGCCACGGCAACGCTCACGTCGGTGGAGAGGCCACGCACCTCGAGCGTCAGGCCGCCGACCACGCCGAGCGACAGGTCGCCGCTCACCGTCTCGACGCGGTGGCTGGTCGCGGCGAGGTCGCCCTCGAGTTCCGCGTCGCCACTGACGGTGACGACCCGGCACTCCTCGATGCGAGGCGCGATGACCGAGATGTCGCCGCTCACGGTGTTGGCGTTCAGCCGGATCGGCTCCTCGGCCCGCAGGCTCACGTCGGCCGAGACACCGTTGACCCGGATCGGTCCGCCGAGGTCGCTGAGCGACAGGTCGCCGGACACCGTCTTGTACTCCTGTGGGCCGCGCAGGCCGGTTCCGGTCACGTCCGAGCTCACCCCGGCATACGACACCGCCGCGCGGATCGGGACCTCGGCGACGACGCGGGCGGCGACAGGCATCCCGGACACGCCGAGCAGGCGGCCGATGGCGCCCAGGCCGGCGTCCCCGCGCTTCGGTTCCGCGACCTCGAGCAGGCCGTCGCCGCGGTTGACGCGGTACTGGGCTGTCTCGAATGCCTCGTCGGCCTCGGCGTCGTTCGCGCCCCGCAGCTCGAACTCGACGCGCACGCGGGCGGTCGTGCCCTCGACGGCGCGCAGCTCCACGTCCGGGCTCGTCACGCGCAGGCTGAAGCGTCCGCCGATCCCGATCTCGTGCTCGATCTCCTGGACCCGGATGAAGGTGGCCATCTACCTGCCCTCGCCCAGGCCGCGAAGCGCAGCGGCGGCCTCGTCGGCGCCGATCTCTTTCCGCGCCAGGCGCTCGAGGATGCTCCGTCGCTCGGTGGCGGCGTCGGCGTCGAGTGCGGAAGCGCCGGGCTCGAGTCCCGAAGGCGTCATCGGCCTCGCCGTCATCGTCCGTCGCGGCGCCATCGGCCAGGCCGAGGGCCCGTACCAGCGCGTCGACGCGGCCGCGAACAGTGGGATAGCTGATCCCGAGCTCGCGCTCCATCTCCTTGAGGTTCCCGCGCGACCGCAGGAAGCTCTCGAGGAGCGAAAGCTGCTCGCGGTCGAGCCGGCCGAACCGGCCGACCCCGAACTCGCCCTCGAGGGCCGTGCCGCAGCTGCGGCAGTGGAGGCGGGCGATGGTGAGCTCGCCGCTGCACACCGGACAGGTGGCGATGACGTCGTGGACCATGGTCAGCGTCGCTCGGTCTGCCGGCGCTGCGATGGGCGGTCAGCGCCCAGTCGCGTGATGCGCTGCGGCATCTGGCGCTGGCTGCGCCGGTCGCCGACGATCTGCTGATAGAAGAGTCGCGTGTCGAACATTCTCAGGTGCTCCTACCAGAGCTGAAGGTCACCTATCCATTCTGGCAACCACTGTCGTAACTGTAGTGGGCGGTATCAGGAATGTCAACCCATGTTTCGAAAATAGCAAGCTTGCTTGCCAAATCGAGCGCCGAGAAGGCGCGGGGACGATCCTCCTGGAACGCGGTACCATGGCGGCCGCCAATGAACCTCCGCTTGCTGCCATACCGCCCGGACCGCGACGTCTACCGCCTCCTGGGTGTCCCCTCAACCGCCGATGCCGACGAGATCACCGCGGCCTGCCGGCGCCTCGCGCGGACCTTCCATCCCGACCGCAATGCCTCCGATCGCGCCACCCAGGAGATGCAGGTCGTGAACGTCGTGCGGCGCACGATGACCGATCCGGAGCTCCGAGCGCGCTACGACCGGGAGCGCTGGCGATACCAGGCGGAGCTGTCCCGGGCAGCCCAGCCGGCCCTCGACGCCTGGCCCCCGATGCATGCTTCATGGCAACGGCCATCGGCATCGCGCTACGCACGGGCGACGATGGCCGGCCTTCGCGCCGCCGTCGGCGAGCTGCTCCCGCCACGCTGTGCCGGCTGCCGCGCCGTGATCGCCTACGACCCGGACGACGCCTACTGTGCCGCCTGCGGGACGCCTCGCCTCACCGGCGGCTGAGCGCCTGGGCTCCCGACCTGCCACCTGCCCGCATCCGGGAGTCGAACGCTCGCGGCACGCGCAGTATCAATGACCAGCCGCCGACGGCCCTCAGGCCCGGAGCGGATTGACGCGCTCCGGGTCGATGCCGAGGTCGCCGAGGGCCCGCTTCAGCTCGTCCGGCGTCGACTTGCCGTCGAGGCAGAGCCCGTGGAGCGCCGCGTAGGCGATGTGCTCGGCGTTCACCTCGAAATGGGTGCGCAGCGCGTCCCGGGTGTCGGAGCGGCCGAAGCCGTCGGTGCCGAGCACGGTGTAGGGCCGGTCGATCCAACGCGTGACCATGTCGGGCACCGCCTTCATGTAGTCGGTGGCGGCGACGATCGGTCCGTCCGTGGGGGCGAGGCACTGGCGGACGTAGGGGACACGCTGCTCGGCATCGGGGTGAAGCCGGTTCCAGCGCTCGACGTCGAGGGCGTCGTTGCGCAGCTGCTGGAACGACGTGGCGCTCCAGATGTCCGCGGCCACGTCGTACTTCTCGGCCAGCAGCTTCTGGGCGCTGAGCGCCTGAAGCAGGATCGGGCCGGAGGCCATGATCTGCACGCGGCGTGAGCCGCCGGGCGCCTCACGGAACCGATACAGGCCGCGCAGCACGCCCTCCTCGACGCCATCGGGCTTGGGCGGCATCGGCCAGTTCTCGTTGTAGAGCGTGATGTAGTAGAAGACGTCGTCGCCGCGCTCGCCGTACATGCGATCGATGCCCTCACGCACGATGATCGCCAGCTCATAGGCGAAGGCCGGGTCGTAGGCCAGGATGTTCGGTACCACGCTGGCCTGGACATGGGACTGGCCGTCGATCGTGCTGCAGGCCCTCGCCGGTAAGCGTGGTGCGGCCGGCGGTGGCACCCATCATGAAGCCACGGCCACGCGCGTCGCCGAACGCCCACACCTGGTCGCCGGTGCGCTGCATGCCGAACATCGAGTAGAACGTGTAGAACGGGATGACCGGCGTGCCCCAGGTGGCGTAGGCCGTGCCGGCCGCCTGGAACGACGCCATCGAGCCGGCCTCGGTGATGCCCTCCTCGAGCAGCTGGCCATCGGCCTTCTCGATGTAGGAGAGGAGCAGCTCCTTGTCGACCGGCGTGTAGCGCTGGCCGAGCGGGTTGTAGATCCCGACCTCCTTGAAGAGGGGGTCCATGCCGAAGGTGCGTGCCTCGTCGGGGATGATGGGCACGATGCGCCGGCCGATCTGCTCATCGCGCACCAGGTTGCGGACCAGGCGGCTGAAGGCCATGGTCGTGCTGGCGGGCCGATCGGAACCGGCGAAGAACTCGGTGAAGCTGGTGTCCTTGGGCGCCGGCAGCGGCTTCGCCACCACCACCCGCCGCGGCACCGAGCCGCCGAGCTGGCGACGGCGCTCGAGCATGTACTGGATCTCGGGGGCATCGGTCCCGGGGTGGTAGTAGGGCGCCTCCTTGAGCTGGTCGTCGGGGATCGGCAGCTCGAGCCGATCGCGGAACATCTTCAGCTCGTCGGCGGTCAGCTTCTTGGCCTGGTGGGTGACGTTGCGCCCCTCGATGCCCGGGCCCAGCGTCCAGCCCTTGACCGTCTTGGCCAGGATCACCGTCGGCGCGCCGGTGTGGGCCACCGCGGCGGCATAGGCCGCGTACACCTTGTGGTAGTCGTGGCCGCCGCGCCGCAGCTTCGGAAGCTCGCACGTCGGGGATGTGCTCGACCAGTCGCGCGCAGCCGCGGATCCGGCCCGAAGAACTGCTCGCGGATCGTGGCGCCGTCGCTGACGGCCATGCGCTGGTAGTCGCCGTCCAGCGTCTCGTTCATCTTGTTGACGAGGATGCCGTCCTTGTCGCGCGCCAGGAGCTCGTCCCACTCCCGGGACCAGATGACCTTGATCACGTTCCAGCCGGCGCCGCGGAAGATCGCCTCCAGCTCCTGGATCACCTTGCCGTTGCCGCGCACCGGGCCGTCGAGGCGCTGCAGGTTGCAGTTGACCACGAATGTCAGGTTGTCGAGCCCCTCGCGAGCGGCCAGCGACAGCGCGCCGACCGATTCGGGCTCGTCCATCTCGCCATCGCCAAGGAAGGCCCATACCCGTGCCCCGGCCGTGTCGGCCAGGTCGCGCGCGGCGAGGTATCGGTTGAACCGCGCCTGGTAGACCGCGGCCATCGGTCCGAGGCCCATGCTGACCGTCGGGAACTGCCAGAAGTCGGGCATCAGGCGCGGGTGCGGGTAGCTCGACAGGCCGACCTCGGGCGTCAGCGACTCGCGTCGGAAGTGGTCGAGGTGATCGGTCGAGAGCCGACCCTCGAGGAACGCGCGCGCGTAGATGCCGGGTGCCGCGTGGCCCTGGAAGAAGATCTGGTCACCGCCGGCTCCGTCGCCGGGCCCCCGGAAGAAGTGGTTGAAGCCGACCTCGTACAGGCTGGCGGCGCTGGCGTAGGTGGACAGATGGCCGCCGATGCCCTCGTAGGTGCTGTTGGCGCGCAGCACCATGGCCAGCGCGTTCCAGCGGATCATGCGCCGGATGCGCAGCTCCATCGCCTCGTCACCCGGGAAGTAGGGCTCCTGCTCCGGGCTGATCGTGTTGATGTAGCGCGTCTGGGTCAGCGTCGGAAGGCCGACCTGCAGCTGGCGGGCGCGCTTCAGCAGCTTGTAGATGATGAACCGGGCCCGATCGGTGCCTGCGGCATCCACGACCGAGTCCAGCGAGTCGATCCATTCCTGGGTCTCGACCGGATCGATGTCCGGGAGCTGCTGCTTGAACTGGTCGAAGATCTCTTTGATCGGCTGGTCCATGTCGGGCCTATGGTACAGATCGATGCCGATCGGTGGCGAGACCGGTCCGGTGTCGTCGTGGCATGATCGTGCCCGATGCGCACGATCTACCGTTCGGAGCCTCCCTGGCCGCATCGGATCCTCGTGCTCGGCGGGGGATTCGCGGGAGTGGAGACCGCCCGCCACCTCGAGAAGCTGACGCGGCGGCGCGACGACGTCGAGATCTGGCTCGTCAGCCGCGAGAACTTCACGCTCTTCACGCCGCTGCTGCCCGAGGTCTGCTCGGGCAACCTGGAGGCGCGGCACTGCGTGACTGCGCTCCGCGCCCAGCTGCGCCGCGCGTCCAGCTGGGCGGTGACCGCCGACGTCGAGCGGATCGACATCGATGCGAAACAGGTGATCGTCACCGGCGGGGACGGTGACCTCCATCGGCTCAACTACGACAGCCTGGTGATCGCTCTCGGCGGCGAGACCGCCACGTTCGGGATCAAGGGCATCACCGAGTACGCGGTCGGGATGAAGACGCTGGCGGATGCATTCGCGCTCCGCAACCGGATCATCGAGATGCTCGAACGGGCCGATCTCGAGCAGGATCCCGACGAGCGCCGGGCGCAGCTCACCTTCGTCGTGGGCGGCGCGGGGTTCAGCGGCGTCGAGACGGCGGGCGAGGTCGAGGACTTCGTGCGACGGGTGCGGAAGCGGTTCTATCCCAAGGTGCCGAGCGATGAGCTGCGCTTTCACATCGTGGAGCTGAAGGAGCGCGTGCTGCCGGAGATGCCCGCCGACATGGCCGAGTACGCCACGCGAAAGCTTCGGCGCCGTGGCTACGAGATCCACCTCGGCACCGCGATGAAGGAGGTGCGCGAGGACGGCGTCATGATCGGGGAGGACACGTTCATCCCGTCGCGCACCGTCATCTGGACCGGCGGCGTCCAGCCCGCCCCGGTCGTCGCGGAGGCGGGGATCGAGGTCGACAAGGGCGGGCGGGCGGTCGTCGCCGCCACCATGGCCACCAGCCGGGAGGGGGTCTGGGCGCTGGGCGACTGCGCACGCGTCCCGAACGTCGACGAGGAGGGCACATTCCATGCCCCGACGGCCCAGAACGCGGTGCGCGAGGCGAAGCGCCTGGCGAAGAACATCGTGGCGGCGATCGACCGCCGCCCGAGCGACATCCAGCCCTTCCGCTACAGCGTCATCGGGGTGCTCGCCTCCATCGGCGCACATACCGGGGTCGGCGTGGTGTACGGGATCAAGGTCCGCGGCTTCATGGCCTGGTTCATGTGGCGCGGCTACTACTGGAGCCTCGTGCCGGGCATCGGTGGCAAGGCGCGCGTCGCCCTCGACTGGCTCGCCAACTTCCTGTTCGGATCCGATCCGGTCCAGCTCAAGGTCGACTACGACGAGACGGGCGGCATGGGGCCGTCCGGAAAACGACGTCCGACGCCGCGCTCGGTCGACCCGCGGTCCTGACGCTCGCTAGACTGCGCACGATGTCACGCGAGGAACGCCGCAACTACCAGCGGATGATGAAGAACATGGAGCGCGGACCTGCGCTTCCACCGGCGGCCCGAGCGAGGGCCGAGCGGAATGCGCAGCGCCGAGCGCAGCGTGCCCGCCCCGAGGCGGCCGGCGCGTTCTCCCGGCGCTTCTGGATCCGTACGCTCCTGATCGCGACGGCCCTCGGGTTCGTGGCCTTCAGCCTGCAATGGGGCAGCGGGATGCCATTTGCGCTGTACGCCGGTCTGGCGGTCGGCATCGTCGTCCTGCTGCTCGTCGTCGGGTTCCGGCTTCTCCAGCGCCGGGTGCCGCCTGCATGATCGTGGCAGGTGTGCCCATCGGTTGACCGGCGATCCACAATGATCCGGCCGGATCAGCAGGAGAGTCCCCATGGGCGACCACCACGACCACGACCACGACCACCACGACCACGACGACCACGACCACGACCACGACCACCGTGACCACCCCGAGCACGGCAGCTTCTCCAAGGGGCAGGCAGTCGAGGGGGAGACGCCGGAGAAGGAACATCGCGGCGACTTCGCCGAGGGCCAGCAGGCCGGCCACGACACGATTCACGCCGAGCGCAGCGGCGACTTCGCCGAGGGCCAGGAACGGGGATCGCACGAGCATGCCAGCGAGCAGCGCGGCGACTTCGCCGAGGGCCAGGAGGAGCACCGCGACTGAGGGGGGCGGGGGCGAGCCGATCCGCACCTGGCACATCCGCCGCGCGCATCGGTGACGGCGATGACGGGATCAACCTCGGCGCGGTCGCCGACGCCGCCGTCGGGGATCGCATCGGACAAGCGTTCACGGGCGGAGGCCCCGTCGGCCGCCGCCCAGCCCCCCACATGACCTGACGGGAAGAGAGGAGGTGGGCGAGAGGGGCAAGCGCTGCATGGACCCGCGGCCACGGGCACGTCGGCCGCGCATCGGGCATCGGAGGGATGCACCACGCTGGCAATGCGAGGAGATCAGATTCCATGGAGATCTTTACCGCCGAGCTGATCGGCACGGCGATTCTCATCATCCTTGGCGACGGCGTCGTCGCCGGTGTCCTACTGGCCCGATCCAAGGCCCAGAACGCCGGCTGGATCGTCATCACCGCCGGGTGGGGCTTCGCGGTTGCGATTGCCGTCTACGCCGTCGGCACGATCAGTGGCGCCCACATCAATCCGGCCATCACGATCGGCGTCCTCGTCACCGGAGGCATCAGCTTCGGCGACGCGCTCCTGTACTGGGCGGGCCAGTTCGCCGGCGCCTTCCTCGGCGCGGTGGTCGTCTACCTGCACTACCTGCCGCACTGGAAGGAGACCGAGGATCCCGGCCTCAAGCTCGCCGTCTTCAGCACCGGACCGGCGATTCGCAGCCCGGTCAGCAACACGTTGAGCGAGATCATCGGGACCTTCATCCTCGCATTCGGCGTCTCGGCCATCCTGCAGCCGAACAACGAGGTCGCCGGCCTCGGGGCCCTGCTCATCGGCTTCCTCGTCTTCGGCATCGGCCTCAGCCTCGGCGGCCCGACCGGGTACGCCATCAACCCCGCTCGTGACCTCGGTCCCCGCATCGCCCACGCGATCCTGCCGATTGCCGGCAAGGGCAGCTCCGACTGGGAGTACTCGTGGGTCCCGGTGGTCGGACCACTGATCGGCGGCGTGCTCGGCGCGCTCGCGTTCCAGGCCCTGTTCACCAACTACCTGATCGCGTAGCCATGAAGAAGCTCATCAACGCTCCCGACGCGGTCGTCGACGAGGCGCTGGCCGGCATGGCCGCGGCTCACGGCGACCTGCTGCGGGTGATCGAGCCGAACGTCATCGTTCGCGCGGATGCACCTCGATCCGGCAAGGTCGGGGTCATCTCCGGTGGGGGTTCCGGCCACGAGCCCATGCACGGCGGATTCGTCGGGCTCGGCATGCTCGACGCCGCGTGCCCCGGCGCCGTGTTCACGTCTCCGGTGCCGGACCAGATGCTGGCCGCCACCAAGGCGGTCGATGGTGGGGCCGGCGTGCTCCATATCGTGAAGAACTACACCGGCGACATCATGAACTTCGAGCTTGCCGCCGAGCTGGCGGCGGCCGAAAGCATCGAGGTGACGAGCGTCGTCATCGCCGACGATGTCGCGGTCCAGGACTCCCTCTACACGGCCGGCCGTCGTGGTGTCGGCGGCACCGTCCTCGCCGAGAAGATCGTCGGGGCCGCCGCCGAGGAGGGACAGGACCTGGCTGCGGTCACGGCCCTGTGCCAGCGTGTGCAGGACAACGTACGCTCGATGGGCATGGCGCTCACCAGCTGCACCGTGCCGGCGGCCGGCAAGCCGACCTTCGAGATCGGCGACGACGAGATGGAGATCGGTGTCGGCATCCATGGCGAGCCCGGTCGCGAACGTCGCAGCCTGGCGAGCGCCGACGAGATCACCGAGACGCTCCTGTCGGCGGTGCTCGACGACGGCGTCGTCTCGTCCGGGGACCGGGTCCTGGCGTTCGTCAACGGCATGGGCGGGACGCCCCTGCTCGAGCTGTACGTCGTGTACAACAAGGTCGCGGCAATGTGCCGGGATCGCGGGCTCACCGTCGAACGCAACCTCGTCGGCAGCTACATCACCAGCCTCGAGATGGCTGGCGTGAGCATCACCGTGCTCAAGCTGGACGACGCGCTGGTGCGGCTGTGGGACGCGCCGGTGCACACGGCCGCCCTGCGCTGGGGCGCGTGACGGCGCCGCGATGACGTCCTTTGACGCGGCGGCATTGCGCCGGTTCGTGGATCTCTTTGCCGACCGGGTCCACGAGCGCCGGGACGAGCTGACCCGGCTCGACTCGGCGATCGGTGATGCCGATCACGGGATCAACATGGATCGCGGATTCACCGCGGCTCGTGCAAAGATCGCCGACCTCGATGGCGAGGCCGACCTGGGAACCGTCGCCAAGACGGTCGGGATGACCCTCATCTCGACCGTTGGCGGCGCCTCAGGCCCGCTGTACGGGACGTTCTTCCTGCGGCTCGCAACCTCGTTCGGCGACCGCGCCGACGTCGGGGCCGCCGACCTCGGCGCTGCGCTGCGCGCCGGCCTCGAGGGGCTCGTGCAGCGAGGCAAGGCCGAGCTCGACGACAAGACGATGGTCGACGCCATCTCGCCGGCGGTGGATGCCTACGACGAGGCGGCCGGCACCGGGATCGGCCCGGCGCTCGCCGCCGCTGCGGACGCGGCCGCGGCCGGCCGGGACCGGGTCACGCCGCTCGTGGCGCGCAAGGGGCGCGCCAGCTATCTCGGTGAGCGATCGGCGAACCACCAGGATCCCGGTGCCACCTCCTCCACGATTCTGATCGAGACCCTGCGCGACGCCGTCGCGGGGGGCTGAGCGCACACGGAAGCACGAAAGGCAGGAATCGATCGACATGGCCAAGTACGTCCTGGCACTCGACCAGGGAACGACATCCAGCCGTGCCATCCTGTTCAACGCGGATGGCACCATCCACGCGTCGGCGAACCAGGAGTTCCCCCAGATCTATCCCTCCCCGGGCCACGTCGAGCACGACCCGGAGGCCATCTGGGACTCGCAGATCGCCGTGGCCAAGAAGGTCATGGCCGATGCGGGCGCATCGCCGGACGACATCGCCGCCATCGGGATCACCAACCAGCGCGAGACCACGGTGGTCTGGGAGAAGAGCACCGGCAAGCCGGTCCAGAACGCGATCGTCTGGCAGAGCCGCATCACCGCGGGCTACTGCGACGAGCTGAAGGCCGCCGGCCACGAGCAGCTCTTCCGCGACAAGACCGGGCTGCCGGTGGACGCCTACTTCTCCGGGACGAAGATCAGGCACATCCTCAAGAACAACCCGGGCGCCCAGGAGAAGGCCGAGGCCGGAGAGCTCCTCTTCGGCACCGTGGACAGCTTGCTCATCTGGCGGCTGACCGAGGGGAAGGTCCACGTCGTGGACTACTCGAATGCCAGCCGCACGCTCCTGTTCAACATCCACACGCTCGACTGGGACGACGAGCTGCTCGGCATCATGAACGTGCCGCGCGCGATGCTGCCCGAGGTACGCCCGTCGAGCGAGGTTTACGGTGAGACGACGCTCCTGGGCGGCTCGATCAAGATCGCCGGCGACGCGGGCGACCAGCAGGCGGCCACCTTCGGCCAGGCCTGCTTCGACGTCGGCATGGCCAAGAACACGTACGGCACCGGCTGCTTCATGCTGATCAACACCGGTGAGGAGGCGGTCCCGTCGAAGAACGACCTGCTGACGACGATCGGCTGGGGCTACGACGGCAAGGTGACCTACTCCCTCGAGGGCTCGGTCTTCATCGCCGGAGCCGCGGTCCAGTGGCTTCGCGACGGCCTGCGCGTCATCACCAACTCGGCCGACGTGGAGAAGCTGGCCGGCAAGGTGAACGACACCGAGGGCGTGTACATGGTGCCCGCCTTCGTGGGCCTCGGGGCCCCGTACTGGGACCAGTACGCCCGCGGGGCGATCGTCGGCCTGACCCGCGGCTCCACCATCGAGCACATCGCGCGGGCGACGGTCGACTCGATGGCCTACCAGACCCGCGAGGTGCTGGAGGCCATGGAGGCCGACTCCGGCGTGAAGCTCAAGGAGCTGAAGGTCGACGGCGGTGCCGTCGTGAACAACGACCTCATGCAGTTCCAGGCCGACATCCTGGGGGTCGCCGTCGAGCGCCCGCAGGTGGCCGAGACGACGGCGCTTGGCGCCGCCTACCTGGCCGGTTTGGCCGTCGGCTTCTGGAAGGACACCTCCGACGTGACCAGGAACTGGGCGCTCGACCGTCGATTCGAGCCCCAGATGGACGAGGACCGTCGCGAAAAGCTGTTCCGCGGCTGGAAGAAGGCCGTGCAGCGCGCGCTGGACTGGGAAGAGCACTAGGCTTGCGACAGCGCCGGACCGATGGCTCGGAGCCGCCAAGGCTCCGAGCCTCCCCGGCTCGACACGGAGTACGTGCCTGTGACTGAGCACGCCCAACCGTCGGTGGGCATCGTCGTCGTCTCGCATTCGGCCGCGGTGGCCGACGCGACGGTGGCGCTCGTGCGCCAGCTCGCGAACCTCGACGACGACGGCCCGCGACTCGTCGCCGCCGGGGGTCTCGGCGACGGCAGCATCGGGACCGATGCGGTGCGCATCGCCGACGCCATCGGGACCGCCGATGCCGGTTCGGGCGTCGTGGTCATGGCCGATCTCGGCAGCGCCGTCCTGTCGGCCCTCACCGCCCTCGAGGAGCTGATCGACGCCGATGCGGCGTCCCGGGTCATGATCTCCGGCGGCCCGTTGGTCGAGGGGACCTTCGTGGCCGCGGTCCAGGCATCGGCGGGGGATTCCGTCGATCGGGTTCGCGCCGCCGCCGACGAGGCGGCCGCCATGGACAAGCTCGGAGATCGCCGATGATCTTGCTCCTGTCCGCGCTGCTCGGCTACCTGCTCGGTGCGATCCCCGTCGGACTGCTCATCGGGCGCCTCACGCGCGGGATCGACCTGCGGGAATTCGGATCGCATCGGACCGGCGCGACGAACGCGCTGCGCACGCTTGGCCTCCGGTCCGCGGCGCTCGTGTTCCTGCTCGACGTGGCCAAGGGCATCATCGCCGTGATCGCAGCGCGCCTGCTGTTCGCGGACGATCCGCTCGTCGAGTGGGCGGCCGCGGTCGCCGGCTTCGCCGCCATCATCGGGCACAACTGGTCGGTCTTCATTCGCTTCACCGGCGGCCGCGGCGTGGCCACCTCGAGCGGTGCCCTCGCCGCGATGAGCCCGTGGACGATCCTGATCGTGGCCCCGATCGTCATCGCGCTCATCTGGCGAACGCGTTACGTGTCGCTCGGGTCGATCACCGGCGGCCTGCTGGCCCCCGTGGTCACCGCGGCCCTGTGGTTTGGGGACCTGGCGACCGTGCCGGCGATTGCCTATGCCCTGGCGTCGGGGCTGCTCGTGACTGCGGCGCACGCCGACAACATCGCGCGCCTGCGCGCCGGCACCGAGCGCCGCATCGGCCAGAAGACGGAAGGATGAGGACCCATGGCCCAGGCTGACATCGATATCCGCAATCCCTCGGGCCTCCATGCCCGGCCCGCCGCGAACTTCGTCCGGGCGGCGGGCGCGTTCGCCTCCGACGTGCGCGTCACCAACCTGACGCGCGACCCGGCAACCTCGGCCAGCGCCAAGAGCGTGATCAGCGTGATGGGGCTCGGCGTGGCCCGCGGCCACCGGGTGCGCCTCGAAGCTGATGGCGCCGACGCCGACGAGGCCATCGCCTCGTTGGTGGAGCTGATCGCCGGTGGCCTCGGCGAGGAGCTGGAAGACGGATGAGCGACGAGCTCCGGGGAGTCGCCGCCGCGCCCGGTGTCGCCATCGCCGCGCCCTGGGTGTATCGGCCGCCGATCGCCGGGGACGGCGAACCGGCGTCGATCGAGGATGCGGCCCCCGCGGCGGCGCGTGATCTCGAGCACCTGGCGAGCCGGCTGCGCGACGAGGGCCGCGCCGAGGAGGCGGCGATCTTCGATGCCCAGGCGTTGATGGCAACCGATGAGGCGCTCATCGGGATGGCCCGAGCGCGCATCGACGAGGGCGAGGACGCGGCAACGGCGGTTCGAGCCGCCGGCGAGGCCGTGGCCGCCACGTTCGAGGCGCTCGAGGACGAGCTGCTGGCCGCCCGCGCCGCCGACGTGCGTGACGTGGCCGCACGCATCGTGCGGCACGTCCTGGGCGGCGATGCACCGTCGCTCGAACGGCGCTCGATCCTGGTTGCGACCGATGTCGGTCCCTCCGTCACGGTCGAGCTCGACCGCGGGCTGCTGGCCGGCATCGCGCTCGAGGGCGGATCGCGGACGTCGCATGCGGCGATCCTCGCCCGCGCCCTCGCCATTCCCGCGGTCGTGAGCGTTCCCGGGCTCGTCGAGCGCGCCGCCACCGTCGACGAGATCGCGATCGATGGTGGATCCGGCGTGGTGGTCCTCGACCCCGACGACGCGGCCCGTGAGACCCTCGAAGGCTCGGCGCGAGAAGTGGCGGCGGAACGGCTCGCGGATGCGGCCTATCGCGACCGGCCGCTCGCGACCTCCGACGGCCATCGCGTCCTCTGCGCGGCGAACGTCGCCGAGCCCGCGGAGGCGGCGGACGCCTTCGCCCATGGCGCGGAGGGCATCGGCCTGTTCCGGACCGAGTTCGCCTTCGCCGGCCGAACCTCGCCGCCCAGCGAGGAATCGCAGGCCGAGGCGTACGAGACCGTCCTGCGCGCCGCCGGTGACGCGCCGGTCGTGGTGCGGCTGGCCGACATCGGCGGCGACAAGCCGCTGCCCTACCTGCCGATCGATCCCGAGGCCAATCCGTTCCTCGGCGTGCGCGCCATCCGGCTCGCCGATCGCCATCCGGATCTCTTCCCGACCCAGATCCGCGCCATCCTCCGTGCATCGGAGCGAACCGGGCGCCGCGCATCGATCATGGCCCCGATGGTCGCCGACGTCGCCGATGTCACCTTCGTCGTCGAGCTCGTTGCGCGGGCGCGCGCCTCGAACCCGAACGCGCCCGAGCCGCGGGTGGGCATCATGGTCGAGATCCCCTCGGCCGTTATGCTCGCCGACCAGCTGGCGGAGATGATCGACTTCATGAGCATCGGGACGAACGACCTCACGCAGTACCTGCTGGCGGTCGACCGAACGAACCCGGCGCTCGCGGCCCGCCAGGATCCGGCGCACCCGGCCGTCCTCCGCGCCATCGCCCGGGTCGTGGACGCCGCACGATCGGCTGCACGCCACTGCGAGGTGGCGGTCTGCGGTGAGATGGCCGGCGACCCGACGGGGGCGTCGCTGCTCGTCGGGCTGGGCGTGGACGAGCTGAGCATGGGACCCGCCTCATTCGGCTCGGTGAAGCGCGCCGTGGGCTCCCGATCCCTCGAGGAGCTCCGATCGCTCGCCCGGCGCGCCATGGACCTCGGTTCGTCGGCCGAGGTGCGTGATCTGGTGGCGCCCACATGACCGCCGATTCGAGGCCCCCGCGCATCGGGTCGCTGGCGAATCTCCTGGGGATCGCGCGCATCGCCGCGACGCCAATCGTCATCGCGCTGATGCTGATCGGGGCCCCGGGGCTGGGCCTCGCCGCGTTCGTCGTGTTCGGGATTGCCGCCTGGACTGACTTCTTCGACGGCTGGGTGGCACGCCGCCGCCACGAGGTCTCACCGCTGGGCGTCTTCATGGACCTGACCGCGGACAAGGTGCTCGTCAGCGGCGTCCTCATCGCCATGGTGGAGGTCGGTCTCCTGCCCACCTGGATGGTGGCGACCATCCTCATCCGCGAACTGGTCGTCGCCGGAGTGCGACAGATCGCCGCCGCGGAGAACGTTGTCATCCCTGCGCGGGCCCTGGGCAAGGCGAAGACGTTCACCACGCTCACCGGGATGGCGCTCCTCCTCCTGGCGTTTGACGCGGCCACCGGCGGTCCGCTCGAGCCGACGGGCATCGGAGACGCGCTCAACGCCGCTGGCTACTGGCTGATGGTGGTCGCCACGGCGCTCACCGTCGCCTCGGGCTGGGACTACCTGGCGGGAGCGCTCCCGCTCCTGCGCGGCGAACGTCGATGACCGCCGCCGAGGTGGACGTCGTCGTCATCGGCGGTGGGGCGACCGGAGCGGGCGTGCTGCGCGACCTCGCCATGCGCGGGCTGCGCGCCACGCTGGTCGAGCGCGGCGACTTCGCCTCCGGCACCAGCGGGCGCTATCACGGCCTGCTGCACTCGGGGGCGCGGTACATCGAGAGCGATCCGCTCTCCGCCAGGCACTGCATCGAGGAGAACGCGGTCCTGCGTCGAATCGCTCCCGGGACGATCGAGCCGACCGGCGGCTACTTTGTCGCCACCCCCGACGATCCGGACGACTATGTCGATCGATTCGCCGCGGGCTGTGCCGCCGCGGGCATCGAAGCCGAGCCGATGCCGCTCGCCGATCTCTTCCGCGCCGAGCCGCTGCTCAACCCGAGAATCCGGGCCGCGTTTCGGGTGCCGGACGCATCGCTCGAGCCCTGGGAGCTGGTCGATGGCACGCTGGCGAGCGCCCGCGAGCACGGGGCGCAGGCGCATCGGTATCGCCCGGTCATCGGATTCGCGCGCGACGCCGACGGCGCGGTCTCTGCCGTGCATGTCCGCGACGCGCGCTCGGGCGAGGAGTCGTGGATTGCCTGCCGCGCGGTCATCTCCGCGGCAGGGGCGTGGGCGGGAAAGGTGGCCGCGCTGGCCGGCGCCGAGCTGCAGATGAGCCCGGGCCAGGGCTCGATGCTCGTTCTGAATCGCCGCCTGACCTCCGCGGTGGTGAACCGCCTCGCGCCGCCCGGCGATGGCGACATCCTGGTCCCGGTGCACACCGTGTGCATTCTCGGCACGACGGACATCACGGTGGAAGACCCTGATGACGCGCACGTCACCCGGGACGAGGTCAACGCGCTCCTGGCCGACGGGGAGCGCCTCGTCCCCGGTCTTTCCGAGGCGCGCGTCCTGCGGGCGTACTCGGGATCCCGCCCCCTCTACGACGTTGCGGAGTTCGGCGGCAGCGGCCACCACGACGAGTCGCGTGAGATCAGTCGTGCGCACCACGTCATCGACCACGGAACCCGGGACGGGGTCGGCGGCCTGTGGAGCATCGTGGGCGGCAAGCTGACGACCTACCGGCTCATGGCGCGCGACGTGGTCGATGCGGTGGCCGCCGCGCTGGGGAACGAGGTGCCATGCCGCACCGCCGAGGAGCCACTGCCGGGCCCCGCGGGACATCGCCCGTACTGGCTCGGCGATCGGCTGGCGACCGTCGAGGCCGAAGGTGGGGGAGACGCCGACCTCGTCTGCGAGTGCGAGCTGGTGACGCGCGAACGGCTGGCGGCTGCGCTGGACGTCCGCGCCGACTCGTCGCTCGATGACCTGCGCCGGACGACCCGCCTCGGCATGGGACCGTGCCAGGGCCTCTTCTGCATCCCGCGAGCCGCAGCCATGCTCGACGAGCGACGGGCCGCCGGCCGGCTTGCTCCCGAGGCACCGGACGCCAACGCGGCCCTGCGGTCCTTCGCCGCAGAGCGCTTCCGCGGTACGGAGCCGATCGCGTGGGGCGACCAGCTGACCGAGCTGTGGCTGTCCGCGGGTGTGTATCGAGGGACCCTGGCGGCCGACGAGCTGCCGGACAGTCCGCTGGCCACCGATGCCGCGGGCTGACGTCGTCGTCATCGGTGCCGGGCTGTCCGGCCTCTCCTGCGCAGCGGAGCTCGCGGAGTCCGGGGCGCGCGTCTTCCTCGCCGCCAAGGGCATGGCGTCGACGCACTGGACGCATGGCGGGCTCGATGTGGCAGCACCCGCCGGGGCGTCGACGCCGCGGACGGGGATTCGTGAGCTGGCGTCGCGCGAGGGTCACCCGTACGCCACCCTGCACGCCCATGCCGAGGATGCGGTCGAGCGACACCTGGCACGCGTCGCGAACGCGGGACTGCCGATGGTCGGGTCGATCGACGCCGTCCTGTGCCCCGTTCCCACCGCGCTGGGGGCGTTGCGGCGTGCCGCCATCCTTCCCGCGGCGCAGGCCGCGGCCCTCGACCCATGGGAGGGCGACGGTCTCCTGCTCCTCGGCATCCGCGGCTACCGGGACGCGTGGGGGGCGTACGCGGCGCGCAACCTCATGGCCTCCGGCTGGTCCGACGGCCCGCGCGAGATCCGTGCGGTCGATGTCGATCTCCCGGGCCTCGACGGCGTCCGGAACCTCAACGCTCGGACGCTGGCGATGCGCTTCGAGGACCCGGGCTGGCGGAGCCGCGCGCTGCGCGTCCTCGCCGACGCGGTACCGGTGGGCGCCTGGCGGATCGGGATGCCGGCCGTGCTCGGCATCGCCGACCACGCGACCGTGGTCCAGGAGGCGGAGGCGCGGCTCGGGCATCGGATCATCGAGATTTCCAGCCTGCCGCCCTCGGTGCCCGGCATGCGTCTGTACGACGCGCTGCGCGCCGTGATCCTTGGTGCGGGAGGCCGCCTGCAGGTCGGGTTCGACGTCGTGGACGTCGAACGCGACGGTCGGGTGGTCCGTGCGATCCACACGGAGGCGCGCGTCGCGCACGCTCCGCCTGGCCGCGGATGAGTTCGTGCTCGCCACCGGCGGCATCGGCGGTGAGGGCATTCGCGCGCGTCCGGACGGCACCCTGGTCGAGCGCGTGTTCGACCTGGAGGTCGAGGCCCCGCCCCGCGAAGACTGGTTCGGCGGCGGCCCGCTGGGCTCACACCCGCTCGAGACGATCGGGATCCGGACCGATCCCGGGCTGCGGCCCCTCGGTCCCAGCGGCGAGGTGGCCCTCGAGAACGTGCGTGTCATCGGCTCCTCCCTGGCCGGCATGCGCTGTCTCGAGGATCGCTGCGGTGACGGCGTCGCGCTGGCGAGCGCGCATGCGGTGGCCCGCAGCCTGGCCCTGGGGAGGGCGGCCGCGTGATCATCCACGACGCCGCTGCCCGGGAGTTCCCGCCCTTCAGCACCGATGCCTGCATCAAGTGCAACGTGTGCACCACGGTCTGCCCCGTCTCGCGCGTGACCGACGCGTTTCCCGGTCCGAAGTACGTCGGACCGCAGGCGCAGCGGTTCCGCGCCCCGTCCGTCGACGACCGATCGCCCGATCGCACGGTCGATCTCTGCTCCGGATGCGGGATCTGCACCCGCGCCTGCCCGGCGGGGGTCCTCATCGCCGAAACGAACAACCGAGCCCGCGCAGCGATCGTCGAGCAGCGCGGGACCTCGCTGCGCAACCGGCTCATCAGCGACACGGATCTTCTCATCCGGCTGGGGAGCAATGCCCTGGCGCCACTCGCGAACCTCGCGCTCCGCAGCCGACCGCTGCGCTGGGTGGGGGAGCGCGTGCTCGGAATCCATCGGCGCGGGCCGCTCGCCCCGTTCAGCCGGCGGACATTCCGGCACTGGTGGCGGCGCGAGAAGCGACCGTCGGCGCTTCCGGCCGGCGCCGATCCGGCACGCACGCTGGTGTACTACCACGGCTGCGCGGTCAACGGTTTCGAGCCCGACCTCGGGCGTGACGCGGTTGCCGTCCTCGAGCGGAACGGCTTCACGGTCATCGTCCCGCCCCAGGAGTGCTGCGGGCTCCCGTTCATCAGCAACGGCCTCTACGAGCACGCTCGTCGCAAGGCGCGGCGCAACCTCTCGTCGCTCGCCGAGCTCGCACGGGCCGGGTGCCGGATCGTGGGGACCTCGACCTCCTGCACCCACGCGCTCAAGGCGGAGTATCGGGAGATGCTCGACCTCGTCGACGACGACGCCCGCGTCGTCGCCGATGCCACCTGGGACATCTGCGAGCTGCTCGTCGACCTCCACGATCGCGGCGAGCTCGACACCGACCTCGGGGCGGTCAGCGAGCCGTTGCCGTACCACCCGCCGTGCCAGCTGAAGTCGCACGGCATCGGCACGCCGGCAATGGACCTGTTCGCCCTCATTCCCGGACTGCGGGCTGTGGACTCGGACCACGACTGCTGTGGCGCCGCCGGCACGTACGGGCTCAAGGCCGAGCGCTGGCAGATCGCCCAGGACGTGGGGGCGCCGCTGTTCGCCAAGGTCCGGGCCTCGGGCGCCGCTCGCGCGGCATGCGACTCGGAGACCTGCCGCTGGCAGATCGAGCAGTCGTCGGGCGTGGCGGCGGTGCACCCGATCACGATCCTCGCCGAGTCCTACCGCCGCGCCGACGCTGATCGGGGGCGTGGCTGGCGCCGCCTGGTCTGAACGCCGACCGCTACTTGATGAGCTTGCGCTCCATCTGGCGCATCGCGATCCACATGCAGACCGCGAAGAACCCGACGAGGTAGAGCAGATCCCACAGCTGGCCGATCCCGACGAGCCCGGTCGACAGGCCACGGATCAGGTTGATGCCGTGGTAGAGCGGTGTGAGCTGGATGATCGTGACCAGCCATTCCGGCAGCGCCAGCTCGATCGGGAAGAAGGTGCCGCTGAACAGGAACATCGGCATGACGATGAGGCCCATCGGCACGTCGAAGTCGTTCACCGTGCGCAGGTACGAGGTGCCGGCCAGGCCGGCCGCCGCGAACGCGGCGGCGACGAGCAGGGCGGCCGGGATCATGAGGATCCCCAGCGGCGACAGGACGAGTCCCATGAAGAACATGATCACGAACATGGCCACGGCATAGAGCGAGGCGCGCATGAGGGCCCACAGCATCTCGCCGATCGCGATCTCGGTGATGCCCATCGGCGTGGCGAGCACGCCGTCATACGTCTTGGCGTAGTTCAGCTTGAAGAAGACGTTGAAGATCGTCTCGAAGACCGCACCGTTCATCGCGGCGGTGGCGACGAGCGCCGGCGCCACGAAGGCCGCGTAGGCGACCACCTGTCCGTCGGCGAGCGGCACCTCGCGGATGATCCCGCCGAGGCCGAGGCCGATGCCGACGAGGTAGAAGATCGGCTCGAAGACGCCGCTGAAGATGATGATCCACTGGTGGCGGTACACCATGATGTTGCGCTCCACCAGCCGCCGGGCGCGCCAGATGCGGCTCCAGGCCTCGGCCAGCGCCCCGTTGGTGGCCGACGCCGGGCGTGCAGCAGCGGTCATCAGCCGGCCATCCGCTTCGCGAGGTTTCGATCCGCCAGGAACGCCCCGATCCCGAACATGATCAGCAGATAGGCCAGGTGGAGCGGGGCGGTGAGCGGATCGAGCTGGTCGAGGATGGCGCCGCGGATGAGCTGCACGCCGTGGAAGAGCGGCGTGGCCCATGCCACCACCTGCGCCGGCTCCGGCAGGTTCGTGAGCGGGAAGAACGTGCCGCTCAGCAGGAAGAGCGGGTTGATCACGAACCTGAAGATCGCGCTGAATCCCACGTCGTTCTTCTGCGTGGCGGTGAAGGCGATCAGGCACGAGCTGAACGCCACGCCCACGAGCGTTGCCACCGGGATGGCCAGGAGCGCCATGGGGGTCCGCACGATCCCGAAGAGGGTGAGCACGACGAGGAAGACGGACGCTAGCGTTCCGATGCGGAAGGCGGTCCACGCCAGCTCGCCGTAGACGATGCTGCGCACGCCCAGCGGGGTCGCGAGCATGGCCTCGTAGTTCCGGCCCCACATGATCTTGTTCATGATCGGGTAGGTGGACTCGAAGGTCGCCGTCTGCATCGCCATGGCGGCGAGCAGTCCTGGCCCGAGCCAGTCGATGTACGGCACGCCGCCAAAGGCCGACAGGTCACCGGGCGACAGGAGCGCGCCGATGCCGATCCCCATGGCGGTCAGGAACAGGATCGGCTGGATGAAGCCGAACGCAAGGCTCCGATGCCACAGCCGCTTGTAGACGAGCCAGTTGCGCTGCCAGACGCGGCCGGAGGCGGCGAGGACGGTCATCGGCTCGCTACTCGACCAGGGTGCGGCCGGTGAGGCGCAGGAAGACATCCTCCAGGCTCGAGCGGCGCACGAGCGCCGATTCGACCGGGATGGCGCGCTGGTGGACCTGCTCGAGCGCGCGCTCGCCATCGGCGGTGTAGAGGAGCAGCCGATCCGGGAGCGTCTCGATCCGGTCGGCCAGGCCGTCGAGCTTGCCGTCCAGGGAATCGCGGACGGCATCGGTGAAGCGCAGCTCCAGCACCTCCCGCGTGGCGTGCTCGTCGATCAGCTGGCGCGGCGACCCCTCGGCCACGATCTTCGCCTTGTCCATCACGACGAGGTGGTCGCACAGCTGCTCCGCCTCGTCCATGTAGTGGGTGGTGATGATGAGCGTCGCTCCGCGGCGCTTCAGCTGGTAGAGCCGCTCCCACAGCAGATGACGCGCCTGCGGATCGAGGCCGGTGGTCGGCTCGTCCAGGATGACGAGCTCGGGCTCGTTGATCAGGGCACGGGCGATGGTCAGCCGGCGCTTCATGCCGCCCGAGAGCGGCTCCACCTGGTCCTTCGCTCGCTCGGCGAGCTGGACGAACTCGAGCAGCTCATCGGTGCGCCGGTCGGCGACCGCGCGCGGGATGTCGAAGTAACGCGCGTACATCTCGAGGTTCTCGCGGACGGTGAGCTCGGTATCGAGGTTGTCGATCTGTGGCACGACGCCGAGCCGCGCCTTGATCTCGCGGGCCTGCGTGCGCGGATCCATGCCGATGACGCTCAGCGTCCCATCGGTGACGGGACTGGAGCAGGCGATCATCCGCATGGTCGAGGTCTTGCCCGCGCCGTTCGGGCCGAGGAAGCCGAATGCCTTGCCCGGGTGCACGTCGAAGTCGACGGCATCGACGGCGGTGAAGCCGTTCGCGTACCGCTTCGTCAGGCCGCGCGCATGGACGAGGGAGGTGGTATCGGTCATGGGGCTCGACATTCTAGACCGATGTCACGCCGACTTCTCATCGACGCACCGTCGCGGACACCGACCCGCGAGTCAGAGGCCCGCCGCCAACGAGTCGGCCCGTGGGTCGGCGCCGCCCTCGTACGATCCGTCGGGCCGGCGGCGGATGATCTGCGCCCATCCCATCAGCGGGGTCCTTGGTTCGACCAGCTCGATCTCGTGGCCGCGCTCGCGGAGCGCGTCGACCGTCGCGCCATCCACGCCGTCGGACTCGATGGCCACGGATCGAAGCGGGGTGAGCGGCGCATCGGTCTGGGCCACCCAGCGCGGCCGTGAGACCGCGGCCTGCGGGTCGAGGCCGTCGTCGAGCAGCCCGCTGACGAGCTGGACCATCGTCTGGGGCTGACCGTCGCCGCCCATGGCGCCAAGCGCCACCTCGGCGCGCCCGTTCCGCAGCAGCATCCCTGGCATCAGCGTGTGGAGCGTGCGGCTGGTGGGAGCCAGCGCATTCGGATGGTCGGGATCGAGGGAAAAGTAGGCGCCGCGGTTCTGGAGCATGATCCCCGTCGAGCCACCCATGATCCCCGAGCCGAAGCCCATGTAGTTCGACTCGATCAGGCTGACCAGCATCCCGTCGGCGTCGGCGGCGCACAGGTAGACGGTGCCACCTCCCGGCGGGTTCGCCGGCTCGAAGGTCTGCGCTCGGTCCGCCGTCAGGCGTGACGCCAGCCAGGTCGCATGGGCGTCCGACAGCAGGACCGATGGGTCGGCGAGGCCGCGATCGGGGTCCCCGACGCAGCGGTCGCGCTCGCTCCAGGCCACCTTGACCGCCTCGACCTGCGCGTGGATCCGATCGGCCGACATCGGCAGCCCCATCGGCCAGTCGAGGCGTGCGAGCACGTTGAGCGCCATCAGGGCGGTGATGCCCTGCGAGTTCGGCGGAATGGTGGCGAGCTCGTGGTCGCGGTAGGGGGTCGTGATCGGCTCGACCCAGTCGCCGCGGTGGGCGGCGATGTCCTCCGCGGCCAGGACGCCGCCGGCCGCCTGGACCGCGCGGGCGATCTGCTCGCCGAGGGGTCCGCCGTAGTACGCCTCCCGACCGCCCTCGGCGATGGCGCGGAGCGAGGCGGCGAGCAGCGGCTGCCTGAGGATGTCGCCCGGACCGCCCGCCGCACCGAAGACCGCGCGGGCCGCGTCGTCGAACCATGGAAGTGAACCCTGGATGGCTCCGGCGGTGATTCGTGTCAGCTCGTAGCCGCGCTCGGCGACATCCGCCGCGGGGAGCAGGGCGTCGGCGAGCGACCGACGGCCGAACCGATCGAGGAGCTGCACCCAGGCGTCCACGGCCCCGGGGACGTTCACGGTGAGCGGGCCGCGCTGCGGCATCGTCTCGTGACCCTCCAGGCGCACCCGGTCGATCGACAGGCCGGCAGGCGATCGACCGCTGCCGTTGAAGCCATGGAGATGGGCCCCGGCGGGGTCCCAGACGAGCGCGAACGCGTCGCCACCGAGGCCGCAGGCGTTGCCGTACACGACCGCGAGCATCGCGTTGGCGGCCACCGCGGCATCGACCGCCGTCCCGCCGGCGCGCAGGGCGTCGACTCCGGCCTGGGTCGCGGTGGGATGGGGCGTGGCGACCATGCCACGCGGCGCGGTGATCGGCGACATCGGTGCGACCGTACCAGATGGCGTGCGTCGTGGCCGGGGACCCCGGAAACATGCGCATTGACCGTAGCATGTAAAGGCGCGATCATCAGGCGCGCAGGAGGGCACCAGTTCCATGACCACCGAACCGATGACCGTCGCCGTCGTCGGGGCCACCGGCTTCGTCGGCCGCCACGTCGTTCAGCATCTGGCCGATTCAGGGCACCGCGTGATCGCCATCTCGCGGAGGGGAACGCGTCGTGACGCGTGGACCGAGCGCGTCGAGGCGCGCGCCGCCGACGTCGACACCGGGGCCGGCCTCGAGTCCGCGCTCACCGGCGCCGACGCGGTCGTGCACCTCGTCGCCATCGCGCGAGAGACCGGCGGCCGCCGGTTCGAGGAGACGAACGTCCGGGGCACCGGCCGCGTGGTGATCGCGGCGGAGCACGCCGGTGTCCGACGCATCGTCCATCTGTCGGCCATGGGCGTGGTCGACGATCCGAGGCTCGCCTTCCTGCACTCGAAGTGGCGAGGCGAGCAGCTCGTGCGCGAGAGCGCGCTCGAATGGGTCGTGCTGCGGCCCTCGCTCCTGTTCGGCCGCGGAGATGGCTTCTTCAACATCGTCAAGACGACCCTGAAGTGGTGGTCGCCCGGGATCGTCGCGATCCCGGGGAAGGGCGACGCGCGATTCCAGCCGCTGTCCGTCGACGACCTGGCGATCGCGGTGGAGAAGTCGATTGCCGAGCCGCAGCACGCGGGCCAGGTCTACGAGATCGGCGGTCCGGAGCACTTCACCTATTCCGAGGTGGTTGACGCGGTGATGGCGGCAACCGGGATGCGGCGCCTCAAGCTCGGCCTCCCGATTCCGCTGCTCAGCGCGGTCACCGTCGCCACCGACCGCCTGCTGCCGATCTTCCCGGTCAGCCACGACCAGATCAGCTCGCTCCAGCGACCGAACTCGACCGAGCTCGATGCGTTCACGCGGGCGTTCGGCGTCAGTCCGCGGCCCCTCGATCTCTCGTACCTCGGCTGACCGACCGCGGGCGGCGGCGCCGGGTGGCGGCCCGGGGGAAGGCGGGGGTACCTCCTGCCGATTGCAGCGCGGGGCCACGAGCGGTACGGTTGTGCCAGCCATGGCTGACAACCGATACTTCCGAGCACTCGCGCCGATCGTGCTTGCCGCCGGCGCTCTCCTCGTGCTGGCGGCCGCTCCGGTGTCCGCCACGGATCCCCCGATCCTTCTCGACGAGGACGCCGGCCGCGACGCGTGGCCCCCGCTGAACGAGCCCGTGCGGGTGGCACCCGCCGCGCCGGCGCGCCCCCCGAGTCCGACGCCGACGATCCGTCCGACGCCGACTCCAGAGCCGCCTCCGGCATTCGGCTTGGACGTGTCCTACCCGCAGTGCGGCGACGAGCTGCCCGATGCCTTCGGATTCGCGGTCGTCGGCGTGAACGGTGGACGGGTGTACTCGGCCAACCCCTGCCTGGCGACGGACGGAGACGACGTGGGCCAGCTCGAATGGGCCGGCCGCGAGGTCCAGCTGTACGCCAACACCGGGAATCCCGGCCCGCGACTCTCGCGGTTCTGGCCCGGCATCACGGTCGACCCCGAGGGCTGCCGGCAGGACGGCCTGTTCGCGACCTCCGACACGATCGAGTGCGCCTACCGGTACGGGTGGAATGCCGCCGCCGACTCCTATCGCATCGCCCTGGAGGCGTTCGTGGCCGCCGGTTGGGCCGATGAGGATGCCGACGCGCTCCCCTGGGAGACCACGTGGTGGCTGGACGTCGAGACCGCGAACAGCTGGCGCTTCGACCGGCGCCTGAACGTGGCCACGCTCGACGGGGCGCGCGACTTCCTCGAGTCGATGGAGGTCACGGAGGTCGGCTTCTACTCGACGCCGCGCATGTGGGACCGCATCGTTGGCGACACCGACGCGTTTGGCGACGCACCGGCCTGGCACGCCGGTGCGCGTGACCGGGATGATGCCGCCGAGCGCTGCGAGGACGAGCCGGCCTTCACCGGCGGCGAGCTCCGCATCGTCCAGTGGGTCGAGCGCGACCTCGACCATAACCTGCGCTGCGGGGACTGATCAGGGACGCGCTTCCCAGGTCTCGCCGGGCTCGAGCTCGATGACCTCGGCCGAGGTGTGGTCGCGCAGCTCCGCCGGGGTCCCGACGAGGATCGGGAAGGTGGCGTAGTGCACCGGGACCACCGCCGACGCGCCGACGAGTTCGAGCGCCATCCCGGCACCGCGCGGATCCATCGTGTAGTGCCCGCCGATCGGGACCACGGCCAGTTCCGGATGGTACCGCTCTCCGATGAGGCGCATGTCGCCGAACACGTCGGTGTCGCCCGAGTGATAGACCGTCGTGCCGTCCTCGAACTCGAGGACCCAGCCCCAGCATCCGAGCTCGCGGGTGACCTGCCCGCCATCGGTGGTGAGGGTGGCGCCGCCGGTGTGCACCGCGGCGACCATCGTGAACCGGACGCCCGCGGCCTCGAACGTGCCGCCGGTGTTCATCCCGACCGCCTCGACGCCCATGCCGGCGAGCTGCAGACTCATCTCGTGACTGCCGATGACGGCCGCGCCGTCGTTTCTGGCGAGCTCGACGAGATCGGCCAGGTCGTCGCCGACGTGGTCGAAGTGGCAGTGGGTGGGCGCCACGACGCTCACCTTCTCGGGCGTGCGGTACGCCTCCGCGTAGTTCGGGGCGCCCGTCCAGCGGTCGACCCAGATCCAGGCGTCATTCGGAGACCGATAGAGCACGCCGCCGTGTCCGAGCCGGGTGATTCGCAGGTTCGCCATCGGTCTTCTCGAGCCTCCTGTGTCGGGATCGGATCCTACGTCAGCGCGCGGACCACGCGGGCCGGGTTGCCCACCGCGAGCACGCCGGACGGAAGGTCCTTCGTAACCACCGCACCGGCCCCCACGACGGTGTCGCGCCCGATCGTCACGCCGGGACACACGATCACGCCACCGCCGAGCCACACGTTGTCCTCGATGGTTATCGGCTCGGCAGCCTCGAGGCCGCTCCGGCGCACCTCGGGGTCGAGGGGGTGGGTCGGTGTCAACAGCTGCACGTTCGGGCCGAGCTGGACGTCGGCGCCGATCGAGACGCGACCGACGTCCAGGATCACCGCGCCGACGTTGATGAAGGTGCGCGCCCCGACCGTGGTCTGGTAGCCGTAGTCCATCTGCAGCGGCGGCCGGATGGTCACCCCGTCGCCGACGCTGCCGAGCAGCTCGGCGAGGATCCGGCCGCGGTCCGCGGCATCGGTCTGGAGGTCGTTGAACCGCGCGAGGAGCTCGGCGCAATGGCGAGCATCGGCCTCGAGCTCGGGATCGCGCGCGAGGTACAGCTCGCCCCGCAGCATGCGGTCCTTCTGCTCGCTGAAGCGGCCGGTCACGGGATCTGCAGCCGTCCCGAGGTGGCGATCCTGCGCACCCACGGCAGCTCGCGCTCCATGGTCGTCTCCTGTCCGTGCCCGGGGAGGACGCGCACCGTTCCGGGGATGGCATCCGCCAGGCGCGCAAGCGATGCGACCATCGCCGCGTCGTCGCCGCCGGGCAGGTCGGTGCGGCCGAAGGCACCGGCGAACAGCACGTCGCCGGACAGCAGCAGGCCGCGTCGCTCCTCGTATAGGCAGACCGACCCCTCGGTATGGCCGGGCAGGTGAAGCACGTCGAGCACGAGGTCGCCGATGCGCACCTGATCCCCCTCGCGCAGGTCGACCGTGGCGGTCACCGTCTCGAGCTCGAAGCCGTAGTTGTTGCGGCCCTCGAGCCGATACGCGTCGTCGGGATGGATCGCCAGCGGGGCGCTGCTGGCGCGCATGAGCCGGGCGTCGTCGAAGATGTGGTCGATGTGACCGTGCGAGTTGGCGATCAGGTTCAGCCGAAGGCCGTTGGCGGTGACACGCTCCATCAGCGGGGCCGCCGCGCCCATGCCCGGATCGACCACGAGGGCGTCCGGGGAGCGGCCGTCCCAGAGCAGGTAGGCGTTGGTCTGCCAGGGGCCGAAGGCGCCGACCTCGATCCGGACCGCGTGCTCCGGATCGGCGGCGGGGGCTCCCGAGCGCTCGACGAGCGTCTCGCCGCTCACTGCTCGCGGCCGCCGCCCGGACCGACGACACCGGCAGCACCTTCAGCCAGGCCCAACCCGAAGTGCGCGGCCAGCTGCCGGGCGAGCTCCCCGGCCACGTCGTCGGTGGAAATCGCTCCGTCGAGCTCTCGGGCCAGGGAGGTGACGCCCTTGCCGCGGATGCCGCACGGGATCATCTCGTCGAACCAGCGAAGGTCGGTATTGACGTTCAGCGCCAGGCCGTGGGTGGTCACGCCGCGCTTCACCCGGACGCCGATGGCGGCCAGCTTGCGCCCGCCCTCGACCCAGATGCCGGGATGGCCAGCCAGCCGATCGGCAATGACGCCGAACGCGGTCGCGGTGTCGATGATCGCGGCCTCGAGGATGCGCACGTACCGACGCAGGTCCAGCGGGTCGCGGAGCTCGACGATCGGGTAGGCGACGATCTGTCCCGGACCGTGGAAGGTGACGTCGCCGCCACGGTCGATCCGGATGAGCTCGGCCCCGATCTCGCGCAGCCGCTCCGGCGTGGCCAGCATGTTCGCCGGATCGCCCCCGCGGCCGATGGTGTAGACGGGGAAGTGCTCGAGGAGCAGGAGACGGTCACCGATGCGGCGGCCTCGACGCTGGTCGGCGAGCTCGTCCTGGAGCTCCCACGCCGGGCGGTAGGGGACCGTGCCGAGATGCTCGACCGTCAGCAGCCCGCCGTGGGCGACGAGCAGCGGGTGCGCGTCGCTGGCCGGGCGGTGGGGCGCCTCCGGGTCCGGGCGTCGAGGTCGTGGTCGCGCGCCCGACTCGGGCGGCGTACTGATATCCCGGAAGGGCGTGTCGGCAGTCATCGGGGCGGGACTGCCGCCGCTTTGCCCCACGCGCACGCATCGGCCAACGATCGCCCGGATTGCTCCGTCTGGCTGGCCCGGTTGTGCGTGCCACGCACGAACGTGCCGGCGACAAGGTCCGTTGGGGACGGCTCGACCACGTCGGTGACCGTTATGTGCCCAGCGGGCACGCGCGGGGCGAAGGAGCGCCCCCGGCGCCCCGCCTGCTGCGCCGCCGTCAGCATCCGCATCGGACTTTCAGGACGCCGCGGCCGCCTCGCGACCGGGAACCTGCTCGGCAGCGTGGTAGCTCGAGCGCACGAGGGGCCCGGACTGCACGTGGGCGAAGCCCATCTCGAGCCCGATCCGCCGAAGGCTCATGAACTCGGCGGGCGTGTAGTACTTCACGAGCGGCAGGTGCTGACGCGACGGGCGGAGGTACTGGCCGATGGTGAGCACCTCGACGTCGGCCTCGCGCAGCAGCCGCATGGCCTCGAGGATCTCGTCCCAGGTCTCGCCGAGGCCCAGCATGATCCCGGTCTTGGTGACCATGCCGTCGAAGCCGATCTCGTTCGCGACGGCACGTCCGTTGGTGAGCACGTGCACGGATCGGTCCCATCGGGCCCGCCGGCGGACCGCGCGCTGGAGGCGAGGGACCGTCTCGACGTTGTGGTTCAGGATGTCCGGCATTGCCTCGACGACGGTCCGGATGTCGGCATCGCGCCCGTTGAGATCGCTGATGAGGACCTCGATGCTCGTGCCCGGGTTCTCGGCGCGGATCTCCCGGATCGTGTTTGCCACCATCAGCGCGCCGCCATCGGGCAGGTCGTCGCGCGCGACCATCGTGATCACGACGTGCTTGAGGTTCATGATCCGGGTGGCCTCGGCCACGCGGCGCGGCTCGTCCCAATCCGTGGTCGGTGGCCGGCCGGTGTCGATGGCGCAGAAGCCGCAGTTTCGGGTGCACACGTTGCCCAGGATCATGAAGGTCGCTGTGCCGAGCGCCCAGCATTCGCCGACGTTCGGGCAACGAGCCTCCTCGCAGACCGTGTTGAGCGCCTCGCCGCGGATGACCTTCTTGGTGTCGGCGTAGACACTGCCGACCCCGATGCGCACCTTGAGCCACTCCGGCCGACGCCCGCCCGGTCCTGCGTTCTCCGGCAGCGGGTCACCTGGTGCGAGGAGACCCCCATCGGTCTGCGGACCGCCGGGGTACATCACCTCGGACGGGGTGCCGTGGCCGCCGGTCGGGCTGCTCACGACCGACAGCTCGCCGAGGGAGCTGAAATCCGGGCGCGAATCGTCGAGGACCATGGAATCAGTCTACCGAAGGCACGGACGATGCGCCGATGCGGGGCCGGCGCGCCGTACCGAGGTACCGGGGGGTCCCATGGAATCTGGTCATTCGCAGAAGATCGCCTGGGCTGTGCGGTGACCGCGTGCGCCGGGGGGCCGATCGTCCTATCGAAATCCGGCGCATTTCGGACGACGGTACCCCCTACATGCAAGATCGCCTGCTGAGCGGCCGAGGTCGCCGTCCAATGCTTCTCGCCCTGGTGGTCGGCGTCGTCCTCGTGCTGGTCGGGATCACCGGCAGCGCGCTCGTGGCGGTGGTGTCGTCGCACTTCTCGAGTGCCACGCTCACCGGCGTCGCGGCGCGCGACGCCGCGCTCGTCGAGCTGTTCGTCAACGACGCCCTGCGCGCCTCCGATCTCGACGCGGACGGTCCCGGCGCCGCACGCTCGCAGGAGCTCGTGGCCGCAGCTCGCCGCGCTCTCCACGCGGGACGGGATCGTCCGCATCGAGATCCGCGACGTCGATGGCGAGGTCCTCGTGGCGAGCGACCCGGCGGTCGTGGGACGGCGGGCCGGCCTGACCAGCGGCCATGCACGGCGGCGATCGACGATCGCCGCGCCAGCGCCTTCGTCGTCGAGGCGTCGCCGCCGTCCGAGGCGGTGGGTGGGCTGCCGGGAGCCCCCAGCGTGGTGCAGGAGCTCTTCCCGATCATCGACGAGGGCGACCGGGTGCTCGGCGTGGTCGCCATGTGGCGCGATGCGGGACGTGCTTGCTCGCGGGCCTGGGCGACACGTCGCGCGACGTGATGCTCGTCACGCTCGCGGCCGGCCTCCTCCTTGCCGGAATCCTGTTCTTCGTCTTTCGGGCGGCGCAGGCGCGGCTGTCGCGCCAGCACGGCCAGCTGCTGGAGGCCACACGCCGCGACCCGCTGACCGGTCTGCTCAACCACGGCACCATCGTCGGAATCCTCGTGAGAACGGTGGAGTCGGCTCCCCGCCGATGGTCGCTTCGCGCTGACCCTGCTTGACATCGACAACTTCCGGCTGCTCAACGACACCCACGGTCATGAGGCCGGCGACGACGTGCTCCAGCGCGTCGCCGCCATCGTGGCGGCGGAGGCCGAGCGCGACGGGCGCCACGTCGCGCGCTTCGGTCCCGACGAGCTGCTGCTCGTGCTGGATGGTGCGGGCGAGACCGAAGGCGCTGGCGGCCACCGGCCGCATCCGCAAGGCGCTCGAATCGGTGAGCGTGCAGTTCGGCGAGTCGGAGCAGCTGCCCGGTGACCGTGAGCGCGGGGATCGCCGTCTTCCCGACCGACGCGGGCGCGGTGACCGAGCTCCTCTCCGCCGCCACGATCGCGCTGGGGGAGGCGAAGGCGAGCGGCGGCGATACGGTCTCCACCTACGAGGCACGCGACGACGATCGTGCCGCCACCGGGAGCTTCGACGTGCTGCAGGGGCTTGTCATCGCGGTCGACACGAAGGACCGCTACACCAAGCGGCACTCCGAGGACGTGGCGCGCTACGCGGTGTTCCTCGCGCGGCGCCTCGGGATGGACGAGGACACGCTACGGACGATCCACCTGGCGGGCCTCCTCCACGACGTCGGCAAGATCGGGATCCCGGACGTCCTCCTCCGCAAGCCGTCGAAGCTGACTGCGGAGGAGTTCGGGATCTTCCAGCAGCATGTCGTGCTCGGCGACGCGATCGTCCGCGACGTGCCGAACGTCGACGAGGTGCGCGCGGGGATCAGGTATCCACCACGAGCGATGGGATGGCAAGGGGTATGTCGAAGGGCTCGAGGGCGACGGCATTCCGCTCGTCGGCCGCGTCCTCGCCGTGGCCGACGCCTTCAGCGCCATGACGACCACGCGCCCGTACCGCAAGGCGCTGTCGGTCGAGGAGGCGCTGAAACGACTCGGCGACGCCGCCGGCACGCAGCTCCAGGAGGACCTCGTCGTCGCCTTCATCCAGGGCATCGAGACCGCCGACGACGCCCCGCTGCCGGGCGAGGAGCCCGTCGCCATCTGGAGGCCGGAGCTGTGGGTCGCATGAGGGGCCTGCGCCGCCCCGGCGGGATCGCGATCGGGCTGATGCTGGTCGCGATGTCGGTGGTACCGGTCGCCGCCGAGTCGGCACTGTGGACGCTGACGGCCTCGCCGCTGGCGGCGACGACCGGCACACCGACGACGTTCACCCTCCAGGCCACGAACGACGACCCGCTCGCCGCGCTGCTCTCGTCCAGCCGGATCGGGTGCGTCCAGGTCGACGTCCCGGCCACCTTCGCCGTCGCGAGCGCGCAGGTGACCGGCTCGAGCGCCGGCGGATCGTGGACGGCGAGCCTGGCCGGCAACCGCGTCCGGGTCCAGGCGGGGTCCGGGGGCGACCGGCTCCGCACCCTGGACTGGGTCCGATTCACGGTGCGGGCGACGGCCGCCTCGGCCGGATCGATCGCCTGGATCTCGCGCGCCTTCGAGCGCACGGACTGCGGAGGGGCCGGGGCCTTCCTCGGTGTGCCGCCCATGGTGATCGTCACGGGGCCGGCGGCCACGCCGACCCCGGTTCCGACCCCGGTTCCGACCCCGGTTCCGACGCTGCTGCCGACGCTCGGGCCGACTCCGACGCTGCCACCGCTGCCGTCGGTGCTGCCCAGCCTCCCTCCGGTCGGCGGGACGCCGCGGCCGACTCCGACCCCGTCGGACCGGCCCACCGAGACCGACGACCCTCGCGGCACTCCCACCCCCACACCGCCGGCGGCCAGCTCGCGAGCACCCGGTGCGAGCGACGGCCCCGACGCGTCCGTCGGCGGCCCTGCAGCCTCGGATGACGGCCCGGCCGGCGGTGCGGCAGGTCGGCCTCCGGTGATCCCGGTTCCGCGAGAGCGCGGCCCGACGGTCCTGGTCGAGCCCGCCGACCTGGACATCGGGGGCACAGGCATCGGCCTGGCCGGGATCGGCGTGTGGATCGTGCCGGGTGCGGCAATCGCCGGCCCGGGACTCCTCATCCTCCTCTGGATCGCCCTCCAGGCTCTCGGCGCTTTCGCCTGGATGCCGGCCGTGCGCCGCCTGCGCGGCGACAATGCGCGGATGCCGGCCTAGGGCGCAGGCACCCAGACCCGAAGCGGATGAACGGCTTGCCAGCCCGCATCGAGGGCAGCGGCCAGGTCGCCGTCGCGTTCGAAGCCGACGATCGGCCGCGTCGGCGCAAGCCACCCGATGACAGCCGCGAGCTCGTGCCAGTCGATGGCTGCACCGCCGATGGCGTGCACGTTCGAACATTCGACGGCGGCTGCTCCGGCGCGGATCACGGCGCCGCCGATCGGCCGTCCATCCTCGCGTCGCTCGAGGACGGAGATGCCCCGTCGCGCGAGAAGCGCGGGCAGGATTACGCCCTCCGTGCCGGCGCGGCGGTTCCATTCGGCCAGCGACTCCGGATCGGTCACGACCGTCCACGCGTCGGAGCGTGCGCCCACCATGGCGGCGCGGTGGATCCAGGTCGCGCCGAACAGCGGCTGCAAGCCGAGGGCGTGACCGTCGACGCTTGCGAAGCTGTCTTTCAGGCCGCCCCAGGTGGGGTCAGGAGCCCGCTCGCGGATCGCGTCCGCGCCGACGTCCGGCTCCAGGGTGATCATCGCGGAGTGAAGCGCGGGCGCTGGACCGGATGCGATCCACATGCCGTCGGCGGCGTGGAAGCCGATGTCATGGGTTGCGAACACGGCCTCGTACCAGCCGACGCTGGCGTCAATTGCCATCCGCAGCCTGGGATCCGGACTGCGATGCGACACGGCGACCTGACCGATCAACTCAGGCTCGGTGCCGCCGGTCAGCGTACCTTCGGTCGTCAGCCGAGCGGGGTGTTCTGGTCCCACTCCTCGAGCGCCTTGCGCACATCGGCCATGAAGAACCCGACCTGGGCGCCGTCGAGGACACGGTGGTCGAAGGAGCAGGCCATGTTCATCATGTGCCGGATGGCGATGACGTCCGCGCCGTCGACCTCGATGACGACCGGACGCTTGACGATCGCCTCCATCGACAGGATGGCGACCTCCGGCGCGTTGACGATCGGCATCGAGGTGACCGATCCGAACCAGCCGGTGTTGTTCACGGTGAACGTGCCACCGGTCAGCTCGTCCAGTCGCAGCTTGCCGGCGTTCGCCCGCCCGCTGATGTCGCGGATGCGACCGTTCACACCGCTGATCGACAGCTGATCGGCGTTGGCGATGACCGGCACGATGAGCCCGTTGTCGACGGCCACCGCGATGCCGATGTTCATCGCCTGCTTGAGGATGATCCTGTCCTCGGCGAACTGGCTGTTCACGGTCGGATGCCTGCGGAGGGTCTCGGTCACCGCCTTGACCACGACCGCGACGTACGAAATCGACGCACCCTCGCGCGCCTTGAACTCGGCGTTGTTCGCTTCCCGCCACTTCACGACGTTGGTCATGTCGACCTCGATCACGGTGTACGCGTGCGGGACGGTCTGCTTGACCTGGGTCATCTTCTTCGCGATGCCCTTGCGCATCTGCGAGAGCGGCACCTCGGTGTCGCCTCCGGATGCGGTCGGGACCGATGCCGGCGCCGAGGAAGCCGGGGAAGCCGCCTTCGCGGCGGGGGCGGGAGCCGGCGCAGGGGGTGCCGCGGGTGCCTCGGCCGCGGGTGCCTCGGCGGCCGCTGGCGCGGCCTCGGGGGAGCCCGACGGTTCCGGGGCCGCCGCAGCGGGGCCCTTCTCGATGAAGGCGAGGACGTCGTCGCGCGTCACGCGACCGCCGGCACCGCTGCCACGCAGCTGGGCGACGTCGATGCTGTGCTCGCGAACCAGCCTCCGCACCGCGGGGGTCATCCGCGCCGTCCCGGTGGATGCGTCGCCGTCCGAGCCGGTCGCATCGTCATCGGTTGGTGCGGCGTCCTCCGTGGCCGCCGGCGCGGGCGCGGGCTCCTCCGCCGGCGCTTCCGCGCGCGGCTGAGGCGAAGCCTCGTCCGTCTCGGCGGGCGCGGCGGCCTGGGCCGGTTCCTCCGCGGCGGGTGCCTCGGCGGCAGGCGCGTCGGCGGCCGGAGCCTCGGCGGCGGGTGCCTCGGCCGCGGGTGCCTCGGCGGCCGGAGCCTCGGCGGCCGTGGCATCGCCGGCACCCTCGCTGTCGATCTCCGCGACCGCGGTGCCGACGGCGACCGTCTCGCCATCGGGCACCAGGATCTTGCTGATCGTTCCCGCGACCTCTGCCGGGACCTCGGCGTTCACCTTGTCGGTCACGACCTCGAACAGCGGGTCGTACTGCTCGACGGTGTCGCCTTCCTTGACCAGCCAGCGCTCGATCGTCCCCTCGGTGACCGACTCGCCCAGCTGGGGCATCTTGATCGTGGTTGCCATCGGTGTCGTTTCGTCCTCGCTGCGGCCGGCGGCCCGCCGTGTCAGTGGAATGTTCGCAGATGCTCGACGCGCCTGCAGGGACGCTGGACCTCATCAGTAGGCCGCCAGCTCGCGGGCGGCGGCGACGATGCGTGCCGGGTTCACCATGAACCAGTCCTCGAGCGTGTGGTGGAACGGGACGCCGGGAACCTCGGGTCCCGCCAGGCGCGTCACCGGACCGTCGAGGTGCTCGAATGCCTTCTCGGCGATGGTGGCGGCCACCTCGGCTCCGTATCCACCGAAGCGGTTCGCCTCGTGCACCACGAGCGCCTTTCCGGTCTTCTCGACCGACGCCAGGATCGTCTCGTGATCGAGCGGACGGAGCGTGCGCAGGTCGACGACCTCGGCTTCCACGCCGTCCTCGCGGGCCAGCGTCTCGGCTGCCTCCAGGGCGCAGGTGCGCATGAAGCCATAGCAGAAGATCGACAGGTGACGACCCTGGCGCGCGACCGAGGCCTTGCCGATCGGCAGCACGGTGTCGCCGTCGGGGACCTCCGCGCGGAAGAGCCGGTACGTCTTCTTGTGCTCGAAGAACATCACCGGATCGGGATCGCGGATCGCCGCCTTGAGCAGGGCCTTCGCGTCGGCGGGAGTGCCGGGCGCGACCACCTTGAGTCCCACCGTCGAGGTGAAGTAGGCCTCGTTCGACTGCGAGTGGTAGAGCGCGCCGTGGACGCCGCCGCCGTATGGCATGCGGATCACCATCGGCGCCGAGAACGTGCCGTTCGATCGGTAGTGCAGCCGGCTGATCTCGGACACGATCTGGTTGAAGGCCGGGTAGACGAAGTCCGCGAACTGCATCTCGGCGATCGGGCGGAGGCCGTACACGGCAGCACCCATCGCCGCTCCGGCGATCATCGCCTCGGTGAGCGGCGTGTCCAGGACGCGCTTGTCGCCGTACTTCGCCCAGAGGCCCTCGGTCGCGCCGAAGACGCCGCCCTTCTTGCCGACGTCCTCGCCGAGGACCATGACCCGCTCGTCACGCTCCATCTCCTCGTCCATGGCGAGTCGGATCGCCTCGAGCATGTTGAGCTCGGCCATCAGTGGCTCCCTCCGTCGATCGGCGCCAGCGGGACGGGTGAGCCGCCGCCAGGAATGTTGTCGGCGTAGACCCGTTCGTGGGCGTCGTCGGAGGTCGGATCCGGCCGCGCCTCGGCGGCCTTCGTCGCCTCGTTGATCTCCGCCTTGATCTCGGCGCGGATCGACTCCTCGATCTCGTCGGTCAGGACGCCTGCTCGCGCAGCTCCGCCGCGAAGATCGGGATCGGGTCCGCTCCTTGAGGCGCTCGACCTCCGACGGGTCGCGGTAGCGGCGCTGGTCGTCGTCGGACGAGTGCGAGGTGAGCCGGACGACGTGCGCCTCGATCAGGGTCGGTCCCTCGCCGCGCCGTGCGCGGTCGTGGGCCTCCTGGGCCGCCGCGTAGCAGGCGATCGGACGTCGCCGCCGTCGACCGACGACGCCGGGCATCCCGTAGCCCTCCGCGCGCGCGGCGACCGAGCCACCGGCGACCTGGCGGTCGAGCGGCACGCTGATGGCGTAGCCGTTGTTCTCGCACACGAAGATCACCGGCAGCTTGTGGACGCCGGCGAAGTTCATCGCCTCGTGGATCTCGCCCTGGTTGCTGGTGCCCTCGCCGAACTGGGTCATGGTCACGACGTCGTCGCCCTTGACCCAGGCGCCCATCGCGATGCCGACGGCATGGAGGACCTGCGTCCCCACCGGCGAGCTGAGGCTCGACGATGTTGTACGGTCGCGCCGCCGTAGTGCCCGGGCATCTGGCGGCCACCGGAGCTGACGTCATCGCCCTTGGCGAGGTGCGCCGTGATGATGTCCTCGGCGCTCATGCCGAACGTCATGGCGCTGGCGATGGACCGATAGAACGGCGCCATCCAGTCCTGCCCGCGGCGCATCGGCCAGGCGGTCGCGACCTGTGCGCCCTCGTGGCCCTGGCCCGAGATGATGAAGGCGATCTTGCCGGCACGCTGCATCAGCCACATCCGCTCGTCGACGGCGCGGGCGCGGAGCATCGCGCCGATACATGCCGATGCACGTCCTCGTCGGTGAGGCCGAGATCGCCGTGCCGCGGCTTGCGTGTCGGTCCTGGCCATCGTCATCTGCCTCCTAGACGTGGAATCGGCGCCCCGTCGACCGCCAGCGCGGCCTCCGGGAGCACTTCGGGAAGCGTCGGATGCGCGTGCACCGTCATGCCGATCTCGGCCGCCGGTCGCCTCGACCACCTGGGCGAACGTCGGCTCGGCGATGAGGTCGCCGGCGTGCGGGCCGATGATATGCGTGCCGAGCAACAGGCCGGTCTCCGCATCGGCGACGAGCTTTGCGAACCCGTCGATCTCTCCCACGATCGTCGCCTTGCCCAGCGCGCGGAACGGGAACTGGCCGGTCCGCACCTCGCGTCCGGCCGCCTTCGCCTCCTCCTCGCTGATGCCCACCGAGGCGATCTGCGGCCGGCAGAAGGTGACGCGCGGCATCTGGTCCATGCGCACCGGCTCCGGGATCGTGGCCGGCGAGGTGCTCGACGGCCACGACCGCCTCGTGGCTGGCGACGTGCGCCAGGGCGTAGCCGGGGACGATGTCGCCGATGGCGTACAGGCCCGGCGCTCCGGTGCGCAGGTACTCGTCGACCTTGACGTAGCCGCGCTCGACCTCGACGCCCTCGATCGCCTCGAGGCCGATGTCCGAGGTCAGCGGACGGCGCCCGACGGCGACCAGGATGACGTCGGCGGTGACGTCGGTGCGCTTCGCATCGTCCTTCGCGGCGACCTGGAAGCTCAGACCTCGTTCTCGCCCTTCCGGATCGTCTCGGGATCGATCGTCGACCCGACATGGATGGTGATGCCCCGCTTGCGGAAGACGCGGTCGAGCTCCTTGCTGATCTCCGGGTCCTCGAGCGGCACCACGCGATCGGCGAACTCGACGAGGGCGACCTCGGCGCCGAAGTCGCGGTACATGCTCGCCCACTCGACGCCGATCGCGCCGGCCCCGACGATCGTCACCCGCGCCGGAACGTCGTCGCGGGTGAGCGCCTCGTCGGAGGTGATGATCAGCCGGCCGTCCGGCTCGAGGCCGGGGAGCGAGCGCGGCGCGGAGCCGGTGGCGAGTATCAGATGCGTCGGCGGTCGCCTCGACGTCACCGGACTCGCCGCCGGAGACCCGGACGCTGGTCGGACCGGTCAGGACGCCGTTGCCCTCGAGCACGGTGACCTTGTTCTTCTTCATCAGGAACTCGACGCCCGACACGTGCTTCTCGACGACCGCGTCGCGTCGCTTCGCCAGCGCCGGGTAGTCGAGGCTGATCCCCTCGTGGCCGGTGAGCCCGAACTCGGCGCCCTGCTCGGTCACGCGGTGCAGCAGGTCCGCGGTCTCGAGCAGCGCCTTCGACGGGATGCAGCCGCGGTTGAGGCAGGTGCCGCCGAGGCGGTCGCGCTCGACGAGGCCGACCGTGAGGCCGAGCTGCGCGGCGCGGATGGCGCCGACGTAGCTCATGCCGCCGCCGAGGATGAGCAGGTCGAATCGTTGTGGTCGGCCATCGGTCTCCTGGTGCTGTCTCAGCTCGCCGCGGCCGCGTTCGGACGCGGCGCATCGGTCTCGAAGGTTCGGTGCTCGTAGTGTCCGATCTTCCGCCGCCACTCGTCCGGGACGGGGATCGGGCTGGACGGTCTCGTAATCGTAGGTGACGAGCACGGTGTGCACGTCGCCGACCAGCCGTCCCTCGGGAGCTGCGGTCATGCGGTGGGCCATGCCGATGCTGGAGCGACCGATGCGGTCGACGCGCGTCTCGATCTCGACCTCCTCGCCGAAGGTGATCGGGGAACGGTAGTCGAGCTCCACCCGCGCCAGGATGAGCGGCAGGCGGTCGAATGGCCGATCCGGCTGCAGCACGTCGAGGAGGTAGCGGATGCGCGCCTGCTCCACGTAGCTGAAGAAGACGGCGTTGTTGACGTGCTTGAACGCATCGATGTCGCGGAAGCGCACCTGCAGGGTCGTGCGGTGGCGATAGTCATCGGTCACAGGACGGCCATTCTAGCCGCTGCGCTGAGGCGAAGTCCGAGGGTATATACCGTATATACCTCGGCGCTACCCTTGTGGGATGCCCGCGGCGATCCGACGCAGCTCTCGATCATCGGTCACCAACGGGATCTCGAGAGTCGCGGCGAGGGCGGGATAGGCCGCGCGGTGGGGCGCCAGCCCCTTGGCGAGCCACGCCGTCAGCTCCGGCACCGGCGGATCCTGGAGCTGGAGGCCGATGCGCTGAAGCTCCGCCCCGATCCGTGCCAGCCGGTCGGGCGGGACGTCGCCACGCTCCGCCAGGATGCCGAGGGCGTCGGCGACGAGCCCGCGCGGAGCGATCACCGCGAGCGTCCCTGCCTCGTACTCGGTGCGGAGCGTCCGATGCGGGCTCGCGGCGTCGAACCAGCCGAGCAGGGCGCCGGCGTCGACGACGACGCGCCTCACGGTCGCTCGGCCAGCAGTTGGTCGAGGCTGGCGAGCGCCGCGCGGACCGAGGGGTCTGCACCGGGTCCCTCGCCGCCGTCGAGCTCTCGTGACGCCGATTGGGCGAGAAATGCCACTGCGCGACATGCCGAGCCGGTCACAGGCGTCGTCGATGCGGCCCAGGAGCCGCTCATCGATCGAAATGAGGACACGTTTGGCGGGCATGGCCGCGAGTATATCGGTATATATCCGGGCTCAGGCGCTGGATCCGATCCACGCGATGAGGGCGGCAAGCAGGGTCGTCCGCGGCGCCACCGAGGCGACGTCGAGCCACTCGTCGAGCGAGTGATCGTCGCCACCGACCGGCCCCAGGCCGTCGATGGTCGGGATGCCCAGGGCCGCGGTGGTGTTGGCGTCCGACGCGCCACCGGTAACCGCGTCGCGCAGCGGGAACCCGAGCTCGGCGGCGATCGCCACGGCATGGTCGACGAGCCGGGCGGAGGCGTCCGTCTTCTCCATCGGCGGGTGGCTGGCGATGCGTCGCAGCTCGATCCGCACATCCGCGACCGTTGGCTCGGCGGCAAGGCGGGCCACCTCGGCGGCAGCCGCATCGAAGGCGTCGGTGGTCGCGGCGCGGAGGTCGACCTGCAGCTCGCAGCGCTCGGCCACCACGTTCGGTCGCGTGCCGCCGTGGATGACGCCCGCGTTCACGGTCACCGTCGGCCAGCGACCGTTGAGCGCGTGGAGCGCGACGACCTGGTGCGCCGCCTCGAGGATCGCGGAGCGGCCCTTCTCCGGCTCCACGCCCGCGTGCGCGGCGCGTCCGACGAGCGACAGGTGGTAGTCGGCGATGCCCTTGCGCGCGCTCACGATGTCCCCGTTGGCGCGGGCGCACTCGAGCACGAGGACCGCGTCGTGGCCCGGGGCCAGGCGGCGGATGTGCGGCGTGCTGAACGGCGAGCCGATCTCCTCGTCGGGGTTGGCGACGAAGGTGATCGCCGGCCGGATGCCGGCCTCGTGGAGCGCGCCGATGGCGTGGAGGCCGGCGAGCAGCCCGGACTTCATGTCGGTCACGCCCGGACCCAGCGCGCGGTCGCCGTCGATCCGGAACGGCCGGGCGGTCGCCGTGCCGGGGTCGAAGACGGTGTCCATGTGCCCGATGAGCATCACTCGCGGACCCTCGCCAGGAATCCGCCCGATCACCAGGTCGCCGAGCTGCGGGGCGCCGCCATCGGGCCGGTGGGCGATGCGTTCGATCTCGGCGCCCTCCGCGCGCAGCGCATCGGTCACCAGGTCGGCGATCCGGTTGACACCGTCGGGCGTGTACGAGCCGCAGTCGATGTTCACCATCGTCTCGAGCTCGTGGAGGAACCGGGGCAGGCGCGCATCGACGATGCGCTGGAGGGTGGCGAGGTCGGGCATGCGGCCCAATATACTCACGCCCATGCCGCGCGAGGCCGACCACCGCGAGCCCGACGTCGAGCTGGTCGAGCTGCGCGTGCTCGACGGACCGAACCGCTTCTTCACGCGGCCCGCGGTGAAGCTGGAGTTCCGCGGCGAGCTCCGGGGGACGCCGCCGACGTCGCCGCGGCAGCCGCCACGGCCGTGCAGCGCCTGCACGGTCGCGCTCGGCCTGCCCGAGCCGCGGGTCACGACGCGGCACTCCGTCGACCGGACGCGCACCGCCATCGCCTACCCCTGGCGTCGCAGGACGATCTCGCAGGCCATCGGCGCGGCGGCGGCGCGCCTCGCGCTCGGCCGCTCGACGGACCGACGTGAGCTGTCCGGGCTGCGCGCGGTGGCGCTCGGGCCCCTGCCGCAGCTGCCGCGGCCGAGCGATCCCGATCGTGGCCATCACCGGCACCAACGGGAAGAGCACCACCACGCGCCTGATCGCCCACATCTGCGCACGCGCCGGCCGGACGGTCGGCATGACGAACTCGGACGGCATCTTCGTGCGCGGCGAGCTGCGTCGAGGCGGGGGACTGGACCGGCTTCGGCGGCGCGTCGCGGGTACTGGCCGAGCCGGGCTATCGACGTGGCGGTGCTCGAGACCGCGCGCGGCGGCATCCTGCTGCGTGGCATCGGCTACACCACGAACGACGTCAGCGTGGTGACCAACGTCAGCGCCGATCACCTGGGCCTGCAGGGGATCGACACGCTCGAGGAGCTTGCCGAGGTGAAGGGCGCCATCGTGCCGGATCACGAAGCGCGACGGCTGGGCGGTGCTCAACGCGGACGATCCGCGGGTGTGGGCCATGCGGCGTGAGACGCGCGCCGGGATCTACGCCTTCAGCCTGGACGGCCGAACCGCGAACGTGCGAGGCGGCGCTCAAGGCGGAGGACGCGCCGCGGTCTTCGAGGGTGGCGCCCTCGTCCTGCGCGCCGCCGGCCGCCGGCCCCGCCGCCTCGCCGAGACGGCCGATGTGCCGGTGACCTTCGCCGGGCAGTCGCGCTACAACGTCGCCAACGCGCTCGCCGCGGCCGCGGCATGCGACGCGCTGGGGCTGACGACCCGACAGATCGCGGCCGGGCTGCGCTCGTTCACGCTCGACGCGGCGTCGAATCCCGGACGCCTGAACCTGTTCGAGCGGCGCGGCACGTTCGCGATCGTCGACTTCGCGCACAACGAGGCCGGGATGACCGGGCTGATGGAAGTGGCGCGCGCCGTCGCTCGCGGGGCCCGGGTGCGCCTGGCCTTCGGGACCGCGGGTGATCGGACCGACGAGATCCTCCATCGGCTGGGCGTGATCGCCGGCAGCGCCGACGACCTCGTGATCGCGGAGAAAGAGCATTACCTGCGCGGTCGTGACCTGGAGGAGATGAACGAGCTCCTGCGGGCCGGGGCGCGTGAGGGCGGCTACGACCGGGAGATCCCCTCGGTGCCGAACGAGCTCACCGCGCTCCAGCACCTGCTCGGCCACGCGAAGCGGGGCGATGTCTGTGTGGTCATGGCCCACGTCGACCGCGCGGAGCTCTTCGTCTGGCTCGAAGCGGAGGGGTTCCAGCCGGTCAGTGCCGATCGGCTGCGGGAGCTGTTCGCCGGCTGAGCTGCCGCGAGCTCGCCGTGCCTCAGAGTTCCAGGTCGAGATCGTCCTCGCCGTCGACGACGCCGACCAGCGCGCGGAGGCCGTCGGTCTCGGTCGCTGCGCCGTGCTGGCGGCGCTGAAGCTCCTTCCACACCTGGTTGGCGTGGTCGACGCAGACGACCACCACGTCCCCGTCGGTCGCCCCGTCCAGCGCGGCGCGCGTCGCCTCCAGCTCGTCGAGGATCGTGCGAACCGTGCCGGCTCGCCGCTCCTCCCCGGCCGACTCGATGCCCTCGACGATCAGGGCGGCGGTGCTGCCGCGCTCCCGGCCACGGTTGTTGGCGTCCTCGCGCACGATGATCTCGTCGAAGTAGCGCGCCGACACACGACCGATCTCCCGGATGTCCTCGTCCCGGCGGTCGCCGGCGGTGGCGATGACGCCGATGCGCCGACCGGTGACCGAGGCGCGCGCGCCGCCGGGGGATGGCTCGGTGAGCCGGGTCACGAAGTCGCCGAGCGCCTCCATGGCGGGCGGGTTGTGGGCGTAGTCCACGACGACCCGGTAGCCGTCGAGCTCGAACATGTTCAGCCGGCCCGGCGCCATGAAGTAGCTGGTGGTGAACGTGCGCAGGCCCTGCCGGATGTCGTGGAGGTGGGCCCCCGCCGCCCAGGCGGCCGCCGCGGCCGCGAGCGCGTTCTGCACGTTCATCCGCGCCCGCCCCTCGAAGGTGGCGGGGATGAGATGGGTCCACACGAGATCCATCGACTTGCGGCCGTGCCGGAGGACGATCTTCTCGCCGTTGCGGCCCTGCTCCACGGTGACGGCGCGGCGGCCGCGCGACGCCTGGAACTTCAGCCGTTCATGCTCCGGATCCATGCTGAAGTAGATCACCGACCCCGACGTGTGGCGGGCCATGGCCAGCACGAGCGGGTCGTCGGCGTTGAGGACCGCCACACCGTCGCGCGGCACGGCCTCCACCACGACCCGCTTGACCTCGGCCAGCTGCTTGATGCTGTGGATGCCGCCGAGGCCGAGGTGGTCGCCGGTGACGTTGAGCACCACCGCGACGTCGTTGCGCTGGTAGCCGAGGCCCTCGCGCAGGATGCCGCCGCGGGCCACCTCGAAGACCGCGAAGTCGACGGTCGGGTTCTGGAGCACCATCGACGCCGACTTCGGTCCCGACGCATCGGCCTTGCGCACGATCCGGCCGTCGACGTAGATCCCATCGGTGCTGGTGAGGCCGACCTTGCGGCCCATTCCCTTCATGATGTGCGCGATCATCCGCGCGGTCGTCGTCTTGCCGTTCGAGCCGGTGACGGCGACGATCGGGATCCGGGAGGCCGTGCCGGGCGGGAACAGGAGGTCGATCACCGGCTTGGCGACGTACTGCGCCTCGCCCTCGGTCGGGTTGGTGTGCATGCGGAACCCGGGTGCGGCATTGACCTCCACGATGCCGCCGCCGGTCTCGCGGATCGGCAGGCTGACGTCGGGGCAGACGAGGTCGATGCCGGCGATGTCGAGCCCGACGACGCGCGCCGCCAGCTCGGCGATCTCGGCGTTGTCCGGATGGATCTCCTCGGTCCGGTCGATGCTGATCCCGCCGGTGCTCATGTTGCCGGTGCGCTTCAGGTAGATCGCGATGGCCGCGCGGCGGCACGTCGGACAGCTCGAAGCCCTGCTCGCGGGCGTACGACACGGCCTCCTCGTCGAGCTTGATGCGGGTGAGCACCTTCTCGTGACCGATGCCGCGGCGCGGGTCCGCGTTGGTGATGTCCACCAGCTCGGCGACCGTGTGCGTGCCATCGCCGTCCACGTGGGCGGGCACCCGCTGCGCCACCGCGCGCAGCACGCCGCCGATGACGAGGCAGCGGTAGTCATTGCCCGTCAGGAACGTCTCGACCACCACGCCGCCCCGTCGTGACTCGGCGCGCGCGAGTTCATAACCGTTGCGCACCGAATCCGCGTCGGCCAGGTTGAGGATCACGCCGCGGCCGTGGTTGCCGTCGAGCGGCTTCACCGCCACCGGGTACCCGATGCGCTTCGCGGCGGCGGCCGCGCTGTCGGCGTCGCGCACCACCTCCGATCGCGGCACCGGCACACCGGTCGCCGCCAGGAGCCGGTTGGTGAGCTTCTTGTCCGACGCGATGTCGACGCCGAGCGAGGCCGTCTGGCTCGTCATGGTGGCGCGAATGCGACGCTGGTGGATCCCGTGTCCGAGCTGGACGAGCGACGCCTCGTTGAGGCGGATCGATGGGATGTCGCGCAGCGAGGCCTCGTCGAGGATCGCCTGGGTCGAGGGACCGAACGCGGCCCGCTCGGCCAGCAGGATGAGCTCCTCCAGCTCGTGGGCGAAGTCGAAGCCGTCCTCCGCCTCCACGAGATGATTGACCAGCCGCACGGCGAGACGGCCGGCCTGCAGACCGACGCTCTCCTCCGCGTACGAGTAGACGACGTGGTAGCGCCCGGGCTCGCCGGTCGAGCGGGTCTTGCCGCGGCCGACCTCGGTGCCCGCCTCCCGCTGGAGCTGCAGAGCGATGTGCTCCGCCACGTGGCCCAGCCAGGTCCCGTCGTGCAGCCGGTCCGTGAAGCCGGCGACACGACCCGTGCCACAGGTGTGCTGGCCGATGCCCGGGAGCATCTCGAGCAGGGCCGTGACGAATCCGGGGATCGTGTTCGACGGGAAGTGCTCGAGCACCCCGAGGTCGACGATCAGCTTGATGGCCGGGTCGTAGTTCCAGTAGTTCGGCCCGCGGTAGACACGCGTCTCGACGATCTTCAGCTCGGGACGGGGAACCGCCCCGGTCGGCGGGTCAGGGACCTTGCGGGCGGCGCGGCGCGCGGGCGTCGCCGACTTCCTGGCGGCCGTCACTCGCTCGCCTCGTCCATCCGTCGGGCGCGCAGCGCACGTCGCCGTGCGCGCTCCGGGGCAGTGTCATCGGCCCCCTCGGCGGCGATGCGCCGGATGAGGCGACGCGTGTGGTCGGTGGCTGCCTGGAGGCTGGCGAGCTCGCGGTCGGTGGCGCTGACCGGCCGCAGCGGGGCCATGAGCCTGCGCTTCCTCAGGTCGAAGCGATAGCCGGACGGCAGTGAGTGCAGCATCACGCCGGAGACCATGATCGGTCGATGGCGCTTGACCTCGTAGGCATCGGTCTGGATGTGCGCGGGGTCGAGAATGGTGACCGACCCCTTGCCGATGACCTCGAGGATGCCCTTCGGGCTGACGAGCGCCGCGGTGTCCTCGTCGATGCCGATGCCGAGCAGGGCGGGGGACTGCGCCACGAGCGCGAGCAGCCGGCCGAACCGGTTCCGCTGCTCGAAATGCTGGTCGATGAGCACGCCCGGCAGCAGTCCGAGCCCCGCGCTCATCTGGGTCATCCGCTGCTTCGGGGTGGCGCCGCTGGTCCCGAAGGCGACCATGTGGCTGGCGATGGCCGATGCGCCGGCGCTCGTGCCGGCGACCATCGCCCCGTGTCGGTGCCGCTCGGCGAGCGTCTTTCCGAGCAGGGTGCCCCCGATCACGCTCGACAGGCGCAGCTGGTTGCCGCCGGTCATGAAGATGGCGGTCGCGTCCTCGAGGGCTGACACGAGCCGCGGGTCGTTCGCATCCTCGCGCACCAGGGGTCGCATGCCGCGGACGTCCGTGACGCCCATCTGTCGGAAGAGCGAGAGGTAGAGCTCGGTCGCCTCGTCCCCGAGCGAGGACGCGGTGGAGATGACGACCACGCGTGCGTCGACTCCGCCGGCGAGCGAAATGAAGCGCGACAGGATCTGGCGCTGGCGGAGCTTGTCCTCCGCACCGCCGATGATCAGCAGGTGTCCGGCCCGGGCCTGCCCGGGGCTGGGCGTGGCAGGCATCTCGCGCAGCATAGCGAACTGCAGCCGCACGCGACCGACGGCGCTAGACTCGATCGGATGTCCACGGCCACCGTCGCGCGCACCGAGACCCGCGACTACTACGAGGTCCTCGGCACCGACCCGACTGCGTCGGCGGCCCAGCTGCGCACGGCGTTCCGCGAGGCCGTCCTGCGGCATCATCCCGACCGGGCGCCCTCGAGCGAGATCGCCACGCGCCGCACCTCGGTTCTCAACCGCGCGTGGGCGGAGCTGCGCGACCCGGTCCGCCGCCTGCATTACGACCACGCGCTCGAGAACGGCCGCGCGGACACGCTGCAGTGGCCGCTCGACGACGGCGAGGCGGCACGCCGGCCGCGCCACCGCCGCCACCGCGTGGAACCGGGTGAGCCGAGTCCATGGCATCAGCCGCAGTGGCGCTCGGTGGCCGGCTTCCGCATCCCCGCCGAGGTCTTTCTCGCCGGCCCCGGGGCCCAGGACCGGTGGATCGTCGAGCACCGCATCGACGGGCAGGACTGGCGCGAGCACAGCGAGCGCTACTGGCTCCGATACGCGGCCCAGCACTACGCGGAGCGCGGCCGGCACGACGACTGGCTGGGGGTGCTCGAGCGGATCGTCGAGCTCGGGACGCCGTGGGCGGAGATCGTCGATCTCGACCTGCGGACCGCGTACCTGTCGGCGGGGGAGGAGCTCCGGGGGGCCATGGTCATCGCGGCGATCGGCGAGCGCTACGCCCGCGACACCCCCCAGCGTCGCTGGGCCGAGCGAGAGCTCCGCGTCCTGCTCGGGGAGTACCGCGAGGCCCACGTCCGCCGCGGTCCGCGGGACCGACGCGCAGAGAACGCCGAGCTGCTGCTCAACTTCCTCGAGTCGATCGACATCGAGCCGAGCTTCACCGACTATCGATCCGCGATCGTCGCGCACCGCCGCGCCGGGAACGAGGGACGCGCCGCGGAGCTGGTAGAACGCGTCATGGCTGCGCCGATCCCCGAGCCGGGCCGCTGGTTCAGCCTCGTCCAGCTGCTCACCGAGGCCGGCCAGCTCGATCGCGCGTCCGTGCTCCTCGCCGAGATCGCGCGCGGCGAGCATCCGCAGGCGCTCGACCCGCGTCGGGTCTCGGGGCCCTGGCGCAGGATCTCTGCCGCGCGCGAGCGCCTCGCCCGCGCGCGGCGCCGCTCCGGCCTCCGAGCCGGGTGAGGATCCGGATGCCAGGCTCGCCGCCGAACGCCACGCGGAGGCCAGGCGACGTGCTGACCGCGATCCTGCCGGACCGAAATGCCGTCATCGGGGCGCTCGTCGGTGCCGGCACGGCCCTGCTCACGATGTGGCTGGCCGGCACGGCCGATCGAGCCGTCCCGTTCACCGTGCTGCTCGTGCTGGCGATCGCGATCGTCGGCCTCGGCCTCGGAGCCGCCGCAGCGAGCTGGGCATGGTTCAGCGGGCTTGTCGTGCTCCTCGCGATGGTGGTCACCAGTGACGGCGCCGTCGGATGGTCGCCGAACGAGATCGTGCGGATCGCCGCCTTCATCCTCGGTTCGCCCCTCATCATCCTGCTCGTCCACCGCCTGGGCACGGCGCGCCAGGAGGCGGCCGCCGCGCTCGCCGAGAGCCGGCATGCCCACGAGGAGGCGGCGGAGGAGCGGCGACGGCTCGAGCTTGCCCGACACGAGGTCGACGCCGCGCTCGTCGCGGCGGAGCGCGAGCGAGCCCGGCTCGAGGAGGTGGCCGAAGCGATCCCCGAGCCGCTCGTGGTGTACGACGACCAGCTGCGGGGCACGTACGGCAACCGTGCCGCCCTGCGTCTCTTCGGACGCAGCTTCGTCGAGCGGCCGCTGGACGAGTGGGGTCGAGCCACCGAGCCCCGCGACGAGCGCGGGCGGGCCCTCGACCAGGCGGAATGGCCGCAGGTCCTGGCGCGGGCGGAAGCGATCCGGCGTCGCTACACGATCCGCGTCCCGGTCTCCGGCCGCGACATGCTGGTCGACGTCGAGGGCACGCCGATCCCGGGCGGCGGCGCCGTGCTTCTCATGCGGGACGTTGGCAAGGAGGAGGATGAGAGACGCCGGCTGTCGCGGTTCGCGAGCTTCGTGGCGCACGAGCTGCGCAACCCGCTTGCCGTGGCGAAGGCACGGATCGAGCTCGCGCAGCGCGACCCGAACCTCCCGGAACGCGCGGGAAGCCACGGTCGCCGGGCGCTGGAATCCGTCGATGCCGCCATCGGGATCCTCGAGCGGCTCGAGCTCTACTCCCGCGCCGACACGGGCCGAGTCGAGGCATCCCGCGAATCCTTCCCGCTCGCGCCGGCGGTGGGGGCGGCCATCGAGCGGCTTCGCGCGCGCGGCTGCGAGCGGGAGCTCCGCGTCATGCTGCCGCCCGGCGTGCACGTGACCGGTGACCGGCATCTCTCCGAGCAGGCGATCACGAACCTGCTCACCAACGCCGACCGGTATTCGGTGCCCGGCGCGCCGATCCACGTCGAGGCCTTCGACGAGGATCCGGTGGTGCTGCGGGTGCGCGACGAAGGGCCCGGCATCGCCGATGAGGTCGCCGAGCTCCTCTTCCACGACCGTGTGGCAGCCGGGCGCGGCCTCGGTCTCGGGCTCTACCTCGTCCGGGCGACGATGACGGCGATGGGCGGGTCGGTCCAGCTCGAGCACCGTCGCCCCGTAGCGGTGTTCGCGCTGCGGTGGCCGCGCGGGGTAGCCACCGAGGGCGGCCAGACCGCCGGTTGACGTCATCGGTCTAATGCTTTAGCGTGCTAAAGCAATGAACACCCAGCAGACGCCGGCCGAGGCTTCGGCGGCCGAGGATCGATGGCTCACCGATGCCACACGCGCGCTGGCGAGCGCGGTCGCATCGCTCCGGGACGAGGACGAGGCCCTGCGCTTCCTGCGCGACCTCTGCACCGTGAACGAGCTTCGCGAGTTCACCGCGCGGTGGGAGGTGGCCCGACTGCTCGATACCGGGGTCAGCTACCACGAGATCAGCGAGCGCACGGGTGCATCGAGCGCGACGATCAGTCGCGTCAACCAGTGGCTGCGCTACGGCCGCGACGGGTATCGGCTGGTGCTCGATCGGCTGCCTGACGAGAAGGCGCCGGGCCGATGACGGGACGCCTGCGCCTCGCGGTGCCGAACAAGGGCCGCCTCTCGGAGCCGTCGGTGGATCTCCTCCGGTCCGCCGGCCTGGACTTCGAGCTGTCGGAGCGCCGGCTGAGCGCGCTCGTCACCAACGCCGACCTGGAGCTGCTCTTCGTGCGCACCGAGGACGTGGCCGAGTACGTCGCCGACGGGCTGGTGGAGCTGGGGCTCACCGGTGCCGACCTCGTCGCCGAGCACGGCGGCGAGCTGACCACGATCCTGCCGCTCGGCTTCGGAGCGTGCTCGCTCGTCCTGGCGGTCCCGCGTGATTCGGGCATCGAGGCGGTCGGTCAGCTCGCCGGGGCGCGCGTGGCGACCTCGTTCCCGCGCACCACGCACGCGTACCTCGCGGCCAACGAGGTCGATGCGCAGGTTGTCGAGGTGCGCGGCGCGGTCGAGGTGACGCCTCAGCTCGGCGTCGCCGATGCGGTCGTCGACCTGGTGGCCAGTGGCAGCACGCTGCGGATGAACGGCCTCACGCCGATCGCCACCCTGCTCGCGTCCGAGGCGGTCCTCGTCGGTCGCGACGGAGCCGGCGAGCGCGATTCGAGGATCGCCCCGCTGGTGGACATGCTGCGGAGCGTGCTCGACGCGCGCGGCCGCGAGTACATGATGATGAACGCACCGGCCGATGCGATCGACCGCATCCGCGAGCTGATCCCCGGGCTCTCGGGACCGACGGTGATGCCACTGGCCGACCCCTCGCAGATCGCCGTGCACTCGGTCGTGGAGCGCAGCCAGCTGTGGCGCCTCGTCCCGGAGCTCAAGGCGGCCGGGGCGCGCGACATCCTCGTGGTGCCGATCGAGAAGGTGATGCGATGAGCCTGCCGCGCACGACGTGGGCGGATCTCGACGCGGACGGCCGCGCCGGATGGGTCGATGGCCTGCGGCCGCCGGCGCCGGAGGCCGATGTCGCCTCCATCGTCGTCGACGTCCGCGACCGTGGCGATGCGGCCCTGCGGGAGCTGACCGCGCGTTTCGACGGCGTGGACCTCGAGACGCCGTGGCTCGACCCTGCCGCGATCGAGGCGGCCGAGGTACCGGCCGGCCTGGAGCAGGCCCTCCGTCGCGCCGCCGCCGCCATCCGCCGCTACCACGCCGACCAGCGCGACCTGCTCAGGGCTGAGCGTCGCGTCCGCACCGCTCCGGGCATCACCGCCTGGCGACGGTGGAGCCCGCTCCAGCGAGCCGGCGCCTACGTCCCGGGCGGGCGGGCGGCCTACGCGAGCAGCGTCCTCATGGTGGCCATCCCGGCCGCGCTGGCGAGGGTCGACGAGCTCGTGATCGCCACGCCGCCGAACGCCGATGGCACGGTCGCGCCGAGCATCCTCGCCGCGGCCCGCATCGCCGGGGTGCGACGGATCCTCCGCGCCGGCGGGGCCCAGGCGATCGCCGCGCTCGCGTACGGCACCGATTCGGTCCCGCGTGTCGACAAGATCTTCGGCGCGGGTAACGCCTACGTCACCGCCGCGAAGCGGCTCGTCGGCGATCGCGTCGCGATCGATCTGCCGGCGGGTCCGTCGGAGTGCGTCGTCCTTGCCGATTCGGGGGCGGACCCCGAGATCGTCGCCCTGGACCTCCTCGCCCAGGCCGAGCACGGGCCGGACTCGATCGCCATCGTGGTGAGCGATGACGCGGCGTTCCTCTCCGCCGTGGACGACGCGCTGCCACGGGTCGCGACCGGCCTCGCCACCGCCGACCGCGCGCTCGCGACGCTGGCACGCCACGGCCGCGCGGTCCTCGTCTCGGACCTCGCCGTGGGGATCGAGGTGGTGGACGCCGTTGCGGCCGAGCACGTCAGCCTGCAATGCGCCGATGCCACGACCCTCGCGGCGTCGGTGCGCCACGCCGGGGCGATCTTCATCGGTCCCTGGTCGCCCATCGCCGGCGGTGACTACGCGACCGGGACGAACCACGTCCTGCCCACCGGAGGAGCGGCGCGCGCCTGGAGCGGCATCGGCGTCGAGGCCTTCGGCCGCTGGATCGAGGTCCAGGAGGTATCCGCCGAGGGCGTCCGGGAGCTGGCGCCGACCGTGGAGGCGATCGCGTCCGCCGAGGGGCTTCCGCTCCATGGCGCCAGCGTCGCCGTGCGCGCCGAACGCTCCGGCGGCCATGCGGCGACGCCCGATCCGATCGACCTGCTGCGCCGGCCCGAGCCGGTGAGCGCGTACCCGGCCGAGCCCTCCGACGAGGAGCTGGCGGCCCGCGCCGGCATCAGCCCCGATGCCGTGGTCCGCGCCGACATGAACACCCTCGGCGGCGGCGCCCTTCCGGCGGCGATCGCTGCGCTGGGCGCGTTCGACGGCGCCCGCGCCTCCGAGTACGGCGACCTTGCCTACGTTCGTCTGCGCGCGGCACTCGGCGAGCGCCTCGGCGTGGAACCACGCCGCATCGTGCCGGGAGCCGGCGCCGACGAGCTGATCCGTCTCGTGACGACGACCGCGGTCGGCGCGGGGGACGCGGTGCTCATCCCGACGCCGACGTTCGCCATGTTCGCCGTCGAGGCGCAGCTGGCCGGGGCGCGCGTCGTGCCGGTCCCGCGTGCCGACCCGGGGGAGCGGCAGCCCGCGGCCGAGCTGCGGGCAACCGCCGAACGGGAGTCGGTGCGGCTGGTGTGGCTTTGCACGCCCAACAACCCGACCGGCGACCCGTACCCGCTCGGGGAGATCCGCGCGGTTGCCGAGGGACTCCAGGCCCTGGTCTGTGTCGACGAGGTCTACCTCGAGTTCGGCGAGGAGTCGCTCGGCGTGGCGCCGGAGTCGACGTCGGCCATTCAGCTCCAGGACGAGCTGCCGAACCTGCTCGTGCTCCGCTCGTTGGCGAAGTCCCATGGCCTCGCCGGGGCGCGTGCCGGCTACCTCGTGGTCCCGGATGGCCTGGCCGATCGATTCGACGCCATCCGGCTGCCGCTCTCGATCGGCGCGCCGTCGGAGGCGATGGCGCTCGCGGTTCTCGCGGACGAGTCCGTGGCTCGCGAGCGGCGCATGGCGGTGATCGCCAGCCGCGACCGCCTGGCAGCGACCCTCGATCGGCTCGGCTGCCGCGTGCTGCCGTCGATCACCAACTTCGTCTCGTTCCACCCGGGGCGTCACGACGCGTCGGCGGTGGACGACGCGCTCCTGGCACGCGGCGTGGCGATCCGACGCTATGAATCCGGCCCGATGGCCGGCTGGCTGCGCGCCACGGCGCGCCTGGAACCCGAAGAGGGGCGCCTGCTCGCGGCGCTCGAGGAGGTGCTGCAATGACCCGAACCGGCTCCGCGGAACGCTCCACGGCCGAGACCACGATCCGGATCCGGGTCGACCTCGACGGGACGGGGGTGGCGACGATCGCCACGCCGATCGGCTTCCTCGATCACGTCCTCACTCTCTTCGCCCGGCACGCGCTGATCGACCTCGAGGTCGATGCCACCGGTGACACCCAGGTCGACGAGCACCACACGGTGGAGGACACGGCGCTCGTCCTCGGCCGGGCGATCGACCAGGCACTCGGCGAGCGTACCGGCATCACCCGCTACGGCGACACCCGCCTGCCGATGGACGAGGCGCTCGCCCTGTGTGCCGTGGACCTCGGCGGACGCGCATACAGCGACGTCCAGCCGGTGCCCGACCCGATGACCGCGGCCAACGTCTGGCTCGAGCTGTGGCCGCACTTCGTCGAGACGCTGGCGCGCGAGGCGCGCGCATCGGTCCACCTCGAGGTGCGCGGGGCGCGAAGCACGCATCACCTCGTGGAGGCGGGCGCCAAGGGGCTCGCCCGCGCGCTGCGCCAGGCGTGGGACCCGGACCCGCGTCTCGCGGGCACCGATGCGGTGCCCAGCAGCAAGGGCACCCTGCGGTGATCGCGGTCGTCGACTATGGAGCCGGGAACACGCGGTCCGTGCTGCGCGCCCTGGAGGCCAGCGGTGCCGATGCGCTCCTGGTCGCCACGGCCGAGGGCCTCGGGGCGGCCGACCGGGTGGTCTTCCCCGGCGTCGGCGCCGCACCGTCGGCGGTCGCCGCGCTGCAGGCCACCGGGCTCTGGGAGCCGGTGCGGGACTGGGTGCGTGCCGGACGGCCGCTCCTCGGCGTCTGCCTGGGGGCGCAGCTGCTGCTCGAGGGCTCTGACGAGGGGGATACGCCTGGTCTCGGGGTGATCGGCGGTCGCTGCCGCGCCTTCCCCGCCATCGATGCCGGTGGCCCGCGGCAGGTGCCGCACATCGGCTGGAACGAGGTTCGGACCGATGCCGGCGCCGTCTTCGACGCCTACTTCGTCCACGGCTACTGGCCCGATGCCGATGCCGCTGCGGTCGCCGGCCGCACCACCGTTGACGGGTTCACCTTTCCGTCCCTCCTGCGCGCCGGCGCCGTGACCGGCACCCAGTTCCATCCGGAGAAGAGCGGCCCGACCGGCCGTGCGCTCCTGCGTGCGTTCGCGTCCGGCCTGCTCGACGCGCCGCGAGCGGTGACCGCATGGAGCTGATCTGCGCCATCGACCTGCTGGACGGTGGAGCGCTCCGGCTCGTCCAGGGGGACTACCAGCGGCGAATCCCGGCCGGGGCCGGCGCGCCGGCGCTCGCGTCGCGCTTCGTGGCGGCCGGCTGCCGTCGGATCCATGTCGTCGATCTGGCCGGCGCTCGCGCCGGGCGGCCGATGCAGCTGCCGCTGATCGCCGAGGTGGCCGATGCGGCGCGCGCCGCGGATCCGGGCGCGACGGTCGAGCTCGGCGGCGGCCTGCGGACGGAGGACGACGTGGCCGCTGCGCTCGAGGTCGTCGACGATGCTCTCCTCGGCACCGCCGCCATCGAGCGACCGGGGTTCCTCGCCGCGTGCGCTCGCCGATACCCGGGTCGAATCGCCGTCTCGCTGGATCTGCGGGGCGGGCGCGCGGCCCTGGACGGGTGGCTCCGCGAGGGCGGGGCGGAGCCCATGGAGATCGCCGCGCGCCTGCTCGAGGAAGGGGCATCGCGCCTCGTGGTGACCGAGACGAGCCGCGACGGAACGCTGGCGGGGCCCGACCTCGAGGGCCTGGCCATGCTCCGCGCCGCCTTCCCTGCGGCCACGCTCGTCGCGGCGGGAGGCGTCGGCTCGCTCGACGACCTGCGGGCCCTGGACGCGATCGGCATCGATGGCGCCGTGGTCGGTCTGGCGCTGCTGACCGGGGCGGTCGATGCCGCCGAGGCCGTGGCGGCGCTGTCATGACGCTCCGCAAGCGGATCATCGCCTGCCTGGACGTCACCGATGGACGGGTCGTGAAGGGAACGCGCTTCGTCGACCTCGTCGACGCCGGCGATCCGGTCGAGCTCGCGGCCCGCTACGCGGCCGAGGGCGCGGACGAGATCACGATCCTCGACATCGGCGCCACCCGCGACCGGCGGCCCTCCCTGGTGGACCTCATCAGCCGGGCGGCCGCCGCGCTCGACGTGCCGCTCGGCGTGGGCGGCGGCGTGGCGTCGCTCGCGGATGCCGCAGCCCTGCTCGACGCGGGCGCCGACAAGGTGGCGGTCAACAGCGCCGCACTCCGCGACCCGGCGGTGATCGGCCTGCTGGCCGAGCGGCTCGGCTCGCAGTCGGTGGTGATCGCCATCGACGCCGCCGCTCATCCCGACGGCGGCTGGCGGGTGCGCGGCGTCGCCGCGACCGAGGAGACCGGCCGCGACGCCGTCGCGTGGGCCCGCGAGGCGGTGGAGCGGGGCGCCGGCGAGGTGCTGCTGACGAGCATCGACCGGGACGGCACGCGGGCCGGCTACGACCTGGGGCTCACCCGGGCGGTCGCCGACGCGGTGCGGGTGCCGGTGATCGCGTCCGGTGGCGGCGGGTCGGTCGACGACGTCGCGGACGTCCTCACCGGCGGCGGCGCATCGGCCGCCCTGCTGGCCTCGACGCTGCACTTCGGTTTGCTGCGGATCGGTCCGCTGAAGGACGAGCTGGCGACACGCGGTATCAGCGTGCGGCCGGTCCACGTGCCCGCGACGGCGGAGGAGGTGGCCGCGTGGCTTGGCTGAGCGAGCGGCGGCCGGACTGGACGCGAGGCGAGCTGCTTCCCGTGGTCGTGACCGATGCCGTGCGCAGCGACCTCCTCATGCTGGCCTGGGCGAACCGCGTGGCGGTCGAGGCCACCGAGACAACCGGGGAGGCTCACTTCTGGTCGCGTTCGCGGAACGAGCTGTGGCGCAAGGGCGCCACGAGCGGCCACGTCATGGCCGTCGAGGCGATCGGGGTCGACTGCGATGCCGATGCGATCGTGTATCGCGTCTCGCCCTCGGGGCCGGCGTGCCACACCGGCAGCCGTTCCTGCTTCGAGGACGCGGGGCGCTTCGATCTCGCGGCGCTGGCCCGCGTGGTCGCGGGGCGTCGCGGCGCCGATGCCGAGGCCTCCTACACCGCGCGCCTCTTGGCAGGCGGTCCCCGACGGCCGGCGGAGAAGGTCACCGAGGAGGCCGGCGAGCTGTCGGCTGCGGCGCTCGCCGGGACGGACGCGGAGGTCGTCGGCGAGGCGGCCGACCTGCTCTATCACGCCCTCGTGCTGCTCGAGGCGCGCGGCCTCGCCCTGGGGGACGTGGAGGCCGAGCTGGCCCGACGGCACGCGTCGAGCTGAGGTCAGGCCTCGGCGGTGATCTCGAGCGGACCCAGTCCGGCGTCGGCCAACCCCTCGCGGACGTTCGCGCCGTCGCCGACGACGAGGATGAGCGCGTCGTCCGGTCGCACGAGCTCGCGGGCGGCGGCATGCACGTCGTCCGTGGTCACGGCCTCCAGGCGGCTGCGGTACGCGTGCCACCAGTCATCGGCGAGGTCGTAGACGGCGAGCGGCTCGATCGCCGCGGCGAGGCCGGCCGTCGTCTCGAAGCGGAGCGGGAAGATGCCGACCAGGAAGTTCTTCACCTCGGCCAGCTCGTCCTCCGTCGGCGGCTCCTCACGGATCCGGTCGAGCTGGCCCATGAGCTCACGGATGGCGTCGACGGTGACCTCGGACTGCACCGCCGCCGAGGCGGTGAACGGCCCGACCGCCCGGCGCGGGTCGAGCGCGCAGCGCGCCCCGTAGGTGTAGCCGAGCTCCTCTCGGAGGCGGCGGTTCAGGCGGCTGCCGAAGACACCGCCGAGGAGCGCGGCCATCACGACCGCCGGGAAGTAGCGTGCGTCGTGGCGATCGATGCCCAGGTGGCCCACGCGCAGCTCGCTCTGCACCGATCCGGGTCGGTCGACGACCACGATGCGGCGGCCCCCGCGCTGTGCCGGGGCGAACGTCCGGTGGCCCGGGCCGCTGCCGGCCCACGTGCCCAGGCGCCGCTCGACGGCGGCAAGGGCCGCATCGGGCTCGAAGGCGCCGGCGATGACGATGTCGGCGACGTTCGGCGCGTAGCGCGAGGCGTGGAAGGCGCGCACGTCGGTGACGGTCAGCGGCTCGACCGTCTCGGGGGTTCCGGCGCTCAGCCGGCCGTACGGGACGCCATCGGCGTAGACCTCGCCGAGGAAGCGCTCGTCGGCGAGCCGTCCGGGCTCCGCCCGCGCCTGGAGGATGTCGTTGAGGCGCTCGGCCTTGATCCGATCGAACTCGCCCTCGTCGAGGCGCGGCTCGGTGAGCATCTCCACCAGCAGGTCGAGCCCTGCCTCGAGGTGCTGGCCGAGGGCGGCGAACCCTGCCCGCGCGCTGTCCCAGGAGGACTCGCTGCCGACGTCGATCCCGAGCCGCTCGGTGGTCTCGGCGAAGGCAGCCGCGTCGAGGCGGCGGGTGCCGGTGACCAGCAGCTGGGCGGTGAGCGCCGCGACGCCGGCCTGGGACTCGTCCTCCGTCGCCGCCCCGGCATCGGTCAGCAGGTGGACGCTGACCAGCTCGCGGTCCGGAAGCGGGACGAGCCACACGCCCAGGCCGTTGGACAGCTCGTGGCGGACGAAGTCCGGGAAGCGGTACGGGCGTGGGGTGGTGGCCACCGGTCGGAGCGTCATGCTGCAGTCTCCGCCGGGACGTAGACCAGCGTCACCCGGTTGTCGGCCGTGATCGACGAGCGCAGCGCGCCCGCGACCTGGTCCGCGTCGACCGCGGCGTACCGCGAGACCTCGGTGTTGATGCGCTCCGGCTCGTCGAAGAGGCAGGTGTACATGCTGAGCCGGTCCGCCCGCTCGCTGATCCGCTCGAGCGCCGATGCCGATCGGCTGGCCTGGAGGTTGCGCACCCGCTCGAGGTCCGCGCCGGTCGGTCCGTCGGCCGCGAGCCGGTCGACCTCGGCCAGCGTCGACGACTCGAGCTGCTCCACGGAGACGCCCGGGCGGGCGGTGACCCAGAGCGAGAACATCGCCGCGCCACCTACGATCGGGAAGACGAAGACGCTGACGTCCTGCGCGACCCGCTGCTCGCGCACGAGCGCGGCGTAGAGCCGCGAGGCGCGGCCGCTGCCGAGGATGTCGGCGGCGACCTCGAACGCGTCGTGGGCATCGGTCCCGAACGGCGCGACCCGGTGTGCCAGGTAGATGCGGGGCAGCGGCACCTGGTCCGGGACCGTGACGCGCACGTCGCGGCCGATCGTCGCCTCGACCGTCATGTCGGGCGGCGGCGGCAGGGCCGCGTTCGCCGGGATCGGGCCGAAGTGGCGCTCGATGAGCGCCAGCGCCGCATCGGCCTCGAAGTCGCCGGCAAGGGTGAGGACCGCGTTGTTCGGCGCGTAGTAGGTGGCGAAGAACTCTCGAACGTCGTCGAGTGACGCGGCCGACAGGTCCTCCATCGACCCGATGGTGGAGTGGTGGTACGGGTGTCCCTCGGGGTAGACGAGCGCCTGCATCCGCTCGTCCCAGTCGCCGTACGGCTGGTTGTCCACGCTGTAGCGGCGCTCGTTCTTCACCACGTCGCGCTGGTTGTCGAGCTTCTCCTGGGTCATGGCCGGCAGCAGGCTCGCCATCCGATCGGCCTCGAGCCAGAGCGCGAGCTCCAGCTCATGGCCGGGGAGGGTCTCGAAGTAGTTCGTGCGGTCGAGCCAGGTCGAGGCGTTCAGCGTCCCGCCCGCGGCCTGCACCAGGCTGAAGTGCTGGCCCTTCTCCACGTTCGCCGACCCCTGGAACATCATGTGCTCGAACAGGTGCGCGAAGCCGGTCTTGCCCGGCTTCTCGTGGCGGCTGCCGACGTCATACCAGAGGTTCACCGCCACCAGCGGTGCCCGCGGGTCGCGGGAGAGGACGATGCGCAACCCGTTGTCCAGCACGTGCCGCTCGATCGGAACCTCGGCCATGTCAGCCCTCCGGACACAACGGCCCGCAGGCCGCCGATGAACGACAGGACGGGCGCCGTGGTGACGGCCCGTCCTGTGGGTGAGTCGGGTTGGCGAGCGCGGAGGGATTCGAACCCACAACCTAAGGATTAAGAGTCCTTTGCTCTGCCGTTGAGCTACGCGCCCGCCGAGATGATGCCCGAGCGGACGGGGTGGGTCAACCGAGGGTGGATCCCTAGACGGCCGGCGGTCCGGGCCCGCCGTTCGGCTCGGGCGAGAGGCCGTAATGCTCGCGCGCGAACGCGTCGACCATGTCGGTGTCCACCTCGTCGAGCTCCAGCACCCACCGCCAGGCGGTCGCGACGATCGGCGATGACAGCTCATCCTCGCCGCCCCACGGCGACAGGATGAACTTGTAGCGGCCGCTGATGCCGCTGGCGACCTGGGTGGTGACGTAGCGCGACAGCTCGTCCACCTGGTCCGCATCGAGCGCATCGGGGTCGTACCAGATGACGATGCCGCCGTGCTCCAGGTTGTGGATCAGCTGCGTCTCGACCTGCGGCGCGCTGTACACCCCCCAGTTCGCTGGACCGTTCCAGTGCGGGCCGGAGGCCGCCGGCAGCGAGGAGTACGGGTTCGCCCCGCACTCGCCGGCCGCGCCCGAGGCCCGGCAATCGGTGCCCTGGGCGACGTGCGTCTGCCCATCATCGGGCTGCTGCACCCCAACCGCGGGACTCGGTCCCGAGCCGAGCACCATGACCAGGGCAATGAGGACCACGCCGACCAGCAGCACGCCTCCGATGGCCAGCAGCCGCCAATCAGGGAGCGCCATCCCGCTCGCGGGGGCGTCGAGTCGCCGGTTGAGCGCATCCTCGCTGGCGCGCTCGCGCCGCTGGATGCCGGAAGTACGTCGCTTGGCCATTGGGGCGAGAGGATAGCGGACGATCGGTCCCGCTGCCGGAGGCCGATCGTGGCACCCAACGTGCTCGTTGGTAGAATCATGTTGGCGCACGGTACCGAGTGCGCGGCATCCGCCATCCCAATCACGGAGGTGCAATGACGACTGGCGACGCCCCCCGCCGCCGCGAGAACGCGTTCACGCTGCTGAAGCGGCTCGTGTCCGGTGGCGTGTCCCTCGCCAAGCTCGAGCTGCAGCGTGGTCGCCAGGAGATGGTGGCCAACCTGGGTCACCTGAAGGGCGGGATCGTCCTGCTCGCGATCGCTGCGGCGCTGGTGGTCCTGTTCGTCATCGCCCTGATCGCGTTCGTGATGGCGGTGCTCGTCGTCATCGGGCTGTGGTGGGTGGCGCTGCTGCTCCTGGTCCTGATGCTCGTGATCGCGGGTCTGCTGGCCTGGCGGGGCATCAAGCGAGTGTCGAGCACGAAGTTCACACCGGAGGAGACAATCTCAGCGGTGAAGGAGGATATCGAGTGGGCGAAGAGCCGACTGCTGAAGCGAAGCTAGCCGCGACCCGCGCGGAGATCGCGGCGCAGCGAGCCGAGCTCGAGCGCACCTCCGACCAGCTGCGCGATGCGCTGAACATCAAGAAGCGCTTCCAGGAGAACCCCGCCCTGGTGCTGGGGGTCGCTGCGGGAGCCGTCTTCCTGCTGGCGGGCGGACCGGTGCGGGTGGCCAAGCTCATCCGCCGTCGCGCCTTCCGCTCCGACCCGGAGAAGGCGTACGACGCGCTCCCGGGACCGATGCAGTCCTGGGTCGACCACATGGCCGGTGCCGTCGGACCGCGGGCCGACGAGGCCCGCGAGTCGCTTGCCAAGGAGCTGGCCCGCTGGCGCCACGACCCGCGCAAGCACGGCAAGGTCAGCAAGAAGCTGGCTGAGCAGATCGCCGAGGGTCCTCCCGGGCCGCAGCGCGCAGCCTGGAATGCCTTCGAGGCCGGCGCTGCCATCCTCACTGCCGCGCTGGCGCGCAAGGCCGTGGAGCGATTCCTCTCCGGCGAGGTGCCGCGCGGCAACCCGACGCTGGACGCCCTCGGCACCGCCGGCGGTGCCGCCGAGCCGGATCCCGAGCAGGCCAAGGACGACGCCCCCCGCCCGTCCACCGAGCGTGCCGAGTATTCCGCCATGAGCCGCCGCTCCGTCGGCTGACGCTGCTCGCGCCCCGGACGGCACTCGCACCGGTCCATTGGTAGACTCACCGACATATCGCCGCGATCCTCGGTCCGGGCGAGTGGCGGAACGGCAGACGCGCCGGCCTTAGGAGCCGGTGTCGCAAGACGTGCGAGTTCGAATCTCGCCTCGCCCACCACGCGCCGTCATCAATCGCTACAGGAGCTGAGTTGGTCACCGTATCCACGCGACCGGAGCCCGGTTCGAAGATGGTCCTCGAGATCGAGGTCACGCCGGACGAGGTCGCCCGTCACTTCACCACCGCGTACCGCCACGTCGCCGAGCGCACCAAGGTTCCCGGGTTCCGGCCCGGGAAGGCGCCGCGCAACGTCATCGATCGGTTCGTCGGCCGCGGCAGCGTCATGGCCGAGGCCATCGAGCACCTGGTGAGCGACTCGTACGGCGCCGCGCTCGACCAGACCGACATCATCCCCATCGACCACCCGGACGTGGACATCGATCCCGCCAACGTGGTGGAGGGGCAACCGGTCACCTTCACGGCCACCGTTCCGGTCCGCCCGGACGTGGAGCTGGGCTCCTACACCGACTTCTCGTTCGACCTGGAGACGCCGGAGGTGACCGACGAGCAGGTCGACCAGGTCATCGAGGAGCTGCGCGGGCAGCAGGCGACCCTGCGCCCCGTGGACGACCGGCCCGCGGCGAAGGACGACATCGCCAGCGTGAAGTTCGCCGGCACCATCGACGGCGAGCCGTTCGAGGGCGGGTCCGCCGATCGGCTGCCGGTCGTCATCGGCGAGGATCGGATGATCGCCGGCTGGGAGGACCACCTGGTCGGCATGGGCATCGGCGAGACGAAGGGCTTCGACATCACCTTCCCCGAGGACTACCGCGTCGAGGAGCTCCAGGGTAAGGAGGCGCACTTCGAGGTGGAGCTGCTCGACCTGCGCGAGAAGCTGCTGCCCGAGGTCGACGACGCCTTCGCCTCGTCGGTCGGGGACGTCGAGACCGTCGACGCCCTGCGCGCCGAGATCCGCGATGCGATGGAGAAGCGGGCCGAGGCCGAGGCGCGGCACCAGTTCGGCGACCGGATCATCGACTTCGCGGTCAGCAACGCCAGCGTCGAGCTGCCCGAGGTGATGGTCAGCAACGAGGTCGAGATCATGCGCGACGAGCTGCGGACGCGGCTCGCGCAGCAGCGCATCGGCCTGGAGCAGTACCTGGCGCTCTCGAAGCAGACCCCCGAGGAGCTGAGCGCCGAGCTGCGGGAGCCGGCAACCCGGCGCGTGAAGACGCTGCTGGTGCTGTCGGCGATCGCCGAGAAGGAGGGGATCGACGCGGCCGACGCCGAGATCGACGCCGAGATCGCGGAGCAGATGGCGCGCTACGGCGAGGACGCCAAGCTGCGCGAGTACCTGACCTCGCGGCGCGGTCGCAGCTACCTGCGGATGACGATCCGCAACCGTACACTGGTCGACACGCTCATCGACCGGGCGCTCGGGACCGATGCGTCCATCGCCGAGTCGCCCGCCGCCGAGCCCGACACCGCATCAACCGAAGTCACCGAAGTCACCGAAGTCACCGAAGCCACCGAGCAGTCCGAGGAGTCCGCGTAACCGATGCTGGTCCCGATGGTCATCGAGTCGAGCGCCCGCGGTGAGCGCGCGTTCGACATCTACTCGCGGCTCCTGAAGGACCGCATCATCTTCCTGGGCGATGCGATCGAGGATCACGTCGCGAACCTGATCATCGCGCAGCTGCTCTTCCTCGAGTCGGAGGACCCGGAGAAGGACATCCAGCTCTACATCAACTCGCCGGGCGGGGTGGTGACGAGCGGCATGGCCATCTACGACACGATGCAGTACCTGCGCGCGCCCGTCTCCACGATCTGCATTGGGCAGGCCGCCTCCATGGGCGCCGTGCTGCTCGCCGCCGGCGCCACCGGCAAGCGCTATGCCCTGCCGAACAGCCGGATCATGATCCACCAGGGCTCGGGCGGCTTCCGCGGCAACACCCCGGACGTCGAGATCCAGATGCGCGAGATGATGCATCTGACGGATTCCCTGATGAAGATCCTCGCCGACCACACCGGGCAGGACTTCGAGACGGTGAAGCGCGACTCCGAGCGCGACAAGTTCATGAGCGCCGAGGAGGCGAAGGCCTACGGCCTCATCGACGAGGTCTTCCAGGGCAACGCCGAGTCACTGATCAGCATGGCCCAGAAGGCCGGCGGCGACGTCCCCGATGCTGCCGAGGCCGAGAAGGCGAAGAAGTAGGCCCGCTGCCCCGCGGCGTTGCCGATAGATCGGGCAGCACGGCGCACATGACTTCGCCAAGACGCGACATGGACGATAGATCGGGCACCGTCGCGCATGAGGGGCTCCAAGGCCACGCTCGCGTACAACCCTGCCCGATAGATGAGGCACCCAGCGCGTTCTGGCCGCCTCGCGTTCATTCGTGCCCGATCCACCGGCACCCTGCGCGCTGATGTGGACGCGCGAGGAGCACTATCCGGAGCCCGATGTCGCCCTCATGGCGGCCGCTGAGGAGTGGCTCGGCCTGATCCGACCGGATCGCCTCCGATCGCGGGTCGAATCGATTCCCGGACCACGAAGCCGGCTCCACGCCCCCGACGCGATGGCCGCGACCGATGATCTGATCACCGACGCCTGGAGGGGGGCGGGCTGGCTGGTCGGACGGCAGCGGCTCCGCTTCCGTTCGGTGCGCGGCAGCCTGGACCGCCTGGAAGCGGCACCGCGCCGGCGGCGCAGGCACACCTATCGAGACCTGGCCGGGACGAACCTCGTGGCGATCGCCGAAGGTGAGACCGATGAGGCGGTCGTCCTGGTCGCCCACCACGACACCGTCGACGGATCGCCCGGCGCGGACGACAACGGGGCGGGCGTGGCCCTGCTCCTCGAGCTGGCGGACCGGTTGCGGGGCCGGCGCTTCCGACGGACGGTCATCCTGGCGGCACCGGACTTCGAGGAGATCGGTCTGATCGGTTCGCGGCCGCTCGTGCGCTGGCTGCGCTCCCTGTACGACGTGCGGGCTGCGGTCGTCTTCGACCCGATCGGCTTCATGGATTCCCGCCCGGGCTCGGCGCCCGTCCCGCCGACGATCGCGCGCCTGTACCCCGGGCAGGCGGCCAGGATGGAAGAGCGGGATTACCGCGGTGACACCGTCGTGGCCATCTACCGCCGTCGATCGGTCGACCTCGTGCGGCGCTGGTCGCGCTGCCTGTCGGCGACGCTTGGCCCGGAGCGCGTGATCCAGCTCCGCGACCCGCTCGACCTTCCGTTGATCGGCCCGGCGCTCGCCATGCACCCCATGGCCCGCAATTTCTCGCGCAGCGACCATGTGCACTTCTGGGCCGCGGGCCTGCCTGCGATCCAGGTGACGAACACTGCGAACTTCCGGAATCCGAACTACCACCGCCCGACCGATACGCCGGATACCCTCGACTACGAGACCCTGGCTCGCGTGGCCGCGGCGTCGGCGTTGCTCATCGAGGATCTGGCCGGCTGAACGGTTGCCTCGCGATCCTCGCGTTCCGCGGCAAGCAGCCGCCACTTGAGCGCGACGTCGTCGCCCCAGCCCGACCAGCCGTCCGCGGCACGCACCACGCGGTGGCAGGGAACCGCCGGGAAGAGCGGGCAGCGCGCCATGGCGCCGCCGACCGCCCGCGCAGCCCCCGGTGAGCCGATGAGCGCGGCCACCTCCCCATAGGTCACGGTCGTGCCGGGGGGCACCGCCCGCACGGCCTCGTAGACACGGGCGTCGAATGGCGACAGACCGGAGAGATCCAGCCGAGGCGGCGCCCCACGGGCGAGCCACCCGCTGTCGACCTGATCGGCGACGGGCTCGACGCCCGGGAAGCGTCGGTGGAGCGCGGCCAGGAACGCCTCTGGCGAGTCCGTACGGGAGACCGCGGCAATGCCCGCATCGGTTTCGGCCATCCACATGGGCCCCATCGGGCCGTCCACTCGGCCGAAGCGCAGCGAGGCCATCGATGCATCCTACGACGATTGCAGGAAGGGGGCAGCGTGGCGGCCCCGTGCTACCATCGGCCGCGATGACCACCAAGTCGAAGGTTCCCTACCGCTGCAGCTTCTGCGGCAAGAGCCAGGAGCAGGTCCGCAAGCTGATCGCGGGCCAGGGCGTCTATATCTGCGACGAGTGCATCAACCTCTGCCAGGAGATCATCGAGGAGGAGATGCTCGAGACGCCGCGCGCGAGCGGCAAGGCGCAGAGCACGCCGCTCCCGAGCCCGCATAAGATCAAGGACCAGCTCGATACCTATGTCATCAGCCAGGACCAGGCCAAGAAGGTCCTCTCGGTCGCCGTCTACAACCATTACAAGCGCGTCAACGCCGGCCACCAGGTCGACGAGGTCGAGCTCGGGAAGTCGAACGTCCTGCTCGTCGGACCGACCGGATCGGGAAAGACGCTGTTGGCCCAGACGCTCGCCAGGGTCCTGGACGTCCCGTTCTGCATTGCCGATGCGACGAGCCTGACCGAGGCCGGCTACGTCGGCGAGGACGTCGAGAACATCCTGCTGCGCCTCATCCAGGCCGCCGACTTCGACGTGCAGCGTGCCCAGCGCGGCATCATCTACATCGACGAGATCGACAAGATCGCGCGCAAGACCGACAACCCGTCGATCACCCGGGACGTTTCCGGTGAGGGGGTCCAGCAGGCGCTGCTGAAGATCCTGGAGGGCACCGTCGCGAACGTCCCTCCGCAGGGCGGCCGGAAGCATCCCCACCAGGACTTCATCCAGATCGACACCACGAACATCCTGTTCATCGTCGGCGGCGCCTTCGAGGGTCTCGAGAAGATCATCGAGGAGCGCGTCGGCCGGCGGGGGATCGGCTTCGGATCAAACGCATCGAAGTCGAAGGACGAGCGGCGGGCGGCCCTGTTCGACAAGCTGATGCCCGAGGACCTGCTCAAGTATGGACTCATCCCCGAGTTCGTCGGACGCCTGCCAGTGGTGGTGAGCCTGGCCGCGCTGGCCAAGGACGACCTCGTCAAGGTGCTCACCGAGCCGCGCAACGCGGTCACCCGCCAGTTCACGAAGTTCCTCAGCCTCGACAAGGTGGAGCTGGTGTTCACCCCGGACGCGCTCGAGGCAACCGCCAAGCTGGCCCTCGACCGCAAGACCGGCGCACGCGCTCTCCGCACGATCGTCGAGGAGGCGCTGCTCGACGTGATGTACGACATCCCGGAGCGAACCGATGTCACCAAGGTTGTGATCACCGGCGAGACCATCGAGCACGGTCAGCCCCCGATGCTGGTCACCGAGACCGATGACGGCGAGCCGCGCCGCCGCGGACGTGGTCGCGCATCGGCACGCGAGGATCAGCCGGAGGAGGAGTCGGCCTGACCCGCTCCGCCCCGCTCGGCGACACGCCCGGGGGGCTGGCGTCGGCCCTTCGGCTCTCCATCGAGCACCTGTGGTGGACGAACCGCCGGCTGCTCGACGCCGCCGCGCGCCTCCCGACGGAGGCATGGACCGACGAGGGTCACCTGACGACGCGGAGCCTTCGCGCCACGCTCGTCCACGAGCTGGACGTGGAGTGGAGCTGGCGCCTCGCGCTCGAGGAGCGACCGGAGTCGGAATACGGCGAGGACCAGGAGCTCCGGCCGGACGACTTCCTGACCGTCACACAGCTTCGCGATCGCTGGACGGTCGAAGCCAGGGCGCTCATTGCATGGGTGGGGTCACTATCGGACGCCGATCTCGTCGAGCCCGCTCACCCCGGCCTGAGCCGCAGCCCGCTGCCGCGCTGGATGTTCGTACAGCACCTCGTCAGCCATGGCGCGCAGCAGGCTGCCGATGCCGCCACGGCTCTGACCGCCGCCGGGGAGTCGCCCGGTGACATCGGCTTCCTCGAGTACGTGGGCGAGGCGCACGGCAGGGACTGAACGCCGCGCCATGGGTTCGCGACGACCGGCGCTCAGGTGGTTCCCTCGGAGTCCGTCGAGCGCTCCGGCAGCGTGCGCGGATCCGTCTGACCGCCGCGCGTGACGATCACCTGGTGGGGGAACGGGATCTCCACGCCGCCCGATGAGAACGCGGCGAGGATGCGCTTCCGCAGCTCGCCGGCCACGGCCCATTGTTCCGCAGCACGCACCTGCCCCAGTACCTTGAGCGTCACCGCCGAGTCAGCGAGCGCGTTCACGCGCATGACCTTCGGAGCCTCGAGCAGGCGCGCGCCCCACTCCTCGTCAGCCTGCATCTCCTGGCCGACCGCGTTGATCAGGCCGGTGGCGGCGTCGATATCGGTGTCGTAGGCGACCGAGATGTCGAGGTTCACCCGGGCCCAGAGCCGGGTCAGGTTGGAGGCCACGGTGACCTGCCCGTTCGGGACCGAGTGGACCGTCCCGTCCAGGTCGCGCAGGGTGGTGCGGCGCAGGCTGAACGACTCGACGACGCCCTCCACGCCGCCGATGCGCACGACATCACCCTCGGAGTACTGGTTCTCGAGCACGACGAAGATCCCCGCCAGCCAGTCGCGGATGAGGGTCTGCGCCCCGAAGCCGACCGCGATGCCCACCACGCCGAGGCCGGCGATCGCCGGCCCGATATCGATGTTGAACTGGCCGAGCGCCATCAGGACGGCGATGATCACGATCACCGCAGCGCCGATGCGCATCACCAGCCGGCCGATCGTGTTCACCCGTCGCTCGAGCTCCAGCGGCGGCATGCTGGCGGCGTCCGCCTCGAGCGCCCGTCGCTCGATCAGGCCCCGAGTGCTCACCCGCACCGCCACCCGCAGGAATGCCCACGCCACGATGGCGACCACGGCGATGAGCGTCACGCGAAGGTAAGGGAGGGCCGAATCCGGAAGCGTCGGGAAGTCGATCACCGATCGATGGTAGCAACCCGACCGCTGGTACCGTGGTTCTCAACCTGCAGGACTTTCGTTGACTCAGTCCGCGGCTGGCCACACGAGTACCATCACCGCCGGAACGGTCCCGTCCGGGGTCGCCCCGCGCACATCGGAGCTCATCGACCAATGACTGCCAATCAGCGACGACCCGGCTTCCGGCTTCCCTGGTCCTCCGAGGAGGAGGGCGAGGCGGGCGACGCCAGCAACCCGGCCGCCGAGGCCACGATGCCGGCGGACGCCCCGTCGGCGACGCGGAGCCCGGCGCCAGTCGAGCCCGCCGACATGGCGACGAGCGGCGAGGTCAACGACACCGACGCCGCGCCGGCGGAGCCGGCTGCTTCGCAGGCGCAGGCGGAGACGATCAGCGTGGCCGACGCAGGCCCGCCCGAGGAGTTCCTGCGCGAGCTCGTGGCCGCGATGCGCCGTGTTGCCGATGAGTCCAAGGAGACCGGCCTGGCTGATGCCCGTGCGCGCGCCGAGGAGCGGGTCAAGGAGCTCGAGACGGAGGGGGAGCGCCGACGCCAGGAGCTCAGCACCCGCGCCGAGACCGACATCGACGCGGTTGGCGAGTGGGCGAAGGCGGAGGCGGCACGCATCAAGGCCGAGGCCGAGCGCCGCGTGGCCGAGCGCCGCAGCAGGCTCGAGGAGCAGCTGGCAGCTGATCGCGCCCATGGCGAGGCCGATGCGAAGGCGGTCCGCGACCTCGTGAGCGACTACGAGCGCGAGCTGGAGGCCTACCACGCCCAACTGGCCGGGCTCACCGATCCCGCGGCCTTCGCGGCAGCCGCCAAGCGCATGCCTCGTCCGCCGGTCCTCAACGGCGATACGGCTATCTCGCTCGCTGCTGCACCAGCGCCCGCTCGCGCGCCGACGCAGGCTGCTGCGCCCGCTGACAGCCCCGCCGAGTCGGGTTCCGGGACGAGCGCGGAGGCCGCGTCGGCGATCAGCACGAATGGCCAGGAGCCGGCGACCTCCGAGGTCCATCCCGCGGAGGAGGAGGTGCTCGCCGCCCGACTCGCCGAGCTCGACGCCATGCTTCCTCCCGAGCCGGTCGCCGAGGCGCCCGCCGCGCCGGCGGCGACCGCGGCACCGGACACGACCGAGGTCGTCGTCTCGGGGCTGGGGAGCTTCGGCGCGATCACGAGCTTCCGCCAGGCGCTCTCGGACGTCGACGGCGTCCAGGCCGTGGCGCTGAGCCTCGGGGGCTCGGGCGAGTTCATCTTCCGCGCGACGCATCGACCGGGCTTCGACATCGGCGCCGCGATCACCGCGCTCGAGGGAGACGCCGCCAAGGTTCAGCCGCGGCCCGAGGGTGGGCTGCTCGTGAAGCTGGAGCGTCGGCGCTGAGCTCCTCGACACGGATGCTAGACTCCTGAGCACGGCATAGACCGCGAGGAGTACCCCTCCACCGGCCTTCAGAGAGGGCGGGCCATCGGCTGAGAGCCCACCCGGATGCGAGAGGGAGAAGGTTGCGCGCGAGCCGGCCGGGTCCGCCCGATAGCGCGGGAAACGAGGCGTTCCGGCGCACGTGCGCGGACGTGAATGAAGGTGGTACCACGACCCGTTCGTCCTTCGGCGAGCGGGTTTCTTGTTGAGCCGAACGAAGGAGACGGACCGATGACGACGCGACGCGAGCTCACTCCGCGTTACGACGCCGCCGCGGTCGAGCCCGCGGTCTACGAGCGCTGGATGGCGGCCGATGCGTTCCGCCCCGCCGACGCGCCTCCGCCCGGAGCGCCGCCGTTCGTCATCATTCAGCCGCCGCCGAATGTCACCGGCGCCCTCCACATCGGGCATGCGCTGACGGCCACCGTCGAGGACGTCATGGTCCGCTACCACCGCATGCGGGGTGATGACACGCTCTGGCTGCCCGGCGTCGATCACGCCAGCATCGCAGCGCAGTTCGTCCTGGACCGGATCCTCGCCGAAGAGGGGGAGAGCCGTGCCTCGCTCGGTCGCGAGCGGTACCTGGAGCGCATGTGGCAGTTCATGAGCGAGACGCGGGGCGTGATCGGCACCCAGCATCGGCGGCTCGGCGCGAGCGTCGACTGGAGCCGCGAGCGGTTCACCATGGACGAGGGCAGCGCCCGTGCCGTGAGGACCGCGTTCACGCGGCTGTGGGACGCCGGGCTCGTGTATCGCGGCGAGGCGCTCGTCACCTGGTGTCCGCGCTGCCTGACGACGATCAGCGACCTCGAGAACATCCACCGCGACGAGGCCGGCACGATCTGGACGATCCGCTACCACCTCGAGCGCGAGGACGGCACCCCGGACCCCGACGCGTGGATCAGCGTGGCGACCACCCGGCCTGAGACGCTCCTGGGCGACACCGCCGTGGCCGTCCACCCCGACGACCATCGCTACGGCGAGCTCGTCGGGCGCCACGCCATCCTGCCGTTCCTCGGGCGCCGGCTTCCGATCGTCGCCGACGAGCATGTCGAGCGGACCTTCGGGACCGGGGCGGTGAAGATCACGCCCGCTCATGACCACGACGACTACGAGCTCGCGAAACGGCACGACCTGGCGGCGATCACGATCCTCGACGAGCGCGCGCGCATCAACGAGGACGGCGGCGAGTTCGTCGGGCTGGATCGGTACGCGGCCCGGAAGGAGATCCTCGCGCGGCTCTCGGCCGCCGGCGACCTCGAGGACGAAACGCCGCACGAGATGGTCATCGGCCACTGCGACCGCTGCGACACGGTGGTCGAGCCACGCCTCAGCGTCCAGTGGTTCATCCGCGTCCAGCCGCTGGCCCAGCGCGCCCTCGCATCGGTTCGCGAAGGGCGGACAACGATCCTGCCGGCGCATTTCGAGAAGGTCTACGCGCACTGGATGGAGAACATCCACGACTGGGCCGTCGGCCGGCAGCTCTGGTGGGGACACCGCATTCCGGCATGGTTCTGCCCCGACGGCCACGTCACGGTGACCGATGCCGCGGCCGGCCCCGACGCCTGCGCGGACTGTGGTCGGCCGGCCACAGAGCTTCGCCAGGAGACCGACATCTTCGACACGTGGTTCAGCTCGGGCCTGTGGCCGTTCAGCACGCTCGGCTGGCCCGAACCGACGGAGGATCTGGCGCGCTTCTATCCGACCAGCGTGATGGAGACCGGGTACGACATCCTGTTCTTCTGGGTCGCGCGGATGATGATGCTCGGCCTCTTCTGCACCGACCGGGAGCCCTTCCACACCGTCTACCTGCACGGGATGATCCGCGCCGAGGGCGGCAGCAAGATGAGCAAGACGAAGGGCAACACCGTCGATCCGCTGTCGATGGTCGACGAGATCGGCGCCGATGCGCTGCGCTTCGCCCTCGTCTCCGGCTCCGCGCCCGGCAGCGACCAGCGGCTGACACGCGCGAAGCTCGATGGCGGACGGAACTTCACGAACAAGCTCTGGAACGCGGCCCGCTTCGTCCTCGGCAGCCGTCCCGAGCCGCTCGCTCCGACGGACGGACCGCCGTCGCTGGCGGCGCGCTGGGTCGCCTCGCGCCTCGCGGATGCCACGGAGCGCGCCACGCGACAGCTCGACGCACTCGACCTGGGCGGCTACGCCGCCACGGTGTACGAGGTGGCGTGGAGTGACTACTGCGACTGGTTCCTGGAAGTGGCGAAGGTCGACCTTCGTCGGGAAGGAGCGTCGGACGGCGAGCGATCAACGGCCTGGCGGGCCGCAGCCGACGGGCTTGCCACGCTGCTCCGCCTGCTCCACCCGCTGATGCCGTTCGTCAGCGAGGAGATCTGGGAGGCGCTCGCCGAGGCGTCGCCGGAGTCGACTCGCGGCGAGCCGTTGCTGGTGCGCGCCACCTGGCCCTCCGGGGAGGCCCGCGATGCCGACGCGGAGGCGCGCTTCGAGCGGCTGGCTGGCCTGGTCCGTGCGATTCGCAACCTGAGGACCGAGTCGGGCACGCCCGCCGGGGCCTGGATGCCGCTGGTGGTCGCGCCGACTTCCGTCGACGCCGCCGAGTCGATCAAACAGGCCGCGCTGTACCTGGCGGCGCTGGCCCGCGTCCGACCGATCGTCCACCACGATGGCGGCGCGCGCGCTGAGCTCGTGGCGACCAGTCCGCTCGGCGCGGCCTGGCTGGGGGTCGATGTGGCCGCGCAGGATACGGCGTCGGAGCGCCGCAGGTCGCAACTTGCCGAGCTCGACGCGAACATTGCGCGCGTCCGCGGCCTGCTCGCCAACGCGGCGTTCGTGGATCGCGCTCCAGAAGCGGTCGTCGCTCGGGAGCGGGATCGCCTCGCAGACATGGAGCATGAACGTCGCCAGCTGGCGGACAGCACGTGAAGGCGTGCCGGTGAGGATCCGCGCGCTGGCCGATCGGGGCATGGCGGAGGCGTGCGGGCCGGCTGGTAGAATCGCGGCGCCGTCCACCGTACCGAGGATGCCCGTACCGAGATGTCGTTCCTGAGGCGAAAGAAGCCGGAGGTCGCCCCCCCGCCGCCTCCGTCGCCCGTACACGAGGAGGTCAGGGCGCAGGAGTACCTGCTCCGCCTCGCGTTCCTGGCGCGGAGCAGCGACGGGCTGCGCCTGCCGGCAGACCCGCGAGTCGCCTCGGCCATGTCCGGGATCGTGGAGCCGCTCAGCCAGACGACGGTCGAGACGATCGAGCCACTGCCCGTGGAGTACTCGGACGCCTCGCCTGCCATCGAACGGTTCAATGAGGTCCAGCAGTGGGTCCTCGCGCGCCGCGACATCAGCCCGATCGGCCGTCACGGGCTGTATGTGCTCGAGATGACCGATGCCCTCGACATGACGGTCGACACCTTCTACTGCGGCATGCTCCACGGCGACACCGACACGAGCGGCTACCCCGAGTACAACGCGATCGTCGGCGGCCTCGCCTCCCACTGGGACGAGCTGTCGGGCGAGCTGATCGTGCGCGCCGTGGTCGGCTGGGGTGGCAAAGGTCAGCGCGGTGACACCGAACGCCACGGCCAGCGGATCCTCAGCTCGCTCTACCAGCAGATCCTCGCCTCGGGCTACAGCCTCGGAGAGGCGGAGTCGGCACGCCTGCCGTCCATCGGTGGGCGGTCGGGCATGGTCTGCGCGCATTGCGGCTTCGAGGCTGGCAATGCCAGCGCGTTCTACTGCCCGAAGTGCGGCATGCGCATGGTGCGCGGCAGCTGACGCCGGGGGAGTACTTTCGGGCTGGCCCTCGCGCCGCCTGAGTCCCATTGTCCGATGCCCAGGTGACCGGGAGACTGGTGCAGACCGCCACCGCGGTCTCCGCACTCCACACCAGTAAGGAAGGGCAATGGAGCGTCCCAAGATCCTGCTCGCCATCGAGGGCGATCCCGAGGGATACACTACCGCGCTCGTGCGCGCCGGATTCGAGACGGTCCGTGCCGACGCCGACTCCTCGCTCGATGCCGACATGGCGGTGATCGACTGCGACCTCACGCCCAGCACTGTCAAGGCGATGTACGACGCCCTGCACGCCGATCGCGACATCCCCGCCCTTCTGCTCATGGGTCAGGAGACGATGCTGCCCCCAGGGGTCGGCGGCCATGGCGACGAGGTCGCCCTCAAGCCGATCCCGGCCGACGCGCTCGTCTACCGGCTCCAGGCGCTGCTGATCCGCGCCGGGCGCCAGCTCCCGACCGAGTCGGGCGAATGGGCCTCGGAGGAGACGCTGGCGGCCAGCCAGATCGCCGGCGAAGGACACGTGGTCAGCGTCTTCGCCCCGAAGGGCGGAGTGGGAAAGACGACGATCTCGGTGAACATGGCGGTGGCCATCCGGCAGCAGACTCGCGCCGAGGTGCTCCTGTTCGATGCTGACGTCGGAGTCGGGAACGTCTCATCGGTCCTCGAGGTGCCCTACCGGCTCGGGCTCGCTGACCTGGCCGACAGCCTACCGGAGGAATGGACCGATGCGGCCTTCGAACAGGTCGTCAGCACCCACGAAGAGACCGGGGTGCGCGTGCTGACCTGGGGCACCGATCCGGGAGAATCCGAGCGTGTCGGCGTCGACCTGCTCCTGGCCGCGTTGCGCTGGGCCCGCAACCACCACTCCTACGTCATCGTCGACAACCATCCGGGATACGACGACCGCACCATGGCGATGCTCGCCGTCGCGAACGAGATCCTGCTGGTCGTGACGCCCGAAGTGGGCGCGATCCGCAACAGCTCGCAGTTCCTGGAGCTCGCTCGCGAGCTCGGGCTGGTGAGCGGAATCCGCGTGGTCGTCAATCGGGCGAACCACGGCATCCGCATGGAGGACATGGAATCGTCACTCGGGCTGCCGGTCTCGGCGACCGTGGTGAGCAACGGACCGAAATCGGTCATCTCCTCCAACGAGGGCAAGCCGATCGTCACCAAGTTCCCGAAGGAGAAGATCTCCGATGACCTGCATCGGGTCGCGCGGCTGGTGAGCGACCCGGGCGGAGTCGGAGCTGAGGCAGCGACGCCGTCCTCCTCCCGGCGTTGGTGGAGTCGCATCGTCACGAGGCCGACCCAGGCCTGAAATCATCCGGGTTTCCCTGCCCGCACGAGACGCGGCGCCTCGGCGCCGCGTCTCGTCGTTGCGGTCATGGGTCGAGCCCGCCATCGCCAGCGCGTTGCGCCGACCGTTCACGTTTGCCATGATGCCCGCGCCGTGCCGACCTATGACTACCAATGCCGTACCTGCGACCGCGTCATCGAGGTGATCCATCCGATGACCTCCGATGGCCCCTCGGTCTGCGAGGCGTGCGGCGGCGCGCTGCGCCGCATCCTCTACCCGACGGGCATCATCTTCAAGGGGTCAGGGTTCTACTCCACCGACTCGCGCTCGAGCTCGTCGAGCACGAAGCCAGCCGGGGCGAGCAGCCCCTCGTCCACGACCGACGGTGCGTCGGCGTCACCCGCGCCCTCGACGACCAAAGCCGACACGAGCTCCACCTCGACGTCGGACTAGGGACCACCGGGCCCCGATCAGGCCGACTGCGCCTGCCGGGTGCCGCAGCGGCGACAGAAGCGTGCGTTGGCCGACAGCGACAGGCCGCACTGTCCGCAGCTCTGCACCCCGATGTTCGCGGCGGCCCCTGCCACCTCGCGCGCCGAGGCATCCCAGAACGCGCCGCGGGCGGCGAGCTCGATCGGTGTCGGCGCAGCGCCGCGCGAGCGGTAGGGGATGACCGCGGGCCGCTCCGTTGCGACAGGCCCCTCTCCGGGATCGCCCAGTCCCAGAAGGTCCAGCTGCGCTCGCCGTGCGGCGACCTCGGGGCGCGCGTCGCTGGCAGCAGCCGGTTGCTGGGGGACGTCCGGCGCCGCTGGTTCCGCCCGGGGCGGAAGACGGAGGATCGTCTCCCGGATCGGCGCGATGCGGTGCAACGTGGGGGCGGTGGGCGCGACCGAAGGCTCCTCGACAGCCGCGGCGCTCGGCTCCTCGGGAGGCGCCTCCTCGGCTGCTCCGGGCTCGGTTTCGAGCTCCACGACCGCTCCCGCCATCTGCGCTTCTGCGAAAGGCGCCGATGTCGCCTCGAGGTCGGCGGCCACGGGCTCGGCGTCGGCCTCGACTGCGTGGGCCGCGTCCTCGTCCCACGCGACAATCCGCAGCGGTCGATGCTCGGCGACTTCGGGCGCGGTCGCGGCGACCATCGGCTCCGGCTCCGGCTCCGGCGCGGTCGCGGCGACCATCGGCTCCGGCTCCGGCTCCGGCGCGGTCGCGGCGACCATCGGCTCCGGCTCCGGCTCCGGCGCGGTCGCGGCGACATCGGCTCCGGCTCCGGCTCCGGCGCGGTCGGGCGACATCGGCTCCGGCTCGCTCCGGCGCGGTCTCGGCGACCATCGGCTCCGGCTCCGGCTCCGGCGCGGTCTCGGCCCCGACCTCGTCGGCTGCAGGCCACTCGTGGACGGCGTGCCCGTTGTCGCCCGCGGGGGCGGTGATGTCGGCTGAGGGCCAGCTGTCGAGGCCCAGCCGATGCTGGAGTTCCTCCTGGGCCATGACGGTCTGGTCGCCGGCGGTCGTCGTCCCTTCGGCGGCACCGTCCTGGGCGAAGGAGGCCGCCAGGCGTTCGGCGAGGTCATCGGTGCCGGCCGCCGGCGCGCACGTCCGGCATCGCCCGTCGGCGTCGTTCCAGCAGTTCAGGCAGGTGTACTGGCGGCAGCCGATGCAGAAGTTGAAGGACTCGTGGAACGCTTCCAGCTGTGCGGCGGCGAGCTGATCCTCTTCGGTGCGCATGGCGTCGCCCATCGCGTCCGTGAGTGCGTCCTGGCTGGTGAGGTAGTTCTTCAGCCCGCCGAGGAACCCTCGCGTCTTGCGCAGGGGATTCAGACGGGTCGGCGCCGTGAACTCGTAGCGCGTCCCGCAGCGCTCGCAGAAGGACTCAGTGAGGGTCTCTACCAATGGTGGTCTCGCTGCCCCTGTGATGACGTGTGCGTTTTCGGGGTCCGAAGTATAGCCATCCGATCCACCTGGACCCTATGGGCGCTTCGGACTGCGTCGCATGGCCGTTCGTACTCCGCGTGCTAGGATCGGCCGCGATGGGCATCCTGTCGCGCGTCGAGTCGATTCTCGAGCGCTTTCTCGAGGCGCCAGCCGGCCGGCTCGGGGCATCGATCCAGCCAGTGAGCCTGGCGAAACGCATCGAACGCGCCATGGACACGAACAAGACGTATGGGGACGCAGGAGTGATCGTGCCGAACCAGTACGACCTCCACCTCAACCCGTCGGACTTCGCGGCGTTCGCGTCGTACCGGTCCGCCCTGGAGGACGACCTGGCGCACGGGGTGCTCGCCCGGGTTCGTCACGAGCACTACAGCCTGGTCGCCCGACCGAGGGTCCGTGTCCTCTCCGACGAGGGGACGCGCCGCGGCGAGATCCGGGTGGCGGCAAACGTGGTCGACGAGCGCGGGGATCGGATGCAGGAGGCGTCGCCGATGCCCTCCAGCTCGGACACGATGGTGTTCAATCGGCCGGCCGGCGCCGATGCGCCCGACTCCGCGCGCCGTGCCTACCTCCTCGTCAGCACGCGCGGCAGCCAGGCGGTGCAGTTCGATCTCGGCGGCCACCTCATCGGCATCGGACGTGCCAGCGACAACGACGTGATCGTCGACGACCCGATGGTGAGCCGCCACCACTGCCAGCTCAAGCTCCAGCACGGCGCGTACGGCTTCACCGATCTCGGCAGCCGCAACGGCTCGACGGTCAATGGCCAGCCGGTGAGCCAGGTCGCCCTTGGACCGGGCGACATCATCCGCATCGGCGACACCGAGATCGAGTTCCAGGTGCGCGCGTGACCGGTGACATCCTGCGGCTGCTCCTGCTCATCCTCCAGCTGGGGTTCGTAGCCCTCCTCTACCTCGTGCTGCTGCGCTTCGCCGGGTCGCTGCTGAAGGACCTGCGGAATGCGGAGGAGGTGCAGGTGGCCTCGCGGTCAGGGATCGGCCGGCTGTCGGTGCTGGAGTCGCCCGAGGATGAGCCGCAGGCGGGCAGCACCATCGCCCTCGGGCCGATCAACTCGATCGGCCGCAACGTGAACAACACGATCTACGTCGAGGACGATTTCGTGAGCGCCACCCACGCCATGCTCACCTTCCGGGGCCGCAGCTGGTTCGTCGAGGACCAGGGCAGCACGAACGGGACGTATGTCAACGGGCATCGCATCGATCGGCCGGTGGCCCTGAGCTTCGGGGACGAGCTGACGGTCGGGCGCGTCCGGATGCGGCTCGAGCGGTGATGCGTCGCTGATGCGGATGGTCTGGCGCGGGGTCGAGCTCCGGATGCTGCTTCCTGCCCTGCTGCTCGTCCCACTCGGGTTCATCGTCACCCACATCGCGCTCAGCGGAGCCTTCGAGCCCGGCCCGCTGGAGCTGGCGCTCGCCTACGTGGGCGTGTTCGTAGCCGCCCACCTGGTCCTGGTGGTGTTCGGCCATCGTGGCGACCAGCTGATCCTGCCCGCGGTGGGAGCGATGGGTGGTATCGGCCTCATCATGCTGAACCGTCTGCCCCAGGATCTCGCGGGCACGCGGGCCTTCGGCCTCGAGCTCGGCATGGCGGAAACTCAGCTGCTCTGGTTCGCGGTGGGCATCGTCGCGATGCTGGTGATTGCCATCGGCCTGCGCGACCACGGGATCCTGCGGCACTACAAGTACTCCTGGGCCGCGATCGGGATCCTGCTGCTGGCGGGCACGCTGCTCTTCGGGTACGAGGTCAACGGCGCCCGCCTGTGGGTGAACCTCGGACCGGTCAGCGTGCAGCCGGGCGAGTTCCTGAAGATCGTGCTGGTCGTGTTCATCGCCGGCTATCTGGCCGAGACGCGGACCCTGCTCACCAGCGCCCGGATGCGGATCGGCTTCCTCGCGATCCCGCCCCTGCCGTACTTCCTGCCGATGCTCGCCCTGTTCGGCGTGGTCATGCTGATCATCGCGCGCCTCAACGACCTGGGCACCGCGCTGCTCTTCTTCGGCATCTTCCTGATCATGCTGTTCGTGGCCACCGGACGGCGCAGCTACGTGCTGATCGGCCTGCTGCTGTTCGTCGCCGGTGCCTTTGTCGCGTACCAGCTGTTCGGCCACGTCCAGCTGCGAGTGAACGTCTGGCTCGACCCGTTCGCGGATCCGCTCGGTGCCGGATTCCAGCCGGTCCGCGCGATCTACGCCCTCGGCCGCGGCGGTGTCTTCGGCGAGGGCCTGGGCCAGGGGTTGGTGACGCTCGGCGGCGGCCTGACCATCCCCTTCGTGCACACCGACTTCATCTTCACGGCCATCGCCGAGGAGCTCGGGGTGCTCGGCGCGTTCGCCCTTCTCGGATTCGCGATGGTGCTGGTGTTTCGCGGCCTGCGCATCGCGGCGCTGGCACGGGATGATTTCGGGGGACTGCTGGCCGTCGGTCTGACCGCCAGCCTCGGCCTTCAGACGCTGATCATCATCGGCGGCAACACGAAGCTCATCCCGCTGACCGGCATCACCCTGCCCTTCGTGAGCTACGGCGGATCGAGCGTGCTGGCGAGCTTCATCATGGTGGGCCTGCTGCTGGCGGTGAGCCACCGCAGCGCCGTGGGCACCGACCAGGAGCCGTCGCGATGATCGCCACCAACGTTCGCCGGCTCGGCCTCTATCTGATGCTGTCCTTTGCGATCGTTTCGGGCAGTGTCGTGTGGTGGCAGGTGATCGAGGCGCCGGCTCTCGCCACGCGCGCGGACAACCCGGAGGTCATCGCCGCGCGCCGCAGCCTGCTGCGCGGAACGATCTTCGATGCGGGCGGCCAGGTGCTCGCGTCGTCGGAGGTCATCGATGGGCTGAGCCGCCGCACCTACACCGACACGGCCTTCACCCACGTCATCGGCTACTCCAGCTTCCGGTTCGGGAGCACGGGGATCGAGCGCGCCTTCGAGGACCTGCTGGTCGGCCAGGCCGATCCGAATCCGTTGCGCCAGCTCGTCGGCGACGTCCTCGACCGTCAGCCGCAGCCGCGCGACCTGACGCTGACCATCGATCGCCGGCTCCAGGACCTGGCCGCCGCGGAGCTCGGCGCGGACGTCGGCGCGGTGGTGGCCCTCGATCCGGCCACCGGCGCCATCCTGGCCATGGCATCGTCGCCGACCTTCGACGCGACGCCGATCTCCGGCGACCCTGACGCCGCGCAGGAGCCGATGGACGCCCTCCGCGAGGACCCGGCAGAGCCGCTGCTGGCCCGGGCGCGGCAGGGGACCTACGTGCCGGGCTCGATCATGAAGGCGTTCACCGCCGCCGCGGCGCTCGACGCCGGGGTGATCACGCCCTCGACAACGTTTCCGGATCAGCCGCGGCAGGAGAGCGAGGGGTTCGTGGTCGACGGGTTCCCGATCCGCGAGCACGACCTCGGGGGCGTGGAGCCCGCGCTGTGGCCGCTCTCCGAGGCGATGCAGGTGTCGAGCAACATCTTCTTTGCCCATGTCGGTCTCGAGCTCGGGGCAGAGGCGATGCTGACGTACGCGCGCCGCTTCGGGTTCTGCGGACCGCTCGAGATCGGCTCGCCCGATCGGGCGTTGTCGGTGGCACCGAGCTACGTGACGGAGGCGGTTGACGGGGACTGCGGGACGTTCTCGGGGGACGCCGAGCTGGCGAGCGCGGCCTTCGGACAGGGGCAGGCGGTGGCGACGCCGGTCCAGATGGCCCTCGTTGCCGCCGCGATCGCGGGTGACGGTGTGATGCCGTACCCGTACGTGGTCCGTGACGTGCGAAGCCACAGCGCCGACGGAACGCCGAGCGACGACGTGCTCGAGCGATTCACGTCGCGCGGAGGGACGCGAGTGATCAGCACCGACGCCGCCCGTCAGACGCGAGCAGCAATGGTGGACGCGGTGAACGGCGAGCTCGGGCGCGCGTACGCCGGGCAGGCTGACATCACGCTCTACGGCATCACGAACGCCCGCTCGGCAGGCAAGACCGGAACGGCCCAGCTCGGCGGCGAGCAGGCGCCGCATTCGTGGTTCATCGGCTTCGCCCCGGCGCAGGACGGCGGCGAGCCGGTGATCGCCATCGCCGTCCTCATCGAGAGCGGCGGGTCGGGGTCGGATCGTGCCGCGCCCATCGCCGGCCGGCTGATGGCCGAGTACCTCGCCTTGCGAGGCTCGGGCGGCTGAGATCCGAGGGGCGGCCTGAACCGATCCGTAACGCCGTGGGGTATTGTTCTGCACAGGTCCGCGCCCGCCGCCGAGCGCATAGCGACCCACGCAGGGGAGCCCCGCCATCGTGAACAACGTCCAGCAGCCCGCCGAACGCGTCATCGCCAGCGTGGAGCGCGTCATCGTCGGGAAGCATGTCGAGGTCCGCATGGCCCTCGTTGCGCTGCTCTGCGAGGGCCACATTCTGATCGAGGACGTCCCCGGCGTCGGCAAGACGATGCTGGCCAAGGCACTCAGCCAGAGCATCGGCTGCAGTTTCCGTCGCATCCAGTTCACGCCCGATCTCCTCCCGTCGGACGTCACCGGTCTGTCCATCTTCAACCAGAAGACGGCCGAGTTCGAGTTCCGGCCGGGGCCGATCATGGCGCAGGTCGTGCTCGCCGACGAGATCAACCGTGCCACGCCCAAGACGCAGAGCGCGCTGCTCGAGTGCATGGAGGAGCGCCAGGCCACGATCGACGGCGTGACGCATCCGATGCCGTCGCCGTTCCTGGTCATCGCCACCCAGAACCCGATCGAGTACGAGGGCACCTTCGCGCTGCCCGAGGCGCAGCTCGACCGCTTCATGCTGCGCCTGCGGCTCGGCTACCCCAAGCCGATGGAGGAGATCGTCATCCTCGACGAGCAGAAGCGGCGACACCCGCTGAGCGAGGTCGAGCAGGTGCTCGGACTCGACGAGCTCCGTGTGATGCAGTCGGCGATCAAGGAGGTCTACGTCGACCAGGCGGTGGCGGAGTACATCGTTCGCCTGGTGCACGCGACAAGGGACCACGCGGACGTGTACCTCGGCGCCTCGCCACGTGGCTCGATCAACCTCTATCGAGCCTCCCAGGCCTATGCCGCGCTCGGCGGCCGTGACTACGTCATCCCCGACGACGTCAAGGCACTCGCCGTCGCGGTGCTGGCGCATCGGCTCATCGTGAAGAGCCAAGCGTCACTGCGCGAGGTCGACCCGGAGCAGATCGTGCGCGAGATTCTCGCGGCAATTCCCGTGTCGGAGGCGGCCGCCGCGGCCGCGGAGACGAACCGGGCACGGATCTCCTGAGCCGGCGGCATGGGCCTTCTCAACCGGCACCTGCGGCTCCTCTTCCTCATTACCGTGCTGGTGGTGGCGGCGTTCAGCACGGGCATCGAGGAGCTCTTCTTCCTCGTCTACCTCACCACGGCGGTCGGCATCGGCGCGTGGATCTACGCACGGCGCGGGCTGGCCGGCGTGCGGGCCGACTACCGCGTGGTCAACCCGCGCACCCACGTCGGCGAGCTGCTCCAGGCCATCTATCGGGTCGAGAACCACGACCGCTTCGGCAAGCCGTGGATCGAGTGCTGGAACGAATCGACGTTGCCGAACAGCCTCCCGGGCCGGGTCGTGGGCCTGCCATCGCGCAGCACGCGGCAATGGCTGGCCAAGGTCACGCTCACCCGGCGGGGGAGCTTCCGGCTCGGCGCCCTCCGCGTGCGTACCGGTGACCCGTTCGGGCTGTTCAGCACCGAGATGCAGGTCGGCCAGCCGACGAACGTGGTCGTCTTCCCCGAAGTCGTCCCGCTGCCGCACTGGCGCCTCCCCCCGTCGCCGATCGACGGCACCACCCCGGTCAGACGTCGCTTCGAGGCCGCGACCCCGTTGGTGAGCAGCGTCCGCCCGTACGTCCACGGCGACGCCATCAACCGGATCCACTGGCTGTCGAGCGCGCGACACAGCGAGCTGCTGGTGAAGGAGTTCGACCTCGAGCAGGCGGCCGACCTGTGGATCCTGCTCGACCTCGATCGCGGCGTGCACGCCGGGATCGGGAACGACGCCTCGGTCGAGACCGCGGTCACGGTCGCGGCTTCGGTCGCCATGCGGACGCTGGCGGACAATCGCGCCGTGGCGATGACCGCGTCCGCTCGGCGCATCCAGGTCCACCAGCCCGACCGCGGACCGCGGGTCGAGCAGAAGCTGCTGCACCTGCTGGCCAACGTGCAGGCCGACGGCGGCCATTCGCTCGCGGAGGTGCTGACCGCCACCCTTCCGCAGCTGCGGCGCGGCATGACGCTCTGCATCATCACCGGATCGACCGACCGAACGTGGGTGCGCGGCCTGTCGGCCCTCCGCCGTCGCGGGGTCGCCGCTCTCGTCGATCCTGCTCGACCGCGCGTCCTTCATCGGCGTCGAGCCTGACGACCATGCCCGTGCCGAGCTCGCCGCCGTCCGCCACGCGCTGGCGGAGTACGACGTCATGCATCGGCTGGTGAGCCGCGGCGACGATATCGCCGAGGCCATCGGCGGGAGGGCGCGCGCCCATGCCTGAGCTTCGCGAGCGACTCCTCTACCCGCGCGCGGGCTGGCTGAGCCTGGGGCTGCTCGTCGTGATGGCCCTGGCACTGGCCTGGTCGGTGCAGGGCGCCGACTGGCTCGAGCAGATGGACTACCTCGTGCCCCTCGGGATCTGGGCGGTGGTCGTCGGCGGGCTGCTGGGGATGCTCCGCACGACGATCGTGGCCAGCATCCCGATCGGGGCGGTCGCCGGCGCGGCGCTGCTGATCTGGATGATCGGCGGGGAGTACTACACCGCGTTCGACGACCTCACGCGGCTGCAGGCGCTCCGCGGCGACCTCATCGACTGGACCGCGACCGTCGTGCGCACCGGCTACCCGGCGCAGATGTCACCGTATGCGCTGGGTCTCGGAGTCCTGATGTGGGCGACCGCGTTCACCGCCGCCCACGCGGTCTTCCGCTACCACCGGATCCTCGATGCCATCCTGCTGATGGGCGCCGCGATCATCGCGAACACGACGGCGACCCTCGCCGAGGTGTTCGGTCATCTGCTCCTCTTCGTCGTCGCGGCGCTGCTGCTCTGGCTGCGAGCCTCCCTCGTCAGCCGGCAGGACGGCTGGCAGCGACGCCGGGTGAACGAGACGCTCGAGGTGCCCCCGGCGATCATGCGCTCGGGAATCATCGTCGCCGGGCTCTCGGTGGTGCTGGCGTGGGCGCTGACCAGCGTGGCGGTGGCCGCGCCGCTCACCGGGGCGTGGCGCAACCTCGACGGGGTGTGGACGGACTTCCGGGACCAGGTCGAGGGGGTATTCGGTGGCCTGTCGAACCCGCAGGCACGCGTGTCGGGCAACACCTTCGGTGCCAGGTTCGCGGTCGATGGCGACTGGGTCAGCAACGATGCCGAGGTCCTCCAGCTCGCCGCCGAGCGGCCGCTCTACCTGCGCACGACGACGTACGACGAGTACACCGGTCGCGGCTGGGCGCGACGGGACGGACCACGCCGCGGCGTGGCGGCCGGCGATCCGCTGTTCACCGTCTTCACCTCGGAGCGGCCGACGGTCGAGGATGCCCACCGCCCCGAGCTGATCACGATCGAGATGCTGCAGACGTTCGGCCGCCACCTGTTCACCGGCGGATCGCCGCTCGAGATCTACGCCCCATCGGTCATCTACGAGCCGAACGCGCTGCCGCTGCTGGGGGGCCTGGAGGCTCCCAACGCGCTGGGAGCCGGCGAGTCGTACCAGGTGCTGGTCCTGGTCTCCGAGGCGACCGAAGCGGACCTCGCCGCGGCGGGCACCGACTACCCGACCGCCGTGCGGGATCTGTACCTGGACACCAGCGGGATCACCGACCGCGTCGCCGGGCTCGCGCGCGACATCATCGACGAGGCGGGCGCCGAGAACCCGTACGAGCAGGCGAAGGCGCTCGCGCGCTTCTTCCAGGGCAGCGAGTTCACGTACTCGACCGAGGGCCTGGAGATCCCAGGGGACGCGGACCTGGTGGACACCTTCCTGTTCGGCGAGGGCGGCCGAAGCGGCTACTGCCAGTACTACGCCAGCGCGATGGCGATGATGGCCCGTTCGGTCGGCCTGCCGGCCCGCGTGGCGGTCGGCTTCGCTCCGGGCGAATCCGTCGCCGACGATCTGTGGCTCGTGCGCGAGGCGAACGCGCATGCCTGGGCCGAGATCTACTTCCCCGGCCACGGGTGGCAGATCTTCGAGGCGACGAAGTCGATCAATCCGCGGTTCACCCGCGCGTCGGGTGATCCCACCGCCCCCCGCCGGGCGCCCGGGCCGGGGATCGATCCGTTCCTCGAGATCGAGCTGCCCCCGGACTTCTACCGCGGCGGGACGCCGATCGCGTCGCCCGACCCGGTCGAGGGGGCGATCGACCCCGCCAATCCTGACGCCGTGGCGGACGACGGCGCCGCGAATCGGCTGGGCAACGCGATCCTGATGGGCGTCATCATCCTGCTCGGCGCCGCGTTCGTCTGGCTGCAGATGCGGCGGAACCGTCGCCGGTGGCGGCTGCTCCCGGCGGGGGAGCGGGCGTGGCGGCACCTTGCGGCCGCGGCCGAGCGCGCCGGCGTCGGTCCGCGTCCGGCGGAGACGATCTACGAGTACGCCGGATGGCTCGAGGAGCAGCTTCCCGGCCACGGTGAGCCGATTCGGCAGGTGGCCGACGGCAAGGTATGGCAGTCCTATTCCGGACGGAGGCTCAACTACGGGGCGTCGAAGCGCCTCGACCAGGCGTGGGCGAGCCTGCGCTTCCCGCTGCTCGGGCTTGCGATCCGGCGCCGTCTCCGCCGATTCGTGCGCCGCGACGAGGCCTCCTGAGCCGTCCGGTCAGAGGGCCAGCGGGCGGCCATCCGACTCGTCGACATGGGTGAGCTCGCGGCCCAGCAGGTGCCGGGTGTCGTTCCAGCGGTCGAGCCGCCACCGCCCGTCGACCAGGGTGGCGACCCCGATCGATGCGTTGTCGACGTCGAGGGCCCAGGATCGATCATCGGCGAGGTCGAACAGCAGCCGCGCCAGCACCCGCATCGTCCCGCCGTGGCTGACGAGGCAGGTGGTCCCCGCATCGGACGCGGCGATCTCGTCGAGCACCGCGCGAACGCGGGCCATTGCCGAGTCGATCGACTCTCCGCCGGGTGGCTGACGGACCCCGGCCGCGTCGCGCCAGGCTCGGTAGCGCTGCGCATCGGCCACCTCGAGCTCGGCGTGCGTGCGGCCCTCCCACTCCCCCTGCCCGATCTCCATCAGGCGGTCATCGCGCTCGATCGCGACCCCCGAGGCTCGGGCGATGGCCGTTGCCGTCTCCGCGGCACGGACCAGCGAGGAGCTGACGACGCGCTGCGGGCGCAGCAGGTCATCCGACGCGATCCGCTCGGCGACCAGGTCGGCCTCGCGGCGGCCAACGTCGGACAGGGGCGGGTCCAGGTGGCCCTGGAAGCGTCCCTCGCGGTTCCAGTCGGTCACCCCGTGCCGGACGGCGACGAGGCGGGTGTCGTTCACCGCGCGGCGGCGGCCGAGGCGTCGTAGGCGTCGCGCGCGGCGCGGACCGCTGCCGCCGGGTCCACAACGACGCCGAACTCAGGCAGCGTGATCGCCATCAGCTCGAGCGCCTCGGCCATCTCGTCGATGCCGACCTCGCCCATGTGGCCGAAGCGCAGGATCTTCCCACTCCACTTGCCCTGGCCGCCGGCGATCACCAGGCCACGGCCGCGCATCGCGGCGTTGAAGGGTCCCCATTCGACGCCGTCGGGCACCCACGCGGCGGTCACGGTGGCCGAGCGGTGCTCCGGCGCCGCCACGAGCCGCAGGCCGAGTGACTCGAGCCCCGCGGCGACTCCCTGGGCGACGGCGATGTGGCGCGCCCATGTCCGCTCGCGACCCTCGGCGCGCAGCCGCTGCACGCCGATCCGCAGGCCATACAGCACCGTGATCGCCGGGGTCCACGGCGTCTGCCCCTTCGCGGCCCAGTCCCGCGCCTCGGCGAAGTCCCAGTAGAAGCGCGGCATGCGCGCGGTGGCTTCGGCTGCGATGGCCCGCTCGCCGAGCGCCGCGATGGCGATGCCCGGGGAGGCCATCCACGCCTTCTGGCTGGCACTTACGACGAGGTCCACGCCCCAGGCATCCATCTCGAACGGCATGGCGCCCAGGCCGCTGATGCCGTCGACCAGCAGGAGCGGCTCGCCGGGCGCCGCCCGGACGACGCGCGCGATCTCCTCGAGCGGGTTGGCCACGCCGGTCGAGGTTTCGTTGTGCGTGACCAGCACGGCGCGGTACGGGCCGTCGGTCGCGAGGCGCTCACGGACCGTCTCCGGGTCGGCGGCGGTGCCCCACTCGAATGGCAGCGGATCGACATCGGCCCCAAAGGCGCTGGCGATCTTCGCGAACCGATCGCCGAACGAGCCGATGTTGACCGACAGGACGCGGTCACCGGGGGAGAGCGTGTTGACCACGGCGGCCTCGAGCGCGCCGGAGCCCGATCCGGTGAGGAGCAGCACCTCGCCACGCGTCGCGATCAGCTCGGCCAGGCCGGAGGAGGTCTCGCGCAGCAGCTCGGCGAACTCGCTGCCGCGATGATCGACCATCTGCATCGCCTGGGCGTCGCGGACGGCCTGCGGGATCGGCGTCGGACCGGGGGTCCGGAGATTCTGTTCCATGCCACGCATCATAATCGGCGGATGGATCAGCTCATTCAGATCATCGGGGCACTGCTCATCCTCGCTGGATTCGTGCTCGCGCAGATCCGCGTGTGGACGACCGATGCGTGGGGCTATCTCGCCGTCAATCTCGTCGGCGCCGCCATCCTGGCGTGGCTCGCGTTCATTGACGAGCAGTGGGGCTTCTTCCTGCTCGAGGGCGTCTGGACGCTGGTGACCGCCGCAAGCGTCGCCACCAAGCTGCGAGGGTCTCGTGCCGCGACGCCCACGGCCTGATCCGACCGAGTCCCTGTTCGAAGCAGGGGTGGCAGCCGATGCGCCCCTCGCCGCGCGCATGCGGCCGCGGACGCTCGAGGAGTTCGTCGGCCAGCCGCACCTCGTGGGAGAGGACGGTGCCCTGACGCGCGTGGTCAAGCCGGGCCACCTGCCGTCGATGGTGCTGTGGGGACCGCCGGGGAGCGGGAAGACGACGCTGGCTCGTCTCCTGGCCGACCGCGCCGGCGGCTCGTGGCGCCAGCTGTCCGCGGTGACCTCGGGCGTGGCCGACGTCCGCGCGCTCGTGGCCGAGGCGAAGGCGCTGCGCGAGGCCGGCGGCCGCACGGTGGCGTTCATCGACGAGCTGCATCGGTTCAACAAGAGCCAGCAGGACGCCCTGCTGCCGCACGTCGAGGACGGCACCATCGCGCTGATCGGCGCCACGACCGAGAACCCGTACTACGAGATCAACTCGCCGCTCCTGTCGCGGATGCGGGTCTACCGCCTGGAACCCCTCGACGCCGATGCGCTCGGCGCCATCGTCGACCGCGCCCTGGCCGATGCGGACCGCGGCCTGTCCGGCGCCGCGAGCCTCACCGAGGAAGGGCGGGCGACGCTCCTCGACCTGGCGGGTGGCGATGCCCGCCAGGCACTCAACGTCCTCCAGTCGGCGGCGGTGACCGCCGGGGAGGGCATCCCGCTCGAGGCCGAGGCGATCGCCGAGGCGGCGCAGCAGCGACTGCTGGCCTACGACCGCGTCGGCGACCAGCACTACGAGGCGGCTTCCGCGTTCATCAAGTCGATGCGCGGCAACGACCCGGACGCCGCGCTCTACTGGCTGGCGAGCATGGTCGCGGCGGGGGAGGATCCGACCTTCATCGCCCGCCGGATCGTGATCGCCGCCTCGGAGGACGTCGGCAACGCGGACCCCCGGGCACTGGAGCTGGCGGTGGCGGCGATGAAGGCGACCGAGATGATCGGCCTGCCGGAGGCCCAGTACGCGCTCGCCCAGGCAGCGGCGTACGTGGCGTCGGCCCCGAAGTCGAATCGAGCGGGAGCGGCGTACTTCGCGGCCCTGGCCGAGATCCAGGAGAAGGGACGGTTGCCGGTGCCGCTCCACCTGCGGCCGAGCTCGCATCGGCGGCTGGCACGCGAGCAGGGCTACGGCAAGGGCTACCTCTACCCGCACGACTACGCCGATGCCGATGTCGACCAGGAGTACCTGCCCGATGAGTTGGTCGGCCGCGTCTTCTACGAGCCGTCGGACGAGGGACTCGAGCTCAAGATCGGGGAGCGCCTGCAGCGGCTCCGTCGCCTGCGCCTCGAGGCTCGTCGGGGCGGAACGGGCTGATCGACGGCCTCAGCGGAAGAGGTCGAGCGCCACGAAGACGATCCAGGCGAGCAGCAGGAGCGCCGCCATGACCGCGGTGAGAATGCCGATGCTGCGCAGGTCGCGCTCGACGTAGTGGTACTCGGCTCGGTCCGCGCCGGAGAGCTGCGAGCGGCCGCTGGAGGCGGGAACGGGCGCCATGCGGCGCGGCGGCGTCAGCGAGGCGGCCTCGCGGGCGTCCGGCGTGCCGACCGGAGGAACCGCCTGTGGCGCACCCTGCGGCGCCGTGCGTGGCGGACGCGGGACATTGCGCTGGCGTGCCTTGCGGCTGGTGGCCTTACCGGCTCGACGGGCCATGGATACCTCGCGGATCGCTGATGACGGCATCCCGCGGCCGGGTAGGAAGCCGCGGGCCGTCTATCATACCGCCGATCCGATGGCCGATCTGAACCGCCTCCTGCTCGACAACCTCGCCCTCGTGCTCGGCGCGCTCGCCGCGCTCGTCGTCGTGCTGCTCGTCCTCGTCCTCGCGCTGAGCATCCGCCTGGGGCGGGCCACCAGGGCGTACCGGGACATCGCGCGGGACGTCGATGGCGCGTCGCTCCACGACCTCCTGGCCGGCAACGCGTCCGCTGTGGAGCGCGCGTCGGAGCGGATGGGCGACATCGAGTCGATGCACAGCCTCATCGAGGAGCGTACGCGCCGCAGTCTCCAGCACATCGGTATGGTGCGCTTCAACCCGTTCGAGGACACCGGCTCGGACCAGAGCTTCGCCATCGCCCTACTCGACGATCGGCGTGACGGGGTCGTGATCAGCAGCCTCCATGGTCGGGCCAACACCCGCCTGTTCGCCAAGCCGGTGGCCGATGGCGCCTCGACGCACAACCTGTCCGAGGAGGAGGCGCAGGCCATTCGCATTGCCGTCGAGGGGACTCGCTCCCAGTGACGATCGGGTCGATCGACCCCGAGCAGCGTCGCGTCGCGGAACGGCTGGTGCTCGCCGCGCTGCGCAGGTTCCACAGGGAACAGCCGATGTCGGTCGACCTTCGCGTGGACTCGCTGGTCAGTCGCGTGCGCTCGGCGGCCGGCCGCAAGCCGCCCCCGCGGCATCGCGGCGCGACGCCGCTCACCCTGGACGACGCCGACCTGCGCCGGGTGATCGACGAGATGGCCGACGACGGCCGCCTGGCGCGCAACGGCCGGCGCGTCGGTCTGCCTGACACGCCACCGACGATGGATCCGGAGATGGCCGAGCGGGTCGACCGGCTGCTCGAGGGGCTGCGGTCCGCCGCGGCCGAGCCGCCGCGCGTGGACGGCCTGGCCGGAAGGCTGGGGATCACCCCGACGGTGATCGACCAGCTGCGAGCCGGCGGTGTGCTGCGCCAGATCGCGCCCGGCATCGACTACCCCGCCGACGTCTGGTCGGCGCTCCAGGCACGGCTGCAGGGGATGGGCGGTGCGCTCTCGATCGCGCGCGTGAGGGACGAGCTGCACACGTCGCGCCGCCACGCGGAGGCGATCCTCGCCGCGGTTGGTGCGCGGACGAATCCGGGCCCTTCGCCGCGCCGCCGTTCTCGTCCATCATCGCGCCGCTGACCGAGCGCCGGCGTTCGAGCGTTCGCGACACGCAACCTGTCGGATGAGCGGCCGATAACGGCGCGGTGCATGAGTCACCGGCTACCATCGAGGAGATGCCGCCGGTCGTCCCGTCTCCAGATCAGCTCCCGATCTTCGAGGAGCTCGTCCCGGCGGTGCGACCGCGCCGGCCGCATCTCCGCATCCAGCCGCCACTGCTCGCGGACCTCACCGCTCGGCAGCGGAAGGCGGTCACGCGCGGCGAGGGGCCGCTCCTGATCGTCGCCGGGGCGGGGACCGGCAAGACGACGGTGATCACCCGGCGGATCGCCTGGCTCATCGCCGAGAAGCGCGCGAAGCCGTCCGAGATCCTGGCGCTGACATTCACCGATCGGGCTGCCTTCGAGATGATGGAACGGGTCGACCGCCTCGTGCCCTACGGCCACAACGACGCGCAGATCAGCACCTTTCACGCGTACGGCGACCGGCTCCTGCGGGAGCATGCCCTCGAGGCCGGCCTGTCGGATCGATCGAGCGTCCTGTCGCGCGCCGAGCAGATCATCCTGCTGCGCGAGCATCTCTTCTCACTGCCGCTCGATCGATACCGCCCGCTTGGCGACCCGACCCGGTTCCTCTCCGCGCTGGTGACGCTCATCAGCCGCCTGCGGGACGAGGATGTGACCCCCGAGGCCTATCTTGCCGCGGCTGAGCGTCTCGCGGGTGCCGCCGAGGCCGATCCCGGCGATGAGGCGCTCGCCGATCGGGCCGCCAACCAGCTCGAGCTGGCGCGGACGTACGCCGCCTACGAGCAGCTCATGCGCACCACCGACCGGATCGACTTCGGTGACCAGGTCGGCCTGGCGCTCCAGCTGCTGCGGGACCATCCGGACGTGCTCGCCGAGGAGCGGGCTCGCTATCGGTACATCCTGGTCGACGAGTTCCAGGACACGAACCACGCGCAGTGGGAGACGGTGAAGCTCCTCGCCGCCGAGCACGGCAATGTGACGGTCGTCGGCGACGACGATCAGAGCATCTACCGCTTCCGCGGGGCGGCGCTCGGGAACATCCTGGGCTTCCGCGAGGCGTATCCGAAGGCCGCGAGCGTCGTGCTCGTCGACAACTACCGCAGCCGGCAGGCGATCCTCGACGCGTCGCATCGGCTCATCCGGCACAACGACCCGGATCGGCTCGAGGCGCGCGAGGGGCTCGACAAGCGCCTGAAGGCGCGAACCAGGTTCGCCAGGCCGGAGCCCGAGGCTGGATCGATCGACCTCGTCGCGTTCACGACGGGCTCCGACGAGGCCGATGCCATTTCCGACCGTATTCGTTCCTCGATGCGCGGCGGGCGCCGTGCGGGCGAGCACGCCATCCTCGTGCGCGGCAACCGCGACGCGGATCTCTACCTGCGGGCGCTGAACATGGCGCGGATCCCGTGGCGCTTCAGCGGGACGGCGGGCCTCTACCGCCAGCCGGAGGTGCGAGTCCTCATCAGCTTCCTGCGCGCCGTGGCAGATCCGGACGACTCGATCAGCCTCTATGACCTTGCGACGAGCGAGATCTTCGGCCTCTCGCCGGGTGATGTGACGGTCGCCCTCAACCGGGCACGGCGCCGGCGGAGCAGCCTGGCGGTCGCGCTCGACGAGGCCGTGCAGCACCCCGAGGATTCGCCGTTCAGCCTGCGGGCCGTCGAAGTCGTGCAGCGGCTGCTCGCGAGCCTGGAGACGCATCGGGCGATGAGCACCGAGCGCAGCTGTGGCGAGCTGCTCTACCACTTCATCTCCAGCTCCGGGTGGCTGACCCGCCTGGGCCACGAGGCGCGCGAGACCGGCGAGGAGCGCCTCGCCAACGTCGCGCGCTTCTTCGAGATCGTGCGGCGGCAGGGCGGTCTGCTGCGCGACGACCGGCTGCCGTTCCTCGTCGCGCAGCTCGACACGCTGATCGAGACCGGCGACGACCCTGCGACGGCCGACGTCGAGCCGGACGAGGGCGACGCGGTCCACGTCCTCACCTACCACAAGGCCAAGGGCCTCGAGTTCGGTGTCGTATTCCTGGTCGGCCTGGTGGCGGACCGATTCCCGGGTCGCGAGCGCCGCGATGCGCTCGAGCTTCCCGACGAGCTGCGGCGCGACCCGTTGACGGCGGGCGACGACCACCACGTCGCCGAGGAGCGGCGCCTCTTCTACGTCGGCATGACGCGGGCCAAGGAGGAGCTCGTCCTCAGCTGGGCCCAGGACTATGGTGGCCGGCGATCGCGCGCCGTGAGCCAGTTCGTCACCGAGGCCCTCGACCTGCCACCCGCGACCCCCGCCGAGGTCGTGCGTCCCGGCGTGATCGAGCAGCTGGCGCGTCACGCCGGCTCGCCGCGCGATCAGACACCGGTGGCACCGCGCCCTGCCATCGGTGATCGGCCGCTGTTCCTCAGCTACGGGCAGGTTCACGACTACCTCGAGTGTCCGGCGAAGTACCGATACGGACATGTCGTGCGCATCCCGACGCCGGTGTCGCACCAGATGGTCTACGGAAGGGCGCTCCATGCCGCGGCGCAGGCCTACCACCGCCGCCAGATGGCCGGTCGCGCGATGTCGCTCGAGGAGCTCCATGCCGCGCTCGACGCCGCCTGGGAGAGCGTGGGCTTCCTCACCCGGGAGCACGAGGAGGCCCGGCGGGCCGCAGCCCACCAGGCCATCGACCGCTTCCACGCGGAGCAGGAGCGCGACCCGGCACGGCCGACGGCCATCGAGCAGGACTTCACGGTCGCCTTCGGCCGCGATCGGATCCGGGGTCGCTACGACCGCGTCGACCGCGATGAGGCCGGCCGGGTCGTCATCACCGACTACAAGTCGAGCGACGTCCGCGACCTGCCCACCGCGAACCGACGCGCACGCGAGTCCCTCCAGCTCGGGATCTACGCGCTGGCCCACGAGGCGCAGCACGGATCGCTGCCGGACGAGCTGGCGCTCCACTTTTTGGAGTCGGGGGTCGTCGGCCGCGTCGCGCCGAGCGAGAAGCGGCTGACGAAGGTGCACGACCAGCTGACGACCGCCGCGGAGGGGATCCGGGCCGCGCGCTTCGGCGCGATGCCCTCTGCCATGCGCTGCGGCTACTGTCCCTTCCGCGAGATCTGCCCCGACGCGTCGCGATGAGCGGGCGCCATCGGGTCACCGTCGCGGCACTGCTCCTGACCGGGACCCTGGCGACCGTGGTGCTGATCGCCTTCGCCAGCCTGAACTGCCCGGTCGAGACGGAGCTGCAGCCCTGTCCGCAGGCGCCGCGCAACCTCGTGATCGCCGTTGGGCTGGCGGCGGGTGCAGTGGGACTGCTCGTCGCGCCGTTCGCCTTCCTCGGCGAGGTGCTCGCGCGGCGGCGCATCGTCTATCGTGGCGCCTGGGGCAGGGCGGCCCGCCGAGGCACGCTCGTCGGGCTCGCCGTGGCGGCGCTCGCCGGGCTGCGACTGGGGGGCGCGCTCAGCGTCCCTATCGCGCTGTTCATCATCATTCTGGCCGCGGTCGTGGAATGGTTCCTGGCGCGGCGGGACACCTGACACAGGGAGACGCCGATGTCCGAAGCCACCTCGCCCAGCTCGCTCGATACCGCCGTGCGGGAGGTGCTGCCCGATGCGCTCGACCTCTCGCATCGTGTGCACGCCAACCCGGAGATCGCTTTCGAGGAGCACCAGGCGGCTGCCTGGAGTGCGGAGCTGCTGAAGCGGAACGGCTTCGAGGTGACGGCGCCGGTGGGCGGACTCGAGACGGCCTTTGTCGCGCGCTGGACGGGCGCCCGGCCGGGGCCGGTGATCGCGTTCGCCGGGGAGTACGATGCACTGCCCGAGGTCGGCCATGGCTGTGGCCACAACCTGATGTGCTCGTCGAGCGCCGGCGGCGGCCATCGCGGCCGCTCGCGTGGTGGGCCGCGACTTCGACGGGGAGATCCGGTTCATCGGCACTCCGGCAGAGGAGGCGGGCAACGGGAAGGTGCACCTGATCCAGGCCGGCGTCTTCGACGACGTCGACGTCTGTCTGCAGATCCACCCGGCAGATACGAACGCAGCCGAAGTCGCTGTGCCTGGCGGTCACCGAGGTCGGCGTCACGTTCCACGGCGTCCTCGCCCATGCCAGCGCCGATCCGTGGCTCGGGAAGAACGCGCTCGATGCGATCGTGCTGCTCCACACCATGGTTGCGCAGTGGCGACAGCACCTGAAGCCGGGCGAGCGAGTGCACGGGATCATCACCCACGGTGGCGCCGCGCCGAACATCGTCCCGGATCTGACGCGCGGTCGCTGGTACCTCCGCACCCCGGTCGATGAGGATCTCGAGGCCATGATCGAGCGCTTCGGCGCCATGGCACGAGCGGCCGCCGAGGCGACCGGATGCACCGTCGAGCTGGAGATGGACCCGACCAACCGATGCCGGACGATGCTCAACAGTCCGACCCTCCTCGAGATCTGGCGGCGCCACCTTTCCGCGACCGGGATCGAGGAGGATCCGATCGATCCGAACGCGGGCAGCACCGACATGGCGAACGTCAGCCACGAGGTCCCGACGATCCACCCCTACCTCTCGATCGCGCCGTCCGGCACCCCGGGCCATTCGCGCGAGTTCGCTGCGCTACGCCGGGGGCCCCGAAGGCGATGCCACCCTCGAGCGCGCCATCGGCATCCTGGCCGCGACCGCCGTCGACCTGATCCGCGAACCGGCCCTCGTCGATCGGGCGTGGGGCGAGCTCCGGGCGCAGGGAGGCGGCCGGAGCGGCGGGGAGGCGACGGCCTGAACGACATCCTCGCCGGTCAGCCGGCCGACGAGCGCCTGCTCGCCGAGCTCTACGACCTCGAGCACGACGAGATCGTCGAGGACCTCGCCTTCTACCGGACCTGGGCGCAACGGCACCCGGCGGCGATCCTGGACCTCGGCTGCGGCTCCGGACGCCTGTTCCGCAGCTTCCTCGACGGCGGCGCGCAGGCGAGTGGTGGGCATCGATGGCTCGCCGGCCCTGCTCGAGCGCGCCGCGGCCCGCATCGAGGCCGACGAGGTCCTCCGCGCGGCCTCCGCGCGCGGCCGGATCGCGCTGGCGCCCGGTGACGTGCGGACCGTCCTCGCGCCCGGAGCGGTTCTCGCTCGTCGTCCTCGCCGGCGTGATCGGCGCATCTCGACGGCCCGGAGGACGCGCTCCGCGTCGCTCAGTGCGGCAGGCCGCCAGCTCGCGCCGGACGGCGTGCTGATCGTCGACCAGCTCGGGCCGGGGGCCCTGCCCGTCGACGATCTGCCGCTGAGCCTCGACTGGGAGCGGCGCCTGGGTGATCGGCGCGTGGTGCGCCGCAGCCGGCTCGACCGTCGGATGGCGCCGGAGGGGATGCGGGTCGAGTACTCGACGCTCACGGACGTGGTCGAGGCCGATGGTACGATTACGCGTCTTCCGGCAGGCTTTCGGCTCTGGTATCCATCTTCCGAGGTGACCGTGGCCTTGGCCGGCGAGGCGAACCTTGGGGTGGTGGCGGCCTTCGGGTCCCATGACCTGCAGCCGCTGGACGATCGCAGTGAACGCTGCATCATCGTGTTGGGTAGACCGAGTCGCGATCCGGGACGGGGTGAGTGATGGCAGGCGAACAGATCCGGCTCCTCTTCGTGGAGGACGTGCCACAGGTCGCGTCGCACGTGCGATCGCTGCTGAACGCGCAGACCCAGATCAAGATGCTCGACGTCGTGACCGCCGGCGACCGTGCCACGTCCAGCGTCGCCGAGGTGCAAGCCTGACGTCGTGATCGTCGATGCCCTCCTGCAGGGTCGCGTCAGCGGCCAGCAGGTGGCGGAGGAGATCCGGCGCGCCGAGCCGCAGGTCGGGGTGATCATGCTCACCGTGCCCCAGAACCCGGTCGAGGAGGACGCGGAGCGCGGCATCGACGCGGTGCTCAAGATGCCGTTCAGCGGCTTCGACCTCACCACCATGATCCGCAAGGTGTGGGAGACGCGGGCGCTCGAGTCGGCCCGCGCCGGCTCGCTGGTGGTCTCGCTCTTCTCGCCGAAGGGCGGCGTCGGACGCACCACCCTGGCCTACAACCTGGCGGTCGGGCTGGGCGAGGACCACAAGGTCTGCCTGATCGACGGGTCGCTCCAGTTCAGCGATCTGCGCGGTCTGCTGCGCGTGCCCGCGGTCGCACCGAGCATCGTCAACCTGCCGACCGACCGCATTCGCGAGCAGGACCTGGCCGACATCATGTGGCGCGATCCGTCCGGCATCGACATCCTGCTCGCCCCGCCGCGCGTCGAGATGGCCGAGATGGTCACCACGCGGGACATCGAGAAGGTCCTGTCGATGCTGCGGCAGCTCTACGAGTTCGTGATCATCGACACGCGGGCGGCGCTGAGCGATGACGTGCTCGTCTTCCTCGACTCGGCCGACCTCATCCTCCAGGTCCTGACCTACGACAGCATGGCGATCCGCAGCCTGGCGATGTCCGCCGAGACGTTCGCCGCCATCGGCTACCCGCCGACCAAGCTCGCGACCGTGCTGAATCGGTCGGATGCCTCCGGCGGGTTCGACAAGGCCGATGTCGAGGAGGCGCTGGGATCGAAGATCGACTTCGAGGTCGTCTCGGATGGGCGCCTCGTGCTCGCATCGAACAACGAGGGGGTGGCGTTCATCACCGCGAGCCCCGAATCCCCGATCGCTCAGGGCGTGCGTCGCATCGCGGATTCGCTGGCCCAGCGCCAGGAGCAGCGGGCGCCGGCGCTGGCGCGGCGCTGAGCCGGACGCATGGCGCTGCGCACCGCGATCCGCGGCCGATCGGCGTCTTCGATTCGGGCGTCGGAGGGCTCACCGTCCTCGCGGAGCTCAATCGACGGCTGCCCGGGGAGGCGACCGTCTACCTCGGGGACAACGCCCGCGCACCCTACGGGCCCCGTCCGGCCGACGAGGTCTCGCGGTTCACGCTCGAGGCCGTCGAGTGGTTGCTCGAACAGGACGTCAAGCTGCTCGTGCTGGCCTGCAACACCGCCACCTCCCGCGCGCTGCCCGAGGTGCGGCGAGCGTTCCGAGGTCCCGGTGCTGGGCGTCGTTCGGCCCGGGGCGGTGGCGGCCGCCGCGGCCACCCGTGCCGGCGCGGTCGGGGTGATCGCCACGTTCGGCACGGTCGAGTCGGGCGCCTACCACGACGCCATCGTCGAGGCCGATGCCGCGATCGACGTCGCGCAGCTCGCCTGCCCGGAGCTGGTCCCGATGGTCGAGGCTGGCATCCTCGATGGACGCCGGGCCGAGTCGGTGCTCCGCGCCTACCTCGAGCCGCTCCAGGCGGCGCATCCCCGGATGGACACCCTGCTGCTCGGCTGCACGCATTACCCGTTGCTCCGCGGCCCGATCGAGCGGATCGTGGGACCCGAGGTGGCGGTGGTCGACTCGGCCTTCACCACCGCCCTCGCGGTGGAGGACCTGCTGGACGCGCTCGGCGCTCGGGCGCCGTCAGGAGCGGCACCGATCCGCCGCGTGGCCACGACCGGTGATCTCGACGCGTTCGTGACGCGTGGCGCGCAGGCTGTTCGGTGATGCCCTGCCGGCGGTCGAGTCGGTCGAGATCGGGGCCCCGGCGCCGGTTCCCGTAGACTGAGGAGCATGGCACGACACACGGGGCGCCTGGCCTCCGGCATCCTCGTCGGCGGCCTGCTCGCCTTCGGCGCGAGCATCGCCTCACGCGAGATCATGCGACGCGCCGGCACCCGGCTCATCGACTGGGAGGCGGTGCGCGAGATCGCCCACGCGCGCCTGGGCGACGCGGCGGCCCCGCTCTCGGCGCGGCATCGGTCCGAGGCGGAGGCGTTCTACCGGTCCACGCTGCTCCGCATCGAGCCGATCGTCGCCGAGGAGATCGGCTCCGAGCTGCCGGAAGCGCTCGAGACGCCGGCCGTGGTCGACCGACTGCAGTGGGTGGACATCAACGTCGCCACCTTCCGGACGCTGTTCGACCGGGTCGAGCACGCGTTCCTCGCCGCGCAGGAAGGCCCGGACACCGCCGGGCGCGCCGTCTCGCGCTGGGTGAACCGCACGGTCGGCAACCAGCAGCTCGGCTTCATGCTCGCCTTCCTCGGCCGCAAGGTGCTCGGCCAGTACGACGTCAGCCTCCTGGCCGCCGGCCCGACGCGCGGCCGGCTGCACTTCGTCGAGCCGAATATCGTGGCCCAGGCGGCGGCGATGCGGGTGCCGCGCGATGAGTTCCGCACCTTCATCGCGCTGCACGAGGCGACGCACGCCTTCGAGTTCGAGGCGCATCCGTGGCTGCGCCCCTACTTCGCCGACCTCGTGTCACGCACCGTGGAGCAGCTCGCCGCCGAATCGGGCGGGCTCATGGAGCGCGTGCGGGAGGCCCTGAGCGGCGGTGAGGGACACTGGCTGGAGCGCATCATGACCCCCGGCCAGCGCGACACGTTCAACCGTACGCAGGCGCTGATGTCCCTGCTCGAGGGGTACTCGAACCACGTGATGAATGCCGCCGGTGAGCGGATCCTGCCGAACTTCACCGAGCTTCACCACCGGTTCGAGCGTCGCGGCGAGCGCCGCGGCACGGTCGAGCGCGCGATCATGCGCCTCACCGGTCTGGACCTGAAGATGGAGCAGTACGCTGCCGGCGAGCGCTTCGCCGATGCGGTCATCGCCCGGCGCGGGCGGGAGTTCCTCAACCGCGTCTGGACCGGTCCCGAGCTGCTGCCCAGCCTGGAGGAGATCCGCGCCCCGGAGCGATGGATCGCGCGCATCGAAGGAGTCGATTCCTGAGCGAGCCGACCCGCACCGTCCTCGCAACGCCGCTGCTCGGCTCGCCCCTGTCGCGCGAGCTGGTGCACCGCATCGAGGCCGTCGAGGGCGTGCGCGTCGCGCCCATCGGCGCCGACGGGCAGATCCACGGCGACGCGTCCGAGTCGGCGTTCGGCGACGCGGAGATCCTGCTCCTGGGTACCGTCCCATCCTCCGTCGTCGACACCATCCTGTCGCGCGCGCCGCGACTGCGCTGGATCCACTCGGCCTCCGCCGGCGTCGACCGCCTCGCGACTGCTGCGGTCCGGGATCGTCGGCTCACGGTCACCAACGCGCGCGGCGTGTTCAGCCGGCCGATCGCGGAGTACGTGGTGATGATGTCGCTGGCCATCGCGCGACGCCTGCCCCAGCTGCTCGAGCTGCAGCGGGAGCGCACCTGGCAGCCGCTCCGCGGTCGTGAGCTCACGGAACTGACCATCGGCATCGTCGGCTACGGCAGCATCGGCTACGAGGTGGCCCGCCTGCTGCGACCGTTCGGCTGCCGCATCGTGGCAACCCGCAGGCGACCCGAACGGGGGGCGGGGGACGGCGTCGACGTCGAGCTTCACGGGCTGGATCGTCTCAACGAGGTGCTCGCCATGAGCGACATCGTGGTGGTGGCGGCTCCGCTCACCGAGGAAACCGCCGGACTCATCGGCGCCGAGCAGCTCGGCCAGATGCGCGAGGATTCCTGGCTCATCAACATCGCCCGCGGCCGCCTGCTGGACGAGCTGGCGCTGCGGCGTGCACTGGAGGCCGGCTGGATCGGGGGCGCGGTGCTCGACGTCTTCAACGAGGAGCCGCTTCCCACCGACTCGCCGCTCTACCGAACACCGAACCTGGTGATCACGCCCCACACGTCGTGGGCATCGGATCGCGTCGTCGAGCGGAGCGTCGACCTCTTCGTCGACAACCTCCGACGCGATGCCGCCGGCGAGCCGCTGCGGAACGTGGTCGACCTCGACGCGGGCTACTGAGCCATGCAGGTCACCATCGTCGGCCTGCCGGGCAGCGGCAAGACGACCGTCTTCAACGCCCTCACCGGTGGCCACGCCGAGACCGGCGGGTACTCCGGCAGCCGCGCCGCCCCGAACATCAGCGTGGTCAAGGTTCCCGACGAGCGCGTGGATCGGCTCGCGGCGCTGTTCAGTCCCAAGAAGACGACCTACGCCGACGTGACCTATGTCGACGTCGCCATTCCCGCCGGCGCGGCGCGCGAGGGCACGGTCAACCCGGACGTCCTCGCCCAGGTGCGCAACGCCGACGCGCTGCTGCACGTGGCCCGTGCCTTCGACGATGCGACCGCCCCCGGGCCGGCCGACGCCTGGCGCGACGTCGACGACCTCGATCTCGAGTTCACCGTCGCCGACCTCTCGGTGATCGAGAAGCGACTCGAGAAGCTGAAGACCCAGGGTCGCCACGGCTCGCAGGCCGAGCGCGAGCTCGCGCAGCGCGAGGAGGAGCTCCTCGCGCGCATCGAGCCGCATCTGTCGGAGGGGAAGCCGATCCGTTCGTTCGGCCTGACCGAAGACGAGGAGCTGCTGCTGCGCGGCTATCGGTTCCTGACCCAGAAGCCGGTGCTCGTTGTCCTGAACATCGACGAGGGCCGCCTGGCGGAGGCTGCCTCCATGGAGGCGGCAGGGCGGGATCGCTACGGGCAGCCGCAGTCCGATGTGGCCGCGCTGGCCGGCAAGATCGAGGCGGAGATCGGGGAGCTTGCCGACGACGACGCGCGGCTCTTCATGGACGATCTCGGCATCGCCGAGCCGTCACGCGGGCGCGTCATCCGCCTCACCTACGACCTCCTGGGGCTGTTCAGCTTCTACACCGCGGGCGAGGACGAGTGCCGGGCCTGGACGATCCGTCGCGGCGCCACTGCCGTGGAGGCGGCCGGGGCCATCCACTCGGACCTGGCGCGTGGCTTCATCCGCGCCGAGGTGATCACCGTCGGCGACCTTCTCGAGGCAGGCTCGATCGCGGAGGCCCGCAAGCGCGGCACCCTGCGCCAGGAAGGCAAGTCCTACGAAGTCCGCGAGAACGACGTTCTGCAGATCCTTTTCAATATCGGCCGTTGAGCCTGCCCCCACGGCCCGCACGATCTGAGGCTGCACGCGTGTCGGACCCGATGGACCGGCTCGGCGACCGGGGCAGCGTCCTGCCGGCGGTTCGCGGATTGCGCGGCAGCTAGGACTTCTCGAGCTCGGCGACGATCGAGCGGAACTCGTCGCTCTGCTCGACGACGTAGTTGTCCTCGTCCTCCATCCCCACGCTCATCGAGGCACGCAGCTTCTCGTCGCCGATGTAGGTGAAGCCATGTGAGCGCTCGAGCTCGCGGGCGATCGCCTCGACCAGCGTGTCCTCCTCGAACGTGTCGATCACCGCCTTGCGCGCGACCTCGACCACTCCGGCGAACTGGGCTGGGGTATGGTCGCGCTCCGAGACGAGGAGCGCATCGGTCATCAGGTCGGTGGGGCCCTCGTGGAGCTCGTAGAAGAACAGGTGCATGCGCGGATGATAGCCCGATGCCCTCGCTGCTGATCGCCGGCGGCCTGACCATCGACCACTTCGCCGATGGCACCCGCGCCCCGGGTGGATCGGTGCTCCATGCGGGGCTCGCCGGGGTCGCCGAGGGTGCGGCGCTCACCGTGCTGACGGTGGCAGGTGACGAGCCCGAGGCACGGGACGGCCTCGAACGCCTGGCGCAGCTGGGCACCGTGATGCGCCAGCCGACGACCACAACGACGACGTATGCCCATCGCGAGGTCGATGGGCTGCGCGTGCTCACGCTGGAGGCAGCGAGCGATCCGATCGACCCGACGGCGCTGGTCCGGCAGGCGCCGTTCGACGTGGCGCTGCTGGCGCCGATCGCCGATGAGCTTCCGCCGGCTGCCGTGGTTGCCCTGCGCGAGGCGGCTCGACCGCGACGGACGGTCTTCCTCATCCAGGGCTGGCTCCGGCGGCTCGTGCCCGGTCAGCCGGCTCGGGCACTCGCACTCGCCGAGGTTCCGGGCGACCTGTGGCGGTCCTTCGCCACCGCCGATGCGGTCGTGGTATCGACGGAGGACCTCGGCGCCGATCCGGGCGACCCGTTCACGCAGGCGGCCGCCCTCCGCGCACGGCTCGGGCCCGGCCCCGTCCTCGTTCTCACCCTGGGCGTCGAGGGCTATCTGCTCGACGATCCGACGGCCGATCGGGTGATCGCGAGCGTCCCGCGTTACGTGGTGGAGGGCGTGCCGGCGGTCGGTGCCGGCGACACGTTCGGTGCGGCGCTCGCCATTCACCTGGCGCGCGGTGACGACCCCGCCACCGCGGCGGCCGCCGCCACCGATCGCGTGATCGCGGTGCTCGAGGCGCGTTCGCGGTCCTAGGCGACGCGGGCGCGCCGCCGCTCGCGCTCGGCGCGACGCTCGGCGGCTTCGACCCAGCGACGCAGGCGACGCAGCCGGCGCTCGACGGTGAGCCTGGTGCGACCGACCTCCGCCAGCGAGCCGCCACGACCCAGTGCGAACGCGACGTCCAGCACGCGCGAGGCCGCCGCCGCGGCCTCCATCGCCCCGCGGAGGTCGCCGCGATGACGCTCGCGGATGCGGGCGACCTCGATCCAGGCCGTCGCCGCGTCGACCGACGCGCGCCGCGTCCCGAGGGTCCAGAGCTCCTCCGCGCGCTCGACCGCCCCGATCCCGATCAGCAGTCGCGCCGCCACGCGACGCAGCGCATTGGCCTCCGCGGGGTCGGCCGCCGCCGCCTGCGCTGTCTCCACCAGCTCGAGCGCGTCGTCGACGTTCGCCGACGTCGAAGGAGGTCGAGCGCCATGCCGCGGGGATCGAGGACCCGAGCCTCGCGCCAGCCGCCACCACGCAGCCGGCAGAACTCGGCCTCGAGCAGCGCGAGGCTCACCACGTCCTGGAAGTTGTGGTCGAGCACCTCGGCCAGGATGTCGGGCGAGCCGCCGGCGAGGTAGCCGAAGTAGCGAGCGGGCACCTCGCTTCCCGCGCAGTCCGACAGCGCGGCGCACGCCGAGGACGCCGGACTCGACGTCGGCCAGCCGGGCGCCACCGAGCGGCCGACGGAAGAGGCGCCTGCGCCAGCGGCAGGAGGTCGTCGTGGCGCCTGGGGGACGGATGCCTGATCGCGGAACAGGCCGTGGACGGTGAGGCGCGCGGCGAGCATCGGCAGGTCAAAGGCGCGGCCGTTGTACGTCACCAGCCGATCCACGCTCCGCAAGGTCGGCGGTGAGCGCTCGCAGCAACGCCGGCTCGTGCGGGTAGTCGGGGAGCAGGTACTGGCGCACGCGGATCCGCTCGCCGTCGAGCCGGGCCGATGCGGCGAGAAAGATGACGGTCCCGGCACCCGTCGAGAGCCCGGTCGTCTCCGTGTCGAAATAGGAGGCGGTCGGGAAGGACGGCAAGCGCCGCCGGCAGCCTCGGATGAGATCGGCACGCTCCGCTCGATGACCAGGGCCGTGCCGCCCTCGGCGACGTCGGTACGTGCATCGAACCAGCGCGCGAGCGCGGCAACGCGGTCGTCCGGCGCGATGCCGGGAGGCTGGGCATGCGCCGGCGTTCTGTACGGCCCGGACGGCGGCGAGCCGGTCGACGATGCGTCCGCTGGCCGAGCATCGGTCAGGTCATGCCCGGCGAGCAGCTCGGACACGGTCGCGCTTGCCGCGCATGCCGACCTCGATCGCCGGCCCGACGCAGGCGGGGCAGCCGTCGGCGCAGCGGCAGCCGTCGACCGCCTCGCGACAGGCACGGAGCAGCTCGTCGGTCAGGGTGAAGAGGCGCTCGGTGAGGCCGACGCCGCCCGGGACGTCGCGTCGTACAGGTAGAGGGTGGGCTGTCCGGTGAACGGCGCCTGGACCTGGGCGAGGACGCCGAGGTCGCGCGGGTCGCACATGAGCAGCAGGGCGCCGGTGGTGCGGGCAACGCGGGCGAGGCCGATGAGGGCGCCGTCGAGCGTGTCGCGGTCGTAGCGGTTCACGAGCTCGGCTGGGGGCACGAGCCAGGTCGCGGTGGTGTGCATCTCCTGCTCGGGGATGCTGATCGAGCCCCACCCGACGTTCTCGTGGGTGTGGAACTTGAGCTTCTTGAACATCGTCACCTTCCAGGCGACCATCACCTCACCGTGCTGGCGCCGTCCCGGCCGGGGGCGCGTCGGCCGTGTCGAAGACCTCGAGCACCTTCAGCGTGATGCCGAGATCCGCATCGGTGTAGTAGTCGACGTCCGTGCGCGTGACGTAGGCCTTGCGCTCCTCCCAGTCGAGGCGGTCGACGTGGTGCTGCACGCCCTCGTGGATGTAGATCGCCTTCTCGTGGACGAGGAGCGGAGCGGCGAAGAGGTCCACCTCGCCGAGCACCCGGTGGCGGTCCCCGGTGGTGTCGACGATGACGACGTTCTCCGGGGCCCCGGTGCGCAGGCTGAAGTCGCGAGGCGGGGAAGTTCTCGTGGCTCCAGTAGAAGCGGTCGTCATCGGCTCGACGAATCCAGCCGTCCTCCTGGAGGACGTCGAGCAGCATCGGCGTCTCGTCGAGGCCGAAGCGCTCCGCGGCCGGCATCGGCAGCTCGAAGGTCGAGGCGCGCAGGTGGTTGAGCAGGACGTGGAGGTTGTCCGGGTTGACGAGGCCGTGCTCCGGCGAGCCGTCGAACAGGTACTCGGGGTGCGCAGCCAGGAACTGGTCGATCGGCGACGAGGAGCAGACCAGCGCGGCGATGCTCGTGCCCGACCGTCTGCCGGATCGGCCCATCTGCTGCCAGGTCGCTGGCGATCGTGCCCGGGTAGCCGACGCTGATCGCGGCATCGAGGCCGCCGATGTCGATCCCGAGCTCCAGGGCGTTGGTGGCGACGACGCCGCGCACGCGACCGGCACGCAGGCCGGCCTCGATCTCGTGCCGCTCGTTGGGCAGGTAGCCGCCACGGTAGCCGCGGATCGTGTGCGGATGGCCGGGGGCGGCGCGAACGTCTCGCGCAGGTAGCTGGTCAGGACCTCGACCGCGGTGCGCGACCGGGCGAAGGCGATCGTCTGGACTCCGCCGCCGATCAGCCGCTCGGCCAGGCGCTGGCCGGTGAGCAGGGCTGAGCCCCGGATGCCGAGCTGCTCGTTGGCGACCGGCGGGTTGACGACGAGCACGTGCTTGCGTCCCGACGGGGCGCCGTTGTCGTCGATCAGCTCGACCGGCGCCTCGAGAACCCGCTCCGCGAGGTCGCGCGGGTTGGCGATGGTGGCGCTGGCGCAGATGAAGATCGGGTCGGCGCCGTAGTGGTTGCAGATGCGTCGCAGGCGGCGGATCACGTTGGCGACGTGGCTGCCGAACAGGCCGCGGTACGTGTGCAGCTCGTCGATGACCACGTACTGCAGGTTCTCGAACAGCTTGAACCACTTCGTGTGGTGGGGGAGGATCGCCGAGTGGAGCATGTCCGGGTTGGTGATCACGACCTGGCCGGCCGCGCGGACCACGCTGCGGATGTTGGCCGGGGTGTCGCCGTCGTAGGTGTGCGTCTTCAGCCCGACCTCGGCGGCGTCGGCCAGCGCGCGCAACTCGACGAGCTGGTCCGCGGCGAGCGCCTTGGTCGGGAACAGGTAGAGCGCTCGGGCCGCCTCGTCCTTCGCCACCGCGTCGAGGACGGGCAGGTTGTAGCAGAGGGTCTTGCCCGAGGCGGTGGGCGTCACGACCACGACGTTCTTCCGGGCGGTGACGGCCTCGAAGGTAGCGGCCTGGTGCGTGTAGAGCGCCTCGATCCCACGCCCGCGCAGCGCTGCCACGAGCCGGGCGTCGATACCCTCCGGCCAGGGCGCGTGTCGTGGCGGCCTGGGAGGAAGCTCGCGGTGGGCGGCGATGAGCGGATGGATGGCCGGGTCCGCCAGGAGGGCGGCGATCGCCATGTCGGCAGTGGTCGGCGGAGCGGTCAGCATGGCGTCCTCCCGGGGCGATCGAAGATCAAACCGAACATCTGTTCGCACGCGAATCTAGCACAGACGTTCGAATCCTCGGCAGCCGATGCGACACCTCGGCTGTCGCGACGCCCCCGCGGACTGGCGGGGTGTTGCTAGACTGGCCGGCGATGACCGGGATTGAGGCCTCCGCCGAGGCGCCACAGCCCGCGCCGATGCGCCCACGCTGGCGTCTGCCCGCGTCGCGCGGTGGCGTGGCGTGGCTGATCGTCCTGCTGATCATCGGCACGCTGCTGGCGGTGCAGTTCGGGCGGCAGGTCTACGCGAACTGGGAGATCGGCCAGCAGGCGGCACGGATCGAGGCGCAGATCGCCGCCATCGAGGCCGAGAACGCGCAGCTCCAGGCCGAGCTCGACTACCTGCGCAGTGACGCCTATGTCAGCGCCGAGGCACGGCGCCTCGCCAACCTGGGCGACCCCGGCGAGCGGGTGCTCATCATCCCGCCCGGCGCCGAGGCGCCGCTCCCCGAGGAGCTGACCGCGGTGGACCCCCCGAAGCCGATGCTGCAGCAGTGGGTCGAGCTCTTCTTCCGGCCGGGCGACTGATCGCGATCGCCCTGGCGCCAAGACATCCCCGCCGGACGCCTCGATGGCAGGTGCGCCAATGAGATCGGCATGGACCGTCACGATCCGGCGTCGAAGAGAGCCGCGGCGGGCATGGTGGCATCCAGGCGGATCTCAACGTCGCGCTCATCGGCGCCTGATGCGGCGCGGAGGCCGATGAGGAGGGCGCCAACCGCGGGCTGCCAGCGCGGGGAGGTCAGGCGTGGGGTCTGCCCCGTGGTGGTGATCGCACCGACGGCGGCGGCGACCAGCCCGGAGGCTCCTGCCCGTGTGACGCCACCGCAGAACGCCAGGGCGTAGGGCTCGCCGTCGATTCCCACGCGGCGCGCGGCTGCGGCGGCGACCTCGCCGATCCCGGTCCCGTGCCGCCTGACGATCCGTTCCGCGATCAGGTCACCGGAGTCGGCGGCGTCGAACAGGGCACGAACGACGGCGCCGATCGATCCAGGCGACACGCGTTGGCGCCCGGTCAGGCGATGAACGGCCGCCTCGACCGTTGCTGCCCCCATCGCCTCCAGGATACGCTCCTGCAGGAGCGGCGCGGGTTCGATGCCCAGCTCGGACCGGGCGAGGCCGCCGATGGCGCCCTGGACCAACTCGGCCGCTCCCTGGGGGACCTGCCAGAAGCTCGAATGCCAGGCCGTCCCGTCGATTGCTCGCGCCCCCGTGGCGGCGCCGGTCCCGATCGAGACCACGACGGCCGGCCCTTCCGGCACGGCTCCGGCGAGCGCGCCGATCGCGTCGTTGACGACGATCGGCCGCGCCGCGAACCCCAGGCGGCCCAGCGATGAACGCAGAGAGGCGATGTCCTCCGGCCAGTCCGCGCCCGCCAGGCTGAAGGCAGCGGTCCCGATGTCGGATGCGGAGGCACCCGCCTCAGCCAGGGCGCCGAAGGCCACCGTGCGCAGGAGCTCGAGGGCGGCCGGCTCGCCGGCGTAGATGTCCGCCGAGCCCGCGCGCCGCGCCGCCCCGATGATCGAGCCGTCCTGCCGAGACACGAGGGCGATCGCCTTGCTGTTGCCGCCATCGACGCCGAGGACGAGGTCCACGTCAGCCGACCAGCCGTGGAGGGAGATAGGCGCGATGGGCGGCGGCCATCTCGCCGTACAGCGCCTCCGCGAGGCTCAGCGACCCGACGAGCGGATGCGATGCCAGCGCACGGACACCGTCGCGCCGTGATCCGGCCCATGCGGCCTCGGCGGCCACTGCCTGGTACTCGCCGAGCGCCTGGATGAGGCCCCGCACGTGGCGCGGCAAAGGCTCGACCGGGATCGGCTCGATGCCTGCGGCGGAGACACGCGCGGGCACCTCGACGACGAGGTCATCCGGGAAGTCGCTGAGCACGCCGCCTCGGTTCGGGACGTTGACCGGCCAGGTCGACCCGCGGTCGTTGACGAGCGCGTCGATCACGTCGATCGCAAGCTCGAGCTCGAGGACGCCGCCACGCGAGCGCGCCGGATCGAGCCGCGGCACATCGGCTTCCGCCTGCTCGCGATAGTGCGCCCAGTAGTCGTCCACCTCGGCCATGATCTGCTGCGCCCGGGTCCGTCCGGCGGATCGGGCCTCTCGCACGGCATGTTCGTGGAAGTAGAAGTAGTACAGGTAGGCCGATGGGATGGCACCCATCGTCGCCGCCAGGTGCAGCATCAGCTCATCGCGCGAGCGAGGCGTGCCGTCGCGCGCTCGAGCCTCGTCCGCCGCCTCGATCACGGGCATCGCGTCGGCCCCGCCGTACCGATGCCGGACGGTCCAGCCCGTGTGGTTCAGCCCGACGAGCGTCGCGTCGAGGCGGGACGGATCCAGCCCGGCCGTCCGCGCCAGGTCCGCCGGGAAGGTCAGCGGCCCCTCGCACAGCGAGACGCACCGGACCGGCGAGTGGTGGGTGACCGCCTCCGAGACCAGGTTCACCGGGTTCGTGTAGTTGACCAGCCACGCGTCGGGGCACCGGCGCTCCATCTCCTCGACGATCTCGCGCATCACCGCAATCGTGCGCAGCGCCATGAAGAAGCCGCCGGGGCCCTGCGTCTCCTGGCCGATGACGCCGTGACGCAGCGGGATCGTCTCGTCGAGCACCCGCGCCTCGAATCCGCCGGGCCGAAAGCTGGTGAGCACGACGTCCGCAGCATCCAACGCCGCCGATCGGTCAAGCGTCGTGGCGACGCGGAGGTCGACGCCGCTGGCCGTTGCCATGCGCTCGAGCAGGCGTCGGACGACCTCGAGTCGCCCGCGATCGAGGTCGACCAGGACGATCTCGGAACCCGCGAAGGCCGCGCCGCGTTCGACGAGGGCGGCAACGGTGCCCGGTGCGCGTGTGCTGCCGCCGCCGATGTAGACCAGGCGAACGGCGGCCATCGCGGTACCTAGCGGTCGAGCCGCGGACCGGCGGCGCGCACCTCGTCCGACACGCCGTCGGCATAGGCCTCGAAGTTGTCGGCGAACATCGTCGCGAGCTCGCGCGCCTTGGCGTCGTAGGCCGCGGGGTCGGGCCAGGTGTTGCGCGGACGCAGCACCTCGTCCGGGACGCCGGGAACGTGCAGCGGCACCTCGACGCCGAACACCGGGTCGAGCTCGTAGCCGACGTCGGCCAACTCGCCCTGCAGCGCGGCCCGCACCATGGTGCGGGTGTGGTCGATTCGCATGCGCTCGCCGGTCCCGTAGGGTCCACCCGTCCAGCCGGTGTTCACCAGCCACACCGGGACGTCGAAGCGCTCGAGACGCTCGGCGAGCATCCGCGCGTAGACGCCGGGGTGGCGGGGGAGGAACGGCGCCCCGAAGCCCGCGGAGAAGGTTGCCTTCGGCTCGGTGACGCCGATCTCGGTGCCGGCGAGCTTCGCGGTGTAGCCGCTGATGAAGTGGTACTGGGCCTGCTCGCGGGTGAGGCGGCTGATCGGCGGCAGGATCCCGAACGCATCGGCCGTCAGGAAGACGACGTTCTTCGGATGGGTCGTCATACCGGTCGGGTCGGCGTTGCCGATGAACTCGAGTGGATAGGCCCCGCGCGTGTTCTCGGTGAAGCGCTCCGAGTCGAGGTCGAGCTCGCGCGTCACCTCGTCGAGATCGACGTTCTCGAGGATGGTGCCGAAGCGACGGGTGGTGGCGAAGATGTCGGGCTCGTACATCGGCGAGAGTCGGATCGTCTTGGCGTAGCAGCCTCCCTCGAAGTTGAACAGCCCGTCGGCCCCCCACCCGTGCTCGTCGTCGCCGATGAGGCTGCGCTCCGGGTCGGCGGAGAGCGTCGTCTTGCCCGTGCCCGAGAGGCCGAAGAAGAGCGCCGGATCCTCGTCACGACCGACGTTGACCGATGAATGCATCGGCAGGGCGGACTCGTCCGGCAGCAGGTAGTTCATGACGGTGAAGGCCGACTTCTTGATCTCGCCGGCGTACTCGGTGCCGACGATGATGATCTCCATCCGCTCGAGATGGACGAGGATGGCCGTCTCGCTCCGCACGCCCTCGGTCGCCGGGTCGGCCTTGAAGGAGGGCACGTCGATGATCGTGAAGTTCGGCATGAAGCGCGCGAGGTCCTCCTCGGGCGGATTGCGGAAGAGATTGCGGGCGAAGACGCTGGCCCAGGCGGTTTCGGTGTAGACGCGCAGGCTGCGCCGATGGTCGGGATGCGCGCCGATGTAGAGGTCCTGCCCGTACATCGGCCGGTCGGCCAGGTACTCCACCAGGCGGGCCCGCAGGCGGTCGTAGTGCGCCTCGGCGAGGGGCTGGTTGACCTCGCCCCACCAGATCTTGCCCGCGCTCGAGGGCTCGTCGACGACGAACTTGTCCCTGGGCGAACGACCCGTGTGCTTCCCGGTGCGGACGACGAGCGAGCCATGGGCGGAGATGCTTCCCTCGCCATTCCGCACCGCGTGCTCGTACAGCTCGGCGGTCGAGAGGTTGAGGTACGTCGGCTCCATCGTCGCCGGTGTGGGTAGCTGGGCGGTTGCCACGGTCTCCTCCTTACGTCCGACCTCGCCCAGGGCCTCGTCGCAGGCTGGCGGGGTCGCCTATGTGAGTCGACCGGCCGCGCGTCACCGGGACGGTGCCCGGGAGTCGGCTTCCACGGTCTGTTCGGTTCGAGCGCTGCCGACCATTGTACCCCGAGCGTCGTCCCTGGGTTGTGGAATGGTTGCGGCCGCGTGCGGCTAGGGCGGTGGCTGCCACCCGCCCATGGCGCGCTCGATGAGCCCCGCCGCCGCCAATGCCACGTGGTCCTGCCACGGCCCGGCCACGACCTGGACGCCGATCGGCAACGGCCCCGAGGATCCTGCACGCACCACGGCGCAGGGCCAGCCGGTGAGGCTGTGGGGCGTCGTGTAGCGCCACGTGGGCTCCACGCCCGGAGGCGGGGCAGCGTGGGGCGCCACCGGCGTGAGGATGGCGTCGACCTGCCGCAGCACCCGCAGCATCAGCGATCGGTAGTGGTCCCAGTCGCGCAGCACGCGGAACACCCCCGCCCCCGTGTCGTCCTCTCCGCCGACCCCCCAGAAGCGCTCCGTGAGCTCGTGCCCGCCAGGCGGAAGTCGCCCCTCGGTCACCCGTGCACCGGCATCGGCAAGGGCAGCGGCCGCGTCACGAACGGCGCGCTCGACGTCGGGCGTCGGGTCGGCGATCCCGTCGGTGACCTGGAGCAGGACCCGAAGCCGTCCGATGTCGACCGTCGCGGGATCATCGAGAGGGACCGGCACCGCGCCCGGCGTCGCGACCGTCGGGGCCGGCGAGGACCGCGAGCAGCGCCTGGAGATCCGCGACGCTGCGCGCCATCGGTCCCGGCTGGGTGCGCGGGTCGCTGATCGCCCCGATCGGCCCCTCCTCGGCGAGGAGCCCGCTGACCGGGATGCGGCCCGCGGTCGGCTTCAGCGTGGCGATGCCGCACACGTGCGCGGGCATCCGCAGGCTGCCGCCGGAATCACTGCCGATGCCGCACGGTGACATGCCCGATGCGATGGCGGCTGCCTCGCCGCCACTGCTGCCGGTGGGGGTGACCGACGCGTCGTACGGGTTCGACGTGCGCCCGTGGAGCTCGTTCGCCGTGTCGCCGCCGCTCCCGCCCGGCGGACAGTTCGTCTTGCCCAGCAGGATGCCGCCGGCCTCGCGCATCCGGCGAACCACCGTCGCGTCGGTGCCGGGTCGGTTCGCTGCCAGCGTGGGCAGTCCGAGCGTGGTCGGCAGGTCGATCGTCTCGATGATGTCCTTCGCCGTGAACGGAACGCCGTGAAGCGGACCGATGGGACGCCCTCCTGCGAGTGCTCGATCGCGCTCGGCAGCCTGGTCGATCACGTCGCCGGCGATCGCCACGATCGCGTTGATCGTCGGATTGGCCGCATCGATCCGATCGAGATGCGCCTGGACGACCTCGACGGAGCTCACCTGGCGCTCGCGGATCATCGACGCGAGCGCAAGCGCGGAGCGATGGACCAGCATCCGGGCATTAGACCACCCCATTCGGCGAGGGCTCGGCACACGGGGTGGAGCGTCGGCGGAGAGCACGCTAGAATCGTCAGCCGTTGGCGGAGTAGCTCAGTGGTAGAGCAGGGGACTCATAAGCCCTTGGCCGGTGGTTCGAATCCGCCCTCCGCTACCACCCCTCCTCACCCGATCAGTCCGGCCATGCCCGAGGAACGGACCATGCCTGCGCCGCCGACCGACCCTCTGGACCGCCTCGCCACCCTTGCCGGCACGGGCGCTGGCCGGCTCGGGATCGAAGCCGATGCGGAGCTGCTGCTTGCCGTCTCCGGTGGCCCCGACTCGATGGCCCTGCTCCACGGAGCCGCGCGGCTGGTCGCCACCGGCCAGTGTGCCTGGCGCCTCACGGTCGGTCATCTCGACCACGCGCTGCGTCCGGACAGCGCCGGTGACGCGGCGTTCGTGAGCGCGGCGGCGACCTCGCTGGGCCTGACGGCGGAGGTAGGCCGGACCGATGTCGCCGCGATCGCCCGCGACCAGGGAAGCTCGATCGAGGAGGCGGGCCGCGACGCCCGCTACCGCTTCCTGTACGAGATCGCGCCGGATGGCGCGCTGATCGCGACGGCGCACACGCTGGACGACCTCGCCGAGACGGTCCTCATCAATCTCCTGCGCGGGAGCGGCACGGGTGGCATGGCCGGCATTCCGGCGCGTCGCGGACGGGTCGTCCGTCCGCTCCTCGCCACGCGCACCGCCGAGCTCCGCTCGCTCCTCGAGGCGGCCGGGATCGAGTACCGCGTCGACCGATCCAACGCCGACCCGGCGTTCCTCCGCAACCGCGTGCGCGCCGAACTGCTGCCGGCACTGGAGGCGATCCGCCCGGGCGCGGTGGAGCGCATCGGTCGCTTCAGCCGGCTCGCGGCCGACGACGACACGCTGCTGGACGAGCTGGCCAGCAGGGAGCTCGCGGCCCGGATGGGCGAGGACGGAGCGATCGACTGGCGCGACCCCCCGCCGAAGGCGCTCGGGCGGCGGGTGCTGCGGGTCGCTATCGGTGCCCCGGCTCCGAGCGCCGAGCGGATCGGAGCGCTCCTGGCTGCCGCCGAAGGGGAGCGGGGTGGCGTGCTCATCGAGCTGGGCGGCGGACGGACCGCGTCGATCCGTGAACGCCGGATTCGCATCGGTCGCGGATGACCCGCCGCATCCGATCGGCGATAGGGTCCGTATGAGCCAACGGTTATAGGTCGATCGGCTCGTTTGTTCGTGCCTCGGGCCGCACCTATACTGGCCGAGCCCGTGACGAGCCGTCGCGGGGCCGGCATCGGCCGCAGGCCGGATGTCGATCGCACGGAGGCGAAAGTAGACCCACGTTGACCAGTCGCATCGTTCGCAACAGCGTCGTGCTCGTCGTCCTGGCCGTCTTTGGACTTGCGGTCCTGTGGACGTTCATGGGCGAGGGCGAAACCGCGACCGACTATCCCTACGGCCAGCTCATCGAGGACGCGCGCGCGGGCAGCGTCCGGCAGATCACCCAGGAAGGCCAGCGGGTCACCGCGACCGTCAATGGCACCGAGCGCACGACCGTCGTCCCGTCGGAGCTCACCAGTGTGTACGCCGACCTCGGCTGCGCCACCGGCAACTCCGGCGCGTTTGAGTGCGAGAACTTCTCCGCCGCCGAGCCCAGCGCCGCCGGCGGCATCCTCACACTGCTGATCTCGGCCCTCCTGCCGGTCCTCCTGATCGGCGGGTTCATCTTCTTCATGATGCGCCAGGCGCAGGGCACCAATAACCAGGCGATGAGCTTCGGCAAGAGCCGCGCCCGCATGTTCCTCGGCAACAAGACAGTCGTGACCTTCAACGACGTCGCCGGCGTGGACGAGGCGAAGCAGGAGCTCACCGAGGTCGTCGAGTTCCTCAAGTACCCCGAGAAGTTCAACAGCCTCGGGGCGCGGATCCCGCGCGGTGTGCTTCTGGTCGGCCCTCCCGGCACCGGGAAGACGCTCCTTGCGCGCGCCGTCGCCGGTGAGGCCGGGGTCCCGTTCTTCAGCATCTCCGGGTCCGAGTTCGTCGAGATGTTCGTCGGGCGTGGGCGCGTCCCGCGTCCGAGACCTGTTCGAGCAGGCCAAGCGCAACTCGCCTTGCATCGTCTTCGTCGACGAGATCGACGCGGTCGGCCGCCAGCGCGGCGCCGGCCTGGGCGGATCGCACGACGAGCGCGAGCAGACCCTGAACCAGATCCTGGTCGAGATGGACGGCTTCGATACGAATACCAACGTGATCGTGGTGGCCGCCACCAACCGCCCCGATGTCCTGGATCCGGCGCTGCTGCGCCCGGGCCGATTCGACCGCCAGGTTGTCCTCGACCGCCCGGACATCAAGGGTCGGACCGAGATCCTCAACGTCCACATCAAGGGCAAGCCGCTCGACAAGACGGTCGACGTCGAGGCGCTTGCCCGCCGATCGCCCGGCTTCTCCGGCGCCGATCTCGCGAACCTCGTCAACGAGGCCGCCATCCTCGCCGCTCGGCGCAACAAGAAGAGCATCGGCCACTCGGAGTTCAACGAGGCGATCGACCGCGTCATCGCCGGGCCGGAGCGACGCAGCCGGATCATCACCGAGGACGAGAAGGAGATCATCGCGTACCACGAGGGCGGTCACGCCGTCGTGCAGCGCGTCCTCCCGAAATGCGACCCGGTCACCAAGGTCACCATTGTCAGCAGGGGCATGGCGCTCGGCTACACGATGAGCCTGCCCGCCGAGGACCGCTACCTCCACTCCAAGTCGGAGTTCGAGGACAAGATCGCCGGCATGCTGGGCGGGAACGTGGCGGAGACCATCGTCTTCGGCGACACGACCACCGGCAGCTCGAACGACATCGAGAAGGCCACCGGACTGGCTCGGGCGATGGTCACCCAGTACGGGATGAGCGAGAAGCTCGGGCCGCTCGCCTTCGGCAAGAAGGAAGAGATGGTCTTCCTGGGCCGCGAGATCAGCGAGCAGCGGAACTACTCGGACGAGGTGGCTGCGAAGATCGATGCCGAGGTGCGGAGCATCATCGACAACGCCTTCGCCCGTGCGAAGGAGGCGCTGACGACGCACCGCGATGTGCTCGACCGGCTCGCCGCCCTGCTCGTCGAGAAGGAGACGATCGAGCACGACGAGTTCGAGGCGCTCTTCGAGGGCGTGCTCCCGCCGCGCAGCGGCGGGCCCACCCCGAAGCGGATGACAGTCATTGCCAATCCGGATGCCGTTGATGTCGACGTCGAGCCGGAGACCGACGAGACGGGCGGCAAGCGCCGCCGCCCGGGGCCGGCGCCACAGCCGGCCTGAGTCGCACCTGATCCCGCCCAACGGAGGGTCCGCTGCACAGCGGACCCTCCGTCGTCCGCAACATCCATTGCATCGGGTGCCCGGAGCGCCCGCGCGCGTGGCGCACTAGCCCATTCGGGCCATTGGAGCACTAGGAGGCGGGCCGTATACTCGCTGGCGTGTTGCGCGCAGGCACCTGCCCTGACGCCACGAGCCGCCTTCATCACTTTCGAGCACACGATAGGGAGCCTGCCGATCCCATGACCGCCGAGCCAGCCGCCAAGCAGCAAGCGAGCGCGCCAGCGAGCAAGGTCGCCGACTGGAAGCTCGAGGTCGGCGCGGGAACCCTGCAGCCACGCTCAGCTCTCGACGTCCTCACCAGCCTCAATGAGCGCGTGGCGCAGGGAAGCATCGACGACCTCGTGCCGATCGCGACCGGCTTCGTGCCGATGGACAAGACGATCGGTGGCGGCCTTCGACCCGGCGAGCTGTGCCTGATCGGCGGCGCCCAAGGTCAGGGCAAGACGACGATGGCCCTCCAGATGGCTCGCAACATGGCGGCGTCCGGGCAGGCGACAGTGCTGTACATCTGCTTCGAGCACGACGAGGAGTACCTCATCCAGCGGATGGTGGCGATGGAGTCGGCGCTTGCCCACCTCCCGCAGAAGTCCGGCGCGGTCAAGATCCAGGACGTGAAGAAGGAGGTCGTGAGCTCCTACACGACCTCGGCCGAGACGGGGACGCGCGCGAAGCTGGGTGCCAACCCTCGGCTCCGTCCAAGCCTCGAGCGGATCGCTCGCTACGGCTCGAACCTGTACCTGTTGCGCGGCACGGCCACGAAGTCGACGATCGACAACATGCGGGCCCTGGTGCAGGAGCATCGGGCCAGCGACGACGAGCGCCGTCTCGTTCTGTTCGTCGACTATCTCCAGAAGGTCCCGGTCATCCCGGAGCCGACCTCTGAGGAGGAGAAGGTCACTCGCATCGTGTCCGGCTTGAAGGACATCGCGCTGGCGGAGGGCGTGCCGGTCGTTGCCATCGTCGCCGCCGACCGCGAGGGTCTGAAGGCGAAGCGGCTGCGCAACCACCACCTCCGCGGCTCCTCGGCCATCAACTACGAGTCGGACATCATCATGATCCTGAACGACAAGTACCACATCGTCGCCAAGGTCAACATCGAGTTCAACCCGTACCAGGCGCAGCGCTACCGCGACTGGGTAGTCTGCTCAATCGAGAAGAACCGCGGTGGCCAGGACAACGTCGACCTCGAGTATCGAGAAGCTTTTCGAGTACAGCTGCTTCGACCCGACGGGTCGAATCACGGCCGAGAAGCTGATCGAGGAACGGCTCTACAACGACTGATGGGACGATGACGTCGCGCGCGTCCTTCGACCCGTACGCGGTCCTCCAGATCGTCCCGACGGCCGACCAGGAGGTGGTGCACGCCGCCTTCAAGGCGCTCGCGCTGAAGTACCACCCCGACCATGACGCCACGCGACGCGCCTCCGAGAAGATGGCGGAGCTGAACCGGGCGTACGCCGTGCTCCGCGACGAGAAGGACCGCTCGGCGTACGACCGATCGCATCGGATGACGGTGGCGGGGATCTCGGTCTCCGCCGCGGCCGCACGACCGGCTGCGGGGTCGCCGCCGACACCGACCCCCGGGCAGGGGAGCGTCCTCGGCTTCGGCCGCTACCGTGGGTGGTCGCTGCGCGACCTCGCCCGCCACGATCCCGACTACCTCCTGTGGCTCTCGCGTCACTCGTCGGGGATCCGCTACCGGACCGAGATCTACGGCATCCTGCGCACGATGGGCGTCTCCGCCGCCTGACGTCTCGTTGTCGCGGAAACGCGATCATGGCACGTCCCCGCTCACGCCTCTCACGCCCCGCAGGCCCCGGCTGCGATAGGCTTGCCGCGGATGAGCACTGACAGTCCACCGCTCCGCGCCGTCTTCCTCGACATCGGCGACACCGTCATGCGCCCGAATCCCTCGTGGGAGCACGTGTACGCGATGGCCTTCGAGGAGTTCGGCATCCGCGTCGACATCGACGAGCTCCACGCGGCGCTGCGGGCCGCATACCACCATGGCGGGTGGGGGATGGAGGGCGGCTTCGAGCCGAGCGAGGAGACGAGCTTCCGAAGGACCGTGGCGATCGACGCCGCCGCGATCGCCGAGCTCGGGCTGCAGCCGATGCCGGAGGCGTTCTATCGGCGGCTCAGCCAAGCTCTTCATGGTGACCAGCCACTGGCACATCTTTCCCGATGCCTACCCGGTGCTGCGGGCGCTCCAGGAGCGTGGCCTGGTGGTCGGCGCGGTGAGCAACTGGGTCTGGAACCTCCCCGAGCTGTTGCACGCGCTCGACCTGGTGCGTCACTTCGACTTCATCGCCGCCTCGGCGCGCATCGGCTTCGAGAAGCCCCACCCCGGATCTTCGAGTGGGCGCTCGAACGAGGCCGATGTCGACCCCGCCGCCGTGATCCACGTCGGCGACCACGTCGACGCCGATGTCGAGGGTGCGCGCGGCGTCGGCATCGATGCGGTGCTGATCGATCGCGCCCACCGGTATCGGCCCGACGAGGTTCCCGAGGGTGTGCCGGTGATCCACTCCCTCGAGGAGCTGCTGCCGATGGTGGACGCGCGTCTGTCGGACCGATGACCGCGGGCTCGCGGTGCTTCGTCGGCCGTGCCACTGGATGATGCCCTGCGCGCCTCACTGTCGACGGCGGTGGCGGCGTGGCGCCACGAGCCCCCAGCCGACGCCCTGCGCTGGGCCGATCCCGACGGATGGCACCTGACACTGGCCTTCCTCGGATCGATCACTGCGGACGAGGTCAATGCCGTGTCGCGGGCCGTCCGCGGCGTTGCCGCGGCGCATCCGCCGGTCCGTGTCGAGGCCGGGCGGCTCGGCGCCTTCCACCATGCCGGGAACGCGCGCACCCTGTGGTACGGGGTGGCCGACCCCGATGGCACGCTCGCGGCCGTGGCGGGCGACCTGGCCCGGGCACTCGACCTCGACGTTGAAGCACCCTTTCGGCCGCACGTCACGCTGGCGCGCGCTCGTCGGCCAGTGGACCTGCGCGGTTGGATCGAGTCGGCGTCGCTGCGTGCGCCGGCGGGTCTGATCAAGGTGGCTGCCGTGCACCTGATGCGCAGCCACCTTGGCGGTGGACCCGCGCGGTATGAGACGCTGGCGTCGATGTCGCTGACAGGTGCCTCCCTTGACTGATCGCCCGACGTCGATCCGACCGCCGTACGTGGCGGTCATTGGCGATGGCGAGCCTGCCGGCCCGGACGGCCACCGGATTCTCGAGTGGGCGGAGGAGGTGGGCCAGCAACTCGCGCGCGGCGGTGCCGTGGTGATCACCGGCGGCCTCGGTGGGGTGATGCGTGCGGCTTCGCGCGGCGCCCTGCTGTCCGGTGGTGAGACGATCGGGATCCTCCCGGGGGCCGACGCCGCGGAGGCCAACGAGTTCGTGCGCACGCCCATCGCCACCGGTCTGGGGGTCGCTCGCAACCTCGTGGTCGTCACCTCCGCCGACGTGGTCATCGCCGTCGGCGGGCGGCACGGGACGCTGTCGGAGATCGGCCTGGCGCTCCGGATGGGCCGTCACGTCGTCACGCTGAGCTCGTGGCGGCTCGAGTCGGACCATCGAATGGGCGGTCCGCGGGTGCACCGGGCAAGCAGCCCTCGCGATGCCGTTGCCGTCGCGCTTCGGCTTGCCGGCGAGGGTCCGCTCCCGCCGTCATGACGGCCATGCGCTGGTCGACGAGCCACGGGCGGAACGGTGGTGGCAGGTCCTGCGCGGTGGAGGTTGAGCCCTGGGATCGAAACCGACGCCCGACCGTCCGCGCGGCCGATAGACTCAAGCGATGACCGAACGCGTCCTCGTCCTGCCACGTGCTGCCGTTCCCGGTGGGATCGACTTCCACGGGATTCGTGCCCTCGGCGATGACGGTCTGACCGACCTGCGAGCCGCCGTCGGTCGCGCCGGCATCTACCTGGACCGATCGATCGCCGAGATGGATCCTACCCACAAGCAGCTCATCCCGTACGTCGTCGTGCGGGACGGACCGCGGACCTTTCTCATGCATCGGACCGATGCGGGTGGCGATCCACGGCTGCACGGCAGGGCGAGCATCGGCGTCGGCGGGCACCTGAACCCGGTGGACGACGGCGACGACCCGCTGATGGCCGGCCTTCGCCGTGAGTGGGACGAGGAGCTGGTCGCCGACTGGGAGCCCGAATTCACGCTGATCGGGCTGCTGAACGACGACAGCAACCGCGTCGGCGCCGTGCACCTCGGCGTCGTGTTCGCGGTCGAGGCAGTTGGGCGCTCGGTCGACGTGCGCGAGCAGGACAAGCTGGTCGGCGGATTCGGCGATGCCGATGCGGTCCGGGGGGCGTGGGATCGCCTCGAGTCGTGGTCACAGCTCGTCGCCGACGCCCTGGGGCTCGCGCCGTCCGTGCGTCGCGACCGTCCGTAGCGTTCACGCTCGAACGCGTGCTGGCCTGATCGCGTCGCGCGGCTCGGTCGTCCGGCGGGCGTTCGTGGGGCCGGGCCTATACTCGATCCATGAAGCGTCGCGCGCTCGCTGTCCTGAGCCTGGCGTTGGGGATGATCGGCATGGCGGCCCCGGCCGCGGCCGCTGACCATGAGGTCGCGCGCATCGAGCTCACCGGCGTGATCGACCAGGTCAACGCCGCCTACATCGAGGAGGCGCTGCGGGTCGCCGCTGAGGGTGGGTCCGCCGCCGCGCTCATCGTCATCGACTCGCCCGGCGGCGAGCTGACGAGCATGGACCGCATCATCAAGGCGATCCTGGCCAGTGACGTCCCGGTCGTGGCGTGGGTGGCACCCGAAGGAGCGCGCGCCGGGAGCGCCGCCACGTTCATCACCCTTGCCGCTGACGTGGCGGCCATGGCGCCCAACACGAACATCGGCGCGGCTTCGGTGGTCGGCGGGGGCGGCGAGGACCTGCCGGATACGCTTGGCCAGAAACTGACCAACGATGCCGTCGCCCGCATCCGGAGCCTGGCGGAGCAGCACGGGCGGAACGCCGACTGGGCGGAGGACGCGGTGCGCGACGCGGCCAGCATCAGCGCCGCCGATGCGATCGTCATGGAGCCTCCGGTCGCTGACCTCATGGCGGGCGACCTGGACGCCCTGTTCGCCGCCATCGACGAGGGCGTGCGAGCGGATGGCCGCGCCTACGACTTCGACGGCCAGCCGCTTCCGCCGCTGAGCGGCGCGAGCATCCGTGACCTGGAGATGAACCCGGGGCAGCAGTTCCTCCACCTCCTCAGCGACCCGAACATCGCCTTCCTGCTGTTCACCATCGGCTTCTACGGCATCATCGCCGAGTTGTTCCACCCGAACTTCTTCTCCGGCATCCTCGGGGCCATCGCGATCGTCGTAGCGCTCATCGGCTCGAACGCGCTGCCGCTCAATATCGGTGGGTTGCTGCTCGTCCTGATCGGAGTCGGGTTGCTGGCGCTCGAGGCCGTTGTAGCCAGCTACGGGCTGCTGACGGTGGGCGGTGTGGTGTCGCTCGTGCTCGGCGCCTTCGCGCTGTGGACCGGCGTGAAGCCCGGGGAGCTGGCGATCGACCTGAGCGTGAGCCCGTGGATCATCGCGATCGTGGCCATCGTGGGAATCGTCTACGCCTGGGTGCTCGTGCGTGCCATGGTGCAGATGCGACGCGCCGGGGGCGGACCGGCCAACCGCCCGGTCGCCGCGCTGGTGGGGGGCGTGGCAACCGCCCAGACGGTCATCGGGCCCACCGGGATCGCCTATGCTGCGGGGGAGACGTGGTCCGCGCGAAGCCGCGGATCCGAGATCGGCCCCGGTACGCCACTCCGCGTCATCGACGTCGAGGGCCTCGAGTTGATCGTCGAGCCGGCGCCCGCCGGCGGTGGGGGAGAAACGGAGGAATAGCGACCAGTGGACGAGCTCATCGGTCCCATTCTCATCGCGATCGGCGCGGCCCTCGGGCTGTGGGTGCTGTTCAGCATCGTCCACATCGTTCGCGAGTACGAGCGCCTGGTGGTCTTCCTGTTCGGACGCCTTCAGGGAGCTCGTGGACCGGGCATCGTGCTCCTGATCCCGTTCGTCCAGCAGGCCGTCAAGGTCGATCTCCGCGAGCGCTTCCTCGAGGTGCCGCAGCAGACCTGCATCACCAAGGACAACGCGCCGATCAGCATCGACTTCCTCGTGTACTCGAAGGTCTTCGATCCGCAGGAAACCGTCACCGCGGTGACCGACTTCACCGGCGCCAGCCAGGCGTTGGCCGCCACGACGCTCCGCGCGGTGATCGGTGACATCCCGCTCGACGACGTGCTGGCCAAGCGCGAGGAGATCAACAACATCCTGCGGGCGAAGCTCGACGAGACGACCCATCGCTGGGGCGTGAAGATCACGAGCGTCGAGATCCGCGAGATCGTGCCGCCGCGTGACATCCAGGACGCGATGAACCGCCAGATGAGCGCCGAGCGCAACCGCCGCGCGGTGATCACGGAGTCCGAGGGTACCCGGCAGGCCACGATCAACGTGGCCGAGGGTGACAAGCAGTCGAACATCCTCCGCGCCGAGGGCGACCGCCAGTCGCAGATCCTGCGGGCCGAGGGCTACGCCGATGCGCTGAAGACGATCTTCGGCGCGGCGCACGACATCGATGAGAAGACGATGGCCCTCCAGTACCTCGAGGCGCTCAAGGCGCTGGCGAACGGCGACAGCACGAAATGGATCGTGCCGATGGAGCTCAGCGAGCTCACGCAGGCCGATCACATCCGCGATGCGCCAGACCCGATCGCTCAGCGACGAGTCGGAGCCGACCGGAGCAGGATGATCCGTCGGCTGCTCCGATGGGCGGGCCGGGTGGCCGGAGTGCTCACCGGGGCATACCTCTTCGCGATCGCGTTCCGCGGTTCGCACGTGCTTGTCAGGCCGCAGGTGCGACCCTTCCTGCCGGACTGGGACGGGGCTCCGGCGACGCCGGCCGATCTCGGCCTCGAGTACGAGCCGGTCCGCTTCACGACCGATGACGGCGTGACCCTGTCCGGCTGGCTCATCCCTGCCGCCCGCGAGACACGGACCGCGGTGATCGTGCTGCACGGGTTCAGCGGCCACCGGCTGCCCGAGCTCGCCGCGTTCGTGCCGTGGCTGCAGGCGCGTCATCACGTGCTCCAATTCGACTTCCGTGGCCATGGCGAGAGCGGGCCCGGGTCGGTGACGCTCGGTGCGCACGAGCGCCGCGATGTCGCCGCAGCCGTGAGGTTCCTCGAGCATCGCGGTCTCGGGCCGACTGGCGCTGTTCGGGATCAGCATGGGTGGCGTCGACGGCCATCGTCGCCGCCCCCGACCTGCCGGTGGCGGCCGTCGTTGCCGATGCGCCGTTCGCCGAGCTCCGTCATCCGATCGCGAACCGCATGCGCGAGATCGGCTATCCCCTCGCCGCCGTGGGCGCGCGCCTCGTCGTCGCCGGCGCGACGCTCCGGACGATGTCCCGCCTGCCCGACCCGATCAGCGTCGTGGACCGGATCGCCCCTCGGGCGCTGCTGCTCATCGCACCGCAGGCGGATCAGCTGATCAGCTGGCACCAGAGCGAGAAGCTCTTCGCGGCGGCCGGTGAGCCGAAGGAGCTGTACGTCGTGCCGGACGCCGGTCACGCGGAGGCGTATGCCGTCGCGCCGGAGGCGTATCGGTCGCGTGTGCTCGCCTTCCTGGAGCGTCACCTGGGATGAAACCAGGACCATCGGTGCATGGAGTCACCACCCAGGCAGCACGTATAATCCGCCCGACATCCTCCACATCTCTCCAGGGGTCTTGCATGGCTGCCACCAAGGTCCTGGTCGTCGACGACGACCTGAACATCCAGCGCGTCCTGGTCTTCACCTTGAAGCAAGAGGGCTTCGAGGTGCACGTCGCCTCGGATGGGCAGGCCGGCGTCGAGATGGCGGCTGCCCTCTCCCCGGACCTGATCCTGATGGACGTCGCGATGCCGAAACTCGACGGCTACGCCGCGACGCAGCAGATCCGCGCGGCAGAGTCGGGACGCCGAACGCCCGATCATCATGCTGACCGCTGAGGCCGACGTCGAGCAGCGCGTGCGGGGCCTGCGTGCCGGCGCCGACGATGACATCGTCAAGCCGTTCCACCCGCTGGAGCTGCTCGCCCGGATCAAGGCACTGCTGTCGCGCTCAGGGGGCGGGGCGAAGCCGAAGCCGGGAGTCGAGCAGCCCACGCTCGGGCGGCTGTGTTCGCTTCTACGGCGCGAAGGGCGGAGTAGGCACCACCACGATGGCGATCAACTCGGCCATCGCGCTTGCGGGCCGGCTCCGCCGCCGGGTCGCGCTGTTCGACGCCAACCTCCAGTTCGGCGACGAGCGCGTCTTCCTGGACCTGGGCCTCGACTCATCCTCCATCGTCAACGCCATCAACGAGCCGGACCTCGACGGCGAGCTGCTCAAGCGCCTCATGGTCCCGCACCAGTCGGGCATCGAGCTTCTGCTGGCGCCGCCGAACCCGGAGCAGGCCGATATCGTGGCGGAGCGGCAGCGCGCGCAGCCAAGCTCGCTGACGAACGTGCTCGACCTGTTGCGCAAGATGTACGACTACACGATCGTCGATACCAGCCGGACCATCGACGACTTCACGCTGCAACTGTTCGACGAGTCCGATGTCATCTTCGTGGTCATGACGGCCGACCTTTCCTGCCTGAAGAACGTGCGGCTCGTGCTCGAGACGATGGACTCGCTCGGATTTGCCCACGACAAGGTGCAGCTGGTGCTGAACCGCTCCAACGCCTACACCGGCATCAACGTGGACAATGCGGAGTCGGCGCTCGGCCGGAAGATCGACCACCAGGTCATCAACGAGTACCGCGGCGCGATCGGCGCACTGAACTCCGGAGAGCCGTTCATGTCGTCGCGGCCCGATGGGCCCCTCGGCGCGAACCTCACGAAGTTCGCCCAGGAGATCGACGCGTTCCTCGCCACGGAGACGGTCTCCGCCCACTAGTCCCGCCTGGGTCCTCGCCGGTCGGTAAGCGGGAGCTAATCGGCCAATAAGCCCTCGTTTCCTACGCTCGGCTGCGCCGGTCGCCGCTGGTAGTAGGGAGGCGAGCAGGCAGGCGACCGGCACCTGTCCTCAGCCCTCGTCTCCCGCGAGGTGCCTCATGCTCGCAACCGCGCTCAGTGCGTCGATCGTCGGGGTTGATGGGATCCCGGTGCGGGTCGAGGTCGACGTGTCCTTCGGACTCCCCGGCTGACGATCGTCGGCCTGGCGGGCAGCGCCGTGCTCGAGGCCCGTGAGCGTGTCCGCGCCGCGATCCGCAACTCCGGGTTCGAGGTCCCCGCCCGCCGCATCACCGTCAACCTCGCGCCGGCCGATCTCCCAAAGGAGGGGACGGGCCACGATCTGGCGATCGCCACCGGGATGCTCGTGGCCTCCGAGCAGCTCGACGGGGACCGATTGCCGGCGACGGCGCTCATCGGCGAACTCGCGCTCGACGGGTCCCTGCGTCCAGTTCCGGGCGTGATGGCGCTGGTTGCCGCCGCGCGCGCGGCCGGGGCGGCCGAGGCCGTGGTCCCGTTCGAGAACGCCTCGGAGGGCGCCGCGGTCGGCGGCATCGCCGTGAGGCCCGCGACGTGTCTGAAGGAGGCGGTCGGCCACATCGCCGGCATCGCCCCGCTCGGGACCGCCGTCGTGGGCCGGCGCTCGCCGCTGCCGCGCCGCTCCGCCCACGACGCCCCGGACCTCGCGACCGGTCGTTGGGCAGCGCGTCGGGCGCCGCGCGCTGGAGATCGCCGTCGCCGGTCGTCACAATCTCGCGTTCAGCGGACCGCCCGGGCGTCGGCAAGACGCTGCTGGCGCGCGCTGGCGCGGGACTGCTGCCGCCGTTCGAGCGAGGCCGAGGCGGCCGAGGTGAGTCGCATCCACTCGGTCGCGAACGTCCGTGACGGCACGGTCGCCGGCCAGCGACCGTTCCGCGCTCCCCACCACACCATCTCGACCCAGGCGCTCGTCGGCGGCGGGCCCGCGCGTCCGCCCCGGCGAAGCAAGCCTTGCCCACCGGGTGCGCTCTTCCTCGACGAGACGCTCCAGTTCCGCGCGGACGCGCTGGACGCGCTGCGCGGACCCATTGATGTGGGAGCGGTCACCATCGCGCGTGTCGACGGGGTCCTCGCGCTGCCCGCACGTTTCATGCTGATCGCGGCATACAACCCGTGCCCCTGCGGTTGGTTCGGGGTCGACGGGCACGACTGCCGCTGCGACGACGGCGTGCGCCGTCGCTACCAGGCTCGCCTCTCGGGCCCGATGCGTGATCGCCTCGACCTCGTCGTCCATCTCGACGCCCCGAGGCATGGCTCGGACGGAAAGCGCGCGGAGACCTCCGCCTCGGTCGCCCGTCGGGTGGGGACGGCATGGGACGCCCAGGTGGCTCGGCAGGGGAGCTCGAACGCACAGGTCCCACCGGATCGCCTCGACACGCGCCTGGCGTTGGGTGCGCCGGTCAGGGGGCTCCTCGATCTGCGCGGCCGTCAGCTGGGGCTGTCGCTGCGTCGGCTCCATCGGGCTGCACGAGTGGCGCGGACGATCGCGGACCTGGAGACGTCGGACTTGGTGCAGCCGCATCACCTCGACGAGGCCCTCCGCTATCGACCGATGGATGCGGTCCCATGATCGGCATCGGTGCGGGGCGGAACCGACCCGCTGCGCCCCGGATGCGGTCCCGCTCCGAATCGCGCGCGACCGAGCGCGATCACTGGCTGGCGCTCTCGCAGGTGCCGGGCATCGGTCCGGCCGGCTTCGCCCAGCTCGTCCGGCATCACGGCAGTGCCGCGGCGGCATGGACGGCGGGGCCGGACGGGCTTCGCGCCGTCTCGCGGCTCTCGCCGGACACCGAGACTGGCTTCGAGCGCCTGCGTCGCTTCGACCCGCGGGAGATCGCCGACCGCGCGCAGCGTTCCGCCGCGACGGCGGGCGGACGAGTGGTCACCTGCCTCGATGACGACTACCCGCCGGCGCTGCTGACCCTCGACCCTCGCCCGCCGACGCTGTTCATGGCCGGCGACGCGGGCGCCTTCCGCGAGCGTGCCGTGGCGATCGTCGGGACGCGACGCGCATCGGGCTACGGGCTTTCGACCACCATCGAGCTTTCCGGCGAGCTCGCGGATGCGGGCGTCGTCGTGGTGTCCGGCCTGGCGCTCGGCATCGACGGCGCCGCCCACCGCGCGGCCGTCGACCGCGGCCATCGGACCGTGGCGGTGCTGCCGTCACCGCTCGACCGGATCTACCCGCCCCGGCACCGCGAGCTTGCCCGGCGCATCGTCGCCACCGGCGGCGCGCTCGTCACCGAGGTTCCCACCGGCGCGGCCGTCGGACGGCCGGACTTCGCCAGGCGGAACCGTCTCATCGCCGGACTGGCCGAGGCGGTCGTGGTGGTCGAGGCCCCGGATCGATCCGGCGCGTTGCTGACCGCCGCGGCCGCGATCGCCATCGGCCGCGAGCTGTACGCGGTTCCTGGGCCTATCGACGCGATGGCGTCGCGCGGCGCCAATCGACTGATCGCGGACCAGCAGGCGGTGATGGTGACCTCGACGGCATCGGTGATGCGCCTGATCGGGATGCCGCGGGGACAGCGACCTCCCGCGGTCCAGGCGCTGTCCGAGGTCGAGGGACAGCTCCTCCGTCGGCTGCTGGAACGCAGCGGATCGATCGAGGAGCTGATCGATCGGACCGGCCATCAGGCGGCCGCCGTGGCCAGCGCGCTGGCGCTGCTCGAGGCGCGCGGCCTCGTCGATCCGTTCGGCGGTGCGACGTTCCACCCCACCGTGGCCGCTCGCCGACTGGCGGGCGTCGTATGACAGAAGTCCTGGGCATGGGCTATGCTGCGCCCGCCACTCTGCCGCACGTGTGCCCACATCGGCGGCCCCGTCCATTGGAGAAAGTCTATTGCGTTCGATCCGAACCGTAGCGGACCTGTCCGCCCTGTTCGAGTCGCTTGGCACGCTGCTGAGCAACCACCGCGCCGTGACCCGCGTCTCGGTGGTCGCCCTCTCGTTCACCTTCATCGTCGCCTTCACCCAGCAGTCGGCGCCAGCCATCCAGGCCGGCCCACAGCCGGAGCCGCTGGTCCCCGAATCCCTGCTCCCGCAGAGCGTGGGCTCGGCGATCGCAAGCGACGATTCCATCACCATCCCGTTTGATACTGCCGTCGACCCCGAGACGGTCGAAGCGGCGATCCAGGTGCTCCCCGCGCAGAAGTTCCGCACCGCGTGGAGCGACGACCGCACGGAGCTCACGATCAGCCCCGAGCGCCTCTGGCGCGCTGATGAGCGCTACCTCGTCGTGGTGGCCGCCGGCGCCGTCGATACCGATGCCGGTGCCGGACGAGCCGACGGACCGCGGCGCTACTCCTTCACCACCCAGACCGCGCCGGCAGTGACCGACTTCCAGGCCAGGCTGGCCGGACCGTCAACCGAGGCAGCCGATACGCTCGCCGTCGAGGCCGCCGATGCCGGGTCCGAGGATCCCGCGGCGCAGCCGCCCGATCGCACGGCGCAGGACATCTCCGCGACGAGCGAGATCAGCGTCAGCTTCAGCAGGCCGATGGACGAGCGCGATGTCGAGGACCACTTCCTCATCTCCCCGTCCATCGAGGGCGACCTCAGCTGGCGTGAGGGCGACCTCGTCTTCACGCCGTCGGGCCGTCTCGAGCCCGGTTCCCGCTACACGATCAGCCTGATCGGGGCGCATGACCGGGTCGGCAACCCGATCGGCGGCAAGGCGAACTTCTCGTTCATCGTGCAGCCCGGTGCCCAGGTCACCAAGACCCAGCCAGAGGCCGACGCGTCCGACGTCGAGCCGGCAACGGTCGAGATGTGGTTCAGCCAGCCGATGAACATCGACGCCACGAACGACGCCTTCGCTCTGACCGATACCGCGACAGGCGCGCTCGTGGGCGGGCTGCTCAACTGGAACGAGGCCGGAACCCAGCTCATCTACACCCCTGATCAACCCTTCGCCGGCGGCCGAACGTTCGAGGTCAGCATCAACGCGGATGCCCGGGATGCCGATGGCAACGCCGTGTCGACCTCGTGGAGCTTCGCCACCACGGCGGCGCCCGTCGTCGTGCAACGCGGCACGACGACGACGCGATCCGCGCCGGCGCCGGTCGCGGTCGCCCCGGCGACCAGCCTGGCGGGGTACGCCCTCAACCAGGTGAACGCGGCGCGGGCAGCGTATGGCTTCGCACCCGTGGTCCTCGACGCGAACGTGTCGGCAGCCGCAGCGGCACACGCGTGGGACCAGGCGAACAACAACTACTTCAATCACTACTCGCTCGATGGACGATCCCGTGAGGATCGGCTCCGCGCCGCCGGCGTCAGTTTCGGCTGGTCGGGCGAGAACCAGTGCTACCACGTCGGGATGAGCCAGCAGGCCACCCTTGACTGGTGCCATGCACAGTTCATGGCTGAGCCCTATCCAGGGCACTGGAACCACATCGCGAACATCCTCAACCCGAATGCCCGACGCATGGGTGTCGGGATCGCGACCGTGGGTGGCAAGACGATCATCACCTGGAACTTCACGGACTGAGCGTCGTCGGCCGTGGGCCCACGCCGCGGCCATGATTCGCGTCCGGTGCCGGCCCCGTCGGCTCCGTCCCCGTAGGGCGGTGCGCGACGGGGCCGGTGCTACACTCGCTCACCGTATGCCCCACACGAAGCCGGACGCCGGCGCCCCGATCGCCGCATGGACGCTCACGCCGATGATCCGGGCGGCGCGCGTCACCGGAACCTGACGCCGATGTCCAAGCCGCTCGTCATCGTCGAGTCGCCAGCCAAGGCCCGAACCCTCGCGCGCCTCTTGGGCGACCGCTACCAGGTCGAGGCCAGCGTCGGTCACATCCGCGACCTGCCCGATAACGCGAGCGAGGTCCCGGCCGCCATCAAGGACAAGCCGTGGGGGCGGATGGGCGTCGATGTCGAGAACGGGTTTCGGCCCTACTACGTCGTCTCCCGCGACAAGCAGAGCCGGATTCGCGACCTGCGTGCCGCCGTGAAGGACGCACCGGAGATCCTGCTCGCTACCGACCCGGATCGCGAGGGGGAGTCCATCAGCTGGCACCTTCGCGAGGTGCTCAACCCGACGGTGCCCGTGCGCCGCATCGAGTTTCACGAGATCACCGAGGAGGCGGTGCTGCGCGCCATCGACGAGGCTCGCGACATCGACCTCCAGCTTGTCGACGCGCAGGAGAGCCGGCGCATCGTCGATCGCCTCTACGGCTACATGGTCTCGCCGGTGCTCTGGAAGAAGGTCCAGACCGGGCTGAGCGCGGGGCGCGTGCAGAGCGTGGCCGTGCGGCTGATCGTTGAGCGCGAGGAGGCGCGCCGCGCCTTCCGGACGAGCACGTACTGGAACCTCGAGGCCCAGCTTTCCTCGGGCGGGGCAGCCTTCAGCGCGACGCTCACGCGAGTGGGGGACGTCCGAGTCGCATCGGGCCGCGACTTCGATGCCGCGACCGGGACGTTGCGAGAGGGAAACGTCCACATGCTCGACGAGGCCTCCGCGGGCGAGCTCCGCGATGCCCTTGCCGCGCGCCTGCCGTGGGCCGTCACCGCACTCGACGAACGGCCGGCCACGCAGGGCCCATCGGCGCCTTTCACCACGTCGACGCTTCAGCAGGAAGCGAATCGCAAGCTCGGCTTCTCTGCCGATCGCGCGATGAACGCCGCGCAGCGCCTGTTCCAGGAAGGCCTGATCTCGTACCACCGCACCGACTCCACCACGTTGAGCGAGCGCGCCCTGGGCGAGGCCGCCGGCGCGATCCGATCGCTGTACGGCGTCGACTACTACAGCGGCCCGCGGCAATACCGGACCAAGGTGAAGAACGCGCAGGAGGCCCACGAGGCGATCCGACCGACCGATTTCGGGCAGACACCGAACCGGCTCACCCAGTACGCCGGCCGCGACGAGGGACGCCTCTACGAGCTCATCTGGAAGCGCGCGGTCGCATCGCAGATGGTCGATGCGCGCCTCCTGCGGACGACGCTCGAGATCACGGCTCCCGGACCGGATGGCGAGGCCGTATTCAGCGCGTCGGGGAAGGCGGTCCAGTTTCCGGGGTTCCTGCGCGCGTACGTCGAAGGCTCCGATGACCCGGCGGCCGAGCTCGGCGACCAGGAGACCGTGCTGCCGAAGCTGAGCGTCGGCGACGAGGTCACCGCCGACGGCCCGCTCGTCCTGGCGTCGCTCGATGCGAAGGGTCACGAGACCTCGCCACCCGCGCGCTACACCGATGCGTCCCTGGTCAAGCGGCTCGAGGAGGACGGCATCGGCCGCCCCTCGACGTACGCCTCGATCATCTCGACCATCGAGCGCCGCGGCTACGTCTGGCGGCAGGGCAAGGCGCTCGTGCCGACCTTCACCGCCTTCGCGGTGACCCACCTGCTCAAGGAGCACTTCGCCGCGCTGGTCGAGCTCGGGTTCACCGGCCAGATCGAAGAGAACCTCGACGAGATCGCCAAGGGCGAGCGCCAGCGGGACGACTTCCTGGCAACCTTCTACAACGGCGATGGCGGTCTCGCCTGGCCCGGGCTGCGGCCGCTTGTCGAAAACGAATCCCACATCGAGTACCCGGCGGTCCTGCTCGGGACACATCCGGAGAGCGGTGTCCCCGTCCACGTGCGAATCGGGAAATTCGGTCCGTACGTGCAGATTGGTGAGGGTGATGCCGCGATCAACGCCTCGGTCCCCGACGAGACCCCGCCCGCCGACTTCACCCTGGAACGCGCCATCGAGCTCGCGGAGGCGCGCGCCAAGGGCCCGTCGAGCCTGGGTACCGATCCGGCCTCGGGTCTGCCGATCTACGTGATGACCGGCCGGTACGGTCCCTATGTGCAGCTCGGGGAGACGCCGGAGAAGGGGAGCACCGAGAAGCCTCGGCGCGCCTCCCTGACGAAGGATGATCGCGAGGACACGATCACCATCGAGCGTGCCCTCGAGCTGCTCTCGCTGCCGCGCCTCGTCGGGCTGGATCCCGATAGCGGTGAGGAGATCACGTCCAACTTCGGTCGCTTCGGACCGTATGTGAAGCGGGGCACGGACTTCCGCTCGCTGGGTTCCGACGCAGCGGTCTTCGAGGTCAGCCTCAACGAGGCGCTCGAGCTGCTGCGGCAGGAGAAGCCATCCCGGCGCGGCGGTCGCAAGGTCCTGCGCGAGCTCGGGGCGCATCCCGAATCGGGAGCCGGCATCCAGCTGCTCGAGGGTCGATACGGTCCGTATGTCACCGATGGCACGACGAACGCCTCGTTGCCCAAGGGGGCGGCCACCGACGAGGTCACCCTCGACCGCGCGGTCGAGCTGCTCAAGGAGCGTGAGGGAGCGCCGAAGTCGGGACGCGGCCGATCGACGGCGGGTCGTCGCGGCGGGACGACGCGGCGAGCCACCACGCGACGGCCAGCCGCGCGCAAGCGCCAGGCGTGATGTCGCCGTTCACCGCGGCGGGAAGCGATGGTGACTGAGGCGGGCGGCAGGGCCGAGCTGCCCGTGGATGCGGCGACGGCGCTCGCCGACTTCCTGGCGAGCCTCCGAGGTCGCAACGCGTCGCCGGGGACCGTGACGGAGTACCGCCGCAATGCCGGGGAGTTCCTCGCCTTCCTCGCGAAGCGCGACGTCGACTGGCGGCGCCCGGATCGGGCCACGGTTCGTGCCTGGCTCGCGGCGCTGGCCGACCGCGACCTGTCCGCCAGCTCGGTCGGCGGCCGGTTGGCGGCCGTCAGATCCCTGTACCGTCACGCCCTGCGACTCGGGCGGATCGAGGTCGACCCGCTCGCCGGCGTGCGCGCCCCGCGTCGACCGTCACGATTGCCGCGGGTGCTCTCCGTCGACGAGGCCGAGTCGCTGGTCACCGCGCCGACCCGTGGGGTTCCGCGGGACGAGGCGCTCGCCCGTCGTGACGCCGCCATGCTCGAGCTGCTCTATGCCACCGGCATGCGGGTCAGCGAGCTCGCCGGCCTGACGATCGACCGCCTCGACCTGGCGCGGCAGCGGCTGCGCGTCGTGGGCAAGGGCAATAAAGAGCGGCAACTCCTGTTCGGCGCGCCCGCGGCGCGCGCGTTGCGGCACTATCTGGAGGTGGCACGCCCAATCCTGGCCTCGCGCGGTGACGCGAGAAGCGCGGTCTTCCTCAACGCCACCGGCGGTCCGCTGAGCGCGCGCGGCGCCCGGCTGGTGATCGGGCGCTGGGCCGCGGCCATCGGCGCACCGGGCCGGACCAGCCCACACACGCTCCGCCACTCGTTCGCGACGCACCTGCTGGAGGGCGGCGCCGATCTGCGGGTCGTTCAGGAGCTGCTCGGCCATGCCAACCTGCAGACGACGCAGGTCTACACCCACCTCTCCGACGCGGCGCTGCGCAGCGCCTACCGTGACGCGCACCCGCGCTCGGGACGCGCCGGCGGGCGGACGGGACGGTGACGCGGGCCGATCCGCCGACCTCCACGCCACCGGAGGCTTCGGGCCCGTCATCGCCATCGGCCGGCCGCGTGCTGGTCACCGCGAGCCTGATCCTGACCGTCGCGGCCCTCGCGAGCCGCCTGCTCGGATGGGTGCGCCTCCTCGTCATCGGATCGCAGTTCGGGGCCAGCCGTGAGCTCGACGCCTACTTCGCGGCATTCCGCATCCCGGACGCGATCTTCCAGCTCGTGGTGGCCGGAGCGCTCAGCGCCGCGCTCATCCCGGTCTTCGCCAGCTACCGGGCGCGCGGACAGGACACCGAAGCGTGGCAGCTGGCCAGCAGCGTCATCAACCTCGTGCTCATCGCGCTCGCCGGACTGAGCCTCGTGATGGCGATCTTCGCCCCGGTCTTCGTGCCGATCGTGGCGCCCGGCTTCGACGCCCCCACCACTGAGCTCACCATCCGCATGACGCGGGTGATGCTGATCAGCCCGGTGCTCATCGGGATGGGCGCGGTGGTCACGGGCATCCTCAACAGCTACCAGCAGTTCACCGTGCCGGCCATCGCGCCGCTGCTCTACAACCTCGCCATCATCGCGGCCGCGATCTTCCTTGCCCCGATCATGGGGGTCGAGGGCCTGGCGGTGGGCGTGGCCATCGGCTCACTCGCGCACCTGCTCGTGCAGGTGCCCAACCTGGCGCGCGTCGGCCAGCGCTATGACCTCACCATCGGCCTCGGACATCCGGGGGTGCGGCGCGTCGCCTGGCTCATGGGTCCTCGGACGCTGGGCCTGGCGGCGGGCCAGCTGAACTTCCTGGTCAGCACGGTGCTCGCCTCCGGGCTGCCCGAGGGAAGCCTCACGGCCTACAACTACGCGTTCCAGCTCAGCCAGATCCCGGTCGGGGTCGTCGGTGTGAGCATCGCTGTGGCGCTCTTCCCGACGCTCAGCCAGGATGCCGCGCTGGGGCGCATCAGTGAGATTCGACGCCAGGTTGCGACCGCCATTCGGGTCCTGCTGTTCGTGGCGGCGCCGGTGATGGCGATCATGATCGTGCTTCGCGAGCCGCTGACCGACGTCTTCTACCAGTACGGGGCGTTCAGCCCATCGGCGTCTGCACGGACGGCCAGCGCGCTCCTGTTCTTCGCCATCGGGCTCGGCGGCCACATCGTGGTGCACGTCCTGGCGCGCACGTTCTACGCGATGCAGGACACCCGCACGCCGGTGTCCTGGGCGATCGTGGCCGTGGCGATCAACGTGCCCCTGATGGCCTGGCTGGTGGGACCGATGGGGGTCGAGGGGCTCGCGTTGGCGCTCTCGATCAGCGCGGTGCTCGAGGTGCTCGGGCTGCTCTGGAGCCTCCATCGCCGCATCGACTCGGTCGAGGAGGCCGCAATCGTGCGTTCGCTGGGGCGTGCCGCCGTCGCCGGGGTTGCGGCCGCGCTCTTCATGCTCGGCGGCCTGACGGTGGTGGAGGCCTCGCTGGGCGGGTTCCTCGACAACGTGGTCGGCCGCCTGCTGGCACTGCTCGTGCTCTCCGCGGCGGGTGGCGCCGTCTACCTGGTGACCGCTGCGGCGCTGCGCTCACCCGAGCTGGCCCAGCTGCGCGACTATCTCCGGCGCCGTCGATCCGCGAGGTCCCGATGATCCAGCTCCGTCCGGCCACCGATGCCGATCGCTCGGCCTGGCAGGCGTTCCTGGCCGCTACCCCGGATGGCGACTTCCTCCATGACTGGACATGGGCCGAGGTCGCCGCGTTCGACGGACAGCCGCAGCGGCGCTATGTCGCGGTCGAGGATGGCGCGATCGTCGCACTCGTCGCGGCCCAGGTGCGTCCGCTCGCCGCGGGCCGGACCTTCTGGTACGTGCCGCGCGGCCCGGTCCTCGACTACGCCGATCCGCGGGCCGGTGAGCGGCTGCGAGCGGTGGTGCTCGGCCTTCGCGAGGTGGCGCGCCGTCATGCGGCCGTCGCCGTGAAGCTCGAGCCGCGGCTGGCGCAGGGTGACCCGGCGCTGGTGCACTTCGAGGGCCGATCGCTGCGGCATCTTCCCGACACGCTCCAGGTCGGACAGACGCGGATCGTGGAGCTGGCCGACGACGACGCGCTCCTCGCCGGATTCGACAAGGACACCCGATACGGGGTTCGGCGCGCCGAGCGCGAGGGCGTGGCCGTCACGATCCAGGACGACGCGGCCGTCACGACGGCCATCGATGCGCTCCACGACCTCGTCGGCGAGACGCAGCGCCGCGCGGCCTTCCCGATGCCGCCGCTGGAGCGCTACCGGATCGCGTGGCGCGCGCTGGCCGGCGAGGGACGGGCCGCCATCCTGGAGGCGAGGCGCGAAGGGGAGCTCCTGGCTTCGGGCATGGTGGTGTTCGAGGGAGACCGGTCCTTCTACCTGTTCAGTGGCTCGCGGCGCGAGGAGCGGGGAGCGCCGAAGCGCTACGCGAGCTATGCCCTCCAGTGGGCGATGATGCGGCTCGCTCGGGAGCGCGGCGTCCGCCGCCACGATCTGTGGGGCGTTGCGCCGCCCGGCGCCGGACCCGATCACCCATGGCACGGCGTGGGCCTCTTCAAGAAGGGGTTCGGCGGCGAGGAGGTGGTGTGGGCCGGCAGCTTCGACCTCGTCGTCGAGCCGGCGCTCTACCGCCTCCGCCAGGCGACCGGCATCATGCGCGGCTGGCTGCGCGCCCTGCGCTCGGTGCGCCGATGAGTCCCGAGCGTCACATGGGCCTCGGCGCGCTGACCGACGTGGTTGCACCCGAGCGCGTGGTCGGGATCCCCGTCGGCGAGGTCCGAGCGCTGGCCTACGACTCGAGGAAGGTGGAGCCCGGAACGCTCTTCTTCGCCGTGCCCGGTGTGCACGTCGATGGGCACGACTTCGCGGCGCAGGCCGTCGAGCGCGGCGCCATCGGCCTGGTGGTCGAGCGCGAGCTGCCCGACGCATCGGTCCCGCAGCTGGCGGTCGATCGGACACGCCGCGCCCTGGCCGATGCCGCGGACGCCTGGTTCGGGCGACCGTCGGAACGGCTGACCGTCATCGGCGTCACGGGGACCGACGGCAAGTCGACCGTCACCGCGCTCGCCGCGGAGATGCTGTGGGCCTGCCGCTGGCACCCCGGCCAGATCGGAACGGTCTTCACCGGCATCTCCGATGCGCTGGAGCCGAACCTCGATCGCAGCACGACCCCGGAGTCGCTCGAGCTCCAGGGCCTGCTCGCCCGGATGGTCGAGGCCGGCAACGACAGCGTGGTCATGGAGACGACGTCGCACGGGCTGGCGCTGGAGCGGACCCGGAACTGCCGCTTCGCGGTGGGCGTGGTGACCAACCTGACGAGCGAGCACCTCGAGTTCCACGGAACCCTCGAGGCGTACCGGGCGGCGAAGGCGAAGCTGGTCGAGGAGGCGCCGGTCGCGGTCCTGAACGCCGACGACCCGTCGTTCGCCTACTTCCGCGATCGGGCCCGCGACCGCGTGATCAGCTACGCGATCGAGGCGCAGGCCGATCTCCGCGCAGGGGACCTGCGACCGGATGCGTCCGGTACGACCTTCCACCTCGAGTCGCCGCGCTGGCACGGCGAGGTGCGGATCGGGATGCCGGGCCGGTTCAACGTCCTCAACGCGCTCGCGGCGCTCGGCGTGGTCGAGGCACTTGGCCTTGATCTGCACCACGCCGCCGCAGCGCTGGCCTCGACCCCGGGCGTCCCCGGCCGGATGGCGCGGGTCGACGCCGGGCAGCCGTTCACCGTGATCGTCGACTACGCGCACACCGAGGACTCGCTGCGCAAAGTGCTGGACATCCTCCGTCCGCTGACCGCCGGCCGGCTCATCGTCGTGCTCGGGTCGGCGGGAGAGCGTGACCCGACCAAGCGGACGCCGATGGGTCGCGCCGCCGCGGAGCTCGCCGACCTCGTGGTCGTCACCGACGAGGACCCGCGACTCGAGGATCCGCGCGTGATCAACGAGCAGATCGCCGACGGCGCGCGTGCGGCCGGCGCGGCCGACGGATCGTCGCTCTGGGTCATCGACGACCGGCGGGAGGCGATCGGCCACGCCATCGGCATGGCACGCGAGGGCGACGTCGTGCTGTTGGCCGGCAAGGGGCACGAGCAGAGCATCATCTACGGCACCGAGAAGCGACCCTGGGACGACCGATCGGCGGCCCTGGAGGCGCTGGCGGCGTCAGGATGGACCGCGCCATGACGAGCCCCGACCTGCGCGCCTGGCGGATGACCGATGCGGCCGAGTGGAACGCCTTCGTCGAGGCCGCGCCGTACCACGCCTTCCCGCAGCTGTGGGAGTGGGGCGAGGTGCGGGCGATGGGCGGCTGGCGACCGGTGCGCCTCGCCATCGGGCCGAGCCGCGACGAGCCGATCGCCGGCGCACAGCTGCTCCTGCGCCGCCTTCCGGTGATCGGCTGGAACCTCGCCTACGTCCCGAGGGGCCCGATCGGCGCGCTCGATGATCCTGCCGTGCGCGAGGCGCTCGTCCGTGCCTTCCGCGCCCTGGGTCGCGAGGAGCGCATCGCGACCGTCCGGGCCGATCCCGAGGCGCGCGTCGGCACGCCGTACGGCGATGGCCTGCGCGAAGCCCCGTGGCGAGCGGCGCCGAAGGTCCAGCCGCCGACGACACGCATCATCGACCTGGCGCCGGGCGAGGAGGCGCTGCGCGCGAACCTCAAGCGCAAGCATCGCCAGTACGTCAACAAGGCAGAGCGTGGCGGCGTGACCATCGAGCGCTTCGACGGTGCCGCTCCGCCGGAGGCCATCGGTCCCGCGCTCGCCGACTTCAACCGCATCTACCAGTACACGGCGTCGCGCGCGGGGTTCGTCGCGCGGCAACCCTTCTACTACGAGCGGGTCTGGTCGATCTTCGCGCCGACCGGTCGCGTCCGCCTCTCTTTCGCCGTCCTGGACGGGGAGCGGGTGGCCACCCTGTTCCACTTCACCTGCGGCGAGCGAGCGGTCGAGTCCTACGGCGGCATGACCGATGCCGGCGCCGAGGCCCGCGCCAACTACCTGCTGAAGTGGGCCGCGATCGCCGATTTCGCGGGCGAGGGGTTCGCCATCTACGACATGTGGGGCCTGGCGACCGGCGGGATCCGGCAGTTCAAGGAGGGCTTCGGCGGCGAGGAGATCGAGTACGTCGGCGCCCGCGACCTGTCGCTGCGCGCGCCGATCGATGCGGCCATGCGCCTCGCCATCCCGGCCTATGGACTCGCCCAGCGAGCGCGGCTCAGGCTGCTCGGGCGCGGACGCGACGGCGGAGCCGGCGAGGTAGCCGAGGGCGCCTGACGACCAGGAGCCATGCCCAGGCGATCCCGCTGCCGATCAGCACCAGGCCGATCGTCCACACGCCCGCGTCGCCGGTGATCCACGTCGCCCACGGCGCCGGCAGCGTGAACGGCGTCGTTTCGTGGAGCGCGTAGAGCAGCGACGCAGCGAAGCCGAGTGACAGCGCCACGTAGCTGGCGAGCTCGCGCCACCCGGCGAGGGCGAACGGCGCCAGGACCGCGAGGGCCGGGAACAGGTATCGCTCGTGGACCCGGGTGGGAAGGAAGTAGAACGCCAGGACGAGCGCGGCGCCGACCGCCAGCACCACGGCAAGGTCCGGCCGGCGACGGAGCCCGAGCAGTGAGCCCGCGAGGCCGATCACGAGCAGCAACGTGCCGATGCCGACGTACGGGCCGTCCGGCAGCTCGAATCCGACGAACAGGCCCCACGGGTTGAACGCGTTGAGCGACGTCATGGGTTGGCGGACGGCGGTGTCCGCCAGCAGCCCGAGGTAGCGGAACGGGTGCAGCGCCAGGGGCACCGCGAGCACGAGGTAGGTTCCCGCTATGCCAGCCAGTGCGCGGACCACCGGTCGCCACGAGGCCAGCTGCCGCGCACGGATCCCGGCCACGATGAGCACCGGGAAGACGACCAGCCCGAACTGCGGCTTGATCATGGTGGCGAGCACGGCCATGCCACCCGCCAGCCCGAACCGTCGTGCCGCCAGCGCCGCCAGCGCCGCGAGGTAGGGGAGCGTGCCGGCACTGTCGACCTGGCCCCACACGGGGCCCGCAAGAATCGTCGCCGGGTTGAGCAGGTAGAGCGCCGCGGCGCCGAGCGCGATCGCCTCGCCGCTCCGGCGCCGCAGGAGCGACCAGAGCGCGATGCCTAGCGCGATGTCGAACGGGATGGCAAGGCCCTTGATCGCGAGCAGCAGCGCGTCTCCGTCGAGGCCGATGCCGATCGCCCACAGCGGGTAGAGCAGCGCCGGGTAGATCGAGCCCGAGCCCTCGTAGAAGTGCCACGGCCCGACCTCGGCCATGCGTTCCGCCCAGCCGGCGGTGACCCGGACATCGCCGTTGTGACCGTCGACCTGGAGCGCCGCGATCCGCAGGGCCACGCTGACCGTCAGCAGGAGAACGAGCAGGACGAGGCCGCGCTTCGACGTCACCGCGACAGCCTAGCGTTCGATCCACCCATGGCCGATGGCGTTCGGGACGCGTGCTAGCATCCGGCGACCGTGAGCGACCTCGACCAGCTGCTGCATGCCGCAACCCGCGACGCCCTCGACCGGCGTGGCCTCGCGTACGGTGTGATGCCGTGCGATCCGGCGCTGGCCGATACCGCGGCCTTCGTCGAGGCCTACGGCGTGCCGCCCGAGCGCAGCGCCAACACGATCGTGGTCGCCTCGAAGGGCGCCGAGCCGACGTACGCCGCCTGCGTGCTGTTGGCCACCACGTCGCTGGACGTGAACAACGTGGTGCGCCGCCTCATGGAGGTGCGCAAGGCCTCGTTCGCCGGCGCCGATCCGGTCCGCGCGCTCACCGGCATGGAGATCGGCGGAGTGACCCCGTTCGGGCTCCCGGACGACCTGCCGATCCTCGTCGACGCTCGGGTGATGGATCCCGACTGGATCATCCTCGGCGGCGGCAACCGCTCCTCGAAGCTGCGCGTCGCGCCGGCCATCCTGACCGCCCTTCCGTCGGTTCGGGTGATCGACGGCCTCGCCTTCGCCCGCGCGACCTGAAGCCGTGGCGTGCTGCGTCTTCGAGCGCCTGCTTAGCATCTCCAGCGACGCGACGATGACCGCTGGTCTTCAGTGCCGCCTACCCCAGTGCTACGTTCTTCCCACGGTCGAGCGCGACTGATCCCACTCCACCCTCTGCTGTTTGGACTGTCAGATCGGGCCACTCGGCTCGCTCCGGTCCATCCGTCGTGAATAGGATCTGGAGCAAGGGATTAGGTGGAGGGAACCCGGCCATGAATCGCTTCCTTCTCGCCGCCAGCACGGCGCTGATTCTTACCGTCGGCGTGGCCGCATCGGTCGCGGCCGAGGAGTCCGATGTCTTCTGCGGGACGGAAGACGCCTACTACCGCTGCGGCGGGATCCTCGTGATCCTCCAGGAAGACACGTCTGACTCAATCGCGGACGTGATCGAGCGCCTGGGTGGCGATCCGGAGACCCACATCCTCCAGGAGTTCAGCGCCGTTCGCGACCTCCTCGATCCTGATGGCGTTGCCGATGACACGAGCGAGGCCACTGTGTACTCGATCGCGGTCCCGGTCGGCCAGGAGGAGGCGATGGCAGTCGCATACGCCGCCGATCCCGCCGTCTATGCCGCAGCCATTGACCGAGAGACGATCGGGTACCTCACCCCGCCCGAGACGGCGATGACACCGCCGACGCCCAGCTGGCTAGCGCTCGCCGGAGCTCTGCTCGTGGTCCTGGCCGGCGGCCTGGCTGTGATGCGGAAGCCCTGCCGCTGATCGCGATTTCCAGAGGCGCTTACGCCAGTGGAAGTCCCACGGCTGTGCGGTCCGCCGGCTCGAGTCTGCCGGCTCATGCCGCCAGTGGGTATGTGGCACGGTCAGGCGTCGTGACTCTGCGCGATACCCGCCCCACGGGTGGAAACCGCCTGCGCTGGCAAGCTTCGTGGCCAATCAGCCCGTATCTCACCCACCGGCGGCATATCTGGCCGATTCGGCCCCCGCGACCTGGCCAATGACCCACCAGCGGCATATCTGGCTAATTCGACCCCCGCGACCCGGACATGACGCGAGACCAGCGAAGACCCATCCCGCACGCCGGCCGTTCGGGACCTGCGAGGGCCATGAAGTGAGGGCGGCCGAGCCGGTGCCGCCGGCCTGTCCGGCGGTCCGGGCTCGGAGCCCGCACCTCGAGTACCGTCATGCCGGGCCTGAGCGGGCTGCGTGCTAGCATCACGCTCCCATGGCTCAGCTGGCTCGCTTCTCCCCGGCAGCCGTCGTGCAACGGATCACGCGCGGCGGTGAGGTCGCGGGCGAGGCGGCACACACGATCGACGAGATCGTCGCGGAGGCGCGGACCCACCACCCGACGCTGAACGAGAGCCTGATCCGACGGGCGCACGAGACGGCGGAGGCGGCCCACGAGGGCCAGATGCGCAGCTCGGGGGAGCCGTACATCAGCCACCCCGTGGCCGTGACCCACTACCTGGCACGCTCCAGATGGATGCGGAGACGCTCGCCGCGTCGCTGCTGCACGACGTCCCGGAGGACACCGAGCTCACCCTCGCCGACCTGGAGAAGCGCTTCGGACGCAACGTGGCTAACCTCGTCGACGGCGTCACCAAGCTGTCGAAGTTCGGCTCCGCGCGGACGATGGAGGAGCAGCAGGCCGAGAACATCCGCAAGATGTTCATGGCGATGGCCGAGGACGTCCGCGTCGTCATCATCAAGCTCGCCGACCGGCTCCACAACATGCAGACGCTCCAGCACCTGCCGGCCGAGAAGCAGGCGCGCATCGCCCGCCAGACGATGGAGATCTACGCCCCGCTGGCGCATCGGCTCGGCATGTGGCAGATCAAGTGGGAGCTCGAGGACCTCGCCTTCAAGTACCTCGAGCCGGACAAGTACCGGCAGCTGGTCGAGATGCTCGCCGATCGGCGGCGGGCGCGCGGAGCATTTCGTCAACAAGAGCATCGGCATCCTCCGCAAGGAGCTCGAGAAGGTCGCGATCAAGGCGGAGATCTCCGGGCGGCCGAAGCACCTCTACTCGATCGCGCGGAAGATGGAGCGCAAGGGCTCCGACTTCGCCGAGATCTACGACCTGAACGCGATCCGCGTGCTGGTCGATGACGTGAAGGACTGCTACGCGGCCCTCGGCGTGGTGCACTCTCTGTGGCGTCCGGTGCCCGGCCAGTTCGACGACTACATCGCCATGCCGAAGGCGAACATGTACCAGTCGCTGCACACCGCCGTCATCGGCCCGGAGGCCAAGCCGCTTGAGGTGCAGATCCGGACCTACGAGATGCACGAGATCGCGGAGGCCGGCATCGCCGCCCACTGGCGCTACAAGGAGGGCTCGCGCGGCGACCGCAGGTACGACGAGAAGCTCGCCTGGGTTCGGCAGCTGATGGACTGGCAGCGTGAGGTCACCGATCCGACCGAGTTCGTCGAGGGCCTCAAGCTCGACCTGTTCCAGGACCAGGTCTTCGTCTTCACGCCGAAGGGCGACGTCAAGGACCTGCCGCGCGACGCGACGCCGCTCGACTTCGCCTATCGGATCCACACCGATGTCGGCCACCGCACCATCGGGGCGAAGGTGAACAACCGATTGGTGCCGCTCGACTACCGGCTGCGTAACGGCGACATCGTCGAGATCGTGACCACCAAGGCGGCCCACGGTCCGTCGCGTGACTGGCTGAACATCGTTCGCACCAGCCATGCTCGAGAGAAGATCCGCGCCTGGTTCAAGCGCCAGCAGCGCGACGAGAACATCACGCAGGGCCGCGATTTGCTCGATCGGGAGCTGCGGCGGCTGGCGCACGAGACCCTCGCGTCGATCGATGCGGCCAAGCTGTCCGAGCTGGCGACCCAGTACCACTACAAGGAGCTGGACGACTTCTACGCGGCCATCGGCTACGGCGCGGTCTCATCGGCCTCGGTGGTCAGCAAGCTCGAAATCCACGACGACGCCGCGATCACGCTGCCCGAGGAGGCGCCCCCGGCGGCGCCGTCGACCACCGGCGTGAAGGTGAAGGGCGTCGGCGATCTGCTCGTCCGGTTCGCAAAGTGCTGCTCGCCGATCCCCGGCGACGAGATCGCCGGCTACGTCACGCGCGGCAAGGGCGTGACGATCCACCGGGCGTCGTGCCCGTCGGTCCTGTCCGAGCGCGACATCGAGCGGTTGATCGACGTGGAGTGGGAGCTCGCCGCCCAGAACACGTACCCGATCACGGTTCGCATCACCGCTCTCGACCGGCCCGGCCTGCTCAACGAGATCACCAACGTGGTGGCCGAGTACAAGGTGAACATCGTCGCCGCGTCGGTTGCCACCCACGCCGATGGCACGGCGGTCATCACCGCCACCTTCAAGGTCACCTCGCTCCAGCAGCTGGCCCGCGTCCTCAGCAAGATCGAGCGGCTGCGCGACATCACGAGCGTCATCCGCGAGGCGCGCTGAGCTTCGCCGCCGCAGCGTATATACGGTATATATGGTGCGGGTGGAGCGGAGTACACTCTGCTCATGAAGGGTGATCGCGGCCGCCGCCTCGGAGCGGGCTCGGAGGGCTGAGCCGATGAGCGAGCGACAGGACGCGGAGGCGGCGCGGCTCCGGGCGATCGAGGAGCGCCTGACGTTGCTCCAGCGGGCCGACCGCGAGCGTGCGCTGGGCGGCCCGTCAGCGCAGGCCGACGCCCTTCGCGAGGTCGAAGGCCTGCTCGCCGAATCGAAGCTGCTGGCCCGGGACGGGCACACCGCCGTCTTCGCGCGCATCGCGATCCAGGCCGGCTGGCTCATGGGTCGCCTCGATCGCGGGGCACGGGCGGAGCCCGGGAGCAGGCGCTGACGACCGACCCTGTGCGCCTCGCGCTCGTCGGCGCGGGCGACCGAGGCCGTGGCACCTACGGAGCCTGGTGCCTGGCGCATCCGGATCGGGCTCGGGTGGTCGCGGTCGCCGAACCGAACCCCGCGCGTCGCGAGGCCCTTGCGGCCGAGCATCGAATCGGGCCGGAGGGTGCCTTCGACGACTGGCGCGCACTGCTGGCAAGCGCACCCGACGTCGACGTCGTGGTCGTCGCGTCACCCGACCGGGAGCACGCGGGTCCAGCGATCGCGGCGCTGGAGGCCGGATACCACGTCCTGCTCGAGAAGCCGATCGCGCCGACCGCGGCCGAGGTCGGCGCCGTGGCCGCCGCGGCCGCCGCCAGCCGGGGCAGCGTCACCGTCGCGCACGTGCTCCGCTACACGCCGTTCTTCAGCGAGGTCAAGCGGGCGCTCGATGCCGGGAGCATCGGCGATCTCGTCACGATCACCCATGCCGAGCGCATCGGCTACTGGCACTTCGCCCACAGCTTCGTGCGCGGCAACTGGCGACGTGAAGCCGATGCCAGTCCGATGATCCTCGCCAAGGCATGCCACGACCTCGACCTGATGCGTTGGCTGGCCGGAGCCCGATGCGCCGCCGTCGCCTCGTTCGGCGGCCTCCGGCACTTCCGGCCGGAGGAGGCGCCGGACGGTGCAATCGACCGGTGCTGGGATGGGCACCGGCGCTGTCCTGCGGCCCGGGACTGCCCGTTCGACGCGGTCCGTCTGTACGTCGAGCGAACGTCGGAGGTGAGCGGTTGGCCGGTCTCCGTGGTCACCGATGACGCTTCGGAACAGGGGCGGCTGTCGGCACTGGCGACCGGACCGTACGGGCGGTGCGTCTACGCGAGCGACAACGACGTGGCCGACCACCAGGTCCTGGCGCTCGAGTTCGCCAACGGCGTGCGGGCCACGCTGACCGTGAGCGGGCTGACGCCGGACAACACGCGAACGATCACGCTCGGTGGCACGCGCGGTGAGCTGAGTGGCCGCCTCGACACCGGCAGGATCGAGATCCGTCGCTTTCTGCCGGGCGGGACCCCGGCGGACGGGCCGTGGGACCGCGACGAGCAGGGCCGGCAGGCGATGCGCGACGACGAGCGGATCGTGATCGAGACGAGCGCGGTGGCGCTCGACGGCCACGGGGGAGGCGACGGCGCGATGCTCGACGATCTCGTGGCGCGCCTCTCCCGGATCCGCGACGGGCGCGAAGATTCCAGCGACAGCGCACCGACCGAGCTGGCGGATGCGATCGAGAGCCACCTGATGGCCTTTGCGGCCGAGCAGAGCCGCCACGAGCGCCGGCTGATCGAGCTGACGGGCCGCTAGACTCGGCGCATGTCCCGCCCGATCACCGCGCCCCGCGGCACTCGCGACCTGCTGCCACCCGAGACGGAGGCCTGGGCCCACGTGGAGGCCGTGGCTCGCGACCTCGCGCGTCGCTACGCCTTCGAGCGGATCGAGATTCCGCTGTTCGAGCGCGTCGAGCTCTTCGCCCGCGGCCTCGGGGAATCGAGCGACGCCGTCGAGAAGGAGATGTTCCGCGTCTCCGGAGCGCGGGGAACCCAGGAGGAGGGCTCCGAGTGGGCGCTTCGGCCGGAGCCGACCGCGGGGATCGTGCGCGCCTATCTCGAGCACGGCATGCACGTGCGGCCCGGACCGCTGCGCCTCACCCTGATCGGCCCGATGTTCCGCTACGACCGTCCGCAGGCCGGCCGGTATCGCCAGTTCAGCCAGTGGGACGTCGAAGTGCTCGGCGATCCGGGTCCGGCGATCGACGCCGAACTCGTCGAGCTGGCGTCCCGCTTCTACCGGGAGGCGGGGCTGTCCGGCGTGGTGGCGCGGGTGAACTCGATCGGCGACGCCGCGTGCCGGCCGGGATACCGGCAGGCGCTGATCGACCACTTCACGCCGCACCTGGAGCGGCTGAGCGAGGACTCGCGCCGGCGGCTGGTGGTCAACCCGCTCCGCGTGCTCGACGACAAGGAGCTCCTTCCCGAGCTGGCGGACGGCGCTCCCCGCAGCGTGGATCACCTGTGCGATGCCTGCCGCGAGCACTTCGACGGGGTTCGGGCGATCCTCGACACGCTCGCCGTGCCGTACGAGATCGATCACCGGCTGGTGCGGGGGCTCGACTACTACACGCGCACGGCGTTCGAGTTCGTGGTCGCCGGCCGCGAAGGGCAGCAGCAGGCGCTCGGCGGGGGTGGTCGCTACGACGGCCTGGCGGAGCTCATCGGCGGGCGTCCGACACCGGGCATCGGCTTCGGGGTGGGGCTTGACCGCACGATCATCGCGCTCGAGGAGCAGGAGTTCGCGATCCCGGCCGCCGGCCCGATGGTTGCCGTCGTCGGCTTCGAGGGCGACCACGCGGATCGCCTGCGCGTGGCGGAGACGCTGCGGGACGCGGGCCTCGCGGTGCGCCCGGACGGCACGAGCCGCAAGCTCGGCAAGCAGCTGGAGGCCGCGTCGAAGGCCGGCGCGACGTGGGCGGCGATCGTCGGCGAGGAGCTGCGCGAGGGGCGCATCGGCCTCAAGAACCTGGCGACGGGGGAGCAGGAGACCATCGCGCTCACCGAGGCGGCGACGCGCATCGGCGGCTGAGGGGTGCCTCGGCTACCATGACGCCTCCGATGAGCACCGCCTTCCGAACCCACACCTGCGGCGAGCTGCGTCCGTCCGACATCGGCGCGCGGGTCACGCTGGGCGGGTGGGTGCATCGGCGCCGCGACCACGGCCACCTCGCCTTCTTCGACCTGCGCGACCGGCACGGCATCACGCAGGTGGTGACCTCCGCCGATGACGCCGCCGACGCCCACGCCGCCGCCGATCCGGCGCGCAACGAGTGGGTCGTCCAGGTGGAGGGCGTCGTCCGCGCACGACCGGAGGGAACGGTCAACAGCGAGCTCGCCACCGGCGAGATCGAGGTCGCGGTGGATCGGTTCGTCGTCCTCAACCCGTCGAAGGTGCCGCCGTTCTACGTCAACGAGGAGCAGCCCGGGCTCGACGAGTCGCTCCGCCTGAAGCATCGCTACCTGGATCTGCGCCGGCCGCCGATGCAGCGACGCATGCTCCTCCGCTCGCGCCTGGCCAGCAGCATCCGCCACGCGCTGGAGGACGAGGGCTTCGTCGAGATCGAGACGCCGACCCTGATCCGTTCCACCCCCGAGGGCGCGCGCGACTTCGTCGTGCCGTCGCGGCTGCGCCCCGGCGAGTTCTACGCGCTGCCGCAGTCGCCGCAGCAGCTCAAGCAGCTGCTGATGGTCGCCGGCTACGACCGCTACTACCAGCTGGCGCACGCCTACCGAGACGAGGACATGCGCGGCGACCGCCAGCCGGAGCACACCCAGGTCGACCTCGAGATGAGCTTCGTCACCGAGGAAGACGTGATGTCCACGGTGGAGCGCGTCGTGACGCGGGTGGCGAAGGAGGTCCTTCCGGACCGACCGATCCTCGCGGAGCCCTTCCCGCGCCTGACCTTCGCGGAGGCGATGGACCGATTCGGCTCCGACAAGCCCGACATCCGCTTCGGTATGGAACTGGTGGACCTCTCGGACGCCGTCCGCGAGGTCGACTTCCGTGTCTTCAGCGAGCCCCTCGCGGCCGGTGGGGCGGTCTTCGGGATCGTTGCGCCGGGATGTGGCGACTACTCGCGCAAGCAGCTCGACGAGCTGATCGACCTGGCGAAGCGGCACGGCGCGAAGGGGCTCGTCCACCTTGGCGTGCAGTCCGGCGGCGGCATGCACGGCCCGGCGGCGAAGTTCCTCGAGGGCCGCGAGGCGGGGCTGCTGTCAGCGCTCGGCGCCGGTGAGGGTGATCTGGTGCTCATCGTCGCCGACGCGGATCGCCACGCGGCCGCGGAGGCGCTCGGCCACGTCCGCGTCGCGATGGGGGATCGGCTCGGCCTTCGCCAGCCCGGCGTGCTCGGCTACGTCTGGGTCCACCGCTTCCCGATGTACACCTGGGACGCCGATGGCAACCGGTGGGACGCGACCCACAACCCGTTCAGCGCGCCGGTCCCCGATGACCTGCCGCTGCTCGATGCCGACCCCGGCGCCGCCCGCGCCCAGCAATACGACCTGGCGCTGAACGGCTGGGAGTGCGGCGGCGGATCGGTGCGGATCCACCAGCGCGAGCTGCTCGAGAAGTCATTTGCCCTCATGGGGCACACCGTCGAGGGGATGCGAGACCAGTTCGGCGCCCTGCTCGACGCCCTCGAGTACGGAGCCCCGCCCCACGGCGGGATCGCCATCGGCCTCGACCGGTGGGCCGCCCTCTACGCCGAGGTCGACAACATCCGCGAGGTCATGGCCTTCCCGAAGACCCAGTCGGGGACGGACCTCATGATGGACGCCCCTTCGCCGATCGCCGATGCCCAGCTGGACGAGCTGCGCCTCCGCGTCGTGTTTGAAGACGACTGAGAGGCCCGCTAGGCCTCGGCCGCCGGCTCGTAGCTCCCATCGGCGTCGTGGGTCTCGTGGCCCGTCAGCGCCGGGTTGAAGACACAGACGAGGCGGAGCGCCGATAGCACCCGAATCGTGTGGCGGTCGTGCTGCGGTGCGTACGCGTCGCCGGGGCCGATGCGATGGACGGCGCCCGTGTCCCGCACGGTGATCTCGGCCTCGCCCTCGATCACGTAGCACGCTTCCTGGTGGTGCTTGTACCAGATCTGCATCTCGCGGCCTGCCTCGACCGTCGTTTCCGAGAGCGAGAACCCGAGGCCGTCGCGCCGCACGAAGTGCCGTCGCGCTCGCCACCCCTCGCCGCGCGCGTCGTGGTCGGTGTCGGTGATCTCGTCGAGGGTCCGGATGATCATCCCAGGCCTCCTGTCACAGATGCGGTTTCCCCCGACGATATCCAACGTACGGTAGACGGGCGGATTCGCCGCCTGCGTGGTCGCCGAATTGTCCGACACGGCAATTCTCAGCCATTGGGCGGAGGCTCAGCGGCCGTTGGATACCGCAGCGGATACCCGCAGCGGGTTGGAGCAGGCTCAGCGGCCGTTGGATACCGCAATGGGTAGCGACGCAGACGGACCGACGCCGGACGCCGATCCGGCCCGGGGCTATCATCGGGGCCATGGCGATCTACCTCGATCACGCGGCGACCACGCCGATCCGTCCCGAGGTGCTCGAGGCCATGGTTCCGTACCTGACGGAGCACCAGGGCAACCCGTCGAGCATTCACGCGTCGGGTCGCCGTGCGCGGCAGGCACTCGACGAGGCGCGCGAGGAGATCGCCCGCCACCTTGGCGCGAAGCCGCGCGAGATCGTGTTCACCGCCGGCGGCACCGAGGCCGACAACCTTGCCGTGCGCGGCGTGGCGTGGGCCGCAAGCGCCAGGGGCCGCCACGTCGTGACCACCGCCGTGGAGCACAAGGCCGTCCTGAACACCACCGCCGTCCTGGAACGCCAGGGTTTCGAGATCACCGCCGTCGGCGTGGACCGATACGGCCAGGTCGACCCCGACGAGATTGCCGCCGCCATCACCGATCGCACGACCCTGGTGAGCGTCCAGTCCGCCAACAACGAGGTCGGCACGCTCCAGCCCGTGGCCGCCATCGGCGCCGTCTGCCGTGCGCGAGGGGTGGCCTTCCACGTCGATGCCGTCCAGTCCGCCGCGTTCGCCCCACCGGCGGCGGACGCGTGGCAGGCGACGCTCATCAGCCTCTCGGCGCACAAGCTGTACGGACCGAAGGGCGTCGGTGCGCTCCATGTCCGCCAGGGCACGGCCATGCTGCCGCAGAGCAGCGGCGGCGCGCAGGAACGACAGCGCCGCGCCGGAACGGAGAACGTGGCCGGCATCGCCGGGTTCGCCGCGGCCATGGGCCTCGCGTATCGGGACGCGACAAACCTGCGGCCGCTGCGCGACCGCCTGATCGCCGGCGCAACCTCGCTCGACGGCGTGACGCTCACCGGGCATCCGACCGAGCGCCTCCCGAACAGCGCGTCATTCGTCATCGAGGGCGTGGACGGCGGCGATCTCGTGGCGGCGCTCGACCTGGAGGGCATCGAGGCCTCGACCGGCAGCGCGTGCACCACCGGCAGCGTCGAGCCGAGCCACGTCCTGCTGGCGATGGGCATCGGCCCGCGGCTGGCCCAGGGCTCCCTGCGGCTCACCATCGGGCGGTCGACGACGGCGGCCGAGATCGACCGCACCCTCGAGGTGCTGGCGGGCGTCATCGGGCGCCTGCGCGGCCTGCGCTCGGCGGCGGCGGCGACGGCATGAGCCGGATCGTGGCCGCGATGAGCGGCGGCGTGGACTCGAGCGTCGCGGCGGCGCTTCTCGCGCGCGAGGAGCGTGAGGAGGAGGTCGTCGGCGTCTGGATGCGAACGCACGGCGATCTGCCCGAGGGGTACGAGCTCAGCCGGAGCTGCTGCTCGCCCGATGCCGCCGACGACGCGCGGCGAGTCGCGCAGCTGCTGGACATCCCGTTCTTCATCCTCAACGTGGAGCGCGAGTTCGGCGAGCGGGTGATCGACACCTTCGTCGACGCCTACCTCGACGGCGCGACGCCCAACCCGTGCCAGGCCTGCAACCAGTACATCAAGTTCGACGAGCTGCTGCGCCGCGGCCTGGCCGCCTACGGGGCCGATGCGGTCGCCACCGGCCATTACGCGCGTCTCGAGCATCGCGACGGACGCTGGCGGCTGATGCGTGCCGCCGATGCGGACAAGGACCAGACCTACTTCCTGTGGGTCCTGGACCAGGAGCAGCTGGCTCGCACCCGCTTCCCGCTCGGCGACCTCACGAAACCCCAGGTGCGGGCGATGGCCGCCCAGCTGACGCTGCCGACGGCCCAGAAGCCCGAGTCGCAGGAGATCTGCTTCGTGCCGCTCGGCGACTACCGCGCGCTGCTCCAGGAGCGACGCGGCTACGCCGGCGAGCCGGGCCCGATCGTCGACGCCGAGGGCACCCGCGTCGGCACGCACACCGGCTACGCGCACTACACCGTGGGGCAGCGGCACGGCCTGGGCGTCGCTCTCGGCGAGGCGGTCTACGTGCGCGAGGTGCAGCCGGGGACGAACACCGTGGTCGTCGGCCGCCGCCAGGAGGTCGCGCAGCACACGTTCACCGTCGACGGAGCGCGATTCACCGCCGGTGAACCGCCGTCGGAGCGATTTCCCGCATCGGTCCGTATCCGCCATCGCGCGCCCGACGTGCCGGCCGAGGTCACCATGGTCGGCGGCGATCGCTTCCTCGTCGAGACCGCCGAGGCGGTGTGGGCGCCCGCGCCGGGGCAGGCGGCCGTGCTGTACGACGGCGAGGAGTGCCTCGGCGGGGGCCGCATCGCCCGCGGGGCATGATCCTCCCGCCGTGGCTGATCTGGGTGCCGGCATTGGCCCTCATCAACCTGCTCATGTTCGTTGCCATCCGTGGTCGCTGGGGGCGCTCGGTCATCGGTCTGGCGGTGGCCGCGGTGCTCGGCGTCCTGATCGGTGACCGCGTGGCGGAGGCGACGAGCCTCGAGCTGCTGCGCGTCGGGGACATGAACGTGCTCGGCGCTTCGGTGATGGCCCAGGTGCTGATGATCCTGATCACGCTGCTGGGTGCGCTCGGGCCGATCCGCATCGAAGAGTGATGCCGATGGATCGGGCAGGGCGGCGATTCGGGGCTTCTCGGGCGATCGAATGACCGATAGATCGGGCACCGGGGCGCCGGAAGCGGCCCCGAGCGCGCCTTCATGCGCCTTCCTGCCGGATCTATCGGGCCAGGTGGCGCTGCCGGGGATGCAATGCGGGAAGGGGCCCGATCTATCGGCACCCCGCCCCGATCGGAGCCGGTGTAGAGTCGCCTGCATGGATCTCGCGCTCGCCATCTTCAACATCGGTGCCGGATTGGGGGTGCTGGCGGCGGGCGCCGCGCTGGCGTTACCTCGCCTGGCAGACGACGCCTCTCATCCGGGAGTCGCGCGCGCTGGCGAGGGACCTGCGACGGCTCGCCCGAACGACCGACCAGGAGCTGAAGCCGATCCTGGCGCACGCCCGCGAGCTGACGGGCAATGTCGAGGTGCTCAGCGAGGACGTCGCGGTCAAGCTGGATCGGCTGGGCGACCTGATGAACAGCCTGCAGCAGAGCCTCGAGGACGGTCAGCTGACCCTCGCCACGGGACGGCCCGGGGAACGACCGGTAGAATCGTGGGAAACGAGAGAGGATGCACCGGACGCATGAAGGACACGGGATTCAGCAGCTTTCTGGCGGGCGTGGTGATCGGCGGCCTGATCGGCGCCGCGCTCGGCCTGCTGCTCGCGCCCCAGACCGGCGAGGAGCTCCGCGAGCACGTCGGCGACTACGTGGACAGCAAGAAGGCGGGCTTCGACGAGGCGGTCAACGAGGGCCGAGCCGCCGCCGAGCAGGCGCGCGCCGAGATGGTCTCCGACTTCGAGACCTCCGAGGGCGCCGCCCAGTAACTTCGCGCACGACCCGGGCACCAAGCAGCAGCGAGAGCCGGTGGGTCGCCGGCTCTCGTCGTGAGTGACGATGAGCGAACCGATGCAGCCGATGACCGCGGCGGAGATCCGCGAGCGCTTCCAGCGCTTCTTCGAGGAGCGCGGGCACACCCGCGTGCCCGCTGCGCCGCTGCTCGCCGTCGACGACCCGACACTGCTGTTCGTGAACTCGGGGATGGCACCGTTCAAGCGCGTGCTCACCGGCGAGGAGAAGCGCGACTACGTACGGGCCGTCGACGCACAGCCGGTGCTGCGCGTCGCGGGAAAGCACAACGACTTCGAGGAGGTCGGCCGCACCCCGCGCCACCAGACGCTGTTCGAGATGCTCGGCAACTGGAGCTTCGGCGACTACTTCAAGCGCGAGGCGATCCAGTGGGCGTGGGAGTTCCTGACCGAGGAACTCGGTATCGACCCGGAGCGCATCGCCGCGACCGTCTACACCGATGATGACGAGGCGCATCGGCTCTGGTCGGAGGAGATCGGCCTGCCGCCCGAACGGCTCGTGCGATGGGGAAACATCGCCGCGGGGACGAGAAGAACTTCTGGCGGATGGGCGACACCGGGCCGTGCGGCCCGTGCAGCGAGCTGCACTACGACCGCGGCGCGCACCTCTCCGAGGGCCCTGACTGCGTGCCCGACCACTCGGAGACCTGCCCGCGCTGGCTCGAGGTCTGGAACCTGGTGTTCATGGAGTCCGACCGCGCCGCCGACGGATCCCTCACGCCGCTCCCGTTCAAGAGCGTCGACACCGGCATGGGGCTGGAGCGCGTGACGTCGGTCGATCCAGGGCGTGGACTCGAACTACCGGACCGACCTCTTCACGCCGATCATCGAACGGCTGGCGACATTCATCGGCCACGACCCGGAGACGGTCGAGTCCGAGCGGTTCAGCTACCAGGTGGTGGCCGACCACTCGCGCGCCATGACCTTCCTGCTGTCCGAGGGCGTGAAGCCCGTCGAACGACGGGGCCGGGCTACGTCCTGCGCCGCATCATGCGACGCGCGGTCCGGCACGGGCGGCTGCTCGGGATCAGCGAGCCATTCCTGCGGCAGACCGCGGACGTGGTCGTCGACCTGATGGGCGACGGCCTACCCGGCCCTGCGTGCCCGGCGCGACGAGATCCTCGACGCGATCGAGACCGAGGAGGAGAAGTTCGCCCGCACCCTCGAGGCGGGCTCGACGCGCCTGGACGAGCTGATCGCGGTCGGGTCGACCATCAGCGGCGCCGATGCGTTCCGCCTGCACGACACGTTCGGCTTCCCGATCGACCTGACGGTCGAGATGGCCGCGGAGCGGGGCGTGACCGTGGACCGCGCCGGGTTCGACGAGGCGATGGCGGAGCAGCGCGAGCGGTCGCGCGGGGAGAAGCGCGGCGGGCTGCGCCTCGACCCCGAGGTCGCGGCGCTGCGCTCCGAGTTCATCGGCTACCCGAACGTCACCACCGCCGACGAGCTGCGACGTGCTCGGCCGTGGTGCGACTGGCGAACCGACCGGCATCGTCCTCGACCGCACGCCGTTCTACGCGGAGGGCGGCGGCCAGATCGGCGACCGCGGGCAGCTCATCGGCCCCAACGGGACGCTGCGGGTGAGCGACACCCAGCGCTCCGGGGACGCGATCGTCCACCTCGGATCGGTGGAGGGCGCCCTGGAGGTGGGGGACGCGGTCCGAGCCGAGGTTGACGAGGGGCGCCGCTGGGCCGCGGCGCGGAACCATACCGGCACGCACCTGCTGCATCGGGCCCTGCGGGACGTGCTGGGCGAGCAGGCGAAGCAGGCAGGCTCGTGGGTCGGCCCGGAGGGCATGCGCTTCGACTTCCCCGCGCAGTCGGCCACGCCGCGCGAGGCGCTGCGGGAGGTCGAGCGCATCGTGAACCATCAGATCCGGCGCGACGCGCCGGTCCACCCCGAGTTCATGCCGATGGAGGCTGCCCAGGCGCTCGGCGCGGACATGTTCTTCGGCGAGAAGTACCTTCCCGAGTCGGTGCGGGTCGTCCAGGTCGACGGCTACAGCAAGGAGCTGTGCGGCGGGACGCACATTGCGTCCACCGGCCAGATCGGGTCGTTCGTCATCACCGGCGAATCGAGCATCGGCGCCGGGCTGCGCCGCATCGAGGCGGTCACCGGCGAGGGCGCCACCGCGCTCGTGCAGGAGCGGCTCGAGGCGCTGCGCTCGGTGGCCCAGCTGCTGGGTGAGAAGGAGGAGAACGTTCCCGCCCGGGTCGAGACCCTGCTGGCGCGTCTCCGCGAGGCCGAGAAGGCGGCGAAGGCGCCCCGAGCGGCTTCGTCCCGGCTGGATGCCGCAGCGGCTCTCCATGGCGCGCAGGACGCGGGCAATGCCAAGGTGGTGGTGCAGTCGTACCCGGATGCCGATGCAAACGCGCTCCGCGCGCTCGCGGATGACCTCCGCGGCATGACCGGTCGCTTCGTGGCCGTCGTGGGCGGCGCGGCGGACGGCAAGCCGTCCCTGCTCGTGGCGGCGTCGCGCGACCTGGCCGCCGAGGGCTTCGACGCCGGTGCCGTCGTCCGCGGCGCTGCACCGCTCATCGGCGGAGGTGGCGGCGGGCGGCCTGACCTCGCACAGGCCGGCGGGAAGGATGCCGGGCGGCTCGACGAGGCGCTGCGCGAAGCAGCGCGGCTGGCGCTCGAGACGCTCCAGCGGATCGAGACGGCTTGACGCCACGATCGTGACCCCCGTCCGGGACCTGTGGAGCCGTGTGTCCGACCGGGTGCGGAGCGCGGCGCGAGGCCGCGGGTCGCCGCCGGCCATCGCCGCGCTCGACATCGGCACCGAGTACGCCAAGGCCCTGGTGGTGAGCGTCGAGCACGACCCCGAGGGCCGGCTGGTCGGCATGGTGCGCGGCAGCGGCCGCCAGCGGCAGGGTCTCTCCCACATGCAGTCGGGGACGGTGAGCGACATCGACGCGGTGGTGGCCAACTGCCGCGCGGCGATGGACGAGGCACGGGCGATGGCCGGTCGCCGGCCGATGGCCGCGGTGATCGGCATCGCCGGCGAGCTCGTGAAGGGGACGACCAGCGTCACCACGCGACGTCGCGATGACCCGCGCCGGCCGCTCGACGACGCGGAGCTCGAGACCCTCGTGAGCCGTGCGCAGGAGCAGGCATTGCGCGAGGCCGAGGAGCAGATCCGCTGGGAGTCCGGGGTCGACCGGCTCGACGTCCGGCTGGTGCACGCCGCAATCGTCGAGATGCGGATCGACGGCTACCCGGTGAGCAACCCGATCGGCTTCACCGGCGCGCAGGTCGAGCTCCACCTCTTCAACGCCTTTGCCCCGATGGTCCACCTCGGGGCGCTGCAATCGGTGGCGGACGCCCTCGACCTCGAGCTGCTGGGCGTCATCGCCGAGCCCTACGCCGTGGCGACCTGCCTCGACCCGGGCGAGCTGGGAGATGCCGGGGCCGTGTTCGTCGACATCGGCGGCGGCACGACCGATGTCGCCCTCGTGCGCGGCGGCGGCATCAGCGGCACCAAGATGCTGGCGCTCGGTGGTCGCGCCTTCACCAAGGGCCTCGTCGAGCGGTTGGGCGTCTCGTTCGCCGATGCCGAGCGCGCGAAGCTGTCGGTGGCCGATGGCGACCGCCCCGACGTCGCGGAGACGCTCCTGGAGGACGCCCGCATCTGGCGCGATGGCGTGGAGCTCATGATCGGCGAGCTGGCCGGCAGTGACCTGCTCCCCGGTCGCGTGCTCCTGTGCGGCGGCGGCGCCGATCTGCCGCAGATCCAGGCCGTACTCGACGAGGACGGCTGGTGGCAGCGCCTTCCGTTCTCGCGCCGGCCGAAGGTCCGTGCCCTCGCACCGGACGAGGTTGTCGGCCTCCGCGACGCGACCGATGCGCTGCGCACCCGCCAGGACGTGACTCCGCTTGCCCTGGCGCACCAGGCATTGATCCTCGACGCCGGCGCCTCCGCCGTCGATCGCGCGATGCGCGACGTGGTCCGGGAGATGGGGCTGTGAGCGAGACGCCGGTCGTCGTCTACCTCGAGGCCGATGACGAGGTGACCTCGGTCGTCCGACGGCTGCGCGCCGCCGATGCCGGACCGATCGTGATCGTGGCGCCGGGCCGTTCGCGCGCGACGTCGTCGGTCGTGGCGCTGCGGCTGCTCGCGCGGGCCGCGGAGGCGGATGGCCGGTCCCTCTCCGTGGTCGGCGACGCGCTGACCCGCTCGCTCGCGGCCGAGGCGGGACTGCCGGCCTTCGGGACCCTCGACGATGCGCGCAGCTCCGAGGGCGGGCCGGCCCCGGCGGTCGAGCCGCGGCACGCGTCGATCAGCGTGGTCCGCGGCGCGGCGGCCGAGACTGCCCCCACGCTCGCGGCGCTCGCCCCCTCGGGCGCCTCGCCGGACGACCTGACGCGCCCGGTCGCCGTGCCGAAAGCCCCGGCGCGGCCGCCGCCACCGAGAACCCGTGCCCGGCGCCCGAGCCGCCGACTGCCGGTCGGCGGACTTGCGGCGCTGGCCCTGCTGCTGGTGGCGGCCACGGTCGCCGGCGCGGCGCTGCTCCCTTCCGCGACGGTGACCATCGTGCCGCGGAGTGACGGGATCGGGCCGGTGCCGTACCTGATCGAGGTCGCCGACGCCGAGCGCTCGGCCGGCACCGAGAGAGCATCCGTCGACGTCGTCGCCACGGGCAGCTACAGCGTCACCGAGCCGGCCTCGGGCACCGTGGTGCTGTTCAACTGGACCTTCTTCCCCGTCGACGTTCCCGCGGGTACCTTCGTCGCCGCCGGCGAACAGGCATTCGCGATCCAGACCGACGTCACCGTGCCGCGCGGCCAGCTCACCGGCGCGGGGACGATCGCCGCGGGCGACATCGCGGTGGCGGTCGTGGCGGCGGCCCCGGGCCCGGCCGGCAACGTGGCCGCCGAGGCGATCAACGTCGTCGTCGATCGGTCGATCGACGCCCGTCTCCGCGGCTTTCCCGAGAATCCCGAGCCGCGGGTCCTCAATCCGGAGCCGACGTCCGGTGGCATCGACGCGACCGGTTCGGAGATCACCCAGGAGGACGTCGACGCGGCGGTTACCGCGCTGCGCGAGGACCTGGCGTCGAAGGTCGCGGAGGCGGTCGGCACGGCGGATCCGGACGTCATCTCCGTGGTCGCGTCGCGCGACGAGCCGGCGATCCAGCTGCCGGAGGACCTCGTCGGCACGCGCGACGAGGAGCGCGTCGAGATCCGTGGCGAGCTGGCCTGGGAGGTGGTGCGCGCCGACCCCGCGCTGGTCACCGACGAGGCCCGCGCCCGGCTCGTCGCCGATTCCTCGCTCATTCCCGACGGCCACGAGCTGCTCGAGGAGTCGGTCGAGGTGGTCCTCGACCGGGCATCGCTGGTGGATGGTCTGCTCACCGTCCCGGCGACCGTGACTGCGCAAAGCATCCGCCGCATCGATCCCGACGAGGTGCGCGGCCAGATCGCAGGGCGCTCCGTCGAGGAGGCCGAGGCCGCGCTTGCGGGCCTCGGAACGGTATCGGTCGACCTGTGGCCGGGGTGGGCGGCCACCGTGCCGTCCGTCGCCTGGCGGGTCGAGATCCGGGTGACCGAGACGCCCGGGGACGGGGCATGAGCCGGTTCATCGGGCTGGACCACGGTTCGCGTCGTATCGGAATCGCGGTCGGCGACACCGAAACCGGCATGGCGTTTGCTCGGGAGGCGATCCAGCGGCGCAACCTCGATCACGACCTTGCCCTCGTCCGTGAGCTGTGCACCACCGAGGGGGTGGAGCGGGTCGTGATCGGGCTGCCGCTGAACATGGACGGGAGCGAGGGACCGCAGGTCGAGCACGCGCGTGCATTCGGAGCGCGGCTGGCGGAGATCGGCCTCGCCGTCGACTACGAGGACGAGCGGCTGAGCAGCTGGGAAGCGGGGGAGCGACTGGCGGGGGCCGGGCGGAGGGTCCGACGAGGGAGCGGTGAGCTCGACTCGACGGCGGCCCGCGTGATCCTGCAACAATACCTGGACACCCGGCACGGACCCGGGCGCCCCGCTGAGGAGACCGAATGAGCCGACGCCCCAGCTCGTACGAGTACGAGGAGCGCCGCAACGCGCGCATCCGCGAGCTGCGGGAGCAGCGCGAGGGACCTGTCCGCCGCCGCCGCCGCGTGGAGCCGCTGCTGCTGCTGGCCTGGATCGCCGGCTCGATCGCGCTGCTGGGGGTGGCGCTGTTCATCGGCTTCAACGCGATCTTCGCGCCGCGGGTGATGGCCTGGGTGGAGGAGAACCCCGGCGCGATCGAGCACGGGATCGTCCAGGATTTCGTCGAGTGGTATCGACCCGAGGTCCTCTCGGACGAGCCTGCGTCGGCCGAGCAGCGTCGTGTCACCGTCGAGGTGGAGCAGGGCGCGACCGCGACGATGATCGGTCAGCAGCTCTTCGAGCTGGGTCTCGTCAAGAGCCAGATCGCCTTCCAGTACGCGGTCATCAACTCGGGCCGGGAGGCGAGCCTGCCGTTCGGCGTGTTCGACCTGTCGCCAACCCTCCGCCCGTCGGAGATCGTCGCTGCTCTCCAGGGCGAGCCCTTCGGGCCGACCACCACCGTCACCATTCGCGAGGGCCTGCGCCTCGAGGAGGTCGTGACCACCTTCGCGGCGAGTGAGATGACGATGAACATGGAGGAGTTCGCCGCGCTGCTGCAGGCCCCGCCGCCGGACCTGCTCAACCAGTTCGATTTCCTGGCCGATCTCCCGGCTGGCCGGTCCCTCGAGGGCTACATCCTGCCGGAGACGCTCGAGTACGAGCTGGCCGGCGAGAACGCGACGCCGCGGGCCGTGGTGGAGAAGCTGCTCGGCGCGTTCGGTTCGGCGCTGACCCAGGAGATCCGGGACGGGATCGCGGCCAAGGGCCTCTCGATCGACGAGGCGGTCATCATCGCGAGCGTCGTCGAGCGCGAGGCGGTGGTCGACGAGGAGCGGCCGAAGATCGCGGCGGTCTACATGAAGCGGTTCCTCGAGCCCGACAACCCGCAGACCGTGGGCCTGTTGAATGCCGACCCGACGCTCCAGTACGGCCTGATGACCGGTGAGGCGCGCCCGCTCGATCACCCGCTCCTCGTCAACACCGAAGGGGCGTTCCTTCCGGTCGACCAATGGGGTGACGTGAACTGGTGGCCGCAGCTCATGGTCAGCGGCGGCGAGGTGCCGCTGGAGGAGTACCTGCTCGGGTACCAGACGTACACGCGACCCGGCCTGCCGCCCACGCCGATCGCCGCGCCGCGCATCGGATCGATCGCGGCGGTCGCCAACGCGCCGCTGGAGGACGGCTACCTGTTCTTCGTCGCCGGCTGCCCCGGCGGCACGCGTGACGGGTCGCACTACTTCTCGACGAGCCTCGAGCAGCACAACGCGTTCATCGCCCAGGCGAACGAGGAGTGCGCCGGGCAGTGAGCGTCGCGATCCCGGCCGAGGCGCGCATCGCCGCGCTGCGCGCACTCCTCGACGAGCGCGGCCTGGACGCCGTGATGCTGTCGCGCGCCTCGAACAAGCGCCACTACAGTGGGTTCCGGCTCGGCGATGCCGAAGGACCGACCTCGGGCTACGCCGGCACGTTGCTCGTCACCCGCCAGGCGACGCTCATCCTCGCCGATTCGCGCTACACCGAGCAGGCCGAGCACGAGGCCCCCGGCTGGACTGTCGTCGCGACCAGCGGCCCGATGCAGGTCGACCTGCCGCCGCTCCTGCTCGAGCACGGCATCGCATCGCTCGGGATGGAAGCGTCGGTCGTCAGCCATGCCGACTGGTCCGCGCTGGCCGAGGCCGCGCCCGGCGTGGAGCAGCACGCGATCGACGATGAGCTCGTCCCGCTGCGGATCATCAAGACGCCCGAGGAGGTCGACGCCATCGGACGGGCCTGCGCGCTGACCGACGCCTGCTTCGAGCACCTCTGCGGCTGGATCCGCCGCGGCATGACCGAACAGCAGATCGCCTGGGAGATCGAGCGGTTCTTCCGCGCCAACGGGGCAGAGGGACTGGCCTTCGACACGATCGTCCTCGCCGGTCCGCGAGCCGCGATGCCCCACGGCCGCCCGTCCGACGCGATCGTCGAGCGCGGGAACGTGCTGCTCATCGATTTCGGCTGCATCGTGGACGGCTATCGGTCCGACATGACGCGAACCATGTTCGTCGGCGAGGTGCCCGACGAGATTCGCCGGCAGCACGACGCGGTCCGCGAGGCGCAGGCGCTGGCGATCGCCGGCCTGCGGCCCGGGGTCGACGGTCGCGAGGTGGACGCGGTCGCCCGAGAGCACATCACGCGCGCAGGTTTCGAGCCGTACGGCCACGGCCTCGGCCACGGGATCGGCCTGGAGACGCACGAACCACCGAGCCTGCGGAAGTCGGTGTCGTTCACGCTGGAGGCGGGGATGGCGTTCAGCGTGGAGCCGGGCGTCTACCGCCCCGGCGTCACCGGCATCCGCATCGAGGACATCGTCCACCTCGAGCCGACCGGTCCGCGCCTCCTCACCCGATCCCCACGGGAGCCGGTGGTCATCGGCTGAGTCCGGCGGTGGCGGTATCCTGAGGGTCCTCCATCGGTCCAACCAACAGGAGCAACGATTGATCAGCACCGGCGACGTCAAGAAGGGCGTCATCATCGAGCTCGACGGCCAGCTCATGAAGGTCCTCGACTGGAGCCACATCAAGATGGCGCGCGGCTCGGCGCAGGTCCGCATGAAGATGCAGAACGTGCGCAAGGGCGACATCGTCGAGCGCACCTTCCAGGCCGGGACCCGCTGGCCGCGGGCGCGCGTCGAGACGCGCAAGGCGCAGTACCTGTACTCCGATGGCGACGCGTATCACTTCATGGATGCCGAGACCTACGAGCAGTTCGCCATGTCCACGGCCACGCTCGGCGATGACGCGCGCTACCTCAAGGAGAACACCGACGTCCTCTACGACGCGCACGAGGGCGAGGTGCTCGGGATCGAACTGCCGGTGACGGTCGACCTGCAGGTGACCCAGACCGATCCCGGCTTCGCCGGCGACACCGCCACCGGCGCGAAGAAGCCGGCGACGCTCGAGACGGGCCTCGTGGTGCAGGTGCCGCTCTTCGTGAACGAGGGCGACCTGCTCCGCATCGACACCCGGTCCGGCGAGTACGTCACCCGGGCCACGTAGGCTCGCCGTGAGCGCGGAGCAGCGGTCGCTCTGGGATCAGCCGGACCCGGCGGAGACCCCGGACGAGATGCGCGAGCCGATGCCGTCCGCGCCGCCGACCCCGCGCGCGACGCCGCGCATCCTGCGCGTCACCGACCTCAACCGGCGCGTCCGCGGCCTCCTCGACGCCGATGCCGTGCTCGCCGACGTCTGGGTCGAGGGCGAGGTCAGCCAGCCCTCGTTCCCGCCGTCCGGCCACTGCTTCTTCACGCTGAAGGACGCCAATTCCCAGGTCCGTGCCGCGCTCTTCCGCGAGGAGCTCGCCCGCGCGCCCGTACGCCCGGTGCACGGGATGCAGGTGATCGTCCACGGTCGTGTCCGGGCGTACGAGCCGCAGGGCGTCTACCAGCTCTACGTGGAATCGCTGACACCCGCGGGGGCCGGTGATCTCCATGCCCGGTACGAGCAGCTCCGCGCCGAGCTGGCCGCGGCGGGCCTCTTCGACGACGACCGCAAACGCGCCGTCCCGCGCTGGCCGCGACGGATCGGCGTGGTCACCTCGCCGGTCGGGGCGGTGTGGCGCGACATCGGCAACGTGCTGCGGCGACGCTACCCGCTCGTGGAGCTCGTCCTCAGCCCGAGCGTCGTTCAGGGCGTGACCGCCGCCCCGGCGATCGTCCGCGCTCTCCAGCGGCTCTACGCGCAGCCCGACCTCGACACGATCATCCTGGCCCGCGGCGGCGGCTCGCTCGAGGACCTGTGGAGCTTCAACGACGAGCGGGTGGTCCGCGCGGTCGCCGCTGCGCCCGTGCCGATCATCGTTGGCGTGGGCCACGAGTCGGATATCACGCTGGCCGACTTCGCTGCCGATCTGCGCGCTCCGACGCCGAGCGCCGCAGCGGAGCTCTCCACTCCCGACGGGACGCAGCTTCCGGCCATCCTCGACAGGTTCCGGGATCGCGCCTCGGCCGCCCTCATCGGTCGCGCCGCCGAGCAGCGGCGCTTCCTCGACAGCGAGCAGCGGGCGCTGGGCCGCCTGGCGCCGGACATCGACGCCGCGCGGCAGCGAGCGGCCGACCTGGTGGATCGGGGCGGCCGTGCGGTCGAGGATCGACTCGAGCGACGCCGGCTGGGCCTCGCGTCGCTGTCCGACGCGATGCGCGCGCTCTCGCCGACGGCGACGCTCGAGCGCGGCTACGCGGTGGCCCGCACGGCCGACGGCCGCATCCTGCGTGATCCCGCCTCGGTGAACGCCGGCGAGGCGCTGCACGTGACGGTGGCGCGCGGTACCGTGGAGACGCGCGTCGAGCGCACCCGCGCCGACGATACCGAGGAGCTGCTTCGATGATCGACGACGCCGCGCTGGCCGTGCTCACCGACGAGGAGCTCGCGAAGCACCCATTCGACGAGCTGGTGGCAGCGCTCCAGCGGTCCGTGCAGGCCCTCGAGGCGGGGAGCGTCGGGCTCGAGGAGAGCATCGAGCTCTACAAGCGCGCGCTGCGGCTCCACGCCGGCCTGCGAGACGCGGCTCCAGGCCGCCGAGCTCCAGATCACCGAGCTCGGTCGGCGAGGGGTGACGGGGGCCGAGCCGGAGGCCGAGTGAACGGCGGTCCGATTCGTCCGTAACGGCGAGGGCTCCGTATCGGTCATATACTTCCCGCGACCTTCACGAGGCCATGCTCCTTGACCCTGCTTGAGACCATCCGCGAGCCATCCCAGCTCCGCGACATGACCGGCGACCAGCTCGAGACCCTGGCCGCCGAGCTCCGCGAGAAGATGATCCGCACCGTCCAGAAGACCGGCGGGCACCTCGCCAGCTCCCTCGGCGTCGTCGAGATGACGTTGGCCCTGCACCGTGTGATGGACTCGCCGCGCGACAGGATCGTGTGGGACACCGGGCATCAGGCCTACGCCCACAAGCTGCTCACCGGGCGGAGCGACCGGTTCGACACACTCCGCCAGGTGGGTGGCATCGGTGGCTTCCCGCGACGGAGCGAGAGCGAGCACGACGTGTTCGACGGGGGCCACGCCGGGACCGGCGTCAGCCTGGGGATCGGCCTTGCCGCGGCCCGCGACGTACGGCCCGAGGCGGATCCGGCCCGTCGGCAGCGCATCGCCGTCTGCGTCGGTGACGCGGCGATGGGATCCGGCCTGACCCTCGAGGCGCTCAACCATCTCGGCCACGTGAAGCATCCGCTGCTCATCGTGCTCAACGACAACGAGATGAGCATCAGCCCATCGGTCGGCGGACTTTCGACACGCCTGAACAAGCTGCGGCTGTCACGCGCCTACCAGGAGACGAAGTCGGTGACGCAGCGGGCGCTGCCACGCATCCCGCTCGTCGGGCGTCCCGCCTTCGAGGCGCTTGCCTGGGCCAAGGAGGGCTTCAAGCGCTCTTGGGCGAAGGTCGGCTTCTTCGAGGACATCGGCCTCACCTATATCGGCGTCCTCGACGGTCACGACCTTCCGGAGCTGGAGCGCGCCTTCGAGGCGGCCTTCGAGCTCGAGACGCCAGTCGTCGTCCACGTCAAGACGATCAAGGGTCGCGGGTATGCGCCGGCCGAGGAGGACGCGATGACCTTCCACGGTGCGTCGCTGCCCCCGATCGACCTCTGCCTGATCGACCCGACGGAGGAGCCGTTGCCCGCCGAGGAAGCGCCGCAGAAAAGGGCGAAGACCTACACCCAGACCTTCGTCGAGGAGCTTGTCCGCCTGGCGGAGACCGATGAGCGCATCACGGCCATCACCGCAGGCATGCCCACCGGCACCGGGCTCCAGCGCTTCGCCGACCACTATCCGACCCGCTTCCACGACGTCGGGATCGCCGAGCCGCACGCGGTGACGATGGCCGCCGGGCTGGCGCTCGGCGGCATGCGCCCGGTGGTCGCGCTCTACTCCACGTTCAGCCAGCGCACCTTCGACGGGCTGGTCCACGACGTCTGCCAGAACGAGCTGCCGGTGCTTCTCGGCCTGGACCGATCCGGGCTGGTGGGCGAGGACGGCACCTCGCACCAGGGCATGTTCATGCTGCCGGCCATGCGATCGGTGCCGCGCCTGGCGATCGGGTCGCCGAAGGACGAGCAGGAGCTGCGTGATCTCGTGGTCACCGCGTTGGGCCATCCGGGCCCGATGGCGCTGCTCTACCCGCGCGACGCGGGCGAGGACCTGCCCGACCGGGTCGGGGAGGCGCTCCCGATCGGCCGCGGTGAGGTGCTGCGGACCGGCGACGACCTCCTGCTGGTCGGGTTCGGGCCGATCGTTCAGCGCCTGATCCTGGTGGCGGAGACGCTCGAGGCCGAAGGCCTGGCTTCCACCGTTATCAACGCCCGCTGGGCGAAGCCGCTCGACGAGGCACTCATCGCGGAGCACGCCGCCGGCAAGCGGCTGATCGTGACGGCCGAGGAATCCGCGCCGCTGGGCGGGTTCGGCGATGGCGTGCTGGATGCCCTCAACCGCGCCGGCATCCACGTGCCGCTCCACCGGGTCGCGCTGAACGAGGGTTTCGTGGACCACGGCGCGGTCGACGATCTGCGGCGCCAGCAGCGCATCGACGCGCCCGGGATCCTGGAGCAGGTCCGCGAGGCGCTCGGATCGACGTCGGCGGATCCTTCGCGGGTGACCGCGCCCGCCGTCTGAGCGCGCCCATTGGCTGACATCGGCCAGCGTGCCGACGCCTACCATTCGTCGCCATGGCCCGCATTCGCCTCGACCAGCTGCTGACCGAACGCGGTCTGGCGCGGTCGCGCGCCCAGGCACAGGCCCTCATCCACGCCGGCGAGGTCGAGATGGAGGGCAACCGCCGCCTGAAGCCGGGCCAGCTGGTCGCAGCCGATGCGCCGATCACCGTCCTGGAGAAGCCACGCTGGGCCAGCCGGGCAGGGACGAAGCTCGATGCCGCGCTCGACGCCTTCGGCATCGACGTCACCGGCCTCGCCGCGCTCGACGCCGGAGCCTCCACCGGCGGATTCACCGATGTCCTGCTGGCCCGGGGCGCCCGGGTGGTCTATGCCGTCGACGTCGGCCGCGCGCAGCTCATCGACCGCCTCCGGCGCGATCCGCGCGTGGTGAGCATGGAGCGCACGAACCTCCGCGAGCTGCGGTCGCTGCCTGAGCCGATCCAGCTCGCGACGCTCGACCTGAGCTTCATCTCGCTGGCGCTGGTGCTGCCGGCGGTGCGCGAGCTCCTGGACCCCAAGGGCCGGGTGGTCGCCCTGGTGAAGCCGCAGTTCGAGGCGGGGCGCGAGGACGTTCCCCGCGGGGGGGTGGTGCGCGAGCCCGCGACGTGGCGGCGGGTACTGGAGACGGTTGCGGAGCGTGCCACGGCCATCGGCCTGCACCCCTGGCACGTGATGCGCTCCCCGATTGCCGGAGGCGACGGAAACGTCGAGTTCCTCTTGGAGCTTCGGCTGGAGGGAGCGGGACCGGCGCTTTCAGCAGAGGTGGAATCGGCGGTCGGTCTCACGCACACGGCGTAGCACGCGCGTACTACGATCAGCAACGTGAAACGCAGGGCGGCGACGCCGCCGGTCGAGCAGCTGGGCATCGGCTTCGAGGGCATCGAGGTCCTCGAGCCTCCCGCACCCGAGCCGTCACCCGACACGATGCGGCAGATCGTGAGCCTTCGGATGCCCGATGCGCTCCTTGCCCGCGTTGAGGAGGCCGCGCACGCCCGTGGCGTCAGTCCGTCGAGCTTGATGCGCGCGTTCATCGCCGCCGGCCTGGACCGTTCCTACGCCGCCGTCCGTGAGCCCACGGACCTCGGGTCGGAGCTTGCGGAGCTGCGCCAGCTCGTCGAGGGACTCGTCGCGCGGCTCGATGCCGGTGACGCCCGCGAATGACGCGCATCGGCTTTTCCTGGAACCCGTACAGCGAGCGCGCTCCGGAGCTTCTGGAGCGGGGCCGGGCGTGGTGCCGGCAGCATGATGTCGAGGCGTGGGACGCCCCGGGCGACGCGCGCGACCACATCGGCGCCGAGCTGGCGTCCACCGACCTCGTCTGCGTCCTGGGTGGCGACGGCACGTTCCTGCGCACCGCGCGCGCCATCGGCGGCTCCGGGGTGCCGGCGCTCGGCATCAACCTCGGCCGGGTCGGCTTCCTCGCCAAGGTGGAGACGGACGGCCTCGAGCACGCGCTCGACCAGTTCGAGGAGGGGGACTACTCGGTCGAGGAGCGTCTCCGGATCTCGGCCCGCGTCGTTCGCGGCGAGGGCGACAGCGAGGAGCATGACTGCCTGAACGAGGTCGTGGTGGCGCGCGGCACCCGCGTCCGCATGATCCAGCTCGAGGTTGAGGTCTCCGGCTCGCACCTGGCCACCTACCTCGCCGATGCGGTCGTGGTTGCCACCCCGACCGGATCGACCGCCTACAGCTTCAGCGCCGGCGGCTCGATCCTCGATCCCCGTCTGCGCAACGTGGTGATCACGCCGGTCGCCGCGTACCTGTCGCCGCTGCACAGCGTGGTCGCCGGCGAGGACCACGAGGTTCACCTCACCCTTCGCGAGGCGCATGACAGGGCCCTGATCAGCCTCGATGGCCAGGAGGACCTGCCGATGTCGGTCGGCGACCGCGTCGAGGTCCGCGCCCTGCCGGAGCCGCTGCGCATGATCGAGCCGACCGGCGCCACACCGTTCTACGACCTGCTGCGCACCAAGGCCTCACTGCTGCCCTACTAGGGCGATACTGCACCGATGGCGCTGCGCGAGCTGACGGTCGAGAACCTCGCGGTGGTCGAGCGGGTCCGGCTGACGCTCGCTCCCGGCTTCACCGTGCTGACCGGCGAGACCGGAGCCGGCAAGTCGCTGGTCGTCGACGCGGTGGCGCTGGCCCTCGGGGCGCGCGCCGCCAGCGACCAGGTTCGGTCCGGCGCCGATACCGCACGCGTCGAGGCCGTCTTCGACGGACCACCGGTCATCGCCGAGGATCCGCTGGCCGACGTGCTGGCGGAGGGGGACGGCATGGCCATCGTGCGACGTGAGGTGGGCGCCGACGGCCGCTCGGTCGCGCGCCTGAACGACCGCACCGTGACCGTGGGCAGCTTGGCGGCACTCGGGGCCAGGCTTGGCGAGATCCACGGTCAGCACGACCAGCAACGGCTCCTCGAGCCAGCGCGCCAGCTCGCACTGCTCGACGGCTATGGCGGGCACGCCGAGCGCGTGTCGGCGGTCGCCGACGCGCATCGGGTCTGGCGGGCGACGGTGGCGCGGGCGGCCGAGCTCGTGACCGATGCGCACGAGCTGGCACGGCGAGTCGAGCTTCTGCGCCACCAGGTGGACGAGATCACCACGGCCGACCCGAGGCCCGGCGAGGACGTTGAGCTCGAGGCACAGCTGCGCGCCGCCGAGCACGCCGAATCGATTGCGCGGGCCGCCGCCGAGGCCGTTGCCGCGTTGCGGGACGACGGGGGAGCGACCGACGCCCTTGCCGTCGTCGAACGAGGCCTCATCGGCGCGGCGCAGCACGACGAGCACTTCGCACCGCTCGCCGACCGGGCCGCGTCACTGGCCGCCGAGGCGGGTGAGCTTGCCCGCGACGTGGCCGCCGCCGCCGAGCAGGTGGAGCTGGATCCGGCCAGCCGCGCGGCGGCCGAGGAACGCCTCGGCCTGCTCTACGACCTGCGACGCAAGTACGGCGACACGATCGACGCCGTGGTCGCCTTCGGCGCCGATGCCGCCGGGGAGCTCGATCGGCTCGAGCACCATGCCGGCGAGCGGGAGCGTCTCCGCGCCGAGGAGCTCGAGCGCCGCACGGCCCTCGACGTGGCCGCGGCGGCACTGTCCGATGTCCGACGCGAGGCGGCGGGTCGGCTGGCGGCCGTGGTGAACGCCGAGCTCCCCCCGCTCGGGCTGCCGGGGGACGCGTTCGGCGTGACCGTCGAACCGGCCGAGGTCGGGCCATCCGGAGCGGACCGCGCCCTGTTCACGTTCGCCCCGAACCCGGGCGAGTCGCCGCGTGCGCTGGCTCGCATCGCCTCGGGCGGGGAGTCGAGCCGGCTGTCGCTGGCGCTGAAGGTCGTGCTTGCCACGGCAGACGAGACACCGCTGCTCGTGTTCGACGAGGTGGACGCGGGGGTGGGGGGCCGCAACGCGTCGGCGCTTGGCGAGCGGCTGCGGGCGCTGAGCCGCTTCCACCAGGTGCTGTGCGTGACCCATCTGCCCCAGGTCGCCGCCTACGCCGATGCGCACCTCGTCGTAGGCAAGCGCGTGGAAGGGGACCGGACTGCCACCGAGGTCCGCGTGCTCGATACCGACGGGCGCGCCGCCGAGCTGGCCGCCATGCTCGCCGGCGAGGGCGCCGGCGACGAGGCGCGAAGCGCCGCCGAGGCACTGCTCCGGGGAGCCCGGAGCGGCGCACGATGACCTGGGCTTCGCGACTCGAAATCTGTCTCCTATCCGGCACGTTATCGGGCCGATGGAGTCGCCGAGGGCGCTACGCGAGCGTGAGAGAGCGGCCTTGCTGGCCGATCTGCCGGCGACTGCTTCCGCACAGAAGCACATTTCGAGTCAGGGCATCGCCAATGGAAACCTGCAACTGCGGCGTGCAGACTTGCTGAATACCGCGACGCCACTCACGGCGGCCATCGAGAGCTTCCTCATGGAGCTGCGCGTCGAGCGCGGCCTCTCGCCACTCACCATCGAGGCGTACCGGCGCGACCTCGCCCAGTTCGCCGAGCACGCCGGGGGCGAGCGGTGGCGAGATGACCCGGGTCCGCTCAACGCGTTCGTGGCTGCGCTCCAGCGCGCTGGCGCCAAGGGCACGACCCAGGCGCGAAAGAGCGCCGCAGTCCGCAGCTTCTACGCCTTCGCCCTGCGGGAGGGACACGCGACCCGCGACATCCCGGCGTTGATCGACGCGCCACGTCCCGGCTGCGTACCTGCCGGACGTGCTGGCCCCGGATGACGTCGCCAGCATCCTCGACGCTCCTCCTGCCGACGACCCGGTCGGGATCCGGGATCGGGCGATCCTCGAGCTGCTCTACGGCTGCGGCCTGCGGGTGAGCGAGCTCGTCGGGCTCGACACCGAGCGCGTGGACCTGCGCGAAGCTCCAGGTGCGGGTGATCGGCAAGGGGAACAAGGAGCGGCGTGTCCCGATGGGCGAGGAGGCACGCGAACGGCTGCACGCGTACCGGTCCGGCCCGCGCGCCGCCTGGACCGCGAAGCGGCCATCGCCAGCCGTTCTTCGTCAGCCAGCGGGGCAGTCGGCTGAGGCGCGAGTCGGTGTACCGCATGGTGCGTCAGTGGGCACGGCCGCAGGGGTCCGGAGCGGGTCACACCGCACACCTTCCGGCACAGCTTCGCCACCCATCTGCTCGAGGGAGGAGCTGATCTCCGGGTGGTCCAGGCGCTCCTCGGCCATGCTAGCATCAGCACCACCCAGCTCTACACGCACCTGACCGGCGAGCGGGTCCGCGAGGTCTATGCGCGGGCGCACCCCCGAGCCTGAAAGCAAACGCCCGCAGAGGAGCGCACCACCCCGATGAGCTACGCGCGCAACCTGCTCAGTCGTGGCGAAGAGGTCGTCTACGAGAGCCGTCAGCATTGGTTCGCCGTGATCGCCCGGACCTGGCTCTGGATCCTGCTCGCGATCGTGGCGCTCGCCGTCGTCATCTTCCTCGTCTCCGGCGAGTCGCCATTCGTCAACGAGACGATCGACCAGATCGTCACGCTGCTCGCCGTGGCCGGTCTGTTCGGCGCCGCCGGTTACGTCGGCTTCGTCCTGTGGGACTGGCGCAACCAGGAGTGGCTCATCACCACCCGCCGCGTGATCCGTGCGGAGGGCGTGCTCAACAAGAGCGTGTCGGACTCGAGCCTCGAGAAGATCAACGACGCCCGCCTGGACCAGAGCGTTTTCGGGCGCATCTTCGGTTTCGGGACGCTCGACATCCTCACCGCGGCGGAGGAGCTGAACCACGGGTCGAACGTGGCGGATTTCCCGATGATCGCCGACCCGATCGACTTCAAGAAGGCCATGTTCGACCAGAAGCAGATGCTCGAGAACCCCGACCTGGCCCCGCCGCGGTACCAGCGGGCCGGCCGGCACCGACGATGCAGCGGGCGGAGCCGCTGCCGCCCCGGGCGGGGTCCGATCGCGTCGCCGTTCACGCGGATGATGGGCCCGCGGCTCCCGTGGCCCCCGCGGCTCCCGCACCGGCCCCGGTCGCGCCGCCGGCCGCCGCGGCGGCTCGGCCGCGGGGGACGAGCTGGCTGCGACGCTCGAGCGCCTGGCGGGCCTGCGCGACAAGGGCCTGATCACGCCCGAGGAGTTCGAGGTCAAGAAGGCGCAGATCCTGGAGCGCATGTAGCTTGGCCGACCCCAACCTGCCGTCGCTCGCCGACGGGCTGTTCGGCGCCGAGCTCGATCGGCGCATCACGGAGGCGACCGAGGCGATTCGCGCGCGCCTCGCGTCCGCGCCGGAGTTGCGCGAGCCGCAGATCGTGGCGCTGCTCGGTTCCGGTCTGGGCGGCGCGGTCGAGCTGCTCGACGCCGCGCCGCGCGTTCGGCTGAGCTACCGGGACCTCCCGCACATTCCCGGAGCCGGCGTCGAGGGACATGCCGGTGAGCTCGTAGCCGGACTCGTGGCGGGCACTCCGATCATCATCCTCTCCGGGCGCGCCCATCCCTACGAGGGGTACTCGCAGCGCGAGGCCACCCTCCTGCTGCGGGCGGTCATCGCCCTCGGACCGCGCACGCTCATCGTGACCAACGCGGCGGGCGGTCTCAACCCCGAGTTCGAGCCGGGCGACGTCATGCTCATCACGGATCACCTCAACCTATCGGGCGACAACCCGCTGATCGGGCCGAACCTCGATCGGTTCGGCGAGCGCTTTCCGCCGATGACGGATGCCTACGATCCGCGTCTGCGCGAGGTCGCCATGGAGGCAGCGGCGCGCACCGGCGTCCGGCTGCAACAGGGCGTCTACGTCATGCTTCCGGGCCCGTCATACGAGACACGTGCGGAGATGCGCATGTTCCGGGCCTTCGGGGCCGACGCGGTCGGCATGAGCACCGCCCACGAGGTGATCGTGGCGCGCCACGCCGGGGTCGACGTGCTGGGCTTCAGCATGATCACGAACAAGGCCACCGACGACGTCGTGGAGGGGGCGACCCATGCCGAGGTCATCGAGGTCGGCCGCATCGGCGCCGAACGCCTCGTGACGCTGCTGGGCGACCTCGTCCCGCGTCTCGCCTGACGAGCACGACCGATGCTGTTCTTCGACCTGTCGCTCGCCCAGATCGCGGGCATTGCCGTCGCCCTGGTCGTCGGCATCACGTTCCACGAATTCAGCCACGCCTTCATCGCCGACCAGCTCGGCGACCATCGGCCTCGCGCGCTCGGTCGCGTGAGCCTGAACCCGGTGGCGCACATCGACCCGGTCGGTGCCATCGTCTTCGTGCTGGCGGGTTTCGGCTGGGGGAAGCCGGTGCCCGTGAACGTCTACGCGCTCCGTCTGGGGCGCATCGGGATGGCGCTGGTGGCCGGCGGCGGGCCCGTTGCGAACGTCGCGGTCGCGACGGTCGCCGCGGTCATCTTCCGCGTCCTAGACATCGCCGGCGTCGGCGGGTTCGCGCTGGACCTCGCCTTCTGGATCGTGCTGTTCAACCTGCTGCTCGCCTTCTTCAACCTGTTGCCCATCCCGCCGCTCGACGGCTACAACATCCTGCTCGCCTTCCTGCCGCCGAGCGCCGCATTCACGGTCCAGCGCTATGCGCAGTACGGGATCATCGTGCTGCTGCTCCTGGTGTTCCTGCCCAACAGCCCGCTCGGCCTCCTGTTCGACGTCGTTCGGTGGCTGACCGGCGTCTTCACCGGTGTGTAGGAGTGCATCGGGTCCGGCAGTTCGCGGCCCACGTTCGGGCGGAGGTGACTCCCGAGGAGGAGGCCCACGCGCTGAGCGTCCTGCCTCCGGATGCGGCGCGCCTGTTCGCGACGATGCCGGTCGCTGATCGTCGCCACGCGCTCGACGTGATGGCTCGGCTGCTGGCCGGTGGCCACGACGACCCTGACCTGCTGTGCGCCGCGCTGCTCCACGACGCCGCCAAGGGCCATCGGATGCGCCTCTGGCACCGGGTCGCTGGCGTTCTCCTCGAGGCGGTCGCTCCCGGCGCGCTGCGGCGCCTGGCGAGCCCCGAGCCGTCGTCGTGGCGGCATCCGTTCCACCTCTACCTCCACCACGCCGGGCTCTCCGCCCGCATGGCGGTGGCCGCCGGCTGCGGCCCACGGGCCGGTGTCCTCATCCGCGGGGCGGGCGCCGGGGACGACGCGCGGCTTCAGCGCGCGCTGACCGAGGCCGATGACGCATCCTGAGCGCATGCAGCCGATCCCGGTCGAATCCGAGCAGGCGGTGGCCGTCCCCGTTGGCGAGGGGGAGTTCACGCTGGCCCTGCCCGTGTTCGAGGGCCCGCTGCAGCTGCTGCTCCACCTGATCGAGTCACGACAGCTCGACATCCTGACGGTGCCGCTGGCCGAGGTGGCCGATGCCTACGTCGAGCACCTCACCAGCAACGCGGTCGATGCTGCCAACCTGTCCGAGTTCGTCTCGATCGCCGCGCAGCTGATCTTCCTGAAGTCGAAGCGGATGCTGCCCTCCGAGCCGCTTCCGCCGATGCCGGAGGGCGCCGACGAGCCGGACGAGGAGGAGCTCCGTCGCCGCCTGATCGAGTACCGCGCGCTGCGTGACGCTGCCGCCGCTCGGCGAGCCGACGGGATCGCGCCGGTGATGCGCCGTGAGCCGCGCGGAGACCGACCTGCCCGAGGTGCCCGCCGAGCCGATTCCGTCACCGTCCTGGTGGACGGCGCTCGAGACCCTCGCCGCGATCCCCGAGCCGGTGGCCCCGCCGCCGGTGGTCGTCCCGCGCGAGATCACGATCGGCCAGCAGATCGACGTCCTGCGCCGTGCACCTCGCGGGCGGCGGCCGCGTCCTGCTCCAGGCCGATCCTCGCCCGGTGCCAGTCGCGGACCGAGACGGCCGTGACGTTTCTCGCCACGCTCGAGCTCGTCCGACGTCGCCAGGTGACGGGCGGAGCAGCACGACATGTTCGGCCCGATCGTGATCGAGACCGCGCACGAGGCGACGCCGTGACGGCTCGTGGCCCCGACGACCTCTCGGCCTTCTTCGAGGCGCTGCTCTTCATCGCCGAGCGGCCGCTGACCACGGCCGAGCTCGCCGAGCTGGGCGGCGTGCCGCGCCTCCAGGCTGAGGACGAGCTCTCCGCGCTCGCGGAGCGGCTCGACGAGGATGGCCGTGGCATCCGCGTCCAGCGCCACGATGACGCCTGGCAGCTGGTGACGGCGCCCGAGGTCGGCAGCGCGCCTCGCGGCCTATGCCGCCCGCGAGGAGGCGCGGCTCTCCCCGGCGGCCCTCGAGGCGCTGGCGGTGGTCGCGTACCGCCAGCCCTGCACGCGCGGCGACGTCGAGCGCGTCCGGGGCGTCGATTCGGACTACGTGATCCGCTCGCTGATGCATCGGCGGCTGGTCGTCGAGGTCGGTCGCCGCGACACGCCGGGCCGGCCGGTCCTGTTCGGGACGACGTTCGCCTTTCTCGAGCGCTTCGGGCTGACATCGATCGACGACCTGCCGCCGCTCTCGAGCGATGCGGCGCAGCTCACCGCGCTGATCGAGACGGGCCCGGCGCCGCCGATGGCGCGTGAGCGGCTGCAGAAGCTGCTCGCGCGGGCCGGCTCGCGTCGCGACGAGGCGCGAGCAGCTGATCGCCGACGGACGCGTTCGCGTCAACGGGGCGCTCGCCGACCTCGGCGACGCCGCCGATCCCGCCGTGGATCTCATCGAGGTCGACGGGCATCCGCTCGAGGCCGCCGCTGCGCCGTCCATCTCGCGCGTCCACAAGCCGCGCGGCTACCTCTCGTCGGCGCACGACGAGCGCGGGCGGCGTTCGGTCGTCGCGCTGGTCGAGACCGGCGGGGAGCGGCTGTGGCCGGTCGGCCGCCTCGACGTCGAGTCGGAGGGGCTCATCATGCTCACCAACGACGGGGAGTGGGCCAACCGCGTCCTCCATCCGCGCTACGGCAACGAGCGCGAGTACGCCGCGCTCGTCACCCCATCGCCGACGCGGTCCACGCTGGCCCGGCTGCTCACCGGCGTGACGCTCGAGGACGGCCCGGCCCGTCTGCTCACCGCGCGGTACGCGCTCGCCGCCGAGGAGATCGCCCGCGAGCGACTCGAGGCCGGCGCGTGGCTGCGCGTCCGGATCGGCGAGGGTCGCAAGCGCGAGGTGCGCCGGCTGTTCGAGGCGGTCGGCTGCCGCATCGAGCGCCTGGTGCGCACCCGCATCGGCCCGTTGTCGCTCGCCGGCCTGCCGGAGGGGTCCTGGCGCCGCCTGCGGCCGCGCGAGGTGCCGCCTGGGTGGCGGCGGCGGCGGGGGCAAGGGCCGATGAGCCGCCGGATCGCGATCGACGGGCCGTCGGGCGCCGGGAAGTCGACCGTCGGACATGCCCTTGCCGAGGCCATCGGCGCCACCTTCGTCGACACCGGCCTGATGTACCGGGCCCTGACCCTGGCGGCCTTGGAGCAGGGGATCGACGTCGAGGACGGTCCGGCCCTCGGCCGGCTCGCCCAGCGCCTGCGGATCGAGGTGGAGCGCCCCGGCCCGGCGCACCCTGATCGTCGCGAGACGGTTCGGCTCGACGGCCGCGACGTCACCGATGCCGTCCGCGCTCCGCGCGTCGACCGCTCGGTGAGCGCGGTCAGCCGCCATCCCGAAGTGCGCGACGCGATGCTCATCGTGCAGCGCGCGACCGCGATGCGCGGGGATACGGTGATGGTCGGGCGCGACATCGGCACCGTGGTGCTGCCCGACGCGACCCTCAAGGTCTATCTCGTCGCCGCCGCGGAGGTGCGCGCGTCCCGACGGGCGACGGAGATGGGATCCATCGGCCGGTACGAGGAGTACCTCGTCGAGATCGAGCGACGGGATGCCGCGGACACCGGCCGAGCCGTCGCGCCGCTCCGCCAGGCGGACGGGACGCGCTCGTGATCGACACCGGCCATCACGACGTGACCTCGAGCGTGGCGATCGATCCGTCACCGCCTGGGGTCACGGTGCGTAGTGGTTCTACCACCCCGGCGCCGCCATCTCGGGTTCGTGGCTCGAGTCTGCTGTGGCGACGCGCGGATCGAGGGCATCGAGCACGTGCCGCGCAGCGGGGCGTTCATCGTGGTCGCGAACCATTGCTCGAACGCGGATCCGCTGATGATCGGCTGGGCGACCGGCCACCAGATCGGCCGCGTCGTGCACTTCATGGCAAAGGTCGAGATGCGCGGCTGGCCGATCATCGGCTGGCTGGCGACGCAGGCCGGCGTCTACTTCGTGCGCCGGGGCGAGGGCGACCGGGCGGCGCAGCGCTTCAGCCTCCAGGCCCTGGCCGATGGCGCGCCGATCGCGATCTTCCCGGAGGGCACGCGCTCACGCGACGGCCACCTGAAGGTCGGCAAGCCGGGCGCCGCGCTGATCGCGATGCGCTCGGGGGCGCCGCTCGTCCCGGCGGGGATCAGCGGCACGCACCGGATCTTCCCGGGCCGGTCGCGGTGGCCGCACGCGTCGCGCGTCCGAATCCGGTTCGGCGCGCCGTTCGCGCTGCCGCACCAGCCCGAGTCCCGGCTCGACCGCGAAGCGCTGGCGGCCGGGACCGAGCGGATCATGGCCGAGATCGAGACGTTGCTGCCCCCCGACCAGCGGCGGCTCGCGGCGGTTGAACCGGCTAGCGCTGAAGCAGCCGGAAGAAGAGCCCCAGGTTGATGATCGTCGGCGCCCAGAGGCCGACGAATTGTGCGGCCTGCTTGTTGCCCCGGGCGTAGAGCAGCAGCGAGAGCGCGATCGAGGCGCCGGTGGCGGCCACGTAGGCCTCGTTCGGGATGCCCTCGACGGCGTCGAGGGGGGAGTCGGCGTTTCGCTTGAACATGGTGGAGCTCCTGTGGTGCGATATGGACCTGTCGCTACCTACGTCGCACGACCCGTGCCGGATCGGTTCGAGCGCATTCGCATCGGTTTCTGACGCTCGCACGTACCTTCCATAGAATGGTGACGATGACCACGGAAACCTCGACCCGCCCCGACGTCCGGATCGCCGAACGCGCCGGCTTCTGCTACGGCGTGCGCCTCGCGATCGACAAGGCGAAACACGCCCGCGAGGAAGGCAGGGAGGTCACGACCCTCGGCCAGCTCGTGCACAACCCGGGCATCAAGGCCGACCTCTCCGATCGCGGCATCCGCACCGCCGATCTCGCCGACCAGGTCGAGGGCGGCACGCTCGTGATCCGCGCCCACGGCGTTCCCCGCTCCGAGTTCGAGAAGGTGCAGGGCAAGGAGAGCCTCGAGGTCATCGACGCGACTTGCACCTGGGTGCTCCAGTCGCAGAAGGCCGCCCGCGAGCTGGCGGAGGCCGGCTACACGGTCTGCATCATCGGCCACGAGGACCATCCCGAGGTGAAGGGCGTCCGCAGCTACGCCGGCGAGAAGCACGTCGTCGTCGACGACATGGACCGATCCACCTGGGAGCGCGTGCCGCGCACGAAGAAGATCGGCGTCCTCTCGCAGTCGACGATCCTGCCGAACAAGCTGGAGGAGTTCGCCGCCTTCTGCCTGCGCCGATGCCACGACCTGCGCGTCGTGAACACCGTCTGCCCGGTGACGCTCACTCGCCAGGACGATTCGGTGAAGCTGGCGCGCGAGGTGGACGCCATGATCGTGGTCGGCGGCAAGAACAGCTCGAACACGAAGGAGCTGGCGGTGAAGTGCCGCGCCATCCTGCCCGACACCGTCCACGTCGCCGATGCCGATGAGCTCGCCGCCGAGCACGCGGACTGGCTGCAGGGCAAGGCGCGCATCGGGATCACCGGGGGCACCTCCACCCCCGAGGTCGACCTCGAGGACGTCCGCGAGCGGATCTACGCCCTCACCGCGTAGGAGCGCGCGGGCGCCGCGTCCGCGTTATGCGGACCGATATCCAACGGCACCTGGGGCCGAGTTCGCCGGCCCGACGGTACCGTGGCGGACAACCTGGTGACACAGACTCGGCCCCATATTGCTGCCCAGTCGTCGTTGGATACCGGTGTGAGAAACCGCGCAACGGACCGCCGACGCGGGCCGAACAGCGCGTCCCGGTAGACTGGACCGATGTCCTCCCTGCCCGTGGTCGCCATCGTCGGCCGTCCGAACGTCGGGAAGAGCACGCTCTTCAACCGACTCATCGGGGAGCGCCTGGCGATCATCTCGGACGTCTCCGGCACGACCCGCGACCGCGTCTACGGCACGGCCGAGTGGAACGGGCGCACGTTCACGCATGGTCGACACCGGCGGGCTGGAGATCTACCCGGGCACGCACATCGAGGAGCGGGTCCAGGACCAGGCCCGCGTCGCCGTCGAGGAGGCGGACCTCATCCTGTTCGTCGTCGATGCCCACGCCGGGCTGGCGCCCCTGGACTACGAGGTGGCCGATCGCCTGCGCCGCGCCGAGGCCCCGGTGATCCTCGTCGTCAACAAGGGCGACAATCCTGCCCGCGAGGCCGATGCGGTCGAGTTCTACGCCCTCGGCTTCGACCCCTCCATCACCGTCAGCGCACAGCACGGCCGCAACACGGGCGACCTGGCCGACCTCATCGTCGATCACCTTCCGCCGCCCGACGGCGGGCCGAGGCGGCGGCATCGGTCACGCCGGCGGACCTCACCGAGGAGGAGATGGCTGAGCTGGCCGAGACGGAGCTCGGCGCACCGCGGGTGGCCATCGTCGGGCGGCCGAACACCGGCAAGTCGACCTTCGTGAACCGCGTGCTCGGTGCGGAGCGGATGATCGTGTCCGAGACCCCGGGCACGACGCGCGATCCGATCGACACGGCCATCGAGATCGACGGACAGGCGCTCGTGCTGGTCGACACGGCCGGGATCCGGCGGCGGGGCAGCATCGAGCCGCGGGATCGAGCGCTACAGCGTGCTGCGCTCGCATGAAGGCGATCGACTCCGCCGACGTGGCCATCGTCATGACCGATGCGAGCGAGGGTTACACGGCGCAGGACGCGCACGTCGTCGGCTACGTGCTCGAGGCGGGCAAGGGCGTCGTCCTGGTGCTCAACAAGTGGGACGCGGTGGAGAAGGACGAGTTCACCGCCGACCGATGGCTCAAGCAGCTCCGCCGCGACGCCCCGTACCTCGCCTGGGCGGACATCGTCTTCGCCTCCGCGCTCACCGGGCAGCGGGTCGAGCGGATCCTCGGGAGGCGCTGCGCGTCGCCGAGGAGCGCTACCGCCGCGTGCCGACCGGCGAGCTCAACCGCGTGGTCATGGATGCGGTGCGCGCCCACCCGCCCTCGCACGTCCGCAACCGGCTGCCGAAGATCCTCTACGCCACCCAGGTGGGGGTCGCGCCGCCGACGTTCGTCGTCTTCGTCAACGACCCGGCGCTCGTCCACTTCTCGCTACCGCCGCTACCTCGAGAACCGGATCCGCGAGAAGTACGGCTTCCTCGGGACGCCGATCCGGCTGATCCTGCGCCAGCGCGAGTCCGAGGAGGCGGCACGCCGCTCGTCACGCCCCCGCCGGACCGCGAACCGCAGGCGGTGAGGCGCGCGCTCCTCGTCGACATCGACGACACCGTGGTCGATTGGATCGGTCCGGCGACCGATGCGGTGGTGGCCGCGATCGCGACGCACCCGGCAGTCGCCGGGGCCGATCCTTCCGGGCTGGCGCGGCGATTCCTCGAGATCGTGGAGGAGACCCACGTCGCGTTCCTTGCCGGCGAGCTGACGATGGACGAGGTCCGCGCGAAGCGGATCTCGCGGCTCATCGGTGAGCACGGGACTCATCTCGCCCCAAGCGAGGCGATGGAGCTCGCTGCCGACTATCGGGCCGCGTACCTGGAGGCGCGGCGCCCGGTCGACGGCGCGCCGGAACTGCTCGCGGAGGTCCGCGACCGCGGGATTCGGGTCGTGGCGGTGACGAACAACGTGCTGGCGGAGCAGGAGGACAAGCTCGACCATCTCGGCATCCGCGAGCGGTTCGACGCGCTCGTGGTGTCCGAGGCGGTCGGTGTCACGAAGCCCGACCCGCGGATCTTCGCCGTCGCGCTCGCGGCGGCCCGCTGCCGCGCCGACGAGGCGGTCATGCTCGGTGACTCCTGGACGAACGACGTGCGCGGCGCACTGGACGCCGGCATCGGGGCGGCCTGGCTCAATCGCCGCGGGGTCCCGGTCCCGGAGCCGGAGGCGCCGGTCATCGTCCTCGATCGACTCGCGCCGGCGGTCGCCGTGGCGAACCGGCTGCTCGAGAGCGCTATTCTCGCCGGGTGACGGATCAGATCGCGATCATCGGCGCGGGCGCCTGGGGCACGACCCTGGCGATCCACCTCGCCGCCGCCCAGCGACCGGTGAACCTGTGGGCCCACAGCTCCGAATCGGCCGAGCGGCTGGCGCAGACGCGCACGAACGAGCGATACCTCCCCGGCGTCGTCCTCCCACCGAACGTCCGGGTCGTCACCGACGACGCGTTCCTGGCCGAGCCCCACCGGCTCTTCGTCCTCGCCGTGCCGTCCGAGCACGTCCGAGCCACACTGCAGCGCCTGGGGCCGAGGATGTCGCCGGGCACGCCCATCCTCTCGGTCGTGAAGGGGATCGAGGAGGGGACACATCTCCGCATGAGCGAGGTGGTTGCGCAGGAGGCGCCGGACCGGCCGGTGGCGGCGCTCTCCGGCCCGAACCTGGCGCGCGAGGTTGCGGCCGGTAAGCCGGGCGGCTCCGTCGTTGCCTCCGCAGATGCGGCGCTCGCCGCCGACCTGGCTGGCGTCCTTTCGTCCGAGCGCTTCCGGGTCTACACGAACCCGGATCTCGTCGGGGTCGAGCTGTGCGGCGCGCTGAAGAACGTCGTCGCGCTGGCGGCCGGCATGGTCGACGGCCTGGGCTTCGGCGACTCCGCAAAGGCGGGGATCATCACCCGCGGCCTCGCCGAGATGACGCGCCTCGGCGTCGCCGCCGGAGCACATCCGCAGACCTTCGCCGGCCTCGCGGGCGTCGGCGACCTGATCGCCACCTGCATGTCCCCTCTCTCGCGCAACCGCCGATGCGGGGAGCTCATCGCCTCGGGCGTCCCGTGGCCCGAGGCCGGGGAACAGCTCTCGGGTGTCGCCGAGGGGGTTCCCACCGTGGCCGGCGCGCTCGAGCTCGCCGCGCTTCACGGTGTTGAGATGCCGATCGCCGAGCAGGTGCGCGCCGTCGTGTTCGACCACCTCCCGCCGTTGGCGGCGGTGGGCGACCTCATGGCCCGCAGCACAAAGGATGAGCTGGGGAGTGTCACGGGCAGACCCTGAGGCGCCTCGAGCGTCTCGATCGACCGCCGACGCGGGCAGCCGCGCGGGAGCGAGTCCCTCGCTGCGGCCCGGCTTGCGGCGAGCGCTGTCACTGGCATGGGTCCCACTCGTCGCGTCGTTCGTTTCCCTGTGCCTCTCGATCGGCAGCATCGTCATCGCGACGCGGGATCCGGCCGTGGTGCTCCTGCTTCCGGACCAGGTGCGCCTCGTCCAGGCGTCGGCCGATGCCCGGCCATACGTCTATCTGCAGCCGACCTTCGTCAGCACGGGCCAGAACGACCGCGTCGAGGTCATCAGTGGGATGACGCTCTCTCTCCGCCGCGACGGCGGCGAGGAGGTCGGCTTCACCTGGGATGAGGTCGGACGGCTGGAGTTCGACCCTGCCGATGACTCGCTGAGCTATGTCTATCTCGCCGATGCGGCGCCACTTCTCGTGGCGCCCGACACCGCCGAGAACCCGCTCGCACTGTTCCTCGGGCCGCCGGGGTGGGACTTCGAGCCCGGCCGCTACGAGGCGCGGCTCGTGGGTGAGCGGGTGGTTGCGTCCGATCGTATCGAGGCGACCTTCAGCATCACCCTGACGGTGGCTGACGTGGAGCTCCTCTCGGGTTCACCCGGCGATCGGTTCCTCGCGGTGCCGATCGGGGTCGGCGGCTGAGGCGGTCGTCGTCGGTGGCGCAGCCGATCGCTATACTGGCGACTCGGTCGGGGCGTGGCGCAGTCTGGCAGCGCACTTGGCTGGGGGCCAAGGGGTCGGAGGTTCGAATCCTCTCGCCCCGACCACTTCGAACACGCCGTCACAGGAGCTGATCGAGCCCTCGGACGAGGCCGGTGAGCTCCGGCACCCGGCGGATCGCCAGCAGGACGCCGTCGATGTAGGGCGCGGCGCCCGGACCGCCGTCGTACGCGATGGTGAGCCGCTCGTCGGCCTGCCCGAAGGTGATCGACAGCCCGATGGTGTGGCCAGGCAGCCGGAGCGAGTGCACCCGCGATCCGTCGATGTCGGCGCCGCGCGCGGCGACCTCGCCGACCGTCCTCTCGACGGGAATCTCGGCCTCTGGCGCGCCCACCTGTGACAGTCGCCACGCCAGCTCGCGGGCCATCCCGCTCGGTGCGTCCATCTTCCCGCCCGATGCGGTGTCGACGATCTCCCACGACGGCAGGTGGCGTGCCGCATCGACCGCGAAGCGCTGGAGCAGGCCGGCGGTGAGCGCGAAGTTGCCGACCGCGGCGACGCCCACGCCATGCTCGCGCGCCGCCGCATCGATCTCGTCGTAGTCGGTGGTGCTGAGCCCCGAGCTGCCGATGAGCACGTGCCGGCCGGCACGGATCGCGGCCAGCGAATGCGTGCGGGCCGAATCGGCGGCGGTGAACTCGACGAGGACGTCGAACTCGGCCTTCAGCGCCTCCTCGATCGTCGCGCTGACCGGGACGCCATCGACCGCCGACCCCGCGGCGCTCCGTGCGATCCCGGCGACGAGCTCGAGATCATCCGCGGCTCGAATCGCCTCGGCCAGCGGACGTCCGACCCACCCGGTGATGCCCGCGAGACAGATACGCAGCATTCGCGAACGATACGCGCCTCAGCGCGGAAACGTGGGCCGGCGCGACCGGGCCCCGGGCTCAGCCCGTCGGGGAATCCGCCGCCGGCGCGTCGGTAGCCTCGCCGTCGCTGCCCTGTGGATAGCGCTCGTTCGCCACCGCCAGCGCCTTGAGAACCTTCGCCCTGGCCTCGTCGAGACGGTTTCGCATCAGCTCTGCCGTCTCCACGTTGGCGTCCGGGCGTTCCAACTCGGTCTTGATTGCCCGGCTGGCGCGTCGGTAGGCGTGGACGGCATCGTTCGCGGTACGGGTGATCCGGTTGGTCGCCTCGCGCAGCATGCGCATCCGCTCGGATGGCCGCTGCTCCTTGGCGAGGTGACGATCGAGCTCGACCCCGAGGTCGGCGATCGTGGTGCTGGCGGTCTCGACGATCTCCATATCGTTCCGCCGCAGGCCAAGCCGGTGCTGTGTGCTGGTCGAGAAGGCCGGGGTGGGCCGGTGCGAGGTCACGCTGCGGTCTCGATCGGTGGTGCGGCGGATGGCATCGGTGCTGGGTTCCCTGGAGTGAAGCGAAGCGTCGCCGGTTCGGTGGTCCCGGCGACGCTGCGGATGACTAGCCCGCCTGGACCTGCACGGCCCGCGGGCCCTTCGGGCTGGACTCGACTTCGAAGCTCACGGACTCGCCACCGACGAGGCGGTCGAAGTCCATGGAGCCCGAGAGTCCGTCTTTGTGGAAGAAGTACTCGGTGCCGTCGGGGGCCTGGATGAACCCGAAGCCTCGCTCCGAGACGACGCGCTTGATGGTTCCGGTGGCCATGATCGGTTTCTCCTGTTCTCCTCGATGCTGAGGTTCGGCGCGCGGCCGGCTCGAGAAGAACCATCGACCAGGCGAAGACCGCCGAGGGGGTCGGCGGGGATCTAGGGTACCACGCACCCCTCGAGCCTTCCTCGCAGCCACAGGGCACACGAACGCCCCCTCCCGGCGGACCAGGAGGGGGCGTGGCTGCGTGTCGCTCGGCTCAGGACCCGCTCGGCGAAGCCTCTTCGGACGGCGCGGCGTCCATGCTGCCATCGGTCATGTCGTGGTCCGACTGGCTCGGCAACGTGGTGTCCATGCTGGGGAGGGTGTCGAGGCTTTCGAGATCATCGACGCCCTGCTCCTGGCAGCCGACGACGGCGATCGACATGGCAGCCAGCCCGGCCAGCGCGCCCTTGGTGAGTCGGTTCATGGGATGTGCCCCTTGCTGCGGTCATTGCGGTGTTCGTTGCTCGGGCCGGGCAACGAAGGGGCAAGGGACATGCCGGGGACCGCGAATGTTGAGCAATCTCAATCTCGGCGCAACGGCGCCGTGAACGCTGCGAGCGATCAACGGCGGCATCGGCCCTGGACACGGAACGGCCGCCCGTCCTCGCGGACCGGGCGGCCGTTCCAGGCCGACGTCGGGGAGACCCTACTCGGCGGCTGCGACGTTCGCCGCACGCGGGCCGCGGGGGTTCGACTCGATGTCGAACGTCACCTGCTCGCCGCCAACCAGCCGGTCGAAGTCGACCGACGCGCTCACACCGTCGCGATGGAAGAAGTAGTCCTTGCCATCCTCGCCGGTGATGAAGCCGAAGCCGCGATCGGCGACGACCTTCTTGACAGTGCCACTGGCCATGAGAGGCCTCCTAACGGTAGAACCACAAGGGTACTCCCTTCCGGGCATGTAGCATCGCGCTGATGTCCGCATTGCCAGCGCATCCCCCGTACGCGATCCGTGCGCGGCTCCTCTCGCCGCTCGACGGCGGCGGGCTGCTCGACGAGCTCGACGGTCTCGTCGAGGTTGATGCCAGCGGCCGCATCGCGCGCGTCGGACCCTGGCCCGGGATCGACGCGGCCCCGCCAGCAAGCCTCGACCTGCGCCCGATGGTGCTCCTGCCCGGCCTGGTCGACCTGCACGTCCACCTGCCGCAGATCCCGAACGCGGGGTTGGGGGCGGGCCTGGACCTGCTGACCTGGCTGGACCGGTACATCTTCCCGCTCGAGACCGCCTATGACCGATCGGTCGCCGAACGCCAGGCACCCGCGGCGTTCCGTGCCTTCGCGGCGGCGGGCACGACCACGGTCCTCGCCTACGCGGCGCTGTGGGAGGACTCGACCGATGCCGCCTTCGCGGCGGCCGAGGCGCACGGCATCCGGGCCGTCATCGGCAAGGTGATGATGGACCGTGTCACCTACGACCGCGCGATCGACCCGGACGATATCATCGAGACCAGCCTGCGGCAGTCGGACGAGCTTGCCTCGCGGTGGCATGGACGCGACGACGGCCGTCTGCGCTATGCCTTCACGCCGCGCTTCGCGGTCAGCTGCACTCCGGCCATGCTCCGCGAGTCGGCCGCCCTCGCCCGGGTCCATGGCGCGTACTGGCAGACCCACCTGTCCGAGGACGCGGGCGAGATCGGCGAGGTCCTGCGCCTGTTCCCCGGTGCCCGGGACTACCTCGACGTGTATGACCGGGCGGACGCGCTCGGACCGCGGACGATCTTCGCCCACGCCATCCACCTGTCCGATCGCGAGGTGGCTCGCATCGTCGAGAGCGGCGCGCGGGTGGCGCACTGTCCGGCGTCCAACCTGTTCCTCTCGAGCGGGATGATGCCGCTCGGCGCCTACCGTGCGGCCGGTGTCCCGATCGGCCTGGGAAGCGACGTGGCCGCCGGCCCGGAGGTCTCGATCTTCATCGGTGATGCGGGCCGGGGCGGTCACGCAGCGCGTCCTCGAGCTCACGGGACGCGCGGATCGCGCGAACGCGACGCGAGCCGTCGAGTGGCTCCGGCTCGGCACGCTCGACGGAGCGCGGGCCCTGGGGATGGAGCACGAGATCGGCTCGATCGAGGCGGGCAAGGAGGCCGACCTCATCGCCGTCGACCCGCGCCTGACGACACCGCTGCCCGGCGACGAGCCGCCGCTCGAGGCGGCCGACGACGTGATGAGCCGGCTGATCTTCCGGCCGCACCCGAACATGGTTCGCGCGGCGTGGGTCCGCGGACGCCTGCTCGACGGCCCGCCGGGTCTGGACGGCATCGGCTAGGCTGTGGGGGATGGACCGAATCGTTCAGCTTCTCATCAATGCCGGCGCGCTCTACGTGGCCGTGCTCCTGGTGCCGAACCTCGACTTCGCGTTCGAGCCGGACGACGCCTGGCTGAAGTTCCTGGTCGTCGCCTTCATCTTCGGACTGGTGAACACGTTCGTGCGTCCGGTGCTGCGGATCCTGACCTTCCCGATCACGCTGGTGACCCTGGGCCTGTTCCTCATCGTCATCAACGCGCTGATGCTGCTCCTGACCGATGCGATCTCGGACGAGCTCAGCCTCGGGCTGACGGTCGGCGACTTCTTCGCGGCCTTCCTCGGCGCGATCGTCATCGCGGTCGTGGGCTTCGCCCTCTCGATGGTCGTCGGTACCACTCGCAAGGTCATCTGACGGCCCGCCGCACGTCGATGGATCGCGCACCCGGGGTCATCGGCCTCGTGTTCGGGCTGTCCCTGGCGGTGATCATCCTCCTCCTCGGCCCGCTGCTGCTCTTCAACCCACTGCTCACGTCCGCCCTCCAGGTGCGGCACGGCGTGGCCGCGGAGCTCGGCACCACGCAGGCGGAGGTGGAGCGGGTGACCGGCTCGTACCTGGTGGACATCTATCTCGGCGGGAACTTCGGTGCGTCGCTGGACGGCGACGGGCCGCTGCTCGACGAGAACGAGCGATCGCACATGACCGATGTCTCGCGCCTCGTGCAACTGCTGACCGGGATCCTGGTGGCCGGGCTGGTCCTGGCCGCCGTGACGGCCCCCTGGCTGCGAGGCGACCCGAGGCGCCAGGGCCGCATCATGCTGATCGCGTCGGGTGGCATCGGCGCCGTGGCCATCCTCCTGGCGATCGTGTTCGCCGTGGCCTTCGAGCCCGCGTTCCTCGCCTTCCACGAGCTCTTCTTCCCGCCGGGGACCTACCTGTTCGCGACAGGGTCGGAGCTGATCGTGCTCTTCCCGGAGCCGTTCTGGTTCGATGCCGCCCTCCTGGCGGGCGCGGCGATCGTGGTGGTGGCGGTGCTGGTGAGCCTCGTCGGCTTCTGGCGCTGGCGATCCGCCCGGACGACCGTCGGCCCCGCCTGATCTAGACTCCGCCCATGGGACCGGGTTGGAAGGTCGGCCGGCTGGCCGGCATCGATCTCGCGATACATCCGTCGTGGCTGGTCATCGCCTTCCTGGTGACCTACTCGCTGGCCGAGTTCCAGCTGCCCGCCGAATTCCCGGGCTGGACGACGCTCACGTACTGGCTCGTCGGGTTCGCCACGGCACTGCTCTTCTTCGCCTCGGTGCTCGCCCATGAGATGTCGCACGCCCTGGTCGCGCGCCGATTCGGTCTGAAGGTGGACGGAATCACGCTGTTCATCTTCGGCGGCGCCACCTCGATCGACTCCGACTCGCGGACCCCCCGCGAGGAGGCGCTGATCGCGGTCGCCGGGCCGGCGACGAGCATCATGCTCGGGCTCGTGCTCATCGGCCTCAGCGTGGCGGTGGCACAACCCCAGCTGGCGGCGTTGCTCGGCTGGCTCGGGTTCATCAACGTCCTGCTCGGCATCTTCAACCTGATCCCCGGGTTCCCGATGGATGGCGGCCGGGTGCTGCGCGCCATCCTGTGGAAGCTGCGCGGCGACCGCCTCAGCGCGACCCGCAACGCGGCCCTGGTCGGGCGTGGCATCGCCTACCTGCTCATCGGCTTCGGTGTCTTCCTCGCGCTCCGTCCGGGTGGCTCGATCTTCAGCGGGCTGTGGCTGGCGCTCATCGGCTGGTTCCTGTCGAACGCCGCCGAGGCGACGATGGCGCAGGCCGGCGTCGAGCGCAGCCTGCGCGGGGTCCGTGTACGGGACGCGATGGAGGTGAATCCGCCCACGGTGTCGCCCAACGAGCCGGTCGCCGATCTCGTCCAGGAGCGGCTGCTGCGCGGCGAGGACCGGTCCTTCCTCGTCCGCCACGACGACGGCGGGCTGGCCGGGATCGTCACCCTGGGCGACGTCAGGCGCCTGCCGCGCGAGTCGTGGCCCGGGGTCCGGGTGACCGATATCATGACCCGCTACGGCGACCTGGCCACCATCGGGCCCGACGCGCCCATGGCGGACGCGTTGCGCCTGCTCCAGGAGCGGGAGATCGGCCAGCTGCCGGTGGTCGACGGTGACGGCCGCGACCCGGTCGGGATGGTCACCCGTCGCGGGATCCTGCGCCTCCTCGAGGCGCGCATGAAGCTCGGGATGTGATGCCGATGCTGTCGCTCGACGAGGCCCTGGCGCGGCTCCTGGCACGGGCGGAGCCGATGCCAGGCGAGCCGGTTGCCCTGGCCGATGCCGCCGGGCGGGTGCTCGCCGATCCCGGGATCGTCGCCGCCGTGAACGTCCCGGCCTTCGACAACTCGGCGATGGACGGGTACGCGGTACGCGCCGCCGATACCCCGGGGACGCTGGCGCTGGTGGGGGAGGTCACGGCCGGTATGGCTACGCTGCCGACGGTGGACGCCGGCGCGACGGTGCGGATCATGACCGGCGCCCCGATGCCGCCGGGGGCGGACGCGGTGGTGCCGATGGAGGAGGCCGATGAGGGCGATGACGTCGTGGCGCTGGCCGAGGCACGGCCGGGTGCCCACGTTCGCGCGGCAGCCCACGACACGCGCGCCGGTGATGAAATTCGCGTCCCGGGCGAGCTCACGCCCCCGAAGATCGCGGTCCTCGCGTCGCTGGGGCTGGGCCAGGTCGATGTCCGGCGCCGTCCGGTGGTCGCCATTCTCTCGACCGGCGACGAACTGGTCGGAGTGGGGGAGCCCCTTGGCCCGCACCAGGTCCACGATGCGAACGGGGTCGCTCTCGCCGCGGCGGTGCGCGAGGCGGGCGGTGAGGCGATCCTCCTGCCGCACGCGGGCGACGACGCGGCCGAGATCGAACGCGTCCTGGTCGAGGCCGCGGGTCGAGCGGATCTGCTGGTCACCTCGGCCGGCGTGTCGGTCGGCCGCCACGATCACGTTCGCCGTGTCCTCGAGTCGCGCGGGACACTCGACTTCTGGCGGATCGCGATTCAGCCCGGCAAGCCGCTGGCGGTCGGCGAGCTGGGCGGCACGACCCTCATCGGGCTGCCGGGCAACCCGGTCAGCGCGCTGGTCGTCTTCGAGCTCGTCGTTCGGCCGCTCATCCGCTCGATGCTCGGCCTGTCCGGCGACGGCCGGCTCCACCTGCAGGCCGTGGCAGAGGCACGAATCGGCAAGGACCCGGGACGGCGTGGCTTCCTGCGGGTCCACGTCTGGCACGCCGACCACGCTGTTCACGCCCGGGCGGCGGGCGGGCAGCAGTCGTCGCAGCTGCGCCCACTGGCCGATGCCAACGCCCTGTTGATCGTGCCGGAGGGCCAGGAGGCCACCGTCCCCGGGTCCAGCTACGAGGCGATCGTGCTCGAGCCGATCGCGCTGAACGGCCGATGAAGCCGAGCCACCTCGACGACGACGGCGCTCCGCGCATGGTCGACGTGGGTGACAAGCCGGTCACCTCGCGCCGGGCCGTGGCCGGCGCCGTGGTGCGCTTCGACCCGGCCGTCCTCGGCACGCTCATGGATGCGGGCGGCCCCAAGGGCGACGCCTTCGTGACGGCGCGACTGGCCGGCATCGGCGCTGCCAAGCGAACCGCCGACCTGATACCGCTCTGCCACCCCCTGCCGCTCGACCGAGTCGACGTGGAGCTCACCGCCGAGCGCGACTCCGGCCTGGTGACCATTCGCGCCGAGGCGCGCGCCACCGCGCGCACGGGAGTCGAGATGGAGGCGCTCACGGCCGCCTCGGTGGCCGCGCTCACGCTGTACGACATGGCGAAGGCATTGCAGCGGGACATCGTCATCGAGCGGGTCGAGCTGCTGGAGAAGTCCGGCGGCCGATCCGGGGACTACGCTCGCGACGCGGTCCCGCGCGAGCCGGCGGCGCACGAGGCGGTGGTGGTGACCTGCTCGAATCGCTCCGCGGCGGGGGAGCGAGAGGACGCCTCCGGGCCTGCGCTTGTCGCGCGTCTGCGGGACGCGGGCTTCGATGTGGCTCCCGAGGCGATCGTCGTGCGAGACGATGAGGCGGAGATCGCGGCGCTGCTGGCCGGCCTCGCGGACGCGGGACATCGGCTCGTCGTGACCACCGGCGGCACGGGCCTCACGCCGACCGACGTGACGCCGGCCGCCACGCGTCGGGTCATCGATCGCGAGGCGCCGGGCCTGGCGGAGCTGATGCGCTCCGTCGGCATCGCCTCGACGCCGATGGCCGCGCTCTCGCGCGCCGTGGTCGGCAGCCGTGGCGCGACCTTGATCGCCAACCTGCCTGGGTCTCCGAAGGGCGCAACCGAGTCGCTCGACGCGCTGCTGCCGGTCCTGCGCCATGCCCTCGACCAGCTCGCCGGCGGCGACCACGGCTGACGCCCTCCCGCGCGAGGCGGGGCATTGACGGCCCGCGGCGTCGTCGTGCGACCCGGCGCCGCTACCATGGCGGCCACGCATGGAAGCCTCCATCCCGTTCTACCCCCTGATCGTGGTGCCCGTCGCCGCCACGATCTTCCTGTTCTGGCGCCGCGCCCGCTGGCACCTCGCCGTGCTTCGCGAGGGGCGGCCGCTCGAACGGTCGGACCGCATCGGGGAGCGGATCTGGTCGATCGTCGTGTACGTGCTCGGGCAGAAGCGGCTGCTCCAGGACCTGGGGCCGGGGCTGGCCCACGCGTTCGTGTTCTGGGGCTTCATCGTCCTGCTGGCCACGACCGGCAACTACGTCACGAACGGGCTGGTGGAGACGATCCTCGCGTGGCCGCTCGGCGGGATCCTCTGGAACCTGATCACGCTGCTCGCCAACGTCCTGATCGGCCTCATCCTCGTCTCGCTCGGCTACTACGTCGTGCGCCGCATCGTCGTGCGGCCGGTCCGCCTGGCGCTGACCCGGGACGCCTTCATCATCCTCAGCCTGATCCTGCTGATCGTCGTCACCGAGCTCATCGGCGACGCGTTCATCTACGTCATGGATCCGGCGCACCATGCCCGCCCCTGGGCGCTGCTCACCGGCCCGCTGAGCCTGGCGCTGGAACCGCTCGGCACCCGCGTCGCCGAGGTCGGGTACGGAGCCATGGCGTGGGCCCACATCTGGCTGGTGCTCGGCTTCGGTGCCTACCTGCCCTACAGCAAGCACCTCCACATCATCAGCAGCGAGCCGAACGTCTTCTTCCGCAACCTCGAGCCGCGCGGCGCGCTGCGAAAGATGGACCTCGAGGCCGAGCCGGAGGAGGGCGAGGAGCTCGTCTTTGGGGCGAAGGGGCTCAAGGACCTCACCTGGCGGCACCTGCTCGACCCGCTGGCATGCACCGAGTGCGGTCGCTGCATGGAGTTCTGCCCAGCGTCATCCACCGGCAAGACCCTGAGCCCGAAGCACCTGATGGAGGGCCTGCGCGACCAGCTCTGGGCGGCGGAGACCGCCCTTGCCGCCGCGGCATCGGCCCAGCGCGCGTGGAAGGGTGGCGCGAACGGCGGCGCCGAGGCATCGGAGACGACGCTCAACCTCGCTCGCGAGCGCGCCGAGGAGGCGCTCAGCCTGCCGCTCATGGACAACGCCATCCCCGAGGAGGCCGTCTGGCAATGCACCACCTGCGGCTGGTGCGTCGAGGGCTGCCCGGTGCTCATCGAGCACGTCGACACGATCGTCGAGATCCGTCGCAATGCCGTTCTCGAGGAGTCGAAGTTCCCGAAGGAGCTCAACGCCGCCTTCCGCAACATGGAGAACGCCGGCAACCCGTGGGGTCAGCCGAAGTCGGCGCGTCTGGACTGGGCGAAGGGTCTGGAGATCCCGGTCCTCGGCCAGGCCGATGCACCGGCGCGCCCCGCCGCCGGCAACACCCCCTGGCGCACGATCCACACCTCGACCCCGACCGGCGACCCGCTGGACGGCGGCGTGCTGTTCTGGGTCGGCTGCGCAGGGGCGTTCGACGATCGCAACCGGAAGGTCGTGCGCGCCATGGCCCAGCTGCTGAAGCAGGCCGAGGTGGCGTTCGCCGTCCTGGGATCCGCGGAGACGTGCACCGGCGATCCTGCACGCCGCGCCGGCAACGAGTACCTGTTCCAGATGCTCGCCGAGGAGAACGTCGCCACGCTGTCGGCAGCGCACGCGAAGCACGGCATCTCGACGATCGTGGCGACCTGCCCGCACTGCTTCAACACCATCAAAAACGAGTACCCGCAGTTCGGGTTGACCGGCGTGCAGGTCATCCATCACACCCAGCTGCTCGACCGGTTGGTTGCCGATGGCCGCCTCGTGCCGTCCGAACACCACGAGGCGGTGGTGGCGTACCACGACGCGTGCTACCTCGGCCGCTACAACGACGTGTACGACGAGGGCCGGCGGGTGGTGGAGTCGGTGCCCGGGCAGTCGATCGTCGAGATGGACCTGCACCACCGACGCGGGATGTGCTGCGGAGCCGGCGGCGCGCGGATGTGGATGGAGGAGCACGAGGGGACGCGGATCAATCACAAGCGCACCCAGCAGGCCCTCGAGAAGTCGCCGGACGAGATCGCCACCGCCTGCCCGTTCTGCCTGATCATGCTGCGCGACGGCACCACGGACCTGGATCGCACCGATGTCGGCGTCCGCGACGTGGCGGAGCTGCTGGCCGATGCCACCGGCGCCTGGCAGCGCAGCGTCGACGCCGTCCCAGCGGCCGGTGCACCGGACGGCCGCGGGGCGCCGGACGATGGAGTCCCGACGGCCTGACCCGGGCCACGGAATCCGCCACAGGCCGCGGAATCCGCAGGATTCGGCGGCGGAGGCTACGGAATGTTGACCCGGCAACGGGTCGCGGCTACTCTTCGCTGATGGCGGTACGCAGCATCGGGCCGTCCGGGGGGCGGCGTCCGGTCCTCGACGACCTGGACAAGGCGATCATCAAGGCACTGCAGCTGGACGGCCGGCGCCCGTATGCGCAGATCGGCCGTGAGCTGAAGGTGCCCGAGGCGACGGTCCGCCAGCGCGCGGAGCGGCTCATCACCCGCGGCGTGGTGCAGGTCGTGGGCGTCACCGATCCGCTCGCCATGGGGTTCCAGCAGCCGGCCCTCATCGGCCTGAAGGTGGATCCCGGCCGGCTTGACGTGATCGCGGGGCAGATCGCCGAGCTGGAGGAGGTGACCTACGTCGTCATCACCGCCGGACGCTACGACCTCTTCTGCGAGGTCGTCTGCGAGGACAACGATCATCTGCTCCGCGTCCTGACCGACAGGTTCGCGGCCATCGAGGGGATTCGCTCGACCGAGACGCTCGTCGAGCTTCGTTTCGTCAAGGAGAGCTACCAGTGGGGCGCACGCTAGGAGGTCGACGGTGACGGTCACCGAACGTCAGATCAGTCGGGAGCGCATCGCCGAGATCGGCGCGCGCGAAGAAGCCGCATATCGGGAGCGCACGCCGAAGAGCGCCGCGTTGTTCGATCGCGCCCGCGAAGCCATGCCACTGGGCGTGGCCAGCTCCTTCCAGGCGTACGACCCGTACCCGCTCTTCATGACCGATGCGCGCGGATCCCGGATCTGGGACGCCGACGGCAACGAGTACATCGACTTCGACATGGCCTTCGGCGTGCTCGCCGCCGGCCATTCGCACCCGCTCCTCGCCGAGGCGCTCCAGTACCGCGTCGCCAACGGCACGTGCTACACGTTCCCGGTCGAGGATGGGATCGCGCTGGCCGAGGAGATCAAGGCGCGCTTCGGCGCCGACTTCGTGCGGTTCAGCAATTCCGGCACCGAGTCCACCATGGACGCCATCCGCGTCGCCCGCGGCTACACCGGCCGCGAGAAGGTGATCAAGATGGAGGGCGGCTACCACGGCCACCACGACGACGTGCTGGTCAGCATCCAGCCGCCGCGTGAGGCGATGGGACCGGTCGAGTCACCCAACACGGTCCCGGCCAGCGCCGGCATCCCGCTCTCGCGCCTGGCGGAGACGATCATCGCGCCGTACAACGAGCCGGAGATGCTCGAGGGGATCCTCGCGGCCCATCCCGGCGAGATCGCCGCCATCCTGGTGGAGCCGGTGCAGTTCAACATCGGCGTCGTGCCGCCGAAGGACGGCTACCTGCAGCGACTGCGCGAGCTCGCCGACGAGCATGGCATCGTCCTCATCTTCGACGAGGTCAAGACCGGCGTCGTGCTCGCCTGGGGCGGCGCCTACGAGCACTATGGCGTCCAGCCCGACCTGTTCTGCCTGGCCAAGAGCATCGGCGGCGGCATCCCGATCGGTGCATTCGGCGGCAAGCGCAAGGTGATGGCCGCCATCGAGACCCTGGAGGGCACGCCGGCGTTCGCCGATGGCGCGGCCGGCGCCGGCATCGAGCGCTCCACGCTCACCGGCGGTGCGACGCGTGTCGCGCACCTCGGTACGTTCAACGGCAACCCGCTGTCGATGACCGCCGGCCTGGTGACGCTGAAGCAGATCCTCACGAAGGACGCCTATCCGCGCCTCCACGCAATGGCCGATCGGCTCACCGTCGGGAGCCAGGCGGTGCTGGACGAGTACGGCATGCCGGGCTACGCGATCAATGTCGGACCGAAGGGCTGCGTGATGTTCACGCCGGGGCGGGTCACGAACTACCGTGACTTCATCGGCCTCGACGCGGAGCTGTGGGCAGCGAGCTTCTTCTTCCTGGCCAACCGCGGCATCCTGCTGCCACCCGGTCCCGACGACCAGTGGACCCTGTCGGTGCAGCACGACGACGCCGACATCGATCGCTACGTCGAGACCTTCAGCGAGTTCGCCCGCGAGCTGACCGCCTGACCGCGGACGGGGGGAACTGGACCGCCGGAGGTATGGTGAGCCCCGGAGGTACGGCATGATCGAACGCTGGGCACGGCCGCTGGCCGGATTCCTCGACTGGTTGGCGCGCGTGATCAGCGCGCTCTACCGCGTCCTCGGGCGGCCGGGCAAGCTGCTCCAGGACCTGCTGAACGGGACGTGGCTGGGGCACTCGCTGCACGCCGTCCTCGTCGATGTGGTGGTCGGTGGCGCGACCGCCGTCGTGTTCCTGGACGTCCTGCGCGTCGTGTTCGGCGTCGAAGGCACCGTCGACGCCGCCACATGGGTCCTGGCGCTCACCTACGCGGCCGGCGTGGCGGCCATCTTCAGCGGCTGGACCGACTTCAAGGACACCGGGTCGGGTGACGAACGGAACGTGACCGGGCTCCACGGGATCATCAACGCGGTCGGCTTCGCCGGGTTCGGCTTCTCGCTCTTCCAGCGTCTCCAGGGCAACCCGGACGCGGCCTTCTGGCCGATGGTGATCGGCTACGCCATCATCTCGCTGGGTGCCTATATCGGCGGGCACGTCGTCTTCAAGTACGGCTACATGGTCAACCACAACGCCTTCAGCCGCGGCAAGCGGGCGAAGGAGTTCACCGCGGTCATGCCCGCGGCCGACCTGCCGGAAGCCACGCCGACGAAGGCGACCCTGGGATCGACCGGCGTTGTGCTCATCCGGCGGGGTGACGTCGTGGACGCCCTGAAGGACACGTGCTCGCACGCCGGCGGCCCGCTCTCGCAGGGATCGCTCGACGGCACGCGCATCACGTGCCCATGGCATGGCTCCGTCTTCGACGTCCGCGATGGGTCGGTCGTCCACGGGCCGGCCGCGACGCGCCAGGTGCGCTACCGCGCCCGCATCCAGGATGATCAGGTCGAGCTCCAGGGTCCGCACGACTGATTGTCCCGATCGCTTGGCATCGTTCCGGACGTCCGCGATGTGCCGCCGCGGCATCCAACGGCGAGGGAAGCGCCCGGGGACCGACCGATCTCGTCCCTGATTAGCTCGAATGTGCTGCTCCGGCACGGACCGATAGGGTCGCGCGCCGGGGATCGCGGCTGCTTCGCCGATGCGTGCCGGAGCGGCACACTCCGAGGTCGGGCGGTGAGCCGGGCCCGGCCATCGGCGAGCGTACCGCGGCATCGGCTAGACTTCGAGGTCCCGAGCGCTTCGTATCCGTACCCCGTGCCCGAGGAGCACCGCGCGTGACCTACCTGCTCACCGCCGATCACGACGAGTTGCGCGCCATGGTGCGCGAGCTCGCCGAGGAGCGCATTGCGCCGCGCGCCGCGGAGATCGACGAGCAGCAGGAGTTTCCCTGGGACCTCAAGGAGCTGCTCGCGCAGCAGGATCTCCTCGGGACGTGCTTCGAGGAGCGCCATGGTGGGACGGCGCTCGACACCATCGGGCAGAGCATCCTGGTCGAGGAGATTGCGCGGGCCGATGCCACCACCAGCTTGATTCCGATCGTCCAGAAGCTCGGCGCGCTGCCGATCCTGCTCGCCGGCAACGATGACCAGAAAGACCGATACCTCCCACGACTCGCTTCCGGGGAGTGGCTGGCCGCGTTCGCCCTGACCGAGGCCGCCGCCGGGAGTGACGTCGCCGCCAACCGCATGCGCGCCACCCGGGCGGGCGACTCGTACGTCCTCAACGGCAGCAAGCGGTTCATCACGCACGGCAGCGTGGCGAACCTGCTGACGGTCTTCGCATTGACTGATCCCGATGCCGGCGGGCGCAAGGGGATGAGCGCATTCATTGTGGAGACGGCCACGCCCGGGTTCGGTGCCCCGCGCGTCGAGCACAAGATGGGGATCCGTGGATCGCCGACCGCCGAGCTCACCTTCGACGGGGTCCAGGTCCCGATCGACAACCGCATCGGCGCCGAGGGCGACGGCTTCAAGATCGCCATGTCCACGCTCGATCGGTCCCGCCTCGGCATCGCCGCCCAGGCGGTCGGGATCGCCCAGGGCGCCCTCGACGCCGCAGTCGCCTATGCCGCCGATCGCAAGCAGTTCGGCCAGCGCGTCGTGGACTTCCAGGGCATTCAGTGGATGCTTGCCGACATGGCCTCGCAGATCGAGGCGGCTCGCCAGCTGACCTACGCCGCCGCGGCGCGCGTCGACGCGCAGGCATCGGATCTGCCGTACTGGACGAGCAGCGCCAAGCTCGTGGCGGGGGACGTCGCGATGAAGGTCACCACCGACGCCGTCCAGGTGCTGGGCGGATACGGGTATATCGCCGAGTACCCCGTCGAGCGCATGATGCGTGACGCCAAGATCACGCAACTCTACGAAGGGACGCAACAGATCCAACGCCTGATCGTGGCGCGCCAGACCCTTCAGCGGGCCGGCGTCTCGACCAAGGGCTGAGCCAGAGTCATAGGAGCAGAGCACGCGGATCGTGAAGATCGTCGTCTGTATCAAGCAGGTCCCGGCCACCGGCGCCGACAAGCGCTACACCGATGATCTGCGCCTCGACCGCACGGGCGTCGAGGCCATCATCAATCCGCTGGACGAATACGCCATCGAGCAGGCCCTGCGCCTGCTCGATGGCGGTGCCGTCGAGTCGGTCACCTACCTTTCGATGGGTCCCGACCAGGCCGCCGAGGCACTGCGCCGGGCGCTGGCGATGGGCGGCGACGATGCAGTGCTCGTCACCGATGCGACCCTCTCCGGTGCCGACGAGTGGGCGACCGCCAAGGTTCTCGCCGCGGCGCTCGACAAGCTGGCACCCGACGTGGCGCTGATGGGCATGGCCTCCGACGACGCGCGTGGCTCGCTGGTACCGGGCGCAGTGGCCGCCATGCGGGACGTCCCGCTGCTCTCCTATGGGGCCGAGCTGAAGGTGGGAGATGGATCGGCGCAGGTCCGCCGCCTGTCGGCAACCGGGTTCGACTGGGTCAGCGCGCCGCTGCCGGTGGTGGCCAGCGTCACCGACCAGGTGGGCGAACCCCGATATGCCAGCCTGAAGGGCATCATGGCCGCCAAGCGAAAGCCGATGGAGACCTGGTCGCTGTCGGACCTCGGCCTGTCGGCGGAGGATCTGCGCGGTGCCGCCCTGACCAAGGTGACCGACACGCGCGCACCGGAGGCGAAGCCGCCGACGGAGCGCATCGAGAACCTGGCCGCCCCCGAAGCCGCCACCAAGATCGCGGACTGGCTCGCAGCACGGAAGTTGATCTGATGAGCAACGACATCCTGTTCCTGGCGGAGTTCAGCAACGGCGCCCCGGCACGCTCCGCGCTTCGAGCTGGCGACCGGTGCCGCCGAGCTTGCCTCGCAGTCCGGCGGCTCCGCGGTGGCGCTCGCCTACGGGTCCGGCGCCGCGTCCGGTGCCGCCGCGCTCGGTGCGCACGGTGCCGGGCGGGCGATCGTGCTCGGTGACGAGGATCGGCCGGCCATCACCTACGCGCCAGCCGCGGTGGCCGCTGCCCGTGACGGCGGCCTGGCGCTGCTGGCGGCGGCGACCCCGAACGGTCGCGACCTGGCCGCGGCACTGGTCGGCCTGCTCGACCTGCCGGCCTTCGGCCCGGTCCGTGCCGCGCGCGTGGTCGATGGCACCCTCGAGACCGAGCAGGCCACCCTCCAGGGCTCGGTGATCACGACCGCGCGCCCCATCGACGGGGCGCCGACGCCGGCCGTGGTCCTCGTGCTGGCCAACACCTTCACGCTCGCCGAGGGAGGCTCCGGCACGGCCGAGGTGGACGAGGCGCCTGCGGCCGCCGAATCGGCGCTGTCCAGCGCAGCGGTGGCCGAGCGCCACGAGGCCGAGGCCAAGGTCGTCAACCTCGAGGAGGCCAGCGTCATCGTCGCCGGCGGCCGAGGCGTGGCCGGCGAGGAGGGCTTCGGGCCGCTACGCGATCTCGCCGCCGCGCTGGGTGGGGCTGTCGGCGCCTCGCGCGCGGCCGCGGACGCCGGCTGGATTCCCGTACCAGCTCCAGATCGGCCAGACCGGCAAGGTCGTCAAGCCGTCGCTCTACATCGGCGCCGGCATCAGCGGCGCCATCCAGCACCGGGTCGGGCATGCAGACGGCGGAGCACGTGGTCGCCATCAACCGGATCCCGACGCGCCGATCGGCGAGTTCGCCGACCTGTTCGTGGTCGGGGATCTGTTCCAGATCATGCCCGGCGCTGACCGAGGAGATTCGTCGGCGCAAGGGCGCGTAGGGTGCGATCATGAGCATGATGCGCGAACTTGTTCGGCGGACGACGCCGCAGCGTCTTCGGCTCCGGGCGCGAGCTGGGCGCCTACCGCTCCGATCCTGCTCGAGCGACACCGCGGCCATCGACGCCCGCTCGCGCGAGGTGGCGGACGACATCGACGCTCTTCGTCGGCGGGACCTCGACCCCGGACGAGATCGATGCTCGCGATTCACCGTCCACGAGGACGCGCTCGACGAGGAGTCGAACGGCCTGCGTGGAGATGCTGGCGCCCGAGGACCTGCACGGCCTGCACATGGAGTACGAGGCGAATCTCGAGCGTGCCCTGCGCGGGATCGTGACCGTCGAGCGGGGTTGCTCGATCACCCGCCTGCGCCATCGCCCGCTGAACGACGAGGAGCCATCCATCTACTACAAGCGCGGGCACGCCAACGTCACCCACGCTCGGATGCGCATGGCTGGAGATCGTCGGACGTGCTGCTCGACTGGGAGCCGGGCAAGCCCGCCGAGGCCTCGACGATCGCGCGCCTCGAGCGGCAGAAGGAGATCCAGGACTGACTCGCGGGCATATCGGTATATACCCACCGCATATCTTGTGGTATGCTCCGCGGCGGTACCACCACTGGTGTAGTCCATCACGCCACAGGAGCCCCATGCGCTGTCCACGCTGCGAGGCAGACCGGCACCCGCGTCATCGACTCCCGCGACCTCGAGAGCGGGCAGCACCATCCGTCGTCGCCGCGAGTGCGAGGCGTGCTCGTATCGGTTCACGACCTACGAGCGCCCGGAGGGCGCACGCCTCGTCGTCGTCAAGCGCGATGGCTCGCGCCAGGACTTCGATCGCGAGAAGCTGCGCGCCGGCCTGCTCAAGGCCCTCCAGAAGCGCCCGGTGACCCTCGACCGCGTCGAGTCCGCCCTCGACGAGATCGAGGCGCAGCTGCGCGCACGCGGCGACGCCGAGATCCCCTCGACCGAGATCGGGCGGCTGGCGACCGATGCGCTGCGCGACCTCGACCAGCTGGCCTACATCCGCTTCGCGTCGGTCTATCACGCCTACGACGACATCGAGACGCTGCAGCGCGAGGTCGATCGGCTGATCCGCTCGCGGGGCGAGTAGCGCGCGCCGGCTCCGGTACAATCCGGCGCGCATGATCCTGTCCGACCGCGACATCCGCGCCGAGCTCGAGTCCGGCCGCATCGTCATCGACCCGTTCACTCCCGAGGCGGTGCAGCCGTCGAGCGTCGACCTCCATCTCGGCAACCGGTTCCGGGTCTTCCGCAACAACCGCACGGCGGTGATCGACCCGCGCGAGGAACAGCCCGAGCTGACCGAGCTCGTCGAGATCACAGGGGACGAGCCGTTCATCCTCCACCCGGGCGAGTTCGTGCTCGGCGCCACGTTCGAGCGCGTCAGCCTGCCCGACGACCTGGTGGCTCGTCTGGAGGGCAAGTCCTCGCTGGGACGCCTGGGCCTGCTGATCCACTCGACGGCCGGTTACGTCGACCCCGGCTGGGAGGGGACGCTGACCCTGGAGCTCAGCAACGTCGCCAATCTGCCGATCAAGCTGTACGACGGCATGAAGATCGGCCAGATCAGCTTCCAACGGCTCAGCACGCCGGTCGAGTTCGGCTACGGCGACGCGCAGATCGGGATCCAAGTACCGTGGCCAGACCGATCCGACCGCCAGCCGCTATCACGCCGACTTCGACCGTGGCCGCGTGACGAGGTCGTGAGCGAGCCGCTCCACGAGATCGGCCCGGCGCGCACCTACGCCGGCGGGGTGAGCGTGCGCGTCATCCGCGCCGGCTGGTTCCGACCGGATGCCGGCGGCTTCTTCGGGGTCGTCCCGAAACCGCTGTGGAGCCGCCTCGTCGAGGCCGATGAGCGCGGACGCCTTCTCTGCCGGCTCAACCTGCTGCTCATCGAGTCGGACGGCAAGCGCATCCTGGTCGAGACGGGGACCGGGTCGCGGATGAGCGACAAGGATCGCGACATCAAGGGGGTCGAGGGCGGCGACCCGGTCGAGGCGCTGCGCGCCGTGGGGCTAGGACCCGGCGCGCATCGACTTCGTGGTCGTCACCCACCTCCACTACGACCACGCCGGCGGCATGCTCGGGCCCGACGGTACCCCCGCCTTCCCGAATGCGAGGTACGTCGTCCAGCGCGACGAGGCGGAGGCCGCGCACGGCGATGAGCTCCGCCTGCAGGGCGTCATGGAGGTCGAGCAGCTCGATGCCATTCGCGCCGCCCGGCAGCTCGCCGAGGTCAGCGGCGAGGTCGAGCTGGTGCAGGGCGTTCGCGTCCTGCGCACCGGCGGTCATACCCGGGGCTCACAGGCGGTGCTGATCGGCACTCGAACGCGCCGGCGGTCGCACCGGCGATCCGACTGGGGCGCGCGATCTTCTGGGGCGACCTGATCCCGACGCGCTGGCAGATCCCGGTGCGATGGACGAGCGCCTACGACGACTACCCGATCGACGCGATCGAGGTGCGCAACGAGCTCGTCGCGCGCGCAGCGGCCGAGGGCTGGTGGTGCTACTTCACCCACGACCCGGGCGAGCCTGCCGGTCCGCATCGAGACCACCGACCGCGGGGGCTACCGCGCAGCGGAGTGACGAGGCGTTCGACGCACCGGGCCCTCCGGGCTACCATGGCGACGCCACTCCCGAAGCCGAGCGTGACTTCGTCGAAAGGACGTCTCCACGAATGAACCTTCCCTCCTTCGCGCTGCGCCGCGGCGCGCGCGTCGGCCTCCTCGTCCGCGCCCGCCTGGTCCTCGCGGCCTGCGCGGAGTGACGGCAGACCCATCGGATGACAACAGCGCCGGTGGCACGGTCGGCGTGATCAACGGCGCCGTCGAGATCAGCGCCGCCGACCTCGAGTTCGACGCGAACGTCATCGAGGCCACCGCGGGCGAGGCCTTCACCGTGACGTTCACCAACAACGAGGCGGTGCCGCACAACTTCAGCGTGTATGCGGAGGAGGGCGGCGAGGCAATCGCCAGGGGGCCGATCATCGGCGAGGGCGAGGTCGACGAGGTCGAGATCGTGGCTCTCGAGCCCGGCGAGTACTACTTCGTCTGCGACCTCCATACCGAGATGAACGGGATCATCGTCGTCGAAGGCTGATCGGCGCCATGTGCCGGCATGATGGGGTGGCGTGACACCGGACCTCCCGCTAGGGCGCGGATCGGCCGATGAATCGGCTTGGGCACAGAAGGCTCCGCGCTGGACGTTCCGGGTCACCGTCTGCCCGATCTATCGGGGCGAACGGTCCCAGCCGCAGGCTTCATCCGCCGAGTGCCCGATCTATCGGCCGGTGAGAGCTCCTCGATGATCGCGACCATCCGCGCGGGCTCCAGCGGTCCGATGACCTCGCGCAGGACCGTTCCCTCCGCCCCGATGAAGTAGTGGCGGGGGAGCCCATCGGTCCCGGCCCATCCGTAGAAGGTCTCGAGACCCGGGTCGAGCAGGATCGGGTACTGGATCCCGTAGCGGGCCGACGAAGTCGACTCGACGGCGTCGCGCGCCTTCGCCCCAGTTCACGCCCAGGATGAGCAGGTCGTCGGGGTACGCTTCGGCGAGTCGCTGCATGGCGGGCATCTCGGTGCGGCACGGCGCACAGCTCGTCGCCCAGAAGTTCACCCACACCAGCCGGCCGTCGCCGTCGGCGAGGGTCCACGGCCGGCCGTCCAGGTCCTCCAGGGCCAGCCGGGGTGCGCGCTCGCCCACGCGTGAGCCGATGCGCCCGTCCGGCTCGCCGCGCAGCAGCGGCACCGACGCGAGCCACGCCAGCCCGATGCCCAGCGCCACGATGAAGAGCAGCCACGCGAGGCTCCATCGGCGGCGGCGCAGCGCGGTGATCATCGGGCCGCCAGCGCGTCCTCGACGTCGGGGCGGGTGATCAGCCAGCTCGGCGCGCTCCTCGCCATCGACGACGAGCACCGGGATGCGGTGTGCGTAGCGCACGAGGAGGTCGTCGTCGGTGCGCGATGTCGATCGCGTCCCAGCCATCGGTTCCCAGCATGTCGTCCAGCAGGACGCCGGCGTCCTCGCAGAGGTGGCATCCCTCGCGAACGTAGAGGGTCGGACGCGGCATGCGCCGAATCTTACGGTACGGTTGTGTCGGCGCCGCCCCCGTAGCTCAGTGGATAGAGCGCCGCCGTCCTAAGGCGGGCGTCGGGGGTTCGAATCCCTCCGCGGGCGCCACGAGTCGACCGCGCCGCCGACACAGCGCTGCCTCACCTCGCGAGGCCGGCCGCGACAGCCGGCAGCCGGCACAGCCGTCGGCGGCGCCGAAACCACGCTCCGACGCCTCGTTCACGGAACGTCGCGACGAGAACCTGGAGCGGTATGTCGAGCTCTGCTGACCCTCGTCCAGCTCAGGCGGGTTGATCGAGTGCGGCCGAGAGCTGGGGGTCGTGCTCGCGCTTGTGGCCGTAGAGGGTGTAGATCGCCCAATCGTCCAGCGAGTACCCGGCGCCGTACCACGGGATCGTGCCGGTCTCGCGCCAACGCTCGGGGCTGATCTGTGCGGCATGTCCGGCAACGCGCGCGTACGACGTGCGATATTCCTCGAGGAGGTCCGCGACCGACCAGTCGGCGCGGACCGCGGCCTGGTCGTCGTTGAAGGTGGACGGATCGGCGTCCATCAGATCGGTCAGGACCGGGGCGTCCACGAAGGTGGCGAGCACGTCGGCCGCCCGCGCCTCGAAGGCACCCAGGTGGCCGAGCAGATCCCTGGCCGTCCACGTCCCGAGCGCCACCCGTGACCAATCCGCGGGACCGTAGCGTTCGATCGTGCGCTCCACCATCTCGTGGCCGTAGCGCAGGACGTCGGGAGCGTGCATCGACCAAGGATACCCCCGCCGCCGCCGGTCACTTCGGCGGGCGGGTCGGGTAGTTCAGCAGTCCGTCGAGCAGCCAGAACGCACCGGCGAAGAAGGCGGCGACGAACAGAACGAACGGCCAGTCGCCGGCACGCGTCACCAGGTAGACGAGGCCGGCGAGCGGCGGCCCGTAGCGCAGCGTCCGGGAGAGCGCGACCACCCACCCCGCGGGCGAGCGGCCACCCGTCTCCTCGCGCACGATCCAGATCGTGATGACGAGATTGACCGCGAGGTAGGTGAGCGTGAGTGTGACGGGAAGCGGCATCGTTCCAATGAGCGTACCCCGACGGGCAAGCCCGCGCGCCGCCGGCCCTCCGGCTACCCGCTCATGCGTTGACCGCAGCGCGCTCCTGGTGCGTGCGTTCGGCGAACTCCTCGAGCATCTTCGCGTTGACGCGGGAAGGTCCCGTGGGCCTAGAGCGCGAAGGTGAACAGGGTGGCGAGCTGGGCGAAGGCGTTGAGATAGATCAGGACGCCGATGCCGACGATGAGCAGCCCGGTCACCACGCGCACGGCGACATGGTGGCGACGGAGTGCCTCGACGAGTGGTCGCATCCGGGGGAACGCCAGCGCGGCCGCCAGGAACGGAACGGCCAGTCCGAGCGAGTAGGCGGTGAGCAGCAGCGCCACCACCGGGGCTGAGCCGCTGGACGCGCCCATGGTGAAGATGGCGCCGAGCACCGGCCCGATGCAGGGGGTCCAGCCGACCGCCACCAGGCCGCCCAACGCCGCGGCGCGCACGCCGCGCGCCGCTGACGGCGACGAGGCACGGACGCCGATGCTGAAGCGTTCCATGACCGGGCCGAAGACGCCGGTGGTCAGTACCCCGACCACCACGACCGCGATCCCGGCGATCTGGCGAGCCTCCGGCACCCGGAAGAGGGGAGCGCCCACCAGGCCGATGGACGTGCCCAGCACGATGAACGCGAGGCTGAAGCCGCCGATGAACAGCAGTGCCTGGGGAAGGATCGCGGCGCGGCTGACGCTCGCCTCGGCAGCGGATCCCGCATCGACTGCGGCGTTGCCCAGGAAGGCCAGGTATACGGGCACCAGGGCGAGGACGCAGGGTGAGATGAACGAGAGCACGCCGGCGGCGAAGGCGACGGCCAGGCTGACGTCGATCATCGATCGAGCCTAGCCGCTTCCGGGCTCGACGACGATCGGCTGCGCGATGATCCAGAGGCTGAGCACGGTGTAGCCGATCATCAGCGCCACCATCGGCAGGCCGGCGATCACCGGGTGGCGTGGGGCGTCCCGCAGCGCGTGCCGGTGGGCCAGCACGATGGCGGCGACGTGGCCGCCGACGATCGCGGCCACGCTCAGGTACCAGACGAAGATGGTGGGGATCCAGTCGAGAGTCGGAGCGAGGCTCATCAGCGGATCGATCAGCAGGGTCGGCAGCCAGACGGCGCCCTGGATCACGGCCGTCAGGTAGTGGGCGATGAGGTAGCCGGCGGCGATCGGTAGCAGAGCGGCCGCGTACGCGCCGGAGGTCCGTGCGAGCGACGGCCGGCGGTCCGGCTCACCGAGGGCGTGCGTGGCCGTCACAACGGCGAAGAAGGCGAGCCAGAACACGGCAAAGACGACGGCGAAGGCGATCGTCTCGACGACCAGGAAGGTCAGGCCGGTGATCCCGAAGACCGACTGCACCGAGGGCAGCAGCAGGTCGAGCAGCGCGGCGCCGAACCCGGTCTCGCGCATGCCGTCGTAGCTCACCCCGGCCAGCGCCAGCACGATGAACGCGGCGTCGGACCAGCCGGCGCGGACGACGTCCGTCAGGCCGGTCACCCATGGCCGCACCCCGGTGGAACGCTCATGATCGTCCGCCGCGACGGAGCACTCCGGGCAGTCCACGCAGCGAGCGGGATCGCATTCCTCGGCGCATCCAGCGCAGAGCGCCTCATCCTGCGACGCCCGGCCCACCGGGCCGACCCGACCGAACCAGCCCAGGTAGACCTCGAACAGCTCGGCGTGCCGCAGCCAGGCGATCTGGCCGAAGACGGACATTCCCGACAGGGCGAGGGCGGTGTATCCGAGCATCAGCCCGGCCACCGTCACTGCGGTGTCGGAACCGGGCAGGATGAGCTCGGACCAGATCGCCGCCGACAGGAGCACGACCGCCGGCCAGCGTGCGAGCCGGGCGGGATAGCCGATGCCGGCGTCCACGGCCTGCGCACCGAAGCGGCGTGCCACCCATTCGATGGCCCCGAAGGTCGTCCGGAACGGGCTCAGCGACGGCCACGGGTTCCCGAGCGCCACGGCGACGATCGGCAACGCCACCCAGATCCCGATCCACAGCAGAACCCCGGGCAGGGGAGAGATGTCGCCGATCGCGAAGCCGACCACGATGGCGCCGTACCACCAGAGCAGCCCGATCGCGCGCAGGAGCACCCGCAGCGCAGCTGCGATCGATGGAGAGGCGAACCGCAGCCGGTACGCATCTCCCTCTCTCGGAGCTCGAGCCACGACGGCAGCAACCACGAACGACGCCGCGACGGCGAGCGCGGCGCCCGCCAGGTACAGCGCGAGCGGGACCGGAAGCTGGTAGGTGCCGCCGATCGCGTGCGCGGCAGCCTGCCCCGGCGTCGCGAGGGAGAGGAGCGCGGTGCCCGCCGCGGCGAGCGCCCCTACCCTCGTGCCGGAGCTACGGTTCATGGACGGTGAAGACGCCGATCGCGACGCCCTCGGGGTCGTCCAGCGTATGCAGCTCGATCGAGAACTGGCCGCTGTGTGCCGCGGTGAACTCGAGGGCGATCACCGCGCCGTCACGGATCTCGGTGGCGGGAACCTCCTCGTCGTAGCCATGGATGTGGAACACGCCATCCACCGTCGGCGTGATCACGAGCGAGACGTCCTGGTCGCGGCAGACCGATGGGCCGTTGGGATCCATCGCGTCGGCCGCCACGGCGAGCTGGATCTCGACGGTGGGGGCCGCGCAGGCTTCGGCGTCCGGCCCGGTGCCTTCGACGCAGGCGGTGAGCACCAGGAGTGCGGTCGTGAGCAGTGCCAGGGTTCGTCGGGTCATCGGGCCTACGGTACGACAGCCGCCGGTGGGGCGTTGACGGCGCCCTCTGCTAACTGATACTGTATCTCACATGAGTCCTCTCCGAACCGCCCTGGCCATGGCGGTGACTGTGGCCGTTCTCGGCGCGTGCATCGCCGATGACCCCGCCTCTCCTGGGGCGGATGAAGGGCTCCGCGTCGTCGCGACCACGACCCAGGTCGGATCGGTTGCGCGCGAGATCGGCGGCGAGGCGATCGAGCTGACCGTGCTCCTGAAGCCCGGGATCGAGTCCCACGACTTCGAGCTGACCCCGGCGGCGGGTGCGGCTCTCGAGCAGGCGGACCTCATCCTCGTCAGCGGCGCCGGCCTCGAGGACTGGCTCGACGAGACGCTCACGACCATCGGTGGGAGCGATCGAGTCCGCGACCTGAGTGATGGCGTCTCGCTCCGTGCTCCCGGTGTGGATGAGGCGAGCCACGAGGGCGACGATGGCCACGATGACGAGGTCGACCCGCACTACTGGCTGAGCGCCCCGAACGCGATCGTCATGGCCGAGAACGCGCGGGATGCGTTGGCCGCTGCGGCCGCGGACCAGGCCGATGGGTTCGCGGAGCGGGCCGCCGCGCTGATCGCACGACTGGAGGAAGCCGACATCGACGTTCGCGCGATGATCGACGAGGTCCCGGCGGAGAACCGCCGGATCGTCACCGACCACGATGCGCTCGGCTATTTCATCGACGAGTACGACCTGGTGTTCGTCGGTTCGATCTTCCCGTCGCTCGACGTGTCATCCGAACCCAGCGCCCAGGAGATCGAGGCGCTGGTCGCCGAGATCCGCGCGCAGAGCGTCACCGCGATCTTCACCGAGTCATCGGTCAATCCGCGCCTGGCGGCCGCGGTGGCGGAGGAGACGGACGCGCGGCTGGTCGACGACCCGATCTACACCGATTCGCTCGGTCCCGAGGGCTCGGGCGCCGAGACGCTCGACGGGATGCTGATCCACAACGCCCGCGTGATCCGGGACGGCCTGCTCGGGAGCTGAGCGGACGCGTCAGTCGTCCTTTCTCGACTTCGTCTCGCCGGCTTCGCTCCGCTCCCTGTTCACCGTCCGCGCGGCGCGCTCCTCCGCTTCGCTCTCGCCGACGCCGCGATCCTCGTACGATTCCTTGATGTGCTCGTACTGGCGGTCGCGCTTGTCGCTCCATTCCTTTGGCATCGGTCTGCCTCCTTGCGGGTGAACACCCCAATGCATCGGCCGTGCCGGATCGTCTGGCGCACCGCTTGCTAGGTGAGGTGGCAGCACAACCGCAACCCCCTGGAGGAATCAGCAACATGGCTTCCGTGGTCGAGAGTATTGACGTGAAGGTGCCGGTGGGCACCGCCTACAACCAGTGGACCCAGTTTGAGTCCTTCCCGCACTTCATGGAGGGCGTCAAGTCGGTCACCCAGACCGATGACACGCACCTGCACTGGGTCGCCGAGGTCGGCGGCGCTGAGAAGGAGTGGGATGCCGAGATCACCGAGCAGCACGCCGATGAGCGTGTCGCCTGGAACGCGACCTCCGGTGCGGAGAACGCCGGCGTGGTGACCTTCCACCGCATCGACGACGAGACCACCCGGATCACGCTCCAGATGGATGTCGATCCGGAGGGCGTGGTCGAGAACGTGGGCACCGCCCTCGGCTTCCTCGATCGGCGCGTGAAGGGTGATCTCGAGCGCTTCAAGGAGTTCATCGAGAGTCGCGGCGCCGAGACCGGCGCGTGGCGTGGCGAGATCGAGGCCTCGGCACAGCGGTGACCGATCGCGACAACCCCGGTGGTGGCGGACTGACCGGCGCCACCGGGGATCTCACACCGGAGGCACCGGACCAGGCCTTCGAGCCCGGCGAGCGACGCGAGGTGGAGGGAGCGGACCGAGCCCAGGTCACCTACCGCCAGGCCAGCGCGGCGCGGGCCCAGCGGGGCGACGTGGGGCAGCCCGGCGACGCGGAGGCAGACGGGCCAAGCACCCTGGCCGCGCGGGACACGCGTCCCGATGGCCGGACCCGCATCGGCGGGGACGAGCGCTCCGACAGCGAGGAGCGATTCTAGGGATCCGGCGTCACGCCGCCGAGCGTCGGCTCGCCTTCTTTCGCCCTGATCCGCCCTTCTTTGCGTCGTCCACGCTGGCCCGCAACGCCTCCATCAGGTCGATCATCTTCGGCTCCGGCTTGCGGCGCTTCGCGTTGCGTGTCTCGCCCTTCATCTTGCGGGCGATCAGCTGCTCCAGCGCATCGCGGTACTCGTCGGTGTAGGACTCGGGACGGAACTGATCGGCGAGGCTCTCGATCAGGCTCCGCGCCATGTCGAGCTCCTTCGGCCGGACCTTCGTCTCCGCGCCCTCGGGCAGGTCGAGGGCGCCGGTGGACCGAATCTCATCGGGCCAGAACATCGTCTCGAGCAGCAGCCCGTCCTCGTACGTGCGCAGGGTGGCCAGGCGCTCGCGAGTGCGGATTGTCACCCGGGCGAGCGCGACCCGCTGCGTCTCGTCGAGCGCCTTGCGCAGCAGGCTGAATGGCTTGGCGCCGATGTCGGTCGGCTCGAGGAAGTAGCTCTTCTCGAAGTAGACGGGGTCGATCTCGGTGGCCTTCACGAAGTCGCCGATGTCGATCGTGGTGCTGCTCTCCGGCTTTGCGGCGTCGATCTCGTCGGGGTCGAGAACCACGAACTCGCCCTTGCTCACCTCGTAGCCACGAGCGAGGTCATCCCACGCCAGCTCCTCGCCGCCCTCGGTGCAGACGCGCTTCTCCTCGATGGGAGCTTCGTGCTGCTTGCACAGCAGCCGGAACCGGACGTCCTTCGACTCCGTCGCGGAATAGAGCTTGACCGGGATGGTCACCATCCCGAACGAAATCGCACCCTTCCAGATCGACCGCATGGTCAGCTGGCCGCCTGGTTGATGTTGCTGTCCTCGCTGACCTCGATCCCGTGCCGCTTGGCCGCTCGCAGGACCTTCTTGCGCGCTCGCTCCTTCGCAGCGTTCGACTCGAAGTCGGTCTGGTTGAAGCGCGCGATCGCGTTTCGGACGTGGGACTCGTCGTTGAGCGGCAGGTGCTCGCCGCCGTCCGGGTCGACGTGGGCGAACTGGTCCCGCCGCAGATCGTCGCGGTCGTCGCTGCTCAGCTCAGCCATCGATCGTTCTCCTGTGCGTGGGTGTCGAGCGCTGTTACGGCATGCGGCGTGCCGCGGGCCGGCTTCGGAAGACGTCCTGCGGCGCATCGGGATATCCCGGGTTCGTGTCTGCCGAGCGGCACGTGACTTGCATTCGGCTGCCGTGTGACCGTAGCACCGCCCACTCCCCAGCCGGCACCATCCGCCACTCCTCAGCCCGCCCCACTCGCCATCCGCGCTCGTCGTTCATCTGCCGCCCATGAGCCGATCATCACGGTGCGCGGGCTGACGCGCGCCTTCGAGGACCGCGTTGCGGTCGACGACGTCACCTTCGACGTGCACCCGGGAACCATCCTCGGCGTCGTCGGCCCCAGCGGCTCAGGCAAGACGACGACCGTGCGGATGCTCACGGGCACACTGGGAAGAACCGCCGGAGAGATCAGCGTGCTCGGCGAGGACCCGATGCAGTTCAGCCGCCGGACCCGCGGCCGGATCGCGTACATGCCCCAGCTGTTCAGCCTGTACGAGGACCTCTCCGCCCAGGAGAACGTCGGGTTCGTCGCTGCGCTGTACGGCATCGGGCCCTTCAAGCGCCGCAAGCTCATCAGGCGGGCGCTCGAGGTGGTCGATCTCGCGGACGCGCGGCACCGCCTGGCGCGCGACCTGTCGGGCGGGATGCAGCGCCGCCTCGAGCTGGCCTGTGCGCTCGTCCACAGCCCGGACGTTCTGTTCATCGACGAGCCCACCGCCGGCATCGACCCGCTGCTGCGCCAGTCGATCTGGGACGAGCTCAAGGAGCTGCGCGATGAAGGCAGGACGCTGCTCGTCACGACCCAGTACGTGGCGGAGGCGGAGTACTGCGATCGAGTGGCGCTGATCGTGGACGGCGAGCTGGTCGCCCTCGACGAGCCCGAGGTCCTGCGCCAGATGGTCTTCGGTGGGGACGTTCTGCAGGTCGACACCACACGCGCGGTCGATCCGGAGCTGCTCACCAACGTCGGCGGGGTCACCAACGTGCGGCAGACCGCTCCGCGTCAGCTGATGGTGACCGTCGAAGATGCCGGCAGTCTGACGCCGCGGATCATCGACGCCCTCCGCCATGGCGGAGTCGAGGTCGCCGGCATCGAGGAGCACCAGCCCTCCTTCGATGAGGTCTTCACCAGCCTGGTCGAGCAGCGCCGGACGAGGCGCGGCGCCACCGGCGAGGACGCCAGCGAACCGAGGGGCATGAACGATGCCTGAGATCGGCCAGAGCATCGTGCGGATGGCATCCTTCACCGGGAAGGAGCTGCGCGAGGTCGTGCGGCGTCCCGGCGTGCTGGCCAGCCTGATCCTCGGGCCCTTCGTCATCATGTTCATCTTCGGGCTCGGCTACTCGGGCTACCGGGAACCGTTCCGGACCGAGATCGTCATCCCGCAGGGCAACGATTTCCCCCGCGACCCCGAGTACTACGCCGATCTGGCGCCCGGCCGTCTCGACGTGGTGAACGTGGGCGACGACGCGACCCCGGCCGAGGGGCGGCTGCGCGACGGCGAGATCGATCTCCTGATCATCGCGCCGGAGAGCGCCAGCACGGAGCTGCGCGCCGGGCGCCAGACCACCATCCGGGTGGCGTGGAACGAGGTCGACCCGGTCTACCACCAGCTCGCCGACCTGGCGACCTCGATCCTGACCAGCAGCCTGAACGCGGAGATCATCGAGGAGGCCGCCAAGGAAGGGATCAGCTTCGCCGAGGGCGAGATCGGCCCGGCGGCGACGAACGTGCCCCCGGAGGTGATCGCGCGACCCACCGACGCCGAGACGTCCAACGTGGCACCCACCGAGCCCGATGTCCTGAATTTCTTCGGGCCGGCCGTGTTCGCGCTCGTGATCCAGCACCTGGCGGTGACCCTCACCGCGCTCTCAATGGTCCGCGAGCGGCTCTCCGGTCAGATGGATCGGTTCCGTGTCGCGCCGGTCAGCTCGATGGAGGTGCTGGTCGGCAAGTATGTCGCCTATGCGGCGCTCAGCCTCGCGGTCAGCGCGATCGTCGGGGTGCTATTGGTCGGGGTCCTCGGCGTTCCGATCCTCGGCGGCTGGCTGCTCTTCGCCGGGATCGTGCTCCTGCTGACCTTCGCGGCGCTCGGGGTGGGCTTGCTGATCTCGCTGGTCGCCGATTCGGAGCGCCAGGCCGTGCAGCTCTCCATGCTCGTTCTGCTCGCCAGCGTCTTCTTCTCCGGCTTCGTGCTGCCGGTGTCCGACTTCGCCGAGTGGACCCAGTACATCGCGTATGCGCTGCCGGTGACCCATGGGATCGCAACGCTCCAGGAGCACATGCTCCGCGGCGCGGTCGCGGATACGTGGATGCTCGTCGCGCTGGCCGGCATCGGTATCGTCCTCTACCTCGGGTCGCTCCTCCGCCTGCGCCGGGTCCTCCGCACCGCCGACTGACCCTCGATGACGGGCATGCGCTACGTCGTGGCGCGCGTCCGCATCAACACCAGGCCACCCAGCAGGGTGCCGATGGACTGCATCAGCAGCCACGCGAGCAGGACGATGACGAACAAGCGGAGCGGGGGCGTGCCGGCACTGCGCTCCGGGCCACGAGCCAGCGCCCCCAGCTCGACGCTGAGCCGCTCGAGGTCGGGGGCGATCCGCGCGATATCGGTCCGCGTGTCGCCGAGCGAAGCCCCGACTCCGTCGAGTGTCTCTGCCAGCTCGGCGGCCTGTTCCGCGCTGGTCGTGAATTCCGCCGCGAGGGGAAGCAGCGGCTGCGCGCCGAAGATGGAGAGCGACATCGCGGTCGCCAGCGCGGTGAGCGTGCCGGAGGCCTCTCGCGCGAGGGCTGCGGCGGCGTCGGCAGAGCTGCGTGACTCGGCGAGGCTCGCGTCGACGTTGGCGAACGAGTCGGCCGCGGCTTCGGTCGCGGCCGCGGCCGACGTGATGGCGGCGTCGGCATCGGAAGCCAGTCGCTCGAGGCGCTCGGCGGCATCAAGCCCGACGAGCGCACCGGAAACGACAAGCACGAAGCCCAGCAAGCCGTACACCACGAGCAGATAGCCGGCCGCGCGCCGGGAGATGCGCATCGGTCAGTCCTCGCCGAAGAAGGGGTCGTCGCCGTACAGCTCGAGCCAGCGCCGGCGCATCTGGCGCACGGTCGCGGCCACGGCCGGATCGGGGATGCCCGGCGGGAGGAGGCTGGCGATCGCCATGCGCACCCGCTCGCTGTTCTCCATGCCGAGGAGCGCGAGGTAGTCGGCGACGCGTTGGGCCGAGGTCTTGCCCTCCGCTCGCTGGCGGACGAGGACATCGGCCTCGTGCTCCATGGCGCCCGCGTAGGCGTCGTCCGCGAGCTCGACCTCGGCGAGCAGCAACGGGATGTCGTCGATGCGCGGGTCGGAGTACGCCCATCGGATGAAGGAGTCCATCGGACCCGGCTCGCGCTCGTGATGCCCGGCGTGGAACTGCTGGAGGTACTGGCGGCGTTCTGCCTCGGTGCGGGTGAGCGCGATCTGGATGACATGGCGCATCTCGGGCGTCCAGCGCCGAAGGGATTCGACGAACTGGCGCAGGGTCAGGCTGCCCGCGGGTTGAGGACGAAACTTGTGTTCATGGACGTGCTGCACGGCGACCGTATACTAGCCGCCGTGCGCCGAGCCCACCTCCTGGCTGCCCCGGTTCCGAAGCCGGCACGCGCTTGCTGACCCGTCTCGCCACCGTCCTTGCGGCGGTGGTCATCGTGTCCGCCACGGGGGCCTCGGGGGCGCCGATCGCCGCGGCTGGACCGCCGCTGCGGTACCTGGCGGGACCTGCCGGGACGCTCGATCCCGCCTTCATTGCCGATGCCGGTGATGTTCAGCTCCACCTCCAGCTCTATGCCGGGCTGACCCGGCTCGACGAGACTGGTGAGCCGTATCCGTCGCTGGCCTCCGGCTGGGAGATCAGCGATGACGGCCGCACGTACGAATTCGCGATCCGCGACGACCTCGAGTTCAGCGACGGGACGCCGCTCACCGCAGAGGACGTGCGTCGCTCGTGGCTGCGGCTCCTCGACCCGGCGACAGGGGCGTCCGCGCCCGACGTGCTGAACGTGATCGTCGGCGCCGCCGAACGCCTGGCGGGGGACGTCGGCGAGGACGAGGTGGGCGTGCGCGCCCCGGACAGCACCACGCTGGTGGTGGAACTCCGGTACCCCGCCTCCTACTTCCTCGACATCGTGGCCACGCCAAGCGCCTTCGTGGTGCCGCCGAACGCGGACGCCACCCCGACCTGGCAGACACCGGACACCTTCGTCGGGAGCGGCCCGTACGTGATCGCGGAAGTCGATGGTGGCGACCTCGTGCTGCGCGCCAACGAGCGCTACGTCGCCGGGCCCCCGCCGATCGACGAGATCCGGTGGGTGGCGAGCATCGACGGGGACGCGGCCAGCGCCTTCGCCGCCGGCACGGTCGACCTGGTGGGCGTTCCCGGCTGGGATGCAACCTGGATCGCCTATGACGCCGAGCTCGGACCGAGCCTCCACGCGGCCGAGCCGCTGACGATCAGTTACTTCGGATTCGACACGACCCGGCCGCCGTTCGACGACGCGCGCGGTCCGTCGTGCCTTCTCGCTGGCGCTCGATCGCGAGCGGCTCGTCCCGCTGGCCGAGGGCGCGTCGTCGCGCCGGCGGCGAGCCTCGTCCCGCCCGCCCTATGGCCGGAGGGATTCGGGCCCGGCGCTTCGAGTCCGACCCGGAGCGAGGCCCGGCGGCTTCTCGACGCGGCGGGGTACGCGGACCGCGGGGATCTCGGCACGATCGTGGTGAACGGCAGCGGGCTGGGGGTCGGGCCCGCGGTCGCCATCGTGGCGCGAGGAGCTGGGGTCGAGATCGCGGTCGAGACGATGGACTTCGGCGACTTCCTGGTGGCGCTCGACGACCGCCCGCCGAACGTCTTCACGTCAACTGGATCGCCGACTACGCGTCCCCGCACGCTCTCTACGGGCTGCTTCTCGACGCCGGCGCCGCCAGCAACTGGGGCGACTGGCGCGACCAGGACTTCGGGGAGCTGCTCGAGTCGGCGGCGGCCGCGCCGGGCGGATCGAGCGTCGGGCCGGCGTACGCGGCCGTCGAGGCCCACGTGGCCGAGCAGGCGCCCGTGATCCCGTGGGCGTACGGCGAGACCTGGTGGCTGGTGGCCGACGGCCTTCGCGGGCTTGGCAACCTGACCGTGGGCCTGCTCGACTTCGGGAGGGTCTCGTGGGACGGCTGACCCGCATGCTCGGTGTGCTCGCCGTGTTCTCGTGCGCCTGGCTGATCGGGGCCGAGGCCGCGCTGGGGTTCGACGGGTTCGGCGACACGGCGGCCGATTCGACCTATGGCCAGGGAATCACCTTCGAGATCGAGCTGGAGGGTGGCGCGCCGGATCGTCTCGAGCTGCTTCTCGGTACGCCGGGCGAGGACGGCAGCTTCGTGACCCCGGTCGAGCCCGACGGCGCGTCGGCCACGCACGTGTGGGACACCTCGGCCGGATACCTGACGCCGAATACGCTGATCACGTATCGCTGGCGGGCGATCGACGGCGAGAGGGTGGACCGTCTCCGACGCGGCGACCTTCCGCTACGTCGACGATCGTCCCGGGCTCGACTGGCAGAGCGCGCGTCTCGGCGAGGCGACGGTGCACTGGTATGGCGACTCCGAGGGCCAGGCGCGGCGGTTCGGGGAGCTCACGGCAGAGGGCGTCGCCCGCGCGGAGCAGTTGCTCGGCACTCGACTCGCCGGTCCCGTCGACGTCTTCGTGTACGACACGCGCGAGGACTTCTTCGGGGCGCTCGGACCCGGGGGCGCGGGAGTGGACCGGCGCCGCCGCCTACAGCGAGCTGCGGACGATCTTCATGTGGCTCGGCGGAGGCTCGACGTCGTACCTCGAGGTCGCCATGCTGCACGAAGTGACCCACATCGTCTTCCACGACGCGACCGACAACCCGTTCACGAGCCGGCTCGCTGGCTCAACGAGGGCATCGCGACATGGGCCGAGCGCAGCGATGCCGACGATGAGCGCGCGATCGTCCAGCTGGAGGCCGGGGGCGGCGGCCTGTTCGCCTTCGAGGCGATCACCGAGCAGTTCCCGATCGGGGAGCGCGGCGGTCGTCTCTCCTACGCACAGGGCGCCTCGATGGTCGACCTGATCGTGCGCGACCACGGCGAAGCGGCGATCGCGGCGATGGCGGCCGCCTACCGCGAGGGGGCCTCTGACACGGAGGCGCTTGAGGCCGGGACCGGCGTGGCAGCCGCGGACCTGTACGCCAGCTTCTATGCCGAGTTCGGAGCCGATGCTCCCCAGGCCATCCGGCCCGACCCGATCCCTCCCTCGAACGTCGACCGCCCGACTCCCGGCAGGGTCGACCAGGGCGGCGTCGATCCGGGGGTCGAGCGGCCACCGGACGACGGTGCACCGATCGAGGGGGAGCCGGCACCAGCAAGCGACCCGGGGATTCTCGTGTTGCTCGGACTGGTCGCGGCCTCCGTTCTGGGCGCAGCGCTCCTCGTGGCGCGCCGCGGGGCGGGGCGAGCACCATGAGCCGCCGGCTTCCACCCCGACGGCGGCTCACGCGGCCGCAGTGGGCGATCTCGGTCGCCGCGGGCCTGGCGATCATCGGCTTCGTCGGCGCGGCGCAGTGGAACAGCTCGCTCGCACGCCAGGAGTTCATCACCTCGGCGCAGCGCGTCCTCATCAGCGAGGCCGAGCAGCTGCAGCGTCAGCAGGAGAGCCTGCGTACCGAGATCGAGGCAGCCGACGCGCGGGTGCAGACGTTCCAGGAGGCCGATGCCGGCTCGCAGGCCGTCCTGCGCCAGCTCAACGATGACCTGCTCGCCGCACGCCTGGCGACCGGGCTGGATCCGGTGCGAGGTCCGGGCGTCGTGGTCGAGATCGCCGACTCACAGCGACCGGTCCCGGAGGGCGAGAGTGGCACGAACTACATCGTGCTGGTGGACGACCTGCGCGATCTGATCACCGCCCTGTGGGGCGCCGGCGCGGAGGCGATCACGGTGGCCGGAGGGTCCGGCGCCGGCGGTCCTGCGGAGCGGATCGTGGCCACGACCTCGATCGACGGGGCCGGGCCCGCGATCCTGGTGAACTCCGCGCGCCTGTCGCCGCCGTACCGGATCGAGGCCATCGGGCAGGAGGGCCTGCACGACCGCTTCCTCGCGCATCCGAGCTACCTGGCTCGTGTGGCTCGGCGCATCGAGGCCTATGGACTCCAGTTCGCCGCGGAGCCACGCGACGAGCTCGAGCTCGTCGCCTTCATTGGCAACACTCGTTTGCGCTGGGGCGCCCCCGTGGTGGAGGCGGACTGATGGGGAACCGCGTCGCGCAGCTCAGCCTCTTCGTGGTGGCGCTCGTCATCGGCACGCTGCTGGTCGCGCAGCTCCGTTCACAGGCCCGACCGATCGAGCTGTCCAACCTATCGGCGCAGGAACTGTCGGCGCTCATCGAGACGCTCTCGTCGCGCAACGTCGAGCTGAGCGATGCGCTGGCCGACCTGCGCGAGCAGATCCGCAGCTACGAGCTCGCCGAGGTGCAGGGCCAATCGACGCTCGACCTCACCCGCACCGAGCTCGAGCGCATCGAGGCGTTCGGCGGACTTCGTGAGGTCCTTGGCCAGGGCGTGGTGGTGACCATCGAGGGCTCGTTCGACGCCACGGCGATCAACGACGTGATCTACGAGCTGCGGGGTGCTGGTGCCGAGGCGATCGCCGTGGACGACGTGCGCATCACGGCGCGCTCGGTTGCAGCCCAGGGCGCGGGCGTCATCGAGATCGACGGGGTGGCGCTCGGCAGCACCGTCGAGGTCCGGGCGATCGGCTCCCCGGAGGGCCTGCAGTCGGCGCTGCAACGACCGGGAGGCATCCTGACGCTCCTCGAGCAGTCGATCAACGCGCAGTTTTCGATCGCGCCCACGACCCGACTGTCGGTGCCGGCGACGGAGCGCGATCTCACACCGCAGGCCGCCCGACCGGTCGAGTAGCCTGTGCCCCGCCCATCCACACCGCAACGGGTGAAGCCGTGAAGGATCTGATCGATCGCGCCCTGGATGCCGCCGAACGCGGTCGCGCGGCCTACGTCGAGGTTCGCGTCTCGGAGCGCGAGACCGAGCAGCTGACCGTGAAGAACGGCGCCCTGGAAGCGGCGACCTCGAACGTCAGCGCCGGATTCGGGATCCGCGTCCTCGTCGATGGGGCGTGGGGCTTCAGCTCCAGCCGCAGCCTGGAGCCGGCGGAGGCCGACCGGGTGGCGCGCGAGGCGCTGGAGATCGCCGCGGCGTCGGGACTGGCGCGCCGCGCGCCGGTCGAGCTCGACGACACGCCGCCGGTATCGGACACGTACCGCACTCCCTTCCGGGAGGACCCGTTCTCCGTGACCCTGGACGAGAAGCTGCGAATGCTCATGGACGCGGATGCCAACATGGCTCGCGTTCCCGGCGTTGCGATCCGCGAGGGCGGCATGAGCTTCGGCCGGGAGCGCAAGACCTTCGCCTCGAGCACCGGGTCGTGGATCGAGCAGGAGATCGTCGAGGCCGGCGGCGGGCTGGAGGCGACCGCGGTCAACGACAGCGAGATGCAGCAGCGAAGCTACCCGAACTCGTTCGGCGGCCAGATGGTCACCGGCGGCTTCGAGGCAGTGCGCGCTCTCGGCCTGGCCGATCACGCGCAGGAGACCGCCGAGCTGGCGGTCGCGCTGCTCGACGCTCCGCAATGCCCTTCGGGCGAGATGGACCTCATCATCGACTCGACCCAGGTGGCGCTCCAGATCCATGAGTCATGCGGCCACCCGACCGAACTGGACCGGGTCTTCGGCACCGAGGCCTCCTTTGCCGGCACGAGCTTCCTCACCACGGACAAGCTCGGCACGCTTCGGTACGGGAGCGACCTCGTCCACATCGATGCCGATGCCACGGCACCCGGTGGCTTGGGGACGTTCGGCTACGACGACGAGGGGGTGCCCGCCCAGAACGTGCCCCTGATCTCCGGCGGGCTGCTGGTCGGCTATCTCACCAGCCGCGAGACCGCGCCGCGCATCGGTCGCCGGTCGATGGGCAGTGCTCGCGCCTGGAGCTGGAGCCACATCCCGCTCATCCGCATGACGAACATCAACCTGCGACCCGGCGATGCCGGCTCCCTGGAGGACCTCATCGCCGACACACGCGACGGGATCTTCATGAGCGTCAACAAGAGCTGGTCGATCGACGACCGGCGACTGAACTTCCAGTTCGGGGACCAGGCCGGCTGGATCATCAAGAACGGGAAGCGCACCCGGCTGGTGAAGAACCCGACGTACACCGGGATCACGCCGAAGTTCTGGGGCAGCCTCGATGCGATCTGCGACGCATCCGAGTGGACGCTCTGGGGCGTGCCGAACTGCGGCAAGGGGGAGCCGATGCAGATCGGTCACGTCGGGCACGGCGCCGCGCCGGCCCGCTTCCGCGGCGTCAATGTGGGAGTCGGTCGATGGTAGGGACCCGCGACGAGGTCACGGCGCTGCTCGACCGCGTGCTCGGCAACGCGGAAGGCCGTCGTGCCGAGGCCCTGTACCTCGGGCAGGACTCGGCGCTCACGCGCTTTGCGAACAACCGAATCCACCAGAACGTCCGTGAGCACGATGCGTCACTCCAGGTTCGAGTGATCGAGGGCGAGAGCGCCGGGGTGGCTGCCACCAATCGCCTCGACGACGCCGGCATCGCCGACGTCCTTGCCCGCGCCACGGCGCTGGCGCAGCGCTCCGCACCGAATCCTCGCGCCACCGTCCTGCCGGAGCCCGATGGGCGTGAACATGACCCCGAGCTCGGCTACGTCGCGGCCACCGCGGAGGCCGGTGCCGAGCTCCGCGGGCGGGGTGCTCGCGCGGTGATCGCAGCGGGCGAGGCGAAGGGCCTCGAGACCGCCGGCTCGTTCTCGACCGGCGTCATGACCGTCGCCGTGGCGAACACGAACGGCATCCGCGCCATGCACCGTTCCACCCGCGCCGCGCTGCTGACGGTGATGATGGACGGGTTCGCGTCGGGCGCTGCATCGGGATACGCCCAGGCGGGCGCTGGCGACGTCCGCGAGATCGACGCCGAGGCGCTCGGGCTCGAGGCGGCCGACAAGGGCGACCGGATGCGGGGCGCCCAGGCAATCGAGGCGGGGGAGTACGAGGTCATCCTCGAGGAGTACGCGGTCGCCGGACTTCTCGAGTACCTGTCCTATATCGGCTTCTCCGGTCTGGCCCACGAGGAGGGTCGGTCGTTCATGGAGCTCGGCAAGCAGCTGATGGGCGAGAACGTCTCGATCTGGGACGACGGCGCCGATCCCAGCGGCCTTCCGTCGACGATCGATTTCGAAGGTGTCGCGCGTCGGCGGGTCGACCTCATTCGCGATGGTGTCGCGAACGCGGTGGTCCACGACGCCGCGACGGGCGGACGCGCGGGCACCGGATCGACTGGCCACGCCCTGCCGGCCCCGAACCTGCTCGGTCCCATGGCGCTCAACCTGTTCATGGCTCCCGGCACCGTCGCACGCGATGACCTCATCCGCGGCATCAAGCGCGGCATCTGGGTGACGCGCTTCCACTACATCAATCCGGTGCACCCGAAGAAGGCGATCCTGACCGGCATGACGAAGGACGGCACCTTCCTTATCGAGGACGGCCGTCTCACCACCCCCCTGCTGAACTTCCGATTCACGCAGTCGATCCCCGAGGCGTTCAGCGGCGTGCGTGCCGCGAGCCGCGAGACCAAGCTGCTGCCCGGCGAGTTCTTCGGGGCGGCGCGCTGTCCGGCGCTTCACCTCGGGTCCTTCAACTTCACCGGGGTCACCGCGCGGGAGGGCGGTGAGTGAGGGTGGCTGCTCCGCTCGAGCTGCGCCTCGGCGATCGGCTCCGCCTCCGAAAGGAGCACCCGTGTGGGAGCCGGGATTGGGAGGTCGTGCGGCTGGGCGCGGACATCGGGCTCGTCTGCGAGGGCTGCGGACACCGGATCCTGATGGACCGGCTCGACGTCGAGCGGCGCTTCACCGAGTACCTGTCCCGCGGCCCGGAGCCCGACTGACCGATGGCCCACCTCGACGTGCCTCCGGAAGGCGCCGGCACCACGGACCTGAGCGGCGCCGGCACGGTGTTCCGCAACCGCAACTTCGTCTTCCTCTGGTCGGCCCAGACCCTGAGCCAGCTGGCGAGCAACATGGTGCTCGCCGCGCTCATGGCGACGGTCTACGACACGACGCGCTCGAATACCGCCGTCGCCTTCCTGATCCTCACGTTCCTCATCCCGGCGGTGCTCTTCAGCACCCTGGGTGGGGTGCTCGTCGAGCGCAGCAACGCGCGCACGATCCTGCTGGCAACGAACATCCTGCGCGCGGCCGGCACCCTGGGCTTCATCTTCGTGGCGCCGGAGACGGCGAGCGCGAACGTGCCGCTCCTGTTCCTCATCAACTTCGGGATCGCGACGGCCACCGCGTTCTTCGCGCCGGCCGAGCTCACGTCGATCCCGAGGATCGTCGACCGACGCCACCTGATGGCGGCGAACTCGATCTTCATCCTCACCGTCAACGCCACCTTCGCCCTTGGGTTCGGGGTGCTCGGTCCGCTGGTGCTGAACGTGCTCGGGCCCGTGGCGGTCTACATCATCGTGGCCGTGATGTTCGGCGCCGCCGCGCTCGCGATCATCCCGCTCCCTGCGGTGCGGCCCGACCACGTCGCCCCCGCCATCGGCGCGGCCGGACGCGCCGTGAAGGAGCTGGCGGCGCAGCTCGCGGAGGGCATCGGTTTCATCCGCAAGCACCGCATCATTGCGTGGAGCCTGACCTACCTGGCGATCGCCTCCAGCCTGATCGGTGTCCTGGGGGCCATCGGTCCCGGCTATGCCGAGGAGATCCTGCGGCTCACGCCCCAGGACTTCTTCTTCATCATGGGCCCGGCCGGCCTCGGTGCCGTCGTCGGCATCCTGTTCCTCAACTCGTACGGGAAGTCGATCCCGAAGCGGCTGATCATCGACATCGGCCTCGTCGCCATGGGCGTCACGCTGCTGGCACTGGCCCTGGTGCGCCCGATCACGGTCGCCTTCGGCCCGGCCGTGCAGCCGATCGAGGATGCCATCCCGTCGCTGGCGCCGCTCACCAGCCTGATCGCGATGGTGGTGGTCATCGCGGTCTTCGCCGGGCTCGAGTACGCCTTCGTCGCCATCCCGTCCCAGACGGCCCTCCAGGAGGAGCTGCCGCCGGGCGTGCGTGGCCGGATCTTCGGCATCCTCAACACGCTGCTCTCGCTCGCGTCCTTCGCACCGGTGATTCTCGCCCCGGCGGTCGCCGACGTCCTGAACATCTTCGTTCCGGGCGCGGGCATCCCGGTCGTGATGGGAATCCTGGGGCTGATCACGCTGTGGGCGGGGCTGGCATCCTGGCGCCGCAACGCGCGCGCCGGTCTCCACGAGCACGATCGAGTCGAGATCGCACCGACGGCGGCGCGCGACGAGGCTGCGGCGCCCGGTTCGCCGGACTCGGCCGACCCACCGGCGGCGCCGCCGCACCGCCGCCGCCGCCGCCGATCAGCCTCCGATGGCGACTAGGGCCGCCGCCGCCGCCGTCCTCGTCGTCACCGCCCTCGTGGCCTGGGCCACGATCACGATTCCGCTCGCCGCACGCATCCTTCAGGTGTCGGTGGTCGTCTCGATGCTCTATGTGGCCTATCTCGCCTGGCGTGGCAGCCGTGCGATGCGGCGCATCCTGAAAACGGCCGACCCCACCGACGACGAGCTCGCGGCGCCGGCGGGCCCGTTCGTGTCCCTCGTCCTGCCGGCGCGCAATGAAGGCTCGGTCATCGCGGCGGCCGTCCGGGCGCTTGCCGCGCTGCGGTATGCGACCGATGATGGCCGCCCGAACTACGAAGTGGTGGTCGTGGACGATGCCTCCTCCGATGCGACGGGAGCGGCGGCACGCCGGGCGGCCGCCGATGCTCCGCAGGTGCGGGTGGTGCGGCGCGACGCCAGCGAACGACCGCGGACCAAGGGAGCGGTGCTCGAACACGCCGATCCGCTGCTGCGCGGCGAGGTGGTGGGCGTCATCGATGCCGACACGCTCGTCGAGCCGGCATTCCTCGCGCGGATCATGCGCGCGTGGAGCCGGGACCCACGCGCCGCGGCGACTCCAGGCCTCGCGTCGTCCGCGCAACGCCGGGCGATCGTGGCTGACCGCCGCACAGGCCGAGGAGCAGCTGATGGACATGGCGAGCCAGTGCGGCCGCCGCGCGACCGATGGCACCGCCGAGCTTCGCGGAAACGGGATGTTCGTGCGACGACAGGTTCTCGCGTCGATCGGCGGCTGGAACCCGCGGGCGCTCACCGAGGACCTGGACCTGTCGACCCGGCTGTCGGCGGCCGGTCACCACGTGGTCCTCGCGCCGGAGGCGGTGGTCGAGGAGGAGGCGGTCGAAACGCTGGCGGCGCTGTGGCATCAGCGCCTGCGCTGGGCCGAGGGGAGCCTGCGGCGGCTGCTGGAGCACGGACCCGGCCTCCTGGCCGGCTCCCAGCCCCTTGTCCGAAAGGCGGACTTCGCCGCCTTCGCCGCCGAGTTCGTCCTGCCGCCCCTGTTCGCCACCACGATCATCGCCAGCCTGCTGACGATCGCGCTGCCCGGACCGGCCGACTGGACCGTGCCCGGCCTCGCTCTTCGCGGGCTACGGGCTCGGTGTCTTCCTGCTCGCGCTCGGCGGCCTGTCGGCGGTCGGGGTCCGCGGTCCGGCCCTCATCGGTCGTGCACTGCGCGGCGCGCTCTTCCTCTCGCACTGGCTCGTGGTCGTGCCGGTGGCCCTCGCCCGGATCGCGATCGGTCCGGAGCCGAGCGGATTCGTCCAGACGCCGCGCTTCACGGGCGGCAGCGGGATCATGAGCGCCCGGCCCGATCTCGTCGTGTGCGGGCAGGTGCTGCTGGCGGCGGAGCCGGACGGGGCTGTGCGCGCCGACGCCGTCGGCATCCGCGACGGCCGCGTGACGGTCGCGGGAACGCGGGACGAGGTGCTGGCGACGGCGGCGCCCGGCGCTCGCGTGATCGACGCGGGAAGCGCCGCCGTCATCCCGGGACTGCACGACTTCCACATCCACCTCGTCGGCTTGGCGCGCACCCGCTGCGGGGGTCGCGCTCGACGGGGTCCAGGACCCCGACGAGCTGCTCGTCGCTCCTGCGGGTCGCCTCCGCATCCGGGCAGCCCGGGCGAATGGCTGACCGGCCGCGGCTGGTCCGACGCAACCCTGGCGCCGCATCCCGGCCGACCTGCTGGAGGCCGCGGTGGGGGAGCGACCGGCATTCCTGGTGAGCCACGACGGCCACTCCGCGTGGGCCTCGCTCGGCGCCCGGCGCCTCGCGCAGCTCTCCGCGACGACCGCCGAGCCAGCCGGTGGACGGATCGAGCGGCTGCCGGACGGCGAGCCGAGCGGCATCCTTCGCGAGACGGCCCTCGACCTGGTGGCCGGACACGTCCCGCGCGCCCAGGGGGAGGCGCTGCGTCCGGCGCTGGAGGCCACACTCGCGGAGCTGCGCTCGTACGGGCTCACCGGGGCCAGCGAGGCGGGTGACTACACCGACCGGAACGGGATCGGTGCCGACGCCGAGCTCGGCGACTCCTACTCGACGCTCACCGACCTCGGCCGACCTGCTCGACGGCCGGTTCCGGATGACGCTGGGGATCCCGGTCGACGCGATCTCGGCGGCCGCCGCTCGCGGCCTCCGCACCGGTGCACCGCTCCATGGTCGGCGGACGCTGCGCTTCGGATGGGCGAAGGAGTACGCGGATGGCGCCCTCGGGTCGGGGACGGCGGCGCTCTTCCATCCCCGATCGTGCGGTGACCACGACGCGGGGATCCTGCGCGTCGAGCCGGCGGAGCTCGATGCGCTGTTCGCCGCCGCGCGGCCGGCCGGCATCGGTCTCGCGATCCATGCGATCGGCGACCGGGCTGCGGCCACGGTCCTCGATGCCGTGGCTCGCGCCCCCGCGAGGCTCACGGGCGTGCCGCGTGACCGCATGGAGCACCTGCAGCTGATGCGGGCGTCGGACCGGCGCCGGCTTGCCGAGCTCGGCGTCATCGCGAGCATCCAGCCGATCCATGCCGCCGCCGACCGCGACCTGGTCGAGGAGTGCTGGGACGGGCACCAGGACGACGCCTACGCCTGGCGCGGCCTCGCCGACGCCGGAGCGCTGCTGGCAGCGGGGTCGGACGCACCGGTGGAGTCGGTCAACCCGTGGCTCGGCGTCTTCGCCGCCAGGCATCGGCGCCTCCCGACCGATGGGCGCGACGACTGGCGGCCCGCGCAGTCGCTCCGCATCCTCGAGGCGCTCCACGCGTACACCCTCGGCCCGGCGCTGGCGCTCGGCGCCGCCGACGAGGGGCACCTGCGCCCCGGCGCTCGCGCTGACCTGGCGGTGCTCAATGTCGACCTGGACGCGCTGCTCGACGGCGAGGTGGACTTCGGTGGCATCCGGGCCGATGCGGTGATGATCGACGGCACGGTCGTCGACTAGCCGAAACCGCTTGCCGCAATGAAAGACGGGGCGCTAGGATGCCTGGCAACCGACCAAGCATCGGAGCCGATGATGTCCCAGCCGGACGACCCCCGCGGCGCCTTCCCGATCGACGAACCCACGTCGATTCCGGTCGGGCCTGGCGAAACCTCGAGCTTCGACGCGACGCGCCTCGACTTCGGCCACCACGCCGGCCGCACGATCGCCGACCTCGCGAGGGAGGACCCGGATTACCTGCGCTGGCTCGCCCGCCACCCCTCGGGGATCCGGTACCGCGGCGAGATTGCCCGCGTGATGGCGTCAGCCGTGCCGAACGCGAGCGACTGGCACCGCTGACCTCCGCCCGATCGCGGTTCTGACGTCTGACCCGCTGGCGGCGGGACGAGCGGCCCTGTGCCGTCCGCGGCGAACATGGGATACCTGTTCCATGACCGCGACCTCATCGAGACATCGCAACGTGGCGTCCGCCGATGGCTGGCAGCACGAGGGGCCAGCCTGGAGCCACGTCCTCTTCGCCACCGATGGCATGCCCGGTTCGCTGACCGCTGCCGAGCGCGCGCTCGACACCGCGAGGACCGATGGTGGCACCCTCACCCTGCTGGTCGTGCGCCCGGTCGAGGAGGATCCATCGGTGGACGATCGCGCCCCCTATCGCCTCCCCGAGACGTGTCGGAGCGTGCTGGATCGTGCCGCGTCGCTCGGGGTCAACGCGGCGCTGGTGGTGCGGCATGGGCCGCCGGGCCAGACGATCGTGGATGTCGCCAGCGAGCTGAACGCCTCGGTCATCGTCCTGAGCCGGCATGGGTGGCCCCGCGACGTCGCCCGTCGGACGGCCACCTGTGGCTACGTCCTGACCCATTCCGATCGCCCGGTGCTCGTCATCCAGCCCTGGTCGCCGTCGCCCGCACACGACGCGGCGTGACCGCCCGTCCGGTCGGGACGCGCCGAGCCGGCCCGGCGCACGGAGTGCCCCGCGGACTCAGATGGCAGAATCCGATCGCCGGCGTCGCCGTACGCCGACTCCGGCGAGCATCCGGCGCGCCGTGGGAATCCATGCGGCCGCCCCCAGCAGCTGTCCCGCGACGGCCAGGATGAAGAGGAGGCCCGGGACGCCGAGGATCGCGGCGGGCATGGCCCAGGCGAAGCTGCCACCGAACCCCTGGAAGAGGGCCGCGAGCGCGAAGTCACCGCTCTGCGACCGGAACGACGTCGTCACCTGCGGCTGAGCCAGGGGAGCGAGTGAGCCGTCGCCTCCCGCCGAGCCGGGACTCGGCCCCGGCGCCGGTGCGGACGGAGATGGAGTCGGGGACGCGCTCGGCGACGCCGACGGCACCGGCGACTCGGTTTCCGCCGGCGTCTCACTCGGTGAGGCCGTGGGCTCGAGGTCGGGCGTGGGGTCCGGCGTCGGCGTGGCCGCCGGCACTGGCGTCGGCGTGGGTGCCGGCGTCGCGGTCGGTGTCGGGATCGGCGTGGGGGAGGGGGGCGGCGGCGCGACGCTCACGGTGACCGTGGCCGTATCCGTCGCCAACCCATCCGATGCGGTGTAGACGAACGTCGCCGATCCCGAGAAGCCGGCGGGCGGCGTGTATCGCACCTGGTTGGAGACGATCGTGGCCGTCCCGCTCGACGGCGTCCCGACGGCGGTGACGGTGAGGCGGTCCCCGTCGATGTCGCTGTCGTTGGCCAGGACGTCGATGAGGATCGGCGTGGCGTGCGACGTCGCGGCGGTGTCGTTGCGCGCGATCGGGTCGTCGTTCGTGGCGGTGACCTCAAGAATCACCGTGGCGCCGTCCGAGGCGACGCCATCGGAGACCTGATACGTGAACGAGTCGGAGCCGCTGAACTCGGGATCGGGGTCGTAGTCGAACGAGCCGTCGAGGCGGAGGGTCACCGTGCCGTTCGCCGCGTCAGCCACGAGCGTCGCCGTCAGCGAATGGCCGTCAGCGTCGCTGTCGTTGGCGAGCACGCCGGGCGCAGCCACGGTCAGCGTTGTGTCCTCCGTGGCGGCATACGGGCCATCGTCCGATGCCACCGGTGCGGTGTTCCCGACGTCGATGACGACGGTGGCCTGCACCGATGCGATCCCGTCGGACGCGGCGTAGACGAACGAGTCCGTGCCGACGAAGAGCGCGTCAGGGACGTAGGTGAACGATCCATCGGCGTTGGGCAGGAGGGTGCCGTCGCTGGGGCCGCTGACCACCGAGGCCGTGAGGGAATCTCCGTCTGGGTCAGTGTCGTTGTCGAGCATGCCGGGCGCTGCGACGACCAGGGGCTGTGCCCAGGCGGTCGAGTAGGCGTCGTCGCTCGGGGTCGGGGCACTGTTCGTCACGGTGATCGTGACCGTGACGTCGCCCGATGACGCCGATGCGTCGTTCGCGTGGTAGGTGAAGGAGTCGTCACCGACGAACCCCGGATCCGGCGTGTAGGTGAACGAGCCATCGCCGCCCCAGACCAGACCGCCGTTGACCGGGGCGGAGGTCTGCGTCGCGGTCATCGGGTCACCGTCGGCGTCGTCGTCGTTGGCCAGCAGACCGGGGGCGCCGACGGTCAGCGGCGCGTTGCGTCCGGTTCCGTACGCATCTGACTGGGCGACGGGGGGATTGTTGACCGCCGCGCCATCGACGGTGATGCTCACGCTCCGTGGCATCAGGAAGTCGTCGGTGCAGTCCTCCTTGTTGAACGCGTTCCCGGTCCAGGTGAACGGGCCGTCGCTGCCGGTGTCGTTGAAGGTGATCGTCGCTGTTGCGGACTCGAACTCGTGGAGCCGCTCGCCGCCCCCCGAATCCGAGACGAGCTTCGCGTACCACCAGGTGCCGTCGCCGCTGAAGCTTGCGCTCCATGAGTCGCCGTCGCTGACGGAGTCGATGACCACGTTGGTCACGGTGAAGCCCGACGCGGGAATCGCAATGATGACGCAGCCGATCGCTTCCCCACCACCGTCATCGCCGACGTTCGTGGCGGTGACCTGAACCGATGCCGGCGCGCCGCCGGTGACCATTGCCGGGGTGCGACTGAGCGTCCAGTTGCGGGTACCCGCGAACGCGGAGGGAGGCACCAGCAGAGCCACGAGCATTGCCAGGGCTGCGAACACGCTCACCACGCGCTCGAGCGCGAGCGGCATCGGCGACGGGGCCGGCGGCTCCGGCCGGGCGATGCGGATCGAGCGGCTCATGCCGGGCGGGGAAGCGCAACGATGGGAGGCGGGACCCACAGCTGGCCGGCGGGGACGTCGTGTCCGGGCAGCGGTGCGTCAGCGGCCGTCTCGATGCCGCTGATGAAGGTGGTGACCAGCAGCTCGTCGAGCTGCGTTCCCGCTGCATCGCCAAGGCGCTTGAGCGCCTCGGTCAGGGGCAGGGCCTTGCGGTACGGCCGCGTGGTGGTCATGGCGCTGAAGACGTCGGCCACGGACAGGATCCGCGCGATCAGCGGGATCGACTCCTCCTCGAGGCCGTGGAGGTAGCCGTTGCCATCCCATCGCTCGTGGTGGTGGCGAATGCCGGCGCGCACCATCTCGATGTTGGGAAGGTCGCGCACGATGGCATCACCCAGCGCGACATGCTGCTTCACGACGTCGGCCTCATCCTCCGTCAGCTGGCCGGGCTTGCGCAGGATCCCGTCGGGGATACCGATCTTGCCCACGTCGTGGAGCAGGCCGGCGAGGCGAACGGTGCTCTGGAACTCCTCGTCCAGCCCCAGTCGCCGAGCGATGAAGGTCGCGTAGCGGGCCACGTCCTCCGAGTGACGCTTCGTGTAGCGATCCTTGTTGTCGACCGCGATCACGAGACCGTGGAGGACGTCGAAGCCGCGGGCATCGGCGCGCTCATCGGCGGTCCGGTCCGCCACGCGGATCATGTCACCCCCTGCCGACTTGGCCTCGGTCAGCGTCAGCGTCGTCGAGGAGAGCAGCTCGGTCGCGTTGTCGGCCTGCTCGGGGGATGCGGCGATGCCGGCGCTGAACGTGATCGGCAGCTGCTCCGACTCGCCGAACTGGATGCTCGTCTCCTTGAGGCTGCGTCGGAAGGTGGCGAGCACGCCCTCGAGGCGGCTCGCCGAAGCCTCCGGGGCGACGACCAGGAACTCGTCGGGGCCGAAGCGGCCGACGGTCCAGCCCTCGGGCACCTGATCGGCGAGGGTGGCCACGCGAGATAGGACCTCGTCGCCGGCCGGATAGCCGTGGACCTCGTTGATGAGGGTGAAGTTGTCGACGTCGAGCAGCGCGACGGCCACCACTGACCGGGCGCCTCGCGCGGCCTCCAGGGCGTCGCCGAGGGCCTCCACCACGGTTCCGTGGTTCAGCAGGTTGGTCACCGGGTCGCGGCGCGCCGACTCGATCAGGGCCACCGTCTGCCGGGTGATCCGTCCCTGCGCGGCACGGAAGATGAAGAAGAGCAGCACCGCCACGACCGCCGCCGCCGACAGGGTTGTGAGCACGACGTCGAAGAGCGCCCGGTCGAGGCGCTCGATGATCGGCGCGGCATCGCGGGCGATGAGGACGGCGCCAAGGGTTTCCTCGTCTCCGGATGCCGCGACCGCGGTGAGCGGAAGGTACTCGCGGACGATGTCCGAGCCGGCGGCAACGGCGGCCCAGTCGCCATCATCGGACTTGGCGAGCATCGCGCCCGGGGCACCGGCGAGGACGTCGGCAACCGATCCAGTGACGGGAACTTGCGCGCCGGCACGCCCTTCGGTGCTGCTGAAGAGGACCAGTCCCGAGGGATCGATGACCTCGACGGCGGTGAGCCGGGACTCCATGAAGTCGCTACGATCGAGGGCGGCGCGCAGCCGGTCGGTGAGGAGCTCGTATCGCTCCGCGTCCACCGAGTTCGCCCGAAGGTCGGCACCCTGGACGTATGACTCGATGAAGGTGCCGATGACCGCGCGATCGGCCGTCGCGACCGACGAGAGCACGGACGCGGAGACGTGTGACGAGGTCATCACTGCCTGCGTCGCGGCCGTGATGCCGATGACGACCAGGAATGCCCCGTACACGAGCAAGAACACCACCGGCCGTCGCTTGGCGCGGTCGTACACCCGTGACCTGATCATGGATACCTCGCTGGGGAGACCGTCGGACGTTGCTGCGTCCACCCTACGAATCGGAAGTCCCCTGCGACATGCCCCCAAGGTCCTGCTCCGGGCCCATGACCCATGCCATGAGCGCGGCGAATCGGCCTTCGCTACGTTGAGCCGGCGATCGCGACGTACGCCGTGAGGATGCCGGTCGCGGCGGTGAGGGTGCTCATGCCCCAGCGCTCCAGCGGATGCCGGCCGGACAGGTTGGTGAGCGTGTTCACCACCATGAAGGCGACCACGATCCACGCGCCGATGACGACAACGCTGTCGGGCAGTCCGAGAGCGATGCTGCCGGCTCGCGCCAGCACGATGAGCGCGGCCACGACGAGGATGACCGCGCTGGCGCCCGCTGCCAGCCGATACGGCGGGTCAAGGACGCCATCGACCGTCCTGGCGCGGCCACCCATCGTCGCCTCGCCCAGCGGAACGCCGAGGGCCAGTCCGACCTGGAACATGACGGCGACGAAGATGAGTCCTGTCGCGATCAACGCTGCGAGCTCGATTGTTGTCATCGCGAGGGCGGTCCCCACCGGTGTCGACAGGCCGATGCTGGAAATCTACTGCACCTGCTTCTCCTCAGGTGGACGACAGCAGCATGAGGCCGAGGGCGAGGAGGGCAAACCCTCCCATGACGCATAGAAAGCCGATGCCGAGGCCAACGGGCGATCCCCACCCGTGCCACTGCTGCTGGAGCCGTGCGCTCTCGTCCTTCCGGCTGATCTCGTCCATGGTTGATCCTCCTTCTCCTGTTCGATGTCCGATGCTGTCGCGGCATCGTCCGCCGTCGGACGCTTCCTCCGATGTTCTGGTCGTGGTTGGCGTCATGTTGTCAGACGTTGAGGACGACGCTGCCGGTGTCCAGCCCGCTCTTCTGGCTCGTCCTCGAGCCGCCGATCCAGGTCCCTCTTATGCTGGCGGTGCTCGCGCCTGTTCGGACCTTCGACCCGGCGTTCTCCATCACGGCGCTTGCCTTCAACCTGTCTGAGGCGGCCTTCGTCCCCGCGCGGTTGGTCTACTCCCAGGGGGCGGGCGCGGACCAAGGTCCGAAGCAGACGCCCCGCGAGCGCGATGCGCGTCGATTCGTGCGCCCCCGGCCCATCTGCTAGGATCCTCGACATCGGCTCGATGCAGCGATGTGCGGTCACGCAAGCGCTCATCTGCGGGCACGAAATCGGTGGGGCGGCTAGCTCAGCTGGTTAGAGCACTTGCTTGACATGCAGGCCCTTAGTCGCTAGCGCCTGCTATCGGCCCCATCGACCACGGCAGGGTATACCGAGAACGGCCCAATTATGATCTCGATTCATGGGTGAGTGGCGGCCGGTGGCTCAGATCCGCGGCATCCTCGACGATGGCGACGCCCACTCTCATGAGTGTTCAGGTCACTCGGGTGCTGGAGAAGCCCCTCAGCCGAGGCATAACGGCAAGACTGCCTGCGCTTGGTCAACCGCCGAACGCCGTAGCCACTCCAGTTCCAACACAAGGCACTCGCATCTCCGGCCCTGCTGCGCCATGGGACTGAGCCATCACTTGGGCCGCGTCCCGCGAGGACGACTGATGCCCAGTACGTGCTGCCTGACCCATTGACGGGTGTCAGGCAGGGACCTTGTGTTGTTAGACCGACACACAGATTGGTGTGACACATGTATGGAATTCTGTCGGGGTTCGTCGACGGATCACTCATTCCGGAGAAGGGCGAGGCGATTCGCTTCGACCGCGAATGCGATTCGTGGTCGGTCTTTTCGTTTGAAGCCTGTCGGCAGATTCTGCAACGGGATTTTGAGCTCGCCCGGGCTGATCTCTACAGCAGCAGTGCTCGTGCCGTACGAGGGAATAACCGCAGTCTGGCCGTCCTCTCCGGGCGTGACCACCTCGCTCTGCACGGCTACCTCACAAGGCGAGTTGGCGTCCGCTCGAGTCGACCGGATACCGGGAAGCTCTGCATTGGTCCAATCGTCCAAGCCGCTCTTGACAGCCTTGACCCGTCCAGTCCGGTCGATGTGGCTGCGAGCATCGCCGATCAGATTCCGATCCGGGTCGGGCTGGCGATGATTGGCGTCGACATTTCGGATGCCGGACGCGTCGATGAGATTGCAGAGCTGAAGACGCGGTTTACGCGATGGAGTGATCGCGATGACGACGACCCGGTGTTGACGCAGTTGGCGGCCGATGCGTTCCACCTCGCTCAAAACGATGTTGAGTTATGCCGATGGTGCACCATCGAAAGATCCATCCTGGGGAAGATCTGTGCAGCGAGTTCTGGCGCAGCGGTTCGACGGTATTCAGCGATTGGAGCGAGCAGTCGACACGTACGCGGCGGTGCTACGCATTCTTGGGCGGCGGTGAGACTGCATACGCCATGCGCACGTGCCTGTACGTGCTGTTGTCGATTCGCTCGTCCGCGAGAACTCGGATCGACCCCGGCGACTCGGATCCCTCGATTCGTGAGCGAGGTACTGTGGCTGTTGGGCCGATCCAGTGGCTAGCTCGGGTCGCGACATCGAATCAGAACGTCGCGGGGGCATCCATCAAAGAGGGGGACTCTATCCGGCTTATCCTTCCCGCCGCCAACCGCGATAGTCGCGTCTACAAGGACGCGTGGCGAATTGACCTAGAGACGGGGCGTTGATCGTAGGCCTCTTCACCTGTCGTTTGGCCAGGGGATGGGCCCGCTTCTGGATTGGTCTGCACTCGCCCGAGCGGAGCTGGAAGAGGCAGTGTCGGCGTTCGTCACTCGCTATCCGGAAGCGCGGCTGGCAGGAGATGGCGCGGACATCGTCGGGCACAGGATCCGATCCGTCGCACCGATCTACACCTACCTTCAATAGGCCCGGCAGGGTGACTATCTGACGTACGCACACGGCGTGTTACCAAGAGGAGCGATCAATGACCTCAGCGGTCTCCCCTTCGAGCGAAGCTC